>NZ_JACESE010000017.1 GCF_013911965.1 Phenylobacterium sp. | reverse complement strand
CGCTTCGACAAGCTGGCCAGGAACTTCCTCGCCGCCGTCCTGCTCGCCTCAACCCGCCTGTGGCTCAGAGCTTATGAGTCCACGCCCTAGGGCGGCGGCTGGCGCCGATCTTGCTTAACGCCATGCGACATCCCGCCACGGAGAGCCGCACATGGTCGCGAGCATCGGCGCATCCAACCCCTTCGCAGCCAGCGCCGTCTCCCGGCCCTTCAGCCGCGACGACACCTCGATCGGGGAAGCCAAGCCGGCGAGCCCGCTCGATGAGATCCAGCAGGCCGGCGGCTTCTACGAGTGGCAGAAGAAGGTCAAGCGCGAGAAGCTCGAGGCCATGATCCGCGAGCAGGTCACCCGGGAGTTCGCCCCCGATGGGAACCTGAGCCCGGAGGACCAGCAGGCGCTGAACTCCAAGATCGCCGAGGAAATCGCCCGGCGTCTGCGCGAGGCCATCGAGCGGGAAGCCAAGGCCGAGGCCCAGACCGGCGAGGCCAAGGGCGTCATCATCGACATCGCGGTCTAGGACCGACCGCCGACCTCGCGGCGCGCGCGCCATTCCTCGCGCGTCAGCTCCCAGTAGGCGCTGCGGCGGACCGTGCCGTCGGGGCGCACGCTCTCGCGCTCGCCCATGCGGACGAAACCGGCGCCGTCGATCGCCCTGATCGAACGGATGTTGTCCAGCGCCGCGGTCAGGCCGATCAGGCGCACCCCCAGGGTCTCGAACATGAAGGCCGCGGCGTTGCCCACGCCGCCCCGGCCGCGGCCGGTGTTCTGGCGGTCGAAGCGGGCGGCGCCGGCGATCTCGGCGGCCGAGCGGTCGGGCCAGACGCTGATGCAGGAATAGCCGGCCACCTGACCGGCCTCGTCCAGGGTGACGGACAGGATGCGCTCCCCGCGTTCCTTCGCCTGCCGGCTCTCTTCCACCCAGAGGGCGATGCTCTCCCGGGTGAAAGGCCGCGGCAGGTCGTAGATCGGATCGGAGACCCGCGGGTCGGACAGCAGGGCGAGCAGGCCCTCGACATGCTCCGGACCGGCCAGCACGCGATCGTTCACCGCCTGCACCGCCGCGCGGATGGCCGCCTCTTCTTCAGGGCTCACCGACAGCACGGTCAGCGGCGGCGCGCTCATGACGCCGCCAGCGCCTCCAGGGCCTTCCCGTCCAGGCGGCGGACGGTCCACGCGTCCATGGCCGCGGCGCCCAGGCCGTCATAGAAGCCGATGGCCGGAGCGTTCCAGTCGAGCACCGACCATTCCAGCCGACCAAGGCCCTCCTCGACGCAGCGCTTCGCCAGGGCCCGCAGCAGAGCCTTGCCGGCGCCGACGCCCCTCGCCTGCGGTCTGACGAAGAGGTCCTCCAGATAGATCCCGTGCCGGCCGCGGAAGGTGGAGAAGCTATAGAACCACAGGGCGAAGCCCACCGCCGCCCCGTCCGCCTCGGCGATCTCGCAGAAGACGCGGGGGTTTTCGCCGAACAGGGCCGAGGCGATGTCCGCCTCGGTCGCCTCCACCTCGTGCAGCAGCTTCTCGTAATCGGCCAGATCCCGGACGAAGGCGTGGATCAGGGCCGCATCGGCGGGCCCGGCCGGACGGACGAAGACGGCTCCCATGCCTCAGCCGATCTTCACGCCCGGCGGCGGCTCGGAGTCCTCCGGCACGAAGAAGTCCGGCATCAGGGGCGCGGTGGGATCGACCCGGTACTTGTCGAAGTCGCGCACGCCCTCGCCATAGAGGAAGGTGTCGTCGATCAGGAAATTGCCGGTGAACTCGCGCGAGCGCTTGTTGAAGATCGCGTAGGCGGCGTCGGCCATGATGTCGGTGGTGCGGCAGCTCTTCATGCCCTCCTCGCCGGCCAGGGCGAACTGGATGGCGGCCGTGGCGATGCCCGTGCGCGGCCACAGCGCGTTGAAGGCGATCCCGTCCTCGCGGAACTCCTCGGCCATGCCGAGCACGCACATGCTCATGCCGTACTTGGCCATGGTGTAGGCCACATGGCCCTTGAACCAGCGGGGGTTCATGTCCAGCGGCGGCGACAGCATCAGGACGTGCGGATTGGCGCTGCGCTTCAGGTGCGGGATGCAGGCCTTCGACGTCAGATAGGTCCCCCGGGCGTTGACCTGGTTCATCAGGTCGTAGCGCTTCATGTCGGTCTGGAGGGTCCCGGTCAGCTGGATGGCCGAGGCGTTGTTCACGCAGATGTCGATGCCGCCGAACTTCGCCACGGTCTGCTCGACGGCGTCCATGACATTGGCCTCGTCGCGGACATCGACGATCAGCGGCAGGGCCCGGCCGCCGGCCTTCTCGATCTCTTCGGCCGCCGAATAGATGGTGCCGGGCAGATGCTTGTGGGTCTCGGCCGTCTTGGCGGCGATGGCGACATTGGCGCCGTCCTTCGCCGCGCGCAGCGCGATGGCCAGGCCGATGCCGCGGCTGGCGCCGGTGACGAACAGGGTCTTTCCTTGCAGGCTCATAGGCTCATTCCCACGGTTTCTTCCGAGACGATCCAGAGCCGTTCGGCGGCTTCCGGATCCTGGGCGTGTTCCATCACGCCGCGGTTGGGGTGCTCCGGGCTCCAGGGCGGGGCTTCGGCGCAGTCCTCCAGATAGAGGCCGCCGACGCCTTCCAGCTCCTCGCCGACGGCGGCCCAGACGCTGGTGGAGGCGCCCTGCTCCGGCGTCTTGAAGCCCTCGCGGACCTTTCCCTCCTCGTCGATCCAGCCCATGGCGACCATCTCCTCCTGGGTCAGGTGGCGCTGCAGCGGCGTCATGATGCCGCCCGGCATGACCGCGTTGGCGTTGATCCCGTGCTCGGCGAAGCGCTCGTCGAAGGCGACGGCGAAGAGGGCGTTGGCCGTCTTGGACTGACCATAGGCCTCCCACTTGTCGTAGGGGCGCTCGCGATAGTGGATGTCCTCGAAGTGGATCGGGCTGAGCCGATGGCCGATGGAGGACAGGCTGACCACGCGGGCGGCGTGATCCTCGTCGGCGGCGTTCATCAGCGCCCGCGCCAGGCCCAGGGAGAGCAGGAAATGGCCGAAGTGGTTCACCCCGATCTGCATCTCCAGATCGTCCGAGGTGTATTCCAGCGGGCAGGCCATGACGCCGGCGTTGTTGATCAGAACGTCGAGCGGCTGGTCGCCCCAGGCGTCGACGAAGGCCGCCACCGAGGAGAGGCTGGCGAGATCGAGCGTGCCGGCCACCACCCGATCGGAGCCGACCGTCTCGTTGATGTGCACCGCCGCCCGCTCGCCCGCCGAGCGGTCGCGGACGGCCAGCATGATGTCGGCGCCGGCCAGGGCGAGCGCCCGGGCCGTCTCCAGACCGATGCCGCTCGCCCCGCCGGTGACGATGATGTTGCGTCCGGCCAGATCGTGGTCGCCCGCCACCACGCGGGCCGGGGTGAAGGCCCCGAACCGGGACGACAGCAGTCCCCTCACCGGTGGCCCACCTTGCTGAAGTCGGGCTTCCGCTTCTCGGCGAAGGCGGCGAAGGCCTCCTTCGCCTCCGGCGACTTGAGCTGGTCGGAGAAGTGGCGGCCTTCGCGGTCCATGCGTTCGGCCAGGCCGACGGGATCGCGCATCAGCGCCTTGGTGATGGCCACGGCCGCCGGCGGGCGGGCGGCGACGGCCTCGGCCGCGGCCCGGGCGCGGGCGCGCAGCTCGGCCTTGGGCGCGACCTCGTTGGCGATGCCCCAGGCCACCGCCTTCTGGGCGTCGACGGCTTCGCCCAGAACGAACATGGAGAAGGCCCGCGCATGGCCGATGCGCGAGGGCAGGGTCAGGCTGGAGGCGGCCTCCGGCACCAGCGCCAGGTTCACGAAGGGCGTGGTCAGCAGGGCGTCCTCGTCCACATAGACCAGGTCGCAGTGGAGCAGCATGGTGACGCCGACGCCGACGGCGCGCCCGTTGACCGCGGCCACCAGCGGCGTCTTGGCCCGCGCCAGCGCGGCCAGCAGCGGATTGCCCCCGCGCCGCGCCTCGTTGGCCGGCCCCTCGCCCGCATTGACCGCGGCGAAGTCGGAGATGTCGTTGCCGGCGGTGAACATATCGCCTTCGGCCTGGATCAGGACGCAGCGGACCTCGCGGTCGAACTCGGCCTGATCGATGGCGTCGCCCAGGGCCTGATACATGTCGCGGGTGAGCGCGTTCTTCTTGTCGGGCCGGTTGAGGGTGAGGGTCAGCACCCCGTTGGCGGTCTCGCGGAGGACATGCTCGGTCATGGCCGGCCTTTCTTGCAGCGTTCCTTACTCCGTAAAATCCCTACGCCCTGCCGGCGCGCCCGCAAAGAGCGGGCGGCTGCGGGAGGCCCCGCGCGCCCACCGTGCGCCAGCCCCCAATTACACGCCGAGATCATGTGGAGACGAAGCGATCTACAGGCGGCTTCGGCCTTCGTCAGTCAAGCTTGGCCATCCATTTGGGAGATCGTGGGTCTTTCCGCCGGGATCTGCGAGTGGAAAGCCCCGCGGCTACTTCGGCTCCATTCATCCCAGGGTCATGTGCGAGAGCAAGACTACGTCCAAGGATCGGAGGAGCGCGGCGGCGCCATAGTTCCGCCTCGCCGAAACGCCACCTTGACCCCAATCGCCCGCACGGGCTTATGTCCGCGCGAAGGAATGACCCAGGAGATGCCCCCAAAATGAGGCGCAAGACTATCGGGCTCGTCGCAGCCCTGGCCGTCGCCGCCCTGGCCCCGGCCGTGGTGATGTCGCAGTCCCGCGACGCCGAGGTCACCGAAAAGGCCCGCACCCAAGGCATGGCCGAGGCCCCGGCCCTGGCTCAGGCCGCCGGCCTGAACTGTCAGATCGTCGACGCCCGGTTCATCGGCAAGAACGAGGACCGCAAGGCCAAGACCTCCAAGTCCTATTACGAGGTCGACTGCCAGGAGGGCATGGGCTTCGTCATGGAGGCCGACACCGGCGCCGGCTCCTACAACCTCTACACCTGCCTGGAAGCCAGCGCTCCGGGCGCGGACGGCAAGCCGTCGACCCTGGCCTGCAAGCTGCCGGGCAACCAGAACCCGCAGGCCGAACTGGCCCAGCTGGCGGCCAAGGACGGCGTCTCCTGCCCGATCGCCAACAGCCGCGCCATCGGCCGCACCTCGACCGCCACCTTCTTCGAAGTGGCCTGTCAGGACGGCGTCACCGGCTACATCCTCAACACCGGCTATCCGGCCACGGCCGACGCCAAGGTCGATGCCACCAACTGCCTGATGTACGATCAGGCCAGCACGAACATTAAGTGCGAACTGACCGACGCCGCCGCCCGCCTGCGCGTCGTGGACCAGCTGGCCCAGTCCGACGCCAAGAGCTGCGCCGTGACCGAGCGCCGCTATGTGGGCGCCACCACCGACGGCTCGAACTACTTCGAAGCCGCCTGCGAAGACGGCAAGGGCTACATCTACAAGGTCGGCACGAACGGCCAGCTGGCGGAATCCTGGGACTGCGCCCGCGCGCTGGGCATTCTCGGCGGCTGCACGCTCACCGACGCCCGCGAGGCCGCCACCGAACAGGCCGCCCTCTACACGCGTCTGGCCCAGTCGGCCGGCTTCCAGTGCAATGTGAGCAAGTATGCGGCCTTCCCCGCCCAGACGGGCAAGGACGTGGTCGAGCTCGTCTGCGACGACGGCGCCAAGCCGGGCGGCGTGGCCGTGTTCGAGGCCAGCGGCAAGGGTACGGTCTACAACTGCGCCTATGCCCCGATCGCCGGCTATCGCTGCGGCCTGAATGACGACAAGGGCGCCTACGCCCCGCTGACCGCCGATCTCAAGAAGGTGGGCAAGGACAGCTGCGTCGTCTCCAACCAGCGTCTGGTCGGCAAGACCGCCGACGGCTCGGCCTATATCGAAGTGGCCTGCGCCGACGGTCTGGCGGGCTACATGATCCAGTACAAGCAGAACCCGATCACCCCGGCCGAGGCCATCGGTTGCGCCTTCGCCAAGGGTATCGCCGGCGGGTGCAAGCTGCCCGGCAACACCTGATCGGACGATCAGCCAAACGACTGAGGGCCCGCGGATCACCGCGGGCCCTTTTTCTTTGCCCGGCCTGATGTCGCGGCCTCGGCCGCTCAGCCGATCGCGGCTTCGATGAACATTGGTCCCTTCTCGCGCATCGCGCCCGCGAAGGCGGTCTCGAAGGATTCCGCCGTCTCGCAGCGCACGGCGGGCAGCCCCATGGACCTGGCCATGGCCACCCAGTCGATGCGCGGATCGCCCAGATCCAGCAGCTTGGCCGCCGAGGGCCCCGCCTCCCCTGCCCCGGTGCGTCCGAGCTCGATGTTGAGGATCCGGTAGGCGTGGTTGGCGAAGACCACGACGGTCACGTCGAGATTCTCCCGCGCGATCGTCCACAGACCCTGGACCGTGTACATGGCCGCCCCGTCGCCGTTCAGGGACAGGACCTTGCGGTCCGGGCAGGCCACCGCCGCGCCGATGGAGAGCGGGATCGCCTGACCGATGGCGCCGCCGGTGAGCGCCAGCACCTCGTGCGGCGCGGCCGTGTTGGTCTGGCTGGCGACGCCGCCGCCCGACGTGACCGAGTCGTCGCAGATGATCGCGCCCTCCGGCAGGTGGCGGGCGATGGAGGCGCCGGCGGCCTGGGGCGTCATCGGACCGGTGGGCGGCGCCTCGGGCCGCTTCAGCGGCTGGACGGGTCCCGCCTTGGGCGCGCCGAGCGCATCGGCCAGCGCGCGCAGCCCTTCGACGGCGTCCTCGCTGCGGGCGGCCAGGGTCTTCAGTTCGCAGCCCTCGGGCACCAGCAGGCTCGGCCGGTCCGGATAGGCGAAGAAGGCCACCGGCTGGGTCGTGCCGGCCAGCAGCATCAGGTCGGTCCCGGCCAGATCGGCCAGGGCCGCCTCGCCGAAATACTGCATCCGCCCCGGCTGGAAGTGACCCGCGCCCCGCGGCTGGCGGGCCACGAAAGTGTCGGCCAGGACGCGGACGCCGTGGGCGGCGAGGCGGGCGGCCTGGACCATGCCTTCGGCGCGGCACGCCTGGCCGCCGATCAGCACCACCGGCTTCTTCGCCGCGCGAACCGCGCGCGCGGCGGCTTCCACGGCCTCGGACGACGGCGCAGGTCGTGACGGCCTCTGCGCCTTCACCGCCCCGACCTTGGTCTCCGTCCAGGCGGAATCCGCCGGCAGGATCAGGCTGACCGGACCGCCGGGCGGGCCGAAGCTGGCGGCGACGGCTTCGGCGGCCAGGGGCGCGACGTCATCGGCGCCGTCGGCCGACTTCACCCACAGGGAATTGGGCCCGACGATGGTCGGGATGTCGGAGTTCAGCGGTGCGTCGTACTGCCGGTGATAGGTGGCGTGGTCGCCCACCACATTGACCAGCGGCGTATAGGCCCGCCGCGCATTGTGCAGATTGGCCAGGCCGTTGCCGTAGCCGGGGCCCAGGTGCAGCAGGGTGCAGGCGGGGCGGTCGGCCATGCGGCCGAAGCCGTCGGCCGCGCCGGTGGCCACGCCCTCGAACAGGCAGAGCACCGGGCGCATCTTCGGCTGGCCGTCCAGGGCGGCGACGAACTGCATCTCGCTGGTGCCGGGATTGGCGAAACAGGCGTCGACCTCGTTGGCCAGCAGGGTCTCGATCAGGGCGTCGGCGCCGTTCATCAGTCAAACACCATCACTTCGGGGGGCGGGGGATCGGCGAAGAGGCGGACGACCGCCTCGGCGCGACGGGAGCGGGCGAGCGCCTGGGCGATATAGCCCTTGTCGGTGATCTCGCCCGACGCCGCGTCGGGCCCGTCCGGCAGGACGATGGCGCGCGCGATGCGGCCCGAGGAGCCCTTGGCCTGGGCGTTGAAGGCGGCGAGACCCTTGCGGACGGCGGCCTCCACCGCTTCCCGCGGCGTGCGGGGATCGGGATAGAGGAGCAGGCCCAGATGTTCCTGCCCCTCGCCGCAGACGACCGCGTCGGTCACCGCCCCGCCGATGGCGGAGATGGCCCCGATGCGCAGTTCGCCCACGGCCACGAAGGTGCCGCTGGCCAGCTTGAAGTTCTCCGAGATGCGGCCGTCGAAGACGAGGCCCTGCTTGGGCCGGTCGGGGTTCACGAACCTGGCCGCATCCCCCAGCACGTAGAAGCCGTCCTCGTCGAAGCACTGGGCCGACAGTTCGGGGCGGCCGAGATAGCCGGAGGTGACCTGCGGTCCCTTGACCCGGAACTCCAGCTTGCCGGCGACGGGGACCAGCTTCACCGACGTGCCGGGCACGGGCAGGCCGATCAGGCCCATGCGGTCGTTCTCCCAGTGGACGTTGCAGGCCGTGGGGCCGGTCTCGGTGGCGCCATAGCCGCTGGCGAAGCTGACCTTTTCGCCGATGGTGCGGATGGCCACCGCCTCGATCCGGTCGGCGATGCCCTGGCCGAGGCTCGCGCCGCCATACTGCATGACGCGGACCCTGGCGAAGAAGCTGCGCGCCAGGGCCTCGTCCTTCTCCAGTTCGTCGACGAACAGCATCCAGCCGGACGGCACCATGTTATGATAGGTCGGCGAGATCTCCCGCAGGTTCCGCACCGTCTCGGAAAAGCGCGAGGCCGTGGGCTGGCCGGCGTCGATATAGAGCGTGCCGCCGCGGGTGGCGCACATGTGCAGGATGGAGTTGGCGCCCAGACTGTGGCTCCAGGGCGCGGAGTTGACGATGACCGGCGGCTCGTCGTCCTCGAAGCAGGCGGCGATCTGGGCGGAATTGTAGGCCATGTTCCGCTGACTGATGATCACCGCCTTCGGATGGCCGGTGGAGCCGGAGGTCAGCAGGTACTTGGCGGCATCCTCCGGACGGGCGCAGGGCGCGACCGGCGCGGCGTCCGCAAGCCGCGAGAGCGGGATGTGGTTCGGCCTGGCCTTGGCCCCGGCGATCACCGGCAGGCCCTCCAGCACCGGCGCCGACAGGCCCGTGGCGAAGAGCTCAGCGTCCTCCACATAGACGGCCGCCGGCTTCAGCACCTCGGCGGCGTGGGTCAGGCGGGCGAGATTGGCGCCGGCCAGGCCATACTGGGGCGACACCGGCGCGGCCGGCGTGCCCTGGCTCATGGCCGCGTACTTGATAAGCGCGTGGTCGATGCCATTGCGGGCCAGGATCAGCAGGGGCGCAGGCCCAGTGAGCCCCAGCGCCTTCAGTCCCCCGGCGATGGCCCCGATCTTCGCCAGCGCCTCGGCATAGGTGAGCGTGCGCCAGCCCTCGGCGCCCTCCGCCGGCCGCTCGGCCAGCCAGACCCGGTCCGGCGCCAGCCTCGCCCAGTGGGCGATCGGCTCCATCACCGTGGCGAAATCCGCAGAAAAGGGCGTGGGATTGGTCAGGACGATGGTCCCGTCCGCCCGGTTCTCCACCTCCAGCCGCCGCGGCGCATAGCGCGGGTCGCGGAAGGGGGCCGTCTCGATGCGCAGTTCGGCGTCCATGTCAGCTTTATGGACGCCAGCGGCGGCGCCTGAAAAGGGGGCGCGACGGTCAGCCTCCCTCCGCCCCTTCTCGCCTGCGGCGCGGGTCGCCGTCACAGGCGGCGCGGATCGCCTGCCATTCCGCAGCCGTGAAGGCGGGCCGTCCACGCTGTGCGCGGGCCTCGCTGGCGTCAGCCCGCCGCAGGCTGTCGGGATGTGTCGAGAGAAACTCCATCACGCCCTTTGCGGGACCAGCTTCCGGCTCGTGGGCGGCGAGCCGACGGAAAAAGGGCGCCATGCCCTGCGACGACAGGCCAAGGCTCTGCAGGATTTCCTGCCCACGCGCGTCGGCCTCCGCCTCGGCGTCGCGGCTGTAGCTGAGTTCGGTCGCCGAACCGGCGAGGAGGACGGCCTGTTGGCCCGCCCCCGTGCCGCCGCCGACCACCAGGTCGAGCACCATGCCCAGGCCGACAGTGCGCCAGACCGCCTGCATGACGTGGCGCTGCTCCACATGGGCGGCCTCGTGCGCGATGACGGCGGCGAGTTCGTCCGGCGTCTCGGATTCCGCAATCAGGTCGTCGGTGACCAGGACCCGTCCGCCGGGTAGCGCGAAGGCGTTCACCATCGGCGCCTCCACCGCCTCGACCACGATATTGAACGGCGAATCCATGCCGTCCTCCAGGCTGTCGCCGAAGGCGTGCAGGATGTCCTGGGCGTCCTGTCCCGCGCATGCCGGAAAGACGACGCCGAGCTGGGCGGCGTAGGTTTCGCCGAGCTGGGCTTCGAACCTCGGCGGCGTGGCGCGCGCCAGAGGGCCGGAGGCCAGTGGAACGCCGACGAAGACGAAGAGCAGGATGGCGACGGCGGCGACGGCCAGCCAGGCGATCATGCGGCGCTCGCGCCTTCGACGGCGGCGTTCGACCGGCTCCGAAACGCTTGACGCGGCCGCTCGCCAGTCCTGCGCCGACACGGTGAGGCGGGCGTTCTCGCCGCGGCGGCTCAGCCGGACGAGGTCGCCCAGCGGCTCGGCCTCGATCTGCGACAACGGCCAGTGGTGCTCCTCCCCGCCCAGGCGGAAGGCCAGCGCCCAGGCCGTGACCTCGACCTCGACGTCGTGGACTGCGGCGGTCCGACCGTCGTTGGCGCGGCCCCGCATCCTAGACGATGGAGAGACCGAAGGCGTCGGCCAGACCTTCGCCCTGCCGCGGGCCGGTCTCGCGCGACTGGTGGATGGCGGCGAAGTCGACATCACCGACCAGTTTCACGCGGCTGAAGATGAACTTCGCGGTGCGCGCCTGGACGAAGGGCATGAGGAAGCCGAGCGAAATCGCCAGAAGCACGATGTTGCTGAGGAAAAGGCCTCCAAAGGCGAAGGTTCGCACTTCCAGCCGCACCTTAACCCCATCAAACCGGATGCCCCGGGCGATGCAGCGCATCATGGCCGTGCGGTAGGGCAGGCTAAGAAGTATGACGGCCAAGGCGAAGAAGAGGATGATGCCGTAGTTCAGGGCCATCATCGCCGCCGGTGACACCTGCTCCGGATCGAAATCACTGGCGGCGAACAGCGCGAACGCCACGCCGGCGAAGCCGAGATAGAGGACGATCATCCCGGCCCACATGATCAGGAACGGTCCGTAGACGTTCTCCTGCTTGGCGTCCTCCATGTCGAAGGCGAAGCGACGATCGCCGAAATGCAGTCCCGACCACAGGGGCGCGGCCAGCCGGATCTGCGCCGCCGGCCAGAACCAGCCGAGCGTCAGGGCCGACAGCCAGAGATAGCCGAGGTAGCGGAAGCCGTACTTGACCCCCGAACCCGCGAGATGGAAGCGCACCCCGCGCCAGGCCGTGCGGCTCGCCATGTAGCGGAATGCGGCGAACAGGGCGAAGCCGATGAGCGCCATCAGGCCGATGTAGGCCGGCAAAATGAGCAGCGCGGCGACCGGGCCCAGGAACTGGACCGCGAACACGAGGCCGAGGAAGACTGCGCCGAGACCGAGGGCGATCAGGAAGCCGATGAACAGCTCGATCCCCCGCCCGCGGTATTCGAACGGCTCGTCGTTCAGATAGGTCGAGGTCCAGAGGCGCCGCCGCACCTCGGTCTTGCCCCAGAACCGGTAGAGGGTGAGCGTAACGAGGTTCAGAAGGCCATTCTTGAGGCTGAGCCCCAGGAAAGACTTCAGATCCGCACGTTGCTCCAGGCGCAAAGACTCGCGCGCCGCCTCCGGCGCGACCATGGATTCCGGCATGCCTGCAAAGCTCCCCAGCCCCTCAAGGCGGAGCTTCGCACAGAAGCCGGTCTGGAGCCAACCCTAGGTTGTGCCAGCCTCAGCCCGCCAGCGTCTCGCCGAAGCGGACCGGCTCGCCCGTCCCCTCGGCGATCACCTCGTCCTCGCGCATGACGACGCGGCCGCGGACGATGGTGGCCAACGGCCAGCCCTTGGCCTCCATGCCGTCGAAGGGGGTCCAGCCGGCGCGGTTGGCCTGGGCGGCGTGGGTGATGGTGCGGCGGGCCTTGAGGTCGACGATGGTCAGGTCGGCGTCGTAGCCGCGGGCCAGGCGGCCCTTGTCGGCCAGGTTGAAGATGCGGTTGGCGCCGGCGCTGGTCAGGTCGACGAAGCGCTCCAGGGTCAGCCGGCCCTCGGCCACGTGGGTCAGCATGACCGGCACCAGGGTCTGCACGCCCGGCATGCCGGAGGGCGAGGCGGGATAGGGCCTGGCCTTCTCCTCGCGCGTGTGCGGCGCGTGGTCGGAGCCGATGACGTCGGTGACGCCGGCGGCCAGGCCGCGCCACAGGCCGGCGCGATGATGGGCGTCGCGGATCGGCGGGTTCATCTGGGCGAAGCCCTTCAGCCGCTCATAGGCCTCGGGCCCTTCCAGCGTCAGGTGCTGGGGCGTCATCTCCACCGTGGCCACGTCCTTGTGGCGGGCCAGGATCTCCACCTCGTCGGCGGTGGTGACGTGGAGGACGTGGATGCGCTTGCCGAGCTTGCGGGCGATGCGCAGCAGGCGCTCGGTGGACTGGACGGCGGCCTGGGCGTCGCGCACCTCCGGGTGGCTCGTCCAGTCGCCGGTGCGGGCGAGGCCCCGGCGGTCGGCCAGGCGATACTCGTCCTCCGAATGGAAGGTGGCGCGGCGGTTCACGTGGCGCAGCACCTGTTCGACGCCCTCGTCGTCCTGCACCAGCAGGGTGCCGGTCGAGGCGCCCATGAAGACCTTCACGCCGCAGCAGCCGGGCAGGCGCTCCAGTTCGCCCAGGAAGGCGGCGTTCTCGTGCGTGCCGCCCACATAGAAGGCGTGGTCGCAGTGCATGCGGCCCTTGGCGCGGGCGAGCTTGTCGGCGAGCGCATCGGCGTCCGTCGTGGTCGGCTCGGTGTTGGGCATTTCGAAGACGGCGACGACGCCGCCCAGCACGGCCCCGCGCGAGCCGGTCTCCAGGTCTTCCTTCCACTCCAGGCCCGGTTCGCGGAAGTGCACCTGGGTGTCGATGACGCCGGGCAGGACGGTGAGGCCCGTGGCGTCGAAACGCTCGCCGGCCGAGGCCTGCGACAGGTCGCCGATAGCGACGATCTTGCCGCCGCGCACGCCCACATCGGCCATGCCGCGGCCGGCGTGGTTCACCACCTCGCCCCCGTGGACGATCAGGTCATAGGTTTCGGCCATGGCTCGCCTCCGTCTGCGCCAGGAGGTCGTAGGCCGCGGCGGCGACCGTGTCGACACTGAGGTCCATCATGTGACACAGGCTCTGGTTCAGGTTCGGGTCCTGGCTGCGGATCTGCTCGAAGCTCCGCGAGCCTCGCACGACGCGCGTGTGAGGCCCCCACGGGGCATAGCGGGCGTCGTCCGACGGACCGAAGAGACCCACTGTCGGCGCGCCGGCGGCGGCGGCCATATGCATGAGGCCGGAGTCGTTGCCGACGAACAGGCGGGCATGAGACAGCGCCGCCTGGATCGTCAGCAGCTCCGCCTTGCCGACCAGATCGATGAAGCGGTCCTTCGGAACCACGTGCCGCAGGGCCTGGACCACGCCGGCGTCGGCGGGGCCGCCGACCACCATCAGCCGCCCGCCGGCCATCGGACCGCCCTCGCCCAGCAGACGGATGGCCAGTTGGGCGAAGCGTTCGAGGGGCCAGGTCTTGCCGACCCAGTTGGCGGCCGGCGCCAGGGCCAGGATCGGTCCTTGTCCGTGCAGCAGGTCGAGCGCGGCGGCCTTCGTCTCCGGCGCGGTGAAGATGTGCGGCGCCGGCGGATCGTCCTCCAGCTTCAGCAGGCGGGCGGCCTCGACCACCTTGTGGACCACGGGGCCCGACGAGCGGCGGAAGACGGCCCGGCGCCGGGTCGAGAGGAAGCGGTTGATGGCCGAGCCGCGCAGATCGACGACCAGGCCCCATCGCCGCCGCCGCACCTGGCGCCACAGCCGCAGCCAGTGGCCGCCGTTCTTGGACTTCTCGAAGACGATGACCTCGTCCAGCCCCGGCGTATCCAGGAAGAGCGGGGCCGCGGCCGGGCCGGCGACGATGGTGAAGCGGGCGTTGGGGATTTCTTCGGCGAGCTTGGCGATCAGGCCGGACGACAGCACCGCATCGCCGATGCGCGTGGCCGTGATGAACAGAATCGGGAAGGTCCCTGACGTCATCGCCCAGTTATAATTCGCCGCCTCCTGGCGCGCGAGACGGTGCGGCCTTAAGTCGGGGTCATGGCCGAACACCCGAGATATGCGCCGCTGGCGAGCCGCGCCCTCATCGGACTGGAGGGCGCCGACTGGCGCGACTTCCTGCACAATCTGATCACCCAGGACGTGGAGAGCCTGACGCCCGGCGACATCCGCTTCGGCGCCCTGCTGAACCCGCAGGGGCGATTGCTCTACGACCTGTTCGTGGTGGGGCGCGAGGGCGGCTGCTGGCTGGACGTCGCCGCCAGCGAACGCACGGCCATCATCCAGAGGCTGACCCTCTACAAGCTCCGGGCCAAGGTGACGATCGCCGCCGATCCGACGCCGGTCTCGGCCCTGTTCCCCGGCGCCGGCGCCGCGCCCGCAGAACCGGGCTGGTTCGCCGATCCGCGCCTGCCGGCGCTCGGCTGGCGCGGCTATGGCGCGACGGCGCCCACCGATGCGGCCCTGGCCGACGAGGCCGCCTACGACGCCTGCCGCCTGTCGCTCGGCGTGCCGGGACCCGCGGACTGGGGCGTGGAGAAGACCTATCCGATCGAGGCCAATTTCGACCTGCTGGCCGGCATCGACTTCAAGAAGGGGTGCTTCGTCGGCCAGGAGACCACCTCGCGGATGAAGCGGCGCGGCACGGTGAAGACGCGGTTCCTGCCGCTGGCCTTCGAGGGCGAACCGCCTTCGCCCGGCGCCGAGGTGCTGGCGGGCGACCTGCGCGCGGGGCAGGTGCTGAGCACGGGCGAGGGCCTGGCCATGGCGTCCCTGCGCCTGGACCGGATCGAGGGCGCCGAGTTGACGGTGGAGGGGCGGCCCGTTCGGGTGATCCGTCCGGACTGGTTCGAGACGGCGGTGGGCTAGGCGCCGTCGTCGAGCGCCGAGCCCCCTCCGGCCCTCCGGGCCACCTCCCCCTGAAGTAGGGGGAGGATCTGCTCCGTGCGTTTGGCGACCTGGGTGCGAAAGATGCTCCCACTTTCAGGGGGAGCTGTCGCGAAGCGACTGAGGGGGTCTGCGGACCTTGCCGCCGTCCGCCCTCCCCGCAAAACTCACCTCATGAGCGGCGATCCGATTCGATGCGGCTGGCGGGGCCTGGCGGGCGATCCGCTCTATGAGGCCTATCACGACACCGACTGGGGCGTGCCGGAGTACGATTCCCGCGCGCTCTGGGAGAAGCTCGTCCTCGACGGTTTTCAGGCCGGCCTCTCCTGGATCACCATTCTGCGCAAGCGCGAGGCCTTCCGCGAAGCCTTCGCCGGCTTCGATCCCGAGATCGTCGCCCGCTTCGGCGAGGCCGACCGCGCCCGGCTGATGGCCGACCCCGGCATCGTCCGCTCCAACGCCAAGATCGACGCGGCCATCGCCAGCGCGCGCATCTATCTGGACATGCGCGAGCGGGGCCAGGACCTCTCCGCCTTCCTGTGGGACTTCACCGGCGGCCGGCCGATCCAGAACCGGTGGGACGAAATCTCGCAGGTGCCGGCTCAGACTCCGCTGGCCGTCGAAGTGTCCAAGGCGCTGAAGGCCCAGGGCTACAAGTTCGTCGGTCCGGTCATCGTCTACGCCTTCATGCAGGCGGTCGGCATGGTCAACGACCACCTCACCTGCTGCTTCCGTCATTCGGAAGTCGCCGCTATGAGCGCCTGATGGCCCGCAAGACCGCCACCAAGACCGCGCCCAAGACCGCGCCCATCGTTCCCGACCTGATGCTGGAGCGCGCCTGTCCCGCGCCGGTCTGCGGCGTCGACGAGGCGGGACGCGGACCCTGGGCGGGACCCGTCTCCGCCGCAGCGGTGATCCTCGACCCTGCGCGCGTGCCCGCCGGCCTCAACGACTCCAAGAAGCTGACCGCCAAGGCGCGCGATGCGCTCGAGATCGAGATCAAGGAGAGCGCGCTCGCCTGGGGCGTCGGCTTCGCCTCCGTCGCCGAGATCGCCGAGCTGAACATCCTGCACGCCACGGGTCTGGCCATGTGCCGGGCGATCGAGGCCCTCGCCGTCGAGCCCGTCTTCGCCCTCGTGGACGGCAACTATCCGTTCAGGCTGCCCTGCGACGTGAAGACGGTGATCGGCGGCGACGGCAAGTCCCTGTCGATCGCGGCGGCCTCCATCCTGGCCAAGGTGGCCCGCGACCGGCTGATGGTGGAGATGGACGCCCTCTATCCGGGCTATGGCTTCGCCGGCCACAAGGGCTATGGCGCGCCGGCCCATATCGCGGCCCTGGAACGGCTGGGCCCCTGCGAGATCCACCGCCACGCCTGGAGCCCGGTGCAGAAGGTGCTGCGCGGCGAATCGATCCGGCTGGAGATCGAGGTCGAGGTTCTCGACTAGGGTCCGGCCGTCAGGTCCGACCACGTCCAGCCGTCGTGTTCCACCAGCTGAAGCAGAAAGCCGCGGGTCTCGGCGGCCTGCTGGAGCGCCGTCTCCGCCTGCGCCTGCGGCACGGCGAGACCCGACATGTCCGGCGCCGGCGGAGGACCGGCCGCGGCGGCCGGCATGACATCGTGACGGACCCGCATGATGTAGAGTTCGATCGCCGTCGCCAGGGCCGCCGCCGCCGGCGGCGGGTCCTCCGCGCCGGCCTGCAGGATCAGAAGGGCGTCGTAGAGCGCCGCCAGCCGCAGCGACAGGGACAGTCGTCGATGGCGGGCGTGGAAGTCGTGCAGGATCGGATAGGCCAGGTGCTGTTCGGCGCTCTTCAGGATCGACCCGGCGAACCCGTCGAGACGGCCGCTGAACGCCTCCAGGCCCTGACGGCGCGCGCCCTCCACGATCTGCCGCGGCGAACAGCCCAGCAGGCTGATTTCCCCGGCCAGCGCCTGGCGCGACACCGCCCCTGAGAGCACCGGGGCGAGATAGGTGACCGCCAGGGTGATCCCCAGGAGGCCGCTGCCGGAGGCGGCCACGGTCAGCGCCTGGCCCCAGGCGCCCGAGGGCTTGTAGTCGCCCAGACCGAGGGTGAAGAGGTTGAAGCCGGCGAAGTAGAGCCGCGCGGCGAGATCGGCCGGAGCGCCCGTCGTAGCGTCCACAACCGCCTGGGGCGCGCCGGCGAAGACCAGACCCCAGCCGCCCGCCAGCATGACCACCCAGACCGAGAGGACGCCGACCACCACGAGCCCGCCGCCGAAGCTGAGCAGCCGGTGGTTCGTCCTGCGCCGGTGGACGGCCAGCAGAGCGGCCCAGATCCGCCGCGCGGCCCAGCTGCTGACGGGCCCGCCGCCGCGGAGGGTGAGGCTCGTCACGAACACGTCCCAGGCCGCCAGGGCGAGGACCAGGAAGCCGGCGCAGTGCAGAAGAAGCGGGCCCATGGCTGGGCAAACGCCGCGCCCCGACCCGAGGGTTCCGAGGTCTGCGGGCCTGGGCGCGGGGCGGCGGATCCGCCCGAAAGGCGGCGAGCCTTCGTTAACTACGTTTCGAAACCCGCCCTTCACCACGATGGGGGACGATTCCCCTCTGTGATTACGAGGGGCGTCATGACCTTTCCCGCCGAGACCATCATCCAGGGCGACTGCATCGAGGAGCTGAAGAAGCTGCCGGACGGGTCGGTCGATCTCGTCTTCGCCGATCCGCCCTACAACCTGCAGCTCGGCGGCGACCTGCTGCGCCCGGACAATTCCAAGGTCGACGCCGTCGACGACGAATGGGACCAGTTCGAGAGCTTCGCGGCCTATGACGCCTTCACCAAGGCGTGGATGGCGGAATGCCGCCGGGTGCTGAAGGACGACGGCGCCCTGTGGGTGATCGGCAGCTACCACAACATCTTCCGCGTCGGCGCGACGCTGCAGGACCTGGGCTTCTGGATCCTCAACGATGTGGTGTGGCGCAAGTCCAACCCCATGCCGAACTTCAAGGGCACGCGCTTCACCAATGCGCACGAGACCCTGATCTGGGCGGCCAAGTCGCGGGGCGGCCGGCGCTACACCTTCAACTACGACGCCATGAAGATGGCCAATGACGAGCTGCAGATGCGCTCGGACTGGACCTTCCCGCTGTGCACGGGCGAAGAGCGGATCAAGGACGCCAGCGGCGCCAAGGCCCATCCGACCCAGAAGCCCGAGGCCCTGCTGCACCGCCTGATCCTGGCCTCCACCAAGCCGGGCGACGTGATCCTCGATCCCTTCTTCGGCACCGGCACCACCGGGGCCGCAGCCAAGCGCCTGGGCCGCCGGTTCATCGGCCTGGAGCGCGAGGACGAGTATGTGGCGCTGGCCAAGGACCGCATCTCCAAGGTCATCCCGGTCTCGCCCGAGGATCTTCAGGTCACCGGCTCCAAGCGGGCCGAGCCGCGCGTGCCCTTCGGCACCATCGTCGAGGCTGGCCTGCTGCGCCCGGGCGATGTTCTCTACTGCCCCAAGGGCGAGCGCGCCGCCCGCGTCCGCGCCGACGGCAGCCTGGCGGTCGGCGACCTGACCGGCTCGATCCACAAGGTCGGCGCCATGGTGCAGTCGGCGCCGGCGTGCAACGGCTGGACCTACTGGCACTTCAAGACCGACGCCGGCCTCGC
Organism: Phenylobacterium sp.; assembly: GCF_013911965.1. Taxonomy (GTDB): domain Bacteria; phylum Pseudomonadota; class Alphaproteobacteria; order Caulobacterales; family Caulobacteraceae; genus Phenylobacterium. The sequence continues at coordinate 48,789 of NZ_JACESE010000017.1, read as the reverse complement.
CCCCATCGACGTCCTGCGCGCCAAGATGCGCAAGGAAGCCCCGGCCGCGGCGGCTTAGGGCGGTCCCGCCGCCTTCATCGTCGTCATGCTCGCCCTTGTGGCGAGCATCTCTGTCGAAGGCAGGCGCAAGCGAGGTTTCCCGGCAAAGGCCGAGTGTTCACCGTGGCCAACACCTATGGGATGGTGACGATTTGAAGGTCCGATTGTCAGCCCGGCTCTGAAGGTGGTTCACGACCCTTTGCGGACGTTCGGGCCGCGCCCGCTAAAATCGGCACCTTCGGAGTTAGCCCACCCCGTCAGGAACGCTGTCGTACCCGGTAGCGCATGCGGACACCAGCACGGCCGCCGAGGCAGAATTGTCGCCGTGGCAAACCGCCAACACGAGCGCGATGCCGCGCCTACATGCTTCGCTCAGGGTCGACCAGCCAGGACCCGCTCCAGGAAACAAACTCGTCGCCGAGGCGCCAAGCTTCGCGATCGCCGAGCCATGCTACATACGCCTCGACGCCGTTCTGCTCCAGTACGGGTTCCAGAAGGAACTCGCCAGCCCCGTCACTGGTCGACCGGGAAACGGCGCCGTACAACGTAAAGATGAGCTAGGGTGATTGACGCTGAGCGACGAGGATCACGTGGAAGACCTCCTTCTCGACTACCAGCCCACTGAACGTTCAGTTCGCACCGCAATGATCTTCGGCCTTGGGTTCTGGAAGTCAGCGGGATTGATGGCGCTTATTTTCGGCGGCGGCATAGCTTTAACTCAGGTGATGTCTATAGATTGGGCATCTCAATCATCGATTGCTATATGGCTGTTTGCGCATGCTCTGATCGGCCTGAGCTTTGGCCTAGTGATGTATTCGCTTTTTCGCCTTCTTTTAATTCCACTTTGGTCCAGAAACACGTTTCAAAAGAACCGTACGATTTTTGGGCCTTCAACCCTAAGGGTAAACAAAGACGGCTTGACTTTCAGTACACCTAAATCATTGGCTGTTTTCGGGTGGTCCGATCTGCGCAGCTACAAAGTATTTAAAGGTGCACTCGTCTTCCAGATCGGAACAGCTCATTTTGCGGTTCCCACGGAGCAAATTCCGGCTGAAGATTTGGAGGCGCTACATAGGCTCATTGAGCGCCACCTATCCAAATCCGCCTCTCGTTAGGCGAAGGTCTCCCAGACACCCCCTATCGGACTTTCGGCTTGTCCGCTTTCGGCATCGACGACCCGCTTCATATGTCGCGGTGCATTCCAGTTGTTTCAGTCCGCAGAATGACGGCGAACACCTAAAGCAGGTTCGACAGCCCCGCCCGGGCGGCCTTCAGGAACACGCTCGGCAGGGCGTCGAGCTCGCGTCGCGGGGTCCAGATCAGGCCGTCGGCCTCGCCCTCGGCCCGCCACAGCCGCAGGGTCAGGGTGAAGTGGGTGAAGCCATGCTCCACCTCGCCGACGCAGCGCCAGTCGGCGGCGGCCGGCGCGGCGGCGAGCGCCTCGGCCTCGTCCCAGCCCAGGCCGCGCCAGTCGGTGGTGGGCAGGGCCAGCATGCCGCCCAGCAGCCCCTTGGGCGGCCGGCGGACCAGACCGACCTCGTTTCCGCGCATCAGGATGAAGGCCGCGCCATGGCGGTGGGGCCGCTCAGGCTTCGCGCTCTTGCGGGGATAGGTTTCCGGCGCGCCCGTGGCGAGGCCCGCGCAAGCTTCGGCCAGCGGGCAGCGGTCGCAGAGGGGGCCCTTCGGCCGGCAGACCGTGGCGCCCAGATCCATCAGCGCCTGGGCCCAGTCGCCGGGACGATCCTCGCGCACCAGGCCCGCCGCCAGCCGCTTCAGCTCAGGCTTGCCGCCAGGCAGAGGCTCTTCGACGGCGAAGAGCCGGGACATCACTCGCTCGACATTGCCGTCGACGACGTTCGTCGGGCGGTCGAAGGCGATCGCGGCGACGGCCGCCGCCGTATAGGGCCCGAGCCCCGGCAGCTTCAGCAGCCCGGCCTCGGTGTCGGGGAAGGCGCCGCCGTGCTCGGCGGCCACGGCGCGCGCGCAGGCCAGAAGGTTGCGGGCCCGGGCGTAGTAGCCGAGCCCGGCCCAGGCGGCCATGACCTCGCCGTCCTCGGCGGCGGCCAGGTCCGAGACGGTGGGCCACCGGGCGGTGAACTTCAGGAAGTAGGGCGTGGCGTGCGGCACGGTGGTCTGCTGCAGCATCACCTCCGACAGCCAGACGCGGTAGGGATCGGAGCGCAGGCCCGCCTGACCGGCCGCAGGCCCCGTGCGCCAGGGCAGGTCGCGGGCGTGGGCGTCGTACCAGCCAAGCAGTCGGGCGCGGATGTCTTCGGGGCTCACGGTCGCGACACTTAAGGCTTCATGCGGCCGATTGGCAGGGGGCTCTCGCCCGACGCCGAGCCGGTGTATCCTGCGACCATGCGACGCCGGCCCCTGCCCGACCTGGAAGAGACGCGCCAGATCCTGGCCAGCCGCCGCTCGCGCCCGGCGCCCCGGCCGCCGCCGCCGGCGGGCCGGTCGCTGTCGAAGCTGATCCGCGAGCTGGACGAGCGCTTCGGCCAGGGCCCAGGCGCCCTGCAGGCCCGCTGGCGCGAGATCGTCGGCGAGCAGATCGCCCGGCGGACCGAGCCGGTGAAACTGGTCAAGGGACGCGCCGGCGCCGGCGCGGCGCTGGAAATCCGGGTCGCCGGTCCCTCGGCCGCCCTGATCCAGCACCAGGCGCCGGAGATTCTGTCGCGGGTGAATCTCTTCCTCGGCGCGGGCGCGGTGGAGCGGCTGCGTATCGTCCAGGGGCCGCTGCGGCCGCAGACGGGCCCCTCCCCGGCCTCGACGCCGCGCCGCCGCGCCGCGCCGCTGGACGCGGCCCAGGAGGCCGAGCTCGCCCGGAGCCTGGCCGATGCGCCGGACGGCCCTCTGAAAGCCGCATTGATGGCCTTGGGACGTGGGGTGATGCGTCGCTCGCCGCCCCGTTGACTTCGGCGCGCGCGCGCCGTTCATCCCCGCTAGCGGCCGCCTGGGCCGCGCGCAGGGAATCGCGCTTTACTTCCTGATCCGGACTCTCATGAAAGGGCCGCCCGACATGTCGAACCTCAGCCGCCGCTTCCTGATGGCCGCCGCCGCGGCGACCGTGGTGCTCGTCAGCGCCTGCTCGGGCGAGACCGCCAGCGGCGGCGCCGACGGAGAGATGACGCTCGGCGATCCCAATGCGCCGGTGAAGATGACCGAGTACGCCTCGCTCTCCTGCTCGCACTGCGCCGACTTCAACAACGAGGTCTTCCCCGAGTTCAAGGCGAAGTACATCGACACCGGCAAGGTCCATTACACCTTCAAGGAATTCCTGACCCCGCCCAACGAGGTGGCTGCGGCCGGCTTCCTGCTGGCGCGCTGCGCCGGCGAGGACAAGTACTTCAACGTGGTCGACGCCATCTTCCACGCCCAGCGCGAGATGTTCACCACCGGCGACGTGCGCGGCGTGCTGCTGCGCGTCGCCCGCTCCGCCGGCCTGTCGGAAGAGCAGTTCAACGCCTGCATCCAGGACGAGGAAGCCATCAAGGCGCTCAACGCCCGCATCGACAAGACCATGCGGGAGACCAGCATCAGCGCCACCCCCACCTTCGCCGTCAACGGCAAGGTGGTGAAGGAAGGCGCCATGACCATGCAGGAACTCGACGCCGCGGTCGCGGCGGCGATGAAGTGACGCCCTGAAGGACGATTGAGCGCCGGTGCACTTCCAGCGGCTGCGCCTTTCGGGCTTCAAGTCCTTCGTCGATCCGACCGAGTTTCGGATCGAGCCCGGACTCACGGGCATCGTCGGACCGAACGGCTGCGGAAAGTCCAACCTGCTGGAGGCCCTGCGCTGGGTCATGGGCGCCAACTCCGCCAAGGCCATGCGGGCCGGCGGCATGGACGACGTCATCTTCGCCGGCTCGGGCAAGCGCCCGCCGCGCAACCACGCCGACGTCACCCTGACCATCGACAACGCCGACCGCCGGGCGCCGGCGGCCTATAACGACCATCCGGTGCTGGAGGTGGTGCGGCGGATCGACAAGGGCGCGGGCTCCACCTACCGCATCAACGGCAAGGAGGTCCGCGCCCGCGACGTCCAGTTGCTGTTCGCCGACGCCTCCACGGGCTCCAACTCCCCGGCCCTGGTCCGCCAGGGCCAGATCTCCGAACTGATCGCCGCCAAGCCGCAGAACCGCCGCCTGATCCTCGAGGAGGCGGCGGGCGTCTCGGGCCTGCATTCCCGCCGCCACGAGGCCGAGCTGCGCCTGCGCGCGGCCGAGGCCAATCTCTCGCGCCTGGACGATGTCGCCCAGGAGCTGGAGGGCGGGCTGAACCGCCTGCGGCGCGAGGCGCGCCAGGCCGAGCGCTACAAGAAGCTGTCGGCCGAGATCCGCGCCCTGCAGGGGGCGGTCCTGCACGCCCGATGGAACGAGGCGCGCCTGGCGGCCGAGCGCCTGCGGGAGGAGGCCGCGCAAGCCGCTCGCGCCGTGGAGGAGACCGCCCGCGCCGCCGCCGGCGCCACAGCCGCCGCGGCCAAGGCCGAAGAGGCGCTGGCGCCCCTGCGCGACGCGGAGGCGGTGGCCGCCGCCGTGCTCGGCAAGCTCGCCATCGACAAGGACCGCATCGAGCGGGAGGGCGAGGCCCTGGCCGCCGAGGTCGCCCGGCGCGAGGCCGAGATCGTCCGGCTCGATTCCGATCGGGCCCGCGAGACGCAGATGGTCGAGGACGCGCGGGCGGCGCTGGCGCGGCTGGCGGAGGATCTGGAGGGCCTGGAGGCCGCCGTCGCCGAGGCGCCGGAACGGATTCCCGAGCTCCAGGCCGCGCTTACCGCCGCCGAGGCCGCGCGGGCGCAGGCCGACGCCGAGGTCGAGCGGCTGGCCGCAGAACTGGCCGCCGAGGAGGCCCGCCGCCGCGCCGCCGCGGCCCGCATCGCCGAGGCCGAGGGCCGGGTCGCCCGCGCCGCTCGGGCGCTCGACCAGGCCAAGGCCGAGCGCGCCGCGCTGGGGCCGCTGGAGGACGCCCGCACGGCGGAGGCCAAGGCGGAGTTCGACGCCGCCCTGGCCGCCCTCACCGCCGCCCGGGCCAGCCTGGAGGCGGCGGAGGAGACGCGCGCAGGCGCCAGCGCCGCCGAGGCGAAGGCGCGGGAGGCGTCGCGCAAGCTGGAGGATCAGCTCTCGAAGCTGACCGCCGAAGCCCGGGCGCTCGCCCAGATCGTCGCGCCGCAGTTGCGCGGCGGCTTCGCCCCGGCGCTGGACGCCGTGGCCCCCGAGCGCGGCTACGAGATGGCCCTGGCCGCCGCCCTGGGCGACGACCTGGAGGCCGCCCTCGACCCCAAGGCGCCGGCCTACTGGGGCGGACGAGACGCGCCGCCGCCGGCCTGGCCGGCGGGCGTCGAGCCTCTGGCCGCCCACGTGAAGGCGCCGGCCGAACTCGCCGCGCGGCTGGCGCATGTGGGCGTCGTGGCGCGGGACGACGGCGAGCGGCTGGCCAGGACCCTGCCGGCCGGCTGTCGGCTGGTCTCACGCGAGGGGGACCTCTGGCGCTGGGACGGCTTCGTCGCCCGGGCCGAGGCCAAGAAGCCGGCGGCCGTGCGGCTGGAGCAGAAGACGCGCCTGTCGGAGGTCGAGTCCGAGATCGAGGCGCTGACCCCGTCGGCCGCGGCGGCCCGTGCGGAACTGGAGGCGGCCAGCGCCGCCGTGCGCGCCGCCGAAGACGCGCTGAAGACCGCGCGCCGCGAACCGGGCGCCTGCGAACAGCGCCTGGGCCAGGCGCGCTCCGCGCTGGAGCGCCTGGAGCGGGAGGCCGCGCGGCGCGAGGCCCAGGCCCAGTCGCTGGACGAGGCGATCGCGCGCATGACGGCCGAGCTGGCCGAGGCCCGGGCCGCTCAGGAGGCCGTGCTGGCCGAGGTCGGCGCGCCTGTGGACGCCGGCGATCAGCAGCAGCGCCTGGCCGACGCCCGCGCCGCGGCAGGCCCCGCCCGCGAGGCCGCCGCGGCGGCGCGCTCGGCCCTGGAGGTCGAGACCCGGGAGCGCGAGGGCCGGGCCCGGCGCCTGGCCGGCCTGACCCGCGAACGCGAGGACTGGACCCGCCGCGCGAGCGTGGCGGGCCGCCGCCTGGAGGAGCTGGAAGCCGAGCGGGCCAGGGCCGTGAGCGCCCTCGACACCGCCCGGGAGGCGCCGCCGGTTCTGGAGGCGCGACTCCAGGCTCTGCTCGACGAACTGGCCGCCGCCGAGGCGCGGCGCGCCCAGACCCGCGACGCCCTGCTCGCCGCCGAGGGCGAGCGCACCGAGGCCGACCGCGCGGCCCGCGCCGCCGACGCCGCCGCCGCCCACGCCCGCGAGGCGCGGGCGGCCCTGGACGCCCACCGTGACGCCGCGGTGCAGCGCCTGGCCGAGATCGCCGATCAGATTCGCGAGACCGCGCGCGTCGAGCCCATGGAGCTGGCCCGCCAGCTGGCGGACGAGGCGATCGCCATTCCGACGGACGCCGGCGGCATGGAGGCCCACCTCTACGCCCTGGAGCGCCAGCGCGATTCCATCGGCGCGGTGAACCTGCGCGCCGAGGAGGAGGCCCGGGAAAGCTCCGCCCGTCTGGAGGCCATGCAGACCGAGCGCGCCGACCTGACCGGCGCCATCGCCCGCCTGCGCGAGGGGATCGACGAACTGAACAGCGAAGGCCGCGAGCGTCTGCTGGCCGCCTTCGACGTCATCAACGCCCACTTCAAGACGCTGTTCGAGACCCTGTTCGAGGGCGGCCAGGCCGAGCTGCGCCTGGTCGAATCGGATGATCCGCTGGAGGCCGGCCTGGAGATCTACGCCTGTCCGCCCGGCAAGCGGCTGGCGACCATGAGCCTGATGAGCGGCGGCGAACAGGCGCTGACGGCGGCGGCGCTGATCTTCGCCGTCTTCCTCGCCAACCCGGCGCCGATCTGCGTGCTGGACGAGGTGGACGCGCCGCTGGACGACGCCAATGTCGACCGTTTCTGCAACATGCTCGACGAGATGCGCCGCCGCACCCAGACGCGCTTCATCACCATCACCCACAACCCGGTGACCATGGCCCGCATGGACCGGCTGTTCGGCGTCACCATGGCCGAGCGAGGCGTCTCGCAGCTGGTCTCGGTGGACCTGCGCCAGGCCGAAGCCCTCGCGGCGGAATAGGCCCGCCTGCTCCGAATCGCCACACCTAGGCGGATAGGCGAGCCAAATCAAATAATTAGACTGGGTCGTCAGCGCCTTGACGCTGCACCTGCGCACCTTTAGGTTCCGCCGCGATCGAACCAGGGGCGCCGGCACGGCCGCTCCCGCCCCGGGAAGGCGTCATCCGCTCATGTCGCAGCCGAACGATCCGCACGAAGAGGCGCTGAAGCGTCTCGACGCACGCCTCGACGAGGTCAGTGCACAGCGGGCGTCGCGGGGGCGGAAGGCGCGGTTCGACACCAGCTCGATCGGCGACGGCTACAAGCTTGTGGCCGAGTTGATCGGGGGCGTTTTGGGGGGGCTCGGTCTCGGCTGGGTCTTCGATCGTTGGGCTGGAACCTCGCCCTGGGGCTTGCTCCTGGGCGTGCTTCTAGGTACCGGCCTCGCGGTGTTCCTGATCTCGCGCTCTGCGGGACGCATGAGCGCGCAAGCGGCGGCGAAGGCCGGGCCGGTTTCCTCGGTCCCCTTCGACGACGAAGAAGATGAAGACGACGGCTGGCCGCGTGGGCCAGGCCAGAACGAAAGGGATTGAGGCGTGGCCGATCCGATGCACCAGTTCCAGATCCAGCAGGTTCTGGAACTTCCGCCTGTCGCGGGCTTCGATCTTTCGATCACCAACTCGTCCCTGTGGATGATGATCGCCGCGGCGAGCGTCACCCTCTTCTTCGCCGCCGCCTCGGCCAAGGCCGCCATCGTGCCCGGCCGGCTGCAGTCGGTGGGCGAGATGCTCTACGAGCTGATCCACGACCTCACCGATTCGATCATCGGCCATGAGGGCAAGCAGTTCTTCCCGTTCGTGTTCACGCTCTTCGCCTTCATCCTGGCGATGAACCTGCTGGGCATGGTCCCCTACTTCTTCACCTCGACCTCGCAGCTGGCGGTGACCGCCACGCTCGGCGTCATGACCATCCTGGTGGTCATCGCCGTGGGCCTGGCCCGCAACGGTCTGGGCTTCTTCAAGCTCTTCGTCCCCTCCGGCGTGCCGTTCTTCGTGCTGCCGCTGGTGGTGGTGATCGAAATCATCTCCTTCCTGGTCCGCCCGGTGACGCTCGCCCTTCGTCTCTTCGGAAACATGGTCGGCGGCCACGTGGTCCTGAAGGTCTTCGGCGGCTTCGTCGTCTCGCTGGGCGCCCTGGGCGCGCTCGGCGTGGTCGGCGCGCTGGTCACCCTGACCGGGACCGTCGCCATCACCGCCCTTGAGTTCATGGTCGCGTTCCTGCAGGCGTTCGTCTTCGCCGTGCTGGCCTGCGTCTACCTGAACGACGTCGTGAACCTGCATAGCCACTGATCACGACCGACACCTCACCCGTTACCCGACCCCATCGCTTAAACGGAGCACTTCGATGGATCCCCTTGCTGCTAAGTACATCGGCGCTGGCCTGGCGATGCTGGGCATGATCGGCGCCGGTATCGGCCTCGGCACCATGTTCGGCCAGTACCTCAACGGCGCCCTGCGCAATCCGTCGGCCTCGGCCGGCGAGCGTCCGATGCTCTTCCTGGGCATGGCCCTGACCGAAGCCCTGGGCATCTTCGCCTTCGTGGTCGCGCTGCTGATCCTCTTCGCCGCCTAAGGCGAGATACCGTCCGTGCGTGGGGGGGCGGGCTGTCGCACGGCCCGCCTTTCGCATGAAACCCCGACGCCGGACCTGCGCAGACTGAACGGAGCGCCTTGATGGCCCAGACTTCTACAGAGCTCGATCCGGGCGCGGCGGTCGTCGAGACCCCGGCGACCTCGCCGAGCCACGACCTGCACGAGACCACGGCGGGCGAGGAGCACGCTTCGGGCCTGCCCCAGTTCGAGTTCAGCCACTGGCCGGGCCAGATCTTCTGGCTGCTGATCGTCTTCGTCATCCTCTACGTCGTGCTCTCGAAGCTGTTCCTGCCTCGGGTGGGCGGCGCGATCGAAGCCCGTGCGGCCAAGATCGAGGGCGACCTGACCGATGCGCGCGCCGCGCGCGACGAGGCCGAGCGCCAATCGGCCGAAGCCGCCGCCGAACTGGCGGCCGCCCGGGCCCGTGCTCAAAAGACTGCCGCCGACGCCAAGGCCGCCGCCAAGGCCGAAGCCGACGCCCGCAACGCCGCCGAGGAAGCCAAGCTCGGCGAGCGTCTCGCCGAGGCCGAAGCCGCCATCAAGGCCGGCCGCGAACGGGCCATGGCCAATGTCCGCACGGTCGCCGCCGACACGGCCGAGGCGATCGTCGAAAAGCTGAGCGGCCAAGCCGCGACGCGCGCTGAGGTGGACGCCGCCATCGCGCGGACCGCCGCCTAAGGAGAGGCGAAGATGCCCTTTTACGCCGCCCCGGAATTCTGGGTCCTCGTCGCGGTCGTCGCGTTCCTGATCCTGCTCGTCGCGCTCAAGGTGCCGGCCGCCATGGCCAAGGCCCTGGACGCGCGGGCGGAGAAGATCCAGGGCGAACTGGACGAGGCCCAGCGCCTTCGCGCCGAGGCCGAGCGCCTGCTCACCGAGATCAAGGCCCAGCGCGAGGAGACCGAGCGCATGGCCGCCGACATGCTGGCCCAGGCCAAGGAGGACGCCGAGCGCATGCGCAAGGACTCCGCGGCCCGGCTGGAAGAGCAGATCGCCCGCCGCACCGAAATGGCCGAACGCAAGATCGCCAACGCCGAGGCCCAGGCCGCGGCCGAGGTGAAGGCCGCGGCGGCGGAGCTCGCGGCCGAGGCCGCCCGCTCCGTCCTGTCGGCGCGGCTGGCCGCCAGCCAGACCGACCCGCTCGTCGACAAGGCGATCGGTCAGCTCGCGACCAAGATGCAGTGAAGTCTAGCGGCGGCGCCGGAACAGGCGCCGTCCGCGGACCGCGACCCGGTAGCGCCGGGGGACGAACAGGCGCTCGGTCCGGAGCGCCATCTGCCAGGCGACCGGCAGGATTTCCGGCCGGCGACGCAGCAGCCGCCGGACCGGATAGAGCATCTTCGGATGGGCGCGCTGGAAGCGCACGAAGCTCCGCCGGGCCTTGTAGGAATTCCGCAGCACGACGATCAGGCCGACGGCCACCACGGGCAGCCCCATGGGACCCGGCAGCGGCGCGATCAGCACGCCGGCCAGCATGATCAGCATCCCCAGCACCACGAGCGCAGCGCGGATCAGCCGGGCGATGACCCGCTGGAAAGCGTCTGAAGGCGCACGTCGGCCGAGTGGCCGCATGGAGAGGGCGAGGGACACGCTGGGCTACCTGGGGTCGCGCGCGATCCGGCCCGTTCGGGGAGGCGGGGCCCCCGCGCGCTCGCCTCATATGTGAAGCGGCGCTCGTGGCGTAAAGGCGGCCGAGGCCGCCTTTTTCCCGTCCAGATTCGCTATTCCGCGGCGAGCGGCGCCGGCGCCACACCCTCCGGCGGCTTCCACGTCAGGCGAGGCTTTCGCGCCGCCAGCGTCTCGTCCAGCCGGCGCATGGGGGCCAGATGGGGCGCGCCCTTGAAGCGGTCGGCGTCGCCCGCCTTGGCGGCCCGGGCCAGGGCTTCCAGGGCGTCGCAGAACCGGTCGAGCTCCTGCTTCGACTCCGTCTCCGTCGGCTCGATCAGCATGGCGCCATGGACGACCAGCGGGAAATACATGGTCATCGGGTGGAAGCCCTCGTCGATCATCGCCTTGGCGAAGTCGAGCGTCGTCACCCCGGTTCCTTCGAGCCAGGCGTCGTCGAACAGCGCCTCGTGCATGCAGGGGCCGTTCGGGAAGGCCGGCGTCATGACCCCCGAGAGGCGGGCCTTGATGTAGTTGGCGTTCAGCACCGCGTCCTCGGCCACCTGCCGCAGGCCGTCCGAGCCGTGGCTGCGCATATAGGCGTAGGCGCGGACGAACATGCCCATCTGGCCGTGGAAGGCGCTCATGCGGCCGAAGCCCTGCGCCGCCTCGGCCACGGTCTCCTCGACCAGGCGCAGGCCATCGGATCCGTGCACCACCCACGGCGCCGGGGCGAACGGCGCCAGAGCTTCGGACAGCACCACCGGTCCCGCGCCCGGCCCGCCCCCGCCGTGCGGCGTGGAGAAGGTCTTGTGCAGGTTGATGTGCATGGCGTCGACGCCCAGGTCGCCCGGGCGCACCCGGCCGACGATGGCGTTGAAGTTGGCGCCGTCGCAGTAGAAGTAGGCTCCCGCCTCATGGGTCAGGCGGGCGATCTCGATGATGTCGCGCTCGAAGAGGCCGCAGGTGTTGGGGTTGGTGACCATGATGGCCGCGACGTCCGGCCCCAGCTTGGCCGCGAGGTCGGCGAGGTCGACGCGGCCGTCTTCGGTCTGGGCGATCTCGGTCACCGAATAGCCGACGAAGGCGGCGGTGGCCGGGTTGGTGCCGTGGGCCGAGGTCGGCACCAGCACGCGCCGACGGGCGGCGTCGCCGCGCGCCTCGTGGGCGGCGCGGATGGCCAGGAGGCCGCAGAGCTCGCCGTGCGCCCCGGCCTTGGGCGACAGCGCCACCGCCGGCATGCCGGTGAGCGTCTTCAGCCAGTGGGCCAGGCGGTCCATGAGCGCCAGCGCCCCCTGTACGGTGGCGCCCGGCGCCAGGGGATGCAGGTCGGCGAAGCCCGGCAGGCGCGCCATCTTCTCGTTCAGGCGCGGGTTGTGCTTCATCGTGCACGAGCCCAGCGGATAGAGGGCCAGGTCGATGGCGTGGTTCTTCTGCGACAGGCGCACATAGTGGCGCATGGCCTCGGGCTCGGAGAGGCCCGGCAGACCGATCGGCGCCTGGCGCACCAGGTCGCCGAGGTCCGAGGCGTCGAGCTCGGCCTCGGGCAGGTCGACGCCGGTCTTGTTCCAGCCGTCACGCTCGAAGATCAGGGCCTCGTCCTGCAACAGGCCGCGCCCGCCGGTCAGGGAGGCGAAGCCGCCGTCCAGGGGCTGGGCGTCCTCGGGCCGGGTGGGCCGGCCGACATTCTGCATGGTCATTGGCCGATCCTCCGGGCCAGGGCCTGGGCGAAGGCGGTGATGTCCGCATCCAGGGTGGTTTCAGTGGCCGCGCACAGCAGCACGTCGTCCATGCCGGCGGACGGGTCCAGGCGGCCGAAGGGCACGCCGGCGACGACGCCGTCGTCCAGCAGCCCGTCCACCAGGGCCGCCGCATCGCCCGGCACGCGCACGGCGATCTCGTTGAAGAAGCGCGGCGTCAGCACCTCCACGCCCTTCACCGCCGCCAAGGCGTCGCGCAGCTTGCGGGCCTTGGCGTGGTTGATGGCGGCCAGCTGGCGCAGGCCCACCTCGCCCAGCAGGGAGAGGTGGATGGTGAAGGCCAGCGCGCAGAGGCCGGAGTTCGTGCAGATGTTGGAGGTCGCCTTCTCCCGGCGGATGTGCTGCTCGCGCGTCGACAGCGTCAGCACGAAGCCGCGGCGGCCCTCGGCGTCCACGGTTTCGCCGCACAGGCGGCCGGGCATCTGACGCACCAGCTTCTCGCGGCAGGCGAAAAGGCCGACATAGGGGCCGCCGAAGTTCAGGGCGTTGCCGATGGACTGACCCTCGGCCACCGCGATGTCAGCGCCCATCTCGCCGGGCGACTTGAGCAGGCCGTAGCTGACGGCTTCCGTCGTCACGACGATCAGCAGGGCGCCGGCGGCGTGGGCGGCTTCAGCGATCCGGGTCACGTCGGTGACCACGCCGAAGACGTTGGGCGTCTGGACCACGACGCAGGCGGTTTCGGAATCGATGGCCTCGATCACCGCGGCTTCGGCGTCGATGGCGGCGGCTTGGCGGACGATCTCCATGCCCTCGGCATGGGCGATGGTCTGGGTCGTGGCCGCATAGTGCGGATGCAGCCCGCCCGACAGGATGGCCTTCTCGCGCCGCGTGACCCGCTGGGCCATCATCACCGCCTCGGCGCAGGCGGTGGAGCCGTCGTACATGGACGCATTGGCCACATCGAGGCCGGTCAGCGCCGCCACCTGGGTCTGGAACTCGAACAGGACCTGCAGGGTCCCCTGCGCGATCTCCGGCTGGTAGGGCGTATAGCTGGTCAGGAATTCCGAGCGCTGGATGATGTGGTCCACCGTCGCCGGCACGTGGTGGCGATAGGCGCCCGCGCCGCAGAAGAAGGGCCCCGCCCCGGCCGGCCGGTTCATGGCCGCCAGGCCCGCAAGCTCGCGCTCGACCTCCAGTTCGCCGGCATGGGCGGGCAGGTCGACCGGGCCAGCCAGGCGCGCGGCCTGCGGCACGTCGGCGAAGAGGGCGTCGATGGAGTCCGCGCCGATCACGCCCAGCATCTGGGCGCGGTCGTCGGGCGTGAGCGGCAGGTAGCGCATGGGACTTACAGGGTCTCCAGGAAGGCGTCGTAGGCGGCGCGGTCCATCAGCGCCTCGTACTCCGAAGAGTCGGCGACCTTGATCTTGGCGAACCAGCCGCCGGCCTCCGGCGCCTCGTTCACGGTTTCCGGCGCGCCGGAAAGCTCGTCATTGGCCTCGACGACCTCGCCCGAAAGCGGTGCGTAGACGTCGGAGGCGGCCTTGACGCTCTCGACCACGGCCAGGCCGTCGCCGGCCTTGACGGTCCTGCCCACCTCGGGGGTCTCGACGAAGACGACGTCGCCCAGCTGCTCGGCGGCGTAGGCGGTGATCCCGACGGTGGCCACGTCGCCGTCCAGGGCGACCCACTCGTGATCCTTGGTGAAGCGCATGCTCCGGAAATCCTTCTCTTAGACCTTGCGCGCGTAGCGATGGGGAACAAACGGGGTGGGGACCACCGTGGCGGCCTGCGGACGACCGCGGACGATGACCTTCAGCTCCGTGCCGGCCGCCGCCAAGGCCGGCGGCACGAAGCCGAGCGCGATGGGATGGCCGAGCGTGGGGGAGAAACCGCCCGAGGTGACGACCCCGACCACCGTCCCGCCGGCGTCGGCGATCTCGGCGCCCTCGCGGGCCGGCGCGCCCTCGACCTTCAGGCCGACCGCCTTGCGGGCGAGTTCGCCGGTCAGTTCCTTGGCGATGCGGGCCGCGCCGGGGAAGTCGCGCGCGTCGCGGCGCTTCTTGGAGACGGCGAAGGAAAGCCCCGCCTCGATCGGCGAGACGGTCTCGTCCAGGTCGTGGCCGTAGAGCGGCAGGCCCGCCTCGAGCCGCAGGCTGTCGCGGGCGCCCAGGCCCACCGGGCGCACCCGCTCGTCGGCCAGAAGGGTGTTCCACACCCGCACGGCCTCGGCGGCCGGCACGGAGATCTCGTACCCGTCCTCGCCGGTGTAGCCCGAGCGGGAGACGATGGCGCCCATTCCGAAGGCGGTCATGGCGGCCGTCTCCATGAAGGCGAGCTTGGCGGCGTCGGGCGCGTGCTCGGCGAGAACCGCCGCGGCCTCGGGCCCCTGCAGGGCCAGCAGGGCGCGATCCTCCAGGCGCTCGATCGTCACCTGGCCGGCCAGCTCGTCGTCGATGACCTTGAAGTCGTTGTCCTTGCAGGCCCCGTTGACCACGACGAACAGGCCGTCGTCATCGGGACGACCGGCCATCAGGTCGTCGATGATCCCGCCCTTCTTGTTCAGGAGGACCGAATAGCGCTGCTTGCCGGGCTTCAGCCCGATGAAGTCGCCGGGCGTCACCTCCTCGAAGGCCGACAGGGGCGAGACCCCGCGCAGCCGCGCCTGGCCCATGTGGGAGACGTCGAACAGGCCCGCGCTCTGGCGCGTCCACAGGTGCTCCTTGAGCACGCCGTCCTTGTACTGCACCGGCATGGAATAGCCGGCGAAGGGGACCATCTTCGCGCCCGCGTCCAGGTGAGCCTGGTGCAACGGGGTGGTTTTCAACGAGTCGTCCGACAAGGCGGGCCTCCGGCTGATGACGCGACGCGCCGGGAGGATTCGCCCCCTTCGACACGCGCCCCCGCTGTCCTCTGAGCCTGAGAGATTTAGGGGCGGCCTGGCAAGACCGCGCCGCTGCTCCTTCGGCGAGCCCTACCTTTCGGCGGGCTTCTTTCCAGCGTTCATCAGCCCTTCGCGGTCCTTTTGCCTGAGCGTTTCCGGGGCGGTTGCGCCTTCGGCGCCGGGGCCAGATGGTCCCGGTCTCTCCCGCGAGGAGTGGTCGGAAACTCCGCGATCCCCGCCCGTTCGTCAATGCGCAAAGTGGGCGCAGACGGCGGGCGCGGAACGCCGCCTATTCCTGCGCCGCCGCGACGCCGGCGGCGCTGCGGCGCACCGCAGGACCACGCTCGTACCAGCCGCGGCTGCGGTTCACGATGGCGACCACCGAAAGCATCACCGGCACCTCGATCAGCACGCCGACGACGGTGGCCAGAGCCGCCCCCGAGGTGAGCCCGAACAGGCTGATCGCAGCGGCGACGGCGAGCTCGAAGAAGTTGCTGGCGCCGATCAGGGCCGAGGGGCCGGCCACGCAATGGGCCTCCCCCGCCCACCGATTGAGCAGATAGGCGAGGCCGGAGTTGAAATAGACCTGGATCAGGATGGGGACCGCCAGCATGGCGATGACCGCCGGCTGCGCCAGAATCTGCTCGCCCTGGAAGCCGAAGAGCAGGACGAGCGTGGCCAGGAGCGCCCCCAGGGACAGAGGCTGGATGCGGGCGAGCGCCGCCGCCAGCGCCCCCTCGCCGCCCCGCGCGATCAGGGCGCCGCGGGCGAGCTGGGCCAGGACGACCGGCACGAGGATGTAGAGGACCACCGACAGCAGCAGGGTCTCCCACGGGACGACGATGGCCGAGATGCCGAGCAGCAGGCCGACGATGGGGGCGAAGGCCACGATCATGATGGCGTCGTTGAGCGCCACCTGGCTCAGGGTGAAGTTGGCGTCGCCGCGCGAGAGGTTGCTCCAGACGAAGACCATCGCCGTGCAGGGCGCGGCGGCGAGCAGGATGAGGCCGGCGATGTAGCTGCCGATCTCGCCCTGCGGCAGGTAGGGCCGGAAGACGACGCCCAGGAAGAGGGCCGCCAGAAGCGCCATGGAGAAGGGCTTCACCGCCCAGTTGACGAACAGGGTGACGCCGATGCCGCGCCAGTGCCGGCTCACCTGGCTCAGCGCCCGGAAGTCCACCTTCATCAGCATCGGCGTGATCATCAGCCAGATCAGCCCCGCCACCGGCAGGTTGACCTGGGCGACCTCCACTGCGGCGATCAGACGGAAGGCCGGCGGAAAGAAGTGGCCGAGGGCGACGCCCACGACGATGCAGAGCGCCACCCAGAGCGTCAGGTAGCGCTCGAAGATGGGCATGCGGGGCGCGGCTGCGGCCTCGGCGCTCATGACTGGGCCTCCTCGTGGATTTCGGCCAGGCGGCGTTTCAGGGCCTCGGGCGACAGCGCCGCCAGGTCGAGCTGCGCCAGGGCCGAAATTCGCAGCTCCAGCTGTTCATAGGCCCGCGCAAACGCGCCCGGCGCGTCCGCCGGAGAGGCGGCGGCGGGGTCGGGCAGGCCCCAGTGCGCGGCGGCCGGACGACCGGGCCAGATCGGGCAGACCTCGCCGGCGGCGTTGTCGCAGACGGTGATGATCAGATCGAGCGGCGGCGCGCCGGGCGCGGCGAACTCGTCCCAGCTCTTCGAGCGCAGGCCGGCGATGTCATAGCCCTTGGCCGACAGGAGGCGCAGGCTCTCGGGATGAACCGCGCCCTTAGGCGTGGAGCCCGCCGAATAGGCCTCGAAACGTCCTGCGCCCAGCCGGTTGAGGAGCGCCTCGGCCAGGATCGACCTGGCCGAGTTGCCCGTGCAGAGGAAGAGCACCCGCCAGGGCGCCCGTGTTGCGTCCGCCATGCTCGCCTCAGCAGCAGGCCGGAGCCGGCTCGGCCTTGGGCGCGGCCCCGCAGCAGGCGGTCGCGGCCGGGGCGGCGGCGATGGCGGGGTCCTCGCCATAGGTCACGGCTTCGCCGAAGGTGTGGAAGGTCTCCCAGCGGACGCCCGAGGGGTCGCTGACCCAGGACTTGTCCGAGCGGGCGTAGCAGCAGGTGGTCGCCTCCTGGTCGAAGGTCGTCTCGCCCGCCGCCTTCAGGCGCCCGGCCAGTTCGGCCAGTTCGGGGCCCTCGTCCACCTGGATGCCCAGGTGGTCGACGCCGGTCTTGGCGCCACGGGCGGAGATGGCGAAGTTCACCTTCGGATCGTCCAGCATCCACTTGGCGTAGTCGTCCCTCACCACCGCCGGCTGGGCGCCGAAAAGGGTGGCGTAGAAGCCGATCGAGCGGTCGAGATCCTCGACCGAGACATGGACATGCAGGCGCTTCATTGGAGCGTTCCTTCGTTCTGATCGCAGCAGGATTGGGCGGCCGCGGCCGCTAGGGGCGCGCAGACCTCGGGACGGCCCTGGCAGCAGTCCTGCATCAGGTAGAGAAGCAGGTCGCCCATGCCGTCAAAGTCGGCGCTGTAGATGATCGAGCGCCCCTCGCGCCGCGACCTGGCCAGCCCGGCGTTCGTCAGGATGGCGAGCTGGGCCGACAGGGTGTTGGCGGGCGCGCCGGCCGCGCGGGCGAGCTCCCCGGCGGGAAGGCCGTCGCGGCCGGCCTGGACCAGCAGACGGAAGACCTCCAGCCGGCCTTGCTGGGCCAGGGCGGACAGGCGCTTGAGGGCGGTTTCGATTTCCATACTTCCAGATATGTGGAAATATGGAGTCGTTGTCAAGCCGCCTCAGGCGACGGGCTGTCGCGGACCGAAGAGGATGAGCGCGGCGCCGGCGAGGCAGATGGCCGCGCCGATGAGATCCCAGCGGTCCGGCCGCGCACCTTCCACGGCCCAGAGCCAGACGAGCGCGGAGGCGATATAGACCCCGCCATAGGCCGCATAGGCGCGGCCGGCGTGGCTTGCATCGATGAGCGTGAGCAGCCAGGCGAAGAGGATGAGCGAGGCCGTCCCCGGCAGGACCCAGAGCACGCTCCTGCCCAGCCGCAGCCAGGCCCAGAAGGCGAAGCAGCCGGCGATCTCGGCCACCGCGGCGCCCGCATAGGCCAGGACCCAGAACGTCATGCCGCGCGCCTCCCCTTCCGGTTCGGCGCCCAGACTACATGCGTTCGGGCGTGGCCACGCCGAGAAGGTCGAGCGCGAGCTCGAGCTGGCGCAGGGTCGTGGAGGCGAGCGTCAGGCGCGACTCCTTCACCGCCGGCTCGGCGATCAGGATTGGGCAGGCCGCGTAGAAGCGCGAGAAGGCCTGGGCCAGCTTGTAGGCGTGATCGGCGATGAAGTTGGGCGCCTTGCGCTCATAGGCCTCGGAGAGCGCCTGATCGAAGGCGTCGAGCAGCAGGACGAGCTCGCGCTCGGCCGGCTCGCCGATGGTCACCGGCCCGCCCTCGGCGCCTTCGTCGGCGGCCTTGCGCAGCAGGGATTTCACCCGCACCGCCTGGTAGAGCAGATAGGGGCCGGTCTTGCCCTCGAAGCTCGTGAAGCGGTCGAGATCGAAGACATAGGAGGTGCCGCGGAAGTTCTGCAGGTCGGCGAACTTCAGGGCGGCGACGGCGACCTTGTGGGCGACGTCCTCGAAGGCCTCTTCGGTGAAGCCGGCGCCGAGGTCGGCCTCCCGCAGGCGCTCGCGCGCCTTGGCCTTGGTCATCTCGATCAGGTCGTGCAGCTTCAGGACGCCGCCCTCGCGGGTCTTGAAGGGCTTGCCGTCCGTGCCGTTCATCGTGCCGAAGCCGATGTGCTCAAGCGAACCTTCCTCGGCGTAGCCGGCGAGATAGGCGGCGCGGAAGACGATCTCGAAGTGGTCGGCCTGGCGCTGGTCGACCACGTAGAGGACCTGTTCGGGGTCGAAGCTCTGCTTGCGGTCGAGAATGGTGGCCAGGTCGGTCGTGCCGTACATGGCCGAGCCTTCGGACGAGACCACCAGCAGGGGCGGCAGTTCGCGCTTGTCGCCCTGGCGGTTCACCCGGACGATGCGCGCGCCCTGATCGTCCACCAGCAGGCCCTTGGCCTCCAGGTCCTCGACCATGCCGGGGATCAGGTGGTCGACATCGCTCTCGCCCTTCCAGAGGTCGAAGTCGACGCCGATGGCGTGGAAGTCGCGCTCCAGCGCCACCTGCGTCACCCGCGCGAAGTGCCGCCACAGCAGATGGTGGCCGGGCTTGCGCGCCTGCAGCTCGGCGGTCAGCTTCCGCGCGCGGTCGCGATAGTCGGCGTCCTCCTTGCCGCGGGCGGCGGCCTGCGGATAGAGCCGGTCGAGATCGGCCAGGCTGATGTGCTCGGCCAGGGCGGCGAAGGCGGTGGCCTCTTCTTCCGCCGTCAGCGGGGTGGCGCGGGCGTTGACCCGTTCGACCAGGCTGGCGACGAAGGCGTCCTCGTCGCAGACAGCCCCGATCAGCAGGCCCATCTGATAGCCCCAGTCGCCGAAGTGGGCGTCGCCCACCACGGTGTCGCCCCGGAACCGGTAGAGCCGCTTGATCGCCTCGCCGATGATGGACGAGCGCAGGTGCCCGACATGCATGGGCTTGGCGACGTTGGGGCCGCCATAGTCGACGAGCACGCGGCGCGGGGTCTCGACCGCGCCGGCGCCCAGGCGCAGGTCGCCGGCGATCTCGATGGCGCGTTCGGCCAGGGCCGCCTCGCTCACACGGATATTGATGAAGCCGAGGCCGGCGATCTCCACCGAGGCGATCCGCGGATCGGTCTTCAGGCGTTCGACAACGCCCGCGGCGATCTCGCGCGGGTCACGGCGGGCCTGCTTGGCGGCGGCGAGCGCGCCATTGCACTGGAAATCGGCGAGGTCGGGCCGGTCGGACGGAGTCACCCGGCCAAGCTCGGCCGGAAGACCCGCGGCGGCGAAGGCGGCCGAAACCGCTTCGCCGAGGCCCCGCTTGAGGTCGGTCATGGGTTGTCTTGGGCGGTCCCGGCGGCCTGGTCGGCGCCCACGTCCACGCGGAAGCGCTTACCGGCGCGGTTGAACTCCGCCATCTGCGGCGTCACGTCGAAGCCGACGAGCACCTCGAAATTGGCGCCGCTGGTGGTCAGGCTGGCGCGCGGAATGACGATGCCTTCGATGGTCTGGCGGCGGTAGACGCGGTCTTCGCCGGGGCCGAAGGTCACCGGAAGATCGAAATACTCCTTGGCGATGACGGCGTCGTTCCGCTTCGTCACCGCCACCCAGTAGCGGTAGGTCTTCTCGGACCCTTGCGCGGTCGGACCGCGGCCGAGTTCGAACAGGACCTCCATCTGCACCTTGATGGGCTCGTCGTCCTCGTAGGCGCAGCCGGCCGAAATGCCCTGGATCTCGCCGGTGTAGCCGACGGCGGCCGAAGCCTCGCGCCCGCCTTGGAACTCCACGTAGCGGCCGGCGTCGTAGAGCACCTTCACGAAGGGGCACGGCCCGGCGTTGCGCAGCTGCGGCAGCGGCGCCTGACGATCGCCCCACTCGCTCTGGCGGCGCCGGCGATCCTCCGCCTGCTGCGCGCGGTCGTCCTGATTCTGACCTCGCGACTGCGCCCAACCCTGCGCCGGAGCGAAGGTGGTGGCGGTCACGACCGCGGCGAGGGCGAGAAGGAGTGTGCGGCGCATCAAACGTCCAGATCTGGCGGCGCGGGCGTCCCGGCGGGGAAGCTGCGCATGAAGGGCCTCTACTAATGGTTCTCGATTGAGGCCGCAACGCGGCTGGCGGCGGCCGGCCGGAGCGCCTACCTTCGGCCCATGACGCAGAGCCCCGCCCGACGCCCGCTGAAAGTCCTGCTCGCCGCGCCGCGCGGCTTCTGCGCGGGCGTCGATCGGGCGATCCAGATCGTCGAGCGCGCCATCGAGAAGTACGGCGCGCCGGTCTATGTGCGCCACGAGATCGTCCACAATCGCCACGTGGTCGAACGCCTGCGCAACCTGGGCGCCGTCTTCGTCGAGGAGCTGCACGAGTGCCCGGACGATCGTCCGGTGGTGTTCTCCGCCCACGGCGTGCCCAAGTCGGTGCCGGCCGAGGCCAGCCGGCGGGAGATGATCTATCTGGACGCCACCTGCCCGCTCGTCTCCAAGGTCCATGTCGAGGCCCAGCGCCACTATGACGCGGGCAAGGAGATCGTCCTGATCGGCCATGCCGGCCATCCGGAGGTGGTGGGCACGATGGGCCAGCTGCCCGAGGGCGCCGTCACCCTGATCGAGACCGTGGAGGACGCGCAGGTCTATCAGCCGCGCGACCCGTCCAGGGTGGCCTTCGCCACCCAGACCACCCTGTCGGTGGACGACACCGCCGAGATCGTGGCGACCCTGCGCGCCCGCTTCCCGGACATGGCCGCGCCGCACAAGGAAGACATCTGCTACGCCACCACCAATCGCCAGGAGGCGGTCAAGGCGGTGGCGGAGAAGGCCGACCTGCTGCTGGTGATCGGTTCGGCCAACTCCTCCAACTCCGTGCGCCTGGCCGAGGTCGGCCGCCGCGCCGGCTGCCCCGCCCATCTGATCGACGATGCGGGCGCGCTCGACCTTGGCTGGCTGGACGCCGTCCAGGTGGTCGGCGTCACCGCCGGGGCCTCGGCGCCGGAGGACTTGGTTCAGGGCGTCATCGACCGCATGGCCGAACGCTTCGCGGTGACCGTCGAGGTGGCCGAGGCCGCCCGCGAGACGGTGAGCTTCAAGCTGCCGAGAGCGCTCGCCGAAACGGCCTGAGCCCGGCGACCGGCGGCAAATCCGGGGACGAAGCCGCCAGGCGGCTTGACCGCGCCTGCGCCCTCCCCCATGCGCTGCGCATGGCCGTCTACACCGACATCTCCGACGAAGAGCTGGAAGCGCTCCTCACCCGCTACGACCTGGGGGCGCCGCTCGCCTTCAAGGGCATCGCCGAGGGGGTGGAGAACTCCAACTTCCTGCTGGAGACCCAGCGCGGGCGCTTCATCCTGACGGTCTATGAGAAGCGGGTGAACGCCTCCGACCTGCCCTTCTTCCTGGGGCTGATGCGCTGGCTGGCCGATCACGACTATCCCTGCGCCACGCCCATGGCGGGCCTGGACGGCGAGCTGATCCAGAGCGTGCGCGGCAAGCCGGCGGCCATCGTCGGCTTCATGCCGGGCCTGTCGGTGCGCCGCCCGAACGCCCGTCATTGCCGCGAGGCCGGCGAGGGCCTGGCGCGCCTGCATCTGGCGGCGCAGGGCTTCCCCATGAGCCGGGCGAACGACCTCGGCCAGTCCGCCTGGGCGCCGATGTTCCAGGGCCTGAAGGACGCCGCCGAGGGACTGAAGCCGGGGCTGGCCGCAACCATCTCCGCCGATCTGGCCGACCTGGCCGCCCGCTGGCCGAAAGGCTTGCCGACGGGCGTCATCCACGCCGACTACTTCCCCGACAACGTCTTCTTCCAGGGCGAGCGGTTCGCGGCGACCATCGACTTCTACTTCGCGTGCGTGGACGCTCTCGCCTACGACATCGCCGTGGCCCTGAACGCCTGGTGCTTCGAGGCTGACGGCAGCTTCAACATCACCAGCGCCCGGGCTCTGGTCGCCGGCTATGAGGCGATCCGTCCCCTGAGCGACGCCGAGCGGGCCGCCCTGCCGGTCCTGGCCCACGGCGCGGCCATGCGCTTCTTCCTCACCCGTCTCAACGACTGGGGGGCGACGCCCGCCGGCGCCCTGGTCAAGCCGAAGGACCCCCTGGAGTACGAGCGCAAGCTGGCGGTCCACCGCAGCGCCCCGGACCTGGTCCTTTTCGGGGCCGGCTCGTGACGCCCAAGGTCGTGATCTACACCGACGGCGCCTGCAGCGGGAATCCGGGTCCCGGCGGCTGGGGCGCGATCCTGATCTATGGCGAGCGCGAGAAGGAGATCTCGGGCGGGGAGCCGGCGACCACCAACAACCGCATGGAGATGATGGCCGCCATCCAGGCGCTGGAGACGCTGAACCGTCCCTGCAAGGTCGAGCTGCACACCGACAGCCAGTACGTGATGAAGGGCATCACCGAGTGGCTGCGCGGCTGGAAGGCGCGCGGCTGGAAGACCGCCTCCAAGGAGCCCGTCAAGAACGCCGACCTCTGGCAGAGGCTCGACGCGGCGCGCCAGCGGCACGAGGTCGACTGGCGCTGGGTCAAGGGCCACGCCGGCCATGAGCTGAACGAACGCGCCGACGCTCTGGCCCGCAAGGGGCTGAAGGACGCCGCCGCCAATCCCGCCTAGACGCCGCCCGTCGCCAGGAAGCCCACATAGGCGGCGTAGGCGGCGAGGAAGGCCGCCCCTTCCAGCCGCTTGAGGCCTCCGCCGGTGCGCAGGAAGACCGCCAGGAGCGCGGTGGCGCCCAGCAGCACCCAGATGTCGAGGCGGATCACCTCCGGCGGGATGCGGATCGGGCTGACCATGGCGGTGACGCCGAGGATGCCCAGGGCATTGTAAACGTTCGACCCGATGACGTTGCCGACGGCCACCTCGGAATGGCGGCGCAGGGCCGCCACGACGCAGGCGACCAGTTCCGGCAGGCTGGTGCCGACGGCCACGACCGTCAGACCGATCACCGTCTCGGATACGCCAAGGCCCTCGGCCAGTTCGACGGCCCCGTCGACGAGCAGGCGCGCGCCGAAGACCGTCAGGGCGATGCCGGCGACCGTCAGCAGCAGGTTCTTGCCGAAACCGGTCCAGTCGCGCGCCTTGACCGCGCCCGCCTCGCCCGCCCGGTTGCGCTCGCGCGCATAGGCGAGGCCGACATAGCCCATCAGGGCCAGGATCAGGACGAGGCCGAAGTAGAAGTCCACGAAACCTGCGATCACCGCCGCCAGCAGCAGGACCGAGGACAGGCCGAGCGCGATCATGTCCCGCCGGATGACCGAGGGCCGGATCATCACCGGCGAGATGGCGGCCGTCACGCCGAGGATCAGCAGGATGTTGGCGATGTTGGAGCCCAGCACGTTGCCGACCGCGATGCCCGGCGAGTCGCGCAGGGCCGCCAGTAGGCTGGTCACCAGTTCCGGCGTCGACGTGCCGAAGCCCACCAGGACCAGGCCGCTGAGCAGAGGGGAGACGCCGACGGCGCGCGCCGCCCCCACGGCCCCGCGGACCAGGACCTCGCCGCCCCCGGCCAACAGGACGAGACCGCCCAGGATCAGGAGCGTCGTCATCATCGACGCATCTCCTCACGGGGATGTCTGAAGTTTAGCACCTGGCTCATGCGCCGCTCCTCTGGTCGCCTCCGAAGGCGAGCTCGCACAGGAGCGCAAGACCTGGCCCCTGCAATCGAGCGCACCCGATGCGGTCCGACATCACGATCCACAGGGATCGCCAGAGGGGCCCGGCCCGCCGTGCGGAGATTGGCTCACGCCCCTGCGGTGTCAACGGTCTCGCCCGCCCCATCTCGCTTCCGCTTCGCCCTCGATCACGCGTATAAATAGAAAAACAGCGCCGCTCTATCTGAAGGTCCCATCAAGCGGATCTTGACGAGCGCAGCGCTGGCCGCGGGCGTCCTGCTGAACTGCGGCGCCCAGTCCCGTCCCGCCAGCAGTGTGACGCCATCACCGCCGCAACGGCAGGTCGGCCTCGGCTTCGGCCTCTTCCGCCGCGCGCTGGGCGGCGGCTTCGCGGGGGTCGAGGCGGTAGGTGACGTCGGAGAGGCGAGCGGCGAGGCCCTGACCGCGGCGGGCGGCGGCGGCCTCGGCGATGCGGCTGGCGCGGGTGCACTCCGGATGCTCGGCGCGGCGCAGGGCGAAGCCGGAGTTGAAGGCCTCTTTCATCCGCCGGTCCAGCGCCGGATCGGGCTGTTCGGTGTCGGTCAGCCGGATCATGCGGTCGCGCCAGTACTGGTCGTAGGCGCCCTCGCAGGCCTGGCGCAGGGCGTGGCTCTCGCCGAGCACATAGGCGATGTCGATGATGGTCTGCCGCTGGGACGGCGTCCGCTCCTGCGCCTGGGCGAAGCCGGCCGAGGCGGCGAGAAGGGTCAGGGCGAGAAGGGCCGTGCGCATGGCCCTCACATAAGGCCCTCCCGCGACGATTGTCACCGATGCGCCCGCAGCGGGCGAGCCCTCGCGCGCCGGCCCAGGCTCTGCTAGCCAAGCGGAGCCTTGTGGAGGGGGACGCCCATGAAGATCGCCGCCGTCGTGACCGCAGCAAGCCTGGCCCTGGCCGGAACCGCCCAGGCGCAGGAGGCGGCGTTCGCCCCGCGCGCGCCCTCCAGCCTCATCGACGTGCTGGGCGCCATGGACGCCCGCGCCGAACTGGACGGCATGGAGAACGGGCAGGTGCGCCTCAACGTGATCACGCCCGGCGGCATCTTCGGGGCCGAGTTCATCGGCTGCGACGACAGGGGCGCGGCCTGCAAGGCGCTGGGCTTCACGGCCTCGATCCAGAAGCGGACCCTGACGCTGGAGCACCTGAACGACTTCAACCGCCGCGACATCCTCTGCCGCGGCGTGATGTCCGGCGACGAGGCCAATATCCGCTACGGCCTGCTGCTGACCGACAACCTGACGGCGGGCGACCTGCGCGAGCACGTGGCGGTGTGGCAGCGCTGCCTCGGCGCCTTCGCCGCGCTCGCCACCGATCCGGAAAAGTTCCTCGGCGAGAACTAGGCCGGGACGCGCCCGCGCAGGGCGGCCATGCGGTCGATGGCGGCCTCGGCCTCCCGCACCATCTCGGCGACGACCTCGGCGGCGGGCTTCACCGCCCGCACACCGCCCGCAGATTGCCCCATGGCGAAGCAGGACCGGTCGGGGTCGAGGCCTTCGGTCTGGCCGCCGATGCCGCCCATGACGCCGGTGCGCGACGACAGCGCCGCCTGCATGGGGAAGGGCTGGATCTCCTCGGGCCGCCGCTCCCAGTCCTCGACATAGGGGTTCTTCTTCACCCGCATCGGCTTGCCGGAATAGCAGCGGGTGCGCACCGTATCGTCGTCCTGCGCGGCCACCACGGCCTCGCGGTACAACTGGCCCGCATGGGCCTCGGGCGTGGCGATGAAGCGGGTGCCGATCCACACGCCCTGGGCGCCGAGCGCGAGCGCCGCAGCCAGGCCCCGCCCGTCATGGATGCCGCCCGCGGCGACCACCGGAATGTCCACCGCGTCGACCGCCTGGGCCACCAGCGGCAGGGTGCCGACCAGGCCGGTATGGCCGCCGCCCTCCCCGCCCTGGCAGATGACGGCGTCGCAGCCAGCCTGCTGCGCCTTCACCGCGTGCTTCACCGCCCCGCAGACGACCATCACCTTCAGGCCGGCGGCCTTCAACTTCTCCATGATCGGCATGGGGACGCCCAGGCCGGCGATAAAGGAGGAGGCGCCCTCTTCGATGATGATCTCCACCGAAGCGGTCAGACTCTCGGGCGAGGCGGCCAGGAGGTCGACGCCGAAGGGGCGGTCGGTCAGCTTGCGGACCTTGCGCATCTCCTCGCGGATGAAGTCCGGCGAGCGGCCGGCCATGCCCAGCACGCCATAGCCCCCGGCGTTGCAGACGGCGGCCACCAGATCGGCATAGGCCACCCCGCCCATGCCGGCCTGCATGATGGGGTGCTGGATGCCCAAGAGGTCGCAAAGCGGCGTGTGCAGGCTCATGGCGTCGTCTCCCGTGGTGATCTCGTTGGCGACCACCATGGCGCCGCAGGACCCGCGGGAAAACGGTGACGTAGAGGCAGGGGCCATTGCGCTCGCGCTTGGCGCGCCCGAAAGAGGGTGACACGAAGAGCACAAAGGACCGCAAAGGACACAAAGGGAGACGCGACAGGGACTTCGTGTCCATTGCTTCCCTTCGTGTGCTTCGTGTCACCCTTTGTTCTCGGCGCCTGCGGCGCGGGCGAAGGGCTCAGAAGATGGCGTAGCCGCCGTCGATCAGGACCGAATCGCCGGTGTGGAAGCGCGAGGCGTCGGAGGCGAAATAGACGGCGATGCCGCCGAAGTCCTCCGGCTCGCCCCAGCGGCGCATGGGCACGCGCTTGATGACGTTCTCGTTGAACTTGTCGTTGTCCTGCGCGCCGGCCGTCATGTCGGTGGCGATCCAGCCGGGCAGGATGACATTGGCGCGGATGCCGTAGCGGGCGTGCTCCACGGCGATGGCGCGGATCATCGGAATCAGCGCCCCCTTGGTGGCCGCATAGGCCTGGTTGCGCGCCGCCCCGTCCAGGGCCGAGAGCGACGAGGTGGCGATGAGCGAACCGCCCTGCCCGTCGCCCGCCCGCTCGACCATGTGCTTGGCCGCCTCGCGCAGGGTGAAGAAGACGCCGTCCAGATTGACCGACAGCACCTTGCGATAGGTCTCGGTGGGAAACTCCGCGAAGGACTTGGCCCCGCCGCCGATGCCGGCGTTGGCGACCACGGTGTGGACCGCGCCCATCTTCGCCACCGCCTCGGCCATGCCGGCGGCCACGGCCGCCTCGTCGGCGACATTGACCACCTGGGCGAGCACGCGTGTCCCGTGGGCCTTGAGCTGCGCCTCGGCGCGGGCGTTCTTGTCGGGGTTCGAGCCCCAGATGACCACGTCGGCGCCGGCCTGGGCCATGGCGTCCGCCATGCCAAGCCCGATGCCCCCGTTGCCGCCGGTGACCAGGGCGACCTTGCCGGTCAGGTCGAAGGGTTTATAGGCCACGGCGTCCTCCTCGCGTTCAAACGTTTGTTGGGCGGAGGAAAGGCGGGCCCGCGCGCAGCGTCAAGGGCGATGGCGTGGGCAAGAGCGGCGGAGGGTCTGAGATGGGCTCGAAGCCGAAGTGCGGAAGGTCGGCTCTGCGGCAAGCCGGTAGCCGCGCGTTTGAGGCGCTGCGCTACGACCGGATTGGACTCAAAGTTGGGAGAATCTTTTCGAGGCGTGCGCCAGAGCTTTGCCTCAGAAGGCCCCGCCCTGCAGCGCAACCCACCGCGTCTAAGCGCGCCCCCCGATAGTCGATCGGCCGACGTTGGGCATCTGTGCTTGAGGGCGATCGTGGTCGTGCCGCTTAAGATAGGTATCGCGGCTGCCGCCTTGTCATTCATCGTCGTCGTCCAGTCGAGAATGACTGCCGCGGGGCGCTTCAGCGAACACGTCGAGCTTCTGCTTCTGACTGGCATCCAAGCCAGTCCTAGCGCGCATATCCGCAACCCGAGTTCCGAGGCGGGCGGTATCGAGGATGTCCTCGTAGGCTTTCAGGTTCACCTTGGTCACCGGTCTCGCGACGCGATCGCCCAGGCCTCCAAACCCCATTCCTTGTGTCCACGCAACGGAAATAGTTTCCTCGGCCATACGGATCACGAAATCATCGCGTTCGAGGGCTGCGTCGGTCCACTGGCGAACTTCTTCCGTGGATCCCCATTCACTCCATTGGAAGAGAAGCTGCCCCAATTGACCCGATTGAATAAGGGACATGTCGCGAGCCGCGCCGCGTAGGCGATCGAGCGCTAGCTCTTGAAAGCTCTTCGCCATCTCCTCGCTCACGAGCGGGTCTCTACGCTGCTGCCCATCTTCGCTCGGCTCGTAGGCTCGAACGCAACGACGAGCGAAATTGCAAAGCCACCCGAGCGAAGCCGCCGCAATCGCCGCTTGGTAGATTCTCTCGCGCTCCGCTTCGTCGAACCGCTCATTGACGAGACTGTTGATGAGCCAATGTATCCGCAGCTTGTTATCGCCGATGGAGAAGCCCCGAGCGCGATCCGCTTCGACATCAAGTTCATCGGCGACCGAGAAAAGCGCTGCCACGAAGGGTGCAACCTTGTCCTTTTCGATGTCGCGCGCGCGGGTGGTCACCTCCTCAAGCGCCAATGACGTTTGGGTCGTGCCGTTGCGACGAGTGTGTTTCAGGCGATCCAGAAAGAAGCGCGTGACGAATTCGGATTCGTCAGCCCGCTGGATCAGCTCCGCCATCAGCGCTGCCGGGATGACATCTTCACCCGTCGCGTATGCAAAGTAGGTCGGGAAGTGTCTCCGGGAGCAGAGCAGTCGCGCCGCCTCGTGGTGGTCCGCCGAACCGTGGAACACGTTTGACCAAATACCCTCAAGTCGCGGGAACAGCCGCATCAAAGCGCGTCGATCTCGGTGGTAGTCTGGATCGTCGTTCCTCAGTCTAAGCATACGATCATATCGCTCAGGCAATCCCGCATCGCGGCCGCCGTATCCAGCATTGCCGTCGCAAAGTTCATCGGCATGTGATCGGATGGCCCGATAGAGATCTGGCTTAGCCAGCTTTATGGCTGAGATGGCTAGGAAGTCGGCCCGATCGACCTCACCAGCGATCGCTGGCCAAGTGGCCTTCAACTCGTTCTCTAGTCGCACGACATCGCGCGGTGTGATGAGCAGCGGCGCAACCACGTCAAAGAAGACGTTCATGAAGCGGGTCACGTCGCGCTCAGCAGGCGAACCCATTACTGCCTCGGCGGTCACCAGCACCCGGTGGCGAAGAACGTCAACGAGAGGTGGCGGGATGTCGAATGCGCTCTGGACAATCTTCTCCAGGTAGGTTGGCCCCTCCGAGGGGAAGCGCTCTGCAACCGCCCGTTCCGCAAGCGCTCTGTCGAATGCGAGCAGGTAGACAACGTTCGGAAGCCGCCCGACCGACTTCACGAGCCTGAACATCGTCAGCGCATCGTCTGGGCTGAGCCGGTCAATGTCGTCGATGATCACGAGAAATGTTCGGGATTGGTCAGCAAGCGCCTTTGCTACGACCGCGTGCTCCTGCTCGACCGTGCGCTTCGCTCCGCTGATTTGGCCTATCCACGATGCGGCGCCAGATACCAAACCTCCCGACCCAGGTGCCTTCAAGTTGGCGGCTGCTCCGAGCAATGAACCAGCAGCTGAAACGCCCCCCCCGATCCGCGCGAGGCTCTTTCGGATCTTTTCTGGCAGCGACTGTCCAATCGCGACGCTTAATTCGTGGAAGAAGGCCAGGGTGAGCGCGTCGGCCCCAGCGAACCACCACGGATTAAAGGGAATTGGCACGATCTCCTGACGATCAAACGCATCTTTGAGGTGGTGCCTGATCAGGTTGATCGCGCTGCTCTTTCCCGATCCCCACGGGCCATTGATCGCGATCACTAGTCCCTCGGGCGCCTTCATGCCTCTGATGCTCGTCGCGACGGCCCGCGCAAAGGGATCGAGGCTGTAAAGATCGTCGGTTGGCCCGCCGATGGGTGCGTCGTTGAGCAGTGACATCGTCAGACGCTAGCCCAACACTGTGCAGACTTCATCTGCGTGAACGCGGATATCCATACCGTTCGACTCTCTGGCCCCCACCTCTTTCGAATGGTCTTTGTTCCCGCTCAAGGTACTCCACGCGTGCTCTAAGCCCTTCCGTCTCCCTTCCGGGCTCCGCCATCCGAGCATCCAGGTGTTTTCGTCATCTAAGGTCCGCTTCCGGCGCAGAGCCCAATGGCCGCTTATGGCGCATGGCGGCCGTCGCGCTTCTGCAGCACTCCTGAAGTCCAGGCCCTATCCTGTGGCGGCGTGCTTCGTTAAGCCCAGAACAGCGGGCCGCGCCGCCTCAGGTCGCCGTCCAGCCGCCGTCGACCGAGAGGGCCGCGCCGGTGGCCGAGGCGCCCATGTCGGAGACGAGGTAGAGCAGCAGGCCGGCCAGGTGGTCGTATTCGACGAAGGTCTTGTTGGGCTGGGCGGCAAGGATGACCTCCTCGACCACCCGGTCCTCGGGGATTCCGCGCGACCTGGCCTGGTCGCCGATCTGGGCCTCCACCAGGGAGGTCTTCACATAGCCGGGGCAGATGGCGTTGCAGGTGACGCCGGTGCGCGCCAGCTCCACCCCGATGGCCTTGGTGAAGCCGACCACGCCGAACTTGGCGGCCACATAGGCCGACTTGAAGGGCGAGGCGACGAGGCCGTGCGCCGAGGCCACGTTGACGATGCGGCCCCGCCCCTGGGCCTTCATGATCGGCACGGCCGCGCGGGTCGTGTGGAAGGTCGAGGAGAGGATGATGGCCATCAGGGCGTCCCACTTCTCCGGCGGGAAGTCCTCGATGGGCGCGACATGCTGGACGCCCGCATTGTTAACCAGGATGTCCAGCCGGCCAAACTCGCGCACCGCATAGTCGATCAGGTCGGCGATCTCGTCGGGCTTGGTCATGTCCGCCCCGTGGTAGCGGATGGCGGCGTTGGTGCGCGCCTGCAGGTCGCGCCGGTCGGCCTCGATCTTCGCCGGGTCGCCGAAACCGTTGAGGATGACGTTCACCCCCTGCTCGGCCAGGGCCGCGGCCAGCGCCTGGCCGATGCCGCTGGTGGAGCCGGTGACGACGGCCACGTGGCCGGAAATGCCGTAGTCGATCGCCATCTGAACGCTCCTCGCGGGGTTGGCCGTCAGGCGGCGGCCGCCTGGGGTTGGGGGCGGATGAAGGTCCATTCGCCGGCTTGCGACTCGCTCGCCAGGAAACGGTAGCCCTCAAGGTCGAAGGCCTTCAATTCCTCAACGCGTGAAATGCGGTTGTCGATGGCGAAGCGGGCCATCAGGCCCCGCGCCTTCTTGGCGTAGAAGCTGACGATGCGGCTGACGCCGTCCTTTTCCTCCAGAAAGCGGATGTTGAGGAGCGGCAGCTTCAGCGCGCGCGCATCGACCGCGCCGAAATACTCTTGGCTCGCCAGATTGACCAGGGTCGGATCGGCGTGTCCCTCGGCGGCTTCGTTCAGCGCCTTGGCGATCCGATCGGCCCAGAAGTCGTAGAGGGTGGCGCCGCGCCTGGTCTTCAGGCGCGTGCCCATCTCCAGCCGGTAGGGCTGGATCAGGTCCATGGGCCGCAGGACGCCGTAGAGGCCCGACAGGATGCGCAGATGGTCCTGGGCCCAGGCGAGGTCCGCCTTCTTCATGGTGCGCGCCTGCAGGCCCGCATAGACGTCGCCGTTGAAGGCGAGGGCCGCCTGCAGGCCGTCCTCGCTCTCTGGATCGAAGGCCTGGAAGCGTTCCCGGTTGAGCTCGGCGAGCTTGTCCGACAACGACATCAGGCGTCGCAGATCGCCGACGGTCAGCTTGCGCGTGACCTGGGCGAGCTCGGCGGTCTCCTTGCGGAACTGCGGCAGGGTGACAGGCAGGCTCTGGTCGGGCGCGGAGAAGTCCAGCGCCTTGGCCGGGGAGAGGACGAACAACATGGCGGCGTCCTTTGCCGGCACTTGGTGACGGCGCCAAGACGGCGCGGCGTCTTTAGAAGTGGACGCGCGGATTCATGATGCGCTTCGGGTCGAGCGCGGCGCGGATCGCCCGCAGGGCGTTCACTTCCACCGCCGCCTTGTAGCGCAAGGCCTCGGCGCTCTTCATCGCCCCCAGGCCGTGCTCGGCCGAGATGGAGCCGCCCAGGCTGGCCACGATATCGTGGACCCGGCGCGATCCATTGTCGCGCAAGGCCGAATGGGCCGCGTCATCGCCGCCGTCGGGGCGCAGCACGTCGTAGTGGATGTTGCCGTCGCCCACATGACCGAAGGCGCAGATGCGGGCCGCGGGCGCGATCTCGCGAACGGCGGCGCCGGCCATCTCCAGGAAGTCGGCGACCTTGCTGACCGGTACGGAGACGTCGTGCTTCCAGGTCGCCCCCTCCGGCTTCTGGGCCGGCGACTGGTTCTCCCGCAGGGACCAGAAGGCCTTGGCCTGGCTCTCGCTCTGGGCGATGGCGGCGTCGGCGATCAGGCCGTCTTCCAGGGCTTGGCCCAGCAGGCGCTCCATGGCGGCCTCGGCGGCGCCGGGCTCGCCCGAGGCGAGTTCCACCAGGACGTACCAGGCATGGCGCGTCAGCAGCGGGTCGCGCTGGCCCTCGATGTTCTTCAGCGCGAAGTCGACGCCGACCCGGCTCATCAGTTCGAAGGCCTCCACCCCGCCGCCGGCCGCCTCCTTGGCCCGCGCCAGCAGGCGGATGGCCGCGCGCGGATCGGAGAGCCCGACCATGGCCGTGGCGCGTGAGGGCAGGACGGGAAAGAGCTTCAGGGCCGCGGCGGTGACGACGCCCAGCGTCCCCTCCGCCCCGATCAGGAGCTGCTTGAGGTCGTAGCCGGTGTTGTCCTTGCGCAGGCGCTTCAGCCCGTGCCAGATTTCGCCGTTGGGCAGCACGGCCTCCAGGCCGATGACCAGATCCCGGGTCGTTCCGTAACGCAGCACGGCGGTGCCGCCGGCGTTGGTGGAGACGACCCCGCCGATGGTCGCCGTCCCCTGCGACGCGAGGTCGAGCGGGAAGCGCCGGTTCTTCGCCAGCGCCGCCTCGTGCGCCTCGGAGAGCGTCACGCCGGCCTCGCACACCATGACGTCGTCGAAGGCGTCGACATCCCGGACCGCCTTCAGCCGTTCGGTGGAGAGCAGGACCTCCCCCATCGGGATCTGTCCGCCGACCAGGCCGGTGTTGCCGCCCTGCGGCGTGATGGCGACGCCGGCCTCGAAGCAGAGTCCCACGACCGCGGCGACGTCCGCCGTCGAGCCCGGCAGGGCCAGGAAGGGAGTCTGGCCGCTCCACCTGTCGCGCCATTCGACGAGCTTGGGCGCGAGGCGGTCGGGATCCTGGCTCCAGCCGCCCTCGCCGAGCACGGCCTTGAGGCGGGAGAGGACGTCGGCGGGAACGGGCGCGGTCATGGCGGAAATCTAGTCCTTCGCGGCTCAGCCGACAAAGCCCGCGGCGCGGCGCAGACGGTCGTCGATGGCCTCGCCCAGGCCGGACTTCGGGATGGGCGCGACGGCGATGGCCCGCGGCGCGGTGCGGTCGGCGGCGCGGAGGTGGGCGAAGAGGTTGGCCGCGGCCTCGGCCAGGTCTCCCGCCGGGCTGAGGTTGAACACCCGCGGGCCTTGCGGCGCATCGGGCCCGAAGGCGAGATAGGCCTCGTCGGGCTCGGGGGCGGCCGCGTCCAGGCGGAGCGGCGCCTGGGGCGCATAGTGGCGGGCCATGCGGCCGGGCGAACGTTTGGCGTCGGCCTCCGCCTCGGCCAGCGGGCCGATCACCGCCTCGATCTGCGCTCGGGTCACCGCGCCGGGACGCAGCAGGCGCGGACGGTCCAGCAGGGCGACGACGGTCGACTCCAGGCCCACCTCGCACGCGCCGCCGTCGAGGGCCGCGGCGGCGAAGGCGCCCGTCTCCTCCACGGCGTCGGCGAAGCGGGTCGGGCTCGGCCGGCCCGAACGATTGGCCGAGGGGGCCACCACGGGGGCGCCGAAGGCGGCGATCACCTGGCGGGCGATCGGGTGGGCCGGCATGCGGACGGCGACGGTCTCCAGGCCTGCGCGCGCCAGATCGCAGACCGGCGAGGGGTCGGCCGCCGGCAGGACCAGGGTCAGCGGCCCGGGCCAGAAGGCGCGGGCGAGCTTGCGCGCATCGTCGTCGAAGACGGCCGTGCGCTCGGCCATGGCCTGGTCGGCCACATGCGCGATCAGGGGATTGAAGCGCGGGCGGCCCTTGGCCTCGAAAATGGCCGCGACGGCCGCGGGATCGGCCGCATCGGCGGCCAGGCCGTACACGGTCTCGGTCGGCAGGATGACGAGCCGGCCGGCGGCGAGCGCCGTGCGCGCCTCATCGATCCCGTCGCGGCCCTCGACCATCTGGCTCCCGTCTCCGCAGTTCAGGGCCGGGTGATAGGCCATCGCGCCCTTCGTGTCGCCCCGGCTTGGTGACCTTGGGTCAGGCGGCCTAAATAGGGCCCGTCCCACACCGGAGCCCTGCATGACCTTCCGCGCGCCCGTCCGCGACCTCGCCTTCGCCCTCAAAGTCGCCGGCTTCGACGAGCTGACCGCAAAGCACTTTCCCGAACTGGACGCCGATACGGCCGCAGCGGTCCTGGAGGCCGCCGGCGCCTTCACCACCGACGTCCTGGCCCCGCTCAACCGGGTGGGCGACCAGCAGGGCGCGAGCTTCGCCGACGGCCAGGTGACGGCTGCGCCCGGCTTCGCGGAAGCCTACCGCGCCTTCGCCGAGCAGGGCTGGAACAGCCTGTCGGCCGAGCCCGAACACGGCGGCCAGGGCCTGCCCAAGGCGATGGAGCTGGCCGTCTTCGAGATGGTGCATGCGGCCAACATGGCCTTCGGCCTCTGCCCCATGCTGACCCAGGCGGCCATCGAGGCGCTCGCCCTGCACGGGACCGAGCGGCAGAAGCGGCTCGTCCTGCCCCGGCTCGTCTCCGGAGAATGGACGGGCACCATGAACCTGACCGAGCCGCAGGCGGGCTCCGACCTCGCCGCGCTCACCACCCGCGCCGAGCCCGACGGGAACGGCGGCTACCGCCTTTTCGGCCAGAAGATCTTCATCACCTGGGGCGACCACGACGCCACGGACAACGTCTGCCACCTGGTGCTGGCCCGCCTGCCCGACGCGCCCCCTGGCGTGAAGGGCATCTCCCTCTTCCTGGCGCCCAAGTTCCTGGTGAACGAGGACGGTTCGCTCGGCGAACGCAACGGCCTCGCCCCCGCCTCCATCGAGCACAAGCTGGGCATCCACGCCTCGCCCACCTGCGTGATGGTGTTCGAGGGCGCGAGGGCCGAGCTGGTGGGCGAGCTGAACCAGGGCCTGGCCCACATGTTCGTCATGATGAACGCCGCGCGCCTGCAGGTGGGCGTCGAGGGCGTGGGCATCGCCGAACGGGCCTTCCAGCAGGCGCTGGCCTACGCCCAGGACCGGCGCCAGGGCCGCTCGCCCTGGAGCGGCGAGGCGGCGCCCATCTACGACCATCCCGACATCCGCCGGGCCCTGATGCTGATGAAGGCCAAGATCGAGGCCGCGCGGGGCATCTGCCTGACGACCGGCGTGCTGGCCGACCTCGGCCGGCTGGCGGAGGACCCCGCCCGCCGCGCCGGCGCCAAGGCGCGGCAGGAGCTGCTGACCCCCATCGCCAAGGCCTGGTCCACCGATGTGGGCGTGGAGGTGGCCTCCATGGGCGTGCAGATCCACGGCGGCATGGGCTTCATCGAGGAGACCGGCGCGGCCCAGCACTATCGCGACGCCCGCATCGCCCCGATCTACGAAGGCACGAACGGCATCCAGGCCATGGACCTGGTCGGCCGCAAGCTCTCCATGGCCGAGGGCTCGGTGATGGACGAGCTGTGCGCCGAGATGGCCATGACGGCCGAAGCCCTGACCGAGCGGCGCGACCTGGTCGAGGCCGGACGGCGCCTGGCCGAGGGCGTGCGGGCGCTGGAGGCGGCGACCGACTGGCTGCTGTCGCACCGGGGCGCAGACTCCCTCGCCGGCGCCACGCCCTACCTGAAGCTGGCCGGCGACGTGATCGGGGGCTTCGTTCTGGCCCGGCAGGCGCTCGCCGCCGGCGAATCCGACGAGGCCTGGCTGCAGGCAAAGCCCGCCCTGCTGCGCCACTACGCCGCCCATGTGCTGGCCGGCGCGCCGGGCCTCGCGGCGGCGGTCACGGCCGGGGCCGAAGAGCTGGAGGCGATCTCCGCCGAAGCCCTGTCGGCCTAGCCCCGGCGGGGCCCCTTCCAAGGGCCCTTGCCCTTCGGCCGGTCGGGCTTCGGCCCGCGGTCGGGGCCGGAACGCGGACCGCCCTTGGGGCGACCCTCGCCACGCGGACCTTCGCCGCGAGGCGCCTCGCTGCGCGGACGCTCGCTCCGCGGACCGTCTGCCCGCGGTTCGCGACGCGGCGGTCGGTCCTCACGGCCCTCCTTGCCGGGCGGCGGGCCGCGCCGCGGCGGACCGCCCCGGCCGGTCGGCGGGCCGCGGCGAACGGCGCCCGGGCCCGGCGGTTCGCTGGCCTCGATGCGGATATCGTCGCCGCCGCTGGCCGACTTGATCGCCTCGCGGAAACGGGCCTCCACGTCCGGGCTGATCTCGAACTTGGTCTCGCGGTCGAAGATGCGGATCTGGCCGATGTCCTTCTTGGTCACGTGACCGAGGCGGCAGATCAGCGGGACGAGCCACTTCGGATCGGCGTTCTTGCTGCGGCCGACGGGCAGGCGGAACCAGACGGCGCCTTCCATCTGCTGACGGGGTTCGCGCGGCTCACGCGGCTCGCGCGGACCGTCGCGGTCGCGTGGCCCCCGATCCCCGCGGTCACGGAAGTCCTCGACCACCACCTCCTCCGGCGCCGGCTGGCGCGAACGGTAGAGGCGCACGAGGGCGGCGGCCACGGCCTCCGCGCCCCGCTCCTCCAGCAGGCGGGCGGCGAGCGCCGCATCTTCCGGGGACGCCTCCTCGGCCAGCAGGGGGTCGGCCAGGAAGCGCTCCTGGTCGCGCTCGCGGATCTCCTCCAGCGTCGGCGGGCCCGACCATTCGGCGTCGACGCCGGCCGCTGACAGGAGCTGCTCGGCGCGGCGGCGGCGGGTGTAGGGGACGACCAGGACCGAGACGCCCTTCTTGCCGGCCCGCCCGGTGCGGCCGCTGCGGTGCAGGAGGGCGGCCTTGTTCACCGGCAGCTCGGCATGGACGACGAGGCCCAGGTCGGGCAGGTCGAGGCCGCGCGCGGCGACGTCGGTCGCCACGCAGGCGCGCGCATGGCCGTCGCGCAGGGCCTGCAGGGCGTCGGCCCGCTCCTTCTGCGACAGCTCGCCCGAGAGCTGGACGGCCGAGAAGCCGCGCTCGCGAAGCGCCCCGTAGAGATGGCGGACCGACTCCCGCGTCGAGCAGAAGATCATGGCGCCGGGCGACTCGTAGAAGCGCAGCAGGTTGACCACCGCCTTCTCGATCTCGGTCGGGGCCACCCGTACGGCGCGATAGGCGATGTCGCCGTGGGCCTCGTCGCGGCGGGTGGTGTCGATGCGGATCGAGTCCCGCTGATAGCGGCGGGCCAGGGTCGCGATGTCCTTGGCGATGGTCGCCGAGAACAGCAGGGTCCGGCGCTCCACCGGCGCGGAGTCGAGGATTTCCTCCAGGTCTTCCCGGAACCCGAGGTCGAGCATCTCGTCGGCCTCGTCGAGCACCACGACCTTGAGCGCCGAGAGGTCGAGATTGCTCCGCTCCAGGTGGTCGCGCAGGCGGCCGGGCGTGCCCACCACGATGTGGCAGCCGGCGGCCAGGGCCCGCTGCTCGCGCCGGGCGTCCATGCCGCCGACGCAGGTGACCACGCGGGCCTGGGCCGAGGCGTAGAGCCAGGAGAGTTCGCGCGCCACCTGCAGGGCCAGTTCGCGCGTCGGCGCGATCACCAGGGCCAGCGGCGCGGCCGCCTGGCCGAAGGTCTCGGCCTGGCCCAGCAGAGTGTCGGCGGCCGCCAGCCCGAAGGCGACGGTCTTGCCCGAGCCGGTCTGGGCGGAGACCAGCAGGTCGCGGCCGGGCTCGGCCTCGAGGACGGCGGCCTGGACGCTGGTCGGCTCTTCATAGCCCTGGGCCTGGAGCGCCCGGGCGAGCGCCGGATGCGTGGCGGGGAACGGCATGGATCTTCCTTCTGTCCGGAACCCTGGCATACGCCGAAACGGCGAAGGCCGGCGCCCGCGCGGGGCGCCGGCCCGTTGCGAGAAACGCAGGTCCGGTATCTTTTCGATCCCGCCTTTAGCGCATCTGGGCGCGCAACACACGCCCGCATGTGCGAGTCGCCAATGGGTCGCATAACGGCGGCCTCTGGACCTGTGGTCGAAGCCCCGCCTAAGAAGAGGGCTGAAACAAGAAAACGTGCGCCGATCCCTTAGATCGGGCCTTCCAGGGGAATACCAGGATGAAGACCAAGGTGAAGACCGGGCTTCTGGCGCTCGGCGCGGCCGCCGCGCTGTCCGCCGGGCCGGCCATGGCCAAGGACGTGGCGGGCGTGACCTGCGCCAACCCGCCGCCGGCCCGCTGCAGCGGGGCGGAGTGCGCCACGGGCGGCGCGCTGGCCGAGCTGGGCGATGCGGTCGACGCCAAGACCGGCCGCAAATTCTTCCTCGACTACCCCTGCGACCTGAAGCCGGACGAGAAGGTCGTCTTCGTCCTGAACCTCCACGG
Organism: Phenylobacterium sp.; assembly: GCF_013911965.1. GTDB lineage: Bacteria > Pseudomonadota > Alphaproteobacteria > Caulobacterales > Caulobacteraceae > Phenylobacterium. The sequence goes on along the minus strand of NZ_JACESE010000017.1, from coordinate 10,063 downwards.
CGCCGGTTCGATCGGCAACTGGCAGCGGCACTACTTCCCGGCCGTGGACCACAAGGACAAGCACCGCCTGGTGGTGGCCACGCCGACGGCGGCGACCGAGCAGGCGATGATCCCGGGCCTGCCCGCCGTGCGCCGCTGGGACGCCGCGGCCGACGACGCCCATCTGCAGAACATCTCCGACATGGTCATCGAGGCCTTCGGGCCGCAGAACATCGCCGCCTTCTGGCTGGCGGGCCACAGCCAGGGCGGCTTCACCTCCAGCCGGATCGTCTGCTCCGACTATTTCAAGGACAAGGTCGACGGCTGGCTCAGCCTCTCGGGCGGCCGCATCGGCCAGGCGCCCTTCGTCGCCGCCTTCGGCCCGCCCAAGGCCGACGGCTCGCCGCCGGACCCGCGTCCCGCCGGGGCCCGCCTGCCTGGCGCGACGCCGGCCTGCGACTTCTCCCACATCTTCGCCATCGGCGAGTACGAGATCGAGACCCTGCCCGAGACCTCGCCCTGGGCGCAGAAGTACGGCTGCGACGCCCGCGTCCGGCGCGAAGACATCGTCGATCAGAGGCCGGGCCACGTCTGGGACTACCAGCGCGCCGGCTACAAGGTCTGGGGGACGACGGCGCGCCCGGGAACGGCCGAGGTCTATGTCTATCCCAACTGTGACGGCGGCCGCCTGGTGGCCGACGTGGTCCGCAAGGACAAGGGCCACACCGAGGGCCTGGAGCCCAAGGTCACCGAAGCCATCGTGGCCATGATGGTCGCCGCGCCGGGCGGCAAGCTCGCGGCGTCCGCGAAGTAGGCGGAACTACTCCGTCTCGTAGCCGTAGCGGCGGATCACCGCGCGCGCCTGGGGGCTCTTCAGATAGGCCAGGAAGGCGCGCGCGGCCGGATCGTCGGCCCCGGCCTTGAGCAGCACCGCCTGCTGCTCGATGGGCGAATGCAGATGGGCCGGCACCACCCAGCGCGAGCCGCCCCGGGTCCCGGCGACCTGCGACAGGGCCACGAAGCCGAGTTCGGCCGCGCCGGCGCTGGCGAACTGGTAGGTCTGGGCGATGGAAGCCCCCTGGACGAGCTTCGGCGACAGCCGCCGGTGGAGACCGAGCTTTCTCAGCGTCTCGACCGCCGCCAGCCCGTAGGGGGCGGTCTTGGGATCGGCGATGGCCAGCTTGTCGAAGCCGCCGCGGGCGAGCGTCGCCTGCCCCGTCACGAGACCCGGCGTCCGGCTCCAGAGGACGAGCCGCCCCGTCGCATAGGTGAAGCGGGTGCCGGCCACCGCCAGCCCCTGCGCCTCGGCCTTCTGCGGCCGTTCCCGATCGGCGGAGAGGAAGACCTCGAACGGCGCGCCGTTGGCGATCTGGGCGTAGAACTGCCCGGAGGAGCCGAAGCTGAGGACCGCCCTGTGGCCGGTGGCCGCCTCGAAGCCGCGCGCGATCTCCTGGGCCGGCTCGGTGAAGTTGGCGGCGACCGCCACCCGCACCTCCGCGCCTGCGGCGGCGCCGGCGGCGGCCAGTGCGGCGGCGAGGCCCAGGAGGGCGCGCAGGACGAGCTTCATCGAACCTCCCGGCAAGAGACCGGCTCGATGTAGGACGCGCGCGGCCCCGCGGCCAGCGCCGGTCCGGCCTATTCCGCCACCAGCGCCCGATAGGCGCGCCAGCTGGCGAGACCCAGCCAGGGGAAGACGATGACGAAGGCCAGGAAACCGGTCGCCGCCGAGGCGAGGATGAAGACCGCCAGGATCGCCGCCCACAGCAGCATCGGCCCGGGATTGGCCGCCACCGCGCGGAAGCTGGTGATCACCGCCACGAAGACGTTGGCCGATCCGTTCAGCAGCAGGGGCGCGGCCACCACCACCAGCGCATAGGTGAAGAAGGCGATCACACCGCCCACCAGGGTCCCGGCCAGCAGCATGTTGTGGCCTTCGGCGGAACGCAGGGCGAAGGCGACGAAAGCGTCGACCGTGTCGTACATCTGGTAGGTCGACAGCCCGAAGACGATCTGGGCGATGCGCCCCCAGAAGAGATAGATCAGCAGGAGGGCGAGGCCGAGATAGGCCACGTCCTGCCGGAAGGCGGGCCGCACGAAGAGGACGGCCGGCAGCGAGACCGGCTCGCCAGCTTCCAGCCGCCGGCCGGCCTCATAGGGCCCCATGGCCAGCATGGGCGCCACGAAGACGAAGCCGAAGGTCAGGATCAGCACCCAGAAGGCCAGGTTGGAGACATAGAGCCCCCAGCACAGGCCGGCGCTGACCAGGGCCAGGGCCAGGCCGTAGGCCAGCAGCGGCCCCGGCGCGCGCCAGAGGTCCGCGAAGCCGCCCGCCAGCCAGGCGAACGGCGCGGAAAGGCCGATGGTGCGGATCGGCGGCAAGCCGTCACGGGCTTGTCCCGGAGCGGCCGAAGCCTGGGGTGAAGTCATGTCTCGCCTCCCGACCGCCCCTCGCCGGAAGGCCCGGTCGGGCGCGGTTCTCTCGGTGTCGTTGCGGTGAAGCTTACGCGCGCCGGGCGGCCGCACAAGCGCCCCCTGCCGCGACACGTCGCGCGGTTGCACGACGGGGCTGCTCCTCCCCAGGCAGCGGAATCGGCGGCTCGTGCGTTGGCCTACCCGTCGGGGGTATTTGCCAGGAGACCCACGATGGCTGAAGAGCACGAGCAGAAGCCCTCCGGCGAGGGCGGGCGGAAGGCGAAGCCGCCGGCGATCCGCGGCGAGACCCTGTGGGCGGGCGCGATCGGCGCAGCCGCCACGCTTGGCGTGCTGATCGTGGCGGGGCTGGTCACCGTCTATGGCGGGACCTTCAACCCGGCCGCCACCCAGGACCACAGGCCGGTCACGCGATGGGCCCTGAGCACGGCCATGCGCAACGGCGTCGAAGGGCGCGCGGGCGAGGTCGGCCAGCCGCCGGGAAATCCGGATCTGGCCGCCGGCGGCCGAGCCTTCGCGGCCATGTGCGCCCACTGCCACGGCGCGCCGGGCGCGCGGCGGGCGGAGTGGGCCCGCGGCATGCTGCCCCTGCCGCCGGACCTGACCCATGCGGCCGAGGAATGGCGGACCGAGGAGGTCTTCTGGATCGCCAAGCACGGGGTGAAGATGAGCGGCATGCCGGCCTTCGGCCCGACGCATGACGACGCCGCGCTCTGGAACCTCGCCGCCTTCGTCAAGCAGCTGCCGGCCATGACGCCGGAGGAATATGCAGCCCTGACCGGCGGCGGCGGCCACCATGACGGCGGAACCGAAGGCGCCCGGCCTCCGCCCGCCGCCTCGGCGACGGCGTCGGACGAGGAGGGCGCCCGATGATGTCCTACAAGCGCTTCTTCGCCATGATCGCCACCTCGACCGTGGTGATGTTCGGCCTGATGTACCTGAACACCTACCGGCTCGAGCACGTGCTCTTCAGCGAGACGCGCGTCTATATGGCGATCCTGATGGGGGCGACCATGGCCGTCATCATGCTCGGCTTCATGCTGGGCATGTACAAGAACCGGGCCGCCAACATCGCCATCTTCGCCGGCGCGGCGGTGGTCTTCGCCGGCTCCCTCTTCCTGGTGCGCAGTCAGGCGACGGTGAGCCAGGTCAGCTACATGCGGGCCATGGTCCCGCACCACTCCATCGCCATCATGACCAGCGAGCGGGCCCAGATCACCGATCCGCGGGTGCGCAAGCTGGCCGACGAGATCATCGCCGCCCAGCGGCGCGAGATCGCCGAGATGAAGTACCTGATCGCCGAGCTGGAGAAGGAGGAAGGCCAGTGAGGACGCCCCTGATCCTGGCCGCCGCGGCCCTGCCGCTGCTGGCGGGCGCCTGCGACCGCAACACCGCTCCGGCGCGCGAGCCGGACGCGGCCCTCTCCAAGGCCGAGGACGGCGCGCCGCTGGTTCCCGCCGACCAGGCTGTGGAAAGCGCCGAGATCGCCACCACCGACCCTTCCGCCTTGAACCAGGCCGAAATCGACAAGGTGCTGGCGCCCGGCCCCGGCTGCGGGTTCTCGCTCACCCGCGGGACGGACCCGGTTCTGGTCATCCGCGCCCCGAACACCGGGGGCGTCACCGCCCGCGGGGTGATGAAGATCCACGGCCGGCTGATCGAACTCACCGCCGAGGAGGCCGGCGGCTACGCCAGCCTCATCGACGGCGCCGCCCTAAGCGCCGGCGGCGTGACGGCGCAGGTCGCGCCCGTGGAGGCGACCGCGCCCTCCGAAGCCGCAGAGACCCGCCAGGCCGACCTGACGCTCACCCTCGACCAGGGCCTGAACGCCGGCTTTCGCGGCTACTACACGTGCGACGGGCCGAGATCCGCGGCCGAATAGGCCGGCGCGAGATCAGCGGGCGACGACTATCGCGTAGTCGCGCCAGACCTCCGGCAGGTGCCGATTGGCGTTCTTGGAGACGTTGGGGGTCTTGCCCTGCAGGTCGAGATTGGACAAGCGCGCCTCGAAGGGGCTGGCGACGACGACGCAGTCGCAGCCCCCGATCCGGCGCAGGAAGGCGTTGGCGCGCGCTTCGTCGGCCTCGGCGGTGTCGGGGTGTATTTCCACAACCACGTTGGTGAACCGCTGCCCATCCACGGCGGCCAGGCTGTCTTCATCGAGGACCTGAAGGCGCACGTCGGTGCGGCCGTAGAAGTCCAGAACCGACTGCCCGACCCGCAGGTTCGCCGCCGTGTCGGTCAGAGCCAACACGCCGGAATGAAGCGCGGCGGGGATCGTGACCGGCAGGAAGGCGTCACGGACGTTCACCATCGCGAAGGTCTGCCCGGGGCTGAGCGCCGCGAGACAGCTGACGAGGTCGCTCACACGCTGGCCAAGGTGAGATGCGGCGATCTTGTGGGAGTGGATGGCGTTGTTGGGCGACACCCCTGGTTCGCACCAGATTCGCGTGCGTTCGCCGGGATCGATCTGGCATTCGAAGACGTGCGTCCATTCGAAGTCGGCCGCCGCCGCGGCCGCTTCCGGGAGCACGCCCTCGGCCTTGAGCAGCCGCATGAAGAGCTCGGTCGTGGCGAGCGAGAAGTGGACATCCTGAGGATAGGCGTTGGCGCTGTATTCGGCGCGCAGATGCTGGGTCTGCGGATCGGCCAGATGGTCCCACCAGTCGAGGAACGTCACGCCGGCGGCCTCGCAGACCTCGCGCAGCCGCGGATTGAGGTGTGCGGAAAGGGCGTCCATCAAGGGGCTGTAGGTCGGCGTGCTGCACAGCAGCATGGCCCGCCCCTCGATCAGCTTGCAGGCGTCCTCCAGGATCGGGCGGTGACGGGCGGCGACCGTCTCCATGAGGGCCAGATCCGCCGCGGTGGGGGCCGTGTCGGCCGGGTCGCGCAGGCCGAGCAGGTTGGTGGCGTGGTAATAGACATCGCCGTTCAGGACGAGAACGGTGTCCCGACGCGGGTCCACCCGCTTCAGGTTCTCCTGGAACTTGCGCCGCACCGCGGCGCTGGTCTCCTCGGTCAGAAGCAAGGTGCTGGGGCCCATGCCGATGAACAACGGGAAGAAGGCCGCGTTACCGCCGAAGCTGCGCACATAGCTCGTGCCCACCACATTGATCTGGGCGGGATCGCCGCGACGCTGTTCGGCCTTGAGCACGGGGCCGAGCGGACCGAGGCCCGAGCGCAGGATCGAGCCGAGGTGCAGGGCCATTTCGCGTCGCAGACCCGGCACGCCCATGCGCTGGAAATCGGCGCGCACGCGCTCCAGGAACCAGAGGCCTGACCGCGCGGCGAGGCAGGCGCGCGCGGCTTCGGCGAGCTCGGGAATGGAATCGCGGCGTATGGCGATGAGCGCCCGGCAGAGATGCGCCTCGGCCGCCCATGGATCCTGCGCCAGGACCTGCTCCGCCAGGACTAGGGCCTCGTCGGCCCGTCCGGCCTGATAGCTCGCCAGGGGCGAGGCCGCAGACAGCAGGGTCATGAGTCCGCCGTCGCGAGGTTGCGCAGAACGATCCATTCGGGGACTTGGATAGCGCGCTTGAGGGGGAAGCCCCAAAGGTCGCCCTCGGGCGCAGTCTCCGCCAAGTCGAAACCGGCGTCGCGGAAGATGTCGCGGGCGGGGGCGTTGCGGGCGGTGGGGCGGTACCAGCCCCGCAGCGTCTCGGCGCCGCGGGCCCGTGCGGCTTGGGCGAGCGCCGCCAACAGGGCGGTCTCGATCCGGCGACCGATGACGCGGCAGCTGAGCAGAAGCACGTCGATCTCACAGGCGGCGCCCGCCAGGGTGGCGACGGCGAGGCCCACAATGCCGTTGTCGCCGAACCGGTCGGCCGCGCGAAGGCTGAGCGCGATCGCGTCCGGACGCTGCAGATGGGCGGCCAGCTCGGCCTCGGAATAGCGGCGGGTGGTGGTGTTGAGCTGGTTCGTCTTCTGGGTCAGCTGGGCGGCGCGCGCCAGCGTGGCGGCGTCCACCGGCGCGGCCTCGACCTCAATGGCGAGCGAGGCGAGAAAGGCCTCCAGCGACGTGGCTTGGGCCTGGAGATCGCGCCGCTGGCGGTCGTCCGCATAGTAGCGGCTGCGGGCCCCGTCCTCTTCGGTGAGCGCGTGGCGTTCGAGCCGGGACACGCCGTTCAGCGCGGCCACATAGTCGGCGGGGTCGGAAGGAAGGGCAAGCACCTCCACCTGCGGCAACGCCCGCGCCACGCCCTCGCATTCGAAGGGGCTGTCGTCGACGAAGATGAAGCTGTCGAGGCCGAGGTTGAGTTCGCCGGCCATGGCGATGAGGCCCTCGGCCTTGGTCTTCCAGCCGATCTGCACCGCCGCCAGGTGCCGGCTGCGGATCAGCATGTGCGGGTGCTGGTCGATCATGGCCAGCGCCTCGTCCGGATTGTTCTTGCTGGCCACGGCCAGAAGCACGCCCCGGCGCGACACTTCGAGGACCGCGCGCTGGAAGGCCTTGAAGAAGACGCCGGGCGGCTCGTCGCCCAGGCGCACGCCGTCAGGTCCATCCTCGCCCAGGACGCCGCCCCAGAGGGTGTTGTCCAGGTCCAGCACCAGAACCTTGGCCGGCGGCAGGGCGACGGGGGCGAGATGACGCCACCAGGCCGCCGCCAGCCAACCCAGCGCCGGAGCGCTGAGGGGCAGCCGGGCGGCCGCCCACTTGGTCTCGCTCAAGAACGCCGCGCGGCCGTGGCGCGCCTGCAGGCGGTCGTAGTCCAGGAAGACGACGCCCGCCTGGTCGGCGCACCAGCGGCGGACCAGGTGGTTTGCGGTTTCGATCGCCTCGTCCTGGCTCAAGGTCTTCCGGACGCCCAGCAGTCCCTCGGACGGGTGAAGGGGCTTCTCCAGGCCATGGACGACAAGGGTCGCCGGCGTGCGGGCGCGCAGCGCCTCCAGCAGGTCGATCAATAGCCGCGCAGCCTCGTCGGCCGCAGCTCGGGCCTCCGCCTCCTCCATCATGTCGAAGTCGCGCCAGAGGCTCGGCGCGATGTCGCGGGTCTGGACCGCCAGGATCACCGCGTCGGGTCGATGGGCGTAGAGGCCGCTGGCGGGATCGAGGATCTCCTGGCCATAGGCGTTGAACTCGCCGATCCAGGTCTCCAGGCGGCGTCCAGCCAGCAGGGCCTCGGCCTCAAGCAGGGGCAGGACGGGTTCGAGCGTGAAGCTGCGCAGGACGGCCAGGCGGAAGGGCTCCGCCGCGGGCTCGGGCCACAGGCGGCCGTAGCGGGCCTTCAGGAACCGGGCCGCCGAGGCGTTGGGGCTGGACGCCCAATAACGGCGGGCCGCGAGACGGGCGCCGTAGGCGTCGCCGGCGTCCAGCAGCCGGTCGATGGCGTCGCGGTCCGTCTCGCCAGGATGTGCGGCGATGTCCGACATGGCGTCCTGCCCTGGCGCCCTACCGGCCCCGCCGGGCGAGAACGAAGCAGGAGACGGTGAGGTTCTGGGCCTGGGCGCGCGCCAGGTCGTAGCCGGTCATGGGGACGAGCTTCAGGTCGACAATCTCCAGCCCGGCGGCGTCGAACAGGTCGCGCACCTCGCCCTCGTCCCGCAGAAGGAAGATGTGGTCAGGGGCCGGGCTGTTCAGCGGCACGTTGACATAGAGCAGCCCCTCCGGCGCCAGGAAGGCGCCCAGGGAAGCCAGCGCCTCCCGCGGCTCTTCCAGATGCTCCAGCACTTCGCAAAGCGCGACGCCGTCGAAGGTCCCGTCGGTTTCGGGCGCGCGGGTCGGCGCGTGAATGTCCTGACGGTCGAGTTCGACGCGCGCCTCGACGCCCATGGCCGCGATGGCCGCACGCGTCTGGCGCAGGCTCTCCTCGCTGACGTCCCAGGCGACGGCGCGGGCGCAGCGAGGATCCTCAGCCGCCATGGACAGGAAGAGGCCGTGGCCCGGTCCCACCTCGAGATAGCGGAAGCCCTCAGGCAGGCGCGGCAGGAAGTCCTGCCGGAAATAGAGAAAGGCGGAGCTGTGGTTCTTCCACAGCACCTGAGAGGCGAGGATGCCCTCCACATACTTCTTCATGAAGGGACCGTTGGAATAGACTTCCCGGTCGGCCTCTTCGAAAGTCGCGAGGCGGTAGCGCCCGTGCTTCTTGAAGAAGTAGGTCTCCTTGTTGATCTCGCCGCACATCCAACGGTAGCTGGCATAGTAGTCGCCCGCCTCGTCGCCCATCAGGCGCAGGACGCGGCCGGCCAGCCCATCCAGCAGGGCGAGCTCATCGGCCGAATAGCCGGCCAGGCTCTGCTCCAGAAACTTGGCGTGTTCGGGCCATTGTCTCAGGACGCCCTGGACCACCCGGTCGAGTTGTTCGCGGCCCACCGTTTTCATCGCACCCGTCGCGTCACAACCGCTCAGGCGGCTTTCGCTTCGTTGACGATGGCCAGGATCGCCGGGACGCTCATCATCTCCTCGATGCGCTCGGGCGAGATCTCGACATTGGCCTCCTGCTCGATCGCCAGCAGCAGGTCCAAGAGGCGGAGCGAGTCCCAGGCCACGACGGTGTTGGGCGTGGCGTCGGGCGTGATCTGCGCCGGGTCACACTCGAACACGTCGGCCATCAGCACACGCAGCTCTTCAAAGGTCACGACGCTCTCCCCCAAAGCCTGAGTCGCGACGCCGCGGCGTCGAACCTCGCCGGTCAGGAAGCCGATATGGGCTGGCGGGTCAAGCCGGCGGCGGCCAGATGATCGAGACCAGCCTCGATGGCGCGCCGCGCACCGGCTATGTGCGCCTGGGCGAGAATCCGGCCTTCGTCTTCGACCAGCCGCGCCGGGAGTTCGGGCTGGAGCCGCGCCGCGCCAACGGCCTGGCCGTGAGTCCGCCCGACCGCGGGCCCGTCCGGCTGGGCGGCCAGTGGATTTCCGGCGACGGCGTCGTCTTCATCCGGTGCGCCGAGGAGTTCGTGGGCGGCGGCCGGCGGTGACAGGCGAACGGGAGGGCCGCGGCGGTTCGCGCGCGGCCCTCCGCGTCCGGGGTCGTCAGCTCAGGACGACGATGGCCACACGCCGGTTCTGGGCGCGGCCCTCGGGCGTGTCGTTGGGCGCGACCGGCTCGGCCTCGCCATAGGAGATGGTGGCCATGCGGTTGAGCGCCACGCCGGCCTTGGAGAGATAGCGGCGGACCGCCTCGGCGCGGGCCTCGCCGAGCTCCTCGTTATAGGCCTCCTCGCCGGTGGCGTCGGTGTGGCCCTGGATCTCCAGATAGACGTTCCGGTTCTCGGCCCCGAGCCGCTGGGCGAGCTCGGCGAGCCGGGCCTCGGCCTCGGGCGAGAGCTGGTCCTTGTCGGTGGGGAACTTCACCGAGTCGTCGGAGAGCACCACCTCGTAGAGGAACTTGCCCTCGGCCAGCTTGTGGGCGGCCTTGGCGCGGGCCAGAGCCTCGCCGGCGGTGCCCTGGACCTCGGTCACCCGCGAGTCGACGGTGGCGACCTGTTCGTTCACATAGCCCTTGGTGGCGCAGCCCGTGGCCATGAGGCCGGCCAGGACGATCACGCTGGCCGTGGCGGCCGATTTCAGCATCGGTTTGGTCAAGACTATCACCTTCCTGCTTCCATTGCAGATCCCTCCCCATCTGCAGCAACGCTCCATTGGCCGAAGCGTTCACGGCCCCGTGATGGCGCGACTGGGGCCAAACCTGGGCGCCTTGACCATAGGGCGGCCGCCG
>NZ_JACESE010000016.1 GCF_013911965.1 Phenylobacterium sp. | reverse complement strand
GGGGCGGGCGGTGGCGGGGTCCATGCGTCTCCTCCGGAAGGCCATGGCGCAGGGCCTTGGCGAGGCCCCCGTCTTAGCGTTTAGGATAAGCCCATGACCATCCGATACGACGCCGGCGCCAAGAACGTCCTGGGGGGAGAGCTGCAGGCCTGCTCGCTCGATCCCGTCACCGGCTTCTTCCGGAACGGCTGCTGCGAGACCGGTCCGCACGACCTGGGCCTGCACACGGTCTGCGCGGTCATGACGGCGGAGTTCCTGGCCTATTCGCGCCAGGTGGGCAACGACCTGACCACGCCCGTCCCCGAAAGCGCCTTTCCCGGCCTGAAGCCCGGCGACCGCTGGTGCCTGTGCGCGCCGCGCTGGAAGGAGGCCCTGGACGCCGGCTGCGCGCCGGGCGTGGTCCTGGAGGCGACCCACGAGGAGACCCTGGCGATCGTGCCCCTGGGGGTGCTGAAGGACCACGCCGCCAAGGTCTGAGGCGCCTCAGCGCAACGGATAGTCCTGCTCCAGCCGGTAGCTGGAGCCCTTGGGCGACAGCTGGCTGGAATAGAGGCCGAAGCGGCTCACCTCGAAGGGGGGCGACTTCAGGAGATTGTGGCGCTGGATCCACGCGGCGACGTCGGCCGGGTCGGGCCGCGTCAGATAGGCCAGGGTGACGTGCGGCCGGTAGGTGCGGCGGTCGGGCGACAGCCCCGCGCGGCGGGCGGCGGCCTCGCAGCGGCCGGCCAGCTGGCGCAGGGCGGCGTTCTCCGCCACGCCGGCCCAGACGGCATGGACGTCGCGGCCCTCGCCGAAGGCGCCGACGCCCTCCAGCTCCAGGGACAGGGGCGCGCCCGCGATCCGGGACAGTTCGCCGTCCAGGTCGTCGGCCACGTCCTCCCGGATCTCCCCGAAGAAGCGCAGGGTGATGTGGAGCGCCTCCAGCGGTCGCCAGCGGGCGCCCTGCAGGTCGTGCTGCCGGGCGGAGAGCGCCTGGGCGATCTCCTCGGGCACGGCCAGGGCGGCGAAGAGTCTGAGCATGGGCAAGCCTTAGCCGCGGGGCGGCGGATCGTCCAACGCCGCGGAAAGCCCCTTCGTTTCAAAGGGGAAATGCGGCCGGTTTGTCTTGTCATGGGGCTCTTGCGTCCCGATATTGAGGGGGCGTCCAATCCAGGACGCGCAGAAGAAAGGGCTTTGCCTCGATGAGCGACTTCAACCGCGGCTACGCGCGCACGGTCCCCGCGGATCGCGCCGACATGTCGGTGGACGCGGGTCTTCGCGCTTTCATGCTCGGCGTCTACAACAAGGTGGCGCTGGGTCTCGTCCTGTCGGCCGCCCTGGCCTTCCTGACGGGCCAGTTCCCCCCGGTCCGCGACCTGATGTACACGGTCACGCCGGACGGGCGCCTGGCCGGTATGACCGTTCTCGGAATGATCGTGGCGTTCGCGCCGCTGGCTGTGATGCTGTTCGGCATGTTCGCCCTGCGCAACGCCAGCCCCCGCAGCTCCGGGATGCTCTACTGGACCATCGTCGCGCTGATCGGCGCGGGCATGGGCGTTCTGACCCTGGTCTACACCGGCGCTTCCATCGCCTCGACCTTCCTGATCACGGCCGCCGCCTTCGGCGCGCTGTCCCTGTGGGGCTACACCACCAAGAAGGACCTGACCGGCTTTGGCAGCTTCCTGATCGTCGGCCTGTTCGGCCTGATCATCGCCAGCGTGGTGAACATGTTCCTGCAGAACGGGATGATGCAGTTCATCATCAGCGTCCTGGGCGTGCTCATCTTCGCCGGCCTGATCGCCTACGACACCCAGCGTCTGAAGATGACCTACTACCAGCTGGGCGGCGACCAGGCGGCCATGGGCGTGGCGACCAACTACGGCGCGCTCAGCCTCTACATCAACTTCATCAACCTCTTCCAATTCCTCCTGCAGCTCTTCGGCGACCGTCGATAAGCCCCCGCAGCGGAACGGAAGTTCGAAGCCCCGGCGGACCCCCGCCGGGGTTTTTGTTTGGCCGCAGCCGTGACCGGAGAGCGCCCGGCGCCGGTCACCGCCCCTCGATCATGGCCCGCACGTCGCGGCTGAAGGCCAGGCGCGAGGGCGGGTCGCGGTAGAACATGTGGCCGCCGGCGTAGCAGCGGAACGACACCGCCTGCGCCACCGCCCCCGTCAGCCGCGCCTCGACCTCCCGGTTGGCCGCGCAGCTGTTGAGCGAGTCGTGCCAGCCGGCGGCCACTAGCACCTTCAGCGACGGATCGAGCGCCACGGCCTCGGCCGTGCCGGGCAGGGGCGGGCCGAGCTGGGGCGGACCGCCGCCGTCCTTGATCGCCTTGGCGATGGCCGCCTTGACCTCGTCTTCGGTCACCGGCGCGGTGGCGTAGTTCCAGCGCGCGCCGACGCTCTGCGGATAGGCGCCGCCGGGCGCATAACCCGCCTCCCACGGCTCCAGCCCCACATAGGGCAGCGGGCTCGGATAGTTCAGGTCGTGGCGGATGTAGCGCAGGATGGCGGGGTCGAAATCGCCGTCGCCGCTGTCGGTGCGCCGCACGTCGAAGACGTAGAGCGTCTTGCCCTGGTCCTTCAGCAGGCCCTCGCGATACTGGCGGGGCGAGACGGTGAGCGTGGCGCGGTCGATCTCGCCGGCCGGCAGTCCGATGAAGCGCGACAGGCCGGCGGCCACGGCCTCCCGCTCGGCGGCCGACAGGGCGTCGATCCGCTCCAGCGCCGGGGCGTAGGTCTCCCGCGCCCAGCCCTCGGCGGCGCGGCGCAGGGCCTCGGGATCCTTCGGCAGGTCGGCCGCCAGCTTGCCGTGGGCGAGCGCGGCCTGCGCCCAATCGGCGGCGCGCAGGGCCGTGGCCAGGGCGCGGGGCGGGCCCACATCGCGCAGGCCCGAGCCGCCGGATATGAGGATCAGCCCCTCCACCGGCGCGCCGCGCTTGAGCAGCTCGTGCGCCACGCTGGCGGCCCGCCCGGCGCCCCAGCTCTCGCCGGCCAGCCAGGTGGGCGCGGCCTCGGCCTTGTGCGCGATCCGCCAGGCCCGCACGAATTCGGCGACCGAGGCCACGTCGCCCACCGTGCCGTAGAACTCGTCTGCATATTCCGCCTTGGCTGGCCGCGAGAAGCCCGTGCCGATGGGATCGACGAAGACGAGGTCGGTGAAGGAAAGCCAGGTCTCGGCGTTGGCGACCAGGGCCGTCCCTTCGCCGCGGTAGGGTCCGACCACCTCGAAGTGCAGGGTGGTCGAATTGGCCCCGGGCCCGCCGTTCCAGACGAAGGTCAGCGGCCGCGGCGCTCCGTCCGTCGAGGGGATGCGATAGGCGATGTAGCCCATGAAGCCGTGCGGCTCGCCGGTGGCCACATCGGCGATCGGGAGGCGGCCCACCTCGGCGGAATAGACCAGGGTCTGCCCGCCGGCGCGCATCTGGTGCTGCGTCACCGCCACGGGCTCGTCCGCCCGCACGGCCCCGCCCGCAAGGAGGGCCAGCGCCACGCCCGCCGCGATAATCCCCCGCCTCAGTTCCATAGCAACGCCCCTCCGGTCACGCTTCGCAAGCGGCCTAACCGGGGGGCGTTTCGCCGATGTTTCAAGTGAAACCATTCCCTGCGCCGCCCGGGCCCGCGCCGGCGCCCTTCCGGCGGCGCCCGCGCTTCCCCATCTGCCGAAGGTCCCGCCGCAAGGAGCCGCCCCCATGGCCCAAGAGACCGATCGCGCCGCCCAGCTGAACGCCGCCCAGGCCGGAACCCTGCCGGCCCTGCTGGGCGTGGTGGTGGACGAGGCCCGCCACGGCGAGCTCGCCGCCCACTTCGACGTCGCCGCCCACCACATGGCGCCCAACGGCTACCTGCACGCGGCCAGCATCATCGGCCTCGTCGACACCGCCTGCGGCTATGGCTGCGTGGTCTCCCTGCCGCAAGGCGCCACCGGCTTCACGACGATCGAGCTGAAGGCCAACTATCTCGGCACGGCCCGCGACGGCCGGGTCTCCTGCCGCGCCCGCCTGGTCCACGGGGGCCGCACGACCCAGGTCTGGGACGCCGAGGCGACCAACGGCGAGGGCAAGGTGATCGCCCTTTTCCGCTGTACGCAGATGATCCTGCATCCGCGCTGATCCGCCGCTTGCGAAGCCGGCGCGACCTGAGTAGGTTCCGCGCCTCGCTCAGCGGGCCTGCCGATCCAGGCCCCACACGCGCCGGCAAGGAGAGGTGGCTGAGTGGTCGAAAGCACCGCACTCGAAATGCGGCGTACCTTTACGGGTACCGTGGGTTCGAATCCCACCCTCTCCGCCATTCCAGGCCTTCGCCCAAGCTGAAGTCTAGGCCCGCGCCCGCCAGCGCCTCACCGCCAGCGGGAAGACCACCAGCGCGACGACTACCGCCGCCACGCCCAGCCAGGGCAGGACGCCGCCGTCGCGGACGGCTTCGAGGAGGGCCGCGCCGCCCAGCGCATAGAGGGCCATCTTGGGCACGCTGCCGAGCGCCGTGCCGGCCATGAAGGGCCAGAAGCGGATGGGGGTGGCGCCGGCGGCGATGTTGATCAGGACCGAGGGGACGGTGGGGGCGAGCCGGATGCCGGCGCTGACCCAGAAGCCGTGGCGGCCGAGCGCGGCCATGAAGCGGGCGAGCTGGTCGGACTGGTAGGCCTGGACGAGGCCCGCGCCGTAGCGGCGGCCGATCAGGAAGCCGAAGGCGCAGGCGGCCATCTTGCCCGTCCAGCTCCACAGGAAGCCGCCGAAGGGGCCGAAGACCAGGACCAGCGCCCCGATCAGCACCACCTGCGGCGCGCCGAGCGTCGCCAGCACGAAATAGGCCGCCACGGCCGCGGCCGGCGCCCAGGGCCGGTCGCTGAAGGCGTCGAGCCGCTGCGCCAGGGCCTGCGCCCCGTCCAGCGGCAGCAGCGGCGCGGCGAAGCCCAGGCCGGTGACGATGAAGAGCACGGCCAGCGCCGCCACAACCGCCTTTGGCCGGGGGCGCTGCGGCTCCATCAGGCGCCGCCGGGGACGTAGAGGGTGAGGTCCAGCTCGGCGCCGTCGGAATAGTTCTGGCCCGTCACCTTGCCGGCGGGCGTCAGGCTGAGGCCAAGCGCAGCAGCGCGGGACAGGAAGGCGGCCTGTTGCTCGGCGCCGACCACCGCGACGGCGCAGGACCCGGCCCCCCGCATGGCCTGGGCGGCCTGGTCCGGCGTGTCGGCCAGCGTGGTGTTGGCCGAGCCGTTCAGGAAGACGAGGCTGGGCTCGTGATAGGGCGTGGTGACGATGCGCACGCTCTCGCAATCCGGCCGGGCGGCGCGGGCGGCCTCTGCGATCTGCGGGCTGAGCCACAGGTTCGTCAGGCCAGGCAGGACGAGGCCGTAGGTGTTGGCCGTCACGAAGAAGGCCGCGACGGCGCCGGCGACGATCGCCCGGTCGCGGCGGCCGCGGGCCAGCGCCATCAGCATGAGGACGAGCGCGACCGCGGCGAGAACGGCCAGGACGACCGACAGGGGCGGCAGGCGGCCGCCATAGACGACGGCGCCCGCGGGGGCGAGGCCGATCAGGAGGCCGCTGACCAGGATCCACAGGACGAGATAGGCGAAGAAGAGCCAGCGCGTCCATTTCGGCCCGGGCTCGCCGGGCGTGATGGCGCCGGCGGCCGTGAGCATGGCGATGGCCGGATAGAGCGGCAGGACGTAGTGCGGCAGCTTGGTGGAGACGAACTCGAAGACCAGCCAGGCGGGCACGATCCAGGCGATCAGGAAGCGCACCTCAGGCCGGTCGCGATGGCGCCAGACGAAGGGCAGGGCGGCGGCCGCCAGCAGGGCGCCGGGCCAGAACATCAGGACGAAGCCGATCAGGTGATAGCCGGGCGGGCCGCCGTGCGACTGCTGACCCGTGCCCACCTTGTGCAGCAGGTTGTCGCCGATGGCCGTCTGGAAGAAGCCGCCGTCGGTGACGACGCCGATGGCCACGTACCAGGGCAGGGCGATGAGAAGCGCCAGCGGAACGCCCCAGGCGGCGCGGAGGCTGGCGAACCGCTTCGGCCGCCGGTCCCAGACGAGCAGGACGAGCGCGCAGAGGCCGGTGACGATCAGGATGATCGGCCCCTTCACCAGCGCCCCGAAGCCCAGCGCGGCCCAGAAGAGGGCGGCGAGCCCGCGGCTCGCGCTGCGGCCGGTATAGAGGGCCATGAAGGCGAACTGGGCCAGCGTCACGGCGGCCAGCAGGGCCGCGTCGGTCTTGGCGATGCGCGCCTCGAAGCCCAGCGACATGCAGGACGCCACCAGCAGGCCGGCCAGAAGCCCGCCGCGGGCGCCGAGCCACAGGCTGGCGAAGGCGGCCGTGGCGAGGACGGCGGCGAGGGCCGCGGCCAGGGAGGGCAGGCGGTGGGCCCAGATGGCCCGCGCGTCGGGATCGGAAAAGGCGGCCACGGTCGCCGACTGCAGCCAGTAGGCGCCGGCCGGCTGCAGGTGGCGGGCGTCCTCCTGGAAGCGGATGTCGACGAAGTCGCCGCTCTTCAGCATCTGGGTGGTGGCCACCGCATAGCGGGACTCGTCGCGGTCCACCGGCGGCAGGGTGGAGAAGCCCGGCAGGAAGAGGGCGAGCGCGGCGGCCAGCGGCAGGAGGCCCTGCTTCCAGTCGAGCCGCTCGGCGTCGCGCCTCACGCCCGGCTCTCCGCGGCGTCCAGCACCGACGGCGCCGGCGCCTGGGTGCGGCGGACGAGCCAGATGACGCCCAGCACGTCCCAGATCCCCACCAGGGCGCGGCCGAGGTTGGTGTATTTCGACGTCCCGTGCAGCCGCGCCTGGTGCCGGACCGGATGGTTGATCAGCGGGTGGCCATAGGCCTGGAACAGGGCGGGCAGGAAGCGGTGCATGCCCTCGAAGCAGGGCAGGCGCAGGAAATCGGAGCGGCGGAAGAGCTTCACGCCGCAGCCGGTGTCGGGGCAGCGGTCGCCCAGCACGCGGGCGCGGAAGCCGTTGGCGATCTTCGTCGCCACCAGCCGCGGCCAGGGATCGTCGCGCCGCACGCGGATGCCGGCCACCAGCGGGCTGAGCTTGCCCGCGCCCTGCGCCAGGCGGAGCATCTCCATCAGGTCGCCGGCGCTGTTCTGGCCGTCGCCGTCCAGGGTTCCGATCCATTCGCCGCGGGCGGCCAGGACGCCGGTGCGCACCGCCTGCGACTTGCCGCAGCGGCGGTCGTGGCGGACCAGCCGCACCTCCGGATGGCGGGCGGCCAGGTCGGCGATCACGGCGGCGGTCTCGTCGGTGGAGCCGTCGTCCACATAGACGATCTCGAAGGGCGCCGCGCCGGCCAGGCCCGCCAGGCAGTCGGCGGTGACCGCCTCGATGTTCTCGGCCTCGTTCAGGACGGCGATGACGGCCGAAAGGACCGGAGGTGCGGCGGCCCCGCCCGCGGCGGGCTGCGCCTGATGCCTGCTGTCCAAGGCCCTCTCCATCGTGGCTCCACGTTCAGGTTCCAGGGTTTCGCAGGCCAGCCGCCGTCCGGCAAGGCCGGTGCGGCCGAACACCGCCCGCCGCCCTTGGACCCGCCGCCCTTGAGCTCCGCGCCCGGCGCGGGCAGAAGCGCGCCATGAATCTCCCCCGAACGCTGCTTCCCCGCGCGCCGGCGCCCCTGCGGCTGCGCGAGCCGCTGCGTGCGGCCGCCGGCGCGCTCCTGGGCGTCGCGGCCGCCGGCGGACTGGCCCGGCTGCTGGTGGAGGGACAGATCGGCGCCGATCCGCTGATCGTCGCGCCCATCGGCGCCTCGGCCGTGCTGGTCTTCGCCGTGCCCGCCAGTCCGCTGGCCCAGCCCCGGGCGGTGCTGGGCGGCAATGTCGTCTCGGCCCTGGCGGGGGTGAGCTGCACGCTCCTGATCAGCCATCCCGCCCTGGCGGCGGCCTGCGCCGTGGCGGCCGCCATCTTCGCCATGTCGCTGCTGGGCTGCCTGCATCCCCCCGGCGGGGCGGTGGCGCTCGGCGCGGCCCTGGCGCTCTCGGGCGGCGGCGAGCCCCTGGGCTACGGCTACGCCCTGGCGCCGGTGGGCGTCTGCTCGGCGCTGCTGGTCCTGGCCGGCATGGCCTACGGCCGCCTGAGCGGTCACGCCTATCCCCACCGCGTCGCCGCCGCGCCCAGTCCCCACGACACGGCCGACCCGGCGCCCGACCGCCGCTTCGGCTACACGCCGGCCGATCTCGACGCGGCGCTCGCCCAGTACGGCGAACTGCTGGACGTGGCGCGCGAGGACCTCGACGCCCTCTTCCGCCAGGTGGAGCTGCAGGCGCACCGGCGCCTGCACGCCGAGATCGCCTGCGGCGAGGTCATGTCCCGGGACGTGATCAAGGTCCTGGCCGACCAGAGCTGCGAAAGCGCGCTGGCCTTCCTGCGCGAGCACGACCTGCGCGCCGCCCCGGTGATCGACGCGGCCGGCCGCTGCGTCGGCATGGCCCGGCGGGCCGAACTGGCGGCGGGAACGGGCAAGCCGGTGGAGGCCGTCCTCGACCCCTTCGTCCACAAGGTGCGGCCGGGCACGCCCATCGAGGCGCTGATGCCCCTGCTGTCCAGCGGCGCGGCGCACGAGGCCATGGTGGTGGACGAGGACCGGGTGCTGGTGGGCGTGATCACCCAGACCGACCTCCTGGCCGTCCTCTACCGCGCCCACGTGGTCGAGGCGGTCGTCTCCGCCCGCGGCGTCTAGCGAATCTGGGCGGCTCCGCCCCTGGCCGCGGGAAAGGCGCCCCGCGCGGCGGCTTTCAGCAGCCGCCGGAAGGTGGGGCACTCCATATGGCTCGGCGCCTGGCAGGCGGCGGCGTGGCGCAGGCCCTCGCGCACCGCGGAGAGGCGGGCGATGCGCGCCTCCAGTTCGTCGGCCTTGGCCAGCAGGGCGTCGCGGTCGATCTGCGGCGAGCCGCCGCCCGCCAGCATCGCGCCGATCTCCTCCAGCGAAAACCCGGCCGCCCGGCCCAGGGAGATGAGCGCCAGGCGATCGACCACGCCGGGATCGAACAGGCGGCGCAGGCCCCGCCGCCCGATGGAGGCGATCAGCCCCTTCTCCTCGTAGTAGCGCAGGGTGGAGGCGGGCAGGCCGGAACGGCCCGCCACCTGCGAGATGTCGAGATCGCCCATGGTCTTGACCTCAAGTCGACTTGAAGTGGGAAGCTTCCCTGCGAGCCGCCGCGAAGGCAAACGCAAGGAGATCCCGACATGGCCGCCGACCCCGCCCCGCCGACCCCCAACGCCGACCAGGCGGCGCTCTGGAACGGCCCCGCCGGCCACGCCTGGGTGCAGGCGCAGGCCCTGATGGACGACATCCTGGCGCCCATGGCCCGCCCGCTGGCGGAGGGCGCCGCCGGCGCGCAGGCCGTGCTCGACGTCGGCTGCGGGGCCGGGGCGGTCAGCCGCGCCATCGCCCGGCGGCTCGGCCCGGCGGCGCGGGTGACGGGCCTCGACATCTCCGAACCGCTCATCGCCCACGCCCGGCGCCTGGCCGCGGCGGAAGGCTCGGCCGCGCAGTTCGTCTGCGCCGACGCCCAGACCTGCGGCTTCGAGCCAGGCGTCTTCGACCGCGTGGTGTCGCGTTTCGGCGTCATGTTCTTCGACGATCCCGCGGCCGCTTTCGCCAATCTGCGCCGCGCCTGCCGTGCGGGCGCGCGCCTGCACCTCATCGCCTGGCGGAGCGCGGCGGAGAATCCCTTCATGACCACGGCCGAGCGCGCCGCGGCCCCCCTGCTGCCGCAGATGCCGCCGAGGCCCGCGGGCGGGCCCGGCCAGTTCGCCTTCGCCGAAGCGGCGCGCGTGCGGGCGATCCTGGACGCGGCGGGCTGGTCGGAACCGGCCCTCCACCCCTTCGACGCCGACTGCGCCCTGCCGAAGGCCGAGCTCATGCCCTACCTCACCCGCTTCGGACCGCTCGGCCTCGTCCTGCCGCAGCTCGAGCCCGAGATGCGGGAACGGGTGACCGAGGCGGTGGGGCGGGCCTTCCAGCCCTTCGTCGAAGGCGATCAGGTCCGCTTCCGCGCCGCCTGCTGGCAGATTTCCGCGGTCGCCTGAGGCCGCTCAGCTCGGCTGGGCGGCGTCGGTCGAGGCGGTCACCGGCCCGGCCCCGCGCCGCGTTCCCGAGCCCGCCACGGCCGGACCGGCGTCGGCTGACAGGCTGACCACGCCCTGGGCCATCAGCCGGGAATCGGCGCCGGCGAGGCGCAGGTCGCCCCAGGCATAGACGCGGGGATCCGGAATATATGACGGTCACCTACTACCTGACCGCCAATCCGATCGACGCCGACAGCCTCGACCATCAGCCGGTGGTGAACCTCAACGGCGAGCGGGTGGGCATGATCGAAGACATCATCCGCAGCACGGAAGACAACCAGTACTACGCGATGATCGATCTGGAGGGCCACACCCTCGACCGCCGTCCCTCCTACCTGGAGACCGATACGGTGGGCGTGCCGCTGAACGACGTGCTGCTGTTCGAGGAGGGCCGTTCGCTCGTCCTGACCACCCGCGGCGACGAGTATCTGCGCGACGCCGAGGCGCGCGAGATCGAGAACTGGGAGGAGGTGGACACCCTCTACAGCCTCTGAGGCGATCCGCAGCCGGGGGGCGGGCTTGACCCCGACCCCGCGGCGGCCCAGTTCAGGCCCCGGCAGGAGGCGCCGCCGCCCGCGGCGCCTCTCGTGCTGTCCGCCTCCAGGAAGGATTCCGCCACATGGCCGGCTGGGTGATCGCCGTCCTTCTCGAACGCCCCGGCGCCCGCGCCCCCGCCCGCCGCTATTTCGCCGTCGGACGCGCCGAGCGGGCGGAAGCCGAATGGACGGCGGTGGACATGGCCATCGGCCTGGGCGAGCAGGTCTGCGCGAGCCCCGTCGGCGGCCAGGAGCCGGTGGAGGCCATGGCCGAGCTCTCGGCCGCGCGCATGAAGACCCTCGGCCTGGCGCCGGGCGAACGGCGCGACCTGGGCGAGCTGCGGCCGCGGCGCTGGCTCAGCCGCTGATCCCTGGCGGACGGGACGATCCGTGGTATGGCGCAAGGCGTCGGGACCGGAGGCCGCCTTGACCATCACGGCGGGCGTCTTCGCTGGCGACGACCTGATCACCTTCGGCAGGCCGCGCGGCTTTCTCGAGGACAAGCCGCGGGTCATCAAGACCCGCTGAGGTCGGCCGCGGTCCAGTCCGCCCACGCGATCTCCCGCCCCGGAAACGCCACACGGGCGAAGGGCCAGGCGCTCAGCAGCCAGTCCCCGAAGGCGGCGAAGAGCGCCGCATCCAGATCGGCGGCCGACGCGCGGACCCAGCAATAGGCCTTGGCGTCGAAGCCGGCCCGCTCCGAGGGATAGAGGTAGGCGCAGCCCAGGCACTGGCCCTCGTCGGGCGCCATGACGGTGAAGGCGAAGGAGGTGCGGCGCTCGAACTCCACCTGATGCCAGCCCAGATCGGCCAGGTCCTCCTCCAGGGTCATGTCGGGGCGGGGCCAGTCCGAGCCGGGGCCGAACACGCCCTGGAGGCGCTCCACGCTGGTCATCACCGCCGCATAGTCCTTCAGGAGGTCGTGGATGGTGAGGGGCCGCAGGATGAAGTCCGGCGTCTCCAGGCGCCGGGGAATGTCGAAGTCGGGCGGCACGAAGGCGGGCATGGGCGATCTCCGGAGGGCGCGGGCCGAAGGTCGGGACGGTCCGCCGCCCTGACAAGTCCGCCGCCCGTCGCGAACGCCGTTCGCCGGCCGGGCGCCCGCAAACCGCCCGATCGGGGCCGCCGGCGGCGGTTTTCGCCGGCAGAGGCCGCCGCTCAGGCCGCCCGGCCTTGCCCCGGATGGTCGAAACGGCTTTGAAACCCCGGCCCCGGGGGGAGAGGAGGACCGATGCGACTCAAGACCGTTCCAGTCCTCGCCTGCGCCGCGCTTGCGCTCTCAGCCTGCGCCTCGGCCGTGCAGACCCGCCCCGGCCGCACCGCCACCGAACAGCTCCTGGTCGCCCACGCCGCCGAACGGGCCGCGTCGGACTTCAAGATCGAGGCGGCGCCCGGGACGCGGGTCTACCTCGATCCGGTCAATTTCGTGGGCGAATGGGCGCCCTACGCCATCAGCGCCCTGCGCCAGAGGATTCTCACCAGCGGCCTGGCCCTGGCCCAGAACCGGGAGGCGGCCGACCTCGTGGTGGAGGTGCGCATGGGGGCGCTCTCCATCGACCAGATGCAGCGGGTGCTGGGCGTTCCCGCCCTGACCCTGCCCACCGGCGACCGCTATTCCACCTTCACCGTGCCGGAACTGTCCCTCTACAGCCAGACCGAGCGATCGGGCGTGGCGGAGTTCTCCGCCTTCGCCTACGACCCCCGCACCGGCGCCCCCGCCAAGGTGATCCGCCGCGTGTCCGGCCAGACCCAGATGCGCAGCCACAAGTTCCTGATGGTCATGTCCTGGGGTCAGCAGGAGGTGAAGCCCGGCGATCCGGCGCTCGACGTCGAGCCCTGGTGGAAGCCCTGGTGAGGGCGGCTGGACGCAGGCCTGCCCGGCGTTAGAGTGACGCCCCTGTCATTTCGGGGGCCCTTTCCATGTTCAAGTCCGCCGCCGCGGCGCTCGTCGCCGCGCTCTGCCTGTCCGCTGCGCCGGCCCTGGCGCAGACTCACGGACAGGGGTCGCTCACCTACATCCACGCCGGCGCCCTGCTGGACCGGCCGGGTCAGGCGCCGAAGGGGGCCTCCACCCTGATCGTCCGCGACGGCAAGATCGAGCGGATCGAGGCCGGGCTTTCCGCCCCGCCGGCCGGTGCGCGGCTGGTCGACCTGTCGGACCAGTTCGTCCTGCCGGGCCTGATCGACTCCCACGTCCACATCTTCTCCGACGATGACAAGGTCGCCGCCCGGCTGGAGGCCATGAACCGCGACGCCGAGGACCGCTTCGTCATCGGCCTGGACAATGCGCGGCGCACGCTGTCGGCCGGCTTCACCACCATCCGCGACCTGGGCTCCGATCCGCCGGCCATCACCGCCCTGCGCGACGGGATCGAGAAGGGGCTGATCGAGGGGCCGACCATCGTCAACGCCGGCCGCATGATCTCCATCAGCGGCGGCCACGGCGACGGCGCCAACGGCCTGGCCCGCGAGTACGCCGAGTTCGAGCGCGAACATGCGGTCAACACCTGCGACGGGCCGGAGGACTGCCGCCGCGCCGTCCGCATCCAGATCTCCCAGGGCGCCCAGGTGATCAAGTTCGCCGCCACGGGCGGGGTGCTCTCCAACGTCGCCGGCGGGCTTGGCCGGCAGATGTTCGACGACGAGATGAAGGCCATCGTCGAGACCGCCCACGCCTTCGGCCGCAAGGCCACCGCCCACGCCCACGGCAAGGACGGCGTCATGGCCGCCCTGCGCGCCGGGGTGGACTCGGTCGAGCACGCCACCTTCACCGATCCGGAGAGCCTCGCCCTCTTCCGGGAGACCGGCGCCTATCTGGTGCCGACCATGATCGCCCCGGAGGCCGCCGTGCAGCAGGCCCGCGCCGGCGAGCGGCCGCCGGCCGTGCTGGCCAAGGCCGAGGAGGCCGCGCGCATCGCCTTCGCCGAACACATCGACCAGTTCGCCGCGCCCGGCGTGAAGATCGCGTTCGGCACCGACACCGGCGTCTCGGCCCACGGGGACAACGCCACGGAGTTCAAGATGATGGTCGAGGCCGGCATGACGCCCGCCCGCGCCATCCGCACCGCCACCGTCGACGCCGCCGACCTGCTGGGCCTGTCCTCCGCCATCGGAACGCTGGAGCCGGGCAAGGCCGCCGACATCATTGCGGTGGCCAGGAGCCCCCTGGACGACGTCACCGAGCTGGAGCGGGTGACCTTCGTCATGCGCCGCGGCGTGGTCCACAAGCTGGACGGCCAGCGCCAGGCCTTCCCGCCGAACTAGGGCGCGCTGAAGCGGCCGGTGTCGAAAAAGGCCTCCATGGCGTCCTCGTAGGGACCCGCCTCGACGCCGGCGGCCGCCAGCCAGGCCGGGTCGCCCAGCGTGCTGCGATAGCGCTCGCCGGAGTCGCACAGCAGGGTGACCACCGATCCCGCCTCGCCGCGGGCGGCCATGGCCTCGATCACCTGGGCGCAGGCCCAGAGGTTCGTCCCCGTCGAGCCGCCGCAGGGCCGGCCGAGCCGGCGCGACAGCACGCGGGCGGCGCCGATGCTGGCGGCGTCGGGCACGGCGATCGCCCGGTCGATCAGCTCGGGATTGAACGAGGGTTCGCAGCGGGCCCGGCCGATGCCCTCGATGATCGAACCCCGGCCGGCATGGGTCGTGACCGTCCGGTCGGCCACATGCCGGTGAAAGACCGAGGCCTCCGGGTCGGCCAGGCAGAGTCGCGTGGAGCTGCGGTGATAGCGGATGAAGCGGCCGAGCGTGGCGGTCGTGCCGCCCGTGCCGGCGCCGGCGACGATCCAGGCGGGGACGGGGTGCGGCTCCTGAGCCATCTGGCTGAAGATGGATTCGGCGATGTTGTTGTTGCCGCGCCAGTCGGTGGCCCGTTCGGCATAGGTGAACTGGTCCATGTAGTGGCCCGCGAGGTCGGCGGCGAGGCGGGCGCTCTCCGCATAGACCTCGCCGGGACCGTCGACGAAGTGGCTCTCGCCGCCGTGGAAGGCGATCTGGGCCACCTTCTCGGCCGAGGTGGAGCGGGGCATCACGGCGATGAAGCGCAGGCCGAGCAGGCGGGCGAAATAGGCCTCCGACACCGCGGTCGACCCGCTGGACGCCTCCACGACGGTGGTCTTCGGCCCGATCCAGCCGTTGCACAGGGCGTAGAGGAAGAGGGAGCGCGCCAGCCGGTGCTTCAGGCTGCCCGTGGGATGCGTCGACTCGTCCTTCACATAGAGGGCGACCGGCCCGGCCACCGGCGCCCGCAGCAGATGGGTGTCGGCCGAACGGTTGAAGTCCGCCTCGATGGTCTGGACGGCGGCGTCGATCCAGTCGCGGTCGCGGCACAGGCTGGTCATGGGTCAAGTCTCCTGAACCGTCCGGACATGACCCATTCATCCCCGTCCGGCTAGGTCTGGCGGCCGAAGCCGCGCGGAACGTTCGCCAAGCGGGGCCGTTCTGATCGGTCCTCCGGCGCGGGACGGGCGCGCCGCCCTATTGACGCCGCGGGCGCCGCATAGGCTGTTCGCCGAATGAAGGAGCCGATTGTCATGATCCGCACCCCCGCCCCGAACCTGACCCGCCGCAGCCTCGCGCTCGGCCTCGCCGCCGCGCCTCTGGCCGGGGGCCTCTTCGCCGCCACCCCGGCGGCCGCCCAGCTCTCCGCCGCTGACAAGGCCCTGGTCGACAAGGCCGTGGCCTATCTGGAAGGCCTGTCCCAGGCCAAGGGCGCCTTCGTGCAGACCGATCCGCGCGGCGTCACCACCCAGGGCCAGATCTATCTGAAGCGCCCGGGCAAGGCGCGCTTCGACTATGCGCCGCCCTCGGGCCTGCTGGTCGTCTCCGACGGCGACCTGGTCTCCATCGCCAACGAGAAGCTCAAGACCTTCGAGAGCTATCCCCTCGGCGCGACCCCGCTGTCCCTCTTCCTGGCGCGCCAGATCCGTCTGGACCGCGGCGTGCAGGTGACCCGCGTCAGCCGGTTGGCCGACGGCTTCTCCATCACCGCACGCGACGGCAAGAAGGAGGCGGACGGCCAGATCACGCTGACCTTCGCCGACGCCCCGCTGCGGCTGATCGGCTGGACGATCACCGATCCGCAGGGCCAGTCGACGCGCATCCGGCTCACCAGCCTGGAGAAGGTGTCGGGTCTGGACGAGTCGCTTTTCGTCCTGAAGGACCCGCGGAATCTCCGTCCCGGCCGAGCGCGAATGTGACAATCTCACAACAGGCAAGATTCTCCGTGACTCGGACTTGACTTTTCGCCTGCCAGTGGCAAATATGACACGCATCGTCGATGTCGGGCTGCGCGCCTGAGGTCGGCGCCGTGCCGGAACCTATCCCCTCCCGGCGGCGGCATGAGAGACGACTGCCTTGACGCCCGGGGTTCTCCAGTCCCCGGGCGTTTTCTTATGCCCCGGACCGCCTTAAAGGCTCGGCCATGCGCCTCCGTCTCGCCACCTGGAACATCAACTCCGTCCGCCTGCGCGTCGAGCAGGTCGCCCGCTTCGTCGACGAGCAGGCGCCCGACGTCCTCTGCCTGCAGGAGATCAAGTGCCGCGAGGGCGAATTCCCGCGCGAGGCCTTCGAGCAGATGGGCCTGCCGCACCTGAAGATCGCCGGCCAGAAGGGCTGGCACGGGGTCGCCATCGCTTCGCGCCTTCCCATCGAGGACGTCGCGGTGCTGAACGCCTGCAGGGAAGGCCACGCCCGCTGCGTCTCCGCCCGCGTCGCCGGCGTCGAGATCCAGAACTTCTACGTGCCGGCCGGCGGCGACGTCCCTGACCGGGCCCTCAATCCGAAGTTCGACCACAAGCTCGACTTCTTCGAGACCCTGACCGCCGAACTCGCCCGCCGCGACCCCAAGGATCCGCTGATCGTCACCGGCGACCTGAACGTGGCGCCGGGCGAGTTCGACGTCTGGAGCCACCGGCAGATGTCGCGCATCGTCAGCCATACGCCCGTCGAGGTGGCGGCCATGGAGGCGCTCAAGGCCTCCCTCGGCTTCATCGACCTGCCGCGGGCTGCGGTCCCGGAGCCTGAGAAGCTGTTCTCCTGGTGGAGCTATCGGGCGGCCGATTTCCGCAAGTCCAACCGCGGCCTGCGCCTGGACCACATCCTGGTCACGCCGGGCCTGCGCGAGGCGGCCTTCCGCGCCGGCGCGGCCGCTTCCCGCGTGCACGACGATGTCCGCGAATGGGAACGCCCCAGCGACCACGCGCCGGTCAGCGCGGATTTCGCCCTCTAGAAGGTGATCTTCACGCTCGCCGCCGAGCGCGCGGCCTCGCCGTGATAGACGGCCTCGATGTTGTTGCCGTCGGGATCGAGGACGAAGGCGGCGTAATAGCCAGGGTGGTAGGGCCGCTCGCCCGGGGCGCCGTTGTCGGTCCCGCCGGCGGCGATCGCGGCGGCGTGGAAGGCCCGAACCATCGCCGGGTCGGCGGCCTGGAAGGCCAGGTGGTGGCGGCCGGTCAGCTTGCCGAGCGCCGCTTCGCTGTCGGCGCTGGAGACGAAGAGTTCGTCGATCCAGAAATAGGTCTCGTCCTCGCCGCCGATGGGCACGCCGAGCGCGTCGGCCACCGCGCCATAGAAGCGGCGGCTGGCGGCGAGATCGGCGACGACCAGTTGCAGGTGGTCGATCAGACGCCCGCGATGCAGTTCCTGGGCTTCCATGCCTGCGCTCTCCTCAGCCGCCTGGCCGGCGGGTGCGGTTCCGGACCCTATGGCGCCAGCCGGTAGCCGCCGGCCTCCGTCAGCAGCAGGCGGGCGTTGCCCGGATCGGGCTCGATCTTCTGCCGCAGCCGGTAGACGTGGGTTTCCAGCGTGTGGGTGGTGACGCCGGCGTTGTAGCCCCAGACCTCGGCCAGAAGCTCCTCGCGCGACACCGGCTTCTCGCCGGCCCGGTAGAGGTACTTCAGGATGTTGGTCTCTTTCTCCGTCAGCCGGATCTTTTTCTGGTTGGCGTCCACCAGCACCTTGGCCGACGGGCGGAACTCGTAGCCGCCCAGGTGGAAGACCGCGCCCTCCGACTGTTCGTGGCTGCGCAGCTGGGCGCGGATGCGGGCCAGCAGCACGGCGAACTTGTAGGGCTTGGTGACGTAGTCGTTGGCCCCGGCTTCCAGGCCCTGGACCGTATCCTCGTCGGAGGCCGCCGCCGTCAGCATGATGATCGGCGCCTGCACGCCCTTGTCGCGGACCTGCCGGCAGACCTCGCGCCCGTTCATGTCAGGCAGGTCGACATCGAGCAGGATCAGGTCGGGCCGGGCCTCCTGGGCCGCGCGCACGCCCTCCGCGCCGGTGGCCGCCTCGACGGCGGCGAATTCCTCATGCAATTGGAGTTGTTCGGCGACCGCGCCGCGCAGGTCGGCGTCGTCGTCGATGATGAGCAAGGTCTTCTTTTGCGCCATGAATCAAACATGCACCGCGTCGGAGCCCCCGGAAAAGCAAATTAGGAGGCCAGGCTTGATCTTCAACGCCGATTCGACGGGCCGCTTTTCCGCCGGGACGCAGGAAATGCGCTGCGCCATCGGCCGTTCCGGCATGGTCGCGGCGGCGGACAAGCGCGAGGGCGACGGGGCCTCGCCGATCGGAACCTGGCCGATCCGCCATGTGCTCTATCGCCCCGACAAGGGCCAGGCGCCGCGAACCGCCCTGCCGGTCCGCCCGATCGCGCCCGACGACGGCTGGTGCGACGCGCCGGACGACCCGGCCTACAATCGCCCGGTGAAGCGGCCCTATGGCGCGAGCCACGAGGCGCTCTGGCGGGAGGATGATCTCTACGATCTCGTCGTCGTGCTCGGCCACAACGACGATCCGCCGGTCCCGGGGCTCGGCTCGGCCATCTTCCTGCACCTGGCGCGGCCGGACTACGAGCCGACCGAAGGCTGCATCGCCCTCTCGCGCCCGGATCTGGAAGCGGTGCTGGCGATGGCGAGGCCGGGCGACGCGCTGGAGATCGCCGCCTGACCGGGACGCCTTCAGTGCCCGTGCGGGCCCTCATAGACGCCGGGCGCCAGGCGCTCGTTCTCCGGGCCTTCGCCCGCCTCGGCGGCGAGCACGAAGCGGCGGTCGCAATAGGGGCATTCGACGAAGCTCGCCTCGCCCATCTCCAGCCAGACGCGCGGATGGCCGAGCGCCCCGCCGACGCCGTCGCAGGCGACGCGGCCGGTGCGGACATGGACCACCTCCGGCGCCGGCGCAGCCGGGGCGAGCGCCGGCTTGGCCGGCATGGGCTCGGGCTGGACTTGCGCGCTTGCGCCGCGGTTCTCGACGAGACGGGCCATAGGGGTGAATTCTCCGGCCAAAAGCTTGGCGCGACGGGCGCCTGCGCCTAGGTATGCGAGCCGGCCTCGGCGCGTCAACGCCGCCGCCGCGCGAACATCCGCCACACCCAGGGGAGCTGCCAGATGGATCTGCCGGAATTCGCCATCGAGGCCCGCGGCGTGGTCAAGACCTATCCCGCCACCAAGACCTCGCCCGAGATGAAGGCCCTGCGCGGCGTCGACCTGGCCGTGCCCCGCGGCTCCATCTTCGGCCTGCTGGGCCCCAACGGCGCGGGCAAGTCCACCTTCATCAACATCCTGGCCGGCCTGACGAAGAAGAGCTCGGGCACGGTGAAGATCTGGGGCCGCGACATCGACGAGCGCCCGCGCGACGCCCGCGCGGCCATCGGCGTGGTCCCCCAGGAGATCGCCGCCGACCCCTTCTTCACGCCCCGGGAATCGCTGGAGGTCCAGGCCGGCATGTACGCCGTGCCGCGCAAGGAGCGCCGCACCGACGAGCTGCTCCGCGCCCTCGGCCTCGCCGACAAGGCCGGCGCCTATGTCCGCCAGCTGTCGGGCGGCATGAAGCGGCGCCTGATGGTGGCCAAGGCCATGGTCCACAATCCGCCGGTGCTGATCCTCGACGAGCCCACCGCCGGCGTCGACGTGGAGCTGCGCCGCCAGCTCTGGAACTATGTGGTCGAGCTGAACCGCAAGGGCGTCACCATCGTGCTCACCACCCACTATCTGGAAGAGGCCCAGGAGCTCTGCGACCAGATCGCCATCGTCAACCGCGGCCAGGTGGTGGCCTGCGAATCCACCGCCTCGCTGCTGGGCCGGCTCGACACCCGCAACGTCCTCGTCACGCCCGAGGAGCCGGTCACCGCCGCGCCGGACCTGCCGGGCTTCGAGACGCGCCTGCGCTCGGCCGGCGCCTTCCAGGTCTCCTACCGCACGGGCGAGGCGAGCGTGGAGCAGGTGCTGGCCGCCGTCCGCGCCGCGGGCCTGCACATCAAGGACATCGCCACCGAGGACCCGGACCTGGAGGACGTCTTCGTCGAACTGACCTCCGACCGCGCCCCCGAGCCGGAACTGGCCTGAGGGCGGCAAACCCCCTCAGTCGCTTCGCGACAGCTCCCCCTGGAAGGGGGAGCATTTTTGCACCGCGCTTGTGAAACCCGCTGAGCAGATCCTCCCCCTTCTTCAGGGGGAGGTGGCCCGGAGGGCCGGAGGGGGCCGGCGCGCCAGCGCCGGTCATACCTCGCCGCCCCCAGCTTCCCGTTTGCGGAAAGCGCCCCTTTCGGCTAGAGAACGCCTCCGCCTCGCAGGCGAATGCACCCGTAGCTCAGCTGGATAGAGCGTTGCCCTCCGAAGGCAAAGGTCACACGTTCGAATCGTGTCGGGTGCGCCAGCGGCTCTTGGCCGGGCGGGCGGCTTCCCATGAACATTCCAGGGCCTGACCGACGCGCGGTCGTGGCGGGCGGCCTGGCCGCCGGCTTCGGCGCGCCGGTCCTGGCCGGACCTGCAGAGGCGGGCGCCATGTACGGACTGATCGGCAAGATGACGGCCAAACCCGGGGAACGGGCGGCGCTGGCGGCCATCCTGCTGGACGGTGTCTCCGGCATGCCCGGCTGCCTCAGCTACGTCGTCGCCGAGGACCCGGCCGATGCGGACGTCCTCTGGATCACCGAGGCCTGGGAGAGCCAGGACGCCCACCGCGCCTCTCTGTCCCTGCCCTCGGTCCAGGCCGCCATCGCCCAGGGCCGCCCCCTGATCGCCGGCATGGACACGATCGCCGAGACCAGGCCCCTGGGCGGCCACGGCCTGGGCTGATCCTTCTCCCTGAGGCGATCCCGCTCCCGTCGTCCACCTCCGCGGGAAAACTGTCTCCCGCGCGCCACACTTCGTCCGAACACGAAGCGTCACAGGAGACGGCTTCGCATCGTTCCGCCGACTCCTCGCGTTGCTCCGCCTGGCCTGTGGGGGCCATCGAGTATCTGAGGAGTACGCGTATGAAGACCATGCTTTGCACCGCCGCGGCGATCGGCGCCCTGTCCGTCGGCGCCCCGGCCCTGGCCCAGAGCGCGGGCGACTGGAGCGGCGCCTATGTGGGCGGCGTGGCCGGCTATGGCTGGCAGGCGGAGAACGACGACGAGACGATCGCCTTCGACACCGACCTCGACGGGACCTATGGCGACACGGTGCGCACCGGCTCCGGCGCCGACGCCTTCTCCCCGGGCTTCTGCGACGGCGGGACCTACAGCCCGACGCCCGGCCCCGGCTGCGACGAGGAGGAGGGCGGCTTCGAGTTCGGCGCCCGGGCCGGCTATGACTGGCAGTTCGGCAATGTGGTGGCCGGCGTCGTCGGCGAGGCCACGCGCGTCGACGTGCAGGACAATGTGACCGCCTTCTCCACCACGCCGGCGGCCTACACCCTGACCCGCGAGCTGAAGGGCCTGCTCGCCGCCCGCGCCCGCGTGGGTTACGCGATGGGCGACACCCTGCCCTACGTCACCGGCGGCTACGCCTATGGCGACGTCGACCACGGCTTCCACACCACCAACACCGCCAACACCTTCACGATGAGCGAGGAGGACGACGGCGCCCACGGCTGGCAGGCCGGGGCGGGCGTGGAGCGCAAGGTCACCGACGATCTGAGCCTGGGCCTGGAATACCTCTATACCCGGCTGGACGACGAGGGCCCCACGGTCCGCGCCGCCGGCGGCCCGGCGGGCGGCCCGTTCACCGCCGTCAGCGCCTCGGGGACGGACCTTCAACGCACCCAGGACGAGTTCAACGTCCACTCGGTGCGGATGAGCGCCACCTACCGGTTCTAGGTCGGGGCGGCGGCGGCGGCCTGTGGCGCCGCCGCCGCGTCACCCAAACGTCACGGCATTTTGCCGTCATTGTCACGCTTCTAGGTCAGAGGCCCCTCCAACAGGCGCAAAGCGCCAGAAGAGGGGTAGATCATGCGCGACAAGTTCAAGCGTCGTCTGTGGATGGCGGGCATTTCGGCCCTGGCCCTGGCGGCCGCCGGCCAGGCGTCGGCGGCGGTGCTGAGCGGCCAGGTGAGCGATGCGTCCGGGGTCCGCACCCTGGAGAGCGCGCTGGTCACCATCGTGGAGCTGAACCGCTCGGCCGAGACCGACTCCAGCGGCGCCTTCCGCTTCGTGGACGTGCCGGCGGGGACCTACACCCTGCGCACCACCTATTCCGGCGGCGCGGTTACGACGACGACCGTCACGGTCGCCGAGCCGGCGGCCAGCGTCGACATCGCCGTGGCTCCGCCGGAGGGCACGGTGGCCGAGCTGCTGGTGGTGGGCCAGCGCGGCAACCTCAACTCCTCGCTGTCGCGTCAGCGCCAGGCGGCGGGCGTCGAAAGCGTCCTGACCCGCGACGCCGTCGGCCAGTTCCCCGACCAGAACGTGGCCGAGGCCGTGCGCCGGGCGCCGGGCGTCAACGTCCTGAACGATCAGGGCGAGGGCCGCTTCATCGCCGTGCGCGGCCTTGATCCCAACCTGAACGCCGCCTCCATCAACGGCGCGCGGGTGCCGGCGCCGGAGAGCGACGTGCGCTCCGTCGCGCTCGACGTCATCCCGTCCGAGCTGGTCGAATCCATCGAGATCAAGAAGACGCTGACGCCGGACATGGACGCCGACACCATCGGCGCGTCGATCGAGATCAACACCACCAGCGCGCTGGACCGGCTGAAGCCCTTCTTCGCCGTGGCGGCGGAAGGCTCCTACAACGACGCCACCGGCGACTGGTCGCCCAAGGTGTCGGCCGACTTCTCGCGCACCTTCGGCGATCGGCTCGGCGTGGCCGGCGGCCTGTCCTACTACAAGCGCAGCTTCGCCACCGACAACATCGAGGCTGACGACTGGGACGAGACCGGCGGCGTCGTCTCGGCCAAGACGCTGGAGTTCCGCGACTACGACGTCACCCGCAAGCGCCTGGGCGGCTCGCTCTCGTTCGACTACCGGCTGACCGACACCACTGACCTCTACGCCCGCGTCCTGGCCAGCCAGTTCGACGATCACGAATACCGCAAGCGGCTGATCCTTGAGATGGACGGCGACCCGCGCAGCGGCACGGCGACGACAGCGGTGTTCAACTCGGCCGACGACCGCATCACCGTCATCCGCGACCTGAAGGACCGTTTCGAGAGCCAGACGATCCACTCCTACGTGGTCGGCGGCAAGACCGAGACCGGTCCGTGGACCTTCGACTATTCCGCCGCCTATTCGAAGGCGCGCGAGAAGGAGGCCGGCTCGCTCGATCCGACCCGCTTCCGCCAGCGCTTCAACGGCGCGGGCCTGGAGGTCGCCTTCGACTATTCCGACATGGAAAAGCCGACCTATGACGTGATCTCGGGCGAGGCCCGCTTCCTCGATCCGTCGCGCTACGGCTTCTACCGGCTCGAGCACACGCAGCTCAGCCTGTCGGAGGACGAAGAGGCGGTCGTGAAGTTCGACGTCGCCCGGTCCTTCGTGCTCGACTCCGGCGAGCTGGAGCTGCAGGCCGGCGCCAAGGCCCGCCGCCGGTCGAAGACCTACGACCTGCAGCTCGACTATTATGACGGCTATTCGGGCAGCTATACCCTCGCCGACGTGCTGGGCCGCCAGGACTATGGCCTGGCTCCCATCGATCCCGTGCCGGCGCCCGGCGCCACCGCCGGCCACTTCTACGGCAACGCGGCGAACTACGAGCTGAGCGATCTGGACACGGCCTTCGAGTCCGCCATCGCCGACTACAGCGTCGATGAGGACATCAATGCGGGCTATGTGCTCGCCCGCTACCGGTCGGGACCGCTGCGCATGGTCGGGGGCGTCCGCGTCGAGCAGACGCAGAACGACATCCGTGGCAATCTGGTGGAGCTGGTCGAGGCCGGCGCGACCCGCAACGGCGTCGTCCTGGCCGACGACACCGTCTTCGTCACGCCGCAGAGCTTCAGCCGCGACTACACCGACTGGCTGCCCTCGGCGACCATCCGCTACGAAGCCGCGCCGAACCTGATCCTGCGCGGCGGCGCCTTCCGCTCGGTGGTGCGCCCGGGCATCGGCAAGATCGCGCCGCGCTTCATCATCGAGGAGAGCGACGCCGGCGAGCGCGAAGGCGAGTTCGGCAACCCCGACCTGCAGCCGTTCGAGGCCTGGAATTTCGACGTCTCCGCCGAATGGTACTTCGCGCCCGAGGCGGTGCTCTCGGGCGGGGTCTTCTACAAGAAGATCGACAACTTCATCGTCGACGCGGAGTTCGAGGACGGCGTCTTCAACGGCGTGCCCTATGACGAGGCCGTGATCCCGATTAACGGCGAGGAAGCCACCGTCAAGGGCTTCGAGTTCAACTACCAGCAGGTCCTGGCCTTCCTGCCGCAACCGCTCGACGGCTTCCTGGTCGGCTTCAACTACACCTACACCGACTCCGAGGGCGACGTGCTGGGCCGCAAGATCCCGCTGCCGGCCTCGGCGGAGAACACCTTCAACGCCACCCTCGGCTACGAGAAGGGGCCGGTCAGCCTGCGCCTGGCGGCCAGCTATCGCGACATGTACCTGGACGAGCTCGGCGGCGACGACGAGACCGACCGCTATGTCGAGGACCACATCCAGTACGACCTGTCGGCCAAGTACAAGGTGACCTCGAACTTCCAGATCGTGGCCGAGCTGGTGAACCTCGGCGACGAGCCCTACGTGGCCTATCAGAACGGCCCGAACGGCAAGCGCCTGCTGCAGTACGAAGAGTATTCCTGGACCGGCAAGATCGGCGTCCGCGCCACCTTCTGATCCTGCGTCCGCGTGTGAGGAGAGCGCCGGTCGGGGCGAGGCGCCCCGGCCGGCCTTTTCGTTTCTGTCCGCAGTCGCGCGATGCGCCCGCAGGTCCGGGTGCGCCCTCCGCCCGCACGCGTCATGCTCGCCCCGTGGGGCGAGCATCCCTGTCGCAGGCGTCCTAGAAGGGGATCGGTTCGGGGTCCGCCGGCGCGGGCGCGGGGGAGGGCGCCGGATCGTCGCCGCCGATCATGGAGCCGACGCCGTCCAGCAGGTCGCCGATCGGATCGGCCTGCGGCGCCTCCGGCGGGGCCTCGACCGTGCCCCCGGGAATGGGCTGGGCGTTGAGCCGCGGCAGGGCCGAGCTCATGAAGTCCTTCCAGATCCGCGCCGGGACCCCGCCGCCGGACACGCGCCGCATGGGGGTGTTGTCGTCCTGGCCCACCCAGACGGCGGCCACGAAGCCGCCCGTATAGCCGACGAACCAGGCGTCGCGGTAGTCGTTGGTGGTGCCCGTCTTGCCGGCCAGGTCGTAGTCGGGGACGCGGGCGGCCGTGCCGGTGCCGCTGGACACCACCTGGCGCAGCATCTGGTTCATGTACTGCAGGGCCGGGGAGCCGATCACCGACTGGCGCTGCGGCTTGTCCACATTGTGGTCGTAGAGCACGCGGCCGTCGGAGGTGCGGATGCGCTCGATGCCGTAGCCGGTCGCCTTGAAGCCGCCATTGGCGAAGGGCGCGTAGGCCTGGGCCATCTGCAGGGGGCTGACCTCGACGGCGCCGAGCGCCATGGACGGATCGAGCTGGATCTTGGAGGTGATGCCCAGGCGCCGCGCGGTGGCCGCGACATTGCCCGTGCCCACCTCGTTGGCCAGCTGGGCGGCCACGGTGTTGATCGACAGCGCCAGGGCCTGCTGCAGGCTCATCTCGCCGCGATAATCGTTGGTGTAGTTTCTGGGCTCCCAGTCGCCGATCTTGATGGGGGCGTCGACGACGCGGACATTGGGCGTCCGGCCCTGCTCCATGGCCGTCAGATAGACGAAGGGCTTGAAGGCCGAGCCGGCCTGGCGCCGCGCCATGGTGGCGCGGTCGAACTGGGTCTCGGCGTAGTCGGTGCCGCCGACATAGGCGCGCACCCGGCCCTCGCCGTCGAGGGCGACCAGCGCGCCCTGACCGACCCCCTGGTCGGCGCCGGCGGCCACCCCGCGGCGAAGCGCGTTCTCGGCCGCCGTCTGGATCGGCAGGTCCAGCGTGGTCTCCACCACCAGGTCGTCCATGGGCTCGCCCACCAGGGAGCGCACCTGGTCGTCCACCCAGTCGACGAAGTACTGGGCCCGCTGGTTGGCCAGGGTCGGGTTCACGCGGACGGGGTTGTTGAAGGCCTCGGTCCGCTGTTCGGGCGTGATCGCGCCCAGGCGGACCATCTCGTCCAGCACGATGGTGGCGCGGCGCGCCGCCCGATCGGTGGCCGAGACGGGGCTGTAGCGCGAGGGGCCCTTCATCATGCCGGCCAGCAGGGCCGACTCCCCGATCGTCAGCTCGGACGCGGGCTTGTTGAAATAGCGCTGCGAGGCGGCCTCGATGCCGTAGGCGCCGGCGCCGAAATAGACCCGGTTCAGATAGAGCTCGAGGATCTCCTTCTTGGAGAACTTCAGCTCCAGCCAGACGGCGAGGATGAGTTCCTGGGCCTTGCGGCGATAGGTCTGGTCGGCGGTCAGGAAGAGGTTGCGCGCCAGCTGCTGGGTGATGGTCGAGCCGCCGCGCAGGGGCCCGCCGTCATTGGTCATGTTGTAGATCTGGGAGCGGATGATGCCCCAGGGATTGAAGCCGAAGTGCCAGTAGAACCAGCGGTCCTCGATGGCGATGAAGGCCTTGGGCACGTAGTCGGGCAGCTCGTCCAGGTCGGCCGGCGGCGCATATTGCGAGCCGCGCACGGCGATCAGCGCCCCGGACCGGTCGAGATAGGAGATCGAGGGCTGCCGCTCCACGTCGTAGAGCTTGGAGGTGTCGGGCAGGTCGACGGCGAACACGGCGAAGAAGGCGGCCACGAAGATGAGGCCCCAGACCGAAAGCACGGCGCCCCAGTAGAGCGCCGCCTGCAGCGGGGTGCGCTTGGGTTTGCCGCCGCGGCCGGGCCTGTTGGGTCCCGGCGATTGGGAGTTGGCCATTCGTCGTCCTAAGTCGTCTCGTCCTGCGCCCGCGCGGGCGCGTTCGCGCGTCCTTAGCGCAAGGCGAACAAGACGCGCGACATGATTGATGGGGGATGAACGCGGCGATTCCACGACGCCGCGGCGCCGCCGATCGTCGCGGCCGGAGCGCGCTTGCCTCCCGGCGCCTCTGCAAACTTGCATGGCGGCCCTGCGCAATTCGCGGTTGCCGCCGATCTTAACACCGTTATCTTAGCGATGCTTAGTTCAGGCGCCGCGGCGGTGGGGATATCGCCGGCCTGAGATCCTGAGCCGGCGCCCCTGCGCCGACCTCCCCAACGCTGGAGTGCTGAAATGATGTTCCGTACCACTGTGGCCGCTGCGGCCGCCTTCGTCTCGCTCGCCCTCGCCGGCCAGGCCGCCGCCGCCCAGCCCGTCGTCACCGTCAAGCTCGAAACCCCGGTCGCCGAACGGGTCCAGCTGGTGGCCGGCGGCGCGGTCTTCGTCTGCCAGGACGGCGAATGCATCGCCAACGCGCCGACCTCGCGCACCTTCGCGGCCTCGACCTGCAAGGACGTGGCGAAGAAGTTCGGCGCCGTCACCGCCTTCGAGCGCGGCGCCAAGACCTTCGATTCCGAACAGCTGGGCGCCTGCAACGCCGCGGCCCTGCCCAAGACGCAGGTCGCCAACCGCTAGGACGGGCCTCCCAGCCGCCTATTGTCGAGCCTGCCAACTTCGGGCGCCGGTCGGACCGGCGCCCTTTTCTTTTTCGCCCACATCCTTAAAGGAGCGCGGCCATGACGAGCTCCTCCTCCCCCATCTCCGGTCCCGCCCGGGTGCCGGACCAGCCGGCCGCCTGCGCCGTGCTCCTCGAAACCGCGCTCGCGCGCGCAAGCGGCGAGGACGTGGCGGCCGTCTCGCTCACCCTGGACTACGGCGCGCCTGTCGCGGCCGGGGACGAGGTGACGGTGGAGGCCTGGATCGACCGGGCCACGCGGACCCTCGTCTTCGCCCACGGGCGGGTGGTGAAGGCCGACGGCGCCCTGGCGGCCAGCGGCTCGGCCGTGTTCCGCCGGGCGGTTGCGGCGACGCCGGCCTAGGCGAATTGGCGGTCTTCCTGGGCGCTGGTTCGGTTGCGGCGCCCAAAATCGCGTGCTATCAGGCGCGCGGCTTAGGGCCGGGGGGCGCACAGCCCAGTTCGGCGACGTGCTTTCCCAAGCGCATTCAAGCCTTTAGCTGGGGCGAGTATCTCCTCGCCGCGGCTTTTGACACGCACCGGGCGGACACAGAGTGGCGGACGATTCCAAGGCATCGAATGTGGGCGGCAGATATGCTCAGGCCCTGTTCGATCTCGCGAAAGACGAGAACAAGATCGCTCAGGTCGAGGCCGACCTGAAGTCGCTGAAGGCCATGCTGGCCGACAGCCGCGACCTGCGCATGCTGCTGGCCTCCCCGGCCTTTGGCGCGAGCGACAAGGGCAAGGGGCTGGCCGCCGTGGCCGACCGGGCCGGACTTGATCCGCTCACGCGCAAATTCCTGGGGCTGATCTCGGCCAATGGCCGGGCCTCGGTCCTGCCGGCGGTGATCACCGCCTTCGCCGCCCTGGCGGCCGAGCATCGCGGCGTCGTCGCCGCCCAGGTGACCACCGCCCTGCCGCTCACCGCGGCTCAGTCCAAGGGCGTCGCTGCGGCCCTGCGCCAGGCGCTCGGCAAGGACCCTGAAATCGAGACCCACGTCGATCCGTCGATTCTCGGCGGCATCAAGGTTCGGGTCGGCTCCCGTCTGTTCGACGCTTCGCTGGGTACGAAGCTCGACTCGCTGAAATTCGCCCTCAAGAGAGCGTAAAAGACATGGATATCCGCGCCGCCGAGATTTCGGCCATTCTCAAGTCGCAGATCGCCAATTTCGGCGAAGAAGCCGACGTCTCCGACGTCGGCCAGGTTCTGTCCGTCGGTGACGGCATCGCCCGCGTCTTCGGGCTCGACAACGTCCAGGCGGGCGAAATGGTCGAGTTCCCCAAGGCCGGCGTGAAGGGCATGGCCCTGAACCTCGAGCGCGACAATGTCGGCGTCGTGATCTTCGGCGACGACCGCGCCATCGGCGAGGGCGACGAGGTCCGCCGCCTTGGCGAGATCGTGGACGTGCCGGTCGGCAAGGGCCTGCTGGGCCGCGTTGTCAACCCGCTGGGCGAGCCGATCGACGGCAAGGGCCCGATCGCGGCGACCGAACGCCGCCGCGCCGACGTCAAGGCCCCGGGCATCATTCCGCGGAAGTCGGTGCACGAGCCGGTGCAGACCGGCCTGAAGGCTATCGACGCCCTGATCCCCGTCGGCCGCGGCCAGCGCGAGCTGATCATCGGCGACCGTCAGACCGGCAAGACCGCCGTGGCCGTCGACACCATCCTGAACCAGAAGGCCGTCAACGCCACGGGCGACGAGAGCCAGAAGCTCTACTGCATCTATGTGGCCATCGGTCAGAAGCGCTCGACCGTCGCCCAGATCGTCAAGACGCTCGAGGAGCGCGGCGCGCTGGACTACACCATCGTCGTCGCCGCCACGGCGTCGGAGCCCGCCCCGCTGCAGTTCCTGGCGCCCTTCGCCGGCTGCGCCATGGGCGAGTGGTTCCGCGACAACGGCATGCACGCCGTCATCATCTATGACGACCTGTCCAAGCAGGCCGTGGCCTATCGCCAGATGTCCCTGCTGCTGCGCCGCCCGCCGGGCCGCGAAGCCTATCCGGGCGACGTCTTCTATCTGCACTCCCGTCTGCTGGAGCGCGCGGCGAAGCTCAACGAGGACAACGGCTCCGGTTCGCTGACGGCGCTGCCGATCATCGAAACCCAGGCCAACGACGTGTCGGCCTACATCCCGACCAACGTGATCTCGATCACCGACGGCCAGATCTTCCTCGAGACCGACCTCTTCTTCCAGGGCATCCGCCCGGCGGTGAACGTCGGCATCAGCGTCAGCCGCGTGGGCTCCTCGGCCCAGATCAAGGCGATGAAGACGGCCTCCGGTCCGATCAAGGGCGAGCTCGCCCAGTACCGGGAAATGGCCGCCTTCGCGAAGTTCGGCTCCGACCTCGACGCCACGACCCAGCGCATGCTGGCCCGCGGCGAGCGCCTGACCGAGCTGCTGAAGCAACCCCAGTACGCGCCGCTGCAGGTGGAAGAGCAGGTGGCGGTGATCTATGCCGGCACCCGCGGCTATATCGACGGCATCGCGGTGGCCGATGTGGGCCGCTTCGAGTCCGAACTGCTGAGCTACCTGCACGGCAAGCATCAGGGCCTGCTCGACGCCATCCGCACCAAGAAGGCGCTGGACGGCGATGTCGAGGCCGAGCTGAAGAGCGCGCTGGACGCCTTCACCAAGACCTTCGCCTAAGGCCGAGCCGGGAACCCGAAGGGATGGCCAGCCTCAAGGAAATGCGCAATCGGATCGGAAGCGTGAAAGCCACGCAGAAGATCACGAAAGCGATGCAGATGGTCGCGGCGGCCAAGCTCCGCCGCGCCCAGGACGCCGCCCAGAGCGCGCGGCCCTATGCCGAGCGGATGGCCTCGGTCATCGCCAACCTGGCCCGGGGCGTGTCGGGCGAGGGCGCGCCGCGCCTGCTGGCGGGGACCGGCCGTGACGACCGCCACCTGCTGGTGGTCGCCACCTCCGACCGCGGCCTGGCCGGCGGCTTCAACTCCTCCATCGTGCGCGCCGCGCGCGAGCGGATCGCCAGCCTCACGGCGGCGGGCAAGGACGTGAAGCTGATCGTCGTCGGCCGCAAGGCGCGCGACCAGCTGCGCCGCCTGCACAGCGGCAAGATCATCGAGACCTTCGAGGCCGGGACCAACCCGTCCATGGATGTCGCCCAGGCGGTCGCCGACAAGGTGACCGAGCTGTTCGACGCCGGCGAGGTCGACGTGGTGACCCTGGTCTACAGCCGCTTCAAGTCGGTGGTCAGCCAGGTGCCGAGCGTGCGTCAGCTGATCCCGGCCGAGGTTTCGGACGAGGCGGCCCCCGTCGACCTGAAGGGCGCGGTCTACGAGTACGAGCCGTCGGAAGAGGGCATTCTCGAGACCCTGCTGCCGCGCAACCTGACCGTCCAGCTCTTCTCGGCCATGCTCGAGAACCAGGCCGGCTTCTACGCCGCCCAGATGAGCGCGATGGACAACGCGACCCGCAACGCCGGCGACATGATCGCCAGCCTCACCCTGCAGTACAACCGCACCCGCCAGGCGCAGATCACCAAGGAGCTGATCGAGATCATCTCCGGCGCCGAGGCGCTCTAGAGCAAGAGACAGAAACCCATGGCTACGACCCCGAAGGCTCCCGCCAAGAAGCCGGCCGCGCGGACCGCCGCGGCCAAGGCCCCGGCCGCTGCGGCGGCTGACGCCGCGGCTCCGGCCAAGACCACAGCGCGCAAGCCGGCGGCCCGCAAGTCCACGGCCGCCCCGGCCGCCGGCGCGGCCTCCGCCCAGGTGTCCGGCGGCGTGGCCAAGGGCCGCATCGCCCAGATCATCGGCGCCGTCGTCGACGTGGAGTTCGACGGCCACCTGCCCGCCATCCTGAACGCGCTCGAGACGACCAACACCGACCAGCGGACGGGCGCCCCTTTCCGCCTGGTGCTGGAAGTCGCCCAGCACCTGGGTGAGAACACCGTGCGCGCCATCGCCATGGACACCACCGAGGGCCTGACCCGCGGTCAGGAAGTGGTCGACACCGGCGCCGGCATCACCGTTCCGGTGGGCCCGGCCACGCTCGGCCGCATCATGAACGTCATCGGCGAGCCGATCGACGAGGCCGGCCCGATCGCGGCGGAGACGACCAGCGTCATCCACCGCGAAGCCCCGAGCTTCTCCGAGCAGTCGACCCAGGCCGAAGTGCTCGTCACCGGCATCAAGGTCATCGACCTGCTCTGCCCCTACACCAAGGGCGGCAAGATCGGTCTGTTCGGCGGCGCCGGCGTGGGCAAGACCGTGACCATGCAGGAGCTCATCAACAACATCGCCAAGGCCTACGGCGGCTACTCCGTGCTGGCCGGCGTGGGTGAGCGGACCCGCGAGGGCAACGACCTCTACCACGAGATGATCGAGTCCGGCGTGAACCAGCCCGGCGGCGGCGGCGACAGCCGTTGCGCCCTGGTCTACGGCCAGATGAACGAGCCCCCCGGCGCCCGCGCCCGGGTCGCCCTGACCGGCCTCGCCCAGGCGGAGTATTTCCGCGACGTCGAGGGCAAGGACGTCCTGCTCTTCATCGACAACATCTTCCGCTTCACCCAGGCCGGCTCGGAAGTGTCGGCTCTGCTGGGCCGCATCCCCTCGGCCGTGGGCTATCAGCCGACGCTGGCCACGGAGATGGGCAACCTGCAGGAGCGCATCACCTCGACCACCAAGGGCTCGATCACCTCGGTCCAGGCCATCTACGTGCCCGCCGACGACCTGACCGACCCGGCCCCGGCCACCTCCTTCGCCCACCTGGACGCCACGACCGTGCTGTCGCGCGACATCGCCGCCCAGGCCATCTTCCCGGCCGTGGACCCGCTGGACTCCACCAGCCGGATCATGGACCCGCTGGTGATCGGCGAGGAGCACTACGCCGTCGCCCGTCGCGTCCAGGAGATCCTGCAGCAGTACAAGGCGCTGAAGGACATCATCGCCATCCTGGGCATGGACGAGCTGTCGGAAGAGGACAAGCTGATCGTCGCCCGCGCCCGGAAGATCCAGCGCTTCCTGTCGCAGCCCTTCCACGTGGCCGAGCAGTTCACCAACACGCCCGGCATCTTCGTGAGCCTGGAAGACACCATCCGGTCCTTCAAGGCGCTGTGCGACGGCGAGTACGACCACCTGCCCGAGCCGGCCTTCTACAATGTCGGCACCATCGAAGACGCCGTGGCCAAGGCCGAGCGTCTGGCCGCGGAAGCCTAAGCGATCATGGCCGAGAAGCTGAACTTCTCCCTCGTCTCGCCGGAGCGGGAGCTCTTCTCCGGTGCGGTGGACCAGGTGGACGCGCCGGGCTCCGAAGGCGACTTCGGCGTCCTGGCGGGCCACGCGCCTTTCATGGCGACGCTCCGCGAGGGGCGCGTCGTGGTGCGTAACGAGGGCCGCGAAACCGTCTACGAGGTGAAGGGCGGCTTCGCCGACGTCACCGCCTCGGGCCTGACCATCCTGGCCGAACAGGCCGTGGCGGTCTCCGCCTGAGGCTCCGGGACCGGCAAATCGGCCGGCGGAACCTCAAACGGCCGTGACAGGCCTTGCGACGGCGGCTTCGCTTTAGTGTGATGCCGCCGTTTTTCTTTTGAGCTTCGAGTCAGGGGAACTCCGCCATGCGCAACGTCATCGCCAGCCTTATCCTGCTCACCGGCCTCGCCGGTCCGGCCCTCGCCCAGGACGGCGCGGGCATGGCGCCGGAACCCGGGACTTCGCCCGCGCCCGCCGCGGCCGGCGAGACGGCGGCTCCGCCCGCCGCGGCCCCGGCCGCCCCGGCCCCGGCTCCGGTGGAACAGCCGACCCTGCCGACCACCGGCAACGGGGCGGCGGTCCTCTCGGTCCTCACCCGCGCCTGCATTCCCATGGTTCAGGAGGGCAAGACCGTGGAGGAGGTCGGCAAGGATCTGGGGATGAAGCGCAACCGGCGCTCCGGCGCCTATGAGGTCAGCCTCGGCGGCCGCGACTACAGCATCACCGTCCTGCCCAAGGGCGCCAACGACAATGTCTGCAACATGCAGATCAACTATCCCGTCGGCGAGGAAGAGCCGATCGTCGAGGCCCTGAACATCTGGGCCTTCCTGCACGAGCCGGAACTGGTCCTGCAGCGCAACGACTATGCGGTGGGCCCCGACAACATCAAGCGGGTGACCATGGCCTGGGAGCACTACACCGACTCCGAGTCCACCGGCATGGTCTTCGTGCAGCTCAAGAAGCCCGACGACTCGCCGCTGGAGCGCGGCTACGATCAGGCGACCCTGCTCTACAGCGAACGCACCTTCTAGGGCTCGTTCCGCCCCGGAGCGGTCAGGCGGCCTGGCTGGTCTCCAGCCAGGCCAGGCTCTGGCCCGCCACGTCCTCCCAGCCGGGCTCTCCCGGCAGCCAGTGGCTCATGCCGGGCAGGATCCGGTGCTCGGCCCCGATGCGCTCGGCGGTCAGCCGCGCTGTGGCCGGCGGATGCACCACGTCCTTCTCGCCCAC
This sequence comes from Phenylobacterium sp., assembly GCF_013911965.1. Taxonomy (GTDB): domain Bacteria; phylum Pseudomonadota; class Alphaproteobacteria; order Caulobacterales; family Caulobacteraceae; genus Phenylobacterium. Next base: position 50,757 of record NZ_JACESE010000016.1, on the reverse strand, counting down.
CAGCAGGAGGGCCGGGGCGGCCGGCGGGCCCGCGCCCAGGCTGGTGGTCATCATCGGATCGAGCCACCAGTTCAGCGTCTCCCAGAGGGCGCGGCCGCTCTCGGCGCTGAGCTGCTCCAGGATCGGCCGCCGCGCGCCCGGCGGAACCCGGTCGAGGCTGTAGCGCAGCATGATGCCGCGGTCGGGGGTCACCGCCTGGGCCCAGAAGGGCCCCAGCAGGTGCAGGCCGAAGGCGGTGACGCCCTCCTCGACGCTCCAGCCGGCCACCCCCCAGGGCGGCGAGGGCGCCAGCAGGACGAGCCCGGCCACCGGCGTGCGGCGCGCCGCCAGCATCGCCACCAGCCCGCCCATGGAGTGGCCGACCAGGACGGGCGGCTCGTCCTGGCCGGCGGCCAGGTCGGCGATGTCGTGGGCGTAGTCGAGCATGGAGAGGCCGACCACCGCCTGCAGCCCCTCTCCGGCGCCATGCCCGCGCAGATCGGGGGTCAGCACCTTGCGGCCGGCCGCCTCGAAGGGGCGGCGGAAGGCGTCGAACGTCCAGCCGCCGCAGAAGGCGCCGTGGATCATGATGACGGGGGCGGCCATCAGCCGGCGGCGAAGACGGAGAAGGCCCGCACCACCTGGGCGTAGACCTCTCGCTTGAAGGGCGCGACCACGTCCGGCGCCTCGGACAGATAGGCCCAGCGCCAGGCGTCGAACTCCACCGGCGGATGGGCCTGAAGGTCGATCTCGGACTCCGCGCCGTCGAACCGCGCGGCGAACCAGACCTGCCGCTGCCCCTTCCACGCCTTGCCGACCCCGTGGCCGGAATGCTCGGGCGGGAAGTCGTAGGTCAGCCAGCCGTCGGTGCGGCCCAGGACGGTGACCGAGCGGACGCCGGTCTCCTCCACCAGTTCGCGCAGGGCGGCCGCCTGCAGGTCCTCGCCCGCATCGACGCCTCCTTGCGGGAACTGCCAGTTGAACGGTCCCGGCGCCCCGACGCGCCGGCCGAGCCAGACCTTGCCGTCCGGATGAAAGAGGACGACGCCGACATTGGGCCGATAGGGCGCCAGGTGGGGCGGAAGCGCGACGCCGGAGGTCATCGGCGGGTCAGGGCCGAGGCCGGCGCCAGCTGGTAGCCGCGCTGCTCGACCTCGCGCGCCCAGTCGGCGACCTGGGCGATGGTCAGGGGATAGGCGAAGCCGGAGCCCAGGGCCTGGCCGCGCTCCAGGGCCTGGGCCTCCAGGGCCAGAAGCTGTTCGTCGATCGCCTCGCCCGACAGCTGATCGTCGATGATGCGGCTCGCCGAAGCGCGGGGAATCCCCATGCCGCGCCCCGCCGCCTGGCCGTCGTCGACGAAGGCGAGGCCGCGGGCCTTCAGCGCCGTGGTGAAGGCGGCCATGGCCGGGTCGGCGTTCAGGAAGCGGGAGCCGAGATAGTTGGTGAGGCCGAAATAGCCGGTGGCCCGCGACAGCAGCCATTCCAGCCGCTTGGTCGTTTCGGCCGGTCCGGAGCTGGCCAGCAGAGTGTAGGGGCCGGGATCGTTGTCGGGATAGTCCACGGGCTCCATCGGCGTCTCGAGCAGCACCTCGTGGCCGTGCTCGCGGGCCAGGTCGATCCAGCCCTGCAGGCCCTCCGCATAGGGCACGAAGGACAGGGTGACCTCGCCCGGCAGCCGCTCGATGGCGTCGCGCGTCGCCCGGGCGTTCAGACCCAGGCCGCCGACGACGATGGCCACCTTGGGCTTGCCGTTCGACCGGAAGGGCCGGGCATAGGCCTCGGCAGGCGTGCGGCCGTCGGGAGCGATCACGGGCAGCGGACCGTTCGGGCCGGGGGCGGAAAGGCCGGCGATCGGCGCCGGCGGCAGGGGGACCCGGCTGCGGCCCGGGCCGCCGGGCAGGGTGATCACCGCCTCGCCGGCCAGCTCGCCCTCGACCGGCGCCTCCGACAGCTCGAACACCTCCTCCGTCACGCCGGGGCCGGCCCCGTCCATGGTCAGGGCCTCGCGCCAGCCGGGCGGAGCCGCGGCCACCACGGCTTTCGCCAGGGGCAGGCGGACGACCGGCGCCCCGGCCTGCGGATCGCCGATGATCATGACCAGGACGGCGAGGGTGGCGAGGAAGAGGAAGGCCGCGCCGCTGGCGCCCACATAGGGATTGGCCACCGCCGCGCGCAGCTGGGCCACGGCGGCGGGTCGGGACCGCTCCGGCGTCGCCGGTGCGGACGCTGCGGACTTCTTGGAGAACATGGCCACGGTCGCTGAACCTCTGGCCGAAGACTCGGCCAACAGGGTTAACGAAGGCCTTAATGGGCGGCTTCGGCGCCCCCTTGCAAGAGGGCGCCGCGCAAGACGGCGCTCGTCAGTTCGGCTTGGCGGGCGCGGCGGCCACCTTGTCCTTCACGCCGATCACCTCGGCCAGGCGGGCCTGCGGCTTGGGCAGCTTGGGCGTGGCCGCCACGGAGCCGTACTTCAGCACGTCCTGGGCGCGGACGAGCTGGAAGTCCTTGGCCTCGTCGAAGTCCTCCGGCGGCGCTTCGGCCGGTTCGTGAGCCCCGCGGCGTTTGAGCCCTTCGGAGGCGTTCAGCGCGTTGCGCAGCGAGGCCTCGCTGAACTGGAAGGCGCGGTTGGCGATGGCCTGGGCCTCGTCGCGGGTCGAGGCCACCTCCAGGTCCGGCTCGATGCCGGTCTGCTGAATGGAGCGCCCCGCCGGCGTGTAGTAGCGCGCCGTGGTCAGCTTCAGCGCGCCGTCCATGCCGCCCCGAAGCGGGATGACCGTCTGCACCGAACCCTTGCCGAAGGAGGTCAGGCCGACCAGCTCGGCCCGCTTGCGATCCTGCAGGGCGCCGGCCACGATCTCCGCCGCCGAGGCCGATCCCGTATTGATCAGGACCACCATGGGCAGGCCCTCGGCGATGTCGCCGGGCCGGGCGTTGTAGCGTTCCACGTCGCGCGCGTCGCGGCCGCGCTGGGAGACGATCTCGCCGTTCTCCAGGAACAGGTCGGAGACGCCGACCGCCTGGTCGAGCAGGCCGCCGGGATTGTTGCGCAGATCGAGGATAAGGCCCTTCATGTCCGGGTTCTTGGCGCGCAGGGCGCCGAAGGCCTGTTCGGCCTCCTCGGTCGTGCGTTCGTTGAAGGCCGAGACGCGCAGATAGCCGTAGTCGCCCTCCATCCGCGCCACGGCGGACTTGGGCTTGATCACTTCGCGCACGATCTCGACGTCGAAGGGATCGCTCTTCTCGCGCGCGATGCTCAGGGTCACCGCCTCGCCGGGCTTGCCGCGCATCTGCTTGACCGCGTCGGAGACGGTCATGCCCAGCACGCTCTCGCCGTTGACGGCGGTGATGTAGTCGCCGGCCTTGACGCCCGCGCGCGCGGCCGGGGTGTCGTCCATGGGCGAGATCACCTTGACCACGCCGTCTTCGCTGGTCACCTCGATGCCCAGCCCGCCGTACTCGCCGCGCGTCTGGTCGCGCATCTCGTCGAAGCTCTCGGGGTTCAGATAGCCCGAGTGCGGGTCGAGCGAGGTCAGCATGCCGTCAATGGCGGACTCGATCAGCTTGGTCTCGTCGATCTCGGTGACGTACTGCCGCTCGACCGTGTCCAGCACGTCGCCGAACAGTTCGAGCATGCGGTAGGTCTGGGCCCGCGGCTGCTGAGCCGAGGCCTGGGCCTGCTGGCTCACATAGGCCATGGACCCCGCCCCGAGGACGAAGGCCGCCGCGCCGATCATCAGATACTTCTTCATAGGCCCAGCCTGAGGCTCCCTTTGCGGCGATTTTGCGCCGCCTGTGCGTTGCCGCCCCCGCAAGGTGGGATCACCCCGCTTCGGTCTTCAGCCAGCGGGAAGGATCCACCGGAACCCCCTTCTCACGGACCTCCAGATAGAGCTCCGAGGGAGAGTTTCCACCATCGGCCATCCATCCGACAGGCGCACCCGCCGCGACCGATTGTCCGACATCCACCGTGGCCCGATCGAGGCCCGCCAGCACCAGATGGTATCCACCGCTCATCCTTAATATCAAGATGACGCCCCAGCCGCGCACCGGGCCGACGTACTGGACGAGGCCGGCGCCTGGACTTTGCACACGGGCGCCGCGGGCGGTGAGGATGGTCAGCCCCTGCGACCTGGCCGAGCCGTGCAGGGCCTCGCCGAAGCGATGGGTCACCGGACCTTCGGCCGGCGAAACCAGGCTGTCGGGCGGGCTCAAGGGGCCCTCGAAGAGCTGCTCGGCGCCCGACGCGGCATAACCCCGCAGGGCCGCGCCGTCGGGATCGACGGCCTGCGGCGTGGGGCGTTCGTCGGCCCGCTCGCTCTCGGCGGTGAAGAGGGTCTCGTTGGCGACGGCGGCGAGCCGCCGCTGGCGGGCGATGTCCGTGGCCTCGGCGGCATAGGCCTGGGCGCGGCGCTGCAGCTCCGGGGCCATGGCCTTGACCAGGATGGCGGCGCGGACCGCGTCGCGCGCGTCGTCGGGCCGCACCAGCAGGGCCGGCGGCGGGTCGCGCTTGAACTGCTGAAGAACCGACAGCAGGCGGGCGAGCTGGTTGGTGTTGCGCCCCCGCTCGGCGTTCAGGGCCTGCTCGCGGGCGTTCAGCGCCGAAAGCTTGGCCGCGTCGTCCGGCGCGGCGGCCCTGACCGCGGCGGCTGAGACCAGGACAGCCGAGACCAGGGCGGCCAGGCCGGCCAGCCCGGCCGCAAAGGCCGCCGGGCGCGGCCGACGGGATCGATGGGGGGCCTCAGTCACGATGATAGGGGCTTCCGGCCAGAATGGTGACGGCGCGATAGACCTGCTCGGCCAGCATGGCGCGCACCAGGGCGTGGGGCCAGGTCTGCGGCCCGAAGGCGATGCGGCCCTGCGCCTCCGCCATCAGGCCGGGGTCGAGCCCGTCGGCCCCGCCGATCACCAGGACCAGCCGGCGGACGCCGTCGTCCCGCAGGCGCGCGACCTCCGCGGCGAAGTCGCGCGATGGCAGGGCCCGGCCGCGTTCGTCGCAGACCAGGACGTGAGCGTCCTTGAAATGGGGGCGGAGCGCTTCCGCCTCTCCGGCCTTGCCGGTCTTGCGGCCCTCGACCTCGACCACCTCGACGGGGCCCAGACCCAGAGCGCGCCCGGCGGCGGTGGCGCGCTCCACATAGAGCTTCACCAGTTCGGTCTCGGGCGAGCGGGGCAGGCGCCCCACCGCCAGGATCGTCACGCGCAAGCGGCCTCGTCAGGAGGCGGCGACCGCGTGGCCCGAGGCGTCCACCGACCAGATCTTCTCGATATTGTAGAAGGACCGCACTTCCGGGCGGAACAGGTGGACGATCACGTCGCCGGTGTCGATCAGGACCCAGTCGCAGTGGGGCAGGCCCTCGACGCGGGCCCGGCCATAGCCGTGCTCCTTCAGCGTCCGCAGCAGGTGGTCGGCGATGGCGCCGACATGCCGTTGCGACCGCCCGGAGGCGACGATCAGCCCGTCGGCGACGGAGCTCTTGCCCTTCAGGTCGATGACCACGACGTCCTGCGCCTGGTCGTCGTCGAGCTGGGTCAGGATCAGGTCTTCCAGGGCCGCGATGCGACTCTGGGGGTCTTGGGAGGCGGCGGCAGGTCCGGCGCTCTCCTGCGCGCGCTGCGCGGCGTCACTCTTCAGCGGGAAACTCCTCTTAGGCCCTCGCAAGGCCGCACCCTATCACGATCGCGACCGGCGGTCAGCGGCCTTGCGCAGGGTCCTAGAGTCCGGATCGCCGCATGCGTTCGCGCAGCGCCGTCGAGGACTGGAAGTTGAGCGGTCCGCGCAGGAAGACCCAGGCCGGCGGGGCGCGGTCGGCCAGGGTGCGCGCCTGGCTGGACGGAAGCCGATAGCGCGCGAAACGGCGGGCCGCCGGGGAGGATCGGCTCTTCAGCGAGATCCAGGGGCGCGAGACCACGGCCACCGGCGCTTCGCGCATGATCTGCGTCCAGCCGCGCCAGCGATGGAAGGTGGCCAGGCTGTCGGCCCCCATGATCCAGACGAACTTCACGCCGGGATGGCGCGCCTTGAGGGTGCGGATGGTGTCGATGGTGTAGGGCGAGCCCAGCCGGGTCTCGGCGTCGGAGACCTTCATGCCGTTCTGGCGGGCGAAGGCCCGCGCGCCGGCCAGCCGTTCGGAGAGGGGCGCCGTCTCGTGGTTCGACTTCAGCGGATTCTGCGGCGAGACGAGCCAGACGACGAGGTCCAGCCCCAGACGCCGCCGCGCGGTCTCGGCCACATGGGCGTGACCTTCGTGGGCCGGATTGAAGGAGCCGCCGAAGAGGCCGACCTTCATGCCGGGGGTGAGTTTGAACCCCAGCCGCAGGGCCGCCGGCCGCCCGGCGGCGGGCAGGCGGCGGGCGGGGCCGGCGAACCACATGGGCAAGGGCTTGCTCAGCTCTGGCGCGCCGGGGTCGCAACCCCGCCGCGGTCGAGGTGGGGGTCGGCCTGCCGCACCCGGGCGCGCAGGGTGAAGACGCCGTCGCCGGCCAGCACGCCGCCGCGGGCGAACAGCCGGCCGAACTCCCAGTTGGACAGGCCCAGCTCCGGCTTGTTGAGCGCGTACTGGCCGTCCACCCAGCGCGTGAAGCCGTCGCCGACGAAGGGGGCGTTGACCGCCTGATAGAAGCGCTCGTGGGCGGCTGCGTCGGCGCTGATCAGGCAGGCGACGAACTGAGGGCTGTGGCGGTTGAAGAGCTCGGCGGCGTGGTCAAGGTCGGACACCACCTTCAGGGTCACTTCCGGCGTGGCTTCCCACTCCCATTCGCGGCCAAGCTCGGCCTCGGGCAGGATTTCGACCTTCGGCTCCTCCACGTCGCCTTCGGCCCGGCGCGCCAGGATGCGGGCCCCGCGCCAGTCGGCGGGCAGGCGGGCCTCGTCCCCCTCGACCACGTGCAGCTTGCAGCCGTGGCCGCGCCGCTCGCCCGCCCGCTCCAGGGCTTCGAGGAAGACGGGGATCAGCCGCTCGGCGGCGCCCTGCGTCACGCAGAAGGTGTTCAGGGTGTTGCAGACCTTGCGGTCCAGCGAATGGAAGACGGCGGCGAACAGGCGCGCAGGCTCGGCGCTCTCGTCGGCCGCCATCCAGGCGCCGCCCGTGCCGTGCAGGCTGACCGGCACCCCGGCCTGGCGGGCGATGCCGCCCAGCTGGGCGACGGCCGGGCCCGAGCCGCGCGCGACGGCGAGACCCAGCCGGGCGTCGGAGAACATGGCCCAGCCGGCGGCGTGGGCGGCGGAATCCACCAGGACCGCAGCGCCCTCGGGCAGGCCGGATTCGGCGATGGCGGGATCGAGCGCGTGCGCGACGATGGCCCGGGCCGTGCCGAGCGCGTCGGAGCCGATGCGGAAGACGACGGTGTTGCCGGCCCGAAGCACGCCGGTGGCGTCGGCGAAGACGTTGGGCCGCCCCTCGAAGACGAAGGCCACCACGCCCAGGGGCGCGGTCACCTGCTCGACGCGCCAGCCCTCGTGGGCGACGGCCTCGACCACCCGGCCCCGGGCGGGCTGGGCGGCGCCCCAGGCGCGCAGGCCGGCGATCATGTCGGCCCGCATCGGGTCGGAGACCTCCAGCCGGGTGGTCGAACGGCCCCGCGCGCGGGCGCTTTCCACGTCGCGGGCGTTGGCCTCAGCGATCGCCGTCCAGACGGCGTCGTCGGCGAGCCTCGCCGCGAAGGCCTCGAAGAAGGCGCTGATCTGATCGTCGGAGACGGCGCCCATGCGGGCGAAGGCGGCCTGGGCCCGGTCCACCGCGGCCGTGGCGACGGCGTGTTCGGCGGCCGGAACGTGCAGCAGGTCGCCGGAGTCCTGCAGGACCAGCAGCCGGTCGCCGGGGCGGAAGCGGGCGGCGAGCGCCTCGCTGACGACGGCGATCCTGTCGCCGCCATAGATGACGGTCATGCCGGGGGCGAGCGCCGTCAGACGATCGCTGCGCACGCCGCCCTGGCTTCGGCCCGCCCCATCCATGATCCGTGTCCGTCCCTTATGCTCAAGACGAGCCTTACCTAGGCCCCTTTCCGGGCGCGGGCAAATGCCGCGCGCGCCTTCAGGCCGCTCAGGCCCGGGCCGGCGGGGCCAGCACGGCGAGGTCGTCGGCGTGGATCACCGGTCCGGAGGTGTAGCCCAGCACGCCCTCGATGGCGTCCGAGCGCCGGCCGCAGATGCGCTCGGCCTCGGCCGCGTCATAGCGCGACAGGCCGCGGGCGATCTCCAGCCCGTCCTGGGTGCGGACCACGACCGCATCGCCCTTGCCGAACCGCCCCTCTACGGCGCGCACGCCGGCCGCCAGCAGGCTCTTGCCCTGCCGCAGCGCCGCGGCCGCCCCGTCGTCGACGATCAGGGCGCCGGCCGGGGCCAGGGTTCCGGCGATCCAGGCCTTGTAGGCCGCGCCGGGCGTGGCGGCGGATTCGATCAGGGTCGCCTTTTCGCCGGCCTCGACGGCGCCCAGCGGCGCGGGGCGCTTGCCGAGCGTGATGAGGGTCGCGCAGCCGGCCGACTGGGCGATGCGCGCGGCCGCCAGCTTGGTGGCCATGCCGCCGGTCCCGACGCCGGCGCCGGCGTTGGCGCCGCCGGCCATCGCTTCGATCTGCGGCGTCAGTTCGGTCAGGTGCGGGATATGGCTGGCGGCGGGATCACGCCGCGGGTCGGCGGTGTAGAGGCCGTCGATATCCGACAGCAGGACCAGCACGTCGGCGCCGATCATCTGGGCGACGCGCGCCGCCAGGCGGTCGTTGTCGCCGTAGCGGATCTCCTCGGTCACCACCGTGTCGTTCTCGTTGACCACGGGCGCGACGCCCAGGTCCAGGAGGGTCTCCACCGTGGCGCGCGCGTTCAGCCAGCGGCGGCGGACCTCGGTGTCGTCGCGGGTCAGCAGGATCTGGGCGGCCGACAGGGCGTGCGGCTCCAGCGCCTCCTCCCAGGCGCGCATGAGGGCCGACTGGCCGGCGGCCGCGGCGGCCTGCTTCTCCGGCAGGGTCAGGGCCCGCTTGGGAAGGGACAGCCGCCGACGCCCCAGCGCCACGGCGCCGGAGGAGACGATCAGCACCTGCTGTCCGCGGGCGCGCAGGCGGGCGAGGTCGGCGGCGAGCGCCCCCAGCCAGGCGCGGTCGGGGGTCCCGTCGGCGCCGACCAGCAGGGCCGAGCCGACCTTGATGACGATGCGCCGGGCGTTGGCGAGCACGCTCACGGCGTCCAGCCCTCGGGCGCGGGACCCTCGGCCTCGGCCTTCTCCGCGGCCCGCCGTTCACGAACCTGGTTCCAGGCCGCCCGCAGCACCTCGGTGACGTTCTGGCCCGAGACGCCGGAGATCAGGCGCGGTTCGGTTCCGCAGACGGCCTTCAGTTCGGCGGCCCGCTCGGTGCGCGTCGCCTCGTCCAGGGCGTCGATCTTGTTCAGCGCCACGATCTCGGGCTTGTCGGTCAGGCCCGCCCCATAGGCCTCCAGCTCCTGGCGCACGGTCGTATAGGCGCCGGCCACATCCTCCTGCGTCCCGTCGACCAGGTGGATCAGCACCGCGGTGCGCTCCACATGGCCGAGGAAGCGGGTGCCCAGGCCCGCGCCTTCCGAGGCGCCTTCGATCAGGCCGGGAATGTCGGCGATGACGAAGCGCTCGTTGGGCGACAGGTCGACGACGCCCAGGTTCGGCGCCAGCGTCGTGAAGGGGTAGTCGGCGATCTTCGGCTTGGCCGCCGAGACCGCCGCCAGGAAGGTCGACTTGCCGGCGTTGGGCAGGCCCACCAGCCCCACATCGGCGATCAGCTTCAGGCGCAGCCAGATGGCGCGCTCCTCGCCCGGCTGGCCGGGATTGGCGTGGCGCGGCGCCTGGTTGACCGGTCCCTTGAACCGGTCGTTGCCCCAGCCGCCGTTGCCGCCCTTGAGCAGCAGGATGCGCTGGCCCGCATGGTCGAGGTCGGCGATCAGGGTCTCCTTGTCCTCGTCCAGCACCTCGGTGCCCACGGGGACCTTGAGCACCACGTCCTCGCCGGCCGCGCCGTGGCGGTTGCGGCCCATGCCGTGCTCGCCGGTGCCGGCCTTGAAGTGCTGCTGGTAGCGGTAGTCGATCAGGGTGTTCAGCCCGTCCACCGCCTCGATCCAGACATCGCCGCCGCGGCCGCCGTCGCCGCCGTCGGGGCCGCCATATTCGATATACTTCTCCCGCCGGAACGAGACCGCCCCGCCGCCGCCGTTGCCCGAGCGGATGTAGATCTTGCACTGGTCGAGGAATTTCATCGGCGTTCCAGGGGCTTGGGCCCGCCGCGCCTTCCGGGCGGCGGGGCCTCGCAATAACACAAATCTAGGCGAGCCAGACCATCATGCGGGTCGGCGCGGGCTCGCCCCGCGCCAGGGAATGGAGCGGCACGACGTCTCCCGTATAGAGGAAGCCCGTCTTGCACAGCACGTTTCCCGAGGCCGGATTGTCCACGAAGTGGCCGGCCATGACATAGCGCCGCCTCCAGCCTTCGCTGGCCCAGACCAGAGCGGCGTCGGCGGCCTCGGTGGCCAGGCCCTGGCCCCAGTAGGGACGGCCGAGCCAGTAGCCCATCTCGGTCCGGCCGGCCTCGTTGGGATGGAAGCCCACCATGCCGATCAGGCCCTCGCCCTCCCGCTCGAGCGCAAAGACGCGTTCGCGGGCGGCGTCCTTCCGGCCGCAGCGGCCGAGGAAGTCCTCGGCGTCGGAGAGGCCGTAGGGGTGCGGCATGCGCGTGGTCATGCGCGCCACGCCCGGGTCGTTGGCCAGCTGCGCCAGCCGGGGCGCATCGTCGGGACCCGGCGCCCGCAGCCGCAGCCGGGCCGTCGAGATGACGGGATCGTCGAGAGTGCTCATCCTTCCCTCCCGGGCCCTCTCCCGGAGCCCATCGGAAAACGAAAACGGGGAGTCCGGCGGCCGGACTCCCCGTTCGGAGTTTTCCTGTCCGGTCCGCCTCAGGTGATGGGAGGCGGAACCGGTCTCAAGGAGGGTTCCGCCTATTCGGCGCTCGCCCCCTCGGCCTGGACCACCGTGACGTAGGTACGGTCGTCGCGCTTGGTGACGAACTTCACCGCGCCGGCCTCGAGAGCGAAGAGGGTATGGTCCTTGCCCATGCCCACATTGTCGCCCGGCCAGTACTTGGTGCCGCGCTGGCGCACGAGGATGTTGCCGGCGAGCACAGCTTCGCCGCCGAACTTCTTTACGCCGAGACGGCGGCCGGCCGAGTCGCGACCGTTGCGCGAGGAGCCGCCGGATTTCTTGTGAGCCATGGTGCTCTCCTAGACCTTGTGGGCCGCCTTATTCGGCGTCCGATTCCTTCTTGGCCGCGGCCTTCTTGGGCGCAGCCTTCTTCTCGCCGGCTTCAGCCTTCGGGGCGGCGGCCTTCTTCGGCGCGGCCGTCTTGGCTTCCGCAGCCGGAGCCTCGTCGGCCTCGGCCTTGGGGGCGGCGGCCTTCTTCGGCGCCGCCTTGGCGGGCTTGGCCTCGACCGGAGCAGGCTCGGCCAGCTTCAGGTTCCGTGCGCGGGCGTCGAGCACGGCCTTGGGCGTCAGGTCGACCTCGCCGTCCCACTTGTCGGTCTTGCCGGCGCCGGCCACGGCGGTGACGCGCAGCACGCTTTCGAGCTGGCGATGACCGCGGGTCCGGCGATAGCCCTGGCGGCGGATCTTCTTGAAGATCTTAACCTTCTCGCCCTTGCGGGTTTCGATGAGGGTCGCCGAGACCGACGCGCCGTCCACGAGGGGCGCGCCCAGGGTCACGGAGTCGCCGTCGCCCACCATAAGGACGTCGCCGAACGCGACATCGGCGCCCGGCTCGCCGTCCAGCTTTTCCACCACGAGCAGGTCGCCCGGTTGGACCCGGTACTGTTTGCCGCCGGTCTTGATCACCGCGTACATAGGTTCGCGCCTTGGACTTAATGCAAAAAGGATTACGCCCGCGAGATGGCCCGCGGGCGAGAGCCGCGGACTTATACAGACGCGGACTTGCGAGTCAACGCGTCGGCGGGGATTTCCCTGTCCCTATGAGGCGCTTCGGGCCGCACCTCAAGCGTGACGTGGCTCAGGCCCGGCAGGTCGGCGAGGGCGGCCCGGTAGTGCGCCGCGGGGCGGCCGGCCTCGTCGCGGACCACGGCGATGGCGGCGTGGTGCCCGGGCCCCAGCCGCCACAGGTGAAGGTCGGCCACATGCCCGCCCGCCGCCTCCAGCCGCGCGCCGATCTCCGCGGCCAGCCGGGGATTGGGCGACATGTCGAGCAGGACCGCGCCCGAGCGCCGCGCCAGGCCCCAGGCGAAGCGGGCGACGAGGACTGCGCCCAGGGCGCCGGCCAGCGGATCGGCCCAGGTCCAGCCCAGGTGCTCCCCGGCCAGAAGGCCGGCGATGGTCAGGACGGAGACGGCGACGTCGGCGGCCAGGTGCAGGTGGGCGGCCGAGAGGTTCAGGTCGCCGTCCTCGGCGGCCTCCTGCGGCGCCTCCGCCGGCCGCAGCAGCCACATGCAGAGAAGATTGATGGCCAGGACCGAGACCGCCACCGGGGTCGCGCCGTGGAAGTCGGCGGTCTCCGGCTGCGTCAGCCGCATGACGCTCTCGCCCGCCAGGACCGCGGCGGTGATGGCCAGGGCCACCGCATTGGTGAAGGCCGCCAGATAGCCGATCTTGCCGGTGCCGAAGGCGAACCGGCCATCCTTGGCGTAACGGCGCGCCAGAAGATAGGCGAGGCCGGCGATGGTCAGGGCGGCGACATGGGCGGCCATGTGCACCCCGCCGGCCAGCAGGGCGATGGAGTTGAAGGCCAGGCCGCCCAGGATCTGCACCAGGAAGGTGACGGCGCAGATGCCCGCCGCCAGCCAGGCGCGGCGCTCGTTGCGGCCGTGATGGGCGCCCAGATAGGTGCGGTCGACGCGGAAGGCGTCCATCGCGGGCTCGGGCGGGCGGTCCTGGTCCTGGGGCGGCAAGCGGGGCATTCCGGTGACGACGCCCGGTGGGCGGGCGGATGTTATTCTATAACAGTCGTCCGGGCGTCAAGCGGCCGAACGACGATCGTCGCGCACAGGCCTGTTCCCACCGGCCCTGGCAGTGACTAGATGAGAGCCATGACCGACAAGACCCCCGTGACCGTGCTGACCGGCTATCTCGGCGCCGGCAAGACCACGCTCCTCAACCGGATCCTCAGCGAGGATCACGGCAAGCGCTACGCCGTCATCGTCAACGAGTTCGGCGAGGTGGGCATCGACAACGACCTCATCGTCGGCGCCGACGAAGAAGTCTTCGAGATGAACAATGGCTGCGTCTGCTGCACGGTGCGCGGCGACCTGATCCGCGTCGTCTCCGGCCTGATGAAGCGCAAGGGCAAGTTCGACGCCATCATCGTCGAGACGACGGGCCTGGCCGATCCCGGCCCCGTGGCCCAGACCTTCTTCGTCGACGACGACGTCCGCGCCAAGGCGCAGCTCGATTCGGTCACCACCGTGGTCGACGCCAAGCACCTGCCCCTGCGCCTGGCCGACAGCCACGAGGCGGTGGAGCAGATCGCCTTCGCCGACCAGATCATCCTGAACAAGACCGACCTCGTCACTGAAGGCGAACTCGCCTCGGTCGAGGCCCAGATCCGTCGGATCAACCCGCTGGCGCCGATCCATCGCGCGCAGCGGTCGAACGTGCCGCTGGACCAGGTGCTCGGCCGCGGCAGCTTCGATCTCGCCCGGATCAACGAGATCGATCCGGCGTTCCTCAATCCGGCCCATGGCGAACCGGGCCACGTGCACGACGAGACTTGCGACCATGACCATCATCACGATCACGGCGATCACGATCATCACCACCACGGCCATGATCATCCGCACGACCACGTCGCCGCAGCCGGCATACGCGGCGTCTCGCTCACGCTCGACCGGCCGCTGAACGGGACCAAGGTCACCCACTGGCTGAACGAGGTGCTGCAGGCGCAGGGGCCGGACATCCTGCGCGCCAAGGGCATTCTCGACATCGCCGGCGAGGACCGCCGCCTGGTGTTCCAGGCCGTCCACATGATCCTGGAGGGCGACTTCCAGCGCGACTGGCGCGAGGACGAGAAGCGCTTCAGCCGCATGGTCTTCATCGGCCGGAACCTGGACGAGGCGGAGCTCAAGGCCGGCTTCGAGGCCTGCGCGGCCTGAGGCGGCGCCCGTCCTTCGAGGCGCCCTGCGCGAACGGGGCCGCGAAGGACGAGGGCGGTCGCAGACAGCAAAACGCCCGCCGGAAAACCGACGGGCGTTTCAGGTTTCAGGCCTGGTCCGAAAGAGATCAGATCTCTTCGTTGATCAGCGCGACCAGGAAGTAGCCGTCCGTCTGCAGCTGGTTCATGACCGCCATGAACTCGCCGTACTTCACGGTGCGGTCGGCGCGGACATAGACGCGCTCTTCCGTCGGGACCGGCACGGCCAGCTCGCGGGCCAGGTCGGCGCCCAGGCTGGCGAGCGTGGTCGGGGTCTCGCCGATGTAGAGGTCGCCGCCCTGCTGCACGTTGATCAGGACGGGCTCTTCCACCACGGTGCCGGGCGGCGGCGGGATCGCCGGCGGCAGGTCGAGCTTGATCGACACGGTCGCGGCCGGGATCGACACCATGAAGATGATCAGGAGCACCAGCATCACGTCGACGAAGGGCGTGACGTTGATGTCGCTGTTCTGGCCGAGATCGAACCTCGACCCCCCTCCGCCGGACAGCTTCGCCGCCATATGAAATTCCTTCCCTTTGGGCCGCGCCCACGCGGCCTTCCGTTTCGGCATGACCATTCGCTTGTGGAAAGCGGCTTGTAAAGCCTCAACACGCCAGGGAAGCGCCGCAGCAGGCTCTCGCCCGCGCCCAGGCGCCCCTGGCGGCGCAGTCGCCGCTGCAAATCGCGGCGCCGCTTTGCGCTGTGAAGACCGGCGTTCGGCGGTTATTGCAGCAAAATGCCCTACGCCTTCGACGCCTATGTCACCGCCGCCCTGTTCTCCAAGTCCCCCCAGGGCCCGCTCCAGGCCGCCTTCGCCCTCGGCGACGGAACGGTCCGCTTCGAATCGGGAGAGGTCGTCGAGGCCCATGACGGCGCCGTGCTCTGCGCCGCGCCGCATCCGTCGGGCGAGGGGATCGTCACGGGCGGCGACGACGGCCGTGTCGTCTGGTCGCGTCCCTCGGGCGCGGAGGAGATCGCCAGCCTGCGGGGCAAGTGGATCGATGCCGTCGCCGCCAGCGCCGAATCGAAGCTCATCGCCTTTTCCGCCGGCCGCGAAGTTCATGTCCGCGACGCCGCCGACCCCGCCTTCGCCCGCACCTTCGCCCACGAGAAGTCGGTGGCCGAGCTCGCCTTCGACCCCAAGGGCCGCCGCCTGGCCGTGGCCACCTATAACGGCGCCTGGCTGTGGTTCGCCCGCATCGCCGAGCAGAAGCCGACCATCCTGGAATGGGCGGGCAGCCACATCGCCCTGGTCTGGAGCCCCGACGGCAAGTTCCTGATGTCCTCCATGCAGGAGAACCAGCTGCACGGCTGGCGCGTGGCCGACGAGAAGAACATGCGCATGGGCGGCTATCCGGCCAAGGTGAAGAGCCTGGTCTTCCTCTCCAAGGGCCAGATGATGGCCACCTCGGGCGCGCAAGGGGTGGTGATCTGGCCCTTCGGCGGCTCCACCGGGCCCATGGGCAAGCAGGCCGCCGAGGTCGGCTTCGACGCCTCCACCCTCGTCTCCCGCGTCGCCGCGCCGCCGACCGGACAGCGCGTCGCCGCCGGCCTGGAGGACGGCCGGGTCTGGGTCTGCGACCTGGCCGGCCAGAAGATCGAGATGCTCAAGGCCGAGAAGGGCCCGCCGATCACCGCCCTTTCCATCACCCCGGACGGCAAGCGCGTGGCCTGGGGCGACGAGGACGGCGCCGCCGGCATGGCCGAGGCGCCCTGAGGCTTTAGCGCCGCAGGCGCGCCTTTAAAGAGGCGACACGAAGGACACAAAGGATCGCAAAGGACACGAAGGGGAGCGGCTTCGCCCTTGGTGCTCTTCGCCTTCTTTGTGCCCTTTGTGACCCTTCTTCTGCTCGCGCTGCGCGCGGGATCAGTCCTCGAAGCCGCGCATCTCGGCCCAGGCTTCGAAGGGGTCGCGGCGGGTGCGCAGGGTGTTGATGGGCGCGGCCTCGTCCGCATAGCCGAGCGCCATGCCGGAGAAGATCATGTGGTCCTGCGGCAGGTTCAGCGTCTCGGCCAGGGTCTGCGGATAGCGGGCCCAGTATTCCTGGGCGCAGGTGGACAGGCCCCGTTCGGTCGCCAGCAGCATCACCGTCTGCATGTACATGCCCACGTCCGACCACTGCGGCGGGCCGACCTTGCGGTCGAGGCTGAAGAAGAGGCCGACCGGGGCCCCGAACAGCTCGCCGTTCTTGGCGAGCTGCGCCAGGCGGGCGGCCTTGTCCTCGCGCGGGATGCCGATGGTGGCGTAGAGGTCCTCGCCGCACTGGAACCGCCGGGTGCGGAAGGGCTCCCAGAGGTTGGGCGGATAGACGTCGTACTCCGGCGTCTCGCCGAAGGGACTGGCCCGCACCTTCGCCTTGAGCGCCTCGAGCGGCGCGCCGGCCAGCGCGTGGACGCGCCAGGGCTGAAGGTTGCCGCCGGAGGGGGCGCGCGCGGCGGCCTCCAGAATCTCGCGCACCAGGGCGCCGGAAACGGGGTCGGGCTTGAAGGCGCGGATGGAAACCCGCTGCGCCACGGCTTGCGTCACATTCATGGAGCTTGGCCTTTGCGTCTTGTCCGCCGATCTTTCCATCGCTAGCAGCCGCGCCTAGGGTCAAGGCAAGGACGGCCGAGCGTGAGCGACACTCCACCTTCAGAGGACGAACGCCAGGAGGCTGCGGCCGACGCCGCGCCCGAGGCCCCCGAGCGCCGGGGCGGAGCCTTCGGGCGGTTCGTCCGCACGCTCCTGATCCTCGGGCTGCTGATCGGCTTCGTCGGGCCGGTGTTCAGCGTCGCGGTCTATCGCTTCGTGCCGCCGCCCATCACCTTCCTGATGGTGCAGCGCCTGTTCGAGGGCCAGGGCCTGCGCCGCGAGTGGCGGTCGATCGACACGATGTCGCCCAACCTGGTGCGCTCGGTGATCGCGGCCGAGGACGCCAACTTCTGCAGCCATCACGGCTTCGACCTCGAGGCGATCCGCAAGGCCATGGCCCACAACGAGCAGTCCTCGCGCGTTCGGGGCGGCTCCACCATCAGCCAGCAGACGGCCAAGAACGTCTTCCTCTGGCCCGACCGCTCCTATGTCCGCAAAGGGCTGGAGGCCTATTTCACCGTCCTGATCGAGGTGATGTGGGGCAAGCGGCGGATCATGGAGGTCTATCTGAACTCCATCGAGTTCGGCCCGGGGATCTATGGGGCCGAGGCCGCCGCCAAGGCCAATTTCGGCCGCAGCGCCGACGATCTCACCTCGCAGCAGGCCGCCCGGCTGGCGGCCGTCCTCCCCAGCCCCCTGCGCTACAAGGCCGATCGGCCCGGTCCCTACGTCCGGCGGCGCGCCGGGCGGATCCAGGCGGCGGCCGGAACCGTTCGTCGCGACGGACTGGCGGCCTGCGTGCTGGGTTGACGAAACAAGGTTCTGCCCGCAGACCTCATTCCGACTGCAACAAAATGCCCCGTGGGAGGGACACATGCGCGTCGGCGTGCCTCGCGAGATCAAGCCCAACGAACATCGTGTCGGTCTGCCGCCCACCGCGGTGCGCGAATATGTGGCCCATGGCCACGAGGTGATCGTCGAGGCCGGCGCCGGCGAGGGCGCAGGCTTCACCGACGATCTCTACGAACGGGCCGGCGCGACGATCGCCCCGGACGCCGCGGCCGTCTTCGAGCAGGCGAAGATGATCGTGAAGGTGAAGGAGCCGCAGGCCGCCGAATGGGCGAGGCTCACCCCCGACCACATCCTCTTCACCTATCTCCACCTGGCGCCGGACCCGGCCCAGACGGAGGGCCTGCTGGCCTCGGGCTGCGCGGCCATCGCCTATGAAACCGTGACCGACCGCGCCGGCGGGCTGCCGCTGCTGGCGCCCATGTCGGAGGTGGCCGGGCGCATCGCCGTCTTCTCGGCCGGGGAGACCCTGCTGAAGCACAACGGCGGCATGGGCCTGCTGCTCTCGGGCGTGCCTGGCGTGCGGCCGGCGCGCATCTGCGTCCTGGGCGGCGGCGTCGTCGGCATGAACGCCGCGCGCATGGCCGCCGGCCTGGGCGCCGAGGTGGTGGTGCTGGAGCGCTCCATCCCGCGCATGCGGGAGCTGGACGACATGTTCCTGGGACGCATCCTCACCCGCTACTCCACCCTCGATGCGGTGGAGGAGGAGGTGATCAAGGCCGACGTGGTGGTGGGCGCGGTGCTGACCGCCGGCGCCGCCGCGCCGAAGCTGGTCAAGCGCGAGCACCTGGCCCGCATGAAGCCCGGCTCGGTGCTGGTGGACGTCTCCATCGACCAGGGCGGATGCTTCGAAACCTCGCGCCCCACCACCCACGCCGATCCGACCTATGTGGTGGACGGCGTCGTCCACTACTGCGTGGCCAACATGCCGGGCGCGGCGCCGCGCACCTCGTCCGAAGCCCTGGTCCACGCCACCCTGCCCTTCGGCCTGGCGCTCGCCGACAAGGGGCTGGACGCGCTGAAGGCCGACCCGCACCTGGCCAGGGGCCTCAACGTCCTTGCCGGCCAGATCACCCACCCGGCGGTGGCCGAGGCGCTGGGCAAGCCCTTCGCCGATCCCTACGGCGTCTGGTGACCGCTTAAGGCGGCGGTCGAACCTCTCGGATCGACATAGGCCGCCAGGCCCTTGGCCAGATGGTCGAACATAAGCCGCATGCGCCGGGTGGTCCGCAGGCCCTCCAGCATGCAGAGCCACATTTCCATCTCGATGCAGAAGCGGTCGGGCAGCACCGGCTGCAGGCCGTAGCGCTCCGCCAGGCCGGAATGGCAGGCGCCGATGCCAAGGCCCGCGCGCACGGCGGCCAGCTGACCCACCTGGCTGTCGGTGCGGATGCTGAACATGTCGCGCGTGATCGGCCGGCCCAGATCCACCCGTCCCTGGATTTTGGGCGTGTCGCTGTCGAAGCCGATGATGACGTGGTCGTCGATCTCCTCGACCGAGCAGGGCCGGCCCCGGCGTGCCACGTACTCCGGCGCCGCATAGAGGTTCAGCCGCATCAGCCCGATCTTGCGCGCCACCAGGGTGTTCTGGGTCGGCCGGGCCATGCGTATGGCGATGTCGGCGTCACGGCGCGTCAGGTCGGCCAGCTGGTTGGACAGGATCAGCTCGATCTCGATCTGCGGGTGCTTGGCCTGAAAGTCCGCCAGGATGGGCGGCAGGATTTCGCAGCCGATCACCTCGCTGGCCGTCAGGCGCACCACGCCGCCGTCCTGGTCGGCGGCGCCGGCCACGTCGCGCAGGGCGGCCGCGGCGGCCGCGGCCATGTCCTCCAGCCGAGGCGCGAGCTCCAGCGCCAGCTCTGTCGGCTGCAGCCCGCGGGGCGAACGGAGGAAGAGGGGCGAGCCCAGCTTCTGCTCCAGCGCCTCGATATGGCGGCCCAGCGTCGGCTGGGTCAGGCCGCGCGCCCGGGCGGCGGCGGACAGGCTGCCGGTCTGAAGGACGGCGTGGAGGCTCTGGAACAGATCCCAGTCGGCGGCGGAATAGGACGGCATGACCACAGGATGATGGGGTCTCGACCTTCGCCGCACAATGTTCGGCGAAGCTTCCCTTACGTCAGCCGCCCGCGGCCAGGCTAGGCGGGCTCGGCGGCGGCCTCGGCCAGCGCCTGCTGCTCGGCTTCCCGCTCCGGCCGCCGCCGGCGGCGGCGCTCCATCAGCCGGCCGGCCGGGAAGGCCTGCATGGTGCGCAGGCCGGCCACGGGCGAGAGGTTGGCGACCACCCGCCTGGCCTCGCTCATCACCTGGTGGACCATCTCCATCTGCTCGATCTCGCCGGCCTCGCGCACCAGGGTCAGGCGGTGGATGGCGTAGAGGCCGAGCAGGGCCGACAGCAGGAAGTAGAAGTCCCAGTTGTTGAAGGCCCAGTGGAGCACGTCCACGTCCGCGCCGGGCTGCGACCAGCGGATCAGCAGCTGCAGCTCCCGGGCGGCGAAGAAGTCGGCGAAGAGGCCGCCCAGGATCGGCGCGGAGGCCGCCGCCAGGGAGGTGATCAGGGTGTTGGCGGCGATATAGGCCGTCGCGGCCCCGCGCGGGGCGAGCTTCAGCGCGATATTGACCGTGGCCAGGCCCGTGCCCGCCGCCGCCGCCCCGAAGGCCACGTGGAGGGCGATCAGATAGGCCGCCTGCAGCTGGCGGTCGTCGATCTGGGAGGTGAGCGCCGTGGCGGCGATGCAGATGATGTAGGCCGGGGCCGCCACGTGCAGCACCGACTTGTTGGAGAAGGCGTCCGACAGCCGGCCCCAGATGCGCAGCACGGCGATGTTGGCCACCTGGCTGACCGCGCTCAGCACGATCACGAAGGTGATGGGGTAGTTGAGCTGGGTGACGAAATAGACGGTGAAGAAGGGGCTCGCCAGGTTCACCGCGAACTGCCAGCTGGACAGGAAGAAGATCAGACGGCGGAAGTTCTCGTCGCGCAGCGGCGCGCGCAGCAGGCGCAGCAGGCTGACGCCGGGCGCCGGCGGCGGCATGGCCGGTTCGGGCGTGCGCAGCAGGGCGGCCACGCTGATCATGCCCAGCACGAAGGCGACGCCGAAGAAGCCGGCGAAGACGATCCCCCGCTCGGCCTCGGCGACCCGGTCGAGAGAGAGGCCCGACAGGACCGTGACCGTCAGGGTGACGGCGGTGGCCACCACGGTGCGCCGGGCGGTGAAGGCGCCCAGCCGCTCCTCCGGGATCAGGTCGCGCACCCAGGAATTCCAGGCGCAGCTCGTCACCGCGCCGAGCGAACCGATCAGGAGCTGGGTGACGACCAGCGCCGTCAGGCTCCAGCCGCTGTGGGGCAGGAGGGCGATCGCGGCCATGATCGGCAGGTTGAGCCGGGCGCAGAAGGCGGCCGTGGCGGCGATGACGCGCCGGCGGCGCAGCTTCTCCACCAGCGGAACGGCCGGCGCCTGGATCAGCTGGGTCAGGAAGGGCAGGGCGGCCAGCAGGCCGATGACCGAGTTCGAGGCGCCCAGATAGAGGGCGAAGGCGGCCAGGACGATGCCCGAGGTGACCGCCGTCACCGCCGTGGCGGCCGCCGAATCCACCATCATCAAGGCGGTGGCGCGGTCGAGCTCCTTCTCGTCCTGCGGCTCCGTCTCGACACTCATTGCGCCCTGGCCCTCCCCGGCTGGTGAATCGTCGGCAACGCGACAGACCTTCGCATGGTTGCCGCCGCCGCTACTGCGACCTTTACGTGACGGGTCTTGGCCACCTACATAGCCGGCCATGGCCGGCAAGACCCTCTATGACAAGATCTGGGACGCCCACGTCGTCGCACAGCAGGACGGCGAAGCGATCCTTTACATCGACCTGCACCTCATCCACGAGGTCACGACGCCGCAGGCCTTCGCCGGCCTTCGCGCCAACGGCCGCCCCGTGCGCCGTCCCGACCGGACGCTCGCCGTGGCCGACCACAACGTGCCCACCGAGGGCCAGGCGCTCGGCGTCGCCGCCGTGGCCGACGAGGAGGCGCGGCTGCAGCTCCAGACGCTGGAGCGCAACGTGGCCGACAACGGCATCGAATTCTTCCCCATGGGCGATCTGCGCAACGGCATCGTCCATGTGGTGGGCCCCGAACAGGGGCGCACCCAGCCGGGCATGACCATCGTCTGCGGCGACTCCCACACCTCGACCCACGGCGCCTTCGGGGCCCTGGCCCAGGGCATCGGCACGTCGGAAGTCGAGCATGTGCTCGCCACCCAGACCCTGCGCCAGGCCAAGTCGAAGAACATGCGCGTGGTGATCGACGGGACGCCGGCGCCGGGCGTCGGCGCCAAGGACTTCGCGCTCGCCGTCATCGGCGCCATCGGCACGGCCGGCGGCACCGGCCACGTCATCGAATATGCCGGCGAAGCCGTGCGCGCCCTGTCCATGGAAGGGCGCATGACGCTGTGCAACCTGACCATCGAGGCCGGGGCGCGGGCGGGGCTGGTGGCCCCCGACGAGACCACCTTCGACTATATCCGCGGCCGGCCCGCGGCCCCCAAGGGCGGCGCCTGGGAGATGGCGCTGGCCCACTGGAAGACCTTCTTCACCGACGCGGACGCCGTCTTCGACCGCGAGATCCGGCTGGATGCGGCCGACATCGCCCCGCTGGTGACCTGGGGCACCAGCCCCGAGGACGTCATGCCGATCACCGGGACCGTGCCCGACCCGGCGAGCTTCGCGACCGCCGACAAGCGCGCCTCGGCCGCCCGGGCCCTGGACTATATGGGCCTGTCCGCCGGCCAGCCGATCACCGAGGCGAGGATCGACCGCGTCTTCATCGGCTCCTGCACCAACAGCCGCATCGAAGACCTGCGCTCGGCCGCCCAGGTGGTCCAGAAGGCCTTCCTCGAAGGCAGGCTGGTGGCCCCCCACGTCAAGGCCATGGTCGTGCCGGGCTCGGGCCTCGTGAAGGCGCAGGCCGAGGAAGAAGGCCTCGACGCCATCTTCAAGGCCGCGGGCTTCGAATGGCGCGAGCCGGGCTGCTCCATGTGCCTGGGCATGAACCCCGACCGCCTGGCGCCGGGCGAGCGCTGCGCCTCGACCTCGAACCGCAACTTCGAGGGTCGCCAGGGCCGCGGCGGACGCACCCACCTGCTCAGCCCGGCCATGGCCGCGGCCGCCGCCATCGCCGGCCGCCTGGCCGACGTGCGCGACTTCATCTGATGCCGGGCGAGGTGGTCACAGGCCTCGACCACGTGGCCCTGGCCGTCCGCGATCTCGAATCCGCGGTCGACGCCTATCGACGCCTGCTGGGGCGCGCGCCCGAATGGGTGGGCGGCGACGGCGGGGCCAGGCACGCCTGGTTCCAGCTGCCCAACATGGCGCTCGACGTGATCGCGCCGGACGATGCGAACCCCGGCGCCTTCGGCGAGGTCATCCGCGCCCACCTGGACGCCCACGGCGAAGGCCTCTGGGCCCTGGCCTTCCGGGTGGAGGACATCGAGGCGGCGGTGAAGCTCGTGCGGCGGCGCGGCCTCAGGGCCAGCGATCCGGGACCGGTCCGCACCACCCATCTGGACGGCCGCAAGCGCTACTGGACGACCTCGACCCTGCAGGCGGAAGACACGGGCGGGATCAACATCCTGCTGGTCGCCCCGCCGCGCGACGGCCAGCCCTTCCCCCTGTCCCCCGCCGAGGGCGACGAAGCCGCCGCGGTCACCGAACTCGACCACGTGGTGGTGCGCACCCCCGATCCGGAGCGGGCCATCGCCGTCTATGGCGCCAAGCTTAGCCTCGACCTGCGGCTCGACCGGTCCAACGCCGACTGGGGCGTGCGCCAGCTCTTCTTCCGCTGCGGTTCGGCCGTGGTGGAGTTCGCCGCCGGCCTGAAGACCCCGCGCGGCGACGGTCCGGACACCTCCGGCGGTCTCGCCTGGCGGATCGATGATCCCGCCGCCGTGCATGCGCGTCTGGCCGCCGGCGGCTGGAACGTCTCGGACCTGAAGCGCGGCCGCAAGCCGGGCACCCAGGTCTTCACCGTCCGCGAGGGCGCGCCGGCCCTTCCCGCCCTGATGATCCAGCAGACCGCGCCCGGCGCGCCGCAGGAGGACTGATCCCCATGAAGCCCTTCACCAAGCTCGACGCCAAGGCCGCGCCCCTGCCGCTGGCCAATATCGACACCGACCAGATCATCCCCAAACAGTTCCTGAAGACGGTGGAGCGCGAGGGCCTGTCGCGCGGCCTCTTCTATGACTTCCGCTTCGACGAGCAGGGCCGGGAGAAGCCCGACTTCGTGCTGAACCAGCCGGCCTACAAGGACGCCGGCGTGCTGATCGCCGGCGACAACTTCGGCTGCGGCTCGAGCCGCGAGCACGCCCCCTGGGCTTTGCTGGACTTCGGCGTCAGCTGCGTCATCTCCACCAGCTTCGCCGACATCTTCTACAACAACTGCTTCCAGAACGGCCTCCTGCCGGTGGTCCTGAAGGCGGCCGAGGTCGACGCCCTGATGGCCGAGGCCCGGGGCGGCAATCACATGGTCACGGTCGACCTTGAGGCCCAGACGGTCACCTCCCCCTCGGGCGAGGTCTACCGCTTCGAGATCGACGCCGCCCGCAAGCACAAGATGCTGAACGGCCTGGACGCCATCGGCGAGACCCTGCAGCGGGCGACCGACATCGACGTCTATGAAAGCCGCCGGGCGCTGGACCAGCCCTGGCTGGAGCGGGCCTGAAGGCGCAGACCCCCTCAGTCACCTTCGGTGACAGCTCCCCCTGGAAGGGGGAGCATCTTCGCGTCGAGCTCCCCGCAACCGCTGAGCAGATCCTCCCCCTTCTTCAGGGGGAGGTGGCCCGGAGGGCCGGAGGGGGTTTTGCGGCCTCCGATCCTCCCCCGACCGCAAGAGAACCCACCATGCCCCTCATCATCGCCGGGACGGTGCGCGTTCCGCCCGAGAACCTCGAAGCTTTCCGGCCCCACATGCAGGCCATGCTGGAGGCCAGCCGGGCCGAGGACGGCTGCGTCGAATACGCCTATGCCGAGGACGTGGCCGAGCCCGGCCTGATCCGCGTCTTCGAGGTCTGGCGCGACCCGGCGGCGATCGACGCCCATTTCCAGACCGCGCACATGGCCGCCTGGCGCGCGGCCTGGCCGCAGTTCGGGGTTTCCGACCGCCGCCTCTTCGCCTACGAGGTCGCCTCGCATCGGGCGATCTAGGTTCCGCCCGCAAGACCAGACGACGGGGCGCATCTCCATGACCGACCTTCTCCTCCTGCCCGGCGACGGCATCGGCCCGGAAGTGACGGCGGAGGTTCGCCGGGTGATCGCAGCGCTCACCCCGGACCTGAAGGTCGAGGCGCGGCCGTTCGGCGGGATCAGCTACGACCAGTCGGGCGAACCCCTGACCGCCGAGACCCTGGCGCTGGCCAAGTCGTCCAGGGCCGTGCTGATGGGCGCCGTCGGCGGGCCCAAGTGGGCGGGCGTGCCGCGGGACAAGCGGCCGGAAGCCGGCCTGCTCGCCCTGCGCGCCGGCATGGAGGTCTTCGCCAACCTGCGCCCGGCGCTGTGCTTCGGGCCGCTGGCCGACGCCTCGTCGCTGAAGCGCGAACTGGTCGAGGGCCTCGACTTCATGATCGTGCGCGAGCTGACCGGCGGAATCTATTTCGGCGAACCGCGCTTCATTGAGGACCTGCCCGGCGGCGGCAAGCGCGCCGTCGACACCCAGGTCTATACGACCGCCGAGATCGAGCGGGTCGCCCGCGTCGCCTTCGAACTGGCCCGCGGCCGCCGCAACAAGGTCCATTCGGCGGAGAAGTCCAACGTGATGGACTCCGGCCTGCTGTGGCGCGAGGTGGTCACCGATCTGCACAGGCGCGAATTCGCCGATGTCGAGCTGGAGCACATCCTGGCCGACAACGCGGCCATGCAGATCGTCAAGAACCCCAAGCAGTTCGACGTCATGGTCACCGACAACCTGTTCGGCGACATCCTGTCCGACGCCGCGGCCCAACTGACCGGCTCGCTCGGCATGCTGCCCTCGGCGGCGCTGGGCGCGCCGGGCAAGCCTGGCCTCTACGAGCCCATCCACGGCTCGGCGCCGGATATCGCCGGCCAGGGCGTGGCCAATCCGCTGGCCGCCATCCTGTCCTTCGAGATGGCCCTGCGCTGGTCGCTGGAGCGGCCGGAGGCCGCCGACCGGCTGCAGTCCGCGGTGGTCAAGGCGCTGGAGGGCGGCGCCCGCACGCGCGACCTGGGCGGGACGCTGTCCACCGTCCAGATGGGCGACGCGGTGCTGGCCGCCCTCTGATCCCCTTCGGGTGACGGGCGCCGGCGCAGGCGGTAGAACAGGCGCCAATCCCAGGAGGAGCCGAGCATGAACGCCCCTGCCTTCGCCCCCGGCGGCAAGATCGACGAAAGCAAGGCCTTCGTCCCCGTGCGTATCGCAGTGCTGACCGTCTCCGACACCCGCGACGAAGCCTCCGACACCTCCGGCCAGGTCCTGGCCGACCGCATCACCGGGGCGGGACACACGCTCGCCGCCCGCGCCATTGTTCGTGACGAGGTGGAGGCCATCCGCGCCCAGGTGAAGGCCTGGGTCGCCTCGGGCGAGGTGGACGTGGTCATCACCACCGGCGGCACGGGCATCACCGGCCGCGACGTGACGCCCGAAGCCCTCGGCCCCCTGTTCGACAAGACCCTCGACGGCTTCTCGGTCGTCTTCCACATGGTCAGCTATCAGACGGTGGGCCTGTCCACCCTGCAGAGCCGGGCTGTCGCCGGCATTCTGGGCGGCGTCTTCGTCTTCTGCCTGCCCGGCTCCAACGGGGCGGTGAAGGACGGGTGGGACAAGGTGATCGCAGCCCAGCTCGACAGCCGGCACGGCCCCTGCAACATGGTCGAACTCATGCCGCGCCTGAGCGAGCGGTGAGCCGGCTCACCCACATCGACGAGACCGGCCGTGCTCATATGGTCGACGTCTCGGACAAGGCGGTCACCACCCGCGAGGCGGTGGCCGAGGGCTTCGTGCGCATGACGCCGGAGACCCTGGCGCTCGCCCTGTCCGGCGACGCCAAGAAGGGCGACGTCCGCGCCACGGCCGAGATCGCCGGCATCATGGCGGCCAAGCGGACGAGCGAGCTGATCCCGCTCTGCCATCCGCTGATGCTGTCCAAGGTGGAGGTGCGCGTGGCGGAGGCCGAAGGCGGGCTTTCCGTCACCGCCCGGGTGCGCACCAGCGGCCAGACCGGGGTGGAGATGGAGGCCCTGACCGCGGTCTCCATCGCCTGCCTGACCATCTACGACATGCTGAAGGCCGCCGAGAAGGGCATGGTCATCGAGGCGGTGCGGCTGACCGCCAAGTCGGGCGGCGCCTCGGGCGACTGGAGCGCGGCGTGAAACTGCTTCCCGTCGAGGAGGCGCGCGCCCGCATGCTGGCCGAGATCGCGCCGCTTCCGGCCGAGACCGTCCCGCTCTCTCAGTCCGTCGGCCGGGTGCTGGCCGAGGACGTCGCCGCCCGCCGCGACCAGCCGCCCTTCGACGCCTCGGCCATGGACGGCTGGGCCGTGCGCGCGGCCGACACGCCCGGCCGTCTCGCCATCGTCGGCGAGAGCGCCGCGGGCCATGGGTATGGCGGCGCACTCTCGGCCGGTCAGGCGGTGCGCATCTTCACCGGGGCGGCCCTGCCCCGGGGCGCCGACGCCATCGTCATCCAGGAGGATGCGACCCGCGACGGCGAGGCTGTCGAGGTTCCTCAGACGGAGGCGGGCCGCCACCTGCGGCCGCGCGGCGGCGACTTCGCGGCCGGCGAGGTGCTGCTGAAGGCCGGCCAGCGGATCGATCCCTGGCGCCTGTCGCTCGCCGCCTCGGCCGGCCGCGCGGAGATCTCCGTCGCCCGGGCGCCGAAGGTGGCCATCCTCTCCACCGGCGAGGAGATCGTCGAGGCGCCCGCCGAGCCGGGACCGTTCCAGATCTACGATTCCGGCGCGCCGGCGCTCGTCGCCATGGTCCGCGGCTGGGGCGCCGAGGCGACCAAGCTGAAGCCCGTCCGCGACGAACTGGACGCCGTGGTCGAGGCTCTCCGAAACGCCGAGTGCGATCTGGTGGTCACCGTCGGCGGCGCTTCGGTCGGCGACCACGATCTGGTCCGCGCCGCGGGCGAGGCCCTGGGGCTTTCCCTGCGCGTGGCGAGCGTGGCGGTGCGGCCGGGCAAGCCGACCTTCTTCGGTGTGCTCGGCGACGGGCGCCGCATGCTGGGCCTGCCGGGCAATCCGGCCTCGGCCTTCGTCTGCGCCGAGCTCTTCCTCAGACCCGTTCTCGACGCCTATCAGGGCGCGGCGGACGGCTTCGCGACGGTCAGCGCCTTCGCCGCGGAGCCGCTGGCCGCCAACGGCCTGCGCGAGCACTGGATGCGGGCGCGTCTGACCTATGCCGACGGGACGCTCGCCGCCCGGCCCTACCGGGATCAGGACTCTTCGCTGGTCAGCGTCTTCGCCGGCGCCGATGCGCTGCTGCGCCGGCCGCCGGGCGCGGCGGCCGTTCCCGCAGGCGGGCTCGTCGAGGTGCTGCCGCTCAGGCGGGCGTGACGCAGGGCCATGATCTCGCCGATCACCGAGACGGCGACCTCCCAGGGCGCCTTGCCGCCGATGTCGAGCCCGATCGGCGCGTGCAGCCGGCCGATGGCCGGCTCCGAAACCCCCAGCGCCCGCAGCTTCGCCAGCCGCTCCGGCAGCCGCGCACGGGCGCCGAGCAGGCCCACATAGGCCGCGCGCGACGGCAGGGCGGCCAGCAGGGCCGACTGGTCGGTGACGAGGTCGTGGCTCGCCACCGCCACCGCCGTCCAGGGGTCGAGGCCCAGATCGGCCAGCGCCTGGCCGGCCTCCTCGCGGCGATAGGCGACGCCGGCCAGGGGCGGGGGCGTCTCCGGACCCTTGGGCCGGATCAGGGTCGTCTCGAAGCCCGACTGCGCGCCCAGGCCGGCGATGGCGAGCGCGGCGGGATCGCTTCCGACCACCGCCAGGCGCGGGGTCGGCTCGTGGTCGCGGCGGATGGCGCCCGCCCAGGGCTGGGCCGCCTCGGGGGCCACGCACCGGCGGACGCGCCCGTCGCTCAGCCAGACGCAGGGTCTGCGCCCATTCTGGGCGGCCAGCAGTTCGGCGAGCGCCGGGTCGTCGGCGGCGACCCTCTCCAGGAAGATCTCGATCCGCGCGCCGCAGAGCAGCTGGATGTCGGGCCAGGGACTGCCCTCGCCATAGACGAGCGTCCGCGGGGCGCCGTCCGCCAGACAGGCCTGAGCGTGGGCGGCGACGTCGGACTCGACGCATCCGCCGGAAAAATAACCGGAAACCACCCCGTGCCCGAAGACCATCTGGGTTCCGACCGGCCGCGGACCGCCGCCGCCGAGCGCCGTCAGCGTGGCCAGGACCAGGGGCTTTCCGGTCGCCGCCGCCGCGCGCAGGGCGGGCCGGACGTCGTCGGCGAGGCCGAAGGCGGGCCACTCTGGTAAGGCCTCGTTCATCATACGGATTAACCCCGGCGAAAGGTTCCAGATACGGGTTCTTTAGGCCTGACAGATAAGCATGGCGGCCGACAAGTGCAGTCCTTCGAGCGTGCGCCCGCCCATGACCTCTCCGCTCAGCAAGCTCGGCCTCGGTTCGGGCCAGTTCGTCCTCGACCAGGCCACCGTCCGCGGGCGCCCCGTCCAGGCCGAGGTGCGTGACATCCTTTCGGTGGCCGCGCGCGCCGGCGTGCCCGTGTTCGATGTCGCCGGCCGCTCGGTCCAGGGCGAGACCACGATCGGCCAGGCCCTGCCCCAGCCGAACCCGTTCCGCGTTTCGGTCACCACCATCCGGGCCGACCGCGGCGCCGACGCGGTGGAGGCCGATATTCACGCCGCCCTGCGCCGGCTGAACGTCGCCCAGGCCGACAGCATCCTGGTGCCCTCGGCCTCGGAGCTGTTCGGGCCGCACGGCATGGCCATGTGGACGCGCCTGCAGCAGTTGCGCGACGCCGGCGTCTGCCGCCGCATCGGCGTCTCGGTCTTCGCCTCCGACGATCCTGTGGGCCTGGCCCGCCGCTTCCGGCCCGACGTAATCCAGGCGCCGGCCAGCCTGCTCGACCAGCGGCTGCTGATCGACGGCACCCTCGCCACCCTGGCTGGCATGGGCGTGGAGGTGCAGCTGCGCTCCATCTTCCTGAACGGCCTGATCTTCCTGCCGCCCGACCGCGCTCCCGCCCATCTGAAGGCGGCGGCCAGCCGCATTTCGCGCGCGCGGCGCATGATCGCCGAGGGCCGCTCCGACCCGCTACAGGCGGCGCTGGGCTTCGCGCTTTCCCGTCCCGAGGCGACCACGGTCCTGGTCGGCGTCACCTCGGCGGCCGAACTGCAGGCGGTGATCGCCGCCGCCTCCTCGCCCCCGCCGGACCTCGACTGGGACGACATGGCCCTGGACGATCCGGTCGCCCTCGATCCCAACCAGTGGGCGGCGGCCTAGGGATCCGGCCGCGCCCCTTCGCCCCTATTCCGCAGCCAGGGCCATGGCCTGGCCCTGGGCGCCGCGCAGCAGGCGGCCGGGCAGGGCGCCGGTGGGCTCCCCGTCGCGATAGGTGATCTGGCCGGCGACGATCGTCGCCACATAGCCGCGCGCCCGCTGGACCAGCCGCCGACCGCCGGCCGGCAGGTCGTAGGCCACCTTGGGCGCCTCCAGCGTCAGGCGGTCGTAGTCGATGATGTTCAGGTCGGCGCGCAGGCCGGCCGCCACCATGCCGCGGTCGTAGAGGCCGACGGCGCGGGCGGTGTCTCTCGTCTGCATCCGCACCATGGCCTCCAGGTCGAAACGGGGCCCCCGCGTGCGGTCCCGCGTCCAATGGGTGAGGTTGGAGGTGGGGAAGGATCCGTCGCAGATCATGCCCACATGGGCGCCGCCGTCCGACAGGCCGGGCACCGCGTCGGGATGGCCCAGCATCTCGTAGCTGGGGTCCAGCGACCCTTCGGCATAGTTGAGGAAGGGCAGGTAGAGCATGCCGCGGCCGTCGTTCGACAGCAGATGGTCGAGGGCGACCTCCGACGGCGTCGTCCCGCGGGCGAGCGCCAGGGCCGCCACGGTGCGGTCGGGGGTCGGCTCGTAGTCCGGCGTCTCGCCCATCAGGTACATGTTGGCCCAGTTGCGGGTCATGGTGGTCGCGAAGCCCGGCTCCGCCGCCGGCGGCTCGGAGAGCAGGCGGGCGCGGGCGGCGGGTTCGCGCAGGCGGGCGACCTTCTCCGCCAGCGTCAGGCCGGCCATCTCCTTCCAGGCCGGGTGGTGGCTGAAGGGGTTCAGGGTCAGCTCGAAGCCGAACAGCACGCCCACCGGCCGGCCGCAGACCTGGGCCTTCATGGGCAGGCCCGCCGCGGTCGCCTCCGCCAGGGCGTCGAGCAGGATGCGCCAGGACTGCGGGGCGCGGGCGTGCTGGGTCAGGGAGAAGGAGAGCGGCCGGCCGGAGCGCTCGACGATCCGCCGCAGCATGGCGAACTCGGCCTGCGGATCGGCGAAGTCGGACACGACCTGCAGCACGCCCTTGCCGGCCCGGGCCATGCCGAGCGCGATCCCCGTCAGTTCGTCCTCCCCGGCCGTGAGCGTCGGCGTCGGCTGGCCGTCGCTGGTCCGGTGGTTCAGCGTGCGCGAGGTGGAGAAGCCCAGGGCGCCGGCCTGGACGGCGCGCTCGGCCAGCTGGGCCATGGCGGCGATGTCGGTCTCGCTGGCCGGCTCGCGGGCGCCGCCGCGCTCGCCCATCACATAGACGCGCAGGGCCGCGTGCGGCAGCTGGGTTCCGATGTCGACGTCGAACCGGCGCGCCTGCAGCGCGTCGAGATAGTCGGGGAAGCTCTCCCAGTTCCAGGGCAGACCCTCGGTCAGGACGGGGAAGGGAATGTCCTCCACCCCCTCCATCAGACGCACCAGGCGGTCGTGGTCGCCGGGTCGGCAGGGGGCGAAGCCGA
This sequence comes from Phenylobacterium sp., assembly GCF_013911965.1. GTDB lineage: Bacteria > Pseudomonadota > Alphaproteobacteria > Caulobacterales > Caulobacteraceae > Phenylobacterium. The sequence continues at coordinate 19,275 of NZ_JACESE010000016.1, read as the reverse complement.
CGCCGCAATTGCCCATCACCACGGTCGTCACGCCGTGCCAGGACGAGGGCTGCATCCGCTCGTCCCAGGTGGCCTGGCCGTCATAATGGGTGTGGATGTCGACGAAGCCGGGGGTCACCAGACGGCCGCGGGCGTCGATCTCCTCCGCCCCCCGGCCGGAGATCTCGCCCACAGCGGCGATGCGGCCGTCGCGCACCCCCACATCGGCCTCGAAGAGCGGCGCGCCCGTGCCGTCCGCCACCGTCCCGCCGCGCACGACGAGATCGTAAGCCCGTTCCATTCCTGCCTCCCAGTCCGGCGGGTCTTTCGCCCGTCCTTGGGGGAATTAGCCGCCTCAATGCGCCCGCAGGTCAAGGGGCTGGCGCCGGGCCCCGCGACAAGACGGGCCGGAACCCGCCCATTTCGGGGACGTTTCGTAACCAATGCTCATGCAGTTGAGCCCGAGCCCAAGTCCGAAGAGAATCGGAGGACCCAAGTCATGGCGCTCAAGGTATTTTTGATCGTCGCCGCGCTTGCGGCGGTGGTCGTCGGTTTCGCGCTTCCAACGCCCAGAACCACGGCCGAACCGCAACAGGAGCCGCAGATCGCAACCCTCGATCTCGGCTAGGCGCGCCGAAGGCCGCTTCCCCGGGGAGGCGGCCTTCGCCGTGTTCAGGCCCCCTCGCGCGGCATGGCGTCGGCCTTGCCCGCGCAGCCCCGCAGGGTCTCGCCCGCCAGGCTCGCCTCGGCCACATAGGCGTAGCGCAGGTCCGACATGCCGTCGGAGCATTCGCCCTGGCGCAGGATGACGGAAAGCCGGCGGCCGTCGGCGGTCGTCGCCCGCCAGACCGCGGCCGGACCCTCCATGACCGCCCCCGGGTTCGGGGCGGTGACGGGATCGAAGTCGGGCCGCTCAAGCGTGATCGTCTCCGGCCCGATCCGGATCAGCCAGAAGGGCTCGGTCCCGCGGGCCAGCATCTCGCCCTGGAAGGCTTCGGGCACGGCGGCCGCCGTGCTGGCCGCCGGCGGGGCGTCGGCCGGGGGCGGAGCCGCCGATCCGTCGGGGGACTGGGGCTGGCAGGCGGCCAGGGCGGCGCCGGCGAGACCGCCGATCAGGGCTGTGGCGAAGATGCGCATGCCGTAGCTCCTTTCCTGTGGGCCGGGTCAGGCTAGACTCACCGGCCATGAGTCGGAACCGCCGCCCTGCCTTCTATGAGTTCTTCGCCGGCGGCGGCATGGCGCGCCTGGGCCTGGGCGAAGGCTGGGACTGCCTGTTCGCCAACGATTTCGACCCGGTGAAGGCCGCCGCCTACCGGGCCAATTTCGCCGACGCCGCCGAGCACTTCCGCGAGGGGGACGTGTGGAAGCTGACGGCCGGCGACCTGCCCGGCCAGGCCGACCTCGCCTGGGCCTCCTCGCCGTGTCAGGACTTCAGCCTCGCCGGCGCGCGGGCGGGACTGGCGGGCGGCCGCTCCTCGGCCTTCTTCGGCTTCTGGAAGCTGATGCAGGCCCTGAACGCGCAGGGCCGCGCGCCGCGGACCATCGTCATCGAGAACGTCGTCGGCCTGCTCACCTCGCACGGGGGCGCCGACTTCGAGGCGCTCTGCCGGGCCCTGGCGGAGGAAGGCTACAGCTTCGGGGCGCTGGAGATGGACGCCGCGGCCTTCGTTCCGCAGTCGCGTCCGCGCGTCTTCGTCGTCGCCGTACGCGGACCGCCGCCGGCCGGCCTGCAGGGCGAGGGCGCCTTCCACGGCCGCGGCGTGCGCCAGGCTCAGGCCCGCCTGCCGGACGATCTGGCCCGCCGCTGGATCTGGTGGCGGCTGCCGGCGCCGCCCGCCCGCAACACCGATCTCGCCGCCCTGCTGGAGCCCGACGAGGCGGTGACCTGGCGCTCTTCGCTCCAGACCCAGGCGCTTCTCGCCCAGATGTCGCCCCTGCACCGCCGCCGCTTCGAGGCCGAGCAGGCCTCGAAGGGTCGCGCCGTCGGCGCCGCCTATCGCCGGATCCGCGTGGAGGATGGGGTGCGGGTGCAGCGGGCCGAGGTGCGCCTCGACGGCCTGGCCGGCTGCCTGCGCACGCCGGCGGGCGGGTCCTCGCGCCAGATGCTGCTGGTGGGCGACGAGGCCGGTCTTCGCTCGCGCCTGGTGTCGCCGCGGGAGGGAGCCCGGCTGATGGGCCTGCCGGAGGCCTACGCCCTGCCCGCCTCGGCGACCCAGGCCCTGCACGTGGTCGGCGACGGCGTGGCGGTTCCGGTGGTCCGCTGGCTGTCGGAAAACCTCCTGCGCCCGCTGCTCGCGGCGGAAGGATCGGCGCTCGCCGCCGAATGAGCGGCTTTCATTTGCGTCCCGAACCCCTAAGTTCGCGTTCAAAGGGCCTCAGAACGCGAATTTTCGAAGGGCAGTCTCATGGACGGCGCTACCGACACCACCTACGACGCCGCGCGCTACAAGCGCGCCGGGCGGGGCAAGGTCTACGACTCCATCATCGACACCATCGGCGACACGCCGCTGATCCGGCTGCCGCGCCTGACCGCGGCGCTGAAGCCCAAGGCCGAGGTCCTGGCCAAGCTTGAGTTCTTCAACCCGATCGCCTCGGTGAAGGACCGCATCGGCGTCTCCATGATCGAGGCGCTGGAGGTCCAGGGCGTGCTGAAGCCCGGCTCCACCATCGTCGAGCCGACCAGCGGCAACACAGGCATCGCGCTCGCCTTCGTGGCGGCGGCCAAGGGCTATCCGCTCACCCTGGTCATGCCCGAGAGCATGTCCATCGAGCGGCGCAAGATGCTGGCCCTGATGGGCGCCAAGCTGGAGCTCACCCCGGCCGAGCGCGGCATGGCCGGCGCGGTCGCCCGGGCGCGCGAGATCGTCGAGGCCACGCCCGGCGCGGTCATGCCCCAGCAGTTCGACAACGGCGCCAATCCCCTGGTTCACCGGGTTTCCACGGCCGAAGAGATCTGGAACGACACGGACGGCAAGGTGGACGCCGTGGTCGCCGGCGTCGGCACCGGCGGCACCATCACCGGCGTCGGCCAGGTGCTGAAGGGCCGCAAGGCTTCGGTGAAGATGATCGCCGTGGAGCCGGAGGCCTCGCCGGTCCTTTCCGGCGGCCAGCCGGGCCCGCACAAGATCCAGGGCATCGGCGCGGGCTTCGTGCCCTCCATCCTCGACCGCAGCGTCATCGACGAGGTGGTCCAGGTCTCCAACGACGACAGCCTCGCCATGGCCCGTCGCGTGGCCCGGGAAGAGGGCGTTCCGGTGGGTATCTCCTCCGGCGCCGCGCTGACGGCCGCCTTCCACGTCGCCAGCCGCGACGACATGGCCGGCAAGACGGTGGTGGCCATCATTCCGAGCTTCGCCGAACGCTACCTTTCGACCGCCCTCTTCGAGGGAATCTGAGGCCTGCGGCGACCGGGCGCCCGATCGGCGACGTCATGACCGACGTCTACGACGCGGAAAAGCGCTCGGCCGTCATGGCCCGGGTGAAGGGGCGGGACACCGCGCCCGAGAAGACGCTGCGGCGTATGCTCACGCAGCTCGGCGCCCGCTACCGCCTGCATCGCAAGGACCTGCCCGGCTCGCCCGACATCGTGCTGTCGGGGCGCCGGCTCGTGGTCTTCGCCCACGGCTGCTTCTGGCACGGCCACGACTGCGCCCGCGGAAGCCGCGTGCCCAAGGCCAACCGCGACTACTGGCTGGCCAAGGTCGGCCGCAACCGCGCGCGCGACGCTGCGGCTCGCGAGGCCCTGGAGGCCGCCGGCTGGCGGGTCGAGACGGTCTGGGAGTGCGAGATGAAGGACGAGGCGGCGCTGAAGGCCCGCCTCAAAGCGCTGCTGGACTCAGCGCCGCTTCGGCCCGCCGCCCGCCAGGGCGAGTCGAAGAGGTGACACAAAGGACACGAAGGGCTCACGAAGCGCACGAAGGGTGACGCCGCCCGCTCTGTGTCCTTCGCGCCCCTTCGTGCCCTTCGTGTCACCACTTGGCGGCGCCTGCTGCGCCTGCGGCGCGCAAGGCTGCCGGTGATGCGCCTATGCCACCACCACCTCGGTCTTCACCGAGTTGGCGATGAAGCATTCCTCGTGCGCCTCGTGGTGCAGGCGCTCGAGCGTCTCGGCGTCGGGGGCCGCGCCGGACCATTCGATCTTCGGACGCAGGGTGACCTTGGTCACCGCCTGACGGCCGGGCGCGATCTCGCTCATCACGCCCTCGGCCTCGTCCGCATAGGCGCTGACCGCAAAGCCCGCGAGGCGGGCCCGGTGCAGGAAGGTCAGCATGTGGCAGGCCGAGAGGGAGGCCACGAGCATCTGCTCGGGATCCACCGCCCCGGCCACCGACCACTTGTTGCCGACCACGTGGGGCGAGGCCGTGCCCGCCACCTTGGTTCCGCCGTCGAAGGCGAGGTCGTGGCCGCGGCTGTAGCGGCCGGCGAGGAAGTCCTCGCCCTCGGTCAGCCGCCAGTCCACGGTCGCACGATAGGTCGCCATCAGAAGGCCTCGGCCGGCAGGCTCATCAGGGTGTCGGCGCCGGCCTTCAGCTTGGCCAGATGGGCCGAGGTCTCCGGCAGGATGCGCTCGGCGTAGTAGCGGGCGAGCGTCAGCTTGGTCGCATAGAAGGCGTCCGTTTCGCCGGCCGCGATCCTGGCCTGCGCGGCCTGGGCCATCATCGCCCACATGTAGGCGAGCGCGGTGAGGCCGAAGAGGTGCATGTAGTCGGTCGAGGCCGCGCCCGCGTTGTCCGGATTGGCCAGGCCGTTGGCCATCAGCCACATGGTGGCGTCCTGCAGCTCTTCCTTGGCCTTGGCGAGGCCTGCGATGATCGGCGCCAGCGCCTTGTCGTCCTCGTGGGCGGCCACATAGGCGTCGATCTCGGCGAAGAAGCCCATGACGCCGCGGCCGCCATCGGCGGCGAGCTTGCGGCCCACCAGGTCCAGCGCCTGGACGCCGTTGGTGCCTTCGTAGATCAGGGCGATGCGGCAGTCGCGCAGGTACTGGCTGACCGGGAAGTGCTCGGTGAAGCCCGAGCCGCCGTGGACCTGCATGGCGTCGGAGCAGACCTTGAAGCCCCGGTCGGTGAGGAAACCCTTCACCACCGGCGTCATCAGGGCCATGTAGTCCGAACCCTTCTGGCGCACCGCCTCGTCCGGGCTGCCATGCGCCAGGTCACCGTGCAGGGCGGTCCAGAACAGGAAGGCGCGGCCGCCCTCGATGATGACGCGGCTGTCCATCAGCATGCGGCGCACGTCAGGATGGACGATGATCGGGTCGGCCGGGCCGTCGGGGTTCTTCGGCCCCGTGAGCGAGCGGCCCTGCAGCCGCTCCTTGGCGAATTGGGCGGCGGCCTGGTAGGCGGCCTCGGCCTGGGCGATGCCCTGCAGGCCCACGCCGATGCGGGCCTCGTTCATCATCACGAACATCAGGCGCAGGCCCTGGTTCTCCTCGCCCACGAGCCAACCCTGCGACTCCTCGTGCTGGATCACGCAGGTGGCGTTGCCGTGGATGCCCATCTTCTCTTCCAGGCCGGCGCAGAAGACGCTGTTGCGCGCGCCCGGCTTGCCGTCGGCGTCGGGAATGAACTTGGGCACGATGAACAGGCTGATGCCGCGCGTGCCGGCGGGCGCGCCCTCGACCCTGGCCAGGACCAGATGGACGATGTTGTCGGCCATGTCGTGCTCGCCGCCCGAGATCCAGATCTTCTGGCCGGTGATGCGGTAGGAGCCGTCGGCTTGCGGGACCGCCTTGGTGCGCAGCAGGCCAAGATCGGTGCCGCAGTGCGGCTCGGTCAGGTTCATGGTCCCGCACCACTCGCCCGAGGCGAGCTTGGGCAGGTAGAGCGCCTTCTGTTCGGGCGAGCCGCCGTTCAGGATCGCCGAATAGGCCCCGTGCGTCAGGCCCGGATACATGGAGAACGCCATGTTGGCCGAGGAGGACATCTCCGAGAAGGCGAGGTTGACCACGTGCGGCAGGCCCTGGCCGCCGAACTCCGTCTCCGAACCCAGGGCCGGCCAGCCGCCTTCGACCAGGGCCTTGTAGGCCGCCTTGAAGCCGTCCGGCGTGGTCACCGTGTTGTCCGGACGCCAGGTGCAGCCCTGCTTGTCGCCGACGCTGTTCAGGGGCGCCAGCACCTCGCTGGTGAAGCGGCCCGCCTCCTCGACGATCTGAGCCACCGTGTCCATCGACGCCTCCGCAAAACCCGGCAGATCGCCGTAGCGGCCGATGCCGAGGACGTCGCGCAGCAGGAAGAGGTGGTCGGCGACAGGCGGCTTGTAGGGCATGGAAACTCCAGCGAAAGGCGTCGGGCCGGCGGTCCGGCCCGACGCAATCAGGTGTCTGAACGAGGCGGGGCCTTACTTGGCGCCCACATGCTCCAGGCCGTCGAGGCGCTGGCGCAGCATCTGGTCGTAGTCGGCGGCGCGCGGCAGCAGGTCGGGCCGGGTGGCGGCCAGCTTCTGCTCCAGGTTGTCGCAGCCGGTCTTCAGTTCGTTGATGGCCCGGTCGATGTCCTCGCGCTGGGATTCCAGGGCCAGGATGCGTTCCTTGAACTTGCGCAGCGACTTGGCCATCTGGGCCGCGCCGCCGTCGTCCAGGTCGTAGAGGTCGAGGATCTCGCCGATCTCGGCCAGAGACAGGCCCACGCGCTTGCCCTGCAGGATCAGCTTCAGGCGGGCGCGGTCCTTGTAGGAATAGACCCGGTTCATGCCGTCGCGGGCGGGGGCGAGCAGACCCTTGTCCTCATAGAAGCGCAGGGCGCGCGGCGTGCATTTGAACTCCAGGCAGAGCTGGCGGATCGTATAGGTGCGTTGCGGGCGGCGCAGGTCGGTGGGCATGGTGGGCGTCTCCGGTTTGGGCCTGTTTTCGGCGTCCTGATTTTGGCTGACGATGTAAGTGGCATCTTACGTCAACGTCAAGGCAACCGCAGGTTTGGCGGCCCTTCCAGCGCCGCGGGCATGGACGCCGCCGCGCGGCGCCGCCTAGGCTGGCCGCGGTTCTGATCGGGGGGCGTACAGGTGTTCCGGAATTCTCTCTTCGCGGCTGCTGCGGCGGCGGCTGTCCTCGTCTGCGCGCCGGCTCCGAGCCTCGCCGCGCCCCAGCCGATGGCCCAGGCTGTGGCCGGCCTGCAGCGCCTGGACGGCCTCATTCCCCTCTATGTCGACGCCGAGAAGGGCCGCGTTCTGATGCTGCTGCCGCCGCCCGACGCCAACGGCGTCAGCGGCCGCTACATCCATATGGCCTCGCTGCGCACGGGGCTGGGCTCGGCGCCCATCGGCCTCGACCGCGGACGGGTGGAGCCGGGCCGCATCCTCGCCTTCCGCCGGATGGGCGGCAAGGTCGTGGCCGAGTACGAGAACCACCGCTTCCGCGCCGAAGGCGCCCCGCCCGAGGAGCAGGCCGCCGCGCGAGAGGCCTTCGCGCCCTCCACCGTCTGGGCCGGCGACATCGTCTCCACCGACGCGGCCGGGCGGATCCTGATCGACATTTCCAGCTTCCTCACCGCCGACGCCAACGGCGTGACCAAGGCCCTGGAGGCCGCCGGCGAGAAGGGCTGGCGCCAGGTCGCCGACCTCACCCTCGTGGACGCCGCCGCGGCCAGGGCCTTCCCTGAAAATGTGGAACTGGAGGCGCGCCAGACCTTCGCCTCCGACGAGCCGGGCGACGAGGTCGCCAACATCGCCCCCGAGGCCGGGCGCTTCACCGTGGCGGTGCGCCATTCCTTCGTGAAGCTGCCCGAGCCCGGCTACCAGCCGCTGGCCTTCGATCCGCGCGGCGGCTCCTTCTCGCAGCTCCACCTGGATTTCGCCGCCCCGCTCGGCCAGCCGATCGTCGAACAGACGGCCGTCCGCTTCCGCCTGGAGAAGACCGATCCGACGGCGGCGGTCTCGACGGTGAAGAAGCCCATCGTCTTCTACATGGACCGCGGCGCGCCCGAGCCGATCCGCAGCGCCCTGATGGAGGGGGCCGGCTGGTGGGCCCAGGCCTTCGAGGCCGCCGGCTACAAGGACGCCTTCCGCGTCGAACTGTTGCCCGAGGGCGCCGATCCGCTGGACGTGCGCTACAGCATGATCAACTGGGCCGACCGGGCGACCCGCGGCTGGTCCTACGGCCAGGCGGTGACCGATCCCCGCACGGGCGAGATCCTGAAGGGCTCGGTGGTGCTGGGCGCCCTGCGCGTGCGCCAGGACATGCTGATCTTCGAAGGCCTGGTCGGCGCCGACAAGGTCGGGACCGGCGGCGGAAATGATCCCGCCCAGGCCGCGCTCGCCCGCCTGCGCCAGCTGGGCGCCCACGAGGTGGGCCATTCGCTCGGCCTCTCCCACAACTTCGCCGCCAGCACCCAGGGGCGCGCCAGCGTCATGGACTATCCGCCGCCGCGCATTCTGCTGAAGGACGGCCGCATCGACCTCTCCGACGCCTACGCCGTGGGCATCGGCGACTGGGACAAGCTCTCCATCGCCTGGCTGTACGGGCCCGGCGGCGAGGCGGGGCAGGCCCTGCTGAACCAGAACGCCAAGGGCGGCCTGCGCTACATCTCCGACGCCGATGCGCGGGGCCTGGCGGTCGGCCAACCCTGGGCCAGCCTGTGGGACGACGGGGCCGATCCGGCCGCCGAGCTTTCGCGCATGATGGCGGTGCGCCGCGTGGCGCTGTCCAACTTCGGCCTGGCCGCCCTGCACCCGGGCGAGCCGGTCTCCATGCTGCGGCGCAAGTACGTGCCGATCTTCCTGCTGCACCGCTATCAGATCGAGGCGGCCGGCAAGCTGGTCGGCGGCGTGGACTACGCCTATTCGGTCATCGGCGACGGGACCGAGGCCTCGCCCCCCGTCCCGGCGGCGGCCCAGCGGCAGGCGGTGTCGGCCCTGCTGGCGACGCTGGAGCCTGCGGCGCTCACCACGCCCGCCGGCCTCCTGCCGCTGCTGTCGGCCGGCCAGGAAGGCGCCTGGGACCGGCAGACGGAGATCGAGGTTTTCCCGACCCTGGGCGGCCCGGTCTTCGACAATCTCGCCGCCGCCGAGACGGCCGCGGGCCTCACCCTCGACGTCCTGCTGAACCCCAAGCGCCTGGCGCGCCTGGTGGAGCAGAACCGCCTCGATCCGGCCCTGCCCGGCGGGGCCGAGGTGCTGAACGCCCTGGTCGATCAGGTCTTCAACAACCCGGCCGAGGCCGCCCTCCTGCCGGTGGCCCACCGCACCCAGGCCCGCGCGGTGCTCGATCTCGGCCGGCTGGCCGGCGAGCCCGAGACCCCGCCGGCGGTGGCGGCGCTCGCCCTGGCGGCGCTGGACCGTGCGGCCGCCAAGCTCGCGGGCCGCAGCGGCGACGCCGTCACCCGCGCCCACCGCGAGCGGCTGATCGCCCTGATCGAGGATCCCGAGGAGCTCCGCCGCCTCGCCAAGGCCAAGGAGACCCGCCCCGAAGCGCCTCCGGGCATGCCCATCGGCGCCGGCGGCTGGATCGACGGCGACTGGGGATCGTAAGGCGGAGAGGCCGCTGACCCCCTCCGGCCCTCCGGGCCACCTCCCCCTGAAGAAGGGGGAGGATCTGCTCAGCAGTTTTGAGGGACCCCGTGCGAAGACGCTCCCCCTTCCAGGGGGAGCTGTCGCGAAGCGACTGAGGGAGTCTGCGGCCGCTCCGCCTCAGCCCTTCACCAGGTCCCCGGCGAGCGCCCTGTCGATCAGCTCCAGGGTCCGCTCGATCCCGAAGATGGCCACGAAGGAGCCGAAGCGGGGGCCCTGGCTCTGGCCGAGCAGGACTTCGTATAGGGCCTGGAACCAGGCGCGCAGGGGCTCGAAGCCGCCCGCCTTGCCCGCCTCGAACACCTCGTTCTGGATCGCCTCGGCGTCGGCGCCGGCCGGCAGGGCCCGCAGCCGCGCGGCCAGGTCCTCGATCGCCGCCCGCTCCTGGTCGGTCGGCGCGCGGAAGGCCTTCGTGGGCTTCACGAAGTCCTCGTAATAGTTCAGCGCATAGCCGACGAGCTTGGCCAGCAGGGGCTCGCTCTGTGGCGTCGCGCCGGGGATGTAGCGGCTGATGAAGGCCCACAGGATGTCGGCCGTCGAAGCGTCGGCCGCCGAGACGAGGTTGAGCAGCAGGGAGAAGCTGACCGGCGAGCCCTTCTCCGGCGGATCGCCGCGGTGGACGTGCCAGGCCGGATTGTCGAGCTGGGCGGCGTCGTCGCCCTCGGCCCGCTTGCGGTTGAGCGCATCCAGCTGCTGCAGATACTCGTCCGTCGCCTTGGGAATGACGTCGAAATAGAGTCGCTTGGCCGACTTCGGCGACTGGTACATGTAGTAGGCGAGGCTTTCGGGCGCGCCGTAGCGCAGCCATTCCTCGATGGTCAGGCCGTTGCCCTTGGACTTCGAGATCTTCTGGTTGTTCTCGTCCATGAAGAGTTCGAAGTGGAAGGCCTCGGGCGGCGTGCCGCCGAGCGCCTGGCAGACCTTGTTGGAGACCCGCACGGAATCCACCAAGTCCTTGCCCGAGGCCTCGAAGTCGACCTCCAGCGCCGTCCAGCGGGCGGCCCAGTCGGGGCGCCACTGCAGCTTCACATGGCCGCCGGTGACGGGGACCTCGGTCCGCGTCCCGTCCTCGTCCGCAAAGACGATGGTTCCCTTCTCGAGATTGCGCTCCAGCGTCGGGACCTGCAGCACCTTGCCGGTCTTGGGGCTGATGGGCAGGAAGGGCGAATAGGTGGCGCGCCGCTCCTCGCCCAGGGTCGGCAGCATGATCGCCTGAATCTTGTCGAAGCGCTCCAGGACGCGCAGCAGCACCGCGTCGAACCGGCCCGAGGTGTAGCAGTCGGTGGCCGACATGAAGGTGTAGTCGAAGCCGAAGCCGTCCAGGAAGGCGCGCAGGCGGGCGTTGTTGTGGTGGCCGAAGCTCTCGTGCTCGCCGAAGGGATCGCGCACGCGGGTGACCGGCTTGTCGCGATCCTCCTCCAGCATCTGCCGGTTGGGCACGTTGTCGGGGATCTTCCGCAGGCCGTCCATGTCGTCGGAGAAGACGATCAGCGTGGTCGGGATGGCGTCGGCCGTCAGCGCCCGGAAGGCGGTGCGCACGATGGTCGGCCGCGTCGCCTCGCCGAAGGTGCCCAGGTGTGGCAGGCCGCTGGCGCCGTAGCCGCACTGGAAGACGACGGGCTTGGCGAGCGCCGGGAAGGTGGCGACGGCCTCCGCCGCCTTGCCCTCGTGGATCAGGCTTGAAGCCAGGTCGCGCTCGGCGTCGGAAAGACGCAGGCGCAGGATGCGGGCGAGGATGAGGCGGGCCTGTTCGAAGGGCCAGCTCTTGGCCCCCTGGGCCTGATGGGAGAGTCCGGACAGCATGGTCCGAGGCGGTAGCGCGCCGCCGCCGGCGCCTCAAGCGGCATTTGTCGCGGGGGTTGCCGCCCTCAGCCCTCGCCCTGCATCAGGAAGTGGCCGCGGATGGCGGCGACGGGCTTGGCGCGGGCCTCTTGCCAGGCTTCCACGTGGACGGAAGAGATGCGCCGCCCGGCCTTCTTCACCTCGGCGCGGGCATAGGTGGCCATGGCCCGGCCCGGCCGGAGATAGTCGATGGTCACGTCGATGGTCTTGGCCGGCCGCGGCTGTCCGGTGAGCACGGCCAGCTGGGCGAGCGCCGTCATCTCCATGAAGGCGCCCAGCACCCCGCCGTGCAGGGCGGGCAGCAGGGTGTTGCCGATCAGGTGCGGCGAGAACGGCAGGACGGCCGTCATCTCGTCGCCGGCCAGCTCGGCCTTCATGCCCAGAAAGGCGACGTAGGGCGTGCGCGCCAGGAAGGCGGCCAGCCGCTCGGCGGGCAGGTTCACCTCCCCCATGCGGCGCCTCCTTCCCGCAGGGCGAAGGCGGCCTGGGCGGTGGCCACCGGATCGTCCGGATCGCCGTCATGGGCCTGGGCGCGGACGAAGGCGATGGTGCGGGTGAGCTTGTAGCAATGGCCCTCGGCCACCAGGTCGGCGCGGGCCCGGGCCGGGCGCATATAGTCGATGCGCAGGTCGAGCGTGCCCTGGGGCACGGCCTCGGCGGCCCGGATGGACAGGCCGCAGACATGGTCGAGAAGGGTGGTGACGACGCCCGAGGCGATCACCTGGGTCTCCGGATCGCCCACCAGTTCGGCGCGCCAGGGCGCGCGGATGGCGCCGCGTCCGGGGCTGACGGAGAGGAACTGAAAGCCGAGGGCCTCGGTCTGCGGCGTGCGCATCACCATCTGGCGGGCGGCGTCCTCGTCGAGGGCGCCGCTCATGGCTTGGAAGAAGTCGGGGGGCTCGGCCATGGCCTAAGCCCCTAAACAGGCGCCGTCGCGGCGGTCAACGAAAAGCGAAGCTCGGGCGTTTGGGGAAGGAGCGGGGGGCGGGGCCCCGCCGCTCATCAGAACAGCGGCAGGGCGTTGGTGTAGGCGGCCAGGGCGAGGGCCAGGACGGGCGTGGCGGCCAGGGCGAGGTTGGCGAAGCCGAGGACGGGGAGGCGGGTCATGTCGGTGTCTCTTTCGGGTCTGATGTGGTGGAGCGCGTCGCCGCGTTCCGATGACCGTGTGTATAGTTCCGACATCTCCGGAATGCTTGTTAAGTCTTGGTCATGAGCTCGATTTCACAATATGAATACTGTGTAATGAAGTGGACGGTTCGTAATGTGGCGCGCGGACGCGCCTGGGCCCATCTGAGATGGCCATGATCAAGCCGCAGGACCTGCTCTGCCCCAAGCCCGAGGGCCTCTACTGCGCGCCGGGCGACTTCTACATCGACCCCGTCCGGCCGGTGGACCGGGCGGTGATCACCCACGGCCATTCCGACCACGCCCGCGCCGGCCATGGCGCCGTGCTGGCCACGCCGGAGACCCTGGCCATCATGGGCGAGCGCTACGGCGAAGGCTTCGCCCGCGCCCGCCAGCCGGCGGCCTACGGCCAGAGCGTGGCCCGCGACGACGTGGAGGTGACGCTGGTCCCCGCCGGGCACGTCCTGGGCTCGGCCCAGGCGGTGGTCCGGTGGAAGGGCCTGACCATGGTGGTCTCCGGCGACTACAAGCGACGGCGCGATCCCACCTGCGCAGGCTTCGAGCCCGTTCCCTGCGACGTCTTCATCTCGGAGGCGACCTTCGGCCTGCCGGTCTTCCGCCATCCCGACGACAGGGAGGAGATCGCCCGCCTTCTGCGCTCGGTCGCCCAGTTCCCTGAGCGGACGCACATGGTCGGGGCCTATGCGCTCGGAAAAGCGCAGCGGGTCATCGCCCTGCTGCGGGAGGCCGGCTGGGACCAGCCCATCTACGTCCATGGCGCGCTCGAGCGGCTGAACCGGCTCTACGAGGCCCACGGGATCGACTTGGGCGAGCTTCGTCCGGCGACGACGGAGAAGAAGCAGGATTTCGCCGGGACCATCGTCATCGGCCCGCCCTCGGCGCTGGCCGACCGCTGGGGCCGCCGCTTCGCCGATCCGGTGCTGGCCTTCGCCTCGGGCTGGATGCGGGTGCGGGCCCGCGCCCGCCAGCGGGGCGTGGAGCTGCCGCTGATCATCTCCGACCACGCCGACTGGGACGAACTGACCGCGACGGTGGACGAGATCCGTCCTGGCGAACTCTGGATCACCCATGGCCGGGAGGAGGCGCTGGCCCGCTGGGCCGAGCTGCACGGAATCCCGGCCCGGGCGCTCGCCCTGGTGGGCTATGAAGAGGAGGAGGGCGAGTGAGGCGTCCTCTAGATGCACATGGGCAGCTTCAGGAGCGCGTCGTTCCACTGCCCCTGGGCGTAGGCGCGCAGATACTTGCCGTTCGGGCCGTTCAGCACGCCGATCTCCGCCCGCTCGCCGCCCGCCATCAGGTGGAAGGTGTCCCTGCGCCCCTCGATGGCGGCGATCATCTCGGCCTTGGTCTTCTTCCAGCCGTGGCCGCCCAGGTGGGTGATCCCTTCGTGCGGGTTCTTGCGCGGCTGGCGCACGGCGCAGGTGACCTGGACATCGGCCATGGGCGGGGCTCCTCCGGGGCTCGGGACCTCTTCGGCTATAGCCGCGTGCGCGCGCCTTGCCGAGCGGGAGGCGCCTGACCTTCCATGCGCGCCTTCGCCGACCTGCTCGACCGCCTGTCCTACACCGCCTCGCGCAACGCCAAGCTGACCCTGGTGCGCGACTATCTGGGCAAGACGCCCGACCCCGACCGCGGCTGGGCTCTGGCGGCGCTGACCGGCGACCTCGCCTTTTCCGCGGCCAAGCCGGCCTTCATCCGCAAGGCGGTGGAGGCGCGGATGGACGCCACCCTCTTCCGCTGGTCCTACGACTATGTCGGCGACCTGGCCGAGACCGTGGCCCTGGTCTGGCCGCAGCGCCCCGGCGCCAACCGCGAGCCGGAGCTTTCGGAGGTGGTCGACGCCCTGCGCGGGGCCAGCCGGGCCGAGGTGCAGCGGCTGATCGAAGGCTGGCTGGACGCCCTGGAGCCCACCTCGCGCTGGGCGCTGCTCAAGCTGATGACCGGCGGCCTGCGGGTCGGCGTGTCGGCGCGGCTGGCCAAACAGGCCTGCGCCGACCTGGGCGGGGTGGAGATCGCCCAGATCGAGGAGGTCTGGCACGCCCTGCACGCGCCCTACGAGGACCTGTTCGCCTGGCTGGAGGGCCATGGCGAGCGGCCCTCTCCCGACGCGCCGGGGCGCTTCCGGCCGGTCATGCTGGCCCAGGCGATCGACGAGGCGGTCGATTTCGCCAGGCTCGATCCGGCGGACTATGTCGCCGAGTGGAAATGGGACGGCATCCGCATCCAGGCGGTCAGCGAGGCGGGGGTGAAGCGGCTCTACAGCCGCACGGGCGACGACATCTCGGCGGTCTTTCCCGACGTGGTCGCGGCGCTGGACTTCGAAGGCGCCCTGGACGGCGAACTGCTCGTCCGGCGCGAGGGCGTGGTCGCCCCCTTCGGCGACCTGCAGCAGCGGCTGAACCGAAAGACGGTCGATGCAAAGATGCTGCGCGGCTTCCCCGCCGGCGTCCGGGCCTACGATCTGCTGGCGCTGGACGGCGAGGACCTGCGGACGTTCTCCTTCGTCGAGCGCCGGGCGCGGCTGGAGGCGCTGATCGGCCGCCTGCGATCGGACCGCATCGACCTGTCGCCCCTGCAGCCCTTCGAGAGCTGGGGCGAGCTCGCCGACCTGCGCGCGAACCCGCCGGCGGGCGATCCGCAGATCGCCGAGGGGCTGATGCTCAAGGAAAAGACCTCGATCTACGAGGCCGGACGGCCCAAGGGCCCCTGGTTCAAGTGGAAGCGCGACCCGTTCCTGATCGATGCGGTGCTGATGTACGCCCAGCGGGGCCACGGCAAGCGCTCCAGCTTCTACTCCGACTACACCTTCGGCGTCTGGACGCAGGCTCCGGACGGCGGGCGGATGCTCACCCCGGTCGGCAAGGCCTATTTCGGCTTCACCGACGAGGAGCTGAAGGAGATCGACAAGTTCGTCCGCGACAACACCATCGAACGCTTCGGACCGGTCCGTTCGGTGCGCGCCGAGCCGCACAAGGGGCTGGTGTTCGAGGTGGCGTTCGAGGGCCTGCAGCGCTCCACCCGCCATAAGTCCGGGGTCGCCATGCGCTTCCCCCGCATCAGCCGCATCCGCTGGGACAAGCCGCCGGGCGAGGCCGACGAACTGCCGACGCTGGAACGCATGCTGGAGAAGATGGAGGGGCGTTAGCCCCTCATCCTGGAGGCGCGAGCAAGGCGAGCCTTGGGGAGCGCAGCTTTCCGCTCCTAGGGCAGCAGGCCCAGCCCCTCGAGGAAGGCCCGCAGATCGCCGCCCTCGAACAGGTGGCCGCGCACGCCGGCGCGGCGGGCGGCTTCCATGTCGCCGGGCTTGTCGCCGATCATGAAGGAGGCCTCACGGTCGACCGGCCACTCGTCCATGGCCCGCAGCAACATGCCGGGATTGGGCTTGCGGTCGGGCGGATCGGGATGGCGGAACCGCGCCTCCGCCGCCTCCGGATGATGGGGGCACCAGTAGAAGGCGTCGATCCGGGCGCCCGCCTCCGCCAGGGCCTCGCCCATGCGGGCGTGCAGGGCGTGCATGTCGTCCTCGGTGTAGTAGCCCCGGCCGATGCCCGACTGGTTGGTGACCACGAAGACCCACCAGCCGGCGCGGTTGAAGGCGGCGACCACCTCGCGCGCGCCCTCGACCCAGGCGAAGTCCTCCCAGCGCGAGACATAGCCGTGATCGAGGTTCAGCACCCCGTCGCGGTCGAGAAAGAGGGCGGGACGCGTCGGCTTCTCGGCGGAAACGGGCATGGTCTGGCTCGAAGGGCGGCTTGGGCGGCGCGGTTGTTTCACAAGGCGGGCCGCGAGGTCTATGGTCGACCGCTCAATTTCCGGAGTCCGCCCTTGTCCGCGTCTGAAGCCGCCCCGCCCGTCCTGGCGATCGATGATCTGAAGGTCACCTTCGACACCCATGACGGTCCGGTCCCGGCGGTTCGGGGCGTCTCCCTGAAGGTCGCCCGGGGCGAGACGCTGGGCGTGGTCGGCGAAAGCGGCTCGGGCAAGAGCCAGACCTTCATGACGGTCATGGGCCTCCTGGCCCAGAACGGCCGGGCGACGGGCTCGGTCCGCTTCCAGGGCCAGGAGATCCTGGGCCTGAAGCCCCGCGCTCTCAACCGCATCCGCGGCTCGAAGATGACCATGATCTTCCAGGATCCGCTGACGGCGCTGACCCCGCACGTGCGGATCGGCGAGCAGATCGCCGAACCCCTGCGCCTGCATCTGGGCCTGTCCCAGGCCGACGCCATGGCCCGCGCCCGCCAGTGGCTCGACCATGTCCGCATCCCCGACGCCGCGCGCCGGCTGAAGCAGTATCCGCACGAACTGTCCGGCGGCATGCGCCAGCGGGTGATGATCGCCCAGGCCATGGCCGGCGGGCCCGAGCTGCTCATCGCCGACGAGCCGACCACGGCGCTCGACGTGACGGTGCAGGCCGAGATCCTCGACCTGATGGCCGAGCTGGGCCGCGAGACGGGCACGGCCATGGTGCTGATCACCCACGACATGGGCGTCATCGCCCGCCTGGCCGACCGCGTCTGCGTGATGAAGGACGGCCAGTATGTGGAGGAAGGCCCGGTGCGCGAGATCTTCGCCGCGCCGAAGACCGACTATACCCGCGACCTGCTCGAGGCCATTCCGCGCCTGGACCGCGCCGACCGCGGCGGCCGGCCGACGATCGCGCCCGTGCCCGATGACGCGCCGGTGATCGTGGCGGCCAAGGACATGAAGGTCTGGTTCCCCATCCGCCAGGGCCTGTTCGGCGGCGAGCGCCAGCTGCGGGCGGTGGACGGCGTCTCCTTCGAGGTCCGCCAGGGCGAGACCCTGGGCGTCGTCGGCGAGAGCGGCTGCGGCAAGTCCACCCTGTCGCGCGCCGTGCTCAACCTGATCAAGCCGACGGACGGCGCGGTGACCCTGATGGGCCGGGGCATCACCCATGCCGAGCGCGAGACCCTGCGGGCGGCGCGCAAGGACATGCAGATCGTCTTCCAGGACCCGCTGGCCAGCCTCGATCCGCGCATGACCATCGGCGATTCCATCGCCGAGCCGCTGAAGATCTTCCGCCCCGGCATGGGCCGCGACGAACGGGACGGCGAAGTGCGGGCCATGATGGTGCGCGCCGGCCTCGCGCCCGAACTGATCAACCGCTACCCGCACGAGCTGTCGGGCGGCCAGAACCAGCGCGTGGGCATCGCCCGGGCCATGATCCTGAAGCCCAGGCTGGTCATCTGCGACGAGGCCGTGTCGGCCCTGGACGTCTCCATCCGCGCCCAGATCATCGACCTTCTGATCGAGCTGCAGAAGGAGATGGGCCTGGCCATGATCTTCATCAGCCACGACCTGGCCGTGGTGCGCGAGATCAGCCACCGGGTCATGGTGCTCTATCTCGGCCGGGTGATGGAGATGGCCGAGCGCGACAGGCTCTATTCCGACCCGCAGCACCCCTACACCCAGGCCCTGCTGTCGGCCGCGCCGATCCCCGACCCCGACTACGAGCGCAGCCGCAAGCGCCTGAAGCTGACGGGCGAGCCGCCCAGCCCGCTCGATCCCGGCGCCGCCCTGCGCTTCCTGCCCTCCAAGGTGACGGTCGATCCGACGGCCCCGATCTACATCCCCCGCCTGACCGAGGTGGCGCCCGGCCATCTGGTCTCGGAGTTCGACCCGGACTGGGAGCGCCACGGCGCAGCCTGAGCCGGCCGGCAACCTGCCGGAAACTCTTCGGCGCGTAGGCTGGCGACGTCTCAACCTGTTCGAGCATCATCGCGCCCATGTCCGCCTTGCAGATCGAGGTCGTCCGTCCGCAGGACCTGACGCCTGCGCGGCTGGAGCGCTGGGCGCAGCTGCAGGCCCAGCAGGACGTCGTCTTCGACAGCCCCTTCCTCTCGCCCCACTGGGCCCGCGCGGTCGACCGCGCCCAGGGCCGCGACGGCGTGCGGGTGGCGGTGCTGCGCCGCGAGGGCGCCGATGTGGGCTTCATGGCCCTGCAGGGCGCCGGCGTCACCGCCCTGCCGGCGGGCGCGCCCATGTGCGACTATCAGGGCCTGGTGGCTGAGGCCGGGGTCACCGTCGCCCCGCGCGAGATCGTCGCCGCCCTGGGCGTGCAGCGGTTCGACTTCTGCCACATGCTGGAGGCCAGCGCCCCCTTCGCCCCCTTCGCCCGCGGACACATGGCCTCCCACGTCGTTGATATCGGCGGGAGCTACGAGGCCTACGCCGCCGAACGGCGCGCGGCCGGGGTCGGTCTGCTGAAGGATTGCGACAAGAAGCGGCGCAAGGCCGAGCGCGAGCTGGGACCTGTCCGCTTCACCGCCTTCAGCCGTGCGGCCGCCGATTTCGACCAGCTGATCGCCTGGAAACGGGCCCAGCTGCGCGCCACCCACCAGTCGGACATCTTCGCCCCCGGCTGGACCCAGCGCCTGGTGCGCGATCTCTTCGCCAGCCGCGATCCGGAGTTCGGCGGCACGCTCTTCACCCTGCATTTCGGCGAGCGCCTGGCGGCGGCCCATCTGCACCTGCGCGGCCGGCGCACCATCCACGGCTGGCTGATCGCCCACGATCCCGAGGCGGAGCGCTATTCGCCGGGCCTGCTTCTCTTCCAGGACATCCTGCGCTGGATGGAGACGACGCCCTATCACCGCCTGGATCTCGGCCCCGGCGACTACCGGTTCAAGCGCGAGCTGGCCAACACCGAAGTGTCGGTGGGCCACGGCTTCGTCGGCGTCTTCTCCCCCGCCACCCTGGTTCGCCGCGCCGCCTACGGCCTGCGTCAGGCTGCGGAGTCCCTGCCGCTGGGCGACCTGTCGCAACTGCCCGGCAAGGCCATGCGGCGCA
>NZ_JACESE010000015.1 GCF_013911965.1 Phenylobacterium sp. | reverse complement strand
CCCGCCGCAGCCTGATGGCCGCAGGCCTCGGCCTCGCGCTTCCGCCGTCGCTCGCGATCGCCGCGCCGCCGGCCGGCGGGCGGCTCGCCTTCGCCGTCTTCCGCAACGGCGACCGCGTCGGCGAGCACCTGATGCGGTTTTCCCGCAGCGGCGGCGGGGTCGACGTCTCGACCGAGGCCGAGATGATCGTGAAGCTCGGCCCCGTGCCCGTCTTCCGCTACACCCACACGGCGACCGAACGCTGGCGCGACGGCGACTTCGCCGCCCTTTCGACCCAGACCAACTCCAACGGCAAGCGCGAGCGGGTCAGCGCCGAGGCCACCGGCGCCGGCGTGCGCATCGAGGGCCCCGGCGGCCAGGTGAACGCCCCCGCCGGGACCGCGCCCCTCACCCACTGGAATACGGCCGCCTTCGACGGGCCGCTGTTCAATCCCCAGCTCGGCAAGCTCCTGAAGGTCAGCGTTTCCCGGGGCGGGCGCGAGCGCGTGCAGACCGCGGCCGGCGCCACGGTCGCCGCCACCCGCTGGTCGGTGCGGGGCGAGGCCGAGATCGACAACTGGTATGACGAAGGCGGCGTCTGGGCCGGTTTGCGCGGCAGGCTCGAGGATGGGTCGACCCTGCTCTACCGCCGGCTCTGACGGGCAAAACTTCCCGTGGCGCCGGGCCCCGCGGAGGCCTAAATCTTCCCCATGCGCCAGACCTTCGATGAAACCACCGACCGCTCCTTCGGCCCCAAGCACGTCCCCCTGATCCGCCAGGCCATGGCCGAGCAGGCCCTGGACGGATTCCTCGTGCCGCATGAGGACGAGCACCAGAACGAATATCTGCCCGAGGCCAACGACCGCCTGGCCTGGGCCACCGGCTTCACCGGCTCGGCCGGCGCCGCGGTGATCCTGAAGGACAAGGCCGCCGTCTTCGTCGACGGGCGCTACACGCTGCAGGTCCGCGACCAGGTGGACGAGAGCCTGTTCGAGATCCGCGACCTCGTGGAGGGCGGCGTGCCGGCCTATCTCGAGACCGCCGCGGCCAGGGGCCAGGCCATCGGCTATGATCCGCGCCTGCACAGCCCCGATGCGCTGGCCCGAATCCGCGCGGCGGTGGAGAAGGCCGGGGCGACGCTGAAGCCCGTGGCGAAGAACCCGCTGGACGCCGCCTGGGGCGCCGCCCGCCCCGCCCAGCCGCAGGCCCCGGTCGTTCCCCATCCGCTCGAATACGCTGGCGAAGAGTCCGGCGCCAAGCGCGCCCGGGTGGGCGAGGCTGTGGCCGAGAAGGGCGCGGACGCCGCCGTCCTCACCGCCCCGGCCTCCATCGCCTGGCTGTTCAACATCCGCGGCGGCGACGTGATCCGCAGCCCCCTGCCGCTGGCCCAGGCGATCCTGCGCAAGGACGGCTCGGCCCGCCTCTTCCTCGACCCGGCCAAGGTGACGCCCGACCTGCCAGCCTGGCTCGGCAACGAGGTCAGCCTGGAGACGCCCGACCAACTGGAAGGCGCGCTCGCAAGCCTCAAGGGCCAGAAGGTGCTGGTGGACGCCGGCCAGTCCTCGGCCTGGTACTTCGACACCCTGGAGGGCGCCGGCGCGCAGACCATCCGCGCCGAGGATCCCTGCGCCCTGCCGCGGGCCTGCAAGAACGCCGTGGAGATCGAAGGCGCCCACAAGGCCCATGTGCGCGACGGCGCGGCGCTGGCCCGCTTCCTCCATTGGCTGGCCACCGAGGCGCAGGTGAGCCTGCCCGACGAGAAGACGGTGGTGACCAAGCTGGAAGGCTTCCGTGAGGCCACCGGCGCGCTGAAGGACCTCTCCTTCGACACCATCGCAGGCGCGGCCTCCAACGGCGCCATCGTCCACTACCGCCCGACCGAGCGGCTGAACAGGCGCACCGAGGCCGGCTCCCTGCTGCTGGTCGATTCCGGCGCCCAGTACCTGGACGGCACCACCGACGTGACCCGCACGGTCGCCATCGGCGAGCCCTCCCGCGAGATGGCCGAGCGCTTCACCCTGGTGCTGAAGGGCCACCTGGCGCTCGCCCGCATTCGCTTCCCGGCCGGGACCACCGGCTCGGCCCTGGATGCGCTGGCGCGCGCGCCGCTGTGGATGGCGGGCCTCGACTACGACCACGGCACCGGCCATGGCGTCGGCAGCTATCTGGGCGTCCACGAGGGGCCGCAGCGCATCTCGAAGGCCCCGAACAGCGTGGCCCTGAAGCCCGGCATGATCGTCTCCAACGAGCCCGGCTACTACAAGGAAGGCGCCTACGGCATCCGCATCGAGAACCTGCAGTATGTGACCGCGGCCAAGGAGATCGACGGCGGCGAGCGGCCCATGCTGGGCTTCGAAACCCTGACGCTCGCGCCCATCGACCGCCGCCTGATCGTGGTCGACATGCTGAGCCCGGAGGAACGCGGCCAGATGGACGCCTACCACGCCCGCGTCCTGCGCGAGGTCGGCCCGCTGGTCGATGGCGAGGTCAAGGCCTGGCTCACCGAGGCCTGCGCGGCGCTGTAGCACCTGAAAGCCCCTCCCCCTTGCGGGGAGGGGAAAGGACCACGGCTAGCCCGCCACCAGCTTCAGCCAGTCGTCCTCGCTGATGACCTCGATGCCGAGGTCGGTGGCCGTCTTGAGCTTCGAGCCGGCGCCGGGGCCGGCCACGACCAGGTCGGTCTTCTTCGACACCGAACCCGACACCTTGGCGCCCAGCGCCTCGGCCTGGGCCTTGGCCTCGTCGCGGGTCATGCGCTCGAGGCTGCCGGTGAAGACGATCGTCTTGCCGGCCACCGCCGTGTCGGTCTTGGGCCGCTCGGCCGGCTGGACCTCCAGCTCGGCCAGCAGGTTCTCCACCGTGCGGTTGTTGTGGTCCTCGGCGAAGAAGGTCCCGATCATCCGCGCGGCCACGGGGCCGACGCCGTCCACCGCCTCCAGTTCGCGGAAGGCCTCGCCCGGCCGGTGCTCGACGGCCGCGCGGGCGGCGCGCTCGAAGGCCGCCCAGTCGTGGAAGCGCCGCTCCAGCGCCTCGCGCGCCGTCCTGTTCAGCTTCGGGATCGCCGCCTTGGCGCGGGTGTCGAAGCTGGCCTCGTCGGGCACCAGCAGGTCGCGCGGCGGCGCCTCGGCCCAGGCGAGGATGGCCTCCAGCGCCGTCGGCCCGACGCCCTCCAGATGCACGAACTGGGCGTGGGCCTCCCCTTCAAGAGCCGCCGCCGCCGCCCGTGCGGCGGCCAGGAAGGCCTCCACCGTCTCGAAGTTGCGGGCGAGCGCCAGCGAGGTCGTCTCGCCGATGTGGCGCATGCCCAGGCCGTAGATGAAGCGATCCAGCGGGATGGCTCGGCGCGCCTCGATGCCGGCGATCAGATTGGCGACGCTCGTCTCGCCGTAGCCCTCGGTCCCGCGCAGTTCGTCGAGCTTCTCCTGGTCCTTGGCCAGACGGAAGATGTCGGCGGGCTCCTTGATCCAGCCGCGATCGAAGAAGGCCTGGAGCTGCTTCTCGCCCAGGCCCTCGATGTCGAAGGCCCGCCGCGAGACGAAGTGCTTCAGGTGTTCGATCCGCTGGAAGGGACAGGCGAGTTCGCCGGTGCAGCGGCGCACCACCGTCTCGGCGCCTGAGGCGGTCGTCTCGCGCGCCAGGGGCGTCTTCAGCGGACAGGGACAGGTCTCGGGAAAGTCGTACGGCGCGGCCTCCGCCGGGCGCGCCTCCAGCACCGGGCCGACCACCTGCGGGATCACGTCGCCGGCCCGCTGGACGATGACCGTGTCGCCGATGCGGATGTCCTTGCGGGCGATCTCGTCGGCGTTGTGCAGCGTGGCGTTCTCGACCACCACGCCGCCGACCGTGACGGGCGCCAGCCGGGCCACCGGCGTCACCGCGCCCGTGCGGCCCACCTGCAGGTCGATGGCGTTCAGGACCGTGCGCGCCTGCTCGGCCGGGAACTTGCGCGCGATGGCCCAGCGCGGGGAGCGCGAGACGAAGCCCAGCCGGTGCTGCCAGTCCAGTCGGTCGACCTTGTAGACCACCCCGTCGATGTCGAAGCCGAGCTTCGGGCGCTCCACCTCCATGTCGCGGTAGGCGTCGAGCAGGCCTTGCGCCCCCTCCACCCGCCGGGACTGCGGCGTCGTCTGGAACCCCCAGGCCTTCAGCAGCTCCAGCGCCTGCCACTGGGTCTCGGCGAAGGGTTCGCTGGTCAGGCCCCAGGCATAGGCGAAGAAGCGCAGCGGGCGCTGGGCGGTGATCTTCGGATCGATCTGCCGCAACGAACCGGCCGCGGCGTTGCGGGGATTGGCGTAGGTCCGCTGGCCGGCGGCCTCGGCCGCATCGTTCAGCGCCTGGAAGCCCGCGTGCTCCAGATAGACCTCGCCGCGGATCTCGATCACGTCGGGAAAGCCCGATCCCTTCAGCCGGTGCGGAATGTCGGCGATGGTCCGCAGATTGGCCGTGACGTCTTCGCCCACCCGCCCGTCGCCGCGCGTGGCGCCGCGGACCAGCTGGCCCTTCTCGTAACGGATCGAGGCCGACAGCCCGTCGATCTTGGGCTCGGCCGTATAGGCGAAGGTCTCGCCGTCGAGGCGCAGGAAGCGCCGCACGCGGGCGTCGAACTCCACCGCCTCCTCGTCGGAGAAGGCGTTGTCCAGGCTGAGCATGGGCACGCCGTGCTCGACCGGGGAGAACTGGGCGGACGCCGCCGCGCCGACCTTCAGGCTCGGGGAATTCTCGCGGATGAGGTCCGGAAAGAGCGCCTCGATCTCGGCGTTGCGGCGCTTGAGCGCGTCGTACTCGGCGTCGGAGACCTTCGGCGCGTCTTCCTGGAAATAGGCGATGTCGTGGGCCGCCAGGGTGTCGGCGAGCCAGGTCAGCTCCTCGGCGGCCTCGGCTTCGGAAAGCTCGGCCGGGGGCCTGGGGTTCGGCGTCTCAAGCATGCATCAGGGCCCGGGCGGCGGCGCGAGCCGCATCGGTGATCTCCGCGCCGGCCAGCATGCGGGCGATCTCCTCCTCGCGGTCGTCGGGGGAAAGCACCTCGACGGCGGTGCGCACGCTCTGCGCATCGCCCGCCTTCTTGATGCGCCAGTGGGCGTCGGCCCGGGCGGCCACCTGCGGGCTGTGGGTGACCACCAGCACCTGGGCGTCGGCCGCCAGCCGGCGCAGGCGCAGGCCCACCGCGTCTGCCACGGCCCCGCCCACGCCCTGGTCCACCTCGTCGAAGATCATCAGCGGCTGGGCGCCCTCGGCCCGGCCGGCGAGCGCCGCCTTCAGCGCCAGGGCCAGGCGCGCCAGCTCCCCGCCCGAGGCGATCTGGCCCAGTTCGCCGAAGGGCGCGCCGGGATTGGTGGAGATCTCGAAGGCGACGCGGTCCTGGCCGGCGGGGCCCGCCTTTTCCGGCGCCAGGGTCTCCAGCGCGACGCGGAAGCGGGCCTTGTCGAGCTTCAGCGGGCCGAGCTCGGTCATGACGGCCGCGGCCAGGCGTTCGCCCGCGGCGGCGCGCGCCTCGCTCAGGGTCTGGGCGGCGGCCAGATAGTCGGACCGGGCCTGGGCAAGCGCGGCCTCGGCCGCCTTCAGATCCTCGCCCGAGCTTTCGGCGGCGCGCAGGCGCTCGGCGAAGCGGACGCGCAGGGCCGGCAACTCCTCGACGCTGACCGAAAGCTTGCGGGCCATGCCCCGCAGGTCGAACAGCCGCTCCTCGGTCTTCTCCAGACGCTCGGGCTCGAAATCGAACGCCTCGGCGGCCGCGTCAATGGCGGCCTCGGCCTCCTGCGCCTCGACCAGGGCCCGGTCGATGGCCGCCGACGCGGCGGCCAGCCGGCTGACGGCGGGGCCGTCGTCGGCCGCCCCGGCGGTGACCGCCCGCTCGCGCGCCCGTTCCAGCGCCCGGATGGCCTGGCCCATGCGCGGCGACAGGCCCTCGAACGCCTCGCGCGCCGAGGCGATGTCGGCGAGCGCCTTTTCCGAGGCCCCCAGCACCGCGCGGATTTCGGCGAGTTCGGTCTCCTCCCCCTCCCGCGGCTCCAGCCGGTCGAGCTCGGAGAGGCGCAGCGACAGCTCCTCCATCTCCGCAGCGGCGCGATCGGCCATCTCGGCCAGTTCGTCCCGGCGGGCCTGCGCCGCACGCCAGGCCTTCCACCGCTCCGCCACCACGGCGAGCGGCGCGGAAAGCTGGCCATAGGCGTCGAGCAGCGGCCGGTGCGTGCGGGAATCGAGCAGGCCCACCGTTTCGTGCTGGCCATGCACCTCGATCAGCAGGCCGCCGAGCTCGCGAAGGACCCCGACGCTGGTGGCCTGGTCGTTGACGAAGGCGCGGCTGCGGCCGTCGGCCGAGACGGTGCGGCGCAGGATCAGGTCTTCGGAGGGATCATAGGCCAGGCCCTTCTCCTCCAGCACCGCCCACACCGGATGATCGGGGGCCGGCGCGAACAGGGCCGTCGCCTGGGCCTGGGGCGCGCCCTGGCGGACAAGCGCGGCCTCGGCGCGGGCGCCGGTCGCCAGGCCAAGGGCGTCGAGGATGATCGACTTGCCCGCCCCCGTCTCGCCGGTCAGGGCCGTCAGCCCCGGCCCGATCGGCAGGTCGAGCGCCTCGATCAGCACCACGTCGCGGATCCACAGTCCGATCAGCATGGGCCGCAAGATTGCTTGGAATCGCTTCGGGCGGAAGCCCGCACGTTCGCCTTAGGTTCTAATCCCGCACGCCTAGTTGGTGGTCGGCGGGCGCAGGGTCGCATCCTTGTCCTGGACGAGCTCGCCCTCCTCTTCGCCGCCGCCCACGAAGGGCAGGCGCGAGAAGAGGCCGCGCCGCTCGGCCGATTCCGGCGCGTTGGCCGGTCGCAGGCCGCGGCTGGTGAGCAGGTCATAGGCGTCCCGATACCAGACCGTGCCGGGATAGTTGAAGCCGAGGACCGCGCCGTTGCGCTTGGCCTCCTCGGCCAGGCCCAGCGTCAGATAGGCCTCCACCAGACGGTAGAGCGCCTCGGGCGTGTGGCTGGTGGTCTCGTAGCTGTCGATGACGGTGTTGAAGCGGCCGATGGCGGCGAGCGTGTCGCCGTTGCGCAGATAGTAGCGCCCGATCGTCATTTCCTTGCCGGCCAGCTGGTCGCGGACCATGTCGATCTTCAGGCGGGCGTCACGGGCGTATTCGCTCTCGGGATAGCGCTGCACCACCTCCTGCAGGGCGGCCAGCGCCTGGCCCGTGGCCGCCTGGTCGCGGCCCACGTCGACGATCTGCTCGAAGTAGCAGATGGCCTTCAGATAGTAGGCGTACACCGCCGCCGGATTGCCCGGCGCCTGGGTGAGGAAGCGGTCGGCGTCGGCGATCGCCTCGGCGTAGTCGTTGGCCTGATAGTGGGCGTAGGCCGTCATCAGGATCGCGCGGCGGGCCCAGACCGAATAGGGGTGCTGGCGCTCCACCTCGGCGAAATAGTCCACCGCCTGGTTCCACAGGCCACGGTCCAGCCGGTTGGCGCCGGTGTTGTAGAGCAGCTCCACCGGGCGCTCTTCATAGACCAGCCGGGGCCGCTCTTCGCGGCCGGCGCAGCCCGCTGTCAGGGCGAGAGCGGCGAGGACCGCCATCACGGCGGGACCCCGCAGGGAATTGTGAAGCAGAGACACCTTCACCTCAAAAGGACCAACGCGCGCCCCCGCGCCGCGAGCCCTCGCTTCTACACCACACGGACGGTCGCGCAAACGGAAGGTCAGACCGCCAGGGCGAGCTCGGGGGCGAAGGTCCGCACGCGCCAGGCTTGCGGCTGGTCCAGCAGGGCGCGCACCAGCTGGTTGTTGATGCCGTGGCCCGCCAGCTTGCCTTCGAAACGGCCGACGATGGGCGCGCCCAGCACATAGAGGTCGCCGATGGCGTCCAGCGCCTTGTGGCGCACGAACTCGTCGGGGCGGCGCAGGCCTTCGGGATTGAGGATGCGGTCGCCCTCGATGACGACGGCGTTCTCCAGCGAGCCGCCGCGGGCGAGGCCCATGGCGCGCAGGGCCTCAACCTCATGGGCGAAGCCGAAGGTGCGGCAGTCGGCCAGTTCCCGACGGAACGCCTGTTCGTCCATGGGAAGGTCGACCGCCTGACGGCCGATGACGGGCGAGGCGAAGGCGATCTCGAAGGCCATTTCGAAGCGCTCGGCCGGAAGGAGGCGGGCGCTCTTGTCGCCGTCGACCACCTCGATGGGGGCGAGGATCTCGATATAGCGGCGCGGGGCCTCCTGGCGACGGCGGCCGGCCTGGTCGAGGATCTGGACGAAAGGCTCGGACGAGCCGTCCATGATCGGCATTTCCGGGCCGTCGAGCTCGACCACGGCGTTGTCGACGCCGAGCATGGCGAAGGCCGCCATCAGGTGCTCGATGGTGGAGACGGTGACGCCGTCGGCGTTGCCGATGACGGTGCCCAGCTGGGTCTTGCAGACCGCCTCGCCCGACACGGGCACGCGGTTGTCGCGGTCGGTCACGTCGGTGCGCACGAAGACGACGCCGGCGTCGGCCGGCGCGGGGCGCACCGCCACGCGGACGTGCGCGCCGGTGTGGACGCCGACGCCCGCAAAGATGGCCGGGCCCAGGACGGTATGCTGGCAGGCGATGACGGCGTTGGCTGCGGACACGACGGTAACCTTCTTAACGAACAGGAGGCGCGGCCCGTCAGTGACGGCCGCGAATTGCCCCACAGGCCAGATAGTCGCTCTGTTGCGGCGCCGCAAAGCACGTCCTGTTTCCGAATGTTTCGCGTGAACTGGACCATGAAAGTTTGAACGCTTTCAGCCGCTTAGCCTGACGCAAGTTCGCGCGGCGCGGGAATCAACAACGGCCGGACCCGAATGGATCCGGCCGTCGCCGAAACGGAACTGGCGCGGACGCCTAGTTGGCCAGGCGGCGCAGGAAGGACGGGATCTCCAGATCCTCGCCGGCGTCGCCGCTCTCCTCCGGCTGCTCGGCGGCCTGAGCGCCGCCGCGGCTGGCGGCGGGACGGCTCTGAGCCGGCGCCGGCGCGGGGGCCGGCGGCGTGTCGTAGCGCGGACGCCCGCCGAACAGGCTCAGGAAGCCGCCGCGCTGGCGGCGGTCGTCGCCATAGGCGTTGTCGGTGAACAGGGGCTCGTCCTCGCCCTCCTCGGCCACCATCGGATCGACGATGCGGGTGACCGGGCGCTGTTGCGGCGCCTGGGCGGCCGGCTGGGGCTGCGGCTCGGGGGCCGGCGGCGGAGCGTAGAGATCGCGCTGGACCTCCGGCTCGTCGTCATAGGCCGCGGCCGGCGGCTCGGGCGCGCGCGCCTGGGGCTGGGGCGGCGGGGCGTAGGCCTGCGGCTCCGGCGCGCGGGGCGCGGGCTCGGGCGGCCGGTAGGCGGCCGGACGCTCATAGGTCGGCTGCTGGGCCACCGGGCGAGCCGGCTCGGGCTGGCGGATCGGCGCCGGCTGCGGCGCAGGGGCCGCCGGGCGGCGCACTTCGGCCTTGGGCTCGATCGCCGCGATGGACGCGCCGTCCATGCCGGTCGCCACGACCGAGACGCGGATCATGCCTTCCAGCGACGGGTCGAAGGCCGCGCCGAAGATGATGTTGGCTTCGCTGTCGACCTGTTCGGAGATGGCGTTGGCCGCCTCGTCGACCTCCAGCAGGGTCATGTCCAGGCCGCCGGTGACGTTGACCAGCACGGCCTTGGCGCCCTTCAGCGACACCTCGTCGAGCAGCGGGTTCTGGATGGCGTTCTGGGCCGCCATCAGGGCGCGGTCGTCGCCCGAGGCCTCGCCCGTCCCCATCATCGCCTTGCCCATCTCGGTCATGACCGTGCGGACGTCGGCGAAGTCGAGGTTGATCAGGCCCGGCAGGACCATCAGGTCGGTGATGGAGCGCACGCCGGAGTGCAGCACCTGGTCGGCCATGCCGAAGGCCTCGGCGAAGGTCGTCCGCTCGTTGGCCACGCGGAACAGGTTCTGGTTCGGGATGACGATCAGGGTGTCGACATAGCGCTGCAGCTCGGCGATGCCGGAGTCGGCCAGACGCATGCGGTGGCGGCCCTCGAAGTGGAAGGGCTTGGTCACCACGCCGACGGTCAGGATGCCGCGTTCGCGGGCGCACTTGGCGATGATCGGGGCCGCGCCGGTGCCGGTGCCGCCGCCCATGCCGGCGGTGATGAACACCATGTGGGCGCCGTCGAGGTGCTCGCCGATCTCCGGGATCGACTCCTCGGCCGCGCTCATGCCGACCTCGGGATGGGCGCCGGCGCCGAGGCCTTGCGTCACCGTCGCGCCGAGCTGGATGCGCCGGTCGGTCTTGGAGAAGGCGAGCTGCTGGGCGTCGGTGTTGGCCACCACGAACTCGACGCCCTCGAGATGGGCCTCGATCATGTTGTTGACCGCGTTGCCGCCCGCGCCGCCGACGCCGAACACTACGATACGCGGCTTCAGTTCCGTCTCGCGCGGCGCCGTCAATGCAATAGCCATAGGACCCTGCGTCCTCCGCAAATCTCTGTATGAAGCGCACGCGACCCGCCCGCAGCGCGCTTCGATTGGGATGCGGTTAACTAAGCGACCACCATCCTTAATCGAACGTAAACCGCTTACATTGAGTCGCGGGTCCGTCGATCCGTGGAACGTGTATATTTTCTTGTGGCGTAAGGGCTGTGGCGACTTTGCGGCAAGCTTGCTGCGTCACCCTGACTCAGGCCTGCGGCGGCGTGGCGCAGGGACTGGCCAAGCTTTGCCGCTTGCGACTCATCTTGGCCGGCCGAAACTAAACTTGACCTTACAGGTTTTCGCGCAGCCAGGCGGCGGCCTTGGCCACCGGATTGGCCCGGGGATCCAAGGATTCGCGCCGAATTCGCGCACCTGTCATCGCGTTGGCCGAGACCGCCTCACGCGGGCCGAAGGCGGCGCGGTGCAGCACGCCGGCCGCCGCGCAGAAGGCCGGTCCCGAGGCGGCGTCGGCCAGGTGCGGCACGCGGCGCGGCCGGCCCAGGCGCACGGGCCGGTCGAAGACGCGGACGGCCACCTCCCGGACGCCGGCCAGCTGGCTGGCCCCGCCGGTCAGGACGATGCCCGCCCCCGGCTCCACCGGCGCGCCGGAGGCCTTGAGCCGGTCGCGAAGCAGTTCCAGCGTCTCCTCGACGCGCGGCGCGATGATGCCCTTGAGCAGCGAGCGCGGGGCGATCACCGGCCCGGCGCCCGGATCGTCGCCCCGCGGCGGCGCCTCGATCATCTCGCGGTCCTCGTTGGCCGAGGCGATGGCGCTGCCGTGCAGGGTCTTGATCCGCTCCGCGCCGGCCAGGGAGGTGGAAAGCCCGCGGGCGATGTCGGCGGTCACGTGCTGGCCGCCCACCGGCAGGGTCTCCACATGGACGAGGCTGCCGGCGGTGAACACCGCGGCGGAGGTCGAGCCGCCGCCCATGTCGATGCAAACCGCGCCGAGGTCCATCTCGTCTTCTTCCAGCGCCGCGAGCGCCGAAACGAAGGGCGCGGCGACGACGCCTTCGAACTGCAGGTGAGCGCGCTCGACGCAGGCGCCGAGCGTCTGGAAGGCGGCTTCGCTGATCGAGACGACGAGCAGCTCCACCGCCAGGCTGCGGCCGAACATGGCGCGCGGATCGCGGACGCCGCTCTGGCCGTCGACGCGCCAGGCGATGGGCAGGATATGGGCCGCGCGGCGGTCGGGGATCTTCACCTGGGCGAGCGCGGCGTGGATGGCGCGCACCAGGTCGTGGTCGGCGATCGGCTTGGCGCCCAGGGAGACCCGGCCGGCGATGCGGTGGCTGGCCAGCTGGCCGCCGGCGACCGCCACGGTGACGCCCTGGACGTTGACGCCCGCGACGTTCTCGGCCCGCTCCACGGCCTGGGCGATGGCGTCGGAGGCCTCGTCCAGATTGACGATCGAGCCGCCGCGGATGCCGCGCGACTGGACATAGCCGACGCCCGTGGCCGTCAGCGTGCGGTCGGCCCGGCGGACGCCGTCCGGCTTCATGATGAAGCAGGAGACCTTGGAGGCGCCGAGATCGACGGCCGCCACCAGGGGCTGACGCCCCAGGGCGGCCTTCAGGCTCTCGCGGTTGTCCTTCCGGTCGACGGTCTTGGCCCCGAACGGCACGCTTCTTCTTCCTTCTGACACCTAGGCGCCGTCGGCGACCATCTGGCCGGGCTGGCCATGGTCGCGCGGACGGACCGCCACCATCGTCGGATCGCGCAGGTCGATCCGTTCAAAACCGAGTTCCAGGATGCGCGAGCGCTGGTCGAGCTGCTCGAGCTGGATGAGGGCCGCTTCTTCGTCGACCGCAGGAAGCTGAACCAGGGACCCGTCCTTCAGACGCAGGTCCCAGCGACGATCGTCCACGCGCACCAGGGCTTCGACCCGCGCCAGCAGGCGCGGACGGGCCGCCACGCGCGGCAGGATGGCCGCGGCGTTTCGGTTGGCCCCCTCGCCCACCACCAGCGGCAGGTCGGCGAAGTCCATGGCCTGGGCCTCGGGGATCACCTCGCCCCGTTCGTCGATGACGAAGCTGCGGCCTTCGTGCTGCCAGACGGCGAGCTGACGGCGCTCGGTCACGGCGATGACGAGGGTGTCGGGCAGCAGGCGCACCACGCGGGCGTCCTTGACCCAGCCGACCGCCTCCACCCGCTGACGCAGGCCTTCCAGGTCGAGGCCCAGCAGGGGCTGGTCGCGATAGACGCCGGCGGCGGCCAGGATGTCCCGCGTGGCGGCGGGCGAGGCGCCCTGCACATGGACGGCGCGCAGCTTGAACCCCATGGCCGCGAACTGGCGGCCGATCGCGCTCTCCGTTCCCGCCCCCAGCCGCTCCGCCCGGTCGCCGGTGGCGAGCGCCACGGCCAGGGTGAGGACGAGCACGGCGCCGGCGGCGCCCAGGGCGTAGGCCGGCGACAGCCCCACGCCACGCGCCGCGCCCAGCTTGGCGGGCGCATAGCCCGGCTGAGCCTTGGCGCCGCCGCGGGACTTTCGGGGACTGGAGGCCGCTTTGGGCCGGGGCTTCGCCTTAGACTGCGGTCCCCCCCGCAACGCCGCGGGCATAAGCGTCCTCCACGATCCAGAGCACAAGATGGTCGAAATCCACCCCGAGCTTGGCCGCCTGCTCCGGTACGAGCGAGGTGGGGGTCATCCCGGGCTGGGTATTGACCTCCAAGAGGACCAGAATGTCGTTAATGTCGTCATAACGAAGATCCGAGCGGGTCACGCCGCGACAACCTAGCGCGGCATGGGCGCGCTCGCTCAACTCCATCGCCTTTTCAAACACATGGGCCGGGAGATCGGCCGGAACGACGTGGTCCGAACCGCCCTCCCCGTACTTGGCCTCGTAGTCGTAGAAGCCCGCTCTGGGCACGATCTCGGTCACCGTCATGGCCTTGCCGTCCATGACGCCGCAGGCCAGCTCCTTGCCGCGGATATAGGGCTCGATCAGCACCTCTTCGCCGAAGGTCCAGGACGGGGCGACGAGGTCCTGCGGCGGGCGATTCGCCCCCTCGAAGACCATGAACACGCCGACCGACGAGCCCTGGGCGTTGGGCTTGATCACATAGGGCGGGGCCATGACGTGGTCGGCCGCGGCCTCGAAGCGGTTGAAGAGCCCGCCGCCGGGAACGGCGACGCCGGCCGCGGCCAGCACCGCCTTGGCCTTGGCCTTGTCCATGGCGAGCGCCGAGGCGAGCACGCCCGAATGGGTGTAGCGCAGGCCGAGCGTCTCCAGGACGCCCTGAATGCAGCCGTCCTCGCCCCACTCGCCGTGCAGGGCGTTGAAGCAGACGTCCGGCGCAAGCTCCGTCAGGCGCAGCGCCACGTCGCGGCCGGCGTCCAGCCGCGTCACCTTCGCCCCCAGCCGCTCCAGGGCGCGGGCGCAGGCCTCGCCGGAGACGAGGCTGACCTCCCGTTCGGGCGAGAGGCCGCCCAGCAGGACGGCGACGTGTTGACCGGCGATGGAAAAGGCCATGGGGGTCTCGGGACTTGCAGTGGGGAGAGCGCCTCCCTTCGGCGGCGGGAAGGCCGCCGTCAAGCGCCCTCACCCGATCAGAGGGCCGGCGACGGCGCCGCGGGCGCAGGCTCGGCGGCCGGCCCGACAACCTTCTCGCCGCGCGACAGCAGCCAGTACATGACCGGCGTGGCCACGCGCGAGAGCACGGTGGAGGTGACCAGGCCGCCGATGATGGCGATGGCGAGCGGCGAATAGAGGCCAGATCCCTCCAGGGCCAGCGGCGTCAGGCCGGCGATGGCCGTCACCGAGGTCAGCAGCACCGGCAGGAAGCGCACCTCGCCGGCCCGCTCGATGGCCGGGCGCAACGCCATGCCGCCGCGGCGGAGCTGCTCGGTGAAGTCCACCAGCAGGATGGAGTTTTTGATCTCGATCCCGATGAGGGCGATCATGCCGATGGTGGCGGTGAAGCTCATCGAATTGCCGGTGATCCAGAGCGCGGTCACCGCCCCGAACAGGCCGAGCGGGATGATGCCGGCCACCACCAGGGCGGTCTTGAACTTGCCGAACTCCAGGACCAGCACGGCGAGGATGCCGAAGACGGCGATCATGATGGCCGCGCCGAGGCCCGCGAAGCTTTCGGACTGAGCCTCAGCCTGGCCGCCGAGGCTCAGCGTATAGCCCGGCGGCAGGTTCAGCTCCCTTTCGAGCCGCGCCACCACGTCCTCCGTCACCGCCGAGGTCAGGTAGCCGGTGGAGACATAGGCCGTCACCGTCACCGTCCGCAGGCGGTCGATGCGGTCGATCCGCGCCGGACTGGAGGTCAGCTCCGGCTCGGCGACGACCCCCAGCGGCACGGCCGAGCCGGTCGTGGTCGGCAGGTAGATGTCCTCCAGCGCCGCAAGCTCGTTGCGGCCCGCCATCGGCAGCCGGACGTTCACGGCGTAGTCGTCCCCGTCGGCGTCGCGGTAGCGGGCCACCGGCTCGCCGGACAGCGCCAGGCGCGCGATCCGCCGCCCCGCCCCGGCCGGCACGCCGAGCGCGGCGGCCTTGGCCTCGTCCAGGCCGAGCTCGAGGTCGGTGCGGTCCAGGCGCATGGGGTTCACCACGTCGCGGGCGCCCGGCGTGGCCTTCAGCACACCCTCCGCCTGCCCGGCCAGCGCCTTGAGCACCTCCAGGTTCTGCCCTTGAAGCCGCACGGCGATCGGCGCCTCGATCGGCGGGCCGTTCTCGAAGACGATCACGCGGATGCGCGCGCCGGGATAGCGGTCGAAGTCGCGCCGCAGCGCGTCCAGCAGGGCGCCGCTTTCGCCGGGCTCCCAGGCCTCCAGCGAGGCGTAGACCTCGGCATAGTTGGGCTGCGGCTCGGCCTGGTTGACGTTGTAGAAGATCTGCGGATTGCCGCGCCCGAGATTGGCCGCGCGCCAGACGATCGCCTCCTCCTGCGCCAGCCGTCGCTCGACGAAGCGCAGCGCCTCGTCGGTCTTGGCCAGCGCCGTCCCCTGCTGGGTCTCGATCCGGACGATGAACTGCGGGGTTTCGGCCGCGGGAAACAGGCTCGAGCCGATGGCGCCGAGCATCGGGATGGTGGTGGCGCAGATGCCGAGAATGATGGCCAGCGCGATCCAGGGCCGCGCCAGGGCCCGGTGCAGGATCGGCGTGTAGAAGCGATGGATGCCGCCGTTGATGGTCCGCAGGAGGGCGTTGCCCTCCGGATCCTCGTGGCGTGACAGGATGCGGCTGGCCAGGAAGGGCACGATGGTCAGGGAGACGATCAGCGAGGCGCCCACCGTGGTCAGCACCGCCACCGGCAGGGAGCGGATATAGGCGCCCGAGCCTTCCGGCAGCGCCATCAGCGGCAGGAAGGCCAGCATCAGGGTCGCCGTGCAGCCGAGGACCGCCAGCGAGATCTGCCGCGTGCCGTTCACCGCCGCAGCGGTCCGATCCTCGCCCTCGCGCAGGCGCCGCGCGATGTTCTCCGTGACCACGATGGAGTCGTCGACCAGCAGGCCGAGACTGAGCACGAAGCCGGCGATGGCAAGCTGGTTCAGGGTGAAGCCGAAGCCCTGCATGACCGCCAGGCCCATCAGCAGGGAGAGCGGGATCGACATCATCACCACCACGCCGGCCCGCAGGCCGAGCGGCAGAAGGGTGATCAGCACCAGGGTCAGGGCCAGGCCGAAATCGCGGAACAGGCGGTTCAGCCGATGCTTGACGTTCTCCGACTGCTGGAAGGCCCGCTCCAGCTTCACGCCGGGCGGAAGGCTCCGCTCGAACTCGTCCAGGGCGGCGTTGACGCTGCGGGTGACCTTGGCGACGTCGGCGCCGTCCTTCTGCTTCACGGTGACGAACAGGGCGCGCTGGCCGTTGAACCGGGTCAGGTGGGTGGCCTCGGCCTGGGCCCAGCCCACCTGGGCCACGTCCTGAACGCGGACGACCCGTCCGTCCACCGAGCGGACCGGGGTCTGGCGGATGGCCTCCAGATCGCGGAAGGCGCCGCCGGATTTGACGTTGAACCGCCGGTCGCCGGCGTGGACCGCGCCGATCGGCGCCTCGGCGCCCGCCGCCGCCAGCGCGTCGGCGACGGCCGTGGCCGGAAGCTGCAGGGCCGAGAGCTTGGGCAGGTCCAGCGCCACCTGCACTTCGGAGGGCGGCGCGCCCCAGTATTCGGCCTGGCGGACTCCGGGCGTCCGCGCCAGTCGCTCGCGCAGCCGCTCGGCCACCTTCTCCAGGCGGCGCATGGGCAGATGGTCGCTGACGAGCGCCACCTGGACGATGGCGACTTCGGTGGTGCGGGCGCGGCGGACCTCCAGCAGGGCCAGTCCGTCGGGCAGGCGCGAGCGGATGGCGTTCACCTCGCGCACCACCTCGTCGTACTTCCGGTCGGGCTCGACGCTCCAGTCGAAGCTCACCTGGACCACGGCCGCGCCGTCCTGGCTGGTGGAGCGGATCTCCTCGACGTCGTCCAGACCGTCCAGCGCGTCCTCCAGCGGGTCGGCGACGAGCTGCTCCATCTCGGTCGGTTCGGCGCCGGGCAGGACGGCGCGCACCACCATGATCGGGATCGGGAAGTGCGGATCCTCCGACCGCGGGATGCTGAAGAAGGCGTTCAGCCCCAGGACCGTCAGCAGGGCGAAGGCGACGAGGGTGAACTGCCAGCGGCGGACGGCGAAACCGGCGGGATCGAAGCTCACGAGCCGGCGTCCTGCGCCTGGGCGATCAGGGCCTGCGGGTCGACCACCTGCACCTTGTCGCCGTCGCCGACGAAGCCGCCGCCGGCGGTGATGACCCGCGCGTCCGCGGGCAGACCGCGGACCAGGGCGTCGTCGCCCTCGAAGCCGCCGAAGGCGACTTCCGTCCGGCGGGCCACGCCCTTGTCCAGCCGCAGGACATAGGCGCGGCCGTTCTGCGCCTCCTGGATGGCCTCGGCCGGCACGCGGGCGAAGTCCGTCCCGCCCTCGGCCGGGGCGGAGATCTCGGCGCTCGCCACCTGGCCGCTGCGCAGGCCGGGGCCGGGCGGAATCTCGATGTCGACATTGACCGTGCCCGTGGCGCGTCCGGCCTGGCCGCCGATCTGGATGATGCGCCCCTGCAGCTCTCGCTCGCCGATGCGCACGGTGGCGGAGGCGCCGGTCTGCAGCCGGGCGGCGTCCTGGTCCGGAACCGGCGCACGCAGGACGAGCGGGCTGGCCGCGTCGGCCACCACCACCACGGCCTGTCCGGGCTGGACCACCTGGCCCGGCGCGGCGGGGCGCGACAGCACCACCCCGTCCGACGGGGCGGCGAGCGTCGCCCAGCGCCGGTCGAAGGCGGCGGCCGCATAGGCCGCTTCGGCCGCCTCCAGCGCGCTCTTGCGGTCGTCCAGCCGCTGCCGGCTGACGAAGCCCTGCTCGAAAAGGGTTTGGTCGCGCGCATAGTTGCGCCGCGCCTGCTCCAGGCTGGCGAGGGCCTGCTGGCGTCCGGCCTCCACGGCCGTCGGGTCGATGCGCGCGATCAGTTGGCCCTTTCGGACGAGGTCGCCCTCCTCCACCGAAAGCTGGGTGATGACGCCAGGCACGCGGAAGGAAAGCTGGGCTTCGCGCTGGCGCTGCAGGGTCCCGGTGGCGGTGACCCGATCAAGCCCGCCGGCGGGACGCACGGCCGCCGCCTCGACGGCCGGCGGCGGCGGCTCGGCCGCCTCCTCCGTCCCGCCGCCGCAGGCGGCGAGCAGCATAACGGCGGCCATGGCCGCGCTGCTCGACAACAGGCTCGATCGCGTCATCCCCGGCCGCTCCGATGCTCACACCGTCAATTTGAACAGTGTTAGCTTACGTCGTAAGCGATGGCAATGCGGCGGATCGGCGTTCGCCGGAAGGCCGCCTCAGGCGGGCCGGCCGATCCGCTTGATCTCCCAGTGGAGGTCGACGCCCGTCTTGGCCTTCACGTCGGCGCGGACGGCCTCGCCCAGGCCTTCCAGGTCCGCGGCCGTGGCCTCGCCGGTGTTGATCATGAAGTTGGCATGCAGGGGCGAGAACATGGCCCCGCCGAAGGGTTTGCCGCGCCAGCCGGCCTCGTCGACCAGTTTCCAGGAGGAATGCCCCTCCGGATTCTTGAAGGTCGAGCCGCCGGTCTTTTCGCGGATCGGCTGGCTCTGTTCGCGCCGGGCCGTGATCGCCTCGATCCGGCCCTGGATCGCGTCGGGCGCGTCGGGCCGGCCCTCATAGGTCGCCTCGATCCAGATGATGTCGGCCGGCGCCTGGCTGTGGCGATAGGCGTAGCCGAAGTCGTCCAGGGCGAAGTCCCGGCGGGCGCCGGTGCGGTCGATCCCCCAGGCGGAGACCAGGACGTCCTTGGTCTCCGACCCGTAGCAGCCGGCGTTCATGGTCAGCGCCCCGCCGACCGAGCCAGGAATGCCGGCGTAGAATTCCAGGCCCGCCACGCCCGCCTTGGCGGCGGCCCGGGCGACGGCGGCGTCCAGCGCCGCGGCGCCGGCGGTGACGCGCGTCCCCTCCACGGCGATCTGGCCGAAGGCGCGGCCGGCCAGGCGGATGACCACGCCCTCCACCCCGCCGTCGCGGACGATGACGTTGGAGCCGACGCCGAGCACCGTGACGGGGACCTCGCGGGGAAGCGCCTTCAGGAAGGCCGCCAGGTCCTCGGCGTCGGCCGGCAGGAAGAGGACGTCCGCCGCCCCGCCCACGCGGAACCAGGTGAAGGGCGCCAGCGGCTCGTCGCGCAGCAGCCGGCCGCGGACCGCCGGCAGGGCGTCACGCCAGCTCATTTCGCCTTCGCGCGCAGGGCGTCGAGCTGGTCGGGCAGAGCATAGGCCCAGGCGGTGATGTCCCCGGCGCCCAGGCAGACCACGAGGTCGCCCTCGCGCGCCTCGTTCAGC
Source organism: Phenylobacterium sp. (assembly GCF_013911965.1). Classification (GTDB taxonomy): domain Bacteria; phylum Pseudomonadota; class Alphaproteobacteria; order Caulobacterales; family Caulobacteraceae; genus Phenylobacterium. Next base: position 80,099 of record NZ_JACESE010000015.1, on the reverse strand, counting down.
ACGATCTCCGGCAGGGCCTCAGGGCTTGGCAGGGCCAGGGCGCGGCGGTGGCCGTAGCGGCGCAGGCCGTCGACCAGGGCGTCGCGGCTGGCGCCCTCCAGCGGCGCCTCGCCGGCGGCGTAGACGTCGGCCACGATCACCACGTCGGCGTCGGTGAAGCAGGCGCAGAAGTCCTCGAACAGGTCCTTCAGCCGGGAGTAGCGGTGCGGCTGGACGACGGCGATCACCCGGGCGTTGGTCACCGCGCGGGCCGCCTTGAGGACCGAGCCGATCTCGACCGGATGGTGGCCGTAGTCGTCGATGATGCGCACCCCGCCCGAGACGCCGGTGGTGGTGAAGCGACGCTTCACGCCGCCAAAGCCCTTCAGCCCGGCGCGGATCGCCTCGGCGTCCACCGACAGCTCACGGGCCACGGCGATGGCGGCGAGCGCGTTGAGCACATTGTGCATGCCGGCCATGGGCAGGTGCAGGTCCGCCAGGCGGATCTCCTCGCCGTCGAGCGGACGGATCACCACGTCGAAATGGGCGCCGTCCGGCCCCATGGAGATCTTCTCGGCGCGCACCTCGGCCTGCGGATTGGCGCCATAGGTGACGAGCCGGCGGTTCTCCACCCGGGCGGCGAGCGCCAGCACCTCGGGATGGTCGGTGCAGACCGCGGCGAAGCCGTAGAAAGGGATGTTCTCGATGAAGTCCTGGAAGGCCTTCTTCACCGCCTCGAAGTCGCCGTAGTGGTCCAGGTGCTCGGGGTCGATGTTGGTGACCACGGCGACGGTGGACTTCAGCTTCAGGAAGGTGCCGTCGCTCTCGTCGGCCTCGACCACGATCCAGTCGCCCTCGCCCACCTTGGCGTTGGTGCCGTAGGCGTTGATGATGCCGCCATTGACCACGGTCGGATCGAGACCGCCGGCGTCGAGCAGGGCGGCGATCATCGAGGTCGTGGTGGTCTTGCCGTGCGTGCCGCCCACGGCGACGGAGAACTGCAGCCGCATCAGCTCGGCCAGCATCTCGGCCCGGCGGACGAGCGGCAGGCGCCGCTCGCGGGCGGCCTGCATCTCCGGATTGTCCGGCTTCACCGCGGTGGAATAGACGACGGCCGAGGCGCCCTCCACCTGGCTCCCCTCGTGGCCGATGAAGATCTTCGCGCCCAGCTTCTCCAGCCGCTCGGTGTTGGCGCTGGCCTTGGCGTCGGAGCCCTGCACCGTATAGCCGATGCGCAGCATGATCTCGGCGATGCCGCTCATGCCGATGCCGCCGATGCCGATGAAGTGGACGGGACCGAGCTCGAAGGGGACGGGGCGGCGGCGGTTCATGGTCAGGGAAGGCCTTAAGGTGGGCCGCGGGCGCTAACGGCCCTGGGCGGCGGTCTGTTCGACGAGGTCGGCCAGGCGCTCGGCGGCGTCCGGCTTGGCGATGGAGCGGGCGCCGGCCGACATGCGGGCCAGGCGTTCGGGATTGGTCAGCAGCTTCTCCAGGGCGTTGGCCATGGAGTCGACGGTGAGCTGGTGTTCGCGCGCCATGACCGCCCCGCCGGCGTCGACCATCACCTGGGCGTTCTGGCCCTGGTCGTCGTCCAGCGCGATGGCCAGAGGCACGAGGATGGAGGGCCGCCCGGCGATGGCGAACTCGCAGACCGTCCCAGCCCCCGCGCGGCCCACGACCAGATGCGCCTGGCGCAGGCGGGTGGCCATGTCGCGGAAGAAGGGCGCGATCTCCGCCTCCACCATGGCGTCGGCATAGATGCGGCGCGCGGCGTCCATGGACTCCTTGCGCGTCTGCTGCTGAACGCGCAGGCGGGTGCGCAGGCCCTCGGGCAGCTTGCGGATCGCCTCGGGCGTCAGCTCGGAGAGCAGGCGCGCGCCCTGGCTGCCGCCCGTGACCAGGAGGCGCAGCGTGCCGCCCTCTTCCGGCGGCAGGTAGGGCTTGTCGGCGAGGTCACGGATTTCCTGGCGGACCGGATTGCCGACCACGACGGCGTTCTGCGCCACCTTGGGCGGGGCCTTCTGCAGGGTGGGGAAGGCGCAGGCGACGGCGCGGACGTGGCTGGCCAGCCGGCGGTTGGCGCGGCCCATGACGGCGTTCTGCTCGTGGATCACCGTCGGCCGGCCCTGGGTGATGCCGGCGAGCAGGCCGGGCACGGACGGGTAGCCGCCGAAGCCGACGATGACCGCCGGGTCCAGCCGCTTGAAGGCCGCCCGCGCCTGCATCACGCCCTGGACGATGGCCAGGCCGGCGGCGGCCATGCCGATCGGGTCGCCGGACTTGAAGGTCCTGGCCGAGAGGCCGATCCGCTCCTCGGCGGGGAAGCTCTCGGCGAAGGCGGCGACGCGTTCGTCCGAGGCGAGCACGATGCGCCAGCCGCGCGCAATGAGCGTCTCGGCCAGCGCCTGGGCGGGGAACAGATGTCCGCCGGTTCCCCCGGCGGCGACCACGGCGAGCTTGCGCATGGCTCTGCGTTTAGGCGAAGGCGCCGGCCTTGGCGAGCCCCTCGGCCGGGGCATAGGCGCCCGGACGACGTCGGGTGAGCGCCAGAGCCATGCCCACGGTGAGACCGGAGGCCATCAGGGACGAACCGCCATAGGAGATGAACGGCAAGGTCATGCCCTTGGTCGGGATCATGTTGAGGTTCACCGCGATGTTGATGATCGCCTGCTGCCCCACCATCACGAAGAGGCCGGCGGCGGCCACCTGTTCGAACGGGTTGGACAGCTTCATGGCCTTGTAGAGGCCCCGGGTGACGATGACCGCGAAGAGGCTGATGACGATCAGCGAGAAGACGAGACCATACTCCTCCGCGGCCACCGAATAGATGAAGTCGGTGTGCAGGTCGGGCACGTGGCGCTTCATGACGCCCTCGCCCGGGCCGCGGCCAAAGAGGCCGCCGGCGGCGATGGCCTCGGCCGCCCGGTCCACCTGGTGGGTGTCGGCGGCTTCGGGCCGCAGGAAGCGGTTCACCCGGTCGGCCACGTGGGAGAAGAGGAAATAGGTGCTGAAGAGGCCGCACACCGCCACGCCGCCGAGCAGCATCACCCAGGAGAGCGGCACGCCGGCCATCCAAAAGGCGGCCCCGAAGGCCACGGTGATGAGCACCGTCTGGCCCACGTCCGGCTGGATCAGCAGCAGGATGACCGAGGTCAGATAGAGGGCGAAGGCGATGGAGACGCCGGGCACCCCCTCCCCCTTCTGCCCTTCGGAGAACATCCAGGCCACCAGCACGATCAGGGCCGGCTTCATGAATTCGGAGGGCTGCAGGGTGAAGCCGGCGAACTCCACCCACCGCGTCGCGCCCTTGGCGCTGTGCCCCATGAACGGCAGGGCGATCATCAGAGCGATGGCCGCCAGATAGGTGAAGAAGGCGAGCCTGCGGATGCCGCGCACGTCGAGCATCGAGACGATCAGCAGGACGCCGGCGCCCGCCACGGCGAAAACGCACTGGCGCAGGGCGAAGTGGAAGGGGTCGCCGACGTTCATCCGCGCCGCCGCCGCCGGGCTGGCGGCGAAGGACAGCAGGATGCCCAGGCCGATCAGGACGGCCACGGCGCCCAGCAGCCAGCGGTCGGTGGTCCACCACCAGACGCCGAGCGGCGAGCGGTCGCTGCGGGCGAAGGCGTGCGCCTGGCTCGGCTTGATCAGGTGGTCGGCGGTGCTCACGCGCGCGCGCCTTTCTGGACGGGGGCCTCGAGCCCCTGGACGGCGGCGCGGAACGCCTCGCCCCGGGCCTCGAAGTCGGCGAACTGGTCGAAGGAGGCGCAGGCCGGCGACAGCAGAACGACGGCGTCCTGGCCGGACGCGGCGGCGTCGGCATAGGCGCGCTCCACGGCCCGCTCCAGCGTGCCGCACTCAGCGACCGGGGCCTTGCCGTCCAGCACGTCGGCGAAGACGGGAGCGGCCTCCCCGATCAGGTAGGCCTTCTCGATGCGCGGGAAGAGGTCGGTCAGGCTCTCGATGCCGCCGGCCTTCGCCTGACCGCCGGCGATCCAGTAGAATTTCGGATAGCTGGACATGGCCTGGCGCGCGGCGTCGGCGTTGGTGGCCTTGGAATCATTGACGAAGCGCACGCGGCCCACCTGGCCGACCGTCTCCATCCGGTGGGCCAGGCCCGGGAAGGTCATCAGGCCCTCGGCGGCCTCCTCGGCCGACAGGCCCAGGCCCCGGGCGGCGGCATAGGCGGCCGCCGCGTTCTGCCAGTTGTGGCGGCCCGGCAGGGAGCGGGCCCGCAGCAGGTCGGCGATCTCCACGGCGCGTTCGCCGGTGGCGTCGTAGAGCAGGCCCTGCAGCACATAGACCCCGCGGCCTATGGCCTTGGAGGACGAGATCGGCACGATGGTCCGGCGGTTGGCCGCGGTGATCTCCGTGCAGATGCGCTGGCAGTAGGCGTCGTCCACGCCGATGACTGCGACATCGCCCTTGCCCTGGTTCAGCAGCACCCGGCGCTTGGCCGCCACATAGCCGTCCATGCCGCCGTGGCGGTCCAGATGGTCGGGCGTGATGTTGAGCAGGATCGAGACGTCGGGCTTGAGGCTGTGCGTCAGGTCGAGCTGGTAGGAGGAGACCTCCAGCACATAGACCGCGCCGCCGTGCATGTCGTCGAGGCCGAGCACCCCGTAGCCGATATTGCCGCCGATGCGGGTGTCGCGGCCCGCATGGGCGCAGATGTGGCCGATCAGGGCGGTGGTGGTGGACTTGCCGTTGGTGCCGGTGATGGCGACCACCTTGGGCCGCTTGTGCTCCGGCGCGGCGTTCACCGCGCGGGCGAAGAGCTCGATGTCGCCGATGATCTCGACGCCGGCCGCCTTGGCCCGTTCGACCGTCCAGTGCGGCGTCGGATGCGTGAGCGGGACGCCCGGCGACAGGACCAGGGCGGCGAAGCTCCACCAGTCGGCGGAGTTGAGGTCCACAAGCTCGAACCCTTCGGCCGCCGCAGCCTCGCGCGCGGCTGGGCGCTCGTCCCACAGGGCCACCTGGGCGCCGCCGGCCTGCAGGGCGCGCGCGGCCGCAAGCCCCGTACGGGCCAGGCCGAACACCGCCACCGTCTTGCCTTCGAAGCCGCGGACCGGGATCATCGGACGAGCACCAGCCTCCCTATCTCAGCTTCAGGGTCGCAAGGCCGATGAGGGCCAGGACCACGGCCACGATCCAGAAGCGGATCACGACGGTGGACTCCGACCAGCCGAGCTTTTCGAAGTGGTGGTGGATGGGCGCCATGCGGAAGACGCGGCGTCCGGTGAGCTTGAACGAGACCACCTGGATCATCACCGACAGGGTCTCGAGCACGAAGAGGCCGCCGACGATGGCCAGCACGATCTCGTGCTTGGTGGCCACGGCCACGGCGCCGAGCGCGCCGCCGAGCGCCAGCGAACCCGTGTCGCCCATGAAGATCTTGGCCGGCGGGGCGTTGTACCAGAGGAAGCCCAGACCGGCCCCGATAATGGCTCCGCAAAAGACCGCCACCTCGCCCACGCCGGGCACGAAGTGGAGCTGCAGGTAGTTGGCGAACAGATAGTTGCCGACCAGATAGGCGATCAGGCCGAAGGCGGCGGCGGCGATCATCACCGGCACGGTGGCGAGGCCATCGAGCCCATCGGTGAAGTTCACCGCATTGGCCGCGCCGACGATCACGAAGGCCCCGAAGGCCAGGTAGAACCAGCCCAGGTCGAGCAGCAGCGCCTTGAAGATCGGGAAGGCCAGCGCCGTCGGCAGGTCGGGCGACTCCGCCGTGCGGCCGCCGTACAGGACGAGGATGGTCACCGCGGCCACGGCGACGGCGATCTCGAGGATCAGCCGCAGCCGGCTGGAAACCCCTGCGGTCGTCTGCTTGGTGACCTTGGCGTAGTCGTCGGTGAAGCCGAGGACGCCGTAGCTGGCGGTCACGAACAGGACCACCCAGACATAGACGTTCGAGAGGTCGGCCCACAGCAGGGTGCCGACGATCAGGCCGGCCAGGATCATCACCCCGCCCATGGTCGGCGTGCCGGCCTTTTCGACGATGTGCCGCTCGATGCCCTCGGCGCGGATCGGCTGGCCCTTGCCCTGCTTGGCCTGCATCCAGCGGATGAAGCGCGAGCCCATGGCGATCACCACCAGCTGGGCGGTGAACAGCGCCATTCCGGTACGGAAGGTGAGATATTTCAGCAGGTTGAGGAGCGGAATATGCCCCTCGGCCGCCAGCTGCGTGTAGAGCCAATAGAACATCAGCCCCGTCCCCCTTGCGCACGGCCGACCTCGGCCAGGGCGGCGGCGACCGCACCGGCTTTGGAACCGTTTGAACCCTTAACCATCACCACGTCGCCGGGCTCTACGGCCTGGACGATCTGCGGCCCCAGCTCGACCGCAGAGGAGGCGTAACCGCCCCGACGAGTCGAAGGAAGGGCGTCCCAGAGGGATTTCATGAGCGGTCCGCCGCAGAAGACGAGATCGACGCCCGCAGCCTCCAGCGGGCCCGCCAGCGCCGCGTGATAGGCCGGCGCCTCGGCGCCCAGCTCCAGCATGTCGGTCAGCGCGACGATCCGCCGCCCCTCGGGCTTGCGGGCGCCGAGGCTGGCGATGGCCGCGGCCATGGAGACCGGATTGGCGTTGTAGCTCTCGTCGATCAGGGTGAAGGCGCCGCCCTTCAGCGGCACGTGGCGCTCGGCCCCGCGGCCGGCCAGGGGCTCGAAAGCCCCCAGGGCGGCGACGGCGTCGTCCAGACGGACCTCCAGCGCCTCCAGCATCAGCAGCACGGCCATGCTGTTGAGGCCCCAGTGGAAGCCGGTCTGCAGGATCGGGAACTCCAGATCACGGCCATGCAGGCGCGCCCGGACGATCGCCTGGCCGGGTCCCGGACTGAAGGCGGTCAGGCGCGCATCGGCGCCCTCCCCCGTGCCGAAGGTCATCACGGTCGCGCCGGCGGCGCGCGCCTCGGCGGCCAACAGGTCGAACCAGGCATTGTCCGCGTTCAGGATCGCCGCGCCGCCGGGAACGAGGCCCGCGAAGATCTCGGCCTTCGCCCGGGCCACGCCGATCTCCCCGTCCGGGAAGTTCTCCACATGGACGGGGCCGACGGTGGTGATCACCGCCGCATGCGGACGCACCATCTGCGACAGGGGCGTGATCTCGTCGGCGTGGTTCATGCCGATCTCGAAGACGGCGCGCGCCGTCTCCCGCGGCATGCGGGCGAGCGTGAGCGGCACGCCGATGTGGTTGTTGTAGGACTTGACCGAGCTGTGGGCCGGCCCGGCCAGGGTCAGGCCCGCGCGAACGGCTTGCGTGACGCTGGTCTTGCCCACAGAGCCGGTGACGGCGCCGCGCCTGGCCTGCGGCGCGCGCTCGCGGGCGGCGACGCCGAGGGCCTCCAGGGCCTGGAAGGTGTCCTCGACCACCACGGCGGGCCCGTCCACGGGACGGGAGACCAGGGCGGCGGCCGCGCCCCTTTCCAGGGCCTGGGCCACGAACTCATGCCCGTCGCGGGCGCCGGCCAGCGCGATGAACAGGTCGCCCGGCTCGATGCTGCGGCTGTCGATGGAGACGCCGGCGACGGCGAAGCCGCCGCCCTCCACGCGCCCGCCCGTCGCCTGGGCGATCTCCTGCGAGGTCCAGAGCGGCTCAGACATGGTCGAGCTCCAGGGCCGCCGCCGTCTCGGCCACGTCGTCGAAATGGTGGGCCACGCCGCCGATGGTCTGGGTCTGCTCGTGACCCTTGCCGGCCACCACCAGCACGTCGCCCTCGCGAAGCTGGGCCACGCCGGCCCGGATCGCCTCGCGACGGTCGCCGATGTCCTGGGCGCCGGGCGCGCCGGCGCGCACCTGGGCGCGGATGGCGGCCGGGTCCTCGCTGCGCGGATTGTCGTCGGTGACGATGGCGATGTCGGCGAGTTCGGCGGCGGCCCGGCCCATCAGCGGCCGCTTGGCGGCGTCGCGATCGCCGCCGGCGCCGAAGACGACGATCAGCCGGCCGCGGGTATGGGGCCGCAGGGCCTTGAGCACGGTCTCCAGCCCGTCGGGGGTGTGGGCGTAGTCCACATAGGCCTCGCCCCCGCGCGGACCGGCCCCGACCCGCTGCAGGCGTCCCGGGGCGCCCTGCAGGCGCTCCAGCCCGGCCATGACCGTCTCGATGCTCTCGCCCGCGGCCAGGCAGAGGCCGGCGGCGACGAGGGCGTTGGAGGCCTGGAACGCGCCCGCCAGCGGCAGGCGCAGGTCCCACATGCGGCCGTCATAGGCCAGGCTCAGCCTCTGACCGTCCGGCTGCAGCTCGCGACGCGCCAGGCGCAGGGTCTCCCCCGCCTCGCCGACGGTGATCAGTCCCTGCCCCGACTGCACCGCGGCGGCGGCGAAGGCGCCGAAGGCGTCGGAATCGGCGTTCAGCACGGCCGTCGCCCCGCGCGGCAGCAGGCTCTCGAACAGGCGCAGCTTGGCCGCACGATAGGCGGCCATGGTGCCATGATAGTCCAGATGGTCCTGGGTCAGGTTCAGGAAGCCCGCGGCCTTCAGGGTGACCCCGTCCAGGCGGCGCTGATCGACGCCGTGGGACGACGCCTCCAGCGCCAGGTGCGTGACCTCCAGTTCGACCAGCTTCGCCAGCAGTTCGGCCATGTCGGCGGCGTCGGGCGTGGTCAGGCCCGGCGGGGTGAGCTGTTCGTCCAGCCCCGGCCCGGTGGCCCGCACGCCCAGCGTGCCCATGCTGGCGGCCCGGCGGCCGGCGCTGTTGAAGATCTGGCGGCAGAAGGCGGCCACCGAGGTCTTGCCGTTGGTGCCGGTGACCGCGACGCAGGTCTGCGGCTGGGCGCCCCAGAAGGCGGCGGCGGCCAGGGCGTAGGCGCGCCGGGGGTCGGCGACCTCGATCACCGGGATGGACAGCCCCTGGATCGGCTGGCCGGCGATCACGGCGGCTGCGCCCGCCTCGGCCGCCTGGGCGGCGAAGGCCGCGCCGTCGGCCTTGGCGCCCGGCAGGGCGGCGAACAGGAAGCCCGGCTTCACCTTGCGGCTGTCGGCGGTGACGCCGGAAATCTCGCAGTCGCCCGCCAGGTCGCGGCGCAGGATGTCGGAAAGACGCTTGCCCATCAGCGGCCGCCTCCGTCCAGGGCGTCGGCCGAGGCCAGGCGCGGCTGCTCGGCCAGCGGCCCGATATGACGCTGCACGCCCAGGAAGGGGGCGATGCGGGCGATGGTGTTTCCCACCGCCGGGGCGGCGACCCAGCCGCCGGTGGAATAGCCGAAGGTCTCCGGCGTGCCGTGCGGCTCGTCCAGCAGGACGAGGACGAAGTAGCGGTCGTTCTCCAGCGGGCCGTCGGTCGGGAAGACGGCGGCGAAGGAGGACACCTGCCGCTTGCCGTTGTAGCCGCGGATGGCGGGGTCGTACTTCTCGCCGGTGCCGGTCTTGCCGCCGACGCTCAGGCCGGGCACGTCGGCCTTGCCGCCGGAGCCGCCGGTGACGTTGGCGCGCATGATCTGCAGCATCTGGGCCGATGTGGTTTCCGACAGGACGCGCCGGCCGGCGGGCGCCTGACCCGGCTCAAGCTTGCGGATGGTCAATGGCAACAGCTTTCCTCCGTTCAGGAGGGGCAGCATGGCGCGAGTCAGGGCCAGGGGTGTGACATTCATCCCGTGGCCGAACGAGGTGGAGGCCACGGCGTCCTCGTTCCACACCTTGGGCGTCAGGGGCGAGGCGGACTCCGCCAGCTCGATCGGCGCCTTCTCGGTCAGGCCGAGCGCCTCGAAATAGTGGCTCAGCCGCTGCGGGCCGACGCCGACGGCGAGCTTGGCCGTGCCGATGTTGGAAGAGTGCTGGAACACCTCCACCAGCGACAGGATCTTCCGCGAGGCGTGATAGTCGTGGATCGTCCGATAGCCGAGCTTGTACGGTTCGCGGGCGTCGAAGGTCGAGGCCATGGTGGCCACGCCGGTGTCCAGCCCGATGGCGACGGTGAACGCCTTGAAGGTCGAGCCCATCTCATAGACCGTCGAGGCCGCGCGGTTCAGCCGCTGCTCGGCCGAGGCCCCGCCGGGATCGTTCGGGTCGAAATCGGGATAGCTGGCCAGGCCCAGGATCTCACCGGTGTGGACGTTGGCGACGATGCCGACCGCGCCCTTGGGGCCATAGGTCAGCGCAGCCTTGCGCACCTCGTCCTCCAGCGCCGCCTGGACGCGCAGGTCGATGGACAGCGCCACCTCACCCTTGCCGCCCGCGAGCGCCTTGATGTCGTCGTTCAGCGCCAGTTCGGCGCCGGCCAGGCCCTTGCCGCCGGTGTCGGCGAAGCCGATCAGGTGCGAGGCGGTGGCCTCCAGCGGATAGACCCGCTTCTGCTCGGGCTCGAAGGAGATCCCCGGCAGGCCCAGCCGATGGACGGCCGCCTTCTCCACCGGCGTCATGCCGCCGGTCAGGAAGACCCGCCGGTCGCCGGACAGGGCCCGGTCGAGACGGTCCAGGCTCACCTCCGGAAGCGCCTTGGCCAGGGCCTGGCGGGTGGCGGCCACGTCCCAGACCTCGGCCGGGTCCACATAGAGCCCGTAGTGCAGCAGATCGGCGGCCAGCAGCCGGCCTTCGCGGTCGACCACGTCGGCGCGCGCCTGCTCGGAGACCCAGCCGACCCCGCCGCCCCGGCTCGCCTCGGAGAACAGGGCCGCATGGGTGGCGCCGATCGCCAGGGCGCAGAAGCCGAGGCCGAAGGCGAGCATCACGGCGAAGATGCGGATGCGCGTGTCGTCCTCGACCTTGCCCGAAGCCCGGGCGCGCTCGAAGGCGTGCTCCAGCCGCCAGAAGAACTGGCCGAGCCAACGGAGGCCGAAGGGGAACCGGCGCTGGACGACGCCCTGGGCGGTCATGGGCGCGCCTCCGGCCGGGCCACCTGGAAGAGGGTGTCCGGGGTCGCCTCGCGTTCGGCCTCGACGGGGCCCATTTCGAGATAGGTGGTCGACAGATGCTCGATGCGCGCCGGCTGCTCCAGGTGGGCGACCTCGGCCTCCAGCAGGCGGATGCGCGACTTCTCCGCCGCGATCTGGCGCTCGACGCGGCTGATCTCGGCCCGCTCGCGGCTGGCCATGGTCTTGGCCAGATAGACGCTCATCACCAGCAGCACGAGCAGGCTGAAGGCGACCACGTCGATCAGGCGGAAACCGCGGACCTTGCGCTGAAGGAGGCTCATGCCGCTTGGCTCCAGACGGGGGCATGGGTGCGAACGGCCGCGCGCAGCTTGGCCGAACGCGCCCGGGGGTTGGCCTCGACCTCAGCCTCGCCCGGCGACCGGGCGCCGTTGAAGAGCAGCTCGAAGCTCGGATCGCGCGAGTCGACGCTGGGCGGCAGATGCCGCGACGCCGCAGGGGTGCGCCCGGCCCTTTCCGTCAGGAAGGCCTTCACGATGCGGTCTTCCAGCGAATGGAAGGTCACCACCGCCAGACGCCCGCCAGGCTTCAGCACGCGCTCTGCAGCGGCGAGGCCGGCCTCCAGCTCGCCGAGCTCGTCATTGACCGCGATGCGCAAGGCCTGGAAGGACCGCGTCGCCGGATGCACCTTGGCGCCGCGACGGCCGCCCAGCACGCCCTCGATGAAGTCGGCCAGTTCGCCGGTGCGGGTGAAGGGCTGCTCCTGCCGGCGCCGCGCGATGGCGCCGGCGATGCGGCGGGACTTCTTCTCCTCGCCATAGACCCAGAGGATGCGGGCCAGGTCCTCCGGCTCGGCGGTGTTGACCAGATCGGCGGCGGTCTCGCCCGCATCGCCCATGCGCATGTCCAGCGGACCGTCGCGCAGGAAGGAGAAGCCGCGATCGGCCTCGTCGAGCTGCATGGAGGAGACGCCCAGGTCGAGCGCCACGCCGTCGACGGCGCCCTCGCCCAGCACCTCGTCCATTTCGGAAAAGCGCGCGCAGACCAGGCGGAAACGGTCGGCCGGCAGATCGGCGGCGAAGCGGGCGGCGGACGGGTCGCGATCGAAGGCCACCACATGGGCCCCGGCCGCCAGGAAGGCGCGGGCGTAGCCGCCGGCGCCGAAGGTGCCGTCGATGATCGTCTCGCCCGGCGCGATCGCCAGGGCGTGGACCACCTCCGCCAGGAGGACGGAAACGTGGGGCGCGCTCATCAGGCCGCTCCCGCGGCGAGCCGCGCGGCCCGCTGGTCGGCGCGCAGCTTGGCCAGGCCTTCGCGGGCCAGTTCGCGCTGGGCGGCGCGGTGCGCCTGGAAGGCCTCGCGTTGCCAGATCTGGAACCGGTCGCCCAGGCCGACGATGACGACCCAGTCGGTCAGGCCGAACATGTCGCAGAGGCTTTCCGGCAGGGTGATGCGGCCAGCTGTGTCGAAGGACATGCGGGCCATGCCGCCGAGCACCGACGTCTCCAGCGCCGAGCGCAGGGGGTCGCCGAACTCCAGCTCCTCGATCAGGCCGGCGTAGCGGTCGAACAGGGCCTTGCCGCCCCCCTCGATGCAGTCGGCCTCGATGGAGGGGAAGCAGACGACGCCGTCGAAGGGCCCGGAGACCAGGGCGCGGAACTCCTGCGGCACCACGAGGCGGCGCTTGGCGTCCAGCTGCTTTTCGAACGTCGAGACGAACATCCCGGTTCGACACCCTCTCCCGCGATCCAAGACCGCCGCCCAGACCTCCCCGCAGCGCGGCGCGCACAGGGCTTGCCCGCCCCTAGCGAACAGGAATTGGGTTAACATGGGACGAATTGGGCCGCAATGACTCTACTGGCCCAAAACCGCAGAAACCAAAGATGTCGCACCTGAATTATGGTTAACGCTGGTAAACATTCCACAGAACATACACGGAACACGTTAAGTATAGTCCGGCGCGAACGCTTGGGTGTGGAAGGGTGATCGGATCAGACGGCCTATAAGCCGGGTTCTGTGTCACCCGGGCCCAGCAGAACCAGGCCCAGGCGCGGCGACCATTCCTCTGGACCGGCCCTCGCGGGACGGTTCGCGCGACCAACCCGGATCCCTCGGGCCGACGACGGCCCTGCCGTCCGTCCCGAAGGACAGCCGGCGCAGGATCCCTATTCGGTCTTGCTCCTGGCGGGGCTTGCCATGCCGCCGACGTTGCCGCCCGCGCGGTGCGCTCTTACCGCACCCTTTCACCCTTACCCGTCACGAGGACGGGCGGTTTGCTTTCTGTGGCGCTTTCCCTGGGGTCGCCCCCGGCGGGCGTTACCCGCCGCCATGTCGTCGTGGAGCCCGGACTTTCCTCGACCGCTCGCGCGGCCGCGGCCGCCCGGCCATCTGATCCGCCGCGATAAGTGAGCGCCCGCCCGCCCGCGGTCAAGTGTGTCAGTCGGAGGCGCCGCGGCCCATCAGTCGCGCGATCGGGCGCCCCGCGAGGGCTTCGGCCACCCGGGCCCGTTCGCCGGGCGGCTTGTTCTGGGAGAGCTTGAAGGTTCCCTCGAGCCGGCGGACCTGCAGCCGGAAGCCCTGGATCCCCCGCAGCATGGCCTCGAACCGTCCGGGCGACATCTTGCCCCGCGTCCAGGGCGGCTTTGGCGCGAGCCGCGCCTCCTCCTGGGCGGAGAGATCGTCCAGCAGAGCGACGAGGCCCGCCTCGTCCAGGGGCGAGACGTCGCCCTCGGCCTCGACGGCGACATAGTTCCAGGTGGGGACCTGGTCGGCCAGTTCGTACCAGTCGGGGCTGACATAGGCGTCCGGCCCCTGCGACACGGCCAGGGCCGGCGCGCCGGCGGCGAAGGTCGCCGTCAGGCCGTTGCTTCGCGACAGGTGGAAATCGAGGGCGAGCCCTCCCCCGCCCGTTCGCACGACGGCCGGCGAATGCGCCACCCGCGGCCCCGCCTCCGCCACGGCGAAGACGGCGACGAAGGGATGGCTGGCGAGGTGCGCCAGCAGCGCCTCTCGCCCCTCCGGGCGGAAGCTCGCCGCCGGATGCATCAGGCCGCCGCCCGCAGAAGCGCGATCAGCCGGGCCCGCGTCTCGCCGTCGGCCACGCCGTCCACCTTCTCCGGCCGCCAGTGGCGCTGGAAGGCGCTAACGATGGTGGCGGTGCCGGCGTCGAAGCGGCCTGACGGCGCGCAGTCGTAGCCCAGGCGCGTCAGTCCGGCCTGGAGGGCGAAGACGCCCGCCCCCTCCTCGCCCTCGGCCAGGGCCGGGCCGGGCGCCGGCGGCGGCTCGACCCACAGGCCATGGCCGGCCTCGGCGAGCCGCCTCCAGGGGAAGAGCTCGCCCGGATCGATCTTGCGCGAGGGCGCCACGTCGGAATGGCCGATGATGCGGGCGTCGGTCACCATCCAGCGGGTGCGGATGTCGGCGATGAGATCGATGACCGCGGCGATCTGCGCTTCGGGAAACGGCCGGTAGCCCAGGTCGTGGCCGGGATTGACGATCTCGATCCCGATGGAGCGGCCGTTGACGTCGGTCTCGCCCTTCCAGAAGGAGACGCCCGCATGCCAGGCGCGCCGCTCCTCGGCCACCAGCGAGAAGATCCGCCCGTCCTCCTCCACCAGATAGTGGGAGCTGACCTTGGCCTCCGGATCGCGCAGGCGGTCCAGCGCCCCCTGCCCGGTCGCCATGCCGGTGTAGTGGAGCACGATCAGGTCGGGGGGAACGTGCCGCTCGTTGAAGTTGGGCGACGGGGCCGGGATGATGTCCATGGCCTTATTGGGCGCGGTTGCGCCAGGCGAGCAAGAGGGGGGCGACCTGGTTGGGCCGAAGCGCGATGATCAGGACCCCGGCCAGGGCCACGATGGTGCCGACCACCATGCGCGGACCGAAGGGATCGTTCATCAGCACCACGCCCAGGCCGATGGTGGCCAGCGGCGTCATCAGGGTCAGCGGCGAGATCAGGTTCGCCTCGTAGCGCTGGATCAGGCCGTAATAGGCCGTGTGGGCCAGGACCGAGACGATGACCGCCGAGAAGACCACGGCGGCCACGAAGGCCCAGCCGGCGTCCAGCGCCGCCTGGAGGGCGCCCGGCTCCGCCGCCAGCGAGAGCGCCGCCAGCGGCCAGACCGAGGCGAAGCCGACCCAGGCCTGGAACTGCAGCGGCCGCACGCCCTGCATCTGCTTCATCATCACCGCGCCGAGCGACCCGAGGAACGCGGCGGCGACCACGAACAGCAGCCCGGTGGAGACCACGAAGCCGCCCGGGTCCCACATGACCGCCAGCGCGCCCAGCAGGGTGAGCGCGATGCCGATGCCGCGCCGCCAGCGCACCTGTTCGCCCAGCATCACCATGGAGAGCACGGTGGTGATCGGCACGCCGAGCTGGATGACGACGGCCGCGGCCGAGGCGGTCGCCGTCTGCAGCCCGATGAAGAGGAGCGCGAAGTTGCCGCCGCCCATCAGCAGGGCGACGACGACCAGCCGCCAGCGCGGGCGCGGGGCCGGGATCAGCCAGCGGGCCGTGATCGCCGCCACGAGGGCGAAGCGCACGGCGGCGTAGAAGAGCGGCGGCACAGCGAGGTCGGCCACCACGAACTTCGAGATGATGTTGTTGGTCGCCCAGATCAGACAGACGAGGACGAGCAGGGCGAAGTCGCGAAGGGCCATGGCGTCGCCTTAAGCGCGCTTCCCACGCGCAAGGCAAGACGAATGAGGGCGCCGGCCCCCTCCGGCCCTCCGGGCCGCCTCCCCCTCGGCGAGGGGCAGGATCTGCTCAGCAGCTGAGGAGATCTCGGCGCCAAGATGCTCCCCCTCGTCGAGGGGGAGCTGTCACCGCAGGTGACTGAGGGGGACCTTCGCCGTCGCTACGCCGCCTTGCCCAGCGACAGGCCTTCGTAGCGGGCCAGATGGTGATCGGTGGAGCCGAAGGCGCTCTCGATCATGGTGGCGCGCTTGAAGTAGTGGCCGATGGCCATCTCGTCGGTCATGCCCATGCCGCCGTGCAGCTGGATGGCGTTCTGGCCGACGAACTTGCAGGCCTTGCCGATCTGCACCTTGGCCGCCGAGACGGCCTTGGCGCGGGCCTCGGCCTCCTCCGACAGACGGATGGTGGCCATGTAGGTCATCGAGATCGACTGCTCGAGCTGGATGAACATGTCGACCATGCGGTGCTGCAGCACCTGGAAGGCCGAGATCGGCTGGCCGAACTGCTTGCGGGTGCGGGTGTACTCCACCGTCCCTTCCTGCAGCCGGCGCAGCACGCCGCAGGCCTCGGCGCAGGTGGCGGCCACGGCCTCGTCCATCACCTGCTCGACGAGCGGCAGGCCCTGGCCTTCGGTCCCGATCAGGGCCTCGGCCGGCAGGGAGACGTTCTCGAAGGTGACTTCCGAGGCGCGCTGCCCATCGACGGTCGGATAGTCGCGGGTGGTCACGCCCTTGGCGGACTTCTCCACCAGGAAGACCGACACGCCCTGCGCGTCGCGCTGGCCGCCGCCGGTGCGGGCGGTGACGATCAGGTGGGTGGCCCAGGGGGCGCCGATCACGACCGCCTTCTGGCCGTTCAGGACGTAGCCGGAACCGTCCTTCTTGGCCGTGGTCTTCAGGTCCTGCCAGGCGTAGCGGGCCTGGGGCTCGGCATAGGCGAAGGCGATGGTGGCTTCGCCGGCGATGATCTTGCCGATCACGTCAGCCGCGCCGGCGTGGCCCGAATGCTTCATGAAGCCGCCGCCGATGACGACCGTGCCCATATAAGGCTCGACCACCAGGGCTTTGCCGAACTCCTCCATGACGATCATGTTCTCGACCGCGCCGCCGCCCAGGCCGCCATGGTCTTCGGAGAAGGGCGCCCCCAGGATGCCGAGCTCTTCGGCGAAGGCCTTCCAGACCTCCGGCCGCCAGCCGGCCTCGCTCTTGATCGCCGCGCGCCGCGCATCGAAGCCGTAGTTGTCGGAGAGGTAGCTGGCGACCGTGTCGCGCAGCATCGACTGTTCGTCGGTGAAGTTGAAGTCCATGGAGCGGTCTCCTTCAGAGCCCTTCAGCGCACGTCGCGAGGGCTTTGGAAATTCGGTTCAGGCAGAGCGAAGGGCCCCTCCCCGCAAGAGGGAGGGGTGTCTTCCGGGTTCACCTCAGAGACCCAGCACCATCTTGGCGATGATGTTGCGCTGGATCTCGTTGGAGCCGCCGTAGATCGAGGTCTTGCGGCCGTTGAAGTACTCGCCCGCCAGGCCTTCGGCGTAGTCGGGGCCGATGTTGGCGTTGTGGCCGAGGTCGCGCAGGAAGGGCGCGCCGTAGTGGCCGGCGGCCTCGAGCGCCAGTTCCTGCAGGCGCTGCTGGATCTCGGTGCCCTTGATCTTGAGGATCGAGGATTCCGGACCCGGGCCCTTGCCGCTGGATTCGCCGGCCAGCGTCCGCAGCTCGGTGAACTCGAGCGCCGTCAGGTCGATCTCCAGCTCGGCCACCTTCCGCTTGAAGAAGGGGTCGGCCAGCAGGGGGCCGCCGACATCGCTCTGTTCGGTGGTCGCCATCTCGCGCAGCCGCTCCAGGCCGCGCTTGGAGCGCGCGACGCCGGCGATGCCGGAGCGCTCGTGGGCCAGCAGGGCCTTGGCGCAGGTCCAGCCCTGGTTCTCGTGGAAAATGCGGTTCTCCACCGGCACCTTCACATTGTCGAGGAAGACGTCGTTGACCTCGTGGCCGCCCTCCAGGGTGATGATCGGGCGAACCTCGATGCCGGGGCTCTTCATGTCGATCAGAAGGAAGGAGATGCCGGCCTGCGGCTTGGCGTCCGGATCGGTGCGGACGAGGAAGAAGCCCCAGTCGGCGAACTGGCCGAGCGTGGTCCAGGTCTTCTGACCGTTGACGATGTAGTACTCCTTGCCGTCGTCGCCCTTCACCCGCTCGGCGCGGGTCTTCAGCGAGGCGAGGTCGGAGCCGGCGCCCGGCTCGGAGTAGCCCTGGCACCACCAGACGTCGCCATTATAGATGCCGGGCAGGAAGCGCTGCTTCTGCTCCTCGGTGCCGAAGGTGTAGATCACCGGGGCCAGCATGCTGACGCCGAAGGGCAGGACGGCGATGGTGTCGGCCCGGGCCTGTTCCTCGGACCAGATATACTTCTGGGTCGGCGTCCAGTCGGTGCCGCCATGCTCCTTGGGCCAGGAGGGCGCGACCCAACCCTTCTTGGCCAGCACCTTGTGCCAGGCCAGATAGTCGTCGCGGCCCAGCGGCTCGCCGCTCTCCTGCTTGGCGCGCAGGTCCTTCGGATAGTTCTCGGCGATGAAGGCGCGGACTTCCTCGCGGAAGGCGACGTCCTCGGGGGAGAAATCAAGGTTCATGGCGAACTCCCTGGATGGCCTCTTCGGCGGACGGCGCCTTGGGCCGCCCGGCTCGCCGCGGACAATAGGCGCGAGGCCTGCGCGAGAAAAGATGACGCTAACGTCAACGTAAGCGGATCGCGCTCTGAAACCCTGGGGTGAGCGACTTGCATCCGCCCTGTTCGGCGCGCAGAAGGACGCAAGCATGCCTCGCATCCTCACCTACAACGTCCACCGTTGCGTCGGCACGGACCGGCGGCTCGACGTCGGCCGGGTCGCCGACGCGATCGCGGCCCTGGAGCCCGACATCGTCGCCCTTCAGGAGCTGGACGTCGGTCGGATGCGGACCAACGGCGTCGACCAGGCCCACGAGATCGCCCGGCGGCTGGAGATGGCCTTCCACTTCCATCCGGCGATGAAGGTGGAGGAAGAACTCTATGGCGACGCCATTCTGACGCGGCACCCGGAGCGCAAGGTCAAGGCCGCCGCCCTGCCCGGCCACGAGCGCGTGCCGCAGCTCGAGCCCCGCGGGGCGCTGTGGGTGGAGGTCGACCTCGACGGCCGGCCGCTGCAGGTCATCAACACCCATCTGGGCCTTGTCCCGCGCGAGCAGCAGAACCAGGCCGCCGCCCTGGCGGGCTCCGGCTGGATCGGCCATCCCGACCGCACGGGCCCGACCATCCTGCTGGGCGACTTCAACGTCACCTCGGCCTCTCTGGTCTATCGCACCCTGTCGGCCAAGCTCGCCCCCGCGCGCAAGATCGCCGAGAAGAAGTCGGCCTCGGCCTCCTTCCCCTCCGTCCTGCCCGTGCTGCGGATCGACCACATCTTCGTCAGTCCGGAGGTGCGCGTGCTCGACGTCTTTGCGCCCTACGATCCGGTCACGCGGGCGGCGTCGGATCACCTGCCGCTGGTGATGGACTTCGAGCTCTCCTCGGCCGCATAGGGCCGGCCCTGGGCGATGGCGAGGGCCAGGCGACGGGCGGCGTCGTAGAGCCGCTCGCGCCGTCGGAAGACCCGCCAGGAATCGGCCACGTCGGCGGGATCGCCGATGTGAAAGGCCGCGATGATCTTGCCGAGCGTGGTCATGTCCTGCGGCCCCAGGCGGCGCAGCCGGCCTTCGCGGTTCAGCGCCTCGATCGCCGCACCCAGTCCGCCCCGCTCGCGCCGA
The DNA here is from genome assembly GCF_013911965.1 of Phenylobacterium sp. GTDB lineage: Bacteria > Pseudomonadota > Alphaproteobacteria > Caulobacterales > Caulobacteraceae > Phenylobacterium. The sequence continues at coordinate 60,837 of NZ_JACESE010000015.1, read as the reverse complement.
GCCTTGGCGACGGCCTCGCCGGTATAGCCCATGAAGTGGCCGACCAGCCGGTCGCGGAACGCCGCCACATTGCGCCGGGAGCTTTCCCCTTGCGCGTCCAGCGCCATCTCGCACTCGGTGTCGAAGCCGCCGGACCGGTTGTTCAGATTGGCCGATCCGACCCGGACGATGCGGTCGTCGATCACCGTCACCTTCGAGTGGACGATGACGTACTCGCCCGAGGCCGTGACCGGATAATAGGCGTAGAAGCGCCCGAACACGTCGGCCGCCTGCAGGCGCCAGAGCATGTTGGTGCGGGCCCGGTCCATGGTCAGCTGATCGAACCAGCTCGGACACTTGCCCGTGGAGATGAGCACCACCTCCGGGCCTTCGGGCTCGGCCAGCCGCGCGGCCAGGGCCTCGGCGTAGATGGGCGAGGTGAAGTACTGGTTCTCCAGATAGATCACGTCCCGCGCCTCGGCGATCGAGGCGAGCGTCAGACGACGGATCTCGTCGGTCGTCTTCTCCCGCTGCCAGGCCGGCTCGGTGCGGGCGATCGCCACTTCCACGTCCAGAAGATGGGCCGGCACGCGGCTCGGCCACGGATCGCCCGGCCCGGGCGCGGCCTTCGGAACCACCTCGTCGGCCGAACGGCGCCAGCGCATGCGGAAGAGGTCGCCCATGGCGCTGGCGGCCGCGCCATCGACCATCATCATCACCTCGTGCCGCGGCGCGTGGCACTCCTGGTCGGGCATGATCCTGCGGCGGTCGTCGTCGAGGTGGCCGGGGGTGTCCCAGCGGTCGACGCAGATGTCGCCGCCGCCGCAGATGGCCACCGCATCGTCGACCACGAGCGCCTTCTGGTGATGGCACGCGCCGAAGGGGACGGATTCGTCCAGGCGCAGCTGCACCGTCGTGCCGTGGAACCAGGCCTTGGCCCTGTGGGGGAAGAAGTTCTGGCTGGCGCTGATCGGCAGGGCCGACTTCCAGATCAGGAGCCGAATGTCCAGGTCGGGCCGGCGTCGCGACAGCTCCACCAGGATGCGGCCGATCTCGTCGGGATCGTCGGGGCCGTCGAAGCCGTCGGGCGTCAGGCGGGTCCGCGGGTCGAACCCCCAGCCGAGCAGATAGATCGACCGGCGCGCATTGGGCAGGATCTCGGCCAGCGCGTTGAAGTAGGCCTCGTTGTCGATGAGGAAAGCCGCGCGGTGGGCGTGTTCGCGCCGCCAGCAGGTTTCCCCGGGGGTCAGGATGCTCATCGCGCTCCGGTTACTGCACGGCCAAGCTCACCTGCGCAAGAAGGCGCGCCGCGCCGCCCGGGTTCCTTCCGCCGACAAAAAAGCGGGCGCGCCTCCAGGGGAGAGACGCGCCCGAGGGACTAGGCGACAGAAGGTGGTGCGAGGCGCGAGCCTCAGTCGGCGGCCGGGCCGCCGGCCTTGGCGGTCTTCAGGCTCTCGGCGCCGCTGAGCCAGGCCTGGCAGGGGCCGTTGACCTCGGCCAGAAGGCGGCTGCGCTCCTCGCCCTCGGCGCTGCGCGCCTGGCGGCCGGCGCGGCTGCGCTCGCTGTTCGCGCGCTCCAGCACGTAGGAGCTGCGGCCGTAGCGCTGGTCCTGCAGCATCTTGTCGATCGCCGCGGTGTCCAGATCGACCAGGTCGGTGCTGGCCAGCGCGTGGCAGCGGGTCGCGCGCAGATAGTCCATGTCCGACAGATCGGCGGCGTTGGCGGCGGCGCCTGCGGCGGCGAAGGCGGAAGCGGCGAGAACGATGGCGGTGATCTTCATGGGGGCGGTCCTCTCGAAGTTGGTGAGAGGATGGTGCCGGCGGGCCCATCTAAACTCAAATGAACTTGCGGCAATATTACGCAGATTCCGATTAAACATGCGTAATGTGTATCCCGCCACAATTCGATGACATGAATACTTGGTAATGTTACGTCCGCGCCGTGCTCTGGCGAGGCGGCCCGCCGCCGCCTAGATTGCCGCCATGTCCAGCGCCCCGCCCGCCCCGATCAAGACGCCCTGCATCAAGGTCTGCGCCATCGACGGCGAGAGCGGTCTGTGTCTCGGCTGCTATCGGACGCTTCCCGAGGTCGCCGGCTGGGCCAAGCTGACGCCCGAGAGGCGCGAGGCGCTGATGGCCGAACTGCCCGCCCGCCGCGGACGCATTTCGCCGGAGAAGTTGGGCTTCGTCTGACCGGCGGCGCCCGTCCCGGCGATTCACCGGATGCAAACCCGCAGGGGTCTAGGCTCGTCCCATAACAAGGCCGATACGGCCAATGCCTTCGGTGAGGCGGGACATGTTCAGGTTTGCAATGCTGACCCTTGTGGCGGCCGTTTCGGCCGTCGGCGCGGCCCAGGCCGTGGTGGCGCTCGACCCGGTTCGCGGGGCGACCGCGCTCGCCGCCGTCTGGCGCGAGGGCGCGCCGCCGCCGCAGGTCCAGGACCGGGCGGCCATCCTCAAATCGGCCGACGGCCACTACTGGGCCGAGGGCGAGATCCAGGGCCGGCCCGTCCGCTTCCTGGTCGACACCGGCGCCACCACCGTGGCCCTGACCCAGGAAGACGCCCGCCGGCTCGGCTATGACACCGAGGCGCTCGTCTATGGCCAGAAGGTGCTGACCGCCGCCGGCGAGGCGCGGGCCGCCGTGGTCAAGCTTCCGGCCGTCTCCATCGCCGGCGCCAGCGTCTCCGACGTGGACGCCATGATCGTCGAGAAGGGCCTGGAGACCTCGCTTCTGGGCATGAGCTATCTCGGTCGCCTGTCGGGCTTCGAGGCCACCCGCACCTCCCTGGTCCTGCAGCCCTGAGCATGGCGGCCCTGCGGCCCATGACGGCGGACGACCTGCCCGCAGTTCTCGCCCTGCAGACGCAGGGCTATCCGCCCGCCCTGCACGACGCCGCGCCGGCCTTCCTCAGCCGCATGGCCATGGCGCCGGCGATGAACCTCGTCGCCTGGGACGAGGCCGGTCTGAGCGGCTATCTCGTCAGCCACGCCTGGATCTCGGGCTCGCCGCCGCCGGTCGACACGGTCCTGTCGCCGCCGCCCTCGCCGCAGTGCTGGTATGTCCATGATCTTTCCGTCGGGCCCCAGGCGCGCGGCACGGGCCTCGCTCAGGCCCTGATCGCGGCCGGCGCGGCGGCGGCCCGAGCCGCGGGGCTCGGCGCGTCGGAACTGGTCGCCGTCGAGGGCGCGGCGCCCTTCTGGGAGAAGCAGGGGTGGCGAGTCCAGAGCGCTCTGAGCCTGGAACTCGCCGCCAAGGTGGCCGCCTACGGCGCCTCGGCCGTCTTCATGACCAAGGCGCCGATCTGAGGCGGGCGGTCAGAACCGCTTGCGGAAGCCGACCTTATAGGTCCGGCCGTACGGATTGCCGATGAAGGGATCGTAGCTGTACTCCAGCCGCGCCGCCGAGGGATCCCGATCGAAGACGTTGAACACCGACGCCGTGAGGATGGTGTCCCATGGCAGATCCACCCGATAGGTCAGGTCCAGGGAATAGAAGTCCTCCACCTTCTGACCGAAGGTGATCGGCTGCAGGGCGCCGGTCTGGTTCTGCACGCTGATCGGCGCGCGGTTGTCCACAACGCCGTCGATGAAGGTCAAGTCGGCACGCAGGTTGTGCGGCCCGCGGCCATACTCGGCATAGGCCGTCGCCCGCCACTCCGAGATGGTGCCCGGCAGACGGTCATAGTTGGCGAAGCCGCGGGCGTCATAGCCCTCATTGACCAGTACGCCGTTGAAGATGAAGTCGTCGTACTCGTACTGGAGGTAGTAGCTGACCGACGCCCCTGCCCCGGCCCGCCCGCCCCAGGCGTCCGTGGTGCGAAAGTCGAGCTGGGCGTCGATGCCCGAGACACGGAACTCCGGCCCGTTGGTCACCGGCGACAGCACGCGGGCGATGTCGTTGCCGACCGTCACGCCTTGCGTGCAGGTGTTGTTGTTGTTGAAGGTGATCAGGTCGCGCAGAGCGCTGCTGCAGTTGACCGTCTGCGTCCCGTTGCCCACCCCGGCCACCGAGGTGGCGATGACGTTGGCCGGCACCTGGACGATCTGGTCCTCGATCTTGAAGTTCCAGTAGTCGAGGATGGCGCGGAAGCCGCCCTGCTCGAAGATCAGGCCGACATTGTAGGTGGTGGCCTTTTCCGGGCCGATGGCCGGATTTCCGGGGAAGTCCACGGACTTGAAGTTGTTGCCCGCCGCGATGATGCCCGACAGGCCCGTCACCTGGTTGGTCGAGCGGTTGACCGGGGTCGGACCGCGGAAGGTGGTCCCCACCGAGCCGCGCAGAGCCAGCGCCTCGGTGATCTGCCACTTCAGGGCCAGCTTAGGATTGGTGGTCGACCCCGTCTGGCCGCCATAGTCCTCGTAGCGGACGGCCAGCTGAGCATTGATCGAGTCGGTGATCGGCAGGCTCGCCTCGGCGAAGACGGCGTAGATGGAGTCGTCCAGCTGCGAAGGCGTGCTCTGGCCGAGGAAAATATAGGGGCCTGTCGGGAAGGCGCAGGTGGTGACGCCCGGAACCGGGCAAGGCGTGACGCGGGAGTCCTGGAACGGACTGAAGAGCGTCGTCTGCAGCTCGTTGCGACGGTACTGCGCGCCCACAGCCCAGCCGATGTCTCCGCCCGGCAGGGTCCAGCCGAGTTCGCCGTTCAGAACCGCGTCCACCACCAACAGCCGCGACCGGTTCTCCGACATCTGCGTGTCGAACAGCCAGCCCACCAGCGCCGGGTCGTTGGCGTTGGCAGAGACGTAGCCCGGGTTGGTCAGTCCGAGCGCGGGATTGCCCGGATAGGCGTTGGAGAACGGGTTCAGGTACTGGCAGCCGTTGGCGCCGGGCGTATTGCCCGTGCAGTTGGGTCCGCCAAGTCCGTTCAGCGCCCGCTGCAGACGGTCGATCAGAATGTCGGTCGTGTTCTGATTGCTCGTGGCCTCCGAATAGGTGACCGCCGTCTCCCAGCCGAGACCGTTCTCGAACTCGCCGGTGAGCGCGCCCGAGACACGATAGATTTCATAGGACCGGCTGCCGATCTGCGCCCCGTCCGTCGCCGGATTGCCACCCGCCCCGAGGGCCCGCCACAAGGTCAGCGAGATGTTGTTGGTCGCCGCGATCTGTCCAGGCGACAGGCCCGCCTGCTGCAACGCCGTCACAGCACCTGGATTGCTGATGGGCACGGTGAACACGCCGACGCTGCCCGGGCCGTTGGGGCCGGAGGTGGGCGGATAGGAGGGTGAGAAGCGGATGTTGGGGATGTCGGTCTTGGCGTAGAGCGCCTCGACGTGCAGCTCGACCTTGTCGGACAGCTCCACATTGGCCTGGCCGAAGAGCTGGTAGCGATCCTCGTCCTCGATCAGGTTGTCGAACGGAACATAGGTGAAGTAGCAGGCCGGCGTCGCGCCCGCGAAGCCGGGGAAGTTGCCGACCGCGGCGCAGTTGGCGTCCCGTTGCACGCCCGCCGTGGGCGTCGCGCCGTTGCGCGGCAGGAACGAGCCGGGCTGGCCCAGCACGGAATAGCCGGACGGATTGACCAGGTAGTCCTGATTGGCCCAGTCGCGCTCCGTCGTGCGCAGCTCCGATCGATGCTGGTAACCGGCGCTCAACAGAATGTCGGCCCGGTCCCCGGTCCAGCCGTAAAGCAGACTGGCCGTGTAATCGCCGTCCGATCCGTCGACGAACCGGTAGTCGGCCGCCACTTCGGCCCCGTCGAAGTTGCGGCGGGTGATGAAGTTGACCACGCCCCCGATGGCGTCGGAGCCGTAGGTCGCTGCGGCGCCGTCCTTCAGCACCTCCACCCGACCGATGGCGGCCACCGGCAGGAGGTTGGTGTCGACCCCGCCCGAGCCTGCGCCCGGGGAGGGCGTGGTCCGCCGGCCGTTCAGAAGCACAAGCGTGCGCAGCGAACCGATGCCGCGCAGGTTGACGGTGCCCGCGCCCACCTGACCTTGCGCCGTGGTCGAGAACTGGTTGCTGTCCCCCAGCACCGGTCCGCTGACCGGCAGGGACTTGATAAGGTCGACCGTGGTCGGCGAGCCGCGCCGGGCGAGTTCCTCGCTGGAGACCACCTCCACCGGCAGGGCAGCGTCCTCAGGGGTGCCGCGGATGAACGAGCCGGTGACCACGACCTCTTCCACGGTCGTCGACTGCTGGGCGTTCGCCTGGGCGGCGGACAGGGCGAGAACGACGGCCATGGCGCAGCCGCCGCAAAGATGGGCACGTGTCATTAGCATCCTCCCTTGCCGCCCGATCGGTACGCCGGACGGTCGTGTAACGGAGGTATAGGAACGTCGTTATCCGCCTCGGCCAAGGGGGCTGGAACTGAACGCTGTTCGAATTTCGCAAGACCGTGCGTGCGCGCAACACCTCAGGTCAGGGCGCGTCCCGCGGCACGTCCCTGGGCGTTGTGGGAGTTCAGGCTGCCTCGCGGCTGCGCGCAGCGATTTCCAGAGCTGCGAGCGCTTGGTCGATCACCTCGAGCCCCGCGCCCTTTCGGATGGCCTCGACGGTAAGGAGCCGGCGCCAGGCCCGCGCCCCGGGACGCCCGTGGAAGAGCCCCAGCATGTGCCGTGTCATCGCCGCCAGGGGCACACCCTCCGCCAGCCGCCGGGAGAGGTAGGGTCGGTAGCTCTCGACCGCCTCGAAAGGCCCCACCGCCTCCCCATCGCCGAACACCTGCGGATCCACGGCGCCGAGCACCTCGGGCGTATGATAGGCGGCCCGCCCGAGCATCACGCCGTCGACGTGCGCCAGGTGCTCCATCGCCGCGGGCAGGTCCGGCACGCCGCCGTTGATCGCGATGGTCAGGCCCGGCCGCTCCGCCTTCAGACGGTAGACCAGGGGATAGTCCAGCGGCGGGACGTCCCGGTTCTCCTTGGGCGACAGGCCCTTCAGCCAGGCCTTGCGCGCATGGACGATGAAGGTGTCGACCCCGGCCTTGGCGCAGAGATCGACCAGGGTGAAGAGGCTCTCCTCCGGATCCTGGTCGTCGACGCCGATGCGGCACTTCACGGTGGCCGGAACTTTCACCGCCGCGCCGATGGCGGCCATGCACTCGGCCACCAGGTCGGGCTCGCGCATCAGGCAGGCGCCGAAGCGTCCGCTCTGCACACGGTCGGACGGACAGCCGACGTTGAGGTTGATCTCGTCATAGCCTAAATCCTCGCCGATGCGCGCGGCGGCGGCGAGTTCGGCCGGATCGGAGCCGCCAAGCTGCAGGGCCACCGGATGCTCCACGGCGTCATAGCCCAGCAGCCGCTCGCGGTCTCCGTGCAGCACCGCGCCCGTCGTCACCATCTCGGTATAGAGCAGCGCCCGCCGCGACAGCGTCCGGTGGAAGGCGCGGCAATGCCGGTCCGTCCAGTCCATCATCGGAGCCACGGAGAAGCGGCCGGTGAAGGCTTGCGGCGGCGCGGTGTCGGATACGGCGTCCATCGGTTCCCGGGCGGTGGCGGAGCAGGCGTTGCGCCACTTATGCTCCGCGGGCGGTCACCGCAACCGCGTGCGCCCCTGGGCCGCGGCCGCCGTGTCGGTCCCCTAGGCCGGAACCTGCCCGCCCACGGCCTCGACGACCGGGGCCAGGCGGGCGTCGGCCTCGCCCTTGCGGACCTCGGCCTCGGCGAAGGAGGCGCTGGCGACGAGCGGCCGGCCGCAGAGCGATTGGATCTCACCGCCCACCCCGCCATAGGGCTGGCCGCTGCCCGAGACCCAGACCGCGGCCAGGGCCTTCGCCCTCTGGCCGGGGCCCCGGAGATAGGCCCGCATCGGGGCCGACAGGCGGCCGGCCCAGACCGGCCCCGCGACCACCAGGAGCCGATAGGCGGCAGGATCGCGGCCGGGCTCCAGGGCCGGGGTTCGCTTCAGCAGCGCGTGCCAGACCGCCTTCAGAGCGCCGCCGCCGCCGTTATAGGCCACCTTCGGCCGGATGGGCTCGAGGTCGGCGTTCAACTGCTCCGCCAGGCGGCGGGCCAGCAGTTCCGTCGCGCCGGAGCGCGAATAGTAGCTCACCAGCACATCGGCCACGGTCGATCTCCTCAAAGCCGCCGGCCCTCTCCTCGCACGGCCGGCGCGGCTCAGCGTTGACTTGGCGCAAGTCGCGCTCGCCGCCCTTAGCGAACGGGTCCGTGACGCCGGCGCCAGTGCAGGCCATGGGCGACGGCGAGCGCCAGGCCTCCGGACGTGTTGAGCACGATCTCCGCCTCGTGCGAGGGCCAGTGCAGGGCGGCCAGGACCATGGCGGCCAGCCCGGCCAGGGCGAGGCCGAGCAGGGGCCGGGCCGCCTTGCCGCGCAAGGCGAAGAGCGCCAGCGGCAGGGCCAGGGCGATCACCAGCAGATGGACCCATTCGGCCTCGGCCCAGGCGCCGAGGACGGGCAGGACGACGGAGAGCATCGGCAGGGCCAGGCAATGCACCAGGCACAGGCCGGAGAGCGTGATGGCGGCCGGGTCGGCCAGACGTGCGGTCGATTTCATCCAACGGGTCCTTCAGTCGGGCCCGACCTCTTGCATGTAATGTTATAATATAGCAACTCTCCCTCGGAGAACTCAGGAGGCTGCGTGACGCCCGATCGCCGCACTGCGCCCCGCCGGGCGCCGAAGAAATCCGCACTCCGGCCGGCGGCCCCGCCGACTCCCGCCCGGAGGCTTGACCGCAAGGGCGGCCGCGCCACGGATCGCAGCGTGTCTGTTGACCCCCATTCCGTCGAGCGCGCGGTCGCATGTTGATCCAGGTTGAGGCCCTGACCCACAGGATGGGCGGGCGGACGGTGCTCGACCTGCCCGCCTTCGCCATCGACCGCGGCGAGCACACCTTGCTGCTGGGCCCCTCCGGCAGCGGCAAGACCACCCTCATCAACATCCTGACCGGCCTGCGCACGCCCAGCGCCGGAGAGGTCCTGATCGACGGCCGGCCCATGTCGCGCCTGTCGGCCGCCGAGCGCGACGACCTGCGCCGCCGCACCATCGGCCTGGTCTTCCAGACCCTGCGCCTGGTCTCGGCCCTGACCGTCCGGCAGAACCTGTCGCTGGCCCAGCACCTGGCGCTTGGCCGGGACGACGCCGCCGAGGTGGAGCGCCTCATCGCCCGCGTCGGCCTCGCCCATCGCGCCGACGCGCGGCCGCGCCAGCTCAGCCAGGGAGAGGCGCAGCGGGCGGCCATCGCCCGCGCCCTGTGCGCCCGCCCCGCCCTGATCGTGGCCGACGAGCCGACCTCGGCCCTGGACGACGCCAACGCAGCGGCCATGGCCGACCTGCTGCTGGCCAGCGCGGAGTCCAATGGCGCGACCCTGCTGATCGCCACCCACGACAACCGGCTGCGCGGCCGCTTCCCCCGCACGCTGGAGCTCACGCCGCCGAAGGCCCTGGCCGCATGACGCTCGCCGGCCTCTCCCTCGCCTATCAGCGCGACCGGGCCCTGAACACGGCCCTGAACGTCCTGCTGCTGACGCTCGGCGTCGCCACCATGGTGATCCTGGTGCTGTTCTCGGCCCAGCTCGGCGAGCGGTTCGAGCGCGACGCCCGCGGCATCGACCTCGTCGTCGGGGCCAAGGGCTCGCCCCTGCAGCTCATCCTGTCGAGCATCTACCAGGTGGACGTTCCGACCGGGAACATCCCGCTCTCGACCGTGGAGACGCTGCGGTCCGATCCGACCATCGGCGCGGTCATACCGCTCGCCCAGGGCGACAGCTTCCGCGGCTTCCGCATCGTCGGGACCGAGCCCGCCTATGTCGAGCACTACGGCGGCGAGACGGCGCAGGGCCGCCTCTGGCAGGCGCCCTCCGAGGCGGTGCTGGGCGCGGAGGTGGCGCGACGCACGGGCGCGGGTCTGGGTCAGGCCTTCGTCGGCTCCCACGGCATGGCCGGCGACGGCCAGGCGCACCAGGAGACGCCCTTCCGCGTGGTCGGCGTCCTGGCGCCCACCGGGACGGTGCTCGACCGGCTGATCCTGACCTCGGTGGAGAGCGTCTGGGACGTCCACGGCATCGCCCACGCCGAGGCCGGCGGCCACGAGGAGGCGCACGAGCACGAGCATGCGGCGCCGGCGGCCAACGCCTCCATCCGCGGCGACCATGGCGAGGCCGAGGTCACGGCCATGCTGGTCAAGTACCGCTCGCCGCTCGCCGCGGTGCGCCTGCCCAACTTCATCAACCGCCAGACGGAGCTCCAGGCCGCCGCTCCGGCGGTCGAGACCGCCCGCCTGCTCTCGCTGGTGGGCGTCGGCGTCGACGCCGCCCGCGGCTTCGCCCTGCTGCTGATCCTGACCAGCGGCCTTTCCATCTTCGTGGCCCTCTACACCGCGCTTCGCCAGCGCGAGGCCGATATGGCGCTGCTGCGCGTCATGGGCGCGCGCCCCGTGGCGATCTTCGGCCAGATCCTCCTGGAGGGTCTCCTGCTGGCCGCCGCCGGCGCCTTGCTCGGGGTCGCCGTCGGCCACGGCGTGGTCGCCCTCGCCGCCGGCGCCTTCGACCAGCTCGGCGACCTCGGCCTGTCAGCCTTCGCCTTCGAGCCCGCGGAAGCCTGGATCGTCGCCGGCGCCCTCGCCATGGGCGCCCTCGCCGCCCTGATCCCGGCGGCCCGCGTCTTCGGCGTCGACATCGCCGACACCCTTCAACACGCAAGCTAGGGACCAAAGACGGGATGCGCCTCCTTCCCCTTCTCCTGACCGGCCTGACCCTCCTGGCCCTGGGCGGGCCGGCCGCCGCCCTGTCGCAGTCGACCCGGCCGGCCGCGCCGACCGAGAGCGTCTGGAAGCCGGCCGACACGCCCAAGGGCGGCGTGTCCTGGGCCACGCTCGAATCGACGAAGGAGATCACGCGCAAGGGCAAGGACGGCTACATCTATTCGAAGCCCGCCTTCTCGCCGGCCGTACAGGCTCTCCGCGGCAAGACGATCAAGGTCTCCGGCTACATGATGCCCCTGCAGAACGGAAAGGCGCAGACCCACTTCGTGCTGCTGGCTTATCCACCCGACTGCCCGTTTCACCTCAATCCTGCCCCGATGCAGTTCATCGAGGTGAAAACCAGCCGCCCCGTCGCTTTCGACTATGGCGTCAAGACGATCGAAGGCACCCTGCAGCTGGCGGGCGAGGACGAAGGCGGCGTCTTCTACCGGATCTATGACGGCCGCGCCCTCTAGGCCGGCCGGAGGAGGAATGACGATGCGCAGACTTCTGGTGATCACCCTTTCGGCGGCCGCGGTCGCCCCGACGGCGGCGCTGGCCTGCGCCGACTGCGACGGGGCCTCCTACGCGCCGAGCACCGCCTACATCCAGTACAGCGGCATGACCCCCGAACAGCAGCGCCAGGCCGACGCCGAGGCCCTGGCGGCCGACCAGGATCGGGCCATGGAGCAGGCGCGCCGCGCCTTCGTCACCCGTTTCGCCATCCAGGTGGAGCCTTCGCCCGAGGACCGGGCCGTCGACGCGCCCGGCGCCCTGACGCAGGTGGCCGAGGTCGCGCGGTAGGGCCGAGCCTCGCGCCGGCCGGGGCGGTCCCCGTCAGGCGGCTGCGGAGGCGGCGGCCGAAGCGCTCGCCTCGTTCTGCACGATGCAGCCGTACCAGCCGAGGCCCTTATAGGTTTCGTAGCCCGGCGTGAGGGCGTAGCCGACCGTGGCCGCCTCGGTCCGGTAGCTGCCCATGGCGCCGACGTCGCCCGGCAGGGCGAAGACCTCCGCCAGTTCTCCACGGCCATCCGACGCGGCCAGCACACGCCCGGCCGCATCCAGCAGCAGGACCCGCGAGCGCGCGCGTTCCTCCTCCGTCAGGCGCACCCCGTCGACCACGGCCTTCGCCTGGGGCCGCCAGTCGAAATGAATGCCGAGGACGCCCAGCACCTCGCCCTGCGCCTCGCCGCCCCGGCGGATGGCCGCGGCGTAGGTGGCCACGGGCGCGTTCGCCAGCAACTGTGAGCGCGCCACGTCGCAGGCCACGAACTCGTCCCCGGAGGCGGTCCGGCGCGCGCGCTCGAACCAGTCGACGCCCTTCACGGACGAACCGGACACCTGCGGGTAGGCCTGCGGACGGCCGTTGGCCACCACGCGTCCCTCCCGGTCGCAGATCCAGAGGTCGAGATAGACGGTGTAGGCGTCGAGGATGACCTTCAGCCGGTCGCTGGCGTGGCGGGAGGCCTCCGGCGAAGGATCGGCCACGCAGTCGACCACGGCCGAATCCGTCGCCCACCAGCGCACGTCGCAGGTGCGCTCATAGAGATTCCGGTCGATGATCTCGATGGCGTTGAGGGCCAGGTCGGCCAGTCTCTGTCCGCGCATGTGCGAGAGGATGGCGCCGCCCACGCCGGCCAGTTCGGCCAGGTCGGCCTGGACCTTGCTCTCCAGCGAGTGGGCCACCTCGTCGATTTCGGTCGAGATGCGCTTGAACTCCTCGGCGACGAGGGCGAACCCCTTGCCCGCCTCGCCCGCCCGCGCCGCGGTGATCAAGGCGTTGATCGCCAGCATCTTGGCCTCGCGGTTGATCAGCGAGATCTCGGCGATGCTGGCTCCGGCGACCTTCGAGAGCCGCTCGGAAAGCTCCAGGATCCGCTCGGGTACGAGCCCCTCTTGCCCGGACATCACGCGCCTCCCGAACGCGACTCACGACTTCCGCTGACGCGGTTCGCGATCATGACCGGTTTCAACTGCAACGACACCGAAAGACTGACCTCAACTTGGCGCCGTCCGGCGGGCGCCCCGGCCCGAGGCGTCCCGGCGCGGATTTGCGCAGACCCGCCGCGCCGTCTGCTCAGGAATCGCCCATGCGGACCGCGCCAAGGCGGCGCTCGATCAGCAGCAGGACGAGAATCACCGCGAAGCCGAAGGCGACCAGCAGTCCCGCCAGGGCGTGGGCCCGGCCCCATTCGAGGGATTCGACCAGGCGGTAGATCTCCGTGGAGACCACCGCCGTCTCTCCTGGAATGGCGCCCCCGATCATCAGCACCACGCCGAACTCGCCGACCGTGTGGGCGAAGGTCAGAATGGCGGCCGTGACATAGCCCGGGGCGGCGAGCGGCAGGGCGACGCGAAGGAACACAGAGACCGGTCCGGCCCCGAGGGTGCGGGCCGCCTCCAGAGGCTCGGCGCCGACGCCCATGAAGGCGTTGCGCAGGGGCTGCACGGCGAACGGCAGCGAATAGACCACCGAGCCGATCACCAGCCCCTCGAAGGTGAAGGCCAGCGTCCGCACGCCGAAGAGCTGCAACGGCGCCATCAGGGGACTGTCGGGCCCCATGGCGATCAGCAGGTAGAAGCCGAGCACGGTGGGCGGCAGCACGATGGGCAGGCCGACCAGGGCCCCGGCCACGCTGGCCCGCACCGAGCGGTCGCGCGCCAGCCACCAGGCGAGCGGCGTCGCCAGGACGAGCAGGACGATGGTGGTGAGCCCCGCCAGCCTGACGGTGAGCCAAAGAACCTCGGCCATGGTCCGCCGAGCTTAGCAAGCCGAGGCGGCGGCGGTCACCAGCGCAGAAGGCGCGCGCCGGCCAGGGCCCCCAGCAGGGCGGTCAGCAGCACGCCGGCCGTGTACCAGACCACCAGAAAGCTCACCGCCTGCTCGCCGCAGTGCAGGCCATAGGCGGTGGCCGCCAGGCCGCCGGCGAACAGGCCCGCCGCCGCGCCGGCCAGGGCGGGGCTGAGGGGGGCGAAGCGGCGCGCGGCCAGCAGGGCCGGGGGCAGCACCAGCAGGCCGAGGCCTGCGATGCGCCAGGGACAGACGCTGGCGGTGGAGCCCATCAGGGTTCCCATCCGCGCCTCCGCCGGCAGCGGGGCCAGTTCGAGGATCGCCGCCGCGACCGCCGCGAGCGCCAGGAGCGTCAGGGCGAGCGCCGGGGCGCGGACTGCCGCCCCGGGCCGACCCAGCCGGTCGAGCAGCCAGAACCCCACCGCGGCGAGCATCACGGTGTAGCCCGCCTTTCCTGCGAAGGAGGCGAGGCCCGTCGCTTCGGCGAGGTCCGGACGCGGGCCCATCAGCCAGAGCGTCGCGGCGACGGCGGCCGCCGTCCCGGCCAGGGCGAAGGCGAGCACGCGCCGGTCCGGCGCGGCGCGCGCCGCCGGCTCCAGCGCCAGGGCCTCGATCAGGTCGTCAGTCTTCATCGGCGGCCACCCGGGCGGTCAGGGACTTCATCGTTCGGTGCAGCGCGACCTTGGCCGCGCCTTCGCTGTAGCCATGGCGCTGCGCCGCTTCGGCCACGCTCATGCCCTTGAGCTTCACGTCCTCCAGCAGGGCCCTCTGGCGCGCCGGCAGAGGCGCCAGCAGCCGGTCGAGATCGCCGCGGGCGAGGCCCGCCTCGGGGTCCGCCTCGTCGAACAGCACGCCGGCTTCCTCGAGAGGCACGTGCCGGCGCACGCCGCGGCGGCGCAGATGGTCGATCAGTTTGTAGCGGGCGACGGCGTAGAGCCAGGGCGCGAAGGCCAGCCGGGCGTCGTAGGTTTCGCGCTTGGTATGAACCGCGATGAGCGTCTCCTGCACCAGATCCTCGGCTTCGGCCGGCTCGTGCAGGCGCCGGGCGAAGTACCGCCTCAGGCGCGGGGAGATCTCGGCCAACAGACGGCGATAGGCGCCGGCGTCGCCCGCCAGGGCCTGCGCCATCCACCGGTGCAGTTGCTGGTCGATCTCGTCCACGCCTCTCTCGCCCCGGGTTCGCGCGTGCGGCGGCAAGGGTTACATCGCCGCCCGGCCTGCGGTGCAGAAAAAATCCGCCGGCTTGGCCGTAACCGCTCCGCGCGCCGCTGCGAAAGGTTGAGGACCCGGCGTTCACGGCCGGGCCTCAAGAGAAGGATCGCCCCATGACCTCCACCAAGACCCTGGCCGCCGGCGCCGCCCTGCTCGCCGTCTCCGGCGCCGCCGCCCTGGCCCACGCCGAGGAAGGCAAGATGGCCAAGACCGACGGCGCCAAGGAGAAGTGCTACGGCGTCGCCCTGGCGGGCCAGAACGACTGCGCCGCCGGTCCCGGCACGAGCTGCGCCGGCACGTCCAAGGTCGACTATCAGGGGAACGCCTGGAAGCTGGTGCCCAAGGGCACCTGCACCTCCATCAAGACGCCCAAGGGCGAAGGCTCCCTGACGCCGAAGGCGGCCTGAGGCCATGGCCGCCCGCCCCGAGCTCTCCGCAGGCCTCGGCCTGAAGCCGCAGCACTTCGCCGAGGCCCTGGCGGCCGAGGCGCCGGGCCTGTGGTTCGAGGTCCATGCGGAGAACTACATGGTGGAGGGCGGCCCCCGCCTGGCCTGGCTGGAGGCGATCGCCGAGCGTCATCCGCTCTCGCTGCACGGGGTCGGTCTGTCGCTCGCCGGCGCAGAACCGCCGGACGCCGCGCACCTCGAACGGCTGCGCGCGCTTTGCGATCGCTTCGCCCCGGCCCTGGTCTCGGAGCACCTGGCCTGGTCGCGCGCCGGCGGCGCCTACATGCCCGATCTCCTGCCCTTCCCCCGGACGCGCGAAGCGCTGGCGATCGTCTGCGCTCATGTGGACCGGCTGCAGCAGGCGTTGGGGCGGAACGTGCTGATCGAGAACCCGGCCCTCTACGCGCCGCTCCCGGGCCACGAGCTCACCGAACCCGACTTCCTCGCCGAGCTTGTGGCGCGCACCGGCTGCGGCCTGCTGCTCGACCTGAACAACGTCCATGTTAGCGCCAGCAATCTCGGCTTCTCCGCGCGCGCCTATCTGGACGCCCTGCCGCTCGATGCGGTGGGAGAGATCCACCTGGCCGGCCATGCCGAGGACGCCGGGCGCTCGGGCCTGCTCATCGACGACCATGGCGCTCCGGTCTGCGAGGCGGTCTGGGCGCTCTGTTCCGCCCTTCTCGATCGCACGGGACCTCGGCCGACCCTGATCGAGCGCGACAACAATCCGCCGTCCTTCGCAGAGCTGATGGCCGAGCGCGATCGCGCCGCCCGGCTGCTGGACCAGGCGAAGCGCCCCCTCGCCGCCCATGTCTGACCTCGCCCGCTTCCAGGCGCGCTTCGCCCGCGCCCTGCTCGACCCCGAGGACGACGGCGCCGGGCTCGGTCTTGGACCGGCGCTGGCCGTCTATCGCAACAATGTCGCCGCCGCCGGCGTCGAGGCCCTGGCCGCCGCCTTCCCGACCGTGCGCCAGATGGTGGGCGAGGACTGGTTCGACGCCGCCGCCCTCGCCTTCCTGCGCGAGCGGCCGCCAGAAGACCCCCGCCTGAGCGCCTATGGCGGCGACTTCCCCGACTGGCTCGCCGCCTTCCCGCCGGCGCGGGACCTGCCCTATCTCGCCCCGGTGGCGCGGCTCGACCGCGCCTGGCTGGAGGCGCACCTGGCCGCAGGGCCGCAGAGCCCGCCCGCGGCCCTGCGGCCGCCGGCCGATCTCTCCGCCCATCGCGGAACGCTTCACCCGACGCTGCGCCTCTTTCGCTTCTCCACGAGCGTGCCAAGCCTCTGGCTGGCTCATCGGTTTCCGGCGGACACGCCTGGGGACCTGGCCTTCGTCGCCGCCGACGAGCCGCTCGCCATCTGGCGGCCGCAGCACGAAGTCCGCGCCCGCAAGCTCGATCCGCAGGCCTATGCCTTCCTGGCCGCCTGCCGCGACGGCCGATCCCTGGCGGCCGCTCGCGCCGCCGCGCTCGCCGCCGGACCGCCCGGCCCCGCCCTCGCCCTGGCCGAGACCCTCTCCGCCGAGGGGCTCCTCATCGGCTTCACCCCCCTGGATCCTCGCCCATGAGCCGCAATCGACTGAACCGCCTCACGGCCGGCCTCGCCCGGGCGCTGGAACGCCTCGCGCCGCTCGCGCTGCTGACGCTTGCGGCGCGGGTGTCGCTGGCGGCGATCTTCTTCCTATCCGGCCGGACCAAGGTTGACGGCCTCTTCACCATCAAGGACACGACCTACTACCTCTTCGCCGAGGAATACCGCCTGCCGCTCGTCCCCGCCGACATCGCCGCCGTGGCGGCGGCCGCGGCGGAACACGTCTTCCCGGTCCTGCTGATCCTGGGCCTGTTCACGCGGATCTCCGCCCTGGCCCTCCTGGGGATGACCCTGGTGATCCAGCTGTTCGTCTATCCCGACGCTTGGCCGACCCATCTGTCCTGGGCCACACTGATGCTCGTTCTGCTCCGCTTCGGAGCCGGACCCATATCGATCGACCGGCTCCTGGGCGTTCGCTGAGCCTGAGAGGGCCGGCGCCAGGGAGACCGACATGCGCGCCGCCGCACTCACCGTCCTCGCCGCCCTTTCGCTCGCCGCCTGTTCGCCCGGCAGTTCCTCGCCCCTGGTCGGCTTCGGCCAGGACCCCGAGTTGCCCGAGCCGGAGAAGGACCTGCTGCCGCGCGTGAACCCGGCCAAGGCGGTGGGCTGGCCGGACGGCGCCGCGCCCGTCGCGCCGGAAGGCTTCACCGTCACCCGCTTCGCCGGCGACCTCGCCCACCCGCGCTGGCTGCTCGTCCTGCCCAACGGCGACGTCCTGGTCTCGGAGGCCAGTTCAGAACCCAAAGAGCCGGAAGGCTTCATGGACTGGTTCGCCCAGAAGGTGCAGGCCCGCGCCGGCGCCCTGAAGCCCAGCCCCGATCAGATCGTGCTGCTGCGCGACGCCGACGGCGACGGCGTGGCCGAACTCCGCCAGGTGTTCGCCGAGGGGCTGAACCGGCCCCAGGGCATGGCCCTGATGGACGGCATGCTCTACATCGCCAACACCGACGCCCTGGTCCGCGCGCCCTATGCCGACGGGCAGATGCGCTTGGAGGGCGAGCCGGAAAAGGTCGTCGACCTGCCGGCTGGCCCCATCAACCACCACTGGGTGAAGAACGTCGTCGCCGACCCCGCCGGAGCACGGCTGTTCGTCACCAGCGGCTCCAACAGCAACATCGCCGAGAACGGCATGGAGGCCGAGGAGAACCGCGCCGCCATCCTCGCCGTGGACCCGGCCGCCAAGACCTACAGCCTCTACGCCTCAGGCCTGCGCAATCCGAACGGCATGGCCTTCGAACCCGTCACCGGCGCCCTTTGGACGGCGGTGAACGAGCGCGACATGCTGGGCGACGACCTGGTCCCCGACTACATGACGAGCGTGCGCCAGGGCGGCTTCTACGGCTGGCCCTACAGCTATTTCGGCGACCATGTGGACGAGCGGGTGAAGCCGCAGCGGCCTGACCTCGTCGCGACCGCCATCAAGCCGGACTATGCGCTGGGTCCCCACACCGCGTCGCTGGGCCTGACCTTCTACACCGCGCAGGCCTTCCCGGCGGCCTATCGCGGCGGCGCCTTCGTGGGCCAGCACGGGTCCTGGAACCGGGCGCCGCTGAACGGCTATCGCGTGGTCTTCGTGCCCTTCGCCGGCGGCAGGCCCAGCGGCGAGGCGCAGGTCTTCCTCGACGGCTTCCTGAACGCGGACGGAGAAGCCATGGGCCGGCCGGTCGACGTGCAGGTGGACCGGGCCGGCGCCCTGCTGGTCACCGACGACGCCGGCGGGGCGGTCTGGCGCGTCGCCGCCGCCCCGGCGGCTCAGGCCGCGGAGCGGTAGCCGCCGCGGGCCGCCGCGGCGGCCGCCGGCGCCTGGCCGGTGCGGAAGCGGGCGACCAGTGCGTTGAGCTGGTCGGTTTCCTTGCGAAGGGAATGGGCGGCGGCCGTGGCCTGCTCCACCATGGCGGCGTTGCGCTGCGTCACGCCGTCCATCTGGCCGACGGCGGAGTTCACCTCGCTGAGCGCCCGCGACTGCTCCTCGGCCGAGGCGGCGATCTCGGCCACGCTGCGGTCGATCTCCACGACGCGGTCGACGATGCGGCGCAGGGCGTCGCCCGTCTCGGCCACCAGGGCGACGCCGGACTGCACCTGACCAGCGCTCTGGGTGATCAGGTTGCGGATTTCCTTGGCGGCCTCCGACGAACGCTGGGCGAGGGCGCGCACTTCCGAGGCGACGACGGCGAAGCCGCGGCCGGCCTCGCCCGCGCGGGCGGCTTCGACGCCGGCGTTGAGCGCCAGCAGGTTGGTCTGGAAGGCGATCTCGTCGATCACGCCGATGATCTGGCCGATCTGCTTGGACGAGCCGTCGATCTCGCCCATGGCGGCCACGGCGCGGTCGACGACCTCGCCGGAACGCACCGCCTCGCCCTTGGCCGCATCGACCATGGAGGCGGTGTCCCGGGCGCCGCTGGCGGCCTTGCGGACGCTCTCGGTGAGTTCGTGCAGGGCCGCGGCGGTCTCTTCGAGGCTGGCCGCCTGCTGCTCGGTGCGGCGGGACAGGTCGTCGGAGGCGGCGGAGATCTCGTCGGCGCCCGTGCGGATGCCGCCGGTGGATTCCGCCACCGCCAGCATCGCCGTCCGCAGCCGCTCCACGGCGGTGTTGAAGTCGGACTTCACCCCTTCGAACTGGGGCGCCAGGGGCGCGCTCAGCGGCCGCGTCAGGTCGCCCTCGGCGAGCTGGCCGAGCGCCTCGGCCAGGGCCGTCATGGCGGCGGTCTGCTGCTCTTCGGTCTGACGGCGGGCCGCCTCGGCTTCCTGCCGCTGGGCCTCGAGCGTGTCGAGATAGATGGAGATGGCGAGGTCCATGTCGAGCATGGTCGCCTTCATCAGGGCCGAGAGCGCCTCGGACACCTCCTCGGGACGGGTGCGGCGCGTAAGCGTCGGCCACTGCTTGCGGACGGCCGCGTGGATCAGCTGCTCCAGGACGAGGGCGTAGCCGCCGATGTACCAGCGCGGCTCCAGACCGAGCCGGGCGTGAGTCTCGCCGATCGCGCGCACGCCGCGGGCGTATTCGTCGCCGAACTGGCCCTCGGAGATCACGCCCCAGTGGCGCGCCTGCCGGCTCTGGGCGCCGGACATGTGTCTGTCGTCCTTGAAGAACCGCTTCACTTCCGGGGTCTGGCGGACCTTGCCGTAGAAGACGTCGAGGGCCGGGCCGATGGCCTCGGAAACGAAGCCCCCCAGTCCGCGAAGGGTCTTGAGCGCCTTGGCGTCCAGGCCGATGAAATCCAGACGCTGCTGCATTTGTGAAGATTGATTGGCCATGGCGGGCTCCCCCCTGTCCATCTGGCCTATCACCGTTCGACGAAAGTTCGCGCAGCTGGCCGTTCGACCAGGGAAATGCTCCCGCCATCTCTAAAGATGGCTTAACCGTGTGGGGTTGCAGGCCACGCGCTATGGTGGCGGATTGTCGCAGGGGGCCTCCCGCCTCCGCGAAGGAGGCGGGAGGCCCGCCGCAGTCGTCCCGGTCCTACTGGAACCGGTAGGTGACGCCCAGGCCCCACATGCGCGGCGCGCCGGCGATGAAGGTCGGCAGGCCGAGCGAGTCGCCCGTATTGCCGGCGTCGATGATGTAGGTCTCGTCGGTGACGTTGGTGACGAAGGCCTCCAGCGTCAGCGGATAGGCGTCCGGCGTCCAGGAGGCGCGCAGGTTCAGCAGGCCATAGCCCTCCTGCACCTCGTCCTGGATGTTGTCGGCGACGAAGACCCGCGGCGGCTGCTGGAAGCCGGGCAGGTCGTTGCTGTCGTCGAAGAAGGTCTCCGACTGCCAGCTGTAGGACGGGTTGAAGGCGAAGACGCCGCCCGCCAGGCCGAACTCCCAGTTGGCCGAGAGGCTGACCTGGTGGTCCGGCGACAGACGGAAGCTGTTGCCGTCATAGGCGCCGCCGTCGAAGCGGGCGTGGCTGTAGGCGTAGGTGCCGTGCAGGGTCAGGCCGGGGGCGGCGGAAATCTCCGCCTGGCCTTCGAAGCCGTAGGCCTTGGCCTTGCCGGCGTTGGTGGTGACGAACAGCGTGCCCTGCTGCTCGATCGTCTGGAAGTTGTCGTAGTCGTAGTAGTAGACCGCGCCGTCGAGGCGCACGCGCCCGCCGATCGCCGTCTTGGCGCCGATTTCGTAGGAGTCGACCGTCTCGGCCTCCACCTCGGCGAAGCGCGGGGCGCCTTCCGGGGCGGCGGGGCCCGCCACGGCCAGCACCTCGGGCCGACGGCCGCGGGCGTAGCTGGCGTAGAGGTTGGCGTCGTCCGACAGGGCGTAGCGGCCGACGACCCGCCAGGTGAAGCCGTCATATTCCAGGTCCTGCTCCACGACGCCGCCGTTGCCGGCGGTCGGCTGGAAGGTCAGGCCGAAGAGCGGCAGGGCCGTGGAGGGCAGCTGCTGGACGATCGGCAGGGAGAGGCCGCCGATCAGCGCCTGGGCCTGGGCCATGCCCTGGGCCGTGCCGCTGCCGGCCAGGCCGGCGGCGCCCAGGACGCCGCCGAGCACGCTGCGGCCGCCGACGACGCGGGAGCCGAAGCCGGTGGTCTTCTCATCACGGGTGTAGCGCAGGCCCGCCGACAGCTCGAAGCGATCGGTGACGTCGAAGGTCACGTCGCCGAAGACGTCGTAGGAGGTCAGCTCGGACAGGTTGGTCACCTCCTCCACGTGATCGGCGCGGAGGTTGTTGGCGAGGGCCAGGGCCTGGGTCGGGGTCAGGATCAGGCGGTTGCCGCTCTGCGCAGCCACCAGGCCCGTCAGCAGCTGGCTGGTGAAGGCCGGATTGGTGAGCAGCGCCATGGGCGCCGGCGTCGTGGCCGGCAGGCCGGTGCGGGCCGCCGCCCCGTTCAGCTGCCCGGTGACGGTGGCGAGCGCCAGGCGTTCGTCGAACTGGATCGGCAGGCGAGCGCGGCCGTCCTCGTGGAAGACGCCGGCGCCGACGAAGCCGCGCATGCGGCCGCCATTGTCGAAGTTCAGGCGGAACTCCTGGCTGAACTGCTCGCCGATGGCGTCGTTCAGGCCGGTCAGGATCGGCAGGCCCAGACCATCGGGATCATACACTTCTTCGGAGTCGAAGCGGCGGGCGGCGGTGATCGAGTTCAGCGTCAGCGTGTCGGAAAGCTCGAAGGCGGCCAGGCCCGTGACGCTCCAGACCTTGCGGTCGACACCGAGATCCATGCCGTTCTGGAAGCTGGCCGGGGCGACCAGGGCCGCCGGATCCCACGGATCGCGCGAGGCGAGCACCTGGGCCGTCGCCGGATCGGTCGGGGAATAGCCGCCCGACTTGAAGGCCGTGCCCGCCGGGTGGTCTTCCTGATAGTTGACGATGAAGTCGAAGTTGAAGGCGTCGGTCGGGTTCAGGTTGAAGGCGATCCGGCCGGCGATCGTGTCCACCGACTGGAAGTCCTCGCCGCCCAGGGCGTTCTCCACATAGCCGTCGCGCTGGCGGACGCGGCCGGAGAAGCGGATGGCGGCCGCATCGGTGATCGGCAGGTTCAGGGCGGCCTCGCCCATGCGGTAGCCGTAGTCGCCGCCCTCCACCGTGACATAGCCGTCGACGGCGGCCGGATTGGCCTTCTTCTGGATGATGTTGACGCCGCCGATCAGGGCGCCGCGGCCGAACAGGGTCGATTGCGGGCCCTTGGCCACCTCCACCCGCTCCAGGTCGAACAGCTCCACATAGGAGCCCTGGGCCTTGGAGATCGACACGCCGTCCTGGAACACCGAGACGCGCGCCTCGGAGAAGGGATCGGTGGAGTCCGAGGTGATGCCGCGCATCACGAAGCCGGGATTGTTCGGGGACTGGTCCTGCACC
Source organism: Phenylobacterium sp. (assembly GCF_013911965.1). Classification (GTDB taxonomy): domain Bacteria; phylum Pseudomonadota; class Alphaproteobacteria; order Caulobacterales; family Caulobacteraceae; genus Phenylobacterium. Next base: position 38,400 of record NZ_JACESE010000015.1, on the reverse strand, counting down.
AGGAAGCCGGGCGTGAAGTCGGACAGGTCGGCGAAGTCCTGCACGCCCAGCTCGTTCAGGCGCTCGTCGCCATAGGCGGTCAGGGACAGCGGCACGTCCAGCGACTGCTGCTCACGCTTCTGAGCGGTGACGACGATCTCTTCGAGAACGGTGGAGTCCTGCGCATGGGCGACGCCGGCGGCGGCCATGGCGAGGACGCTCGCAGCGGCGAGGAGCCGCGCAGCGCGATTGGTCATTGTCTATCCCCAGTGTCTTTGCACGGGCCGCGATGGGAGGATCGCGCCCAGCCTCCGCGCCTGCCCCGGTTACGCGACAGGACGATGAAGCTGCCCGCCGCCAGGGCGGCGAACCGTTACAAATTCAGGGGTTGTGGCCGGCGAGGCGCAGTTGCGCCGCTTTGCCGGGCGCCCGCCGCGCGCCTCCGAAACCGGCGCTATGCGAAGAGCGCCCTCACGACTCGATTTCGAAGTAGGCCCGCTCGCCGCCCTCGGTGTGGGCGACGACGATGATGCGGATGTCCGAACCCTCGGCCAGCTTCAAGGTGAGCCGTCCCTGGCGGAAGGCGTCGCGCAGCAGTTCGGCCGGTCCGGTCACCTCACCCTTGCCCACGCGCATCTTCTCGTCGCTGCGGAAGTCGTATCCCACCTTCTCGATCACACCGGGATAGATGAGCAGTCCGTCGTCGACGCTGGTGCGGGAAAGCTTCATGAGGTCTTGGTCTCCGGGTCGTTGAAACTGCGGCGTTCGAGGCCGGGGCGCGCCTTGTCGAGAAGCTGGACCACCCATTCCTCCTGCGGCACGCCGTCGGGCGGCGAGCGCAGAGCCGCCTCCAGCACGGCGCTGTGCACCAGGCCGTAGGCCTCGTTGAGGTCGTCCGACATCCTTTTCGCCCGCGCCAGCAGGCTGGGCTGAAGCGCCCAGATCACACGACGTTGCGAATACTCGTTCAGACTCATGGCTCGATCCCCGCTCGGGGAAGGGCGCGCACCGATCGGGGCCCGCGTCCTCGGACTCTGGCGCGCACGGCCGTTCTGGCCGCGCCCGGCGCCGGGCGGATGCGCGGCCAAGTCGCCGCGCCTGGAAATGGGCGCCTGAATCAGGAACGGCTGGAACGCTCATGCGTTCCGCGAAGCTTTGGTGAATTTCCGCCGGCCGTCAGACGCGGCCGGTCACCGGCACCAGGGCGCCGGTGACGGCGCGGGCGGATTCGGAGGCCAGGAACAGGATCACGGCCGCCAGGTCCGCCGGGGCGACCCAGGCCGCGAAATCCGCATCGGGCATGTCGGCGCGGTTGGCCGGCGTGTCGATGATCGAGGGCAGGACGGCGTTGACGGTGATCCCGTCCGCCTTGAGTTCTTCGGCCAGGCTTTCGGTCAGCTTGTGGACGGCGGCCTTCGAGGCGGCATAGGCCCCCATGCCGGCGGCAGCCTTCAGGGCCCCCGCGGCGCCCACATTGACGATCCGTCCGGCGGGGCTGGCCTTCAGCAGCGGCAGGGCCGCGCGGCTGGCGTTCAGCGCCGTCCTCAGGTTCATCGCGAAGAGGCGGTCCCACTGAGCGGGATCGCCCGCCTCCACCGTCTGCCAGCGGAAGCCACCGGCGATGTTGATCAGGGCGTCGAGGCCGCCGAAGCGGTCGGCCACCTGATCCATCGCCGACTGGGCCGCGGCCGGATCGGCCAGGTCGACCCCGGCCACCACCAGGGTCTGCGCGCCGCAGGCCTCCACGAGCCCCTCGGGGGGGCGCGGGGCGTGTTCGATCAGCGCCAGTCGGGCGCCCTGGGCGGCGGCGGCCGTGGCGACCACCTCTCCCAGGACCCCGAAGGCGCCGGTGACGGCGACGACTCGGCTCATGGAGCCGAACCTATCAGAGACGCTCCACGATCGTCACGTTGGCCATGCCGCCGCCTTCGCACATGGTCTGCAGGCCCCACTTCTTGTTGCGGGACTTCAGCGCATGGACGAGCGTGGTCATCAGCTTGGTGCCCGAGGCGCCGAGCGGGTGGCCGAGCGCGATGGCGCCGCCGTTGACGTTCATCCGCTCCGGATCGGCGCCCGTGCGCTGCAGCCAGGCCACCGGCACCGAGGCGAAGGCCTCGTTGACCTCGAACAGATCGATGTCGTCGATCTTCATCCCGGCCTTCTTCAGCGCCATCTCGGTGGCCGGCAGCGGAGCCTCCAGCATGATCACCGGGTCATGGCCCATGACCGACAGGTGGTGGATGCGCGCGAGCGGGGTCAGGCCGAGCTCCTTCAGCGCCTTTTCGGAGACGATCATCACGCCCGAGGCGCCGTCGCAGATCTGGCTGGAGGTGGCCGCCGTGATCGCCCCGCCCTCAGCCAGCAGCTTCACGCCCCGGATGCCGTCCAGGCTGGCGTCGAAGCGGATGCCTTCGTCGACCGTGTGGTCGCTCTCGGCGCCGGCCTCGTCCTTCACCTTCACCGAGACGATCTCGTCCTTGAAGGCGCCGGCCTGGGTCGCGGCGATGGCGCGCTGGTGGCTCTGATAGGCGTACTCGTCCAGCTGGTCCTTCGACAGGCCATACTTCTTGGCCATCATCTCGGCGCCCATGAACTGGGAGAACTGGATGTTGGGGTAGCGATCCTCCATCCGCGGGCTCTTGTACTGGCCCATGCCGGCCTTGGCGGCGAGCGCGGCCGAGGAGCCCATCGGCACCCGCGTCATGCTCTCCACGCCGGCGGCGATGACCACGTCCTGGGTGCCGCTCATCACCGCTTGCGCGGCGAACTGCAGCGCCTGCTGGGAGGAGCCGCACTGGCGGTCGATGGAGGTGCCGGGCACGCTCTCCGGCAGCTTGGAGGCCAGGACGGCGTTGCGCGCCACGTTGATGGCCTGTTCGCCCACCTGCATGACGCAGCCCATGACCACGTCCTCGACCCGGGCCGGGTCCACGCCCGTGCGATCCACCAGGTCGTTGAGCACCACCGCGCCCAGGTCGACCGGATGCCAGTCCTTCAGCTTGCCGCCCTTGCGGCCCCCGGCCGTGCGGGTGGCCGCCACGATATAGGCTTCGCCCATTGTTCCGCTCCCTTGCGAAGCGCGCCCGCCACAGGCGCGTCGCCGGGCACTCTAGGGAGGCGCCGCGAGGGAAGCCAACGGCCTCGCGAAGGCTTGTTCGGCCAGGCGCGAACCGGGCGTCGGACCGAACGCGCGCTGACCAAGAAACCAGATCGGGACGAAGCTAGACCGGAAGGACCACGCCCGGCTGGGCGGCGTCGAGCCTGAAGGTGGCCGGCAGGACGCGCTCGTTCGGCTTCTGCAGCTTCAGCGCCTTGGCCCCGCGGGCGACGGCCAGCTTGCCGATGTTGCCGGGGCCGAAGCCGGGCGCCAGCCGCGGCCGGAGGCCTGCGCGGCGACGCAGCACGCCGTTGGCGTAGATGACGTTGGCCCGCATCAGCGCCTGGGGCGTCATGAATTCCATGGACAACGAGACGTTCAGCATCGGCCCGTTGGTGATCCGGTGCGGCGCGTTCTGGGCCCAGGTGACCATGCGGCCGGGAACCAGCTCCACCGCCTGGGCGCCGGCGTCCCAGGCCGGATCGAAGGCGAACTGCTCGGCCGTCTCGCGCAGGACGATCTTCTCCAGCGCCTCCTCGCCGACGAACGGCGCCTTGGGCGGATAGACATAGACCTGCTTCACGCCGCGGATCTGCCAGAGCGACACGAGCGGCACATCCAGATGGTAGAAGACCTGGGCGTTGGCCGAGGAGATCAGCAGGCCGACGTCGCGCTTGAAGGTCTTCAGGCCCGGCGTCATCGCCTCCTTCTCGGCGAAGACCTCGTCGGCCAGGTCCGCATAGGGCTTCAGATAGAGATTGGCCTCGCGGAGGTTCAGCCAGATGCGGCCGGTCTTGGCGGCCTCGAGGAGCTGTTCGCCCGACAGCCCGTCGGCCGAGCCCTTGCGCCAGGTCGTCCAGTCGGTCGGATCCTCGCCCATGGTGAAGACGCCCAGGCGGGCGCGGGGATAGGCCTCCAGCGCCGCGGCCAGCCCTTCGTCAGTGAACAGCGGACGTTCGTGCAGGTCGTGCGCGAAGGAGAGGGTCTCCCTGCCGAAGGCCTTGGCCTTCTCGTCGGTCCAGTCCTTGAGGATCATGGGGTCTTCTTCGTCCCGTCAGGCGGCGCTTCGGCCGTAGAATTCGATCTTGAAGGGCCCCCACCACAGGGTCTTGCCGAGGCCGCGGGCGGCCCGGTCGAGGGTGAAGGCGAAGTCGGGGGCGCGGATCAGCCACTTGAGCCCCGCCAGCAGGCCGAAGACGCCGGCCTGGACGAGGCCCTGCCCCATCCAGAAGGCGAGGCCGAGCCTGTCGGGCGGGTCGGCCGCGGCGCAGGCGGCCGACGGCCCCTGGCCATAGGCGAAGGCGCGGCGGATCGTGTAGCCGAGGCTGAGCCGCGCCGGCACGGGATCCTCCCAGACCCAGGCCTCCGGCGCCCAGGCGAAGCGCGCGCCGTTCGCCTTCATCTGGCCGAACAGCAGGTCGTCCTCGCCGCCGATGTGGTTGCGGACGGCCGAGAAGGGCCGCTTCGGATCGGGCAGCGCCGCGCGCCGCAGCAGGCTGTCGCCGCAGCCGTAATAGTGGTCGATCAGCCCCGCCTCGGGCGGTCCCTGGCGGGAGAAGAAGGTCTCCAGATAGTCGCGATGGCGCGTCACCCCCGCCGGGGCGCGGCCGCGGACGGGGCCGAAGACCACGTCGGCGTCGAAGCGCGCCTGGGCCGCCAGCAGGGCCGCGAGCCAGCCGGCCGGGGCCTCTTCGTCGTCGTCCAGGAAGGCGATGAACTCGCCCCTCGCCTGTTCGAGCGCGGCGTTGCGGGCGTTGGCGACGCCGGGCTCCGGCTCGTGCACATAGACCACCGGAAACGGCGCCTCGGCGGCCAGGGCCGCCGCCATCGGTTGCGCGGACGGCGTCTTGTCGTTGTCGACGATCACCAGTTCGAGGTCGGCGAACGGCGCGCCCGTTTGCCCCAGGATGGACCGCGCCGCCGTCTCCAGGCCGGCGGTCCGCCGTTGGGTCGGAATGACGACGCTGATCCTCATGGCTCGGCTACCCCTCCCGTTGAGCTCCGCTGCGGGCCTTGGCCGCGACCGCCGCGGCCATGCCGCGCACGCGGCCTTGCAGGGTCTGTTCTAGGGCCGAGATGGTTTCGAAACGGCGCCTGACGCGGCCGACGATCGGACCGCCGCCCGCAGCGGCCAGCTTCCAGGCGCCGTCGCCCATGCGGGCGCCCAGGCCCGCGAAGCCCGCGGCGGACGCCGTGCCCTCGGCGATCTCGCGCCGCGAAAGGGCGAAGGGCGCCTTGTAGTGGGCGTGCCCGGGCCCGAGGTCGTAGGTGGTCAGCTTCAGGCCCGGCATGGCGGCGATGGCGCGCAGGAAGAAGAGCTGACCCGGCGACCAGGCGGCCATCTCCGGATCGGTCGAGGCGATCCAGGGGTGGAACACCGCCCCGAGCCTGACGCCGAACTGGCCGGCGATCAGACGCCCGCCGACCCGCAGCGTGATCATCAGCCCCTGGAAGTCGCCCTCGCGCGCTTCGAAGAGGTTGCGCAGCAGGGCCTGCGTCCAGGCGGGCGACAGGAAGTCGTGGGCGCCGGTGCGGACAAGCTGCTCGCGCTTCCAGGCGAGCAGCTGGTCGAAGGCCGCAGCGTCCCCGTCCGGCGCCGTGAGGCTCAGGGGGCCGACCTCGCGCTCGATCTTGTGCTCCAGCCGGCGGTAGTTCTTGAAGCGCTTGGGGCTGTCGGCGCGCAGGGCCTCGAGATAGTCCTCCGCGCTGCTGTCGAGGCGGATGACGAACGCCTCCTGCCCGGCCGTGACGTGGCGCTGGAACAGGCCCTGGGGATCGACCAGGCCGCTGAAGCGGAACGCGGGCAGCCCCGCGGCCGCCAGGGCTTCGGAGGGCCTCAGCGAACCGTCGCCGACCAGGCCGTGATAGTCCGACAGCGGCGCCCCGATGGGCCGCGCCGCCGCACCTGGCCGACGATGATGGGCGAGGAAGCCGACGGCCTGGCCGTCGCGGCGCCAGATCGCCACCCGCGCATCGCCCCGCACCGCGCCGACCGCGCGCGCGAAATCGGGGCCAAGCAGCGGCGAGCCGAAGGCCTCATGACGGGAGGCGAACCGCCGCCATCGGGCCTCGTCCTCAGGCGAGAGCTCGGCCGGGTGAATGATCTGCGTCGACAGCATGGGGCGTCCAAATCCGGGCCGTCCCACGAAGGGACCGGCGCCCGTCCGCCCTGCAAGCCTCAGGCCGCCTCAGACGCCGAAAAGCTCTGCCGCATAAGGGTTTGCAACCAGTGCGCGTCCGTCTCATCGAAGGCCGCCTTCTGGTCGGAATCGACGTCGAGCACGGCCATCAGCCGGCCCGCGGCGTCGAACACCGGAACCACGATCTCGCTGGCCGAACGGGCGTCGCAGGCGATGTGGCCGGGGAAGGCGTGGACGTCCTCCACCACCTGGACCTGTCCGGTCGCCGCCGCCGTCCCGCACACCCCGCGCCCGAAGGCGATGCGCAGGCAACCGAGCGAGCCCTGGTAGGGGCCGACCACCAGTTCGTCCGGCTTTTCCGGATCGACGACGTAGAAGCCCGTCCAGAAGAAGTGCTCGAAACTCGCCGCCAGCATCGAGGCCACGGTGGCCATGCGAGCGGTGAGATTGCGCTCGCCGTACAGGACGGCGGCGATCTCCTGGGCGAGCGCCTCGTAGCGGGCGGTCTTTTCTTCAGGAAGGATGAGGTCGTTGAACGCTTCGGCCATGGGCGGTCTCTAGCCCAGGCGCAGCCGGCGCGCGAGAGGTCACGCCGCGACGGCGGCGCGGGCGGCCCGCTTGCGCCGGATGAGGGACTCCAGCCCGCGGACGAGGCGGGCGGCGCCGGCGGCGTCATGCTCGTCGGCCTCCAGGATGCGGCTCAGCACGTTGAAGTGTTCGCCCACCACTTCGGCGTCGCAATGCTCCATGCCGCCCACCTCCTCGGCGTAGCGAAGCAGGGCGTCGGAGGCGCGCTCCAGCATGCGGTCGCGCACCTGGCGGGCGCGGAAGCGCGTGTGCTGCATCACCCGATAGGTCATCTGCAGGGTCGCGCGGTCCACGCCGCCGCGCGTGGCGATGAGCCGGCGCATGGCCTCCAGCTCGACGCTGATGGTTTCCCGCGCCGCCCGGCGTTCGACGATGTCGACCACTTCCTCGGGGTCGTTGGTCCGGCGCAGCGGGCCGCTGTAGCTGAGCTCGGTCCGCCGGCGGCGATCGGGGCCGATATAGGCGTTGGACACGATGAACGGCCGCGGCTGGCTCAGGACCAGCTGGATGCGCGACAGCAGGGCGGCCGGCGTGAAGGGCTTGATGACGAACTCGTTGACCCCGGCCTCGCGCGCCTCCTCAACCTCGCGGGCGCTGCGGTGGCCGGTCACCATGATGACCGGGACTTCGGGGTTCGGCACCGTCGGGTCGGGGCGGACGGCGGCCATCCGGATGAGGCGCGTCAGTTCCAGCCCGTCCATCAGCGGCATCCGCCAGTCGGTGAAGACGATGTCGGGCGCCCGGCGGGCAAGCTGCTCGCGGGCGGACAGCCCCTCGGGGGCCGAGAACACCTGGCCGACGCCGGCGGCGCGCAGCACGTCGCTCATCAGACGGACCGTGTTCGCGTGGTCGTCGACGACGAGCACCTTCAACGAGGCCAGGGCCTCGCCGGCAACCTCGGCGCTGGGTAGCTGTCGTTTGGTCATGGCCCCTTCCCGTGCGGGTCATGCTGCGCGGGAAGGGCTTGAAATGCGGTTTATGGTCTAGGTTAACGCCCCCGGTCAGGACGGGCGCACCTGCTTGCGGAATTCCTCTTCCGTGCGGTCGTAGCGGTCGGGGTGGCGATACTCCTCCCGCGTGGCCTGCTCGGTGAGGGCGTCGTTGCGGCGGTTGCGCGTGTAGTAGCGGAAGGCGCCGTACGCGATGGCCAGGCCCAGAAGCGCGGCCCCCACGACGAACAGGACTTCCCAACTGAAATAGGACATGTCGGCCTCCTTGCCCAACCAACGGTTGGTGGGGGGCCAAGTTCCGACGAAGGGCCCGGCTCAGGGCGATGCGAGCGGCAGCCGCACCTCGGCGCACAGCCCGCCTTCGTGCCGGTTGAACAGGATCAGGTCCCCGCCCTGAGCCTCGGCCAGGCCCCGCACGATGGCGAGACCGAGACCGGCGCCGCCGGTGGCGCGGTTTCGCGACGCCTCCAGCCGCTCGAAGGGCGCGCCGAGGCGCGACAGCTGGTCGCCGGGCACGCCGGGCCCCTCGTCGCACACGCTCAGCACCGCCCGGCCCCGCTCCGTCCGCAGGCCCAGCTCCGCCGAGCCCCCGTAGCGCACCGCATTGTCGATCAGATTGTTCGCCATCCGGCGGAAGGCCAGCGCCGGGACCAGCGCGCGGACGCCCTCGCCGGGCGTCAGGACGACGGCGTCGCCCAGCTCGCGCCGGACCTCGACGAGGGTCTCCAGCTCCGCCCGCAGATCGAGGGTCGCCGCCGGACCGCCCGCGCGCCTCAGCTGGGCGAACAGCAGGGTGTCGTCGATGAGCGCGCTCATCTCGTCCAGGTCGCGGACGGCCTTCTCCCGCTGTGCGTCGTCTCCGATGAATTCGGCCCGCAGGCGCAGCCGCGTCAGATAGGTCCGCAGGTCATGCGCGATGGCGGCCAGGAGCCGCGTGCGGTCGTCCACAAGCCCGCGGATGCGCCCCTTCATGGCGTTGAAGGCGAGCGCCAGCTCCCGCAGTTCGCGGGGCCCGCGCAGGGGAATGTCCTCGGCCTCCATCTCGTCGCCGAACCGGCGCACGGCGGCGGCGAGATCGGCCACCGGGCGCGTCGTCTGGCGGACGGCCAGCATAAGCGTGACCAGCATGAGCAGCGCCACCATCGCCATGGCCAGGGCGCCCCGGGCGAGCAGCCCCCGCGCCGCCTCCGCCGGCCGGCGCTGCATGACCAGGATCGAGCCGTCGTCCAGCTGCACCGACAGCCGGACAGCCGGGCGGCGGCGGGGCGCTTCGGGGCGCCAGTCCGCCAGGCGCTCGTCGATCTGGAACGCGCGCTCGCCGAGGGCCGCGGCGTAGCGCCGGTAGCGGTCGTCCTCGCGGACGACGAAGCGCGTCCCGGGCAGACCCTGGGGAAAGGTCTGCGACAGCCGCATGGCGATGACCGAGGTGTTGAGCGCCCGCACCACCCTGGGACGCGCCCGCGGATCGCTCGCCTCGACGGCTTCGACGATGGCGGCGGCCTCCTGCGGAAGCGGCAATTGGAAGAACCGGACCCCGCCGCCGGGCGCCGGCCAGGCGAGCGCGATGGCGACCACCAGCAGCACCGCGGCCGAGCCGCCCAGGAGGATGCGGGTGATGCGGCTCGAGAGGCTGTCGGCGATCAGCATCAGGCCATGTCCGGCTCGACCTGGGCGCTGAACAGATAGCCCCCGCCGCGCACCGTGCGGATCAGGCCCGAACCGTCGGCCGGGTCGTCCAGCTTGCGCCGCAGCCGGCTGAGCTGCACGTCGATCGTGCGGTCATAGGGGGCGGCGTTGCGGCCGCGGGTCCAATCCAGCAGCTGGTCGCGGCTGAGCACCCTCTGCGGATGGCGCAGGAAGCAGACCAGCAGGTCGAACTCGCCGCCGCTGAGCGAGACGTTGCGCCCGTCCGGCGCCGTCAGATCGCGGCTGCCCAGGTCGAGACGCCACCCCTGGAAGCTCATCACCTCGCGCGGCGTCCGGGCCGCCGCCGGCGGCGCGCCGCGCGTGCGGCGCAGGATGGCCCGGACGCGGGCCACCAGTTCGCGGGGATTGTAGGGCTTCGCGAGATAGTCGTCGGCCCCCACCTCCAGGCCCACCACGCGGTCGATGTCGTCGCCCTTGGCGGTGACCATCAGGACGGCCGTGTCGCCGGTGGCCCGCAGCCGCCGGCAGAGCGACAGGCCGTCCTCGCCCGGCAGCATGATGTCGAGAAGGACGAGGTCCACGCGGCGGCGTGCGACCAGGCGCTCGAAGACGGCCACGTTTTCGCATGGCGCGACCTCGTAGCCCTCCCGCGAGAGGAGGCCGACGGTCAGGTCGCGGATCTCGGGGTCGTCCTCGACGACGGCGATGAAGGTGTTGTCGACGGTCATGGCGTGTCGCCCGAAGCTGCCGCAGCGGGCGGCCGCCGGGAAGCCTCGCCGTGGCGGGCGATACACTTCGTTACAGACCGCAACGCCGCCGACATGGGCCCTTTTCGAAGCCGGCGTCCAATGCGGGCCATCGACGGCGCGCCGCCGACCCACCGGAGGACACGATATGACCGCCCGCAATCTCGCCCTGGCCGCCGGCGCCTGGGCCGCACTCTCCACCCTGATCGTCGCCCTGCCCGCCGAGGCCGGCGCCTGGGGCCGCACCGTCAACGTCCAGGGCCCCAACGGCCGGGGCTATGTGCAGTCCCAGAACGTCAGCCGGCAGGCCGGCGCCGTGAGCGCCAGCCGCAGCACCCAGACGAACTACGGCTATGGCTCGGCCCATGCCCGGGGCGCGACCTGGGGCGGCGGCGTCTATCAGGGCGGCGCCAGCCACAGCTACAACAGCGGCGCCTATGCGGGCCGCAGCACCACCGTCGTGGACAATGGCGACGGGACGGCCAGCTACGACTACTCGCGGACCGGCTTCAACGGCCAAACCACGACCGCTTCCGGCACGATCGATCGCGCCCGCTGAGCCGCAACTCTTCCCCAGCGACGCGGCCCTCCCGGCCCGTTCTTCGGGCCGCGCGGCCAGCCCCCGCCGCGCGGCCCCTTCTTTCGCAAGGATCACCGATGCAACGCCTCATCCTCGCCGCCGCAGCCGCCGCCGCCATCGCCGCGCCGGGCTGCGCGTCCGCCCGCCAGGGCCCCGACCTGTTCGCCGACGCCGACCTCAACCGGGACGGCGTCATCACCCTGGCCGAGTTCCAGGAGGCGCGGGGGGCGCGGTTCGACAAGCTCGACCGCAACCGGGACGGCGTCGTGCGGATGTCGGACTTCCCGTCCTTCATCCACGGTTCGCCCCGCGGCCAGCAGTTGCAGCGGATGATCGGCATGGCCGACGCCAATCAGGACGGCGCTCTGACCCGCAATGAGCTCCTGAAGTCCCCCGCCGTCGCCTTCACCGCCGCCGACGTCGATCGCGACGGACGGGTCACGGCGGCCGAGGCCGCCGCCGCGCGGGCCAAGACCGAGCAGATGCGCGCGGCCCGCTGAACCGGCCTCGGAGGAGAAGTCGATGTCACGCCTGATGCTTCTGGCCGCCGCGGCTTGCGCCCTGGCCGCCAGCCCGGCCCTCGCCCAGGACGGCAACCCGCCGGGACCTCGGGGCGGGCCCGGCACGAACTGGGAGAACCCGCCCGGCTGGCGCGGCGGGCCCGGGACCTCGCCCGACCGCCGCTTCGTCATCGACGGCCAGGTCTATGTCTTCGTCGCCAAGCCGGGCGGGTACTATTTCCACCCCCGCTATGGCTACTGGCACCCCGCCTATGGCTGGTGGAACCAGGCCCTGCGCTGCTGGGCCGATCTGGACGGCAACCCGCCCGGCCCACGGGGCGGACCCGCCACCAACTGGGAGAACCCGCCCGGCTGGCGCGGCGGCCCCGGCGCCTCCCCCGACCGCTACGGACGCTGCCGCTAGTCGCCTTCCGGCGGCAGGGCGTAGGCCACGACATAGTCGCCGATGGGCGTCTCCATGAAGTGGTGCCCGCCGGCCATCATGACCAGGAACTGCCGGCCCTCGACCTCGTAGGTCATGGGCGTGGCCTGGCCGCCGGCCGGCAGGGCGTCCTTCCAGACCGTCTCGCCGGTGCGCAGATCGATGGCGCGGATCAGGTCGTCGGTGGCCGCGGCCACGAAGGCCAGGCCGCCCGCGGTCACCACCGTCCCGCCGTTGTTGGGCGTGCCGATGGTCAGGGGCAGCATGGAGGGCACGCCGAACGGACCGTTCTTCCGCGCCTCGCCCAGGGGACGGTCCCAGAGGGTGCGGCCCGTGGCCAGGTCGATGGCCCGGATACCCCCATAGGGCGGCTCCTTGCACATCATCTTGGTGAAGGGCACGCGCCAGCCAGGATTGATGTCGATGGCGTAGGGGGTGCCCTCCTGCGGCACGCCGGCGCTGGGATCGCCGCCCGAGGCTTCCGGCGAGTCGATCGGGACCCAGCCGCGCGCCTTCGCCTCCTCGCGCGTGATCAGCTTATTGAAGTTGGGCATGTTGTTGTAGTTGGCCACGATCACGCCGCGCGTGGGATCGATGGCGATGCCGCCCCAGTCGGAGCCGCCGTTGTAGCCGGGATACTGGATGAACCGCTTGTGCAGGGTCGGAGGGGTGTAGAAGCCCTCATAGAAGGCCTGGCGGAACTGGATCCGGCACCACAGCTGGTCGATGGGCGACATGCCCCACATGTCCTTCTCGGTGAGGTCCGGGAAGCGCAGGTTGTGGAAGCCCGAATGCGGCTGGGTGCGCGACAGGTTCTGCGGCTCCACCCCGGCGATGGGGACGGGCCGCTCCTCGACCGGAGTCAGCGGCCGGCCGGTCCGCCGGTCCAGGACATAGATGTCGCCCTGCTTGCTCGACAGCACGATGGCCGGCACGTCGCCGCCGGCGGTGGGGAAGTCCACCAGCGTGCCCTGGGCGCCGAGGTCGTAGTCCCAGACGTCGTAGTGGACGGTCTGGAAGCGCCAGGCGGGACGCCCCGTCGTCACGTCGAGCGCGACGAGGGCCGTGGAATAGAGGTTCGACTCCGGCCGCCGGTCCGCGCCGTAATAGTCCACCGCCGCATTGCCCATGGGCAGGTAGACGAGACCCAGCTCGTCGTCGCCGGAGGTGGTGGTCCACATGTTGGGCGTGCCGCGCGTGTAGGTCTGGCCCTCGGGCGGCAGGCCGGTGATGGCGGGATTGGCCAGGTCCCATGCCCATTCCAGCTCGCCGGTCACGGCGTCGTAGCCGCGGATCACGCCGGAGGGGGCGTCGCGGCGCTGGCCGTCCAGCACCTGATGGCCCATGACGATCACGCCTCGGACGATGGTCGGCGGCGCGGTGACGGCGAAGAAGCCGGGCGTCGTGCGGCCGATGCCTTCCAGCAGGTCCACCTCGCCGCCCTGGCCGAAGTCGGCGCACGGCTGGCCGAGCTTGGCGTCGACGGCGATGATGCGGCCATCGAGGGTGCCTTCCACGATACGCGTCTTGCAGGCCGCGTCGTCGGGCAGATCGGGCGCCTCGTAATAGGCCACGCCGCGGCAGGAGGCGCTGTAGGGAATGGCGTCGTCGGGCACCTTGGGATCGAAGCGCCAGCGTTCGCGGCCGGTGGCCGGATCGACGGAGATCAGGATGTTCTTGGCCGAGCAGAGATACAGGCTGTCGCCCACCTTCAGCGGCGTCGTCTCGGCGGCGTACTTGCCCTTGGCCTGCTCGCTCGGCAGGTCGCCGGTGCGGTAGGTCCAGACCTTCTTCAGGTCGCCGACGTTCTCCGGCGTGAACTCGCTTAAGGGCGAATAGCGCTGGGCGGTATAGGCGCCGCCATAGGCGGGCCAGTCGGCGCCGACCTGGAGCCCGCCCGGCGACGGCGGCGGCTGCGGCGCGGCGGCGCGCAGTTCCGGCGGCTCGCCGTCCGGATAGGCCGGGGCGGTCTGGGACTGGACGAGCCCGACCCAGGCCACGGCGGCGAGGGCGGCGGCGCCCAGCGCCACGGGCGTCCAGATCCATGCTCTGCGGCGCCCGGTCAGGACCGGCAGGGCCAGCACCACGAGCATCAGAAGGACGGTCGGGGCGATCACCCGCGGCACGAGCGCCCAGCCGTTCAGACCCACTTCCCAGAGCGCCCAGAGCAGGGTCGCGACATAGACCCCCAGATAGATCCAGAAGCCCAGAACGCTGCGCAGGATCAGGAAGACGCCCGAGGCGATCAGGCCGATCCCGGCCAGCAGGTAGTAGGGCGAGCCGCCCAAGCCCAGAAGCCAGCCGCCGCCGAAGGTCAGGACGGCCCCGACGAGCGCGATCAAGGCGCCCAGAAGGATGACCGCCCAACGGGCGACGGGGTTGCTGTGATCTTGCCCTGGCATTCATCCCCACTCCTGTCCGACGGCGGACGCGTCCGCCCACCCGGTCGGCCAACGGCGCGGACGCCGAGTTGTTCCCGGCCGGCGACGGCGCCGTTCCCCTGTCACCGATTGCGCAAGATCAAGGCGGACCTTTCGGATAGGGTCGAGCTTCGGCGCGCCAGCGAACGGAGGCCTCCTCCATGTCCCTGCTTTCTCCTGCCGCGCGGATGCGTCAGGTTCTCGCCCTGCTCACCGCCGTCCTCGCCGTCTCCGCCGCGCCGCTCGCGGCCCAAGCGGTGGAGTTCCGCACCGGCCGACAGGTCGAGATCACTGGTCCCTTCGAGGACGTGCTCTTCGTTTCGGGCGATCGGATTCGGCTCGCGCCGCAGAGCGAGGACGACGTCTTCGCCGCCGCCGAGACGATCGCGTTCGACGGGGGCCGGGCCCTCAACCTGTTCCTCGCCGCCGGCCAGGTCCGGTTCCAGGAGGGTCAGGCGCGCGACGCCCTGCTGCTCGGCCGCGACATCGACTTCGAGGACGGCGTGGTGGCCGACGACGTCTACGCCGCCGGCCGCAATGTCCGCGTCGGCCCCGGCTTCGAGGTGGGGGGCACGGCCTTCCTGGCCGGACAGACGGTGACCACCGAAGGACCTATCGCCGGCGAACTCCGCACGGCGGGCGAAACCGTCCGCATCGAGGGATCGGTCAGCGGAGACGTGGTCGTCTACGCCCAGAGGCTCGAGATCGGCCCCGGCGCACGCATCGGCGGCGACCTCACCTATGAGGTCAGCGAGGTCGAGATCTCCCCAGAGGCGGTGATCAGCGGCCGCACGGTCGTGCAGGAACCGCGTGAGCCGAAGCGGCAGGCGGCGCCCTCCCCCTGGGCCGCCGTCCTTGGCGGCGTGTTCTGGAGCCTGGCGGTGGGCGTGGTCGGCGGCGGCCTTCTCACCTTCGCCCTGGCCATGCTCTTCCCGGGATTCATGACCGCCGCGGCGGGCCGGATCGCCGAGCGGCCGCTGCCGACCCTGGGGCTGGGCTTCCTCCTGGCCCTGATCGCCGTCCCGCTGATCGCCGTGCTGTTCGTGTCGGTGATCGGCATCCCGCTCGGCCTGCTGGTGATCGGCCTCTACCTCGTCGCCTGGCCTGCGGGTCTGGCCGCCTTCGCCTATGGCCTGGCCATGATGGTCCGGCGGCTGGCCGCCCGGGGCGTCGGGGCCGAGCCCCCCGGCCTCTGGGGGAAACTCGGCTGGTCGCTGGCCGCGACCGCGCTGATCTGCCTGGTGGGCGCCATTCCCATCGTCGGCGGCTTCGCCTGGCTGCTGGCCTGGATCCTGGGGCTGGGCGCCCTGGTCGCCGCGGGCCGCGAGGCCCTGGCGCGCGGCTGAGAGGATCGGCCAGAGCTTCGAGGCCGACCGTCGGCGCGCGCCCCGGCCTGAAGCCTACCAGTCGACGCCCGTGCGCAGCGTGACCAGGGTCTCGTCGACGTCGGGCCGGCCTTCCCGCTCGGTGCTTGCGCGGATGAGATTGGCCGAGATGCGCACCCGCGTGATCGGCAGCCAGTTCACCACGGCGCCGAAGGTGGTGAGTTCGCCGCCCGTGACGGCGTCGTCGGAGAGGTCGACCTGCGTCACCCGCAGCCCGGTCTCCAGCGCGCCGAAGCCCCCGTCCCCCAGGGGCCGGTCCGGGCGGATTCGGCCGAACACGCCGTCGGCGGCGTCGTAGGGCCGCGCCTCGCCGGTCCAGCGCCAGGCCGCCTGGGCCGACCAGCCGGCGAAACGGGGCGAGGCGAACGGCCCCTCATAGGCGATCGATCCCCCCTCCAGCTGCAGGGTCAGGGGACCGGCGCCGTAGCCGAGTTCGCCGCCCAGGAAGAGCGCTTCGTCGGCCAGGAAGCCGCCGGTGTCGATGATGCGCGGCGCGCGGCCCGTCTCCGGTCTCTGCGACAGGCGCACGTCGCCGTTGGCGTCCGAGGGCCGCAGGAAGTAGCTGGAAAGCGCCACGTGCAGGGCCGGCTCGCCCGGCAGGAGGTCGCGGTGTCCCCGCAGGGCGACCAGCCAGGCCTCGTCCCGCTCGCCGTCGAGGGCGGCGTCCTCCTGTTCGCCGAACGCGCCGCCGCGCAGGCCCCAGTCCTCGCCCGCATAGTTGAAGGCGAGCCCCAGGCGGCGTCCGGGCGCGAAGGTCCCGGCATAGGCCGAGCGCTCCAGGAAGACGGTGTAGGCGTCCGAGGTCAGCTCGTCGGCGGTGATCGGCGGCTTGAAGTGCCCGACGACAAGCTCGAGATCCGGCGTCGCCTGATAACTGAGGGCCACATCCTGCAGGCCCACCTCGGCCCCGCTGAAGTCGGCCTCGGCCACGTAGGCGAAGCCGTTCCCGAGCTTCCCCTGCGCGCCGAGGTAGAAGCGCCGCACCTCCGTTCCGGTGGCGCGCGAACCGTCGTCGTCATTGTAGACGAGGGCGTCGAACTGAGCCCGGCCGCGGATCCTCGGCGGCTCCGCGGCGGCCCGGACCTGCGTCTTCGCCGGCGCGGCCGGCGCGGGCGCCGGCGACGACGCCGCCAGGGCGACGGGGGGCGCGGCGGGAGCCGCCGGGCGCGCCGTCTCGCGGCCCGCGGTCGACGGCGCGCGAGCGGCCTCCAGCCGGAGCAGCCGCGCCTCCAGTTCCCGGATGCGGGCCTCCTGCGCCTCCAGGCGCGCGGCGACCTCGGGCGGAAGGTCGGTCTGGGCGGCGGCCGGCGCGGCGAAGGCGAGGCTCGCCGCGCCGGTCAGCAGCAGGGTCTGTGCGCGGGTGAGACGGTGGGCCATTCCTCCCTATACTGATCACCTGACGCCGGCGCCACACTCGGCGGGAAAGAACCGGGCGCGGGCGCCGGGCGCCGGTTGCGCCCGCCGGTCAAAGGGCCTAGTTGAAACCGGTTCTCAAATTCAGCCGCCCCCATTCCGCATGAACCGCAAGACCGTCCGCGCCTGGTCCTTCGCCCACAAGTGGACGAGCCTCGTCTCGACGGCCTTCGTGCTGATGCTCTGCCTCACCGGCCTCCCGCTCATCTTCCATCACGAGATCGACGACCTGCTGGGCGCGCATGGCGCATGGACGCCGCCGCCGGAAGGCGCCCCTCTGACCAGCCTCGATGCGGTCCTGGCCAGCGCCCTGGCCGAGCGCCCTGGGGAGGTTCCGATCTTCATGTCCTTCGACGAGGACCGCCCGGTGGTGAATGTCACCACAGGACCGAGCGCAGCCGCCGCCGAAGGCCAGATGCACTTCGCCTCCTACGACTGGACGAGCGCGGCGCCCCTGCCCCCGCATCCCGAGGGCGGGGTGATGGACGTGCTGCTGAAGCTGCACACCGACATGTTCCTGGGCCTGCCCGGAATGCTTTTCCTCGGCCTGATGGGCCTGCTGCTGTTCGCCGCCGTCGTGTCGGGCGTGGTGCTCTACGCCCCGTTCATGAAGAAGCTCGATTTCGGCGCTTTGCGGCTGTCCCGGTCCCGCCGGGTCAAGTGGCTCGACTACCACAACCTGCTGGGCGTGGTGACCGTGGCCTGGCTGTCGGTGGTGGGACTGACAGGCGTGATCAACACCTTGTCGACCCCCATCATCGCCTATTGGCAGGCCGACCAGCTGGCGCAGATGACGGCCCCCTATCGCGGCCTGCCGCCGGCGCGGGCCGAGGCCTCGATCCAGGCGGCCGTGGACGCGGCCAAGGCGGCGCGGCCCGGCGCCTGGGTGCAGTTCGTGGCCTTTCCGGGCGGATCGTATTCGACCGAGCACCACTACGCCGTCTTCATGCAGGGCGGCACGCCGCTGACCAAGCACCTGCTCACCCCGGCGCTGATCGACGCGCGGACGGGCGAGCTGACGGCGATCCGCTCCATGCCATGGTACGCCCAGGCCCTGCTGCTCTCGGGCCCCCTGCATTTCGGCGACTATGGCGGCCTGCCGCTCAAGATCCTGTGGGCCCTGCTCGACATCGTCACCATCGTGGTGCTGGGCAGCGGCGTCTATCTCTGGCTCAGCCGCCGCCGCGCGCCCGCCACCGATCCGGTCGTCGCCGAACTGGAGCCTCGCCCCGTCCTGGCGCCGGCGGAGTGACGCCGGTGCGCAGACGCTCGCCCCTGATGCGAATCTTCGCCGCGCCCCTGGTGATCGGCGTGGCGAGCGCCGTCGGCCTGGTGGCCGCGCTCACAGGCGACGGCGTCGCCGACTGGGTGTCCTGGATCGCCCTGACGGTCCCGCTGGCGGCGGTGATCTGGGCCCGCGCGCGGCGCGCGCGCTAGGCCTGCGACCGTTCGTCCGGCGTCGCTTAACGTATTGGAGTAACTCGGGTCGGTACATTGGCCGCAAGTGAGGCCGCCCATGATTGCACGCCTGTTCGACGCCGGGTTCGACGCCTCGGCCCGAGAATCCTTTCAGCGCAAGCCGATCCGGCTGGCGCTGGCCGTGGTCCTGGGGGCGATCTTCGGGCTGGGCCTCGGCTGGCGGCCGACGGCGATCTGGCTGGGCGTCGTGCTGGCGGTCGAGGGCTTGAGCTGGTGGCTGAACCGCCGGCGCCCCTATCCGGAGGTCGCCAGCCACCAACAGCGCCTGCGCCACAGCCTTTCCGTGCTGGTGATCGGCGCCCTCTGGATGGCGCCCGTGGCCATGATGTGGCTGAGCGGCGATCCGGCCCTGCAGACCGCGGCGGCCGTCCAGTGGATGGCGAACCTGTTCTACGCCCAGCTCTATGTGGGCCGGTCGCGGGGCTACACCCTCCTGATGGTCGCGCCGATCGTGTCCATCGCCCTGGTGCTGAGCGTCGGTTTCTCCCCGCACGTGGGCGTCACCTCCTGGACGGCCCAGCTCGTCGTGGTGCTGGCCCTGATCAACGCCCTTCTCGGCCTGGCCGACGTCATCAACCGGGCCGACCAGCTGCGGCAGGCCACCGCCAAGATTGAGCAGGAGCGCGCCGCGGCCGAGGCCGCCAACGCCGCCAAGTCGGCCTTCCTGGCCATGATGAGCCACGAGCTCCGCACGCCGATGAACGGCGTGCTCGGCATGGCCCACGCCCTGCGCGGGTCACGGCTCAGCGCGGCCCAGCGGGGTCAGGTCGACCTGATCCTGGAAAGCGGCGCCGGACTGATGACCGTCCTCAACGACGTGCTCGACCTGTCCAAGATCGAGGCCGGCCGGCTGGAGCTGCTCAGCGCCCCGGTCGATCCGCGCGAGCTGATCGAGCAAGGCTGCCGCGTCTGGCTCGACGCGGCGGCGGAAAAGGGCGTGACCCTCGCCTGGTCGGTGGACGAGGCCGTGCCGGCGGCCATCGAGGTGGACGCCACGCGCCTGCGCCAGATGCTGCACAACCTCGTCTCGAACGCGCTGAAGTTCACCAGCGAGGGCGGCGTCACCGTACGGCTGGAGCGGTCCGGCGGGCGGATGATCCTGTCGGTGACCGACACCGGACCCGGCATCCTGGAGGAGGTTCAGGCCCGTCTCTTCGAAGCCTTCACCCAGGCCGACGCCGGCATCAGCCACACCTATGGCGGCACGGGTCTCGGCCTGGCCATCACCAAGCGGCTGGCGGGACTGATGGGCGGCTCGGTCGGCCTCCGCAGCCAGGTGGGCCAGGGCTCGACCTTCTATGTCGATCTTCCGCTGATCGAGGCGAAGAGCCTGGCCGCCGCCCCTGAGGCGACTCCGGAGACCTGCGAAGAGGCCGCGGAGCCGCCGGCCGCGGGCCGGGCGATCCAGGTCCTGGGCGTCGACGACAACGCCACCAACCGCGCCGTCCTGGGCGCCCTGCTCAAGGCGCTGGGCGCCGAGGCAGTCCTGGCCGAGAGTGCGGTCGAGGCCCTGGAACGCATGGAAGGCCAGGCCTTCGACCTCGTCCTGATGGACATCCACATGCCCGGCATGAGCGGCGAAGACGCGCTCCAGGCGATCCGGGCCGGCCGCGGCGGCCAGCCGGAGGTTCCGGTCGTGGCGCTCACCGCCGACGCCATGGCGGGCGACCGGGAACGGTTCCTCAGGCTGGGCTTCGACGAGCACCTGGCCAAGCCGCTTTCGCCCCAGGCCCTGGCGGCCGTCCTGGCCGCCTGCCAAGGCCCGGGCCAGCCCCTCTCGGCCGCCGCCGTGGCTTGACCTGGGCGCCGGCCAGGGCCGAACCTGCGCCGACGGCGGAGCTTCGGAGGGCATGGCCATGGCGGGTGCGGCGATGAAGCGTCCGGCGGCGGACGTGGCCGACTATTTCGACCTCCAGCTCCGCTTCGCCGACCGCGTGGCCCGGGCCAGCGGCCGCCCCTTCGCCGAGCTGCTCGGCGAAACCACCAATCTGCACCGGCGCTTCGGCTTCGGGCGGCACGATCCGGCCGCGCCGGACCCGAAATGGCGGGACTTCGTCGCGGGCCTGAGCGCCAGGCCCGCCCCCGAGGACCGGCTGGCCTGGACCCTGGCGGCCTACGACGCGGCCCCGCCCGAGCCCCTGCCGCCGGACCAGACGGCCTTCGGCGTCTTCGCCTGCGAACGCGCCGACGAGAACGGGCAGATCCGCATCCATTTCCACAATCTGGGCGATGCGGAAGGCCCGGAGGGCCCGCTGGCCCACAGCCGCGCGCCGGCCCGTCGCGCGGAGCTGACCGCAATGTTCGCCCACATCGCAGCGACCCAGCCGGAGGCGCGGCGCCTGGCCGGCGCCTCCTGGCTCTACAATCTCGAAGCCTACCGCCGGCTCTTCCCGCCGGCCTATGCGGACTCCCGCACGCCCTGCCCCGAGCCGCATCGGCTGAGCGGCTCCTCCACCTGGGGCCAGGCCGTCGACCATCGCGGGGAGGTTCGGCCCGGCATGCGAGAGCGCCTGCTGGAGGGCCCCCTGGACCCCGACGCCCCCTGGCGCGCCTTTCCGCTGCAGGCCCTGATGACCAAGGCGCCGCTCGCCGTCTTCTACGACTTCTATGGGGTCCTTCGGCCCTAGTCGGTGAAGACGACCGTCTTCTTGCCGTTCAGCAGGACGCGGTCTTCCAGGTGCCAGCGCACGGCGCGGGCCAGCACCCGGCGCTCGATGTCGCGGCCCTTGCGGATCAGGGCCGAGGGCGTGTCGCGGTGGCTGATGCGCTCCACGTCCTGCTCGATGATCGGGCCCTCGTCGAGGTCGGCGGTGACATAGTGGGCCGTGGCCCCGATCACCTTCACCCCTCGGGCGTGCGCCTGATGGTAGGGCCGCGCGCCCTTGAAGCCGGGCAGGAAGGAATGGTGGATGTTGATGCAGCGCCCCTCCAGCTTGGCGGCCAGGCCGTCCGACAGGATCTGCATGTAGCGGGCGAGCACCACGAGCTCGGCGCCGGTCTGCTGGATCAGGGCCCAGAGGGCCGCCTCCTGCTCGAGCTTGGTCTCCCGATCCACCGGCAGGTGGTGGAAGGGCAGGCCCGAGAGATCGACGCTGGAATAGGTCTCCGCCGGATGGTTGGAGACGACGGCGCAGATATCCATGGGCAGCTCGCCGCGCCGCCAGCGCCAGACCAGGTCCGACAGGCAGTGATCGGTCTGGGACGCCAGGATCATCACCTTGCGGCGCACCTTGGGGTCGCGCAGCGTCCAGGTCATGGCGAAGGCGGACGCGATCGGCTCCAAGGCCGCCCGCAGATCGTCGGCGCCGGCCTCCCCCGCATCGAAGACCACGCGCATGAAGAAGCGGCCGGTCTCGTCGTCGCCGAACTGCTGGGCGTCGATGATGTTGGCGCCGCGATCGAAGAGGAGGTTGGCCACGGCGCGCACGATGCCGGGCCGGTCGGCGCAGGAGAGCGTCAGGATCATGGGGGCGGGACATACACAGTCCCGCCCGCCTTGAGAACGCCGGCGTCAGTCCTCGGCCGCCCCGCCGACCGGCTGGAAGTCCCGCACGAACCGCTCCAGCAGCCGGACGGTGAATCCGGCCGAGCCGGCGGGCTTCACCGCATCGGCCCCGCCATAGGCCATGCCCGCGATGTCGAGGTGGGCCCAGGGGATGTCGTCGTCGATGAACTCGCCGATGAAGTGGGCGCCCGTGCCGGCGCCGGCGCCCTCCCCGCCGCCGTTGCGGATGTCGGCGATGGTCGAGGCGATGTCCTCGCCGTAGCTGGGATGCAGGGGCAGGCGCCACAGGGGCTCGCCCGCCGCCTCGCCGGCGGCGACGAGCTGGTCGGCTAGGCCGTCATGGCGGGTGAACAGGCCGGCATAGTCGTCGCCGAGCGCGGTGCGCACCGAGCCGGTGAGCGTCGCCACGTCGACCACCGCAGCCGGCTCCAGATTGGCGTCGATCCAGGAAAGCGCGTCGGCGAGCACCAGCCGGCCTTCCGCGTCGGTGGAGACGATCTCGATGGTCTTGCCGTTCATGGCGGTCAGCACGTCGGCCGGCCGGATGGCCCCGCCGTCGGGCATGTTCTCGGCCAGGGCCGCCACGGCGACCACATTGACCGGCGCCCGCGCCTTGGCGAGCGCCAGGACTGCGCCGGTGACGCTGGCCGCCCCGGACATGTCCATCTTCATATTGCCCATGTTCGTGCTGGGCTTGATGGAGATGCCCCCGGAATCGAAGGTGATGCCCTTGCCGGCCAGGACGACCGGCGCCTCCGGCGCGCCGGCGCCGCGATAGCGCACGATCAGCATCCGCGGCGGGCGCTCCGACCCGCGGCCGACGCCGAGGATGGCGCCCATGCCCAGCCGCTCCATGGCGGGTGCGTCCAGCACCTGGATCGACACGCCCGGCAAGCCGGCGAAGGCGGCCTGGGCGCGGGCGACGAAGCTCTCCGGATAGACGATGTTGGCCGGCTCGTTCGAGACGTCGCGGGCCCAGGCCATGGCGGCGACCAGGGCCTCGCCGCGCGGACGGTAGGCGGCCTCCGCCGCGGCCGGGGCGTCGGTCACCAGGGTCAGGCCCTGCGGCGCCGCCCGCTCGCGCGCCTTGGCCTTGTGGAAGTCCGACCGGTATTCGCCCAGGCCGAAGCCGGTGACGAGCTCCGCGGCCAGGGCCGGCGCCGCGCCGCTGGCGAGCAGCACGACGGGGCCCGTCTCGTCGGCTGCGGCGCGCGCGGCGGCCCGGCCGGCGTCCTGCCAGGCGAGCGGCGTGGCCGTCTCTCCCAGCCCGGCGACGACCACCGCGTCCCAGGCGCCGAGGCCCCGCAGGACCAGCGTCTTGCGGCTGTCGAACTTGAAGTCGGCGCTGGCCAGCGCGCGCCCCACCGCCTCGCGAAGGGCGGGGTCGAGCCTGGCGAGTCGGGCCTCGTCGGCCGAAGCCAGCGGAAGCACGAGAACGCCCCCGCCCGAGGCGGGAACGGTCTCGGCGAAGGTCGCCGCCCGCCATTGGGCCGGGACGGCGACGCCGGGCCGCGCGGCGGCGGTCTGGGCCTGGCCCGTGACGGGCAGGCAGAGGCTGAGCGCCAGGGCGCCGAGCGCGGCGCCGGTGCGGAGGGAAAGCGGCATCGACAGGTCTCCAGTGTCGCATGGCCAGCCGAGGCCACGCTTTTCGCCCACTGAAGGCGCCTCGCCGCGCGAGGGCAAGACCGAAGGCGCGCGCCTCACCAGATGAGGCGCAGGCCGAGCGAAAACTGCCGGCCCACCGATCCCAGCTGCAGCAGTCGGTCTTCCGACCCGTCATAGGCAAGCTCGCGCGTGGCGGTGAGGTTGGAGCCGGTGACCACCAGTTCGGCCTGCTGCGACAGCGCCAGGCTGGCCTGGGCGTCCAGATAGCCGGCCTCGGCGACGATGAAGTCCGCGACCCCGCCGCCCTGCAGGTCCGCCTCCGAGCGGAACGACGAGCGCCAGGACCAGGACAGATTGAGCGCGAAGGGCCCGCGCTCCAGATAAGGGCTGACCGACCAGGCCCAGTCGGAGACGCCCGTCAGCCGACCTCCGCCGTCCAGGCGGCTGTCGGTCCAAGTGGCGCTCGCCCAGACGCCAAGGCCGCCGCCCAGGCGGTGATGCAGGCCGAGTTCGACGCCATCGACGATCGCGCGCCCCACATTCTGCGGCCGGGCCATCAGGACCTCGGCCTGGACCAGCGGGCCCGCCTGGGTCTCGAAGGTCAGCACCTCGGGCGCCTCGGCCGTCTGGATGAAGTCCTCGATCGACTTGTGGAAGTAGGCGACGCTGAAGCTCGTCCGCCGCCGCGTCACCTCGTAGGAGAGGTCGAGATTGGTGGAGAGGTAGGGGGTCAGGTCCGGATTGCCGCCGACCCCCTTGAAGATGACGCCGGGCGACGGATCGGCGACCGCGGCGGCGCCTCGCTCATAGATGCTGGCCACCAGGACGCTGGCCGGCACCGTGGCGGCCCTCAGGTCGGCGAGCGACGGACGTGTGATCGAGCGCGAGGCCGCAAAACGCAGGACGGAGGCCTCGTCCAGGTCCAGGGCGAGGTTCAGGCTGGGGAGGAGGACCTGGTGTTCGCCCTCGAAGCTCACCGCCCGCACCTCGGCGAGCCCCTCGTGGCTTTCCAGGCGTGCGCCCTCGACCTGCGTGCGCGTGGCCACGAGCCGCAGCCCCAGATTGCCGGACAGGGGCCTTCCGGCCGCCGCGCCGTCGAAGTCCAGCCGGACATAGGCGGCGGCCACGCGCTCCTGCACCGCATAGCCGTTCTGCTGGTCGGCGCCGGTCGGGACCAGATCGCCGGGCTGGAAGACCACGTCCGTCCGCTCGCCCGGCAACAGGAAGGCCTCCCTCAGACGGTCGAAGTCGGCAGTGGTCCAGGGGCCGGTGCGCGCGGCGACCAGATCGGCGAAGACGTCGACCGGGGCCACCCCCGCATAGAGGCCGGCGACACCCGCCTCCGGCGCGGCCAGGGCGGCGCGCCGGTCCCGCCTCTGATAGTCGCGGCTGCGATCGCTCACCTGCAGCCCCAGGCGGAGGCTCGAGAGCCGCGCGCGCTCGCCCCCGAAGTCGAGCCTGCGCTGCGCGTCCAGGACGGCCGTCACGTCCTCGTCCTGCGACTCCACCGCCCGGATGCCGAGCTGCGCCAGGGTGAGCCGGGTCGGGTCCGTGAGATCGAAGTCCGTGGTCAGGCGCGCCGACCGCCGCGTGTCGCCCGCATCCCCCAGGTCGAAGACATAGGCGACGCCCTCCGGCGACTGGGTCGAGAAGCGCTCCAGCGGAACATCCAGCACCGAATGGGCGCTGGAGGCGCTCAGCCGCGGGGTCAGCCGCCAGGCGCCCAGGCGCAGGTCCGCGCCCAGGGAGGCCACCAGGTTCACATGCGACTGGTCCGAGAACTCGGTGTTGTTGTCGATCTGGCCGTCGGCGATCTGCGCGGCCGTCACCACGCCGTTCTCGATGCGCAGGATCGCGCCGGGGGCGGCCAGCCGCTCGCCCAGTCCGAAGACCAGTCGGTCCTCGCGTATGGCGTTGTCGAAGGTGGAGACGAGGCCGTCGAAATCGAGGGCGAGGTCGGGCGAGACCCGCCAGTCGGCCCCGAGGAACAGGCTGCGGCGGCGGCGGGCCTCCTGCTCGACGGTGGTGCGCACGTCGTTCGGGGTGGCGACCCTCCGCCCGTCGATGACCGTCTCGCCGTAGCGCATGATCTGGAAGCGATCGTAGCGGACCGACCGCGACTCCTGGGACAGGCCTGCGATCAGGCCGAGGTCGCCGTCGTGGGAGACGAGCCGGCCGGCCAGGGCCAGATCCCCGCTGAGCTCGCCGGTGCGCGGCTCCGTCTCTCCGCCGAGGCGGAGGGAGACGAACGGATCGCCGTCCAGTCCGCCGGCGGTCCTGATGTCGATATTGGAGCCGATGCCCCCGTCCACGAGGTCGGGCGTCGACGTCTTGGTCAGGCGCGCTCCGGAGAGCAGGTCCACCGACAGGGCCCGGAAGCGGAACTGCCGCCCGCTCTGGGTGGAGTTGCGGATGTTCTCGTTGAAGGCCACGGGCGCGCCGTTCAGCGTCACCGACTGGAAGAGCGGGCCCAGGCCCCGGACGCTGACGAACTGCCCCTCCCCCACCTCCCGCTCGATCGCCACCCCGGGCACGCGCTGTAGCGCCTCGGCCAGGTTCGCGGCGGGCAGGTCGCCGATCCGTTCGGCCGAGAGGCCGTCGGAGATCACATCGGCGGCGCGCTTCTCGGCCAGGGCCTCGTCGATCTGGTCGGAGAGGCGGCCGATGACGATCAGTTCCCCCACCTCCGCAACGGCGGCGGGCGGCGGGCGGCTGACAGCCCGCGGTTCCGACCAGATGCGGACGCCGCGTTCGCCGACGAAGCGATAGCCGAGCCCCGTGCCGTCCAGCATGCGTGAAACGGCCGTGCGCCAGCCCATGCGCCCGCGGACGGCGCGGGTGCGGACCGCCTGGCCGGACGGGGCGGTGAAGGCCAGTTCGCAGTCGGCCTGAAGGCAAAGCTGCACGAGGGCCGAGGACGCCGCCTGGGCCGGGATGTCGAAGGTGTGGACGCGCTCGGCCGCCCCGGCCGAGCCGGCGGCGGCGGCCGTTGTGAGCGCAGCCACGAGGGCGGCCAGGGCGCGGCGCGCTCCGGCCGTCATGCATGCCGCGATCAGGTTCAACGCCCAGGGCCCCCCGAGACCATGGATGGGGGCCTAACGCAGGCTCATGACAGCTCTGCGATGGCGACTACTGCGCGCGCACCAGGATGCGGCCGTCCGGCGCCCGCGCCGTCTCGATGGGCAGGAGCGCGGCCATGCGATCCGCCAGCGCCCCTTCCCCTTCCAGCGGCAGGACCACGGTGACGCGAACCTGGTCGAGGGCGGGGTCGGCCGGAACCAGCGGGTGATCGGAATAGCGGGCGGCCGCGACGATCACCTGCGACAGCGGCGCGTCCTGGAACACCAGCCGCCGCCGGCGCCAGGCCGTGGCGGTCTCGACATCGGCCTGGGCCTTGCGGATCACCGGCTCGCCCGCACGGAAGACGGCCCGCTCCCCGGGGGCCACCGGCAGGGCGCCGTCGAGGGCGCGGGGCTCGGCGGCGTCGCGCCGCCCCACGGCCACACGGCCCTGCAGGACCGAGATCTCGGCGGCGTCGCCGGTCAGGGCGGTGACGAAACGGGTGCCGGTGACGATCACCTGGCGGTCGGCGACGCTCACCTGAAACGGATGATCCGCATCGTGGGCGACGTCGAAATAGGCGCCGCCGCGCTCCAGCCTCACCCGGCGGACGTCGCCGCCGATCGCCGCCGAGACGGCCGAGCCTGCGTCAAGCGTAACCCTGGTGCCGTCCTCCAGCGTCACGTCCAGGATCTGGCCCGGGGCGCTCTCATAGAGTCGAGCCTCGGGCGCGGGCGCGAGCATGGGCGGCAGGGCCACCACCGCGGCGAGCCCGGCCGCCGCCAGGCCGCCGGCCAGGATCAGACGCCGCGAGGCGCGCGCCGGCCGCGGCTCGCGGCGGCGCAGGCGGGCGAGGTCGAGCGCGAACTCGCCCCGCAGGCTCGCAAGCTCGGCCTGAAAGGCCTTGGCGTCCTCGTACTGGCGCAGGTGGTCGGGATCGGATTCCAGCCAGGCCTGGAAGGCCGTCCGGTCGGCCGCGCGCACGTCCGGGCGCCCCATGCGGGCGAGCCAGGCCTCGGCCGTCTGGGGCCGGTCGGCGAGCAGGGCGGATAGGCGTTGCAGCATCAGCGCGGTGAGTCCCTGAGGGGAGAGCGGCGACCGTCGCCGACCGCGTCACAAATCACAACGATCCACACGGCGAACACCTCAACCGCCCCGGGCCGACTTCAACTGCCGCAGCGCCTCGGCGATGTGCTTTTCGACCATGCTGACCGAGATTCCCAGGCGGGCGGCGATCTGCCGGTAGGTGAGAGCCTCGAAGCGATGCAGCAGGAAGGCGTCCCGCGTCTTGGGCGGCAGGGCGCGGATGGCGTCGGCCGCCGCGATCAGGTCCTGGCGGCCGATCAGGCGCTGGTCGGCCGAAGGCGCCTCGCTGGCCAGCGCCCGCGGGCCCGCGTCCAGGTCGTGGATGTCGTCGGGGCTGCGCCGCGCCGCCTCGCGCGCCGCAGACTTCCAGCGGTCGAGCTGCAGGTTGCGCGCGATCACGAACAGAAGCGGCCGGGCGTCGGGGGCGGCTAGGTCGTGGCCGGCGCGATGGAAGCGCACAAAGGCCTCCTGGGCCAGGTCCTCGGCCTCGTCGCCGCCCCGCCCCTTGCGCTGGAGATAGGCGACGAGATCGCGCCGCAGGCGGTTGAGGTCGCCCTCAGCGGACATGGGGCCGCCCCGCGCGCCGGCCGGGCGCGCGAAGACGCCCCCTCCGAGGGAGGGGGCGTCGCATGCGGTCGGGCGCGAGGGGATCATCCGCCCGACCGACAGGCTCGGTCCAAGTCGCGTCCACCTTTGGCGGTCACCACTCCATGCGCAGGCCGAGCGTGAAGCGGCGTCCCGACAGCTCGTACATGGTCGGGAAGGACGGGTGCATCGTGTAGCCCTTGGTCTCTTCGTCGGTGATGTTGATCCCTTCCAGGCTGAGCTGGAAGCGGTCGGTCAGGTCATAGCTGACCGAGACGTCGGTCTGGCCATAGGCGTCACGATAGATCGGGTACATTTCGTAGCCGATGCCTTCCACGTACTTGTCCTTGTAGTTGTAGGACGCACGCGCCTGGAAGCGATCCCGCTCGTAGTAGAGCGTGACGTTGTAGGTCTTGTCGGCCAGCCCCACCGGCGGGGTCGGGATGCCGAGGTCGGACTCGCCCGTCAGCGAGCTGTCGAGCAGGGTGTAGTTGGCGTTGATCCCGAAGCCCTGCAGCGGGGCGTAGATCAGGCCGAGCGGCACCAGGGCCACCAGCTCCACGCCGCTGACCTCATAGGAGCCGTCGGCGTTGACCGGCTGGTAGACGTCGAAGTCGTAGACGCCGTCGATCGTGCCGTTGGCGTTGTACTTGGTCACGTTCGGCACCGTGCCGGTGAGCTCGCTGCGCACGACGCCCTCGATCTCCTTCCAGAAGTAGGAGACCGCCAGCAGGCCGCCCTGGTCGAGATACTTCTCGAGGCCCAGCTCCCACTGCTTGGCGTAGGTGGGGGCGAGGTTCGGGTTGCCGTCGGTGAAGCGGAACGAGTTCCAGCTGGCCGTACGCTTGTAGGCGAGGTCGGTGAGCGCCGGCCGGATCAGGGTCTTCGAGGCCGCGCCGCGCAGGATGATGCTGTCGGTCAGCTCGGCGTTGAAGTTCAGGCTCGGCAGGACCTTGTCGTAACCGCCCTCGCTGGTGACCGGCGCCGGCGTATAGCCGGTGGAGCCGTCCGGGTTCTGGATCTGGTGGAAGCCGGACGAGGTGGTGGTGGTGTCGACATAGCGGGCGCCGGCGTTCACGAAGACCGGCACGCGGGCGATCTCGAAGTCGAAATCGGCCATGGCGTAGAGGCTGTAGGTCTCCTCCGACACCTCGTAGTACTGGCCGTCGTCGAACGGCGTGTAGAAGCCGTCATAGCGGAAGAAGTCCCGCGCATAGGCGTTCGAAACCTGGCTCCAGGTGATGTCGCGGGCGCTGTAGTCGCCGCCGGGCACGAGGTCGCTGATCGGGGTCAGCGGGCTATCGGCGAGCGTGCGGGTGTTGGCCCAGGAGGAGTCGCCCGGGCCGGGGCCCTGGATGTTCAGCGAGCCGTACTGCCGCTCCTTGGACTTGTCGGTGTAGCGGGCGCCCACCTGGATGCTGGAGAGCGCGGGGAAGAAGCCGAGGTCGAAGTGCTTCGTGAAGTCCGCCTGGGCGGCGTACTTGTCGTCGCTGATGGCCTCGTAGTTCGTCTCATAGGCCTCGAAGAGGTACTTCGAGGGCGCATTGTACATGTCGATGGTGGCCGGGTTGGCGCTCGGGATGGTTTCGCCGCCGTCGGCCGTCCAGCGGGTGCGCGAGGGCGCATAGGCCACGTGCTTGAGGTTGGCGTGGTCCAGCGTCTTCTCGGCGCCCGAATAGCCGGCCAGGGCGTTGAATTCCCAGCTGTCGCCGCTCCAGTTCAGCTCGCCGCCGAACTGCATGTAGTCGGTCTTGTTGATGCGCTCCTTGCTCAGGAACTCGTGCTGCGTGGCCGTGTAGGAGACGTCGCGCAGGATCACCATGCCGTAGTCGGCGAGCGTGGTGTCGTCGTACTCGTGGATCGTCTCGAAGGTCGAGCGGCTGGAAGCCGAATAGGCCGCCGCATCATACTCGTCCTCGGTGGCGTCATAGCCGCCGACCATCGCGTCGAAGGACAGGCTGAGGTTCGAGGACGGGCGGTACTGCAGGGCGAGCGTGGCGCCCCACTGATCCTGTTCGTTCAGATAGACGCGGTCGCCGACCTTGTCCTGAAAGATGATGCGGCCGGTCTCGTCGCGGTCGCGGCGGTCCTGCACGACCACGCCGGCGTCGCGGGCCAGGACGGCCGCAGCCTGGGTTCCGCGCGTGCCCGAGGCTTCCAGGAAACGGAAGGCGGGGCGGAAGTTGATGCCGGAGTTGGAGTCGGTGCGGTTCGTCCGCTTGGCGGTCGAGACGGAGAAGAGCGCGCCGAAGTCGCCCCAGGTGTTGCTGGCCAGGAAGGAGAGCTTGGGGTCGATCTCCTCGGAGATCGAGTTGTAGGCGCCCTCGACCGTGCCCACCAGGCGCGCGCCGGAATAGTCGAACGGCCGGGCCGTGCGGATGTTGATCGAGCCGGCGATGCCGCCTTCCTCGTCGGCGGCCGTCGGCGACTTCTGGACGGTGACCTGCTGGATGATCTCCGAGGCGAAGATGTCGAACTCGACGTCGCGGCCGCCGCTGCCCGAGGCGGTGGCCAGGTCGTTGATGGTGACGAAGGTGAACTCGCTCGGCAGGCCGCGGACCATGACGCGGGTGCCCAGGCCCTTGTTCCGCTCGATGGTCACGCCGGGCATGCGCTGCAGCGCCTCGGCCAGGTTCTGTTCGGGGAAGTTGGCCACGTCGGTGGCGACGATGGAGTCGGAGAAGCCGACGTTCTCGCGCTTCAGTTCGACGGCCTGCTGCAGGCTGCGCTCATAGCTGCCGGTGACGACGATCTCGTCCACCTCGGTGGCCTGGTCCTGCGCCTGGGCGGCCGTGGCCCCTATCAGGGCGACGGCGGCGCAGCTGGTCATCAGCCAGGCCGACTGGCGCGCGCGGCCGGCGCCGCCGTTTTGGTTCTGTCCGAACACTTCGAATTCTCCGCGGGTCGATGTTGCGACGGCGGGAGACCGGATTCTGACGCCCGGCCCTTGCCCCCATCGCCCTCAACGACGCGGCCGGACAGGCCCTCAAAATGTGACGGCGGTTTTCATTCAATCTTCACGACGTCGTCACGTTCGGCCGTGGCGGAGAGTTGACCAGCCCGAACAAAATGCGAACCTTGGCCGTGGAGGAGAATTCCGATGTCCCTGTTCGGTTGGCTGTTCGGGAAGCGTAGGGCCGCGCCTCAAGTCGCATCGCTCTCGGCGACGGAGGTGCTGACCAAACTCAAGGGCGCCGCTCTCCCCTGTCTTCGCTTGCGCGCGGGCGACGGCGGGCGATCCTGGCTGGGAGGCCGTCCGCAGATGGCCTCGCCCTGGCCGAGATTTCAGGGCCGCCCCCTCTCGCTGGTCGCCCAGATCGATCTTGCACAGGCGCGCGCGGCGGGCGGGCCGAACTGGCTGCCGTCTGAGGGGCAGTTGCTCTTCTTCTATGATCTCGAGACCGGCGGCTGGGGCATGGAAGCCGAGGAGGCAGGCAGTTCGGTGGTCATCTATGAGCCGAGACGTGCGGAGGTCGCGCCCCCACCCGACGATTTGCCCGAAGACGCCCGTTTCGATCAGCGGCCCCTGCGTTTCGACCTCGACGTCTCTATGCCGGACGATCCCGAACGGCTCGGCCTGAACCTGAAGGACATGAGCTCGACCGAGTGCCGGCGGCTGGAGGCTGAGTTGGAGGCGATGGCGCCAGCGTCGCCAGCCCATCAGATCGGCGGGTATCCCACCCCCGTTCAGTGGGACGACATGGAGCGGACCTGCGAAAGGGTCGCGCCGCGCGAGGGCCGCCGCCCCGGCGCGGGCGTCGACGAGTGGCGCCTGCTGCTGCAGGTCGATTCCGACGACGACGCCGGCATGATGTGGTGCGATGTCGGCCAGCTCTACTTCTGGGTCCGCGAGGTGGACGCCCGCGCCGGCGACTTCTCGAGAACCTGGACCATTCTGCAGTCACACTGACGCCGCGGCGCTGGAGCCCCGAGCCTACCCGTCGTACCCCGGCATCTGGCGGTCGAGGCGTCGCAGGCATCCGGGCCAGGCGAGCTTGCCCCCGATGCCGCGGGCGACCTGGGCCTTGACCTCGTTCTGCGAGGCTTCCGGCGCGAAGAGGACGTTGTCGCGGCCGGCCGAGAGCGCCATCACCTGCTGCTTGCAGGCCCGCTCCAGATAGAACATGCCGACCCAGCAGTCGGCCGCGGTCTCGCCCACCGACAGGGTCCCGTGATTGCGCAGCAGCATCAGCGTCTTGTCGCCGATGTCGGCCACCAGCCGCTCGCGCTCGTCCAGGTTCAGGGCGATGCCCTCATAGTCGTGATAGGCCAGACGCGGCAGCACGATCAGGGCGTGCTGCGAAAGCGGCAGCAGCCCCTCCTTCTGGGCGGCGACCGCGACCCCCTGGTCCGAATGCAGGTGCATCACGAACCTGGCGTCCTCGCGCGCGTCGTGGATCGCCGAGTGGATGGTGAAGCCCGCCGGATTGATGAAGTAGGGCGTCTCCTGGAGGATGTTCCCCTCAAGGTCGATCTTCACCAGCGACGAGGCCGTGATCTCCTCGAACAGCATGCCGTACGGGTTGATCAGGAAGTGGTGCTCAGGCCCCGGAATGCGCGCCGAGATGTGGGTGTAGATCAGATCGTCCCACCCGTGCAGCGCCACCAGACGGTAAAGCGCCGCCAGATCCACCCGCGCCTGCCACTCCTCGGCGCTCACCTTGCCCTTCAGGGACGTCAACTTCGCGGCTGAATCGTCAGGCATTTCGAACCTCCTGTTTCGCGGGAAGACCGTCGAGGGGTCACGACGGGATGAGGATCGCCCCGGTGGCCATGGCGGCCAGGGTGGCGAAGAGAGAAAGCAGGATCGCCCAGGGCAGGCCGAAGCGCTGCAACTGGCCGACATCGGCGCGGATCAGGCTGGCCACCAGATAGATGGGCGCGATGAAGGGGCTGAGCGCGTGCAGCGGCATGCCCATGAGCGCCGCGCGGCCGATGACCTCCGGCGGCACGCCATAGGCCGCACCCGTGGCGCCCAGCACCGGCACGACGCCGAAGTAGAAGGCGTCGTTGGACATGAACATCAGGAGCGGCATGCTCAGCAGGGCCGTGATCGGTCCCATGTAGGGGCCCAGCGGCTCGGGGATGGTGGAGACCAGGCTCTGAGCCATGGCGTCGATCATGCCGGTCCCGCTGAGGATGCCGGTGAAGGCGCCGGCGCCGAAAATGAGCGAGACCATCATCAGGATCGTCTCGCCGTGGGCGGCGAGCGCGGCCTTCTGCTCCGAGAGCCTGGGGAAGTTCAGGGTCACGGCGATGGCGAAGCCGCCCATGACCACGGCCGGCAGGGGCGCGATCCCGCTCAGCATCCCGCCGATCAGGCCCAGGGTGAGCAGCAGGTTGAGCCAGAGGTTGCGGGTCTCCTTCGGCGCCACGGTCACCGTCGCGGCGGCTTCGGCCTCCGCCGGCGCCGGCCCGCCGTCCCGCGCCAGACGCCGGCGCTCCAGGCGTCCCAGGAAGAAGGCCAGTCCCAGCACCGCCGCCAGCGACAGGCCGAGCGCCGGCAGGAGGGGGCCGACGATGTCCATGATGTCGACCCGCAGGGCGAGGGCGGCGCGCGCCGCCGGCCCGCCCCAGGGCAGCCAGTTCATCAGCGTGTTGCTGAGCCCCAGGAGCACGGCGAGGATCAGCGGGTTGAGGCCCAGCCGGCGATAGACCGGATACATGGCCGAGATGGTGACGATGGCGCTGGTCGCCCCGTCTCCGTCGAGGGAGACGAGCATGGCCAGGACCGCGCTGCCGACCACCACGCGCACCGGATCGTCGCCCGTCACCTGCAGGATCTTGCGCACCAG
Source organism: Phenylobacterium sp. (assembly GCF_013911965.1). Taxonomy (GTDB): domain Bacteria; phylum Pseudomonadota; class Alphaproteobacteria; order Caulobacterales; family Caulobacteraceae; genus Phenylobacterium. Next base: position 4,398 of record NZ_JACESE010000015.1, on the reverse strand, counting down.
CGGCTCGAAGAGCCCGGCCTCGATCATCACGGCGAAGTAGAGCAGCGCGAAGATCAGCATGAGCGCGGTGGGCGCCACCTCGACCACGCCCTCGAGCATCATGTCGCCCAGGCCTGAGCCGAAGCCCGCGATCAGCCCGAAGACGATGGGCACCAGGATCAGGGCGGCCACCGCCGACAGCCGCCGCGTAAGCACGAGCGCCATGAAGACGGCGAGCGCGGAAAACCCGAGCAGGGAAAGGTTCATCAGGCGCCCCCGAGCGCGACCGCGCGCGGCGTCCGCCGAGGACGCCGCGCGCCAGGATCAGTAGGTCCAGTTGAGGCTGAGGCCGTAGGTGCGCGGCGGGTTGTAGGCGCCGAAGTTCGCCCCGAGGAACAGCGTCTGGTGCGTCCGCGTGAGCTCGTCCGTCAGGTTCTTGCCCCACAGGGACAGCGTCCAGCGGCGGGACGGATCGGTGAAGACCACCCGCGCATCGACGAAGTGGGTCGGGTCGCGGATTTCGGGCGGCTCGTTCGAGTTGTCGTCGAAGATCCGGCTCTCATAGGCGTAGTCGACGGCGAAGCGCAGGTCCGCGCCGCTGGCCAGGCCCAGCGTATAGGCGGGCGAGACCACGAGCTTGTGCTCCGGGGTCCGCGAGATGCGGTTGCCGGCGTAGTCGAGCCCCGGCTCCGGCTCGAACTGGTCGAAGGCGGCGTCGGTATAGGCGTAGCTGGTCACCAGGCTGGCGCCGGTGAACGGCCGCCAACGAAGGTAGGTCTCGTAGCCCTTGATGGTCGCCTCGCCGGCGTTGTCGGTGACGACCGACAGGTTGGGCAGGGTCCGGCGCGTCTGCAGGTCCTCGTACTTCATGATGAAGAGGGTGTTGTTCCAGATGAGCGACCCGCCGAGGAACACGCTCTTCTGGCCCAGCTCGTACTGGGTGGCGAATTCCGGCTCATAGCCGTCGGCGGCGTCCGCGGCCGTGGACGGGGTGTCCTGAAAGCCGCCGCTTTTAAAGCCGCGCGAGATCATGCCGTAGAGCATGTGGTCGTCGAGCGGCTGCCAGGTCAGGCCCGCGCGCCAGGTCACCGCCTCATAGGTGTCGCCGACCGTCACGTCGAAGCGCTCGCCGGCGCGGAAGATGGCCGAGCCTTCCAGATTGTCGATGCGGTAGTCCTTGTCGTCGCGGGTGTAGCGGACGCCGGCCACGGCGGAGAGCTGGTCCGTCACCGGGGCGGTGACGTCGGCGAAGACGGCGTAGCTTAAGAGTTCGGCGGCCTGGGTATACACCTCCCGCCCCGCATCGCCGGCGATGTCCAGGTCGAGGATGTCGCGCCGGTCGGTGTCGCTCTGGAAGAGATAGGCGCCGGCGACCCACTGGACCTCGCTCTCCGGCAGGGCGCTCAGGCGCAGTTCGTGGCTGGAGAAGGACGTCTGCTCGTCATTGCCGCCTGAGATGTCGATCAGGTTGGCGGACGGGTTGCCGCCGTCGAAGTCGTAGGCCGCCGCATAGTCCAGGTCGCGATAGGAGCCGATGTAGCTCAGCGTCGCGAAGGCCAGGTCCCGCTCGATCTGCAGGCGCATGCCCCAGGTGTCGCGGTCCTGATAGCCGTTGTACGCGCCGGCCGTCTCGTCCCGGTCCCGGTCGACGGTCCAGAAGGCGCTCAGCGGATCGCCCTCGTCCAGGTCGAGCACGTGCTGGGCCGGCCCCGTCTCGCGGCTGCGGGTCGCGTCGATGGTGGCCAGGATTCGCAGGTCCGTCTCCGGCTCCGCCCGCAGGGAGATGCGGCCGCTGCGGGTGTCCTGGTCCTCCATCCGGTCGCCGGTGAAGGTGTTGCGGACATAGCCGTCGTGGGTGCGCCAGGCGCCGCTGAACCGCACGGCGGCGTTGCCTTGCGCGAAGGGGGCGTTGACCATGGCCGCGCCTTCCAGCCGTTCATAGTTGCCGACGGTGACCTCGGCGCCGGCGTCGAAGGCCCCGAGCTGCGGGCGCGCGGTGACGATGTTGATCGCCCCGCCGACCACGTTGCGGCCGAACAGCGTGCCCTGCGGTCCTTTCAGGACCTCGATCCGCTCCACGTCGAACGCGTCGAAGGCCACGGCTGCGGGCCGGCCGATATAGATCTCGTCGAGGAAGACCGCGGCGCTGGGGTCGCCGGCCGCGCCCCGGTCGGACGAGCCGATGCCGCGGATGGCCACCCGGGGCTGCGAGGATGGGAAGGCGTCGAACTGCAGGCCCGGCGTCAGCCCCGCCACATCGGCCACCTGGCGGATGCGCGCCTCCTCGACCTGCTCGGCGCCGAAGGCGGTCACCGTCACGGGCACGTCCTGCAGGCTTTCGCTGCGCCGCTGGGCGGTGACCACCACCTCCTCGAGCACGCTCGCCTGGCTCCCCTGAGCCTCCTGCGCCGCCGCCGGCTGCGCGCTCAGCAGGGCGGTCGCCGCCGCCCCGCAAACCCACAAGGTCCGATGATCCCGCATGTTCCACTCCCCTCTTGTTCTGTCTGGCTCGCAGCCTTGAGAGGGTGCTTACTGGCCTTGGACGCATCACGTCAACATTTTGGATCCATTTTGTTGACGTGGTGAATTCGATACCGCTAAGGCTCGGCGCGCATGAAAACGGATCGATCGGGTTAGGGATGGAAGACGGACCAATCAGAATACTGGTGCCCGTCGGCTCGCTGGGGGCTGGCGTGCGGGAAGAGGAGCTCCGCTACGGGCTCGAAAGAGGGGCGCAGGCGATCGCCACCGACGCCGGCTCCACCGACAGCGGGGCGGCCTATCTGGCGCTCGGAAAGTCGAAGAACGACCGTGGGTCGGTGAAGCGCGATCTGAAGCTCCTGATGAAGGCGGGCGCCGAGGCGGGCATCCCGGTCATCGTCGGCACCTGCGGCCAGGCCGGCGGCGACCTGAACCTCGACTGGACCCGCGACATCGCCCTGGAAATCGCCGAAGAACTGGGGCTGAAGCCGAAGATCGCCCTGCTCTATTCCGAGCAGGACAAGGCGGTGCTGAAGGCCAGAAACGCCGCCGGCAGGATCCGTCCCCTGCCCCCGCTCGGTCCCCTCGACGACGCGACGATCGAGGCCTGCGACCACATCGTCGCGGCCATGGGCGCCGAGCCCTATGTCGCGGCGCTGAAGGCTGGCGCCGACCTGATCCTGGGCGGCCGCACCACCGACACCGCGGTCATCGGCGCCTTCGCCCTGATGCGCGGCGCCCATGTGGGCGCCTCCTGGCACGCGGCCAAGGTCGCCGAATGCGGCGCCCAGTGCACGGTGAACACCGGCGAGGGCGCCGGGGTGCTGATCTCTGTCGGGGCCGACGGATTCGAGGTGGAGCCGCTCAGCCCGTCCAACCGCTGCAGCCCGCACAGCGTCTCGGCCCACATGCTCTACGAGAACAGCAATCCCTTCCGGCTGACCGAACCGGGCGGCGTTCTGGACGTCACCGAGGCCCGCTACGATCCCGTCGACGAGCGGACGGTGCGGGTGACAGGTTCACGATGGGAGCCGCAGCCCTACACGATGAAGCTGGAGGGCGCCGCCGCCGGCCGCTTTCAGACCATCATGCTGATCGGCGTCCAGGACCCGGAGATCCTCTCCCGCCTGGACGAGTTCCACGACAAGATGCTGCACGCCCTCTATCAGCGCGCCCGCCGCGCGCTGGGCGAGGCGGCCGGCGACTTCCACATCTCGCTGCGCCTCTATGGCTGGAACGCGGTGTCGGGCGACCGGCCTGCGCCCGACACGCCGCCGCCGCGGGAGGTGGGCGTGTTGTTCATCGCCACCGCCGACACCCAGGAACTGGCGACCCAGATCGCCAACGCCTGCAACGCCTACTTCTTCCATTTCCCGCTGGTGCGGGACAAGGAGCTGCCGAGCTACGGCTTCGCCTTCACGCCGGCGGAGGTCCCGCGCGGCCCCGTCTACGAATTCAAGCTGAACCACGTGGTCGAGGTGGACGATCCGCTCGAGCTCGTCCGCACGGTCTGGATCGACCTGGCCGAGAAAGGGGGCGCCCATGCCCAAGGTTAAGGACGTCTGCCGCCACGTGCGGTCCAAGAACGCCGGCCCCTTCTGGGTGACCTTCGATCTCTTCTTCGACGGGGCGGAGAACTTCCGGAAGTACGCCGAGAGCCCGGCCCTGGGGCCGCCGCTGTTCGAGCGCCTGTTCGGGGCCGATCCGGCCTTCGTGCAGCGCTATCCGGTGGAGAGCCTGAACATGGTCAAGATCTCCTACGCCCGGACCGAACCCCAGGGCGGCATGGTGGAGCGCGACATGCACCGGGGCCAGCAGTACGTCCGGCTGCTCGACGTCGAGCTCGACTAGGTTCTGAACCCATAAAGCTTGCTGGTTGAGGGCGACGCTGATTCAAGGCTTCCGAAAGGAGCTTGAGATGGCGCGCTACGACCTGAG
>NZ_JACESE010000014.1 GCF_013911965.1 Phenylobacterium sp. | reverse complement strand
CCGCCGCCCCGCCCCCCGCCTGCGGAGGCGCCTCGCCCTGCTGGCAGGCCTCGCGGCCGGCGCCGGCCTGTGGAGTTCGACCGCCGCGGCCGCCGAGTTCGACGTCGAGAAGGTGGTCGCGGCCGCCCGCTCGCCCAAGCCCGATCTCGTCCTCCTGTCGGCCCACCGCGGCCTGTGGCGCGACGCCCCGGAGAACACGATCACCGCCATGGACGCCGCCGTTCGGGCCGGGTTCGAGTCGGTGGAGATCGATGTCCGTCTGAACGGCTCGGGCACGCCCTGGCTGATGCACGACTTCGTGCTCGACCGGCTGACGACGGCCACGGGCTATCTGTCATCCTGGCAGGATGAGGCCCTGTCCGAGCTGGTCCGGCTGCGTCAGCGGGATGGGACGGTCACCGAGCTGGGACTGAACACCTTCGCCGAGGCCCTCGACTACTACGCCTCGGAGATGACGGTCGAGGACGGCCGCGTGGGCGGATTCATGCTCGTGGTCGACCTGAAGAGCCCCGCCTCGAGCGACCCCAACGGCGCGAACACCTCGGCCTATGCAGCGCTGAAGGCCTCCTGCCGCGTCCTGGCCGACAAGATCGCCAGCACGGGCAAGCCCTTGGGCGACGGCGTGATCTTCAAGCTCAAGGCCCGTGAAATTCCCACCTCGCCCGAGGTCCTGGAAGCCGATCTGAAGGCTGCAGGCTGCTTCGACGACCTCCTCTTGATGGCCGTCCTGCATCCGGACCCGCGCAACGCCGGACCGGGCCAGAAGGTCCTGCAGGCCTACTTCGACAAGCCCTACATGGTCGGTTTCGAGGCCGTCCTGGAGTATGTCGGCCAGCCGAACGCCACCCAGTGGATCGCCGACCTCAAGGCGGCCGACCGGACCGTTCCGGGTTTCCCCAGCTGGAACGAGTATCCCGAAGGCGTCGCCTCCTCCGACGGGCTCTGCTGCGTCTACCGGACCACCGAGCCGACCCAGGTCACCGACAGGCGCCCGCTCGACTACTCCGGCAGCTTTCTCTTCCACCTCCAGGTCGGAGCGAACTGGCTGACCGCCGACACGGCGCCCTTCCTGAACGACTACCTCGCAGCGCGCGGCCTGCGCGACCTCGACCAGATCCGCTGAGGAGCCCCGCCATGAAACGCCACAACCTGTCCGCCGCCGCCGGCGCCGCCGTGCTGGCGCTCGCCGGGACCGCCGGGGCGCAGAGCGCCTGCGACACGCTCGAGGCCTGTTACCAGAGCGCCATGTCTCACCACACGCTGAGCATCGAAGCCGCCTCGGGCCCCCCGTGCGGCGGCGGCGTCTGCCTGACGGCCGAAGGGGAACGGGACATCACGGTTCCCCTGCCGTCGGAGTACCGCATGGACGGCCGCCCCCTCCATGGATCGGTGCTCATGCCCCGGCGCGTGGGGCAGACCCTGCCGGCCGTGGTGATCCCGGCCAACCACGGGTCCCCTATCCCGACGCCGCCGGAGTCCTCCACGATCGCGGTGTTCTTCTACTACGACCCGAGCTACCTCGCCGCCGACCAGACCTACGCCCTGGTCAGCCTGGCCGATGTGGGGACGTCGCAATCCACGACCTTCGCCATCGGCTTCCGGAACAACCAGTTCCTCGTCGGCCAGAACGGACCGGACAAGGGCTACTGGCAGCCCCTCTGGGACCCTGCCCCGATCATCAACGATCTGGGCTGGGTGGCCCTGTTCATCGACCTGCAGGCCGACGGCAAGCTGCTGCTCAGCGCCTACCAGGCCCCGCCCCCGGCGCTGGCGGACACTCCTGTCCGCCTGAGCGCCGGCCTGCTGGACGCCGGCTGGCCGGTGAAGACCTATCCCGCCGGCATGGCGGCCAAGCCCTATCTGCCGGCCACCAACCTCGTACTGGGGGCGAGCCAGGACGGCGCCGCCCTCGGCGCGCCGACCCTGCCGGGCTTCCAGCGGCTCAGCATGTTCGGCCAGGTCCTCACCGACGGCGAACGCGGCGCGGTGATGGCCAAGGCGATGCCGGCCGGAGCCTTCGCGCAGCCCGCCATCGACTTCGACGCGCCAGGCGACACCAGCGGGCGCTTCCTCAAGGCCTACCTGCCCGTCGCGATCCCGGACGGCGCGCGCCAGATCCGCGTCACCAACGCCTGGAGGCCCTCGCCGACGGCCAGCCTCCTGGCCTTCCAGCGCGGCGCGCAGACCTTCGCGCAATACGGCTTCGCCACCCCGGACGGAACCCGCGGCTGGTGGCACGACTTCACCGCCAGGCCGCCCGGAAAGGTGACGCTGAAGCGCTATGACCCCACCGCCCCGGACGATCTCTGGACCGTGGAGGATCTCGGCCTCAACAACTACCGGCTGATCGCGGTCAACACCGGCTTCGCCCTGACCAACCGCGGCGGGGTCCTGATCATGGACACGGCCGCCGAGACGCCGGGCGCGGATCAGACCTGGCAGGCCTCGGCGCCGCTGGAGACCGGCCCGCCGCCGGCCGAGGCCTTCCCGCGCGAGAACGTCACCTTCATGTCGACCCTCGACGGCCAGGTGATCGGCATGAGCCCCGACGGAACCGAGCTTGTGCTCACCGCGCGCCACGACGCCGACGCGCGCGCCCGGTGGACGGTCAACCTCTATCCCCAGCCGTCGGGGTCGGCGAAGCCCCCGGAGGCCCGGCCGGCCGCCCCGCGCCTCCCGTCGGGGATCACCAACCGCGAACTGATCGAGGACTTCGGCCTGTCGGCCGCGCCTCCCGAGGTCGCGGCCCGCTGAAGCGGTAAGGCTCCGCCTCCGCCGGCGGCCATGGCATGGCGCAGTCGCCGGCCCGCGCGGCCTCGGCCCCCTGGCCGGGGCCGCCAACCTTTTCGGCCTCGGCCGGCGCGTCGATCATCCGTCACATGGCGCTGCTAGGGGACGCCGATGGGGCTGGTGTCCAAGGAACGCGCGGTCTGGCTTGCTCAGCGGATTCTTCCGCATGAGCCGGCCCTGCGCGCCTGGCTCTCGCGCCGCGCGGCCGGACTGGAGGTCGACGACATCGTCCAGGAGACCTACGCCATCCTGGCCGGCCTCGCCGAGGTGGACCACATCCGCTCCCCGCGGAACTACATGTTCGAAGTGGCCAAGTCGGTCGTGCGCCAGGGGCTGCGCCGCTCCCCCGTGGTCGCCTTCGAGGCCCTGGCCGAGGCCGACGGGCTGCAGGCCCCCTCGAACGAGCCTTCCCCGGAAACCGTCGCCGCCGATCGCCAGGAGCTGGGCCGGGTGGCGGCGCTGATTTCGGCCCTGCCGCCCAAGTGCCGCCAGGTCTTCATCCTTCGAAAGGTGCACGGCCTGTCGCAGAAGGAGATCGCCGGACGCCTGAACCTGGCCGAAAGCACCGTCGAGAAGCACGTGGGCAAGGCGCTCGCCATCTTGACGGCGAAAATCGGACGTGGCGGAACCCGGCGGCTGGAGTCATCTACCGATCGTGAGCCCACTGACACAGAGTCCATCGCGCCTCCCTCGGGAGAGCGCCGCCGAAATTGAGGCGGCGGCTGCGGTCTGGGCGGCGCGCGTCGATCGCGGCCCCCTGGCGCCCGAAGAGCAGTCGGCGCTCGACGCCTGGGCCGCCGCCGACCCGCGGCGGGCCGGCGCCTATGCGCGCGCCATGGCGGCCAACGCATATTTCGACCAGGCCGCCGCGCTGGGCCCGAACCTCCGCGCCGACGCGGCGCCCGCCTGGACGCGGCGCCGGACCTTCGCGGCGGCGGGCGGCGCCGTCGCCGCCTCCCTCTTCGGCGTCGTGGGCGCGAACCTGCTGTGGACTCGCGGCCGCATCGCCACGCCCAAGGGCGACGTGCGCCGGATCTCCCTGCCCGAGGGATCGGCGGTGACGCTCAACACCGACACCGCCATCCGGCCCGACTTCAGCGCTTCCGAGCGGCGCGTGGAACTGCTGCGCGGCGAGGCGCTGTTCGACGTGGCGCACGATCCGTCGCGCCCCTTCCGCGTCGTCGCCGACGGCGTGAGCGTCGAGGCGATCGGCACCAGCTTCACCGTCCGTCGCCACGAGGACGGCGCGGTGGAGGTGATCGTCCGCCAGGGCCTGGTGGACGTCCGCCGCGTGGGCGCCGCCTCGGGCGTGCGGCTGCCTGCGGCCACCGCCTCGCGCGTGGACTCCGACCAGCCCATTCTCGCCAAGGCCCTGTCGCCCGAGGCGGTGGACAAGGCCATGGCCTGGCGTGAGGGCCGTCTGGACCTGACCGGCAAGACCCTGGCGGCGGCCGCGGCGGAGTTCGCCCGCTATTCCGACTACGAGATCCGCTTCGAGGATCCGGCGCTGGGGCGGCTGGAGGTCTCCGGGGTCTATTCGATCAGCGATCCGGAGGGCTTCGCCCGCGCCGCCGCCCTGAGCCTGGGCCTGTTCGCCGAGCCGGGCGCAGGGGGCGTCCTCATCAGCGCCTCGGCGGCGTCATAGAAGTTTCACGCCGCCGGAATGGGGGAAGCCGGCCCAACCCGCCTCTAGCTCGGTGAAGCCGTCGGCGCGGTGTCGGCGGAACGGGGGCGACCAATATGAACCGGAAATACCTGCTGGGCTGCGGCGTCGCTGCGGCCGTGGCCAGCCTCGCCGCGCCGGCCGCGGCGCAGGAGCGGACGTTCGACATCCCGGCCCAGGCGGTGGACCAGGCGATCTCGGCCTTCGGACGCCAGTCCGGGCTGCAGATCGTGGCGCCGGGGGTCGAGGACGAGGTGCGCAGCCAGCCGGTGCAGGGGCGCATGGACGCCCGCGCCGCCCTGCGCCGGCTGATCGCCGGCACGGGGCTGGAAATCGCCTCCGACAGCGGCGACCTGATCGTCCTGCGCCGAGCCCCCGCCCCGGCGGACCCGGCGCGGGCGACCACGCTGCAGGACGTCATCGTGACGGCCCAGAAGCGCGACGAGGCCGCCCAGGACGTGCCCATCGCGCTCACCGCCTTCTCCGCCTCGACGGTGGAGAGCTTTCGCCTGGAGAGTCTGCGCGACGTCTCGCGCCTGACGCCCGGCCTGCTGGTCTCGGCCTTCAACCAGTCGAGCCCGACCATCGCCGTCCGCGGGGCGACCAACACCTTCACCCAGATCGGCGCCAACAAGCCGGTGGCCGTGGTCATCGACGACCTCTTCATCCCGCGCAACAGCGCCGCCACCTTCGAGCTGTACGGCCTGAACTCGATCCAGGTGCTGAAGGGGCCGCAAGGGACGCTGTTCGGCCGTAATGTCACCGGCGGCGTCATCGTTCTCGACACCGGCAAGCCGGCCTTCGGCGACTGGGCCGGCGCGGTGCGCGCCGGCGTCGGCTCGCACGACCTGCGCCAGTTCGACGTCTCGGGCGACGCACCGCTGGGCGAGAATGCGGCGCTGCGCCTGGCCGCCTCGGTCAAGACGCGCGACGGCTATGGCCAGGACCGGCTGACCGGCCGCGCGCAGGACGATGCGGACAGCACGAACCTCCGCGCCCAGCTGCGCCTGCGCCCGTCGGAAGACCTGGAGGCCCTGATCGGCGCCGACTACAGCGCCGATCACAACGGCGGACGGACGCTCTCCTCCAAGGCCGCGGGGTCGGACGGCGACCGCCGCACCTCCGAGCTCGGCCTCGCCCAGGCCTTCGACCGCAACCAATGGGGCGCTTCGGCCCGCCTCTACTGGGACTCGCCGGCCGGCCAGGTGACGTCGATCACCGGCTACCGCTGGTCGCAGTCGGGCGAAGACTATTCGGGAACCGGGACGAGCTACCTCTTCCTTCCGGCCGGGGTCCAGACGGTGAACCGGGATGTCGACGAGGTCGGCCTGCTGTCGCAGGAGATCCGCTTTGCGAGCCCGAAATGGGGCTGGGGCGACTTCGTGGCCGGCGTCTATCTGTCCAGCGAGGACGCCAGCCGCCAGCTGCGCGTCCGCAACCTGGCCGCCGGAACCGGCGGCGTGACGTCCGACGTGCTGACCGACCAGGCCGTGGACACGCGGAGCTACGCCATCTTCGCCGACGGCGTCGTCCACCTGCCGGCCCATTTCGACCTGACGCTGGGCGCCCGCTACACCTTCGACGAGAAGAGCGCCTCGCTCCGCCGGATCGACGCGATCAACAGCGCGGGCAGCTTCACCGCGAGCGACCTCTCGGCCGACTGGAGCGAGATCACCCCGCGGGCGGTGCTGACCTGGTCGCCGACCCCGGGCTTTCGGGCCTATGGCAGCGTGACGAAGGGCTACACCGCCGGCGGGTTCAACACCGATGCGGCCACGCTGAGCGCGCTGACCACGCCCTTCGATCCCGAAATCGTCACCAGCTACGAGCTGGGCGTGAAGACGCAGTGGCTCGACGACCGCCTGCGCCTCAACGCCGCCGTCTTCCGCATGGACTATGAGGACAAGCAGGAGCTGTTCTTCAACAGCCTGACCCGCATCCTGACCATCACCAACGCCAGCCAGGCGACGGCGGAGGGCGCGGAGTTCGAACTGGCCTACCGGCCGGCCCCGTGGCTGGGGCTCTCGGCCACCTACGGCTATCTCGACACGGTCTATGATGCGTTCGTCATTCCGGGCGGGGCGACCTACACCGGCAACAGCCTGGGCTCCTCCCCCAGAAACAAGGCGTCCCTCGCCGCCGACCTGGACCTGCCGCTGGCGGATGCGGGCTATCTGATCGGGACGGCCAGCTGGTCCTACACCGACACCTACAACACCGGCGCGGCGGCCGACCCCAACCTGCAGATCGACGACTACGCCCTGACCAATCTGATGGTCGGCTTCGAACCGCGGGGCCGGCGCTGGCGGGCGACCGCCTGGGTCAAGAACGCCGGCGACGTCGACTACGTGCTGACTCCTTCCACCCAGGGCGTGCTGGCCGAGTATCTGGGCGAGCCGCGCACCTGGGGCGTCACCCTCTCGGCGCGCTACTGATGGGACAGCTGACGCGCCGCTCCCTGCTGGCGGCGGCCGTCCTGGCCGCCGGGGGCGGCGCGCGCGCGGACGACCAGGACGCGCCGGGCCGGCCGCTTCGGCCCTGGCGCCCGGGGGGCCTGGACATCCATCACATCGCCACCGGGCGCGGCGACTCCACCCTCATTATCGGTCCGGACGGGTCGAGCCTGATGATCGACGCGGGCGCCGCGGGCACGCCGGCCCCGCCGGCCCTGCCCCTGCGGCCCGACGGCGGACGGCGGCCGGGCGAGTGGATCGGCCGCTACGCCCGGCGGCGGCTGCGCGACACGGGCCAGGCCGGCCTCGACGTCTTCCTGGCCACCCATCAGCACCCGGACCACATCGGCGACGTCGGTCCGGAAAGCCCGCCGGCGCCGGGCGGCGGCTACCGGCTGACCGGCGTCAGCGACGTCGACGCCCTGGCCCCCATCGGCCGCCTGGTCGATCGCGGCTTCCCGGACTACGCCGAGCCGGCCCCGTCCCAGGCGCCCTTCCAGCAGAACTATGAGGCCTATGTGGCGGCCCGGCGCGCCGCCGGCCGCAGCGTCGAGCGCTTCAGGCCCGGGGCGCTGAACCAGCTGCGGCGCGACCCGCAGGCCCGCGACGACTTCCGCATCCGCAACCTGGCGGTCAATGGCGAGGTCTGGACCGGCCAGGGCGAAGGCGCGCGCCGCCTCTTCCCGCCGATGGCCGAGCTGCCCGCGACCGACGTTCCGGAGGAGAACGCCTGGTCGGCCGCGATCGCCCTCTCCTACGGCGCCTTCGACTATTTCGCGGCCGGCGACCTGACGAGCAGCACGTTCGAAGGCGCCCTGCCCTGGCGCGACGTGGAGAGCGCCGCGGCCCTCGCCGCGGGCCCCGTCGAGGTCGCCGTCAGCCCGCACCACGGCATGTTCGACGCCACGGGAGCGCGAGCCGTGGCGGCTCTAAGGCCGCAGGTGTGGATCATCAGCGCCTGGCACGCCCTGCACCCCAGCCCGTCGGTCCTCGACCGGCTGTTCAACGGCCGGCTCTATCCCGGCCCGCGGGCGGTCTTCGCCACCGGCGTCGATCCGGCGACGGCGGCGGCCAGTCCCTGGCTGAGCGGACGCCTGGCCAGCCAGGGCGGCCATGTGGTCGTTCGGGTCGCCCCTGGCGGCGGGCGGTTCGAGGTTGTGATCACCGACAACGCCGACGAGGCCGATCGCGTCCTGGCGGTCTTCGGCCCCTACCCGGCCGGAGGCGGCGGCGCCCCTCCGGCCTGAGGCGCCCCGGGCCTAAGGCGTCACCCCGCAGGCGGCGAGTCTCCGGGCATAGGTGGGGTCGGCCAGCATCGCCTCGGCCGCCGCCAGCGGCCGGTTGGAGACGATGAGGCGCGGCCCCGCGGCGGCCAGGGCCTGATAGGCGCCGGCGTCGGCTGGCGTGCGGTAGACGGCGTCCGGCGTCTGCGGTCCGCCATAGGTTCCCGACATCACCGTCGCGCCCAGGGCCTCGAGCTCGGGAATGAAGCCGGCGCCCACGGCGGCCGGACGCACCATGGCCACGGTGCGCGGTCCGATCAGCCCGGCGGCCCGGGCCTCCTCCAGCATCTTGCGGTCGAAGACCGGGATGGCCAGCACGGCCTCCGGATTGGCCGCCCGCATGGCCTGGGCCTGTCGCACCGTATAGGCCAGGAACATGACGCGGCCCTTGGCGCCGGCCTTCTCAACCTCGGCCATCAGCAGATCGGCGTCGGTCTGCGGCTTGACGTCGAGCAGCAGCAGGACGCGGCCGTCGGCCCACTTCAGGGCGTCGGCCAGGGTGGGCGGCGAAGAGGCCGTCGGCTGGCCCGTCGGATCGCGCTGCTTGAGCGGCGAGACCTGCGCCCACCGCTGTTCGGCGATGACCCCGTGCCCGGTGGTGTTCCGGTCGAGGACGGCGTCGTGGTTCATGAAGAGCACCCCGTCGAAAGTCTGCTGGACGTCGGTCTCGATGAACACGGGCGCGAGCGAGGTCGTGTAGTCGAAGGTGACCAGCGCATTCTCCGGATGCTCGGCGAACGGGCCGCCGCGATGGGCGCCGACCAGGGCGACCTTCTGCTCGCGCAGGCAGGCCAGAAGGTCCGGGATCCGCCCGTCGGCGGCCTTCAGGATCGCGGCGGCGGTGGGCGCCTTGGCGGGGGCGGCCTGGCCGCCGCCCGCCAGGGCGAGAAGGGCGACGCCGGCCATGGCGGCGCCCAGCTTCAGTTGGGTCATGATCTGTCTCCTCGGGCGTTGTTCGAAGGCTAGAAGCTGAGCTTGACGCCCGCATAAAAGCGGCGGCCGAGCACGTCGTAGAGAGCCGGGTCGGTGGCCCCCTCGCCGGTCCAGGCGGGCGGCTGGCGGTCGGCGATGTTGAGCACCCCGCCCCGCAGCTCGACCTGTTCGTTCAGGCGGTAGACGCCGCTCAGGTCGAAATAGTCCATGGCCTTGACGCCCGGCGCGGTGGCGACGGCGGCGCCGACATTGGCCGAGTTGTCCATGGCGTCGATCCAGCGCCAGCGCAGGTTCAGCCGCGCCGGCCCGACCCGGTAGTCGAGGCTGGTGTTCACCTTCCACTCCGGATGGGAGATGGCGTCGGCGCTGATCTGGGCGTTGCCGATGGTGCCGGCGTAGTCGACGAAGGGACCGCCGGCCAGGGTCTGGATCGCGTACCGGTCGGTGTAGGAGACGATCAGGTTGAGCCCCAGGGCGCCGGGGGCGTTGGCCCAGCCGAAGGCTTCCAGGTCGGCGCCCCAGTCGACCTGCAGGTCGACGCCGGAGGTCTCGTAGCCGGCCAGGTTCAGAAGCGGCGTGGTGATGGTCGAGAAGCCGCCGGACGGGCCGCGATGGATCAGCTGGCAGTAGTAGTTCTGCGGATCGTAGGTCGGGTTGGAGGCGCCGTCGCCGTTGAAGCAGCGCTGGGCGATGACGTCGCCGGTGATCAGGCCGATCGCGTCGGTGATCTTGATCTCATAATAGTCCAGCGAGGCCGACAGACGGCTGAGCAGCGGGTGGTCGAAGCCCGAGCGCCAGACGACGCCGGCGGTGTAGGAATCGGCCGTCTCCTCGATGAGGTTGCGGTTGCCCGAGACCTCCGACTGGACCGAGGTGCCCGCGAACCGGTGGGTGTCGATCACCGTCTGGGGCACGCCGGTGGCCAGGCACAGCGCCTTGACCTGGGCCGCCTGGGGACCCGTGCGATAGGCGCTCGAGGCGTCGCAGGGATCGCCCAGGCCCGCCGAGATCCGCCCGACCGTCGTCCCGCTCTGCTCCGTCGGCTGGAAGAGTTCGCCCACCGAGGGGGCGCGGATGGCGCGCTGGTAGCCCCCGCGGACGCTCAGGCCCTCGGCCAGCTCCCAGTTGGCGCCGGCCTTGTAGGTGTGCACCCCGCCCACGGAGTCGTAGTCGGAATAGCGGTAGGCCAGGTCGAGGTCGAGGCGGCGGACGAGCGGCAGGTCGCGCGCGATCGGCGCCAGGATCTCGAGGAAGAACTCCTTCGACGAGGTCTCGCCGTCGGTCGGGCTGGAGAGGCTGGTGGCCAGGACCGAGCCGGTCTGCCGCTGTGCGTCGGGCGAGAAGGCGTAGGTGTTCTTCCGGTGGCTCAGGCCGCTGGCGAAGCGCACCTCTCCCGCCGGCAGGTCGAACAGGCGGCCCTGCAGCGTGCCCTCGACGATCGACTGCTCGAGTTCGGTGGACTCGTGCATCTCGCGCAGCAGAAGGTCGAGGCAGTCCTGGGACGGGCGGTCGAAGGCCAGCGGGTCGAGCCCGCCCTCGCAGAGGCTCACGCCCCCGTCCGGCGCCTCCACCAGGGAGAGGAAGGCGGCACGGTCGATATAGCCGCCCATCTTGGTGTTCTGCTCGGTGCGGCCGAAGCTGGCATAGACATCCCAGCCGCCGTCGATGATGTCGAGGTCGCCGCGCAGGCCGCCCAGGACCTGGGTGACGTTGTAGGTGTTCTCGACGATGTCGGGAGAGTAGCGGCCGGTGTTGAAATAGAGCAGCAGCGGCGCGGTCGGGTTGGGCCGCGAGGCGGCGATGGCCTTCAGCCCCGCGGGCAGGAAGGGATTGGTCACCGGCACGTAGACGTCGCGGGTGATCGCCTGATTGCGGCCGTACCAGGTCTGGTCGGCGGCGTAGTGGGCGTAGTTGAGCTGGCCATAAGCCTCGACCGCCTCGTTCAGCTCATAGCTCACGCGGCCGAACAGGGTCTCCCGCTCGAGGGGCTGCAGAAGCGGCGCGAACTCGCCGATCGGCAGGGCGACCTGATTGTTGCTGGTGATGGTGTAGAGGCCGTCTTCCGGAAAGCGGAAGTTCTGGATGGGGTTGGTGATGGTGAACAGGGTGCCGTCGGTGTTCCGGCTGAAGGCGGCGCTGCGCAGCACCGGCCCGGTCACGCCGTAGGAGGCGAAGACCGCGTTCACCGCCGCCTGCGACGGCAGGTTGGCGGCGTTGGGATAGATCAGGCCGCTGGGGAGCACCGAGGTGATGCCGCCGTCGATGAAGAAGTCGCGGCTGTTCCGGTTGACCCTCTGGCGATCCATGTAGCCGGCCGAGAACATGGCGTGGCCGCGGCCTTCGGCGAAGGCGCCGCCCGCGGCGACGCTGAGGTCGAGAGTCCCGCCGTCCTTGCGCTCCGTCTCGCCATATTGGGCGTCCAGCGTCAGGCCCGAGAAACCCTCGTTCAGGCGGAAGTTGACGACGCCGGCGATGGCGTCGGAGCCGTAGACCGCCGAAGCGCCGCCGGTGATCACCTCCACATTCTCCAGCAGGGCGCCCGAGATGGTGTTGAGGTCGATGGCGCCCAGGGGATCGGAGGGCTGCATCCGCCGGCCGTCCTGCAGCACCAGGGTGCGCACGGCGCCGAGGCCGCGCAGGTTGGCGTTGGCGCGGCCCCCGCGGGCCTGGCTGGTGGAATTGGCGCCGGCGTTGGCGGCGAACTGGGGCAGCTGGTTCAACGTCATGTCGAGCGAGACCGGTCCGGCGGCCTCCAGGGCGCCACGCTGAAGGGTCACGATCGGGCTCTCGGCCACATAGTCCTTCCGGACGATGCGCGAGCCGGTGACGATCACCTCCTCGATCTGCGCGATCTCCTCCGGCGGCGTGGCGGCCGGGGCCTCCTGGGCGTGGGCGGCGGCGGCCCAGCTGACCGCCAGGGTTGAAGCGGCGCAGAGCAGCGACGCGTGGCAGACTTTCATCGTCATATCCCCCGTTGGAGCCCCGTCTGGATCTCGGGGCGTCACAGGGCAGGACGCGGCGGCGCGCCAAATCCTCACCGGCTATTTTTCGCCAGGCTGCGGTGAAAACTGTCACACAGAAGTGGAATGAGCGGGCGGCGCCGGCGCCCCGCGGCCATTGGCGGGCCGACGGCGGCGAGACGCTGGGGCGTGGCTTCTGTGACGTTGAAGAGCGATCTGTCCGCGCCCCCGGCGGCGGCGGATGACGGGCTGGCGGAGCTCAGCGCGCGGCTGCGGCAGCCGTTGATGGCCTATTTCCGGCGCCGCACGGCCGACGCCGCCGAGGCCGAGGACCTGACCCAGGAGGTCTTCATCCGCGCCCTGCGCCGAGAGGGCGAGACCGACGTCCGCTCGGCCGACGCCTACGTCTTCACGATCGCCGCCAACCTGATGCGCGACCGGGCCCGCCGGCGGGCGGCGCGGAGCGCCAACCGCCATGTGAGCCTCGACCCTCTGGCGCCGCGCGGCCCGCACCTGGATCTGCCCGCTGAGGATTCCTCGGCCGAGAGCGTCCTTATAGATCGGGAGCGTCTGCGCCTGGCGCTGGCCGCCCTCGAGGAACTGCCGGAGCGGACGCGGCACGTTTTCATTCTCTTTCGGGTCGAGAAGATGCGCCAGGCGGAGATAGCGGACCGGTTGGGCATCTCCGTCAGCGCGGTGGAGAAGCACGTCGTTCGAGCTGCGGCGCACCTGGCGCGGCGTATCAGGTGAGCCCCTTGCATTCGGTCTTCCACGACATCGCAACGGCCGAGGACGCCGCCGAAGCCGCGGCGGCCCTGTGGCTCGCCCGCAGTGACGACCGCTGGACGCCGGCCGACGAGGCCGCCCTGCAGGCCTGGATCGCGACGAGTCCCGAGAACGCCGAGGCCTGGGCCGACGTGGGCGAGGTGATGGGCCTGTTCGACAGGGTCGAGGCGCTCGAACTGGATGCATTGAGGCGCGAGGCGCTGCGGGCTGCGGAACCGGCGCAGAAGCCGCGCCCGGCCTTGACGCGGCGGCTCCTGGTCGGCGGCGGGATCGCCGCCGGCGTGGCGGCGGCGGGCGTCTTCGCCCTCGGGCCGCAGGCGTCCTGGCGCGCCTACAGGACCGAACCCGGCGAGCGCCGCCGCTTCGAACTCGCCGACGGGTCGCGCCTGACCCTCGACAGCGACGCCGAGGTCCGCGTCCGCTTCACCGGTCGACGCCGCGACCTGGTCTTAAGCCGCGGCCAGGCCCGTTTCGACGTCGCCAAGGACCCCGCGCGGCCCTTCGCCGTGGCGGTCGACGAGCATCTGGTCGTGGCCACGGGGACGGCCTTCAACATCGAACGGGACGCCGCCCAGTCGATGGTCACCCTCCTGGAGGGCCAGGTCGAGATTCGCGCCCGCCGGACGGGCCAGGTGGCCGCGCGCCTTCGGCCGGGCCAGGGCTATCTGCTGGCCGGCGGCGACGGACGCCTGATCTCCCGGGCCGACGTGACCCAGGCCCAGGCCTGGACGGAGGGGCAGATCGTCTTCCAGGACGAGCGGCTGGAAACCGCCGCCCGCAGGGTCAGCCGCTACGCCCCGTCGCGCCCGATCCGGGTGTCGCCGGATGCGCGCGACCTGCGGGTCAGCGGCGTCTTCCCGGCCGGCGATCCGGACGCCTTCATCGAGGCGGTGAGCCTCTATCTGCCGGTCGCCGCCAGGCGGCTGCCCGACGGCTCGGTCGAACTCGGGCTCAGAGGCGCGGCCGCGCCGTGAGGCCAGGCGCAGCTTAGGGCGGAGGTTCGTAGGAAGATGGCGGCGCGCCTTCGACGAACGACCGCCTGGGCCGTGGCGGCCCTGGCCGTGACGCTGGGCCTCGCCGCCCCCCGCCCCGCCCTCGCCCAGGCCGCGCCGTCGGCCAGTTACGACCTCCCGCCGCGGGACCTGGCCGGCGCCCTGGTCTGGTACAGCCTGACGACCGGCCAGCCCCTGATCGTCGACCCGCGGCTCACCCGCGGCCGCCGCTCCGGACGGGTCAAGGACGCCCGCACGCCGAAGGCTGCGCTGGCTCAGCTTCTCGCCGGCACCGGCCTTGCGCCCACGCCGACGCCGAGCGGCGTCCTGATGATCGGCCCCGCCCCGGCGGCCGCGCCGGCGGCGCCTCCGGCGCCCGCCCCCGCGCCGACGATCACCGACCTGCCGGAGGTCGTCGTCACGGCCGAGCGGCGGGCGGGACTGGCCTCCGAGACGCCCATGGCGCTCTCCACCTTCTCCGGCGAGGGGCTCGAGCGGCTCGGCCTGAGAGACATGGAGGCCGTCGCCGCCCTCACCCCCGGCCTGACCATCGCCGCCGCCTCGCCGGCCAGCGCCGGCTTCTCCATGCGCGGCATAACCCAGGCGTCGGGCGACGCCACCCGCGAGCCGCGGGTCTCGGTCTTCCAGGACGGCGTGCCGGCCTCGAAGGAGCGCGGCGCCTATTTCGAGCTCTACGACCTGGAACGCCTGGAGGTGGTGAAGGGGCCGCAATCGACCCTCTATGGCCGCAGCGCCATGACCGGGGCCATCAACGTCATCCAGAACAAGGCCGATCCGGATCGCCCGGCGATCAGCCTGCGCCTGGAGGTCGGCGACTATGACTGGCGCAGCCTTGAGGCGACGGCCAACCAGCCGCTGAGCGAGGTCGCCGCCCTGCGTCTGGCCGTGGTCAGCCGCCGGCGCGACGGCGACACCCCGAACCTGCTGGGGGGCGCGGACCTGCAATCGGTCTCGACCGACGCCGGCCGCATCGTGCTGAGCCTGCGCCCCGCCTGGGGCTCGGCCGACCTGATCGTCAATTACCAGCACGACGAACCGAGCGGCCCAGCGCTCAAATCCTTGACCTTCGCCCCCGCCGATCCCGAGACCGGCCGGCCGCTGGGCGATCTCGACCGCTTTTCGCCGCCCGCCCTGTCCGCCCAGGACGCCCAGGGGCGGCCCCGCCCCCTCGGGCTCGACCGCGAACTCTTCTCGGCCAGTGTCGGGCTGGAAAGACCAATCGGCGAAGGCCTCGTCCTGTCGAGCCTCAGCTCCTTTCGGCGCTTCGCCGCCGACGACCAGCAGGACGCCGACGGAATGGCCCTGCCGATCGTCAGCCTGCTGGAGGAGACGCGGGGGGCCCAGCTCAATCAGGAGATCCGCCTGGCCTACGACGCGGGGGGCGCCTGGCGCGGCTTCTTGGGGATCAATCTCTTCCGCGAGTCGGGCACCCAGCGCGTGCCGATGGTGATCGACGAGCGCCTGCAGCTGGCCCGCATGACGGGCCGGCTCACCGCGCCCTGGCCGGCCTCGAGCGAGAGCCTGCTCGGCCAGGCGGTCCTGGCCGACCAGCTGCAGGCGGTGGCGAGCCGTCGAGGCTACGCGCTGAGCCGGACGACGGCCCTGGCCATAGCGGGCAATCTCAAGCCGACCCATCTGGAGCGCACCCAGAACTACAGCGACGTCGAGGCCTTCGACCTCTTCGCCGATGTCGCCTGGCGGCTCGGGGCGCGGTGGGAAGTCTCCGCCGGGCTTCGCTTCGGGACCGACGCCAAGACGAGCGCCGTCTCGCCGGCCGTCCCGCTGGGGCCCTCGGTCCTGGCCGGGGTGATCGCCGCCGGGACCATGGACGAGACCCGGCGCGGCGCCTTCCTGCAGCATCTGGCCGGTCCCGAGGCGGGGCGCTGGGTCGAGGAATGGCCGCCCTATGGCCTGCTCTTCCAGCCGACGGCGGGGAATGGCGATAAGATCTCCAGCGATCTCGAGGACTCCGGTTGGAGCTGGCGGCTGACGGCGCGCTATGAGCCCCGGGCCGGCTATAGCCTCTACGGCGCCTACGCCCGCGGGCGGCGGCCCACCGTCCTGGTGGCCGGGGCGCCGACGACGCCGCTGGGGCCGGCCAGGTTCGGCGTCGCGCCGGCCGAAACGGTGGATTCCTGGGAGCTGGGCCTGAAGGCCCGGCCGCCGGGCCGGCGGCTGGCTCTCGACGCCGCCGCCTATGCCTATGAGTACCGCGACTTCCAGACCACCCAGATCGAAGGGGGCCAGCTGCGCACGGTGAACGCCGGCGAGGCGAGCGCCTATGGGCTCGAGCTCGAAGCCACGGTCGTGGTCGCACCGGGCGCCACGGCAGGCGCGACCTACGCCTATGGCCACGCGCGGCTGCAGTCGGGCGCCATGGCCGGCAACCGCTTCCGGCTGGCCCCGGACCACCAGGCCTCGCTCTACCTCGACCTGGCCTGGCCCGCCCCCGGCGGGGAGCTGAGGCTGCGTCCGTCCTACAGCTGGCGTTCGAAGTTCTTCTTCTCCGACGACAACGACCGGCCCGAACTCTCCCGCGCCCTCGCGCCGGACCTGGTCCAGGACGAATGGCAGGACGCCTACGGGCGACTCGACGTGCGGCTGGAGTACCGTCCGGCCGGCGGCGGGTGGACGCTGGGCGCCTTCGTCAAGAACGCCCTCGACGAGCGCTACATCCAGGAGGGCGGCTTCATCGGCGAGGCCCTGGGCTATTCCGCCAGCGCCGCCGGCCCGCCCCGGACCATGGGCCTGTCCCTGCGCTGGTCGAGGTGAGCGGCCAGGGCGGGCCGTCCCTCGCCACGCCCGGCCGCCCTGCCGGGCGAGACGGTCGGCTGATCGGCCCAGGGGCGATCGGTGCGCCCGGCGCCGCTCAAGGTTGACCTCGGTCAAGGCGGACCCTGGCCGGACTGACAGGGTGCGAGCCGGTTGAGCCAAGTCGGAACCGCCTCATGATCCCTGCGCCCAGGCACTTCATCGACACGCAGGACGTCTCGCGCGAGGAACTGCTGCAGATCCTGGAGCTGACCAGACTGCTCAAGGCGGCCGACAAGGACGGCGCCTGCCCCAAGCTGCTGGCGGGGGCGTCCCTGGGCATGATCTTCGAAGAGCCGTCGACGCGTACGCGGATCTCCTTCGAGGTCGCCATGACCAAGCTCGGCGGCCACGCCCTCTACCTGAAGCCGGGCGAGATCCATCTCGGCGAGCGGGAGAACATTCGCGACACCGCCCAGGTCATCAGCCGCATGGTCGACGCCATCGAGGCGCGGACGCTGAAGCACGCCACCGTCCTGGAGCTGGCGGCCAACGCCACCGTTCCGGTGATCAACGG
The DNA here is from genome assembly GCF_013911965.1 of Phenylobacterium sp. Lineage (GTDB taxonomy): Bacteria > Pseudomonadota > Alphaproteobacteria > Caulobacterales > Caulobacteraceae > Phenylobacterium. Next base: position 90,086 of record NZ_JACESE010000014.1, on the reverse strand, counting down.
CCTGACCGATTACAACCATCCGACCCAGGTGGTCTGCGACGTCTTCACGATGCTGGAGCATCGAGAGGCCGGAAAGCCGATGGAGGAGCTGCGGGTCACCTTCATCGGCGACGCGACGAACGTCTGCTCCTCGCTGATGATGATCTGCACCCAGATGGGGATGCGGTTCACGCACGCCGCGCCGGAACGCTACCAGGCGCCCGAGGCCTGGAGACGCATCGCGCGGGCCAACGCCGAGGCGTCCGGCGGGTCTCTGACGATCACCGACGACGTGGCGACGGCGGTGCGCGACGCCGACTTCGTCTATACCGACCTCTGGTGGTGGATCGGCCAGGAGGCCGAGATTCCAGCGCGCCGGGACGCCTTCATGCCCGCCTATCAGGTGACGGAAGCCTTGCTGGCGCGGGCGCCGGCGCACGCCAAGTTCATGCACTGCCTACCCGCTTCCCGCGGCGTGGAGGTCACCGATGCGGTCATCGATGGCCCCCGATCGATCGTCTACGACCAGTCCGAGAACCGCCTGCACACCGAGAAGGCGCTCCTGGTCCACCTCATCCACCCACGGCTGAAGCGGCCGTCGCCGGAGCTCGCCGCCCATCACCGCGGGCTGATCGAGAACGTCCTCTAGCCGCCGAGCGCAGGAGCCCACCGATGGTCACAGTCGCATCTTCTCCCGCGTCGGGGGCGCCACGGTTCCGAAGGGTGCTGCATGGCCTGGACATGACGCTGTTCACGGTCTGCGCCATTCTGGTCATCGACCAGCTGGCCGCCTCGGCCTCCATCGGCGTGCAGTCGATCTTCTGGTGGCTGCTGACGCTCGTCCTCTTCTTCATCCCCTACGGCCTGATCACCGCCGAACTGGGCAGCACCTATCCGCAGGAAGGGGGCATCTACGCCTGGGTGCGGCGCGCCTTCGGACCGCTCTGGGCCGGTCGCACGGCCTGGCTCTGGTGGGTGAACGTCGCCCTCTGGATGCCGTCCGTCTACATCCTCTTCGCCGGCGTCCTGGCCGAGCTCGTCGCCCCGGACATGGGCCTCTGGACGCAGATCGCGCTCACCCTCGGCCTGACCTGGCTCACCGTGGCGGTGAACATCGTCGCCCTGGACGTCAGCAAATGGATCCCGAACCTCGGGGCGGCCTTCAAGGCGATCATCATGCTGGCCATCGGCGCGGGCGGCGTCGCCTACGCCATGCGCCATGGCGTGGCCAACTCGTTCAGCCTTGAAAGCCTGCGGCCGCAATGGGGCGCCAGCCTCGCCTTCCTGCCGGTCATTCTCTACAACTTCCTCGGCTTCGAGCTGATGTCCGGGGCCGGCGAGGAGATGAAGGATCCGGCCCGCGACGTCCCGTGGGCGATCACGCGGGCGGGCGTGATCATCGCCTTCTTCTATGTCTTCGCCACGGTCGGCATCCTGCTGGCCCTGCCCGCCGACGAGGTGGGGCTGATCGAAGGGCTGACGGACACCTTCCGTCGCCTGTTCGGCGCGGGCCCCGCGGGCGAGGTCGTGGTCGGCGTGCTCGGCGCGATGGCCCTCTACACCTTCGTGGCCAACATGGTGACCTGGACCCTGGGCGCGAACCGCTCCGCGGCGGAGGCCGCCCGCCGGGGCGACCTGCCCGCCATCTTCGGCCGCCTGCATCCGAAGCACCAGACGCCGGCCAACGCCGCCGTGCTCGGCGGGCTGATCGCGACCGGCGTACTGCTCCTCTACGGCCTCCTGGCCGCCAACGCCGAGGATCTCTTCTGGACCACCTTCGCCTTCTCCTCGGTCGTCTTCCTGCTGCCTTACATCCTCCTCTTCCTCGCCTTCCTGAGGCTCCGGCGGATCGACGCCGACCTTGTCCGCCCCTATCGCGTGCCGGGGGGCGAAGGCGTGGCGTGGACCCTGAGCCTGCTCTGCATGGCCTTCGTCCTGCAGGCCATCGTCTTCTTCATCTACACGCCCGGCGCTTTCGACCCGGCCTATGCGGTCGCCGTCGGGGGCGGGGTGATCGTCACCCTGATCGTCGGCGAAGTCCTGGTGCGGACCGCCCTCGCCCGCAGGGGCCGCCCCGATGCCTAGGGTGTTGACCTCGACGCCGCGGCAGGACGGGTTCCGCATGCCCGCCGAGTGGGAGCCCCACGCCGGCTGCTGGATGCTCTGGCCGGAACGCTCCGACAACTGGCGCAACGGCGCCAAGCCGGCGCAGCACGCCTTCGCCGCGGTGGCGGCGGCGATTTCCGAGGGCGAACCGGTCACCGTCTGCGCCTCCCCGGGCGAGTACGCGGTCGCCCGCGAAATGCTCGACCCCGCCGTGAGGGTCGTCGAGATGACCAGCAACGACAGCTGGATTCGCGACTGCGGGCCGACCTTCGTCGTGAACGATCGCGGACTGGTGCGCGGGGTGGACTGGAAGTTCAACGCCTGGGGCGGTCTGGCGGACGGTCTCTACTTCCCCTGGGATCAGGACGACCTGGTGGGCGAGAAGGTGCTCGAACTGGAGCGAGACGACCGCTACGCGCCCGATTTCGTCCTGGAGGGAGGCTCGATCGACGTCGATGGCGAGGGCAGCGTCCTGGTCACCGAGGAATGCCTGCTGAACGTCGATCGCAATCCCCAGCTGGACCGCGCCGAGATCGAGACGATGCTGCGCGACTATCTGGGCGTCGAGGCGGTCCTCTGGCTGGGCCGAGGGGTCCATCTCGACGAAACCGACGGCCATGTGGACAATCTCTGCCGGTTCGTGGCCCCCGGCGAGGTGGTGCTGACCTGGACCGACGATCGTTCCGACCCGCAGTACGAGATCTCGGCCGACGCCCTGCGCCGGCTGGAGGGCTTTCGCGACGCCCGCGGGCGGCCGCTGAAGGTGCACAGGCTGCACCAGCCGGCCCGGCCCGTCGTGATCACCGCCGAGGAGGCGGCCGGGGTCGATCGTGTCCACGGGACGCTCCCGCGGCAGGCCGGCGACCGCATGGCGGCCTCCTACGTCAACTTCTACATCGCCAACGGCGTGGTGGTCGCCCCCCGGTTCGACGATCCGCACGACGCCAGGGCTCAGGCCAAGCTGGCCGAACTCTTTCCCACCCGACGCATCCTGACGACGCCCGGGCGGGAGATCCTGCTGGGCGGCGGCGGCATCCATTGCATCACCCAGCAGCAGCCGCTGGGTCGCCCCGTCGCCTCGGCCTGAGAGCCATGCCGATCGTCCTGGCCCTGGGCGGCAACGCTCTCCTGAGGCGCGGCGAGCCGCTCTCCGCCGAGGCCCAGCAGCGGAACATGCGCGCCGCGGCCGCGCCGCTGGCGCGCGCGTGCGAGGGGCGTCAGACGGCGATCGTCCACGGCAACGGACCGCAGGTGGGACTGCTGGCGCTCGAAACGGCGGCCTATGAGGCCGCGCCGCCGACGCCGCTCGACGTGCTGGGCGCCGAGTCGCAGGGCATGATCGGCTACCTCATCGCGCGGGAACTGCGGAACGCGGCCCCGCAACAGGCGACGGCGGCCCTGCTGACCCAGACCGTGGTGTCCGCCGACGACCCCGCCTTTGAAAGCCCGACCAAGCCGATCGGCCCCGTCTACGCCGCTTCGGAAGCCCCGCAGCTGCGTGCGCGAGGCTGGAGCCTCGCAGCCGACGGCGCGGGCGTGCGGCGCACGGTCCCCTCCCCCGCGCCGCTGGATGTGGTCGAGCTGCCGATCATCGCCCAGATGCTTGCGGCGGGGGTGACGGTGATCTGCGCCGGGGGCGGCGGGGTCCCCGTCCGCCGCACGCCGCAGGGCGACCTGGTCGGGGTTGAGGCGGTGATCGACAAGGACCTGACCGCAGCGCTTCTCGCCCTCCGGCTGGAGGCCGAGCGGCTCGTCATTCTCACCGATGTGGACGGGGTCTATCTCGACTGGGGCGCGCCCGACGCTCGCCGGCTCGATAACGCCTCCGTGCAGGAGTTGCGGAGCCTGACCTTCGCGCCCGGCTCGATGGGCCCGAAGGTGGCCGCGGCGTGCCGCTTCGCCGAGGCGACCGGACGAGCGGCCTTCATCGGCGCCCTGGCCGAGGCCGAGGCGGTCATCGCCGGGCGAGCCGGGACGCGCGTTCGCCCCTGAAGCCGTCGCTCCCGGCCTTTGCGACCGGAGCGCGACCGTCAGCCCGGCGTTCGGCCGAACCGCCGCGACAGGTCCAGGCTGCGCAGCAGGTCCTGCAGCGTGACGATGCCGACCACCGCGCCGGCGTGGACGACCGGCATGCGCGGGGTGTTCTGGCTGCGCATCCGCGTCATGACCGCCCCGGCGTCTTCCAGCAGCGTCGCGGCCGGAGTCTCGGCGGCCGGGCGGCAGATCTCGCCCACGGTCATCTGGGCCCAGCGGTCCCGCGGCTGCGCCAGGACGTCTTCCGGCGCGACCACGCCGATCCATCGCCCTTCGCGTTCCACGGGATAGAGGGCATGACGGCTGCCCAGCAGACGCTCGTCGATGAAGCGGTCGAGCGTGAAGCGGTCTGGCACGGTCTCCACGTCGCGGACCATCAGTTCGGCGATGGGACGGCCGGCCAGCATCCGCCGGGTGTCGAGGTCGGCGATGGCGCCGCGGGCGGCGCTGTGCAGGAAGAGGCCGATGAGGATCCACCAGAGCCCGCCCGCCGCGCCCTGGGTGAAGAGGACGAGGCCGCCCACCCCCATGAGCAGCAGGGCCAGCCCCTCGCCGGCGCGCGCGGCGATGCGGGTGGCCCTGTCCAGGTCGCCGGTCGCCATCCAGATCAGCGCCCGCAGGACCCGCCCGCCGTCGAGCGGATAGGCCGGCGCCATGTTAAAGCCGGCCAGGACAAGGTTCAGCGTGGCCAGATAGTCGAGCGCCATCTGAGCTCCGGCGAATTCCGGCCGCTGCTCCAGCAGCCCCGCCAGAGCGGCGAGAGACAGGCCGAAGACCATGCTGAAGGCCGGCCCGGCCACGGCCATGGCGAGTTCGGCGCGCGGGCGGGTCGGCTCCTCGCTGAGTTCCGCCACGCCGCCGAACAGGAAGAGGGTGATGCGGTCGACCCGCACGCCCATGGCGCGCCCGACGAGGGTGTGGGCCAGTTCGTGCAGGACGATGGACGCCCCCAGCCCCAGCACGATGAGCACCGCCGCGCCCCAGTAGGCGCCGCGCGGCAGTCCCTCGTGCACGGCCGGCAACATGCCGGCGGCGAGCGACCAGGCGAGGAAGAGGGCGAGAAGGATCCAGCTGACGTGGATGCGCACCGGAACGCCGAAGAGACGGAAGCTCCCGCTCGACGGGGATGGAGAACGCGTCATCGGCCTCACCTTGAGCCGTCGAAGGTTCGGGCGTCTTCGATCGGCATGGCCGCGCTCCCTCGTCTGCGGTTGACGAGGTTCGCCGGCGCGCGACCCGGCCGCCTTGAGCCGCATCAATCCGCCCTGCTCGCGCGAGGCCGTCTCGCTTCCGAGCCGTCGAAACCGGCCGGAACGCCCCGGACGGGCGCCCCGGCTTCACTTGTTCCGTCAGGCGGAATTCTTTTCCGAAACTGGTTCTTCTTGCGCGAGGTATGGCATAGAGGCCGCGACGGCCAGTCGGAGCGACTCTGTGGATCGAGCGGTTTCCCGCGCGTTTTGTTTGCTCGAAGTCCTCGCCAGCGCGAGCGAGCCGCTGCGCCTGACCGAGATCGCCGAGCTTTCCGGCCTTCAGAAGAGTACGGCGCACCGGATCCTGGCGACCCTGGTCGAGCTCGGCTATGCGCGGCAGGAGGCCTCGGGCCGCTACGCCGCGACGCTGCGGGCCTGGGAATTCGGGGCGCGTTCGGCCGCTCAGCTCCCGATCAAGCGGATTGCGGCCGGTTTCCTCCACGGCCTGCACCGGACCATCGGCGAGACGGTCAGCCTGACCCTGCTGTCGGGAACCGACGTGCTCTACCTGGACAAGATCATCGCCCCCCGGCCCGTTCGGTTTCGCACCCGCGTCGGCAGCCGCGTCCCCGCCGTGCTGACCGCCAGCGGCAAGGCGATCCTGAGCCAGCGGCCCGATGGCCCCGACCTGGTCCGGCGATCGGCGGAACAACAGGGATTGGATATCGCCGCCGTCGAGGCCGAGTTGGATGAAGCCCGGCGGCGGGGATATGCGCTCTCCGGCTACAGCCCCGGCGTCTCGAGCATCGGCGTCGCGGTTGGAGCCGGGGGCGCAGCCGCCGAGGCGGGACTCTCGGTCTCCGCCCCCGGCGAACGCCTGGCCGGCGAATCCCGCGATCGCGTGATCGAGGCGCTTCTGGAGGCCGGGGCGCGGATGAGCGAGGCGCTGGCCCGACCATGAACAGCCCCGCCCCCAAGGACATCACCGCCACCTTGAGCGCCTATGTCGCCGGCGCCTTGACGAGCCAACCGCCGCCCGCCCATCGCGAGATGGCCCGCCTGCACCTCCTCGACACCCTGGCCGCCATGGTGGCCTGCCGCGATCTGGAGCCGGCCGTCCTGGCGCGGACCTACGCCATCTCCCTCAGCGGCGGCTGCGGCGCGGCCACCCTGCTGGCGACGCGCCAGCGCGCCGGCCTGGTCGACGCCGCCTTCGCCAGCGCCATGACGGGACACGCGGCCGAGATCAATGACTTCATCCCCTCGGCCTTCGTCCAGCCCGGACCGGCGGTCGTGTCGGTCGCGCTCGCCGTCGCCGAGACGCGCGGGGCGAGCGGGGCGGCCCTGCTGCGCGCGGTCATGGCGGGCTACGAGCTGGCCGGCCGCGTGCCCAAGGCGCTCGGGCTGGGCAACCTCCGCCGGGCCGGGATCGCCAACCACGGGATCGGACCGCTGTTCGGTTCGGCGGCCGCGGCGGCCGCCCTCCTGCGTCTGAGCCCCGAGCAGATCGACGACGTCTGGACCTTCTGCGCCCAGCAGGCGGGCGGCTCCTGGCAGTGGCTGCTGGATGTGGAGCACATCGAAAAAGCCTTCGTCTTCGCCGGCATGGGCGCGCGGGACGGCCTGCACGCCGCCCTCATGGTCGAAGGCGGCTTCAGAGGCGTGCGCCAGGCGCTGGACCATCCGGCCGGCTGGTTGCGAAGCGGCGCCTTCGCCGGCGGCGACAGCGATCTGGCCTATCTGACGGACGCCTTGGGAGAACGGTCCGAACTGCCGCTGACGGCCTACAAGCGCTATCCGGTCGGCGGCCCCACCCAGCCGGCGGTCGAGGCGCTTCTGTCGCTGCTGCCGCGGATCGGCGGCGCGCCGGTCGAGGCGGTGCGGATCGAGATGCCGGGCCGCTGGGAAGCGTTCCGGGACGCGGCCATGCCGGCCCTGAACCTGCGCTATCTGACGGCCATCATCCTGATCGACGGCCATCTGGACTTCGTTTCGGCCCAGAGCCTGGCGCGGATGGCCGGCGACGGCGCGGTACGCGCCCTGATGGAGCGGGTGGAGATCGCGCACGATCCGGCGCAGGAGGCCGCGCCCGGAGAGCCGCGCACCGAGTCCGCCAGGGTCACCGTGCGCCTGGAAGGCGGCCGGCGGGAGAGCGCCTACACGCCCCACGTCCTGGGCTTTCCCTCCCATCCCATGGCCGCCGCCGACGTGGAGGCCAAGGCCCTGGAGCTGATGGCGCCGGGTCTGGGCGAGGGCCGCGCCCGGCAGGTCATCGCGGCGGTCGAGACCATCGAGGAGCTGGCCGAGGCGCGCGACCTGATCGAGCTGATCGCCCGCTAGCCGCACCGCCAAAGGAGTCGAGAGATGAGCCCCCTCACCCCGCCCGACCTCACCGAGGACCTCGTGGTCGTCGAGACCGCCCAGGGAAAGGTCCGCGGCCGCCGCCGCGACGGCGTCAGCATCTTCAAGGGGATGCGCTACGGCGCCGATACGGGCGGTCCCAATCGCTTTCGTCCGCCGCAGCCGGTCGCGCCCTGGAGCGGCGTGCAGGACGCCCTGGCCTTCGGCGACCAGTGTCCGCAGATGCGCGGCATGCTGGCCGACAAGGGGCCGATGAGCGAGGACTGCCTGCGGGTCAACGTCTGGACTCCAGGCGCCGACGCCGCCGGGCGGCCGGTCATGCTGTGGTTCCACGGCGGCGGCTTCGAGGCGGGCTCGGCCTCGCAGAAGGTCTATGACGGCACGCGGCTGACGTTACGCGGCGATGTGGTGGTGGTCACGATCAACCACCGCCTCAACGTCTACGGCCACTGCTATCTCGGCGACAGGATGGGCGAGGCCTATGCCGGGTCGGGCAACGCCGGCTATCTCGACCTGATCGCCGCCATGCGCTGGGTGCGCGAGAACATCGCCGCGTTCGGTGGCGACCCGGACAAGGTGACGATTTTCGGCCAGTCCGGCGGCGGGCGGAAGGTCAGCCTCTGCTACGCCGGCGCCGACGCCCAAGGCCTGTTCGCCCGCGGCATCGTGCAGAGCGGCTCCCACCTGCGCATCCAGACGCCCGAGCAGGCGACGCGGCTGACCGACGCGCTCCTGGCTCAGCTCGAGATCGCCCCGGCCGACATCGGCAAGCTGCTCGAGGTCCCGGTGGAGACGCTCACCCGGGCGCAGCTGCGGGTGATGCGCGAGACCCGCTCGCGATTCTCGCCGGTGCTCGACGGCCTGGCCTTCACCGAGCATCCCTTCCTGCCCCAGGCGCCCGCGCGCTCCAGCGCTCTGCCGATGATGGTCGGCACGACCCGCACGGAGCTCTCCAACCAGCTCGGCTACGAGGACGGCGCCTTCGACCTGGACATGGCCGAGCTCCGTCGCCGGCTGGCCCGCTTCGTCCCCTCTGAGGACGTCGAGGACGCCATCGCCACCTTCCGGGGCTCCAATCCCGGCGCGTCGCCCTCGGAGCTCTATTTCACCATCGCTTCGGCGCGCGGCTATGTGCTGGACGCGACGATCATGGCCGAGCAGCGGGTGCGCGCCGGCGCCGCGCCCACCTATCTCTACCAGCTCACCTGGCGATCGCCGGCCGACGGCGGCAAGCACATCAGCCAGCACACGCTCGACCTGCCCTTCATGTTCGACAATGTCGCCGCCGCCACCCACCTGACCGGGCCGGAGAGCGAGGAGACGCGCGCCATGGCCCGCGCCATGGCCGACACCTGGATCAGCTTCGCCCGCACCGGCGACCCCAACAACGCCGCGATTCCCGAGTGGCGGCCGTACGACCTGACCGATCGCCCGACCCTGCTGTTCGAGGTCCCGCCGCGCCTGGCGAGCGACCCCTGCGCCGCCGAACGGGAATTCATGAGCCGCTACGAGACCCAGCAGATGGGTCGCACCCTGCACCGCTGAGCCGGAGGAGACCTTCCATGACCACCGATCGCCGATCCTTCATCGCCGCCGGCGGCGCCGCCCTGGGGCTCGCCGCCGCGGGTCCCGTCCGGGCCGCCGAGGACAGGCTCTTCCCCATCGTGGAAACCGCCGAGGGCAAGGTCCGCGGTGTCAGCTCCGGCGGGATCGCCGTCTTCAAGGGCCTGCGCTACGGCGCGGACTCCTCCGGCGCCAACCGCTTCCTGCCGCCGCAGCCGGTCCAGCCCTGGAGCGGCGTCCGCGACGCCTTCGACTACGGCAACATCGCCCCGCAGATCCCCGGCAACCGGCGGCACGTCTATGCCGACCTGATCCTGAACGACCTCCAGCCCGGCGGCATGGGCGAGGACTGCCTGGTCCTGAACCTGTGGACGCCGGAGCCCAACGCCAACCGCAAGCGGCCGGTCATCGTGCGCTTCCACGGCGGCGGCTTCTATGGCGGTTCGTCCAACAATCCCGGCGGCGACGGCGAGATGCTGGCCCGCTTCGGCGACTGCGTGGTGGTGACGGTCAATCACCGGCTGAGCGCGCTCGGCTATCTCTATCTGGGCGACGACGGCCCCTTCGCCGACTCCGGCGCCGCGGGCATGGCCGACCTGGTCGCCTCGCTGCAGTGGGTGGCGCGCAATGTGGAGGCCTTCGGCGGCGACCCGGCGCGGGTGATGATCGTCGGCCAGTCCGGCGGCGGGGCGAAGGTGAGCCACCTGATGGCCATGCCCGCGGCCAAGGGCCTGTTCTCCAGCGCCGGCGTCATGAGCGGCTCGGCCCTGACCTCCATGACCCGCGAGCAGGCGGACAAGGCCTCGGCCCAGCTGCTGCAGCGCCTGGGCCTGCGCCGCGACCAGGTGAAGGCGCTGCAGGCCGTGCCCTTCACGACCCTGCTGGCCGCCCAGGCCGATGTGGAGGCCGACGAGCGCCGCCGGGGCGAGGCGCCGCGCTCCTTCGCGCCCGTGCTCGGCGACCTCATCCCGCACCACCCGTTCACGCCGGGCGCGCCGGAGGAGTCGCGGGACATCCCGCTCGTGGTCTCCACCGCCCTGGACGAGCGGACCTATCGTGAGACCCGGTTCGACATGAGCTGGGAAGAGGTTCTGGCCACCCTGCAGAAGCGCGTCGGCGAGGACGCCCAGATGCTGCTGGACGCCTATCGCGACGAGACGCCATCGGCGACGCCCTTCATCATCAACGCCCGCATCGCCAGCGACACCTATTTCCGCCTGGCCGCCAACACCATGCTGGAGCGCCGGGTCGCCGCCGGCGGCGCGCCGACCTGGGCCTATCTGTGGGAGGCGCCCAGTCCGGCCTTCGACGGCCGCTATGGCGCGGTGCACGGGATCGACGTCGCCTATTCCATGCACGACATCCGCTTTCCCCTGGCCGGCCCGACGCGGGACAACCTGCGGCTGGCCGACGAGATCGCGAGCGGCTGGGTGGCGCTGGCCGGCTCCGGCGATCCGAACAATCCCAAGACGCCGGACTGGCCGGCCTATGACCTGGTCGATCGCACGACCCTCGTCTTCGGCCACCCGACCCGTGCGGAGAAGGATCCGCGCGGCTTCTTCCGGGAGTACTGGGCCAAGCGGGCGGCGGCGCGCGCCGCCTGACCCGACCTCAGCCTGCGGCCGGCTCCAGGTGGCGCTTCCAGAAGGCCAGCCAGGAGTCGCGCTCGTGGGCCGGGATCTCCACGTGACGGCCGGGATTGACGTGCATCGTCTTCTCGGTCGAGCCGAAGGCGTCGAAGAGGGCGATCCCCTGCTCGCGCTTCATCAGCTCGTCCTCCCACTGGTAGACGAACATCAGGGGGATGCGGATCTGCTCGGCGGCCGCCTTGTGATCCTCCAGCCCTGGGAAGACGCCGAACAGGCCGAAGATGGCGCAGGCGATCCGGGGCTCGGCGGCGACGAACGGCACGCCGAAGCGGGTCCCCATGGAGACGCCCCAGTAGCCGACCTTGTGGTCCGACCCCACGGAGTCCAGAGCCTGGGCGGCGTCCAGGGCGGCCTTCCATTCGGCCACCACCTTGTCCACCGTCGCCGGGTCGCGAGAGATCTTCGGCCGCTCGCCCTGCGGCAGGGCGCGGCCCTCCTGGGCGGCGCGGCCGGCGGCGAGCGCCGCCTCGCGGGCCTTCTGAGCCGCCTCGCGGCTGATGCGGTCGCCGTGGCCGGGCGCGTCGATGGCCAGCGTGGCGTAGCCGAGTTCACGGGCGTGGGCGACCGCCGCGGCCGAGAGATTGGGCGCCTTCTTGTGCTGTGAGCCGCCGTGGCCCAGCAGGATCAGGGGCCGGGAGCCCTTCGCTCCCTCCGGGGCCCAGACGCAGCCGGGCACGGTGTCGCCGTTGACCTGCAGCCGGAACTCCCGCCGCGTCACCCCGCCCTCGGTCTTTTCGCCGATGAAGTCCATGCCGTTTCCTCCGCTCGCTCTTGTCCGGCTCAGCCCGCTGCGCCCACGGGGTCGGGCAGGCCCAGGATGCGCTTGGCGATGATGTTGTTCTGGATCTCGTAGGAGCCGGCATAGATGGTCGAGGCCTTGCCCGAGAGCCATTCGCGCGTGTTGGCCAGCGCCTCGGCGCTGAAGCTCTCGCCCTCCCAGCCCAGGCCGCCCGAGCCGTAGATCTCCAGCAGCAGCTCGGCGCGGGTCTGGTTCACCACCGAGGACACGTTCTTCAGGATGGAGGTCGCGGCGCTCGGCCCGGCGCCCTTCGACTCGGCTGCGGCCCGGTCCATGGTCAGGCGCAGCAGCTTCTTGTCCATCAGGTGCTCCGTCAGCCGGCGGCGCAGGTCCGGATCGGCCAGACGACCGGAAGCGTCGAGACCGACCGCCTCGGCCGCCACCTGGTTCAGGGGCCGCCCCTCCCCCGGCCGCGCCGGAGCGTCCTCGCTGCGCTGGCGCTCGTACTGCAGGAGCCGCTTGCCCACCGTCCAGCCGCCGTTCAGGGGGCCAAGCAGGTTCTCCTTGGGGACCTTCACGTCGGTGAAGAAGGTTTCGCAGAAGGGCGAGGAGCCGGAAATCAGCCGGATGGGCCGCACCTCGATCCCGGGCGAGCGCATGTCGATCATCAGGAAGCTGATGCCTTCGTGCTTCTTCGTCGTGTCGGTCCGCACCAGGCAGAAGCACCAGTCGGCGTACTGCGCCCCGGAGGTCCAGATCTTCTGGCCGTTCACCAGGAAGTGGTCGCCCCTGTCCTCGGCGCGGGTCTGGAGCGAGGCGAGGTCGGAGCCCGCGCCCGGTTCCGAATAGCCCTGGCACCAGCGCAGTTCGCCTCGCGCGATGGGCGGGATATGGCGCTGCTTCTGCGCCTCGGTCCCATATTCGAGCAGGGTGGGGCCGAACATGCGCACGCCCATGCTCCAGCCGATGGGGTTCCAGCCGCCCGCCCACCGGATCTCCTCGCGCACCACGCGCGCCTGCGCCGGTGAGAGGCCGCCGCCGCCATATTCGGCCGGCCAGGTCGGCACGCCCCACCCCTTGGCGCAGAGCCGCTGCTTCCAGATCTCGAAGGCCTCGGTGTCGTCCGGATCACGCTGGCCGATGACGGGCGCCCGACCCGCCAGCTGCTTGGGGAAGTTCGCCTCGACCCAGGCGCGAGCCTCTGCGCGGAGGTCGTCGAGTTCGGTCGTCATGGCGGCCCTCCCACAGTCTTACGGCGCATCGGATCACCTTCGGTTAGATGGTAGTGGTGCGACCGTCAACAATCACACCCGGCGGGCGCAAGGTTGTGGATGGTGCGATGCGGTAAGGAGCCGGCGGCGCAACCGATGTTGCCAGCCGGGCGTCCATATGTATTGGTGTCATCGTCAATAGCAGGCGGGAGGAGTTTCAGATGGCGCCCTATGCGAGCGGCCGCGTGTTCCACGACGCCGACAGCCATGTGATGGAGCCGGCCGACTGGCTGGTGAACTATGCGGACGGCCCCCTCCTGGAACACCTGAAGCAGCGCAGGTCCGCCGAGCGGATCGAGAGCCAGGTGGCCGCCGCACGCAAACGGGCCGAAGACCCGGAGGCGGGCCGCCAGGCCGCCGAGAACCTGATCGCCGGCCCCAAGGGGTGGATCGCCTACGGCGCCTTCGATGCGGCCGAGCGCAGGCGCGCCCTGGACGAACTCGGCTTCTCCCGCCAGCTGGTCTTCGCCACCTCCTCCCTCGCCCACTTCCGCGACGCCAAGGCGCCCGAGGTGAAGCTCGCCGGCGCCCGGGCGCACAATCGCGCCATGGCGGCCTTCTGCGCCGACGAGCGCCTGATCGGCGTCGGCTTCGTGCCGCTGGACGATCCGGATCAGGCGGTCGAACTGGCCCGCGAAGCCATCGATCTCGGCTGCGGCGCGCTCTGGGTGCCCTCGACGCCCGCCGGCGACCGCTCGCCCAGCCACCCGGACCTCGACCCGTTCTGGACCCTTCTGGCCGAGCGGCGCGTGCCCTTCATGCTGCACATCGGCCAAGGCTCCCGCGTGCTGCCGAAGCAGTACAACAACAACGGCAAGCCGCGGTCGCCGGATCTGCACGGCGGCGGCGAGAACCTGCGCTTCCAGGACTTCGTCGTCCTGCCCTTCTCGGCCCAGATGTTCCTGGCGGCGCTCGTCTATGACGGCCTCTTCGACCGCGTGCCCGACCTGCGGGGCGGGGTGATCGAATTCGGCGCGGCCTGGGTGCCGGGCTTCCTGCGCCAGCTCGACCTCGGCTATCGCAGCTTCTCCAAGACCGATCCGCAGCTGAAGGCCCTGGCGCTGAAGCCGTCGGAATACATGCGCAAGCACGTCAAGTTCACGCCGTTCCCCGGCGAGGACGCGGGCTATCTGATCAAGGACGCGGGCGCAGAGCTGTTCCTCTTCTCCAGCGACTATCCCCATCCGGAGGGGACGAACGACCCCATCGGACGGTTCGAGCGCACCTTCGCCGACATCGGCGAGGATGCGCGCGAGCGCTTCTACAGCCGCAACTTCGAAGAAATGATGGGCGCCTTCTGAAGCGTCCGCAGCAGGGGAGGATCGCCATGGGCGACGTCATCCAGGGCCGCGTGATCGAGGGCGACTACCGGACGCCTCACAACGGCTTTCAGCAGGCTCCAGGCTCCATCCACAACGACGAGGTGGCCTCCAAGCTCGGCTTCAAGGGCGGCACGGTGCCAGGCTCGGTCCATATGGATCAGTTCGCGCCCATGCTGGTCGAGACCTATGGCGCCGACTGGTTCGCCGGCGGGAACATGTCGCTGCACTTCACCCAGGCCACGGTCGATCGGGAGGAGGTGCGTGCGGTGATGGAGGTCGCCGAACCCCGCTCCCGCCTGACCATGTTCAACCGCGAGGGTGCGCAGATCTGCGTCGGCACCGCCGGCGCGGCGACGCGCGATCCGATCTCCGAGCTCTCCCGCCGGATGGCCGCCCAGGGCCAGGCCGCCCCGGGCGCCCTGCGGATCCTGGCCGGCTACGCCGTGGGCGACACGACCGCCGACATCCCCATGCGCATCGAGCGGGAGGCGCTGGAGAAGGCGCTCGGCCGCATCACCGAGCGCCTGCCCCTTTACGACGAGGGGGTCCTCCCCCCCTCTCACCTCGTGCGGCTGGCCCATATCAGCCGCCCCACGGTTCTGGCCAAGGTGAACCAGTCCGTGGGCCTCTTTGGCGCGCTGGAAATCCGGATCGCGAAGGGACCGCTGAAGGCGGGCCACGACTATGTCGGCCGGACCACCATGCTGAAGCTCACCGAAAGCCCCAAAACGGAGAACGCCTGGTACGACGTCGACATCGCCGACGCCGCGACGGGCGAGGACGTGGCGACCGTCACCTTCATGATCCGCTTCATGAAGGCCTCCTCGCCGCTCTGGGCCGCCGCCTGACCGGCTGGATCGGCGCGCGCCCCTGGCCTAGCCTGACGCCATGGCCGCGCCGATCCCCGACGTCACGCCCCCCGACGTCCCCGCCGACGACCCGCCGCCCGCGCTGACGCGCGAGGCGCTCTACGAGCTTGTCTGGACGACGCCGCTCTCCACCCTCGCCGAGCGGTGGGGACTGAGCCGCAACGGGCTCGCCAAGATCTGCGACCGGCTGCTGGTGCCCTATCCCGGCCGGGGCTACTGGAACACCCGCCGCGCCGAGCGGCCGCCCCTGCCGCCGGCGCCTGCGGGCGGCGAGGCGGGGCTCGACCTCGCCGCGCCGGCCGGGCGCGCGAGGCGGGCGCGCACGCGCCTGTCGCCCGAGGCGCGCCGCGAGCAGCTGATGGAGACGGCCGCCGCGGTCATCGCCCGCGAGGGCCTGCACGCGGCCACGATGAAACGCATCGCCCGCGAAGCCGGTCTGTCGGAGGCGCAGGCGCACAATCACTTTCCCCGCCGCACCGACCTGCTGGTCGCCCTGGCGCGCCGCGAGCTCGCAGCGATGAACGACGAGCGGCAGGCCGAGATCGAGCGCGGGCACGACAACCTCACCCGGGTGACGCTGTCGACCCTGGCCTATCTGCGGCAGGTCGAGCAGCGCGGCGCCCTCATCCAGCGCCTGCTGAACAGCGCCGAGGTGCGCGCCGGCCTGCGCGCCGAGCGGGAACAGCAGAGAGGCTATTCCCGCCGGCGCATGACCGATCGACTGACCACGCAGTACGGCGTCGAGGCCGACCTGGCGCGCGGCGCCACGGTGGTGCTGACGGCGGTCTGCCTGCGCGCCGGACGCCTGCTGGCCGAGCGCAAGATCCCTCTGGCCATGGCCGAGCGGCTGAGCCTGGCCATCGTCACCGCCGGAAACCGCGAAATCGTGCGGGAGCCCGGGCTCAGCCGTCCTCGGGACTGAGGGCGCGCAGGGAAGAGCCGATCAGCCGGGCGGTCAGCTCGCGGCCGCGCTCCAGGCTGAGATCGCCGGCCTTCGCCATTCGGCCGGCCTCCTCCGGGATCGTGGTCATGAGACTGAGCGCGGCCACCGCCTCCTTCGCGGAGAGGCGCAGGTCCCGGCGGGCCGCGCGGGCCAGGCGTCGCGAAATCCGATCGCGCTGGCGCTCGGTCTCCGCATCGACGCGCCCGGCCATGAAGGGGTCGCGAAGGACGATGTGGACGACCGGACCGGCCGCTGCGACGT
Organism: Phenylobacterium sp.; assembly: GCF_013911965.1. Lineage (GTDB taxonomy): Bacteria > Pseudomonadota > Alphaproteobacteria > Caulobacterales > Caulobacteraceae > Phenylobacterium. Next base: position 73,799 of record NZ_JACESE010000014.1, on the reverse strand, counting down.
CGCGGAAATAGAGGTCGGCGCAGGCCAGGGCCGCGGCCGTAAGGTCGGGCTCGGCCGCCGCCTGCGCCAGCCCTGCGGCCATCATCGCCTCCATCCGCCGTGACAGCACCGCATTGGCCAAGGCGTGCTGGTCGGGAAAATAGGCGTAGATCAGCGCCTTGCTGATCCCCGCGGCGCGGCCGAGTTCGTCCAGCGGCAGCGGCAGCCCGCCATGGACCTGCAAGAGCGCTTCGGCGGCGTCGAGGATCTGGGCGCGCCGAACTTCCGGCGGAAGCCGCGCCCGCCCCGTCGTCTGCGCCCTTGCGGAGTTCATCTGCGGATTTGTGCGCCCCGCGCGCGGCCGGCGCAAGCCGCCGCTCCTGGGCGTCGAAGCTAGTGACATTGGCACCACTAGTGGCATAGTGGCCCGGCACGTGACCCATTCGGACGGGCGCAGGCCATGCCGACGCCCGTCCGCCTTTCTTTGAAGCATTTATCGGGTCCGGGCCCTGGAAGGCGCCGCTGAAGAGCGCCCCGCCCGGATCAGGGAGAGACGCGATGGCGGGACGGCTCGACGAGACGGCCGCGGCGGAACTGCACGCCCTGGCCATGGAGGGGATGGCGCCGGCCTTCTGGGCCCGGCGGCAGCCGGACAAGACGGCCGTTTACGAGATGTCCGGGCCGACCCGCACGTTCGGCGGCCTGAACGCCAACGCCAATCGCATCGCCCGGCTGATGCGCGAGCACGGCCTGGCGCCGGGCGACGCGGTGGCGCTCGTCTGCCCGAACCGCGCGGAGTTCGCTGACGTGCTGTTCGGCTGCCAGCGCGCCGGCCTGCGCATGACGCCGGTCAATTGGCACATGACGCCCGACGAGATCGCCTATGTGATCGACAACTGCGAGGCCAGGGCTCTGTTCGCCGACGCCGCCGTCCCCGGCCTCGACAAGGCGGCCGCCCAGTGCCCGGACCTGAAGGTGAAGGTGGCCATCGGCGGCCCCCTGGAGGACTTCCTCGACTATGAGGCCGCCCTGGCGTCCCAGTCCGGCGAGGACATCGCCGACCCGGTGCGCGGCCACACCATGCTCTATTCGTCGGGCACGACCGGACGGCCCAAGGGCGTCTACAAGCCCAACGCCCCGGTCCCGACCTACGACCCGGCCTATCAGGACGACGACGTCCACTTCTGCACCGGCCCGGCCTATCACGCCTCGCCCATGGCCGGAGACGTGCGCAAGGCCCTGGTCAATGGCGTGCCCACCGTCCTGCTCGACAGGTGGGACAACGAGAAGGTGCTGGCCGCCATCGCGCGTCACCGGGTGACCCGCAGCCATTTCGTGCCGATCATGTTCCAGCGCCTGCTCGGCCTGCCGGAGGAGGTCCGGACCCGCTACGATCTCAGCTCCCTGCGACGCATCTCCCACGGGGCGGCGCCCTGCCCGCCGGAGGTGAAGCAGGCCATGATCGAATGGCTGGGCCCGGTGCTGTTCGAATACTACGCCGGATCGGAGGGCGGCGTCGGCTTCTGGGTGACCTCCCAGGACTGGCTGAAGAAGCCGGGCACGGTCGGCAGGCGGCCCGATCCGGAGGCGGCCAAGATCCTCGACGAGGCGGGGAACGAACTGCCGCCGGGCGTCCCCGGCGCCATCTACATGCGGCTCGCCGACCAGGGCGGCTTCGAATACTTCAAGGACAGCGCCAAGACCGACGCCGGCCGCCGCGACGGCTACTTCACCATGGGCGACGTCGGCTATTTCGACGAGGACGGCTATCTCTTCCTCACCGGCCGCAGCGCCGAGACGATCATCGTCGGCGGCGTGAACATCTACCCCCAGGAGATCGACAACGAGCTGATCAAGCACCCGGCGGTCGCCGACTCCTGCACCGTCGGCGTGCCGCACGAGGAGTACGGCGAGGAGGTGCGCGCCGTCATCGAACTCGCGCCGGGTTACGCTCCGTCCGAAGCGCTGAAGGACGAGATCCTGGCCTATGCGCGCACGGCGGTGGCCAAGTACAAGGTTCCGCGCGGCGTCGACTTCGTCGAGCGCCTGCCGCGCAGCGAAGCCGGCAAGATCCAGCGCAACAGGGTCCGCGCGCCCTACTGGGAAGGCCGCGCCCGGGCGATCTGAGGCCGCCGTCGTCGTCCGTCGAAACGAGGCCGGCTGTCCGCGCGCGCGCCTAGACCGCCTCCTCGGCCACAAGGTGCTGGAGAACGCGCTTTTCGAGGACCAGAAACGCGCCAGCATTATTGGTCCGCATGACCAGCCCCTCGGCCAGGGGCCTCGCCGCCTCGCGCACGGCGCCGGCCAGCTCCCGGAAGGCCTCACGCCCCTCCCCGGCCACGCCATGCAGGGCGCACAGCTGACGCCAGTCCTGCACGAAGCTCTCCAGAAGCCGTTCGAACCTGGCGGCGCGGGCCCGGTGCTCGGGCGTGTCCGCGGCGAGGGCGATCTCCGTGCGCAGGTCGCCCACCAGAAGCTCCACCTCGGCGGCCGGCATCACCGCCGAGCGCGCGTTGCGCTCGGTCAGCAGTCGAGGCCGCGCCGCCGGATTCCAGGCCACGGTGCGCCACTGGTCGCGCGGCGGCGGCTCGCTGCAGGCGAAGCGCCAGAAGGCGGCGGTGCCTGTGGTGTCGGCCACCAGATGGATGCGGTCAGCCTGGGCGCCGTTCTCCACATGGTGCCGGCGCCAGTTGTCGAAGATCCAGGCCTCGCCCGCGGCCATGTGGACCGACTGTCCGTCACAGTGGAAGCGCACCTCCGGCCGCGTGAACACCGGGATGTGCAGCCTGACCCGCGTGTGCCAGTGGTAGTTGATGTCGGCGTGCTCCGGCACGCCCACGCCGGGCGCCAGGCGCATCAGCCGCGAACGGCTCCACACCACGCCGAAGCCGGCGAGGACCTGGCGCAGATAGGGCGAGCCGGCGAGCCAGGGCGTCGGCAGCATCTGGCCGTGCACCGAGTCCGTCTCTCCGCCGCCGGCGCTGATCAGGCGCGCCGCGCTGTTGCCGGCCAACCCGTCGGGATGGGGAACCCAGGCCTCCGGCGGCAGGGCCGCGACCTCCGCCTGCAGGCGGTCGACGTCGAACAGGACGGGAAGCTGGAAGAAGGGGCGCGACAGACGCATGCCTCAGTCCCTGTATCTCGTGACGGCGTCGCCGAGGGCGTCCCTGAGGGGCGACAGCCACGCCGCATAGTTCTTCCACTGCGTCAGGCCCTCCCGGCCGATCGGCTGGCGCACCTGTTCGGAACTGGGCGTGCGGACGCTGCGACGGGTTTCGTGGAAGGCCAGGCAGGCGGGTTCGAAGGCCAAGCCGCAGTGGGCGAGCATGCGCCGGACGTTCGCCCCAAGATCCTCGACGAGGTTCTCGTAGCTCAACCGCAGGACCCGCCCGGGCAGGACCCGGTCCCAGTGCGCCATCAGGTCGAGATAGGCTCGGTAGTGGCGCGCGATGTCCTCGAGCCCGTAGCTGAACTCCTGATGCGTCGTCCCAAAAAGCTGCTTGAAGTTACTGAATCCGCAGGCCATCGGCTCGCGTCGCACATCGATGATGGTGGCCCCTGGGAGGATCAGCTGGATCAGGCCGATGTGCCAGAAGTTGTTCGGCGCCTTGTCGATGAACCGGGGCCGGCCGAGCCGGCGATACACGGCCGTGTCGGCGAGGAAGCGTTCCCCCAGGGCGCGCACCTGCGCCCTGTCCAGCCGCAGGATCGCGGCGGGATCGAGGGACAGGCGGCAATCGGGGTCGTATCCGCACAGTTCGCCGGCGTAGCGGTCGATCTCGGTCAGCTCCTGCGTGCCTTCCACGGCCGAATGTGAGGCCAGGATCTGCTCCACGAGGGTCGATCCCGAACGCGGCAGGCCGACGACGAAGATCGGGGCCGGATCCGGCGCACCCCACCCGCTCCGCTCGGCGAACACCTGGGCGGTGAAGACCTGCTTCAGCCGGTCGACGCAGGCCTCGGCGGTCTCGGCGCGATAGCGGCCGGCCGCGCGCCGGATGGCGGCGCCGCGTTCGTAGTTGCGCCAGGAGGCTTCGTAGTCGCCGCGATCCTCCAGCGCCTTGCCGAGCGCGAAGGCGAGATAGACGTGGTCCATGTCCGGCAGGTCCGGCCTTGCCTGCGCCGCCTGCATCCGGGCGATCTCCGCATCGGTGAAGCGGTAGGTCTTCAGGTTGGCGAGGCTGAACCAGGCGACGCCGTTATCCGGCCGCGCCGCCAGGGATGCGCGGTAGTCGGCGACCGCTTCGGCCTGACGACCGGCGACCTTGAGCGCGTTGGCCCGCCACAGATGGAGGTCGGCGGCCTCCGCCGGGGTCTTGCATCCCGCCGCCAGCAGACGGGCATAGAGGTCGATCACCGGCTCGTGGTCGCCCAGGGCGACGCAGGCCGCGGCGTACTGCTTGACGTGATCGCGGTCGTCCGGGTCGTGGGCGAGCAGGCGCTCGGCCTGCCGGCGCGCCTCCAGCGGCTTGCCCCCCTGCAGGAGCGCGATGGCGTAGTCCAGCCGCGCCTCATGATAGTCGGGCGCCCGTTGGAGCAGGGCGCGCAGCAGGGCTTCCGCCTCGTCCAGTCCGTCCTGCTCGATCCGGAGACGCGCCAGAAGGCGCCAGGCGCCGGCATTGGCCGGATCATTCCGCAGATAGGCCCGGATCACCGTCTCGGCCGGCGCCAGGTCGCCGTCGGCATAGAGGCTGTTGGCCGCCACCACCTCCGGCGGAAGCTGCTCGAGCAGGGCCCGCCGTTGAGCGGCCTCGGCCGCCGCGGCCGGGTCGCCGCGCAGGCGGTGCAGCTGCGCCAGCATGTCCCAGGCGGCTGGCAGGGTCGGGTTCAGGCGCACCGCCGTCTGCAGGGCGGCGAGCGCAGCCGGCAGATCCCCGCGCAGGACGTGGCAATGGCCAAGCTCCTGATAACCGCGGCTGAACCGGGGGTGGAGGTCCTGCAGCCGTCCGAGGACTTCGAGCGCCTCGGCCAGGCGCTGGCGGGCGCGCAGCGCCCGGGCCTCCTGGAGAAGCGCCTCGCGGTCCGGCGCGCCGGGACGCGGCGAGACCGGGGCGTTCACCGCGACACCGCCTGACGCAGCAAGGGCGCCAGCCAGTCGGGGTCGGGCTGGTCGGCGTCGTAGTACTCGAAGATCAGGTGGATGCGGTCGGTCCCGCCGGTGTTCTTCACCCAATGGGGACCGAGATTGTCGACCTCCACCGCCTCGCCCGGCGGGAAATGGCGCGCCTCGCCGCCGAAGAAGCAGAGCACGCCGGCATTGGTCAGCAGCGGCACGTGGATCTTGTGAGGCCATCTGGCCGCGGGATTGGCGTCGACATGGGGGTGGATCACGCCGCCAGGCCGCATGCGGGCCAGCATGACCCGGGGAAAGACCCCCCGCCCATAGCCATAGGGGCGCACCGCCGCGTCCAGCACCGGCGCCAGCAGGGGACGCCACTGCGGCCAGGCCGGGCGGTCGTGCGAGCCGCGCCAGTCGAGGGGATTGTCGACGAAGCGGAAAACGATGTGGCGGGTGTCGTCCAACACTCCGAACCGGTTGGGCTTGGCCTGATCCTCAGTGCGCCACACCGCCTCTGGGATCGCCAGGACCGCGGCCCGCAGGGCCTCGATGTCGACGGGCCCCAGGTTGCGGACCCCGGCCGTCTTGCGCGGATTGGCCGAAAGCTGCAGCGGCGGGGGGCTCATCTCGGCCCCTCGAAATCGTAGCCGAACAGGTCCAGGTCCCGCCGGTAGCGGGCGGCCACCGCATCGACCAGGGCGGGATCGTAGTAGCGGCGGTAGTCACCGTGCTGGCTGGCGTTGACGCGGTCCAGCCGCCGCGCGGGTATGCCGATCCGGGCGCAGATCGCCTCGTATGAGGCCTGCATCTCCTCCACCCGGCCGATCATGTCGGTCAGCAGGGTCTCGCCGTCCTCGTCCACGAGCAGCGAGGCCTGGGGCTGGAAGAGGACGTGGTGCTCGGGCGGGTCGCGGAACAGGAAGTGGCGCATCATCTCTTTCGGCCGCTGCTGGAAGAGGTCGCCGCCGCGCAGCATGAAGGCGCAGTAGGAGACGAAGCGGTCGAACGGATTGCGCACGAAGGCGAACTTCAGATAGCCGCCGAAGGCCGCCTCGCCGAGATAGGGCCGCACCTGGCGCAGGGCGAGGTGACCGTGGCGGATGGCGGCCAGGTCCGCCCAGGGGAAGCGCTTGTCGACGAACAGGCCCACCTGTTCGAGATCCTCCTCCCCCAGCTGTTCGCGCAGGGCCTGGCGCACCGCGTGGGTGCCGGTCTTGGGCACGGCGGCGAAGACGAAGCGGCGCCGGTGGGAGATGATCATGGGCTTCGGGACACGAAGGGGGCGCCCGCCTCCGGATCGAGACGGGCGCCGAGCCTAGCGTGGGTTCGTGTCAGAACCTGTAGCTGGCCCCGACCATGTAGGTCGTGCCGCTCTGGTTCTGGTTATAGAGGTAGCGGTTCTGGCCCCAGAACTGGGTGTCCTTCTCGTTGGTCAGGTTGACCGCGTCGAAGGTGATCTGGAGGTCGTCGGTGACGTTGTAGAAGGCCGCGGCGTCCACATAGGCGCCGCCTTCGAAGCCGCGGGTGCTGGCGCTCATCACGCTGTCATTGCGGCCCGTGTACCACTTGTCGCGGTGGTTGAGCGAGGCGCGCGCGCCCCACCGGGCGGTCTCGTAGAAGACGGTGGCGTTGTAGCTGGTCTTCGAGATGCCCGTCAGCGCCTCGTCGGCGTCGACATAGGTATAGTTGGCCACCACGCCCAGGCCGTTGAACGGCGCCGGCAGGAAGGTGAGCTGGCTCTGGGCGGCCAGCTCCACCCCGGTCAGCCGCTTCGTGCCCTCGATATTGGTCGGCATCGAGAACTCGGAGACGATCGAATTGGCGGTCGCGCCGGGAATGGTGGTGTAGGGAACGCCGGTTTCGCTGAAGGGCACGTTCTCCAGCCGCTCGGTCCCGATGAAGTTCTCGATCTTCTTGTGGAAGACGCTGGCCGACAGCAGACCCGTCTGGGCGAAGTAGTACTCGACGGCGAGGTCCAGCGTGAGGTCCTTGTAGGGCTTCAGGTCGGGGTTGCCGCGCGAGGCGGTGATCTCGCCGGTGTCCGGATCCTGGAAGGCGCTGCCCTCGGCCGCCATGGAGCTCAGGCCCGGACGGTTGAGGTTCTGGGTGGCGGAGAAGCGGACCAGCACTTCGGGCGTCAGCTCCAGCACGGTGTTCATCGCCGGCAGGACGCCTTCGTAGCCGCCCTCGACGTCCGCCGTGCCCAGATAGGCGTAGCTGTCGCCCTGGATCCAGCCGACGCTGCGGGTGTCGGTGCTGTAGCCGCGCAGGCCGACATTGCCGCGGAAGCGCTTGCCGAACAGATCGCTGTCCCAATCGGCCTGCACGAAGCCGGAATAGGTCTCCTCGGTCGTCTCGTAGACGTTCTCGATGTCCTGCAGCGCCCCGCCCGTGCCGTCGGCGTTCGGCCCGAAGCGGTGGTACTCGTTGTACTTCTCGAAGGCCTTGCCGTAGTCGCCGACCAGCCACGAGCCGAACTCGTTGGAGAAGACGTAGGTGATGTCGCCCACCGAGGTGCCGCGGGTCTTGTCGCGCGTTCCGTTGACGTTGTCGTCGTAGAACATGTCGATGCCCTGCTGACGGAACTTGTGGTAGGCGACGCCCGCCCGGAGGGTCCAGACGTCGTTCAGCTCGTAGCGGGCGTTCAGCTCGGCCTCGTGCAGCTCCGATTCATTGTTGAAGCCGCGGTAGTAGAAGGAGTCCATCGCGTAGGTGGACGCGTCCGTGGGGTCCCAGCCGGGCGTGGAGAACGCGGCGGAGCGGCCGTCGGCGCCGTAGTTGGCGATCTGGTTGCCCTTGGCCCGCATGTAGAGCTTGTCGTCATAGGGCGTGTCGTAGGTGGACTTCTCCCAGCCCACGTGGCCGTCCAGGGTCAGGCGGTCGGTGAGCCCCCACTCCCCGGTCAGGACGACCTGGTTGAAACGGTTCTCGTTCAGCGAGCGGCGGTGTTCGCTGCCGAAGGTCGTGCCGGTCACGTCGGTCATGGTGACGTAGTTGTCGGCGTCCCAGGCGATGTCGTTGATGACCGAGGCGGTCTGGAACATGGATGGCCAGACGCCGCCGGCCGGGGTGTCGAAGGAAACCGAGCCGGACGAGGCCAGCGGCCGCGTGGCCAGGTGCAGCTCTTCGCGCTGGGTGGTGAACTCGCCGCGCAGCACGTCGAGCGTCAGTTCCACATTGTCGGCCGGCCGCCACTGGACCGCCGCCGTCAGGCCCAGGCGCTCCTGCTCGGCGTTCCAGGACGAGATGCGGTTGCCGTCGGCGAAGTAGAGGTCGCCCGACAGGAACTTGGCCCGCTCGTCGGCGCTCAGGCCCGAGATGTCGAGGCCGCGGGTGACCAGCGACTGCATCGTCGAGGCGCTGGGCTTGGTGTAGTTGTAGGTGTTGTGGCCCTGCTCGGTGGTCTCGCGCTTGCTGTAGGCGACCGAGAAGGCGACGCCGAAGGTGTCGTCCCAGTTGTGGCTGAAGAGGGCGGCGATGCGCGGCTGGGCGTCCTCGGTGTATTCGTTGGTGCCGAGCTTGAAGGTCACCGCGCCCTTGCTGCCCACGCCATAGTCGAAGGGCTTGCCGGTGAAGAGGCCGACCGTGCCGGCCATGCCGCCTTCCTTCTGAGCCGCCTGATAGGTCTTCTCGACCTCCACGCGCGAGAACAGCTCCGAAGCGAAGATGTTGAAGTCGAAGGCGCGGTCACGGGACCGCTGGCCGCGGCTGTCCTGGGCGGAGTCGACATTGCCCAGCACTTCCATGCCGTTGAGCTGCACGCGGGCGAAGTCGGGGCCGAGACCGCGCAGCGAGATGCGCCGGCCCTCGCCGGCTTCGCGCGTGATCTGCACGCCGGGCAGCCGCTGCAGGGATTCCGCCAGGTTCAGGTCCGGGAACTTGGCCATGTCCTCGGCGACGATGGCGTCCACCTGGATGACCGACTCCTGCTTGATGTCACGAGCCTCGCCGAGCGACTTGCGGTAGCCGGTGACCACCAGCTCGTCCACCTCGTTGCCGGCGGCGTCCTGCGCAAGCGCATCGGTCGAGCAGGCCCCGGCCGCGACGACCGAGGCGGTGGCGAGCAAGAGCGTCTTGAAGTCCGGGCGCGCGGCGCGGCCGGCATGTCGCTTCAACATGAATTATCCCCCGAGAGACTGGTGTGACCCAAATCGCTGGCTCGCGGGACGCGGCGTCTGAGGCCGGTCCCTTTGCGAGCCGCAGACCGATTAGGCGCGGACCGTCTCAGTCGTGTGACGGTTTGAGGGGTTTATGTTGAAATGTGTGGGTTCTTGTGGGTTTGCCCAACATCGGCCCGCTGGGCCGCGAAATCCTCCGCCGGGCGACGTTGAAATATGTGGTTGTTTGTGGGAATTGGCCCTGATAGCGAGGGTCCGTGATGCGTAGCGCGAATCCCAAGGATATGAAGCAGTTGAACCAGGGCCCGCGGCTGGCCGAGATCCTTCGGCTGCTGGACGAGCGGGCGTTCTGGACCGTTTCGGAACTGGCCCAACGGTTCGAGGTGTCCGAGGAGACCATCCGCCGCGACGCCCGTCAGCTCGAGCAGAGCGGCGTCGTCCAGAAGGTCCATGGCGGACTTTCGGCGACCAGCAACAAGATCGAGGCGCCCTACCGGATCCGCCTGCGCGAGAACGCGGCCGCCAAGCAGCACATCGCCCGCAAGGCGGCCGAGCTGGTGAGCGACGGGATGACGCTCCTGATCGACTCGGGCACGAGCTGTCACTGGCTCGCCCGCAACCTGGCCTCGACGCGCAACCTGACCATCGTCACCAACAGCGTCGAGATCGCCCACGAGGTGCTCGGCAATCCGGGCCAGCGGCTTCTGCTGGCCGGCGGCCAGATCAACCCCATTCACAACGCCGCGTTCGGCCCGGAGGCGCAGGCCTTCTGCCAGCGCTTCGCCCCGGATCTGACCATCCTGTCGATGGGCGCGGTGGACGCCGAGCGCGGTCTGCTGGACTTCGACGCCGACGAGGCCGCGTTCAAGCAGAGCCTGCTCGGCCAGGCGCGGCGCATCGTGGTGCTGGCCGACCATTCCAAGTTCACCAAGTCGGGCTTCATCCAGGTGGCCGCCTTCCGCGACGTGCAGGATCTGGTCACCGACAAGGAGCCGCCCGCCGCCTTGCGGCAGGCCTGCGCCGAGGCGGGCACGCGCATCCACATCGCCGAGGGCGAAAGCAACGACCTGCCGCAGACCGGCGTCAGCCTGGCCCGCGCCGGGGGATAGGCGCAGGCCCGCGCCGGAGCGTTTGAGGGAATGACGATGCAGGATCGCCGCAGCTTCATCCGCGCCATGATGGCGACGGCCGGCGCCGCCGGCGCCTTCACCCCCGCCATCGCCCGCGCCCTGGAGATCGGGCCCGATCGCCGGACCGGCACGATCGCCGATGTCGGCCACGTGGTCATACTCACCCAGGAGAACCGCTCCTTCGACCACTACTTCGGCACCATGCGGGGCGTTCGCGGCTTCGGCGACCGCTTTGCGATTCCCGCCCCGCCCCTGCCGGGCGCGCCGGATCGGACGGTCTTCGTCCAGCCCAATGCGCAGGCCGGGGCCGAGCCCGCCCTGCTGGCGCCGTTCCGGCTGGATACGGCCGCCGACTTCCGCCTCTACCGGCCGCTCGGCACGCCGCACGGTTTCGGCGACAGCCAGGCCGCCTGGGACAATGGCCGCATGGGCGAGTGGCCGCGCTTCAAGCAGAACCATGCGATGGCCCACTTCGCGCGCGAGGACCTGCCCTTCCAGTTCGCCCTGGCCGAGGCCTTCACCCTCTGCGACGCCTATCACTGCGCCCTGCACACCAGCACCAACCCGAACCGCCTGTTCATCTGGAGCGGGACGCACGATCCCCTGGGCCAGGCGAACGGGCCGGCCATCGACAACGGCTACGACACGCTCGAGGGCGATCCGCTGAAGCACGGCGGCTATCTCTGGGCGACCTATCCGGAGCGCCTGCTGGCCGCCGGCGTCGGCTTCCAGATCTATCAGGACATGGCCGACAACTTCACCGACAACCCCCTGGTCGGCTTCCAGTCCTACCGCCGGGCGCAAGGCGCCGCCGGGGCGGCGGCGGCCCTGCTGGCGCGCCGGACCACGACAACGCGCACCCTGGACGACCTCAAGCAGGACGTGCTGGCCGGTCGCCTGCCGGAGGTTTCCTGGATCATCGCCCCGGCCGCCCTGTCCGAGCATCCGAGCGTCTCCACGCCGCTGCAGGGCGCCGACTATGCGGCGCAGGTGCTGGAGGCGCTCACCGCCAATCCGGCCGTCTGGGCGCGCACGGCGCTGTTCATCAATTTCGACGAGAACGACGGCCTGTTCGATCACGCGCCGCCGCCCGCCCCGCCGGCGCGCGAGGGAGGCCGCACGCTGGGCGCGACCACCATCCCGGCCGAGGACGAGTATCATGCCCATGTGCAGGGCGACGCCGACGCGCCTTATCAGGGTCGCCCCTACGGGCTGGGCATGCGGGTGCCGATGTACGTCGTCTCCCCCTGGAGCCGGGGCGGGCACGTCGCCTCCGAGGTCTTCGACCACACCAGCATCCTGCGCTTCCTCGAAGCGCGGTTCGGCGTGCGCGAGCCGAACATCAGCGCCTGGCGGCGCGCCGTGTGCGGCGACCTGACCTCCTGTTTCGACTTCGCCGCGCCCGACGACGTGGACTTCATGCCGGCGCTGCCGGCCACGGCGGCCCTGTCGGAGCGCGCCGGCCGCCTGGACGAGGTGAAGCCGCCCCTCCCCGACCGTCTGCAGGCGCCCGAGCAGGAGACCGGTCTGCGCCGCCGGCGCCCCACGCCCTACCGGCTCGACGCCGTGCTGCAGGTCGAGGACGGCCGCGGCGCGCTGCGCTTCGTCAACCGCTCGGCCGAACGGGCGGCGGTGTTCCACGTCTATGACGTCGCCCGGCCAGACCAGACCCCGGCGCGCTACACCGTCGGCGCCGGCCAGTCGCTCGCCCACCCGCTGCCGGCCGGGGAGCCGCTCGACCTCTTTGTGCTGGCGCCCAACGGTTTTCACCGGCGGCTGGTCGGCCGGGGCGACCTCTTCTCCGCCGCCCTCGACGAGACTTCCGGCGACCGTCCGGTCCTGCGCCTGACCAACCTGTCGCCAGACAACCTGACCCTCGCCATGTCGGATATGTCCTATGGCGCGCCCCCGGAGGTGATCGCCCTGGCCCCGGGGGAGGTGCGCGCCCATCGGCTGGACCTGGCCGAAAGCCATGGCTGGTATGACCGGAGCTTCTCGGCGGCGGGACAGACCTGGAGGATCGCCGGCCACGTCGAGGACGGCGCGCCGTCCTATTCCGATCCGGCCGGCGGCGGCCCGGGGCCCCTTCGGCTCGCCACGGCGGCCTGAAGACCCGCAGGCAGGGCCGGCCTCACCGCACGCGGATGTCGACGCTGATGCGCACCGCGTCGTGGCGCCAGTATTCGTGGTCGAACTCCACCACGCGCCCCTGTGCGTCATAGCTGGTGCGCTGGACGGCCAGGCCCGGAAGGCCGGACTTCACCCGCAGCGCCGCGGCGTGCTCGCCGGTCAGGGCGCAGGGCTGCATGCTGACCTGGTTGCGCGCCACCGACAGGCCGTAGCCGCCCTTCAGTATGTCGGTCAGCGACTGGTCGAGGCTGTGGCGGAGGAGATCCGGGGCGAGCGCCGCGTCCACGACGATACGCTCCACCAGCACCGCACGCTCGTCCACATAGCGCCGCCGGCGGATCAGGTAGAGGGGAGCGCCGAGCGGCCGTCCGAACACCTCGGCCAGCAGAGGATCGGCCGCGATGGTTTCGGCGGAAATGGTCTCGGTGCGCGGACGGCGGCCTTGCGCCTCCACATAGGAGAGGAAGCCCTCCCAGCGCGTGGGGTCGTAGACGACCGGCGGCGGCGAGACGTACCAGCCGCTGCGGTCGCGCCGATAGACCAGGCCCTCGGCCTCCAGCTGGAAAAGGGCTTCGCGGATGGTGCCGCGCGCCACGCCGAGTTCGCCTTGCAGGCCCCGCTCCGACGGCAGCTTGTCGCCGGGCCGCAGCGCGCCCTGGGCGATCCGGGCGGCGATCTCGTCGCGCAGGCTCAGATAGTGCAGGCCCTCGGACCTCGCAGCGGGCACGGAGTCGGCCATTGGGTTCCCAGCATTGTCAGGCCCTGTGATCCGGCCAAGGCCGGTGCGCCGTCAAGCGCCATGCGTCCGGGCGCGGCATTTCACGAAAGCTTCGCGCTCCCGCCCCGCTCCGTTTGGTACATACCAGATCAGGCTTGAACAGGTCACGATCCGCCGGGCGTCCGGCGGGCGCCCGCCCCGATGGAGCTCGTCATGCCCGCCCCCTCCCGCAGCTTGCCCGCGCTGGCCGCGCTGGCCGTCCTTCTCCTGTCCGCCGCCGCTCCGGCCGCCGCGCAGAGTTCCGGCGCCGCGCCCAAGGCCGGCCACGTCATCATCATCGGGGTGGACGGCATGAGTCCCGACGGCGTGCTGAAGGCCGATACGCCCACCCTCGACGAGATGATGGCCGGCGGCAGCTGGAGCCTGCACGCCCGCGGCGTGCTGCCGACCACCAGCGGCGCCAACTGGGCCTCGATCCTGACCGGCGCGGGGCCCGAGCAGCACGGCGTGACCAGCAACGACTGGCAGGTGAGCGAATTCAACTTCCCGACCTCCGTCACCGGCTCGGGCGGCTTCTTCCCCTCCATCTTCCAGGTCATCACCGACCAGCATCCCGAATGGGAGGTGGGCTCGATCTACGACTGGGACGGCTTCGGCAATCTCTACGACCACCGTTTCGTGGACTACGACGCCCATGGCGAGGGCGAGGATGCGACCACCGACCTGGCGGTGGACTACATCAAGGCCAAACGGCCCGCCTTCCTCTTCGTCCATCTCGACCTGGTGGATCACGCCGGCCATGCCTACGGCCACGGGACGCCGAAATACTACGCGTCGGTCGCCAAGGCCGACCGGCTGATCGCCCGGATCCGCCAGGCCGTGGCCGAGGCCGGCATCGCCGACGATACGGCGATCCTGGTCACCTCCGACCATGGCGGCGTGGGCAAGGGCCACGGGGGCGAGAGCCTGGCGGAGCTGGAGATTCCCTGGATCGCCTACGGCAAGTCGATCCAGCGCGGCCAGGCGCTGGACCTGCCGATCAACACCTTCGACACGCCGGCGACGGCGGCGCGGCTGCTCGGCGTGAAGATCCCCTATGCCTGGCTCGGCCGGCCCGTGGCCCCCGCCATCGCCGGCGAGACGGCGCCGGACCAGGCCTATCGGGCAAGCAGCTTCTACGCCTCGCCGGTGATCGAGCCGGCCGGCGAAGGCAACGATCCGGCCGGCGGCCTGTTCGTCGGCGGCCCGGCGCAGATGACGCTGCGCAATCCGAACAAGGTGGGGGAGATCCGCTACACCCTGGACAACACGATCCCCACCGCCCAGTCGGCGCTCTATGCCGGGCCCGTGGAGATCGCGCGCAACACCATCGTGCGCGCCACCCTGTTCGTCGACGGCCAGCCGGCCAGCGTGCCGGCCATCGCCTATTTCCGCGTCCTCGACGCGGCGACGGCGGAGGCGCGCGGCCTGACCTATTCGGTCTATCTGCTGCCGGAAGGACCGGTCCGACTTCCGGACTTCGGCCCGCTTCAGCCGGTGGCGACCGGCCGGACCTACGAGCCGAGCCTGACCGGGCTCACCCTTCCCCGCGGCGACAGCGTCGCCGTGGTCTTCGAGGGGCGGATCGATGTCCCGAAGGACGGCTTCTACAGCTTCTCCCTCGCCTCGGACGACGGCAGCAAGCTCTACATCGACGGCAAGACGGTGGTCGACAATGACGGCGACCACGGCGTGATCACCGCCCGGGGCTCGACCTATCTGCAACGGGGACGGCGGGCCCTCCGGGTGGAATGGTTCAACAATGGCGGCGGCGCCTGGCTCGGCGCCTATTTCGAAGGTCCCGGCATCCCGCGCCAGTTCATCGACCCGAACCTGCTGAGCCCCCGCTGAAGGGGGCCGGCGGGGCCTGGGCGGAGCGGTCAGGCCTCTGGTATAGTCCAGCAACATCAACACCGGATCGCGTCATGACCGCCGGCCCCTCGCCCGAGACCTTTGTCGATACGATCCTCGCCCTCTTCGCCCGCCGGGGCGGCGACCACTATGGCGAGGCCGTGACGCAGCTGGACCACGCCCTGCAGACCGCCCATCACGCCCGGAGCGAGGGCCAGGCCGACGCCCTCGTCGCCGCCGCCCTGCTGCACGACATCGGCCACCTGCTGCAGAAGCACGGCGAGGACGCCGCCGACCGCGGGGTCGACGCCCTGCACGAGCGGATCGGCGCCGCCTGGCTGGCGCAGGGCTTCGGGACGGAGGTCACCGAACCGGTGCGTCTGCACGTGGACGCCAAACGCTATCTGGCGCTGCGCGAGCCGGGCTATCTCGAAGCGCTGAGCCCCGCCTCGCGCCAGAGCCTGGGCCTGCAGGGCGGTCCGATGGACGCCGCCGAAGCCGAGGCGTTCGAACGGCTGCCGGCCTTCGACGCCGCCATCCGGCTGCGCCGCTACGACGAGCGCGGCAAGGCCGAAGGGGTGAGCGTCGCGCCGTTTTCCGACTATCGGCCGATGCTGATCGAACTCGCCCGCCGCGGCTGATCAGCTGCGCCGGGCGGCCTCGGCCTCCAGGGCCGGGATCAGGTCGGCGACCGTATCGACGACGATGTCGGCGCCCGCCGCCAGGAGGCGCTCGCCGGCGGCCTTCAGCAGGTCGGCGCGAGCCTTGGCGTCGAGGGCCGACAGCGCCTCGGCGGCCAGCCCCACCGCGTTGCCCGAAGCCGCGACGCCGACGGTGAAGCAGCCGGCGTTGCGCCCCTCGGCGACGCCCGCCTCGGCGTCGTCCACCTTGACCACGCGCGCCAGGGGCCAGACGCCGAGATCGACGCAGGCCTTGTAGACCATCAGCGGCGAGGGGCGGCCCTCGGGCGTCTCATGGGCGCAGACCGTCAGGTCGGGCGCGTAGCCCTGGGCGGCGGCCCGGTCGAGGATCGCCTGCATCATCTGGCGCGTGTAGCCCGTGCAGGAGGCGATCTTCAGCCCCTGCGCCCGCAGTCGGGCCACTGTCTCGGCCGCGCCGGGGATCAGGTCCGCCGTCTCGCCCGCCAGACGGATCATCGGCGCCTGCAGGTCGGCCATGACCCGGTCGACCGCCGCCTGATCGGGCGCCGCGCCGTGCGCCGCCCGCCAGGCCTCGGCGATGCGGGGCTGCTCGAACATGGCCCGGACGTGGTCGGCCTTGGCCCGGCCCATGTCGCGTCGCGCCTCGGCCTCGTCCACCGGCGCGCCGAGGCCGGCGAAGGCCTCCATCAGCGCCAGGACGGGGGCGCGGCTGCCGAAGTCGACCATGGTGCCCGCCCAGTCGAACACGACCATGTCGAAGTGCTTGCGAATCCCGCTCATGGGGTCTCCTCGAAGAGATCGGCGATCACCTCCTCCCCGAAGGCGAAGGCGGTGGAGGCGCCGTTGCCGGCGGTGACGAGGGCCAGCCGCACGCGCTCGTGCGGCGCAGCGATCAGGCTGTCCTGCGGTCCGCGGGCATAGGTTCCGGTCCAGCGCTGCAGGACGGGCGGCGCGTCCCGGCCCGTCGCCGCACGCCATTCGTCCAGGATCAGCCGGTCGACCGCCTCGCTGGCGAACGGATCGGGCGTGGGGGCGTCGTGGTGGCTGTCGCCCACCACCAAGGCGCCGTCGCCGTCCTGGACGGCGATGAGATGGACGCCATGGGCCAGCGCCTCGCCCTGCTCCGCCTGCAGCCGTTCGCGCAGGGCCGCCGCCTCGGGCAGGGCCGCGTAGCCGCCATAGCGGACGAGGCCGAGGTCCGACATCACCGGCGACGGCAAGGCGAAGCCTGGCGGCGCCAGGCGCATCATCTGCAGCTTGCAGCGGACCAGGCCCGCATCGGCCAGCAGGCCGGGATAGAGGCTGACGAGATCATCGCCCGGGCAGACCACGGCCGCCTCGGCCTCGATCGCGCCTCGGGCGGTGGCGATGCGCGGCGGCGCCACCTCATGGACCGCCGTCTGGCGCAGGACGTCGACGCCGAATCGCGCCGTCAGCCAGGCCGCCAGGCGGGGAATCGCCGTGCGGGAATCCACGCGCCGCTCGTGGGGGCTCCACAGAACGGCGGCCGTCTCCGGCCCGGTCGCCTCCGGCGCCCGCGCCCGCGCCGCCTGCGGAGAGAGCAGCCGGCATTCCTCGCCCATCTCGGTGCGCAGGAAGGCTTCGAGCACCGCCACGGCCTCGGGCCGGCGCACCGGCAGCCAGAGGCCGCGCTGCAGGACCTCGATCCCCGCCTCGCCGGCGATCTCGTCCCAGACCTCGCGGCTGCGGCGCGCCCGCGCCCAGATCCCGCCGCGAGGCTGGCCGGTGACCGTGACGAAGCCGAAGTTGCGGACCGACGCGCCGTTGGCCTGAGCGTCCCGATCGATCACCACCACCGAGCGGCCGCGGCGCGCCGCGGCCAGGGCGCAGGCGAGCCCGACGATCCCGGCGCCGACCACGGCGAGGTCATAGCGCGCCTTCATCCCGATCGCCCTCCCCGGCCGCCCTCGAACCTCGTCTTCACGCGCCGCAAGCCCGCCCCCCGTCATCCAGTCGTCGCAGGATTGGTCTAGACCACGCGAGTGCAACAAGGGCAAGACAAGTGATCGAGCAGCTGCGCCTCCGGCTGGCGCGGGCGCACCCCGCAGCCTTCGTCCTGTTCGCCGGTCTGGCCGGCTTCTGCGCCTATTTCTCGATGTACGCCTTCCGCAAGCCGTTCACGGCGGCGACCTTCGACGACGTCGGCGGCTGGGACTTCGCGCTCGACTACAAGATCGCCCTCGTGCTGGCCCAGGTCGCCGGCTACGCCCTCTCCAAGCTGGCCGGCGTCAAGATCATCTCCGAGATGCGGCCCGAGCGCCGCGCAGGAGCGATCGTCCTGCTGATCGGCCTGTCCTGGGTCGCGCTGGTGCTGTTCGCCGTCATCCCGGCGCCCTGGAACGTGGCGGCGCTCTTCCTGAACGGCCTGCCCCTCGGGCTCATCTGGGGTCTGGTGTTCGGCTTCATGGAGGGCCGGCGCACCAGCGAGGTCCTGGGCGCCATCCTCTGCGCCAGCTTCATCCTGTCGTCCGGGGTGGTGAAGTCGGTGGGCAAGGCGCTGATGGAGGTCGCCCAGGTCAGCCCCTTCTGGATGCCGGCGGCCACGGGCGTGGTCTTCATGCCGCTGCTGGCCGTTTCGGTCCTGGCGCTTGCGGCCCTGCCCCCGCCCTCGCCCTCCGACGAGGCCGAGCGCGTGGCCCGGCGGCCGATGATGGCCAAGGAGCGCGCCGCCTTCCTGGCCGCCCACTGGCCGGTCGTCGTGCTGCT
Organism: Phenylobacterium sp.; assembly: GCF_013911965.1. Classification (GTDB taxonomy): domain Bacteria; phylum Pseudomonadota; class Alphaproteobacteria; order Caulobacterales; family Caulobacteraceae; genus Phenylobacterium. The sequence continues at coordinate 55,386 of NZ_JACESE010000014.1, read as the reverse complement.
GGTGGCGGCCTATGTGCTGCTGACGGCCTTCCGCGACCTGCGCGACAACTTCGCCGCCGAGATCTGGCGGGCCCTCGGCTATGGCGACGCCGCCGCCGTCTTCACCGCCAGCGAGGGCCCGGTGGCCGTGCTGTCCCTCGTCGCCATGGGCGTGCTGATCACGGTGAAGAACAACGGCCGCGCCCTGCTCTTCATGCACGGCGTCATTCTGGCCGGCTTCGCCCTGCTGGGCGCCTCGACCCTCGCCTTCCAGAACGGTCTGCTCTCGCCCATCGCCTGGATGATCGCCAGCGGGGCGGGCCTCTACCTCGCCTACACGCCGTTCAACGCCATGCTGTTCGACCGGATGATCGCCTATTCCGGCACGGTCGCCACCGCCGGCTTCCTGATCTATGTCGCCGACGCCTCGGGTTATCTCGGCAGCGTCGCCCTGCTGCTGGTGCGCAACTTCGCCGCCATCGACCTGCCCTGGCTGCCCTTCTTCGTCGGCGCGGCCTACGCCACCAGCCTCGCCGGCCTCGGCCTCGTCGCCGCGGCCGCCGCCCTCTTCCTGCGCGACCGATCCGCCCCCTCGCCCGCGGCGCCGGCGGGCCCGCCGGCGAGCGTCGCCCCGTAACCGGGAGCCTGCGGCTCCTCTGATCCGGCGGCGGACGAGCCCGGCGCGTCTGCACATTGGCAGAACCTAGTTATTCACCCTCATGAGAGTGAATGTTGACTCCGCGGGCCGATCGTGTCCCCATCCCTGCGAACGTCGGCGCTGATGACCGACGTCGAGGGAGGACAAGAGATGAGGGCGTATCTTCTCGCCTCAGCGTGCGCGGTCGCGTGCGCCGGGGCTTCGACGACGGCCATGGCGCAGGCGCCACAGGCCAGCGCCAGAGGCGAGGTCTCGGTCGTGGAGGAGGTGATCGTCACCGCCACCCGACGCGAAGAGCGGCTTCAGGACGTTCCGCTCAGCATCACGACGCTGTCGCAGGAGGAACTCACCCGCAAGGGCGTCGTGGGCTATGAGGGCCTCGCCTACGAGACGCCGGGCGTGGTGCTGAACCGGGCCAGCGCCAACTTCAACAACTTCACCGCCCGCGGCATTTCCACCAACGGCTACAACGCCAACCTGCAGAGCACGGTGGCGATCTATATCGACGAGCTGCCGATCTCGGCGAACGGCAACTCGACCATCCTCGATCCCACCCTGTTCGACGTGGAGCGGATCGAGTTCCTGCGCGGGCCCCAGGGCACCCTCTTCGGCTCGGGCTCCCTGGCGGGCGCCCTGCGCATCCTGACCAAGAAGCCCAATCCCGCCGCCTTCGAAGCCGAGGCCCTGGTCGACCTCGGCATGACCGACGGCGACGCCCTGCGCCAGCGCTACAACGCCATGGTCAACATCCCCCTGCAGGAGGACAAGCTGGCCCTGCGCATCGTCGGCTTCCTGCGCGACGAGGAAGGCTACATCGACAATGTCGGCACCGGGATCGAAGGCTCAAACGCCCTGGACGCCTGGGGCGCTCGCGCCAGCCTGCTGTGGGAGCCCACCGACCGGCTCTCGGTGCGCCTGACCGCCTCCCACGAGGACAGCGACCCCAAGGACTCCTCGCTCACCAGCCCCTCGCTCGGGATCGACAAGCGCATCTCCGACCGCCCGGACCTGTTCACCGGCGAGATGACCAACCAGAACGTCACGGTCGAGTACCAGTTCGACGGCGCCCGCCTGACCAGCTCGTCCACCTGGTCGGAGTTCAACCAGACCTTCTATGTCGACCTGGCGGGCACCTTCGCCCAGGCCATCGCCTTCGCGCTCGACGCCGACGCCTATGACGACACCTTCGTGCAGGAGACGCGGCTGGTCTCCGACCCCGGCGGGCGGTTCGACTGGTCGGTGGGCGGCTTCTATTTCGAGCGTCGGCGCGACGTGGACTTCGGCTATCGGTCGCGGGCCGACTTCCTGGCCGCGCGGGGCATCACCGGCCTGCCGGACGAGTACTACCAGCGGCTTTACAACCACACCATCGCCCACGAAGCCGCCGCCTTCGGCGAGCTGACCTACCGCTTCACCGACGACTTCTGGGTCACCGCCGGCCTGCGCTACGGCTCCATCGACGCCCAGGCCTTCACCGAAGGCGGCTACAACAGCAACTATCTCGCCGTCGCCCTGGCGGGCGGCTCCGGGCCGCTGACGGTGACGCCGATCGTCGAGGCCGAAGGGGTCAAGGCGGAGGAGACCGGTCCGTCCTACCGCTTCAGCGTCTCCTGGCGTCCGCAGCCGAACATGACCGTCTACGGCGCGGTGGCCACCGGCTTCCGGGCGCCCGTGGTGAACGCCTTCGCCGGGCGCGTCAGCCTGCTCGACCCGACCGACCTGGTGATCCCGGCCGGCGCGGAGTCCGACAATCTGATCAACTACGAGGTCGGGCTGAAAGGCCGCTGGCTGGACGGCCGGCTGAGCGCCAATCTGGCCCTCTACCGGATCGACTGGAACGACATCCAGGTCCAGGCCAACCGGGTGTCCGACTCCGTCCAGTTCGCCACCAATATCGGGGGCGCCATCAGCCAGGGCCTGGAGTTCGAACTCCTCGCCGCCCCGCATCCGAACTGGACGGTGGCGCTCAACGGCTCGGTCAACGATTCCGAGGTCGACGACCTGTCGCCCCAGGAGGCGGCCATTTCGGGGGCCGAAGAGGGCGTGCGCCTCTCCGGGCCCCAGTTCCAGGGGTCGCTGGTGACCAGCTATCGCTTTCCCGTCGGCCAGACGGCGGAGGGCAACGCCTCGCTGTCGATCCAGCGGGTGGGCTCGTTCCCCAACACCTTCCCCAACACGCCGGGCCGCCCCGCGGTCCCGATGCCCACCTACGACCACACCGACGCCTACACGACGGTCAACGCCAATGTGGCGGCCGCCTTCGAGCACTTCACCGTCGGGGCCTATGTGGAGAACCTGTTCGACGACCGGTCGGTGACCTACGTCCACCCCGAGGCCTTCCTGGCCAGCCGCTACGCCCGCGTGCGCCCGCGCACCGTCGGCGTCCGTGTCCGGTACGTCTACTGATGTCGGGCGAGGCGACTTCCCCCGCCGCGGCCGTCACCGCCCGCCCAGGCCCTGCGGCCTGGGCGGTGCTGGCGACCCTGTGCTTCATCTATGTGCTCAACTTCCTGGACCGGCAGCTCCTGTCGATCCTGGCCAAGCCGATCCAGGACGAGCTGGGCGTCACCGACGGGCAGCTCGGCCTGATCAGCGGCCTCTACTTCGCCCTCTTCTATTGCGTGCTGGCCATCCCGGTGGGGTGGCTGGCCGATCGCACGAACCGGGTGAAGGTGCTGTCGATCGCCTGCGGCCTGTGGAGCGCGGCCACCGCCGCCTGCGGCCTGGCCGGCAGCTATCCCCAGCTGGCGGCGGCGCGGATGGCGGTGGGCGTCGGCGAGGCCGGCGGCGTGCCGCCCTCCTACGCCATCATCTCCGACTACTTCCCCTCGGGCGCCCGAGGAACGGCGCTCAGCCTGTTCAACCTGGGCCCGCCCATCGGCCAGGCCATCGGCATCGCCTTCGGGGCCTCGATCGCCGCAGCCTATTCCTGGCGGCTCGCCTTCCTCTGGGTGGGCGCCGTCGGGGTGGTCACCGCGCTTGGCGTCTGGTTCTTCGTACGCGAACCGCGGCGCGGCGCCCTGGACACGCCGCCGCCGGACAAGGTGGTCGACGCCACCACGGCGGCCCCTCCCCCGGCCGGCTTCTTGTCCACCTGCCGCACCTTTTTCACCCATCCGGTCCTGTTGCGGACGGCCCTGGCCTGCGCGGCCACCCAGTTCATCACCTATGCCGTGCTGAACTTCACGACCCTGTTCCTGATGCGGGAAAAGGGCATGACCCTGCAGCAGGTGGCCGTCTGGTACGCCCTGCTGATCGGAATCGGCGTCAGCGCCGGCATGTTCGCCTCCGGGCGGCTGATCGACCGGTTCGCGCCGCGGTGGAAGGCGGCCTACGCCTACATCCCGGCCGCCGGCCTGGCCCTGGCCGCGCCGCTGTTCGTGGGCTTCGTCTGGGCGCCGACCTGGCCCCTGGCGCTGGTCTTCCTCGCCCTGCCCACGGGCCTGAACTACTTCTACCTCTCGCCTGCCGTCACCCTGGTGCAGGAGGAGGTCCGTCCCGACCAGCGGACCCTGGCCGGCGCTCTCCTGCTGCTGGTCATGAACCTGATCGGGCTGGGCCTTGGCCCCACCTATCTGGGCTTCGTCAGCGACTGGCTGCGGCCGAGCCATCCGGACAATTCGCTGCAGCTGGCCTTCTACAGCCTGGTCCCGTTCTACGCCCTGGCGGTGGGGGCCTTCCTGTGGCTGGCGCGCGCCATTCGCCGCGAGAGCCAGGAGACGGCCGCATGAGACAGAGTCTGGTCGCCTTCCTGGCCGCCTCGGCCCTCGCCCTGCCGGCCGCGGCCCTGGCCGAGCGCCCCGTCGTCGAAACCGCCTCCGGCCCCGTGGCCGGCGAGACCACCGACGGCGTCCGCGTCTTCAAGGGCCTGCCCTACGCGGCCGCGCCGGTCGGCCAGGCCCGCTGGCGTCCGCCCGCCCCGCCGGCGGCCTGGACGAAGGTGCGCGACGCCACGCGCTTCGGCGCGGCCTGTCCCCAGCCGCCGTCGCGGCCCGGCAGCATCTACGCCGCCCGCCACGCCGCGCTCAGCGAGGACTGCCTGTTCCTCAACATCTGGGCCCCGGCCGACGCCCGGAAGGCGCCCGTCTTCGTGTGGATCCACGGCGGCTCGCTGGTGACCGGCGCCGGCAGCGAGGCCATGTACGACGGGACGAACCTCGCCGCCGAGGGTCTCGTCGTGGTCACGCTCAACTACCGTCTGGGCGTGCTCGGCTATCTCGCCCATCCGGAACTCAGCGCCGAATCGCCCGACGGCGTCTCCGGCAACTACGGCCTGCTGGACCAGATCGCGGCCCTGGAATGGGTGCGGGACAATATCGCCGCCTTCGGGGGCGATCCCGGCAACGTCACCACCGCGGGGGAATCAGCCGGCGCGCTCAGCGTCATGTACCTGATGGCGTCGCCGGCGGCGCGGGGCCTCTTCCACAAGGCGGTCGCCCAGAGCGCCTACATGATCTCGACGCCGGAGCTGAAGGCCGCCCGCCACGGCGCGCTGGCGGCCGAGGCCGCCGGCCTCGAGCTTGGCCGTCGGCTCGAAGCCCGCAGCCTGGCGCGCCTGCGGGCCATGGACGCCGACAAGCTGATCCTCGAGGCCGCCCTCGCCGGCTTCCAGCCCTGGGGCGCGATCGACGGCAAGGTCCTGCCCCGCCAACTGGTGGAGACCTTCGACCGCGGAGAGCAGGCGCCCGTCCCCATCCTCGCCGGCTTCAACCAGGGGGAGATCCGGTCCCTCCGCTTCCTGGCGCCGCCCCCGCCCGACACCCCCTCGGCCTACGAGGCGCTGATCCGGGCGCGATACGGCGACCTGGCCGAAGACTTCCTGGCGCTCTACCCGGCCGCCGATCCGGGCGAGAGCGTCCTGGCCGCGCCGCGCGACGCCCTCTATGGCTGGACGGCCGAACGCCTGGCCCGCCGCCAGACAGCGCTCGGCCAGGGCGCCTGGCTCTACCTCTTCGACCACGGCTATCCGGCGGCGCAGGCCCTGGACCTCCACGCCTTCCACGCCGCGGAGATCCCCTACGTGTTCGGAACCCATGACCGCACGCCGACGAAGTGGCCGAAGCCGCCGGACACGCCGGCCGAGGCGGCGCTGTCGGCGGCCATGACGCGCTACTGGGCGAGCTTCGCCCGCGACGGCGCGCCCGCCGCCGCCGGCGCGCCCGCCTGGCGCCCCTATGGAGAGACTGAGGCCTTCATGCGCTTCGCCGACGCGCCCAAGCCGGGCGAGAACCTGATGCCGGGCATGTTCGAGCTGCACGAAGAGGTGGTTTGCCGCCGGCGTCAGGAGGGGCAGACCCCCTGGAACTGGAATGTCGGCGTGGTCGCGCCGGCGCTCCCGGCCGGAGGGTCGCCATGCCCGTAGCCGACGGGGAGATGCAGGCCTACGCCCTGACCCTCGACAAGTTCCTCGACCACGCCGCCCGGTGGACGCCGAACGCCGAGGTCGTCACCGCCCGGCCGGACGGGCGCAGCGACCGCATCGGCTATGCCGGGCTTCGCGAACGCGCCCGCCGCGTCTCCCAGGCGCTCGCCGACCTGGGAGTGCGGGCGGGCGACCGGGTTGCGACCCTGGCCTGGAACAGCCAGGCGCACCTCGAGGTCTGGTATGGGATCATGGCCATGGGGGCGGTCTGCCACACGCTCAATCCCCGTCTGACGGCCGATCAGCTTGCGGCCATGATCGGACGTTCGGAGGCGCGGCTCCTCATCGCCAGCGGCGACCTCGCCAGCCTCGCCGACCAGATCGCCCGCGCCGCGCCGGCCGGGCCGCGCGTCCTGGTGATCGATCCGGAGCCGGCGGACGAGGCCGAGGCGGCGCGCCCTGATCTTCAGCCCCTGATCGACGCCGCCGAGCCAAGGGTCGAATGGGGCCGGTTCGACGAGACCGCCCCGTGCGGCCTTTGCTTCACCTCCGGGACGACCGGGGCGCCGAAGGGCGTCACCTACACCCACCGCTCCAGCTACCTGCACACCCTGCGCCTGCTGCAGGCCGACGTGCTGGGCCTGACCGTGCGGGACCGCCTGCTGGTGGCGGTGCCGATGTTCCACGCCAACGCCTGGGGCCTGCCCTTCGCCGCCCCGGCGGCCGGCGCGGCCCTGGTGCTGCCCGGCCGGCGTCTGGACGGCGCCGCCCTGGCCCGGCTGATCGACGAGGAGCGCGTCACCGTCGGCGTCGGGGTGGCGACGGTCTGGCTGGGCCTTCTCGAACATCTGGAGGCGACGGGCGCCGAAACCCCCTCGCTCGAACGGCTGGTGGTGGGCGGCGCGCCGCTCGCTCCGGCGCTGATGGCGCGGCTCGAAGAGCGCCTCGGCGTCACCGTCCAGACGAGCTGGGGCATGACCGAGCTGTCGCCATCGGGCACCTTCGCCCGGCCCAACGACCCGGAACGCGCGGCCGCCCGTTCGGGTCGCCCGGCCGTCGGGGTGGACCTGCTGCTGACGGACGACCAGGGCCGTCCCCTGCCGGAGCAGCGGGGCGTCGAGGGGCACCTGAGGGTCAAGGGGGCCGCCGTCCTGCGCCGCTATTTCGGCGAGGCCCAGCCGGCCACGGACGCCGACGGCTGGTTCCCCACCGGCGACCTGGCGCGCATCGACGAGTCCGGGGAGTTGACGATCACCGGACGGGCCAAGGATCTGATCAAGTCGGGGGGCGAATGGATCAACCCCGCCGAGATCGAGGCCGTGGTCGCCGAGCTGCCGCAGGTGTCTCTGGCCGCGGTCATCGGGCGGCCCCATCCGAAGTGGGGCGAGCGGCCGGTGCTGGTGGTGCAGACACGGGACGGCGAGATCAGCGACGAGGCGCTCCTTTCGCCTTTGCGCAGCCGGGTGGCGCCGTGGTGGATTCCCGACGCCGTGATCCGGCTGGAGGCGATGCCCCTGGCCGCGACTGGTAAGATCGACAAGTCCCGTCTGAGAGCTGAGTATGGCCGCGAGTAAGCCCCATCCCGAGATCGCATTGACAGCCGCCGCAGCGCCGCCCTCCCGCCAGAAGGCCGCCACGCCCCCGCGCAAGACCGCACGCCCGACCAAGGAGCAGCAGCGCGCCGACAAGATGGAGCAGATCCTCGACGCGGCCGAGCGCCTGTTCTCGCGCCACGGCCTGCACGGGGTGACGCTGAAGGACGTGGCCAAGGAGGTCGGCGTCCACCACACGCTCCTGAACTACTATTTCAACGACAAGAAGCAGCTGTTCGACGCGGTCTTCGCCCGCCGTGCGGTCGTGACGCGCGATCTGCGGATGGCGGCCCTGGACCGCTACGACGCCGAGACAGGCGGCAAGCCCACGGTCGAGGGCGCCCTGCGCGCCTTCCTCGACACCGACCTTGACCTCTACACCCAGGGGGGCGAGCCTTGGAAGAACTACGGCGCTCTGAGCGCCCAGGTGGCCAATACGCCCGAATGGGGCGCCGAGCTGATGGACCAGCACTTCGACCCCGTGGTGCTGCGCCTGATCGACCTGTTAAAGAAGGCCCTGCCCGACTGCGCGGAGGCCGACATCTTCTGGGGCTACCACTTCGTCACCGGCGCCCTGATGCTGACGCTCGCGCGCACCGGACGCATCGACAAGCTGTCGAACGGGGTGTGCAGTTCCGAGGACTTCGTCGCGGTGAAGGAACGGATGGCCGCCTTCATGGCCGGCGGCTTCATGACGATCTGCAAGCCCAAGGGCGGGGCCGGCGCCTAGGCTCCGGCCGGCGCCGCAAGGGGGCCCGGTTCGACGCGAACGACGGTGAGCGCCTCGTCCCTGGAGAGTTCGCGCCCAAGAGCGCGCACGGCGCCTCGCCGCCTGTCATCGGCGGCGAGAGGACCGCGTTCTAGAATTCCGCCCAACCTTCGGACTCGGCGTCCATCTCCTCACGCCGCAGCGCGCCGCCGCCGCCGGCATGACGCGCGATGGTCTTCAACGCCGGCTGGGCGCGGCGGGAAGACGCTGGCGGCTGAGCTGAGGTCTGTCCGGTCTTGAAGCGGGCCATCAGACGCTGCAGCTCGCGGGCTTCCTGAGCGAGACTGTGGCTGGCCGCGGTGGATTCCTCGACCATCGCAGCGTTCTGCTGGGTGACCTGGTCCATCTGATTGACGGCCGTGTTCACCTGATGAAGCCCCGTGGCCTGCTCCTGGGCGGAGGAGGCGATCGCGGAGACCACGCCGTTGATCTCGGCCACTTGCGCCACGATCCGGTTGAGCGCTTCGCCCGTCTGTCCGACGAGGGAAACGCCCTGCGAGACCTGATTGCTCGAGTTGGAGATCAGGGTCTTGATCTGCTTGGCCGCCTCCGCCGAACGCTGGGCCAGCGCCCGGACTTCGGACGCCACGACAGCGAAGCCCTTGCCGGCGTCGCCGGCCCGGGCGGCTTCCACCCCGGCGTTCAGGGCGAGCAGATTGGTCTGGAAGGCGATCTCGTCGATCACCCCGATGATATTGCCGATCTCGGACGATGACTTTTCGATCTCGGCCATGGCGGCGATCGCGTCCCTCACGACGCTGCCCGAGTGCTCGGCGTCCCGCTTCGCCGCAGACACCACGTCCCGCGCAGCATTCGCGCCTTCGGCCGTCTTGCGCACGGTGACGGTGATCTGGTCGAGGGCGGCGGCGGTCTCCTCCAGGCTGGCGGCCTGCTGCTCGGTTCGCTTGGAGAGGTCGTCCGAAGCCTGTGTGATTTCGCCCGATCCCGAGTGAATGCCCTGGGTCGCGCCGCCGATCACGGTCATCGTCTCCTGGAGCGACTCCATGGCGGCGTTGAAGTCGGACCGGAGCTGCTCGTAGTCCGGCGCGAAGGCCTCGGTCAGGCGGAAGGTGAGGTCGCCGGCCGCCAGCTTGCCCAGTCCGCTCGCCAGCGATTCGACCACCAGAGCCTGCTGCTGCGCCAGGGCGGCCTTGGCCACCTCGGCGCGCCGGCGCTCCTCCTCGGCCGCCTTGGCCTGCTCGGCGGTAAGGCCCTCCAGCCGGAGCTTCTCGATGGCGGCGTCCTTGAACGTCTGAACCGCCGCGGCCATTTGGCCGATCTCGTCGGACCGGTCGGCTGCGGGAACAGCCACCGTGTTGTCCCCCTGAGCCAGCCGCCGCATCACCTCCGTCAGGCGGGAGACCGGCGCTCCAATGGTGCGCGAGAGCAGGAGCCACATGACCGCCGAAGCGAGGGCGGCCAGCACCCCGCCGATGAGGAGCGAGAGGCGCGCATTGGCCGCGTCCTGGTCCCGGCGGGCGGACCGCTCGTCCAGCAACGCGGTCTCCGTCGAGCGGATCTCGTCCAGAAGGGCTCGGATGCCGTCCATCGCCTTCTTGCCCGCCGCCGAAGCTTCGAGGGCGCGGGCCGCTTCGATGGTCGAGGGATCCTTCATCTGCTGGATTTCGACCTCGGCGACGCCGACGCGCCATTCCTCGGCGAAGCCTTTGAGGGCTGCGATCCGCTCCTGCTGCTGCGGGTTGTCTGCGGTGAGGGTCTCCAGCGTCTCGACTGCGGCCGCGTAGCGCTTCAGCCCCGCATGATAGGGCTCAAGGAAGCTCTCATCGCCGGACACGAGGTATCCTCTCACCCCCGTCTCCTGATCGACCATGGCGGAGCCGACGGCTTCAGCCTCCGCCAGCACCTTGTAGGTGTGCGTGTTCCAGCGGGTCGCCTCCTCAACCGCCTGCGAACGCTGGAAGGAGATCACCGAGGCGCCCAAAGAAATTGCAAGCACGACGCTGAATGCAACCAGGAGTTTCTTTGAAACCGCCAGACCCTCGAAGAAGCGCATGCAGGAATTCCTTTGCCGAGACGGGGCAGACCTGTGATCTCCGGCGATTAATTCACGCTTAATTTTCCGCCTCGCCGCGACCCTATTCTTGAGCGGTGAGAAAAAAGGCGCTTGGAGCCTCCTGTGGGGGCTGCCGCTAGCGACATCCAGGCCACGACGAACGCCCGAATGAAGAAAAATGGCCCCGCAGCCAGGCTGAGGGGCCAAGTGGGAGGCTGGCAGTCAGGCGCGCCGCCCATCCTCCTTCCCCGGGTGGACCACCCTGCGCGCCTCGACACAGTCTCGCGCACCGGCAGGACGATCCGATTGCCGATGATCAAGGGCCAGCTTGACCTCCGCCCAGGCCCCTCGGCCGCGCCCGGGCGAAGATGGGCCGCCGGCAAAAGGAGGCCGCCCGTGAACCTGCAAGAGGCCAAGGCGATCGTCGGGCCGCTCCGGCGCTGCGAGGTGAAGCGCCTGGCCGCCAACCTTGCGGATCAAGCTCGGCGCTCACCGCTGGACAGACGGCGTCTCGCCGCCGCGCGGCTCATTCTGCGGCACAAGTAGGAGGCCGCCGGCGGCGGGTGCTCCGCGCGGGACCCGGGACGAGGTCGCCGGGGCGAGCTTCGGTGCGACGCTAGGCCGCTGGACGAGGATCACCGAAACGGGCGCCGGCCCGCTCGACGAACATGGGTCTTCATGACAACCTAAGCGCGATTTCCCGGCTTCGGAGCCCACATGGACGAAGACCGCATCCGGCAATTGAACATCGAGCACTTCCAGCGCCTTCTGGCGCGAGCCGATCTTGACCCGCAGACCCGCGCCACGGTGGAAGGCCTGCTGGCTGAGGCGCGCCGGCGGAACGTCGCAGCCGCCGCCGCCGGGGAAGACCGGCGACACACATAGCCGCGGCAGGTCCGGCCGGCGCGTCGCCCGCTTCAGGCGAACTGCGGAAAGAGCACGTTGTTTTCCAGATGGATGTGCTCACGCAGGTCGGCGTCGAGCTTGCGGCACATCTCGTAGAGGGCTCGCCAGGTCGTGCAGGCGCCCGGCGGCGGCGCGAAGTCGGTGGTCAGGCGCGCCAGTTCCTCCAGTTGCTCGCCCACGTCCAGGTGCTCCGCCACCATCCGCTCGATGGGAAAGGCGATCATCGGCCCGCCGCCGCGCAGCATCATCGGGAAGAGCACGGCTTCCTCCTTCTGCTGGTGGCCTTCCAGATCGTCGAACATCAACGCCAGGTGATCGGCCAGGCCATGCGGACAGTCGTCCTTGGCCCGGTGGACCGCCTCCACGCGGCGCGCCAATCGGATCGCTTCGGGGAATTCTGCGCGATGAACCTCGTGATAGCGCGTCAGGATGTGGGGGATCAGGGCGCTGGGATCGCTCGGCGGGCCCGCCTCATCAGGACCAAGGGCCTCCAGCTCGGACTGCAGCTGCACGACCGGGAGACCGCGCCGCGCCGCGGCCTGCGACAGCGAAGCCGCGCCATTGCAGCAGAAGTCGATCTTGTGCCGCCGGAAGACGGCCGTGGCGCCGGGGCGGCTGATGGCGATGTCACGAACACAGGTGTCTGGGGAAATCATGAGAACCTCCGATGGACTCCTGTAGGCCCGCCGCGTCCGACCTGCCTTGGCGCCCGCCGCTTGCGGCCTTGATCTTCGTCAGCCGGAGACGCTTCGCCTCAGAGTTGCGAGGCCAGGGCCGCGCGGACGCTCTGGAAGTGCTCGAAGGGAAATTTCATCGGCACGCCTTCGAGGGTCGTGGCCAGCATTTCCAGATGGGCGTCCCAGCCTGCGAGGGCGCGCGCGGCGTCCTCCGCGAGGGGCACGCTGACCGAGAGGAGCAGTCGCGTCTCGCCACGGCCGATCTCCCGCAGCCGCCAGCGTAGCGGACGCAGCGGCTCGCCAGGCGCGCTCCAGGAATAGTCGAGCGCCTGGCCTGGTATGGCCTCCGTCACGAGGCTGTCGATCACCGCGCCGCTCTGTCCGAAGTCGAGCCGCGCCGCCCCGCCCCGCTGCGGCTCCACCTGCCCCTCCGCCAGCCAGAGCGGCAGAAGATGCGGCTCGGTGAGGTGGCGCCAGATGAGGTCCGGCGGGTGGCCGAGGTCGCGGCTCAACACGCCTTCCACATGGCTGTCGGTGCGCCGCAGCGCCCGCGCGCAGGTCGTAAGAGGCATGGTTCCTCCGGGGCTCGAGGGGCGAGGCTAGCGCGCCGCGAGGACGCGAACCTCGAGCGGGGCGGCGGCCGCGAGCCCCTGGGCGCGCAGGCTGGCATAGGTGCGAAGGGTGCGCGCCGCCGCGGTGTCACGGCACCATCGCAGGTCCAGGGGCTCGAGCTCGCTGTTGCGCAGGGCCGCGCCGCAAACCTGGCCCGCAGCTTCGCGGACGTCCCTTCGGACCGCCTCGGGCGCGCGGCCGAGGTAGGCGACGGTGGTGGTGGTGGCCTCTCGCCCCTCCACCGCGACGTCGGCCACGGTCTGAGCGTGGGCGCCGTTCAGGGCCAGGGATGCGCCCGCCAAGACGATGGAAAGCGCGACGGACGCGCCGGCGAGAGAGTCGATACGCAGATTGAGACGCATGAGGGTCCTCCCCGTTCATGCGCCAAGCCTGATCCGCCGCCCCCTCGTCCGCCATGGCGGCGGTCAAACGCCGGCTTGATCATCGTCGGGCGGCCAAATGACATCCGCCGATCGGATTCCCCCTGTCGCAGGCTAAGCCCGTCACGTGGCTCCCTGGCGGAGCTGCGACAAATGCAACCGGAGGCGCCTGGCTTGACGCATCGCAAGTACGACGGGGGCGGCCGCGCCCTAGTCAGGGCTCCTCGAACCGCGGGGACGCCTATGCTTCAGACACTCAACGCCGCGCCGCAGGCGGCGAACACCACCGTCCTGTTCTTCGGCGCCGTCGGGGACCAACTCGGACGGAGCCACCGGCTCCATCTGCCGCCCGGCGGCGTCTCCGCCTCCGAACTGAGACGCCTTCTCTCGGCGCAGCTGCCGCAGGCGGAGGCGGCGCTCACCGCGCCCGGCGTACGGATGGCGGTGGACAAGGTTCTCACCGCCGGAGACGTTCACGTGCAGGCCGGCGCCGAAGTCGCCTTCTTCTCCGCCTTCTCCGGAGGTTGAGCCATGAAAGCCGGCCTCGACGTAAGCCTGCCCTTCCACCCGTTGCGCATCGCCGTGCTGACGGTCTCCGACACGCGCGACGAGAGCACGGATTCCTCCGGCGCCCTCCTGATCGACCGGCTCACCCAGGCCGGTCACGAGCTGGTCGGCCGCGCGATCGTGCGCGACGAGGTGGCCGACATCCAAGCCCAGGTGCGCGCCTGGGTCGACGATCCCCTGGCCGACGTCATCCTGACGACGGGCGGGACGGGCTTCTCCCCGCGCGACGTCACGCCTGAGGCGGTCCGGCCGCTGCTGCGCCGGGAGATGGATGGCTTCGCCGTCGTCTTCCATCAGGCGAGCTACGGCACGGTGGGCGTTTCGACCCTGCAGTCACGGGCGCTGGCCGGACAGATCGGGGAGACCTTCATATTCTGCGTTCCCGGCTCCACCGGCGCCTGCCGCGACGCCTGGGATCTGGTGCTTTCCAAGGAGCTCGACAGCCGCTTCCGGCCCTGCTCGCTGGTCGGCCAGGTGCCTCGCTATCGCGGCGTCTGCGCATGATCGGTTTCGACGAGGCCTGTCGGCGGCTCGAAGACCTCGCCGGTCCGCTGCCATCGGAGGCGGTCGACCTGGACGAGGCCGACGGCCGCGTCCTGGCCGAGGATGTCGTCGCCCGCCGCGACAGCCCCGAGCATCCCGTCTCGGCCATGGACGGCTACGCCGTCGCCGAGGCTGAGCTGGCGGCCGGACGACGGGCGTGGCGCGTGGAGGCGACGGTGTTCGCCGGCGACGGCGCAAGCCCGTCCCTGCCGCCGGACGCCTGCGCCCGCATCTTCACCGGCGCGCCGCTGCCGGCCGGCCTGGACCGGGTCGTGCCTCAGGAAGCGGTCGAGCGCGCCGCCGATCGCATCATGGTCGAGGCGTCCCGGCTTTCGGGGCGGCACGTCCGCGCGAGGGGATCGGATTTCCGGACCGGGCAGCGCCTCCTGCCCCGCGGGCGAACCCTCGATCCGGGCGCCTTGCTGCTGGCCGCGGCCGCCGACCGCCCCACGCTCGCCGTCGTGCGCCAGCCGCGCGTGGCGATCATCGCATCGGGAGACGAACTCGTCCCTCCGGGCCAGGCGCTCGAACGCCTTGGCCGCGTGCCCGACAGCGTCTCCTTCGGCGTCGCCAGCCTGGCGCGCCGCTGGGGTGCGGGCGAGGTTCGGCGTCGCCATGCCCAGGACGATCTCGACACGTTGAAGCGCGCCGTCGCCGAGGCCCAGGACGGGGCCGACCTCATCGTCATGACCGGCGGCGCATCGGTGGGCGAGCGGGACTTCGCGCGCGCCGCCTTCGATCGCCTCGAGCTCATCGTGGACAAGGTGGCGATGAAGCCCGGAAAGCCCGTCTGGGTCGGCCGCGCGGCCGGAACCCTGGTCGTCGGGCTGCCCGGCAATCCGACCGCCGCCATGGTGACGGCGCGCCTCTTCCTCGCGCCGATCCTGGCCATGCTGACGGGGCGGCCCGCCGCTGCGGCCTGGGCCTGGCGCGACGCGCCGGCGGCCGGAGCCTTCCCGCCTGCAGGCGAGCGAGAGCTGTTTGTTCGCGCGCGCGCCACAGACCTCGGCGCCGCGGCCTGCGGCAGCCAGGACTCCAGCGCCCAGGCGGTGATGGCCGAATGGAACCTGCTGGTCCGCCGCGCCGCGGGCGCGCCGGCGGCGGCCTCCGGCGACCGGCTCCGCGTCCTTCCGCTCTAAGCGCCCCCGGCCGTGGGGCGCAGGCGCGCCGCCGCATAGGGGGTGTCGATCATCCAGACCATCTCCAGAAGCCAAGCCGCGAGCCCCCGCCGGGGGGAACGCCGGCGGCGCCGGACCGCTGGGGGCGCGTCCTCGTCGGCGGACGCCGGCCGGCGGGCGAATTCCCGCTCCACGATCCGCATCTCGGAAAGCATGACCACGACCTCCTCTTTGAGGGGCCATCGTGCGCCCGACCGGCGCCGGACGCCTTGAAGGCGACGTGGGCGAGGCTTGATCTGGATCAGTCGGCGGGAGGCAGGATTTGGCCAAGCTGCGACCGCGAGTCGGCCCTGTCGCACGCCGCATGGAATCGACCAGCGTCGAGGGCCCACTCAGGAGGCAGTCTCATGGCGTTCGACAATCCCCTCGCCCAGGAAATCTGGTCCAGCAAGTACCGTTTCGCGCCGTCCACCGGCGCGAACGCCGACGACTCGATCGAGGCCACCTGGCGACGCGTGGCCAACGCCCTGGCCCAGGCCGAAGCCCCCGACCTGCGCAAGGCGACGGCCGAGCGCTTTCGGACCGCCATGGAGGACTACCGCTTCATCCCGGCCGGCCGGATCCTGGCCGGCGCCGGATCGGGGCGCGCCGTGACGCTCTTCAACTGCTTCGTCATGGGCAAGATTCCCGACAGCCTCGAGGCCATCTTCGGCCAGGTCCGCGAAGCGGCCATCACCATGCAGCAGGGCGGCGGGGTCGGCATGGACTTCTCGTCCGTTCGGCCCTCGGGCGCGCCGGTCCGGGGCGTCGCCGCCGACGCCTCCGGGCCGCTGAGCTTCATGGACGTGTGGGACGCCATGTGCCGCACCATCATGTCGGCCGGCCAGCGCCGAGGCGCCATGATGGGCTGTCTGCGCGTGGATCACCCGGACATCGAGGCCTTCATCGACGCCAAGCGCGATCCCGGCCGGCTGCGGAACTTCAACCTGTCGGTTCTCGTCACCGACGCCTTCATGCAGGCCCTGGACGCCGGCGAAGACTGGCCGCTGACCTTCGAAGGGGTGACCTATCGCACCGTGCCGGCCAAGGATCTCTGGCGGCGGCTCATGCAGGCGACCTATGACGCCGCCGAGCCCGGCGTCATCTTTATCGACCGGGTGAACGCGCAGAACAATCTGGCCTATTGCGAGACCATCCTGGCCAGCAATCCCTGCGGCGAACAGATGCTGCCGCCCTACGGCGCCTGCCTGCTCGGATCGATCAACCTGGCCCGTCTCATCGCAGAGCCGTTTTCGCCCGGGGCCCGGCTCGACACGGGCCAGCTCAGCGAGCTCACCTATACCGCCGTGCGGATGCTCGACAACGTCATCGACATCTCGCGCTTTCCCCTGGAGGCGCAGGAGACCGAGGCCAAGGCCAAGCGGCGGATCGGGCTGGGGGTCACCGGGCTTGCGGATGCGCTCGTCTTCTGCGGCGTTCCCTACGGCTCCGAACAGGCCGTGGCGCTGACGCAGGAATGGCTCGGCCTCATCAAGCGGGAGGCCTACCGCGCCTCCGCCGACCTGGCCGCCGAGAAGGGCCCCTTCCCGCTCTACGACGCGGCCATCCTCGACCGGCCGAATCTGCTCGGTCTGGACGAGGAAACCCGCACCCACATCGCCCGTCATGGCCTGCGCAACGGCTGCCTGACCTCCATCGCCCCGACCGGCACGACGTCGCTCCTGGCCGGGAACGTCTCCTCCGGCATCGAGCCGGTGTTCGCCTACGCCTATACGCGAAAGGTGCGCCAGCCCGACGGAACGACGCGCGAGGAAGCCGTGGAGGACTACGCCCTGGCCGTCTGGAAGCGGACGCACGGCGACGCCCCGCCGCCGGCCGACATCTTCGTGAGCGCCCAGACGCTCACCCCGGCCGACCACCTGCGCATGCAGGCCGCCGCCCAGGCCGAGATCGACTCCTCGATCTCCAAGACGGTCAACTGTCCGGAGGACATCGCCTTCGACGACTTCGGCGACGTCTATCTCGAAGGGTACCGGCTGGGCTGCAAGGGCCTGACGACCTACCGGCCCAATGCGGTGACGGGCTCGGTGCTGTCGGTGGCGCCGGCGACGTCCGAAGCGGCCCCCGAACCGCGGGCGGAGCCGGACCTGCCCGAGCGACCGCGGGCGCTCGAGGGCGCCACCTACAAGCTCCGCTGGCCCGAGAGCGCGCACGCCGTCTATGTCACGATCAACGACGTCGTCGAACCGGAGGGCCGGCGTCCCTTCGAGATCTTCATCAACTCCAAGAACATGGAGCACTACGCCTGGACGCTGGGGCTGACGCGCATGATCTCGGCCGTCTTCCGGCGCGGAGGCGACGTCTCCTTCGTGGTGGAAGAGCTGAAGGCGGTGTTCGACCCGCGAGGCGGCGGCTGGATGGACGGCCGCTACGTGCCCTCCCTGCTGGCCGCGATCGGCGGGGTGATCGAGCAGCACCTCGCCCTGCGCCAGGGCGCGCTGACGCCATCGGTTGCGGCGGCGGCGCCTGCGGTCGCGGCCTCGCCCCGCCAAGCTGCGCGCGGGCACGCATGTCCCCGCTGCGGCGGGTTCGAACTGGTGAAGCGCGAAGGCTGCGAGACCTGCGTGGACTGCGGCTACTCCAAATGCGGCTAGCCGCGGCGGCGGCTTGATAGCTGTTAAGGCGGCTCGCGCAGATGCGGCGCAGTCTCAGGAGATGAGCACCGCATCCCGCCGCCGCGCCTATGCCGGCCCGGCGATCTTCAGCTTCGGCTTTCGCCCCTTCTTCCTTCTCGGCGCCGCCTGGGCGGCGATCAGCGCGCCCCTCTGGGTGTGGAGCTTCGTGAGCGGCCAGGGCCTGCTGACCCGGGAGTGGCACATCCACGAGATGATCTTCGGCGCGCTCGCCGCCATCGTGGCCGGGTTCCTGACCACCGCGGTGCCGAACTGGACCGGACGTATGCCGGTGATCGGCGCGCCGTTGGCCGGACTGGTCGGCCTCTGGCTCGCCGGGCGGATCGCGATGCTCCTGCCGGGGCTCGCGCCGGGGGTCGCCGCCGTCGTGGACAGCGCCTTCCTGCTGGTGTTCGCCGCCATCATCTGGCGGGAGGTGGCGGCGGGCCGCAACTGGCGCAACCTGCCCGTCTGCCTGCTGCTCACGCTCATGGCTGCGGGCAACCTGCTCTTCCACCTGCGTCCGTCCGGCTGGGACTTCGACATGGCCTGGCGGACGGGCCTGGCGGCCGTCGCGATGCTGATCGCCCTCATCGGCGGCCGGATCACGCCGAGCTTCACCAACAACTGGCTGAAGGCGCAGGGCCGAACGCCCTCCGCCCGGCCGGAGTCCCGGTTCGACCACCTCATCCTGCTCGGGAGCGCCGCTTCCCTCGCCGCCTGGATCGCCGCGCCCAGCGCGGCGGCGACGGGCCTTGGCCTGGGTCTGGCGGGCCTTGCGAACCTGGTCCGCCTGGTGCGGTGGCGGGGATGGCGCGCAGCCGCCGAGCCGCTCGTCTGGATCCTGCACCTGGGCTATTTCTGGCTCGCCTTGTCGCTGATGCTGATGGGCCTCAGCGCCGTACTGCCCGAAGCGCCGACCACCCTGGGCGTGCACGCCCTGACCGTCGGGGCGGTGGGCGTCATGACGCTGGCCGTCATGACCCGGGCCAGCCGCGGCCACACCGGCCGCGACCTCAGCGCCGACCGCAGCGTCCAGGCCATCTACCTGCTGGCGAACCTCGCCGCCGTCCTTAGACTCGCCGCGGCGGCGGCCGGCTATCATCCGGAACTGCTCGCCGCCTCGGTCGCCGCGTGGTCGGGCGCCTTCGGCCTGTTCGTCGTCACCCACAGCCCGATGCTGACGCGGCCGCGTCCGATCGCCGCGCGCCGCGCTTGATGGCTGTCAATCGCCCCGGAGCCGGGCCCGCCTAGGCTCCGGTCCATTCGGCGGCGTATTCGCCCGCCGCAACGCTCCGAGCGCGCCGTCCTACCGCTTCGGCCAAGGACGCCGCGCCGCGCCGTCGCCAACGGCAAGGGTGGGGCTGGAAACAGCCTCGCCTCCCGTGTTTGGAAAGGGGCTCCACGTGGAAACCTTCGCCGACGGCTTCGGCCGCCGCTTCCGCTACCTGCGCGTCTCGGTGACCGAGGTGTGTAACTTCCGCTGCGTCTACTGCCTGCCCAACGGCTATCAGAAGTCGGGACCACGCAGCTTCATGACGCCGCTGGAGATCGAGCGGCTGGGCCGGGTGTTCAGCGCGCGCGGCGTGCGCAAGTTCCGGCTGACGGGCGGAGAGCCGACGGTCCGCCGCGACCTCGCCGAGATCATTGGACGGCTGAGCGACCTGTCGAACGTGGACAAGGTCGCCCTGACCACCAACGGCTGGAACCTGGCCCGTAACATCGCGACCTGGGCCGACGCCGGCCTCACGCACCTCAATGTCAGCGTCGACAGCCTGGAGCCGGCCGTGTTCGCCAAGATCACGGGCCATGACCGTCTCGCCGCCGTCCTCGAGGGCGTGGACCGCGCCCTGACCCTCGGCCTGGCGGGCGTCAAGCTGAACGCCGTGCTGCAGCGCGACTCGGTGGGGACGGGGTTCGACCGCTTCGCCGAGTACGTCCGGGAGCGACCCGTGGCCGTCCGCTTCATCGAGCTCATGCGCACCGGCGACAACGCCGGCTTCTTCCAGGACCAGCACGTGCCCGGCGAGCGCCTCGTCACCTGGCTGACCGCCCGGGGCTGGACGCCGAAGGCCCGGGCCGGCGACGACGGCCCGGCCATCGAATACGTCCACCCCGACCACCGGGGACGGCTCGGCCTCATCGCCCCCTATGCGCCCGGCTTCTGCGACGGCTGCAACCGGCTGCGGGTCACCGCTGCGGGCAAGCTTCGCCTGTGCCTGTTCGGCCAGGACGGGGTGGATCTGCGCGACCTCCTGCAGAATGGGGATTCGGCCGCCCTGGAAGCGCGCATCGAGTCGGCGCTCGCCCTGAAGCCCCGCGGTCACCGCCTGGCCGAGGACCGCTTCGGCGACACCCGCAATCTGGCGCAGCTGGGGGGTTAGGAACAACCCTCAAGCGGCCGCTTGAAAAACATCAAGCGACCCTCAGAAGTATTTCCGGCTGCGGCCTGAAGATATTATCTTGCTTTCGAGTATATCCGCGACAATTCGGCCCAATTGCAGTTGTCCACGCATTGAATTGACGACGGTCAATCAGAACAACTGAAGGAACGTCCTATCCCTGCGACACCGAGATTTGGCTCGGTCTTGAGAGGGGGACGATCGGTGAGCGCACCGACAGCCAATCAACCGGGCGCCCAGACGGCGCTGTGGATGAGCACCTTGGCCTTCACCGCCTGCTTTGCGGTCTGGACGATCTTCTCGATCATCGGCGTGCAGATCCGGCAGGAGCTCGGCCTGTCCGGGGCGGAGTTCGGCCTCCTGATCGGCACGCCCATCCTCACCGGATCCCTCATTCGCCTGATCCTGGGGATCTGGGCCGAGCAGTACGGCGGCCGGATCGTGAACTTGGCCGTCATGCTCTCCGCCGCGGCGGCGACCTATCTCCTCTCCTTCGCCCACACCTATCCGCAGTTCCTGGTGGCGGCGCTGGGCGTGGGCGTCGCCGGCGGGGCGTTCTCCGTCGGGGTCACCTATGTGGCCAAGTTCTTCCCCAAGGAGCGCCAGGGCACGGCGCTGGGCATCTTCGGGGCCGGCAATGTCGGCGCGGCGGTGACCAAGTTCGCCGCCCCCTTTGTCATGGTCGCGATGGGCTGGGAGGCCGTCGCCCAGATCTGGGCCGCCGCCCTGGCCGGCATCGCCATCCTGACCTTCCTCGTCACGCGCGACGACCCGGAGCGGGTCGCGCGCAGGGCCTCTGGCGAGAAGCCGGTCCGCGCCGCCGCTCAGCTGACGCCGCTGCGCAAGCTGCAGGTCTGGCGCTTCGCCCTCTACTACTTCTTCGTCTTCGGCGCGTTCGTCGCGCTGGCTCTGTGGCTGCCCAGCTATCTGGTCGGGGTCTACGGCCTCGACATCAAGACGGCCGGCATGCTGGCGGCGGCCTATTCGATCCCCGGATCGCTCTTCCGCATCTTCGGCGGCTGGCTCTCGGACAAGATCGGCGCCCGGCGGGTGATGTACATCACCTTCGGCCTGAGCGTGATCTGCACCTTCCTGCTGTCCTATCCGGCCACCCACTACGTGATCGAGGGCGTCCGCGGCCCGATCAGCTTCAGCTTCGCCACCGGGCTTGCGCCCTTCGTCGCCCTGACCTTCGTGCTGGGCTTCGCCATGAGCCTCGGCAAGGCCGCGGTCTACAAGCACATCCCCGTCTACTATCCCGCCCATGTGGGCGCCGTCGGCGGGCTGGTCGGCATGGTCGGCGGCCTGGGCGGCTTCATCCTGCCGATCGTCTTCGGCCTGCTGAACGACCTCACCGGAATCTGGACGAGCTGCTTCATGCTGCTCTTCGTCCTCGTCGCCAGCGCGCTCGCCTGGATGCACTTCGCCATCCGCCGGATGGAGCAGAAGGCGGCCCCGCAGCTGCGCGACCTGCCGGGTCTGCCCGAGATGGCCGGCCTCGTCGCCCACCCCTCTTCACCGCCAGCCGCCGGCCAGAGCGCCGCGCGCGCCGGCCGCTGACTCTCGAAAGGGCAGAACAGCCATGTCCTCCGCCAACCCTTCCAGCCACGTCCTGACCGACTGGCGCCCCGAAGACCCTGACTTCTGGAAGGCGACCGGCCGGCCGATCGCCAGCCGGAACCTCTGGATCAGCATCCCGAACCTGCTGCTCGCCTTCGCCATCTGGATGGTGTGGTCGATGGTGGTCGCCAAGCTGAAGCTGATCGGCTTCGACTTCACCACCGACCAGCTCTTCTGGCTCACGGCCCTGCCGGCCCTTTCGGGGGCGACGCTGCGGATCTTCTACAGCTTCCTGGTCCCGATCCTCGGGGGCCGCCTGTGGACGACGGTCTCCACCCTCTCTCTGCTCGTCCCGGCCATCGGCATCGGCCTGGCCGTCCAGCAGCCGGAGACGCCTTACTGGGTGTTCGTCGCCCTGGCGCTCGCCTGCGGCCTCGGCGGCGGCAACTTCGCCTCGTCCATGGCCAACATCTCGTTCTTCTATCCGAAGGCCGAGAAGGGCAATGCGCTGGCCCTCAACGCCGGCTTCGGCAATCTCGGCGTCAGCGTCATGCAGTTCCTCGTGCCGCTGGTCATCGCGGCCGGCGCCTTCGCGCCCGTCGTCGGCGCGCCGCAGGTGGCGATCGCCGAGGGCGTGCGGAGCGAACTCTGGCTTCAGAACGCGGGCTTCGTCTGGGTCCCGTTCATCCTCGCCGCCGCCAGCCTCGCCTGGGTCGGCATGAACGACATCGCCTCGGCCAAGGCCTCGTTCTCCAGCCAGGCGGTCGTGTTCAAGCGCAAGCACAACTGGATCATGTGCTACCTCTATCTGGGGACGTTCGGCTCGTTCATCGGCTTCTCGGCCGCCTTCCCGCTGCTCTCGAGCACCCTGTTCCCCGACAGCAATGCGCTGCAGTACGCCTTCCTGGGCCCGCTCGTGGGCGCGGGCTCGCGCGCCCTCACCGGCTGGGTGTCCGACAAGTTCGGCGGCGAGCATGTGACGCACTGGGTCTTCCTGGCCATGGCCGCCGGGGTCGCCGCGGTGCTGCACAGCATCGGCGCCTGGGGCGCCGAGCCCTCCTTCGCGATCTTCTTCGCCAGCTTCATGTGGCTGTTCGCCTGGACCGGGATCGGCAACGCCTCCACCATCC
This sequence comes from Phenylobacterium sp., assembly GCF_013911965.1. Lineage (GTDB taxonomy): Bacteria > Pseudomonadota > Alphaproteobacteria > Caulobacterales > Caulobacteraceae > Phenylobacterium. Next base: position 32,445 of record NZ_JACESE010000014.1, on the reverse strand, counting down.
AGATGATCCCGGCGATCATGCGCAGCGACATGCCGCGCCTGATGCCGCAGGCCGACGCCGCCAGCCGGCTGAAGGCCTCGGAGATGGAGTCGGCGGCGATCGTCGGCTTCTCCTCGGCGATCGGCGCCTATGGCGGCTTCGTCATCCCCAAGCTCTTCGGGGAATCGCTGAAGGCGACCGGCGGGCCTGAGACCGCCCTCCTGATCTTCTTCGCCTTCTACCTCAGCTGCGTCGCGGTGAACTGGGTCTTCTACGGCCGCAAGAACTCGCTGCTGCACGCCCAGCAACCTGTCATCCTGGGAGCCGCCCAATGAGCCATACGCTCGACCGCCTGGCGTTCTTCACGCGCAAAACCGAGCTGTTTTCCGACGGCCACGGCGTGATGAACGACGACGACCGCAGCTGGGAGGAGGCCTACCGGTCCCGCTGGCGCCACGACAAGATCGTGCGCTCCACCCACGGCGTGAACTGCACGGGCTCCTGCTCCTGGAAGATCTACGTCAAGGGCGGGATCGTCACCTGGGAGACCCAGCAGACCGACTATCCGCGCACCCGTCCGGAGCTGCCGAACCATGAGCCCCGCGGCTGCGCCCGCGGCGCCAGCTACAGCTGGTACCTCTACTCGGCCAATCGCGTGAAGTATCCGCTGGTCCGTTCCCGCCTGCTCAAGCTCTATCGGGCCGCGCGGGCGACCCAGACGCCGGTGGCGGCCTGGGCCTCCATCCAGAACGACGCGGCCAAGCGGGCCGAGTACACCTCCATGCGCGGCTCGGGCGGCTTCGTCCGCGCCACCTGGGACGAGGTCACGGAAATCATCGCCGCGGCCAACGCCTATACGGTCAAGACCTGGGGGCCCGACCGGGTGTTCGGCTTCTCGCCCATCCCGGCCATGTCGATGATCTCCTACGCCGCCGGGGCCCGCTACCTGCAGCTCCTCGGCGGGGTCTGCGGTTCGTTCTACGACTGGTACTGCGACCTGCCGCCGGCCTCGCCCCAGACCTGGGGCGAGCAGACCGACGTGGCCGAGAGCGCCGACTGGTACAATTCCGGCTTCCTGATGCTGTGGGGCTCCAACGTCCCGCAGACGCGCACGCCCGACGCCCACTTCTACACCGAGGCCCGCTATCGCGGCGCCAAGTCGGTCGTCATCTGCCCCGACTATTCGGAAGCCTCGAAGTTCGGCGACCTGTGGCTGGCGGTGAAACAGGGCACCGACGCCGCCCTCGCCATGGCCTTCGGCCACGTGATCCTCAAGGAGTACCACGTCGACCGCCAGGTCCCCTATTTCCGGGACTATGTGCGCAAGTATTCGGACCTGCCGCTGCTGGTGCGCCTGGTGGAACAGGACGGCCAGCTCGTGCCGGACCGCCTGCTGCGCGCGTCCGACTTCGCCGACCAGATGGGCGAAACGAACAATCCCGAATGGAAGACGGTGGGCCTGGACGAGATCTCGGGCCAGATCGTCACCCCCACCGGCTCGCTCGGCTTCCGCTGGGGCGAGGACGGCAAGTGGAACCTGGAAGAGAAGGACTCCCGGGGCCAGGAGATCCGCCTGCGGATCGGGCTGAAGGGCGCCCATGACGACGTCGCCGGCGTCGCCTTCCCCTATTTCGCCAACAAGGCCTCGAACGGCTTCGCCTCCACCGACCACCCCGATGTGCTGGTGCGCAACGTGCCGGTGAAGCGGCTGGCCCTGGCCGAGGGCGAGGCCCTGGTGACCTCGGTCTATGACCTCTTCCTGGCCAATTACGGCGTCGATCAGGGCTTCGGCGGCGATCACATGCCGCGCGACTACGACGACGCCGAGCCCTACTCGCCGGCCTGGGCCGAGGCGATCACCACCGTCCCGCGCGACCAGATCATCGCCGTCGCCCGCGGCTTCGCCACCAACGCCGAGAAGACCGGCGGCAAGTCGATGGTGATCATCGGCGCGGCGATGAACCACTGGTACCACATGGACATGAACTACCGCGGCGTCATCAACATGCTGGTGATGTGCGGTTGCGTCGGCCAGTCCGGCGGCGGCTGGTCGCACTATGTGGGCCAGGAGAAGCTGCGTCCGCAGAGCGGCTGGGCGCCGGTCGCCTTCGCCCTCGACTGGATCCGGCCGCCCCGGCAGCAGAACTCGACGTCGTTCTTCTACGCCCACACCGACCAGTGGCGTTACGAGACGGTGACGGCCGGGGAGATCCTCTCGCCCACGGCGCCGGCCGGTCCCTGGGACGCCTCGCTGATCGATTTCAACGCCCGGGCCGAACGCATGGGCTGGCTGCCCTCGGCGCCGGCGCTGAAGACCAATCCGCTGGAGGTGGCGCGCGCCGCGGCGGCCGAAGGGATCGATCCCAAGGCCTACGCGGTTCGCGAGCTCAAGTCGCGGAACCTGCAGATGTCCTGCATGGATCCGGACGATCCGGCCAACTGGCCGCGCAACATGTTCGTCTGGCGCTCCAACCTGCTCGGCTCGTCGGGCAAGGGCCACGAATACTTCCTCAAGCACCTGCTCGGCGCCGCCCATGGCGTGCAGGGCAAGGATCTGGGCGAGGAAGGCCGCCAGAAGCCGGCGGACGTCGCCTGGCATGACACGGCGCCGGAAGGAAAGCTCGACCTGCTGGTCACGCTCGACTTCCGCATGTCGACCACGGCCGTCTACTCCGACATCGTCCTGCCGACGGCCACCTGGTACGAGAAGAACGACCTCAACACCTCGGACATGCACCCCTTCATCCACCCGCTGAGCGCAGCGGTGGACCCGGCCTGGGAGTCGAAGTCCGACTGGGAGATCTTCAAGGCCATCGCCAAGCGGTTCTCGCAGGTGGCGCCCGAGGTGCTCGGCGTGGAGCAGGACGTCGTCCTGACGCCCATCCAGCACGACAGCCCCGGCGAACTGGCCCAGGCCTTCGGCGTCAAGGACTGGTACCTGGGCGAGTGCGAGCCGGTCCCCGGCAAGACCATGCCGCAGATCGCCGTGGTCACCCGCGACTATCCGGCGCTCTACGAGCAGTTCACCTCCATCGGGCCGCTGATGACCAAGGTCGGCAACGGCGGCAAGGGCCTGGCCTGGAACACCGAGCACGAGATCAAGCTGCTCGGCGACCTGAACGGGCGCGTCAACAGCGGGCCCAACGAGGGCCTGCCGCGCATCGTCAGCGACATCGACGCCTGCGAGGCGGTCCTGATGATGGCCCCCGAAACCAATGGCGAGGTCGCGGTGAAGGCCTGGGCCGCCCTGGGCAAGCAGACCGGACGGGAGCACACCCACCTCGCCCGGCCCAAGGAAGAGGAGAAGATCCGGTTCCGCGACATCGTCGCCCAGCCGCGCAAGATCATCTCCTCGCCGATCTGGTCGGGCCTGGAGAGCGAGCACGTCTGCTACAACGCCGGCTACACCAATGTGCATGAGCTGATCCCCTGGCGGACCCTCACCGGGCGCCAGCAGCTCTACCAGGACCATCTGTGGATGCGGGCCTTCGGCGAGGCGCTCTGCGTCTACCGTCCGCCGGTCGACCTGAAGACCACGCACGTGAAGGGCGCCAAGCCCAACGGCAACACCGAGATCGTGCTGAACTTCATCACCCCGCACCAGAAGTGGGGCATCCACTCCACCTACAGCGACAACCTGCTGATGCTGACGCTCAACCGCGGCGGCCCGGTGGTGTGGATCTCGGAGGTCGACGCCCAGCGCGCCGGCATCGTCGACAACGACTGGATCGAGGTCTTCAACGTCAACGGGGCGATCGCGGCCCGGGCGGTGGTGTCCCAGCGCATGCGTGAAGGCACGACCTTCATGTACCACGCGCAGGAAAAGATCGTGAACACGCCCGGATCGGAGATCACCGGCCGGCGTGGGGGCATACACAACTCGGTCACCCGCACGGTCCTCAAGCCCACCCACATGATCGGCGGCTACGCCCAGCTGGCCTACGGCTTCAACTACTACGGCACCGTGGGCGCAAACCGGGACGAATTCGTCGTCATCCGCAAGATGAACAAGGTCGACTGGCTCGACCAACCGGCTTCGGCCAAGGAGACCGTCTGATGAAGGTCCGCGCTCAAATCGGCATGGTGCTGAATCTCGACAAGTGCATCGGCTGCCATACCTGCTCGGTGACCTGCAAGAACGTCTGGACCAACCGAGAAGGCGTCGAATACGCCTGGTTCAACAATGTCGAGACCAAGCCCGGCGTCGGCTATCCCAAGGACTGGGAGAACCAGAAGCGGTGGAACGGCGGCTGGGTCCGTAAGGCGAACGGCAAGATCGAGCCGAAGATGGGCGCCAAGTGGCGCATCCTCGCCAAGATCTTCGCCAATCCCGACCTTCCGGAGATCGACGACTACTACGAGCCCTTCGACTTCGACTATGCGCACCTGCAGACGGCGCCGGAGATGAAGGCGTTCCCCACCGCCCGGCCGCGGTCGAAGATCACCGGCCAGCGGATGGAGAAGATCGAGTGGGGGCCGAACTGGGAGGAGATCCTGGGCGGCGAGTTCGCCAAGCGGTCGGCCGACTACAACTTCGAAGGCGTGGAGAAGGACATCTACGGCGCCTTCGAAAACACCTTCATGATGTACCTGCCGCGGCTGTGCGAACACTGCCTCAATCCGGCCTGCGTGGCGGCCTGCCCGTCCGGCGCCATCTACAAGCGCGACGAGGACGGCATCGTCCTGATCGATCAGGACAAGTGCCGCGGCTGGCGCATGTGCGTCTCGGCCTGCCCCTACAAGAAGATCTACTACAACTGGGAGTCCGGTAAGTCCGAGAAGTGCACCTTCTGCTTCCCGCGGATCGAGGTCGGCCAGCCGACCGTCTGCTCGGAGACCTGCGTCGGGCGCATCCGCTATCTCGGCGTCCTGCTCTATGACGCCGACCGGATCGAGGCGGCGGCGTCGACGCCCGACGAGAAGGACCTCTACCAGGCCCAGCTGGACGTCTTCCTCGACCCCAACGACCCCTCGGTGATCGCCCAGGCGCGCGCCGACGGCGTCCCGGAGGCCTGGCTCGAGGCCGCGCGGCAGAGCCCGGTCTACAAGATGGCGATCGACTGGAAGGTCGCCTTCCCGCTGCACCCAGAATACCGGACCCTGCCCATGGTCTGGTACGTGCCGCCGCTCTCGCCGATCCAGTCGGCGGCCGCGGCCGGCGCCCTGGAGATGGACGGCGAAATGCCCGACGTCGCCTCGCTGCGCATCCCGGTCCGCTATCTCGCCAACCTGCTGACCGCCGGCGACGAGGCCCCGGTGACGCTCGCCCTGCAACGCATGCTCGCCATGCGCAGCTACATGCGGGCCAAGACCGTGGACGGGCGCATCGACCACGGCGTCGCGGCCAAGGTCGGGCTGGCCGCCGCCCAGGTCGAGGAGATGTACCGGTACATGGCGATCGCCAACTACGAGGACCGGTTCGTCATCCCCACCAACCACCGCGAGACCGCAGAGGACGCCTACGACATGCGCGGCTCCTGCGGCTTCACCTTCGGCAACGACTGTTCCGGCGGACGCACCGAGCTGGGCCTCTTCGGGCCCAACAAGCGCTCGCGCGCCAAGACGCCGATGGAGGCCTGATCCATGTCCCTGTCCTATCGCGCTCTGGCGCTCCTGCTGCGCTACCCCACCGACGAAACCCGGGCGGCGCTCGACGAGGCCGTGGCGGTTCTGCAGAAGGACGCCGCCCTGCCCCACCCGATCAAGCGGGCCCTGGCCCGGCTGGGCGAGGAGATCGGCGCCGGCGATCTCTATGAGGCGCAGGAGCGCTACGTCTGGCTGTTCGATCGCACCCGATCGCTCTCGCTGAACCTCTACGAGCACATCCATGGCGAGAGCCGCGACCGCGGCCAGGCCATGGTCGCCCTGCTGGAGCTCTACCGCAGCAAGGGCCTGGACCTGACGGCCAACGAGCTCCCCGACCACCTGCCGGTCTTCCTGGAGTTCCTGTCCACCCAGCCCCCGGCCGAAGCCGCCTCGCTGCTGGGCGAGGCCTCCCACGTGATCGCCGCCCTGGGCGAGCGGCTGCACAAGCGCGGCAGCGCCTATCGCGCGGCGTTCGGCGCCCTGCTGGCGCTGGCGGCCCATCCGGCCGACAGCGAGGCGCTGGCGGCCCTCCTTCAGGAGCCGGAGGACGACCCCGCCGACCTCGAAGCCATGGACAGGCTGTGGGCCGAGACCGCCGTGACCTTCGGACCCTCCGATGTGGGCTGCCCGAAGGCCGAGGCCCTCGTCCAGGCCATGCAAGCGCCGGCGCCCGCGCGCGCTCGGGCGTCCGCCTAAAGGAGGCGTGAGATGGATCTCAACCAAGTCGTCTTCGGGGTCTACCCGTACATCGCCCTGTCGGTCCTGGTCATCGGCTCGGTCCTGCGGTTCGACCGCGAGCCCTACACCTGGCGCACCGGCTCCTCGCAGCTCCTGCGCCGGCGGCAGCTGGTCACCGGCTCGATCCTCTTCCACCTCGGCGTACTGGCCATCTTCGGCGGCCATTTCGTGGGCCTGCTGACCCCGATCGCCGTCTTCGACGCGCTCGGGATCAGCCACAGCTTCAAGCAGATGCTGGCGATCGTCGCCGGCGGCGCAGCCGGCCTGGTCGCCATCCTCGGCGGTCTCATCCTGCTGCACCGCCGCGTGTTCGACCCGCGCATCCGGAACACTTCCAGCTTCGGCGACACCGCCATCCTGGCGATCCTGGTCATCCAGCTGGCGCTCGGCCTGGCGACCATCCCGATCTCCCTCGGCCACCGCGACGGGCACGAGATGGTCAAGTTCATGAACTGGGCGCAGGGCATCTTCGCCTTCCGCGCCGGGGCTGCGGACCACGTCGCCGACGTCCACTGGATCTTCAAGGCCCACCTCTTCCTCGGCCTGACCATCCTGCTGGTCTTCCCGTTCACCCGGCTCGTCCACATGCTGTCGGCGCCGATCTGGTACCTGAACCGGCGCGGCTGGCAGCTGGTGCGGACAAGGCGCCCGCTCCCGCGGCGCCCCGAGCCCGCCGCCCCCGTCTATGTCGCGCGCGCCGTGCGCCCGCACCTCGATCGCTGAGCCGGAGCCCCCTCATGCCCTCTCTCGTGATCGACGGCGTCGAGCTGCCCGAAGCGCTCATCGCCCAGGAAATCCAGAACCATCCCAGCGCCTCGGCGGCCGAGGCCCGGGCCGCCGCCGCCCACGCGCTCGCCATCCGGGCTCTGCTCATCCGACGCGGTCAGGACCTCGGCCTGACGCCGGAACCGGAGACCGACGCCCTGGGGCGGGAAGAAACCCCCGAAGAGGCCTTGGCCCGCGCGGTGCTGGAAACCGAGCTCTCGGTGGCCACGCCCAGCCAGGCGGAGTGCCTGCGCCTCTACGAGAGCCAGCGCGAGCGGTTCCGCACCCCGCCGCTCACCGAAGCCTCGCACATCCTGCTCGAGGCGGAGGCGGAGGCGGATGGCGACGCCGGCGCCCAGGCCCTGGCCGATGACCTGATCGCTCAGCTCCGCCAGGGCCTGGCGAGCTTCGCCGATCTCGCTCGCACCCACTCGGCCTGCCCGTCGGGCGCCAGCGCCGGCGGCTCCCTGGGCCAGCTTCGCCCCGGCGACCTGGTGGGCGAGGTCGAGAGCGCGCTGGCGGGCCTCCAGCCGGGCGAAGTGGCGGCCTCGCCCGTCCGCTCCCGCTTCGGCTGGCATGTGCTCCGCCTCGATCGCCGCATCGAGGGCCGGTTGCTGCCCTTCGAGCTGGTCGAGGACCGGATCCGCCTTCACCTGGAGAGCCGCGCCTGGACCGCTGCGGCGACCCGCTATGTCGCCGACCTGGCGGCCGCGGCCCGCACCGAGGGCGTGGCGGTCAGCCTCAGCGACGATGGCCGGGTCCGCGAGGGCTCGCTCACCCTCGGCCGGCTGCTCGAGCCGGGGCTGGCCGGCGAACGTCTGGAGTCCTGGCTGCAGGCGGTCGACCCGGCCTTCTTCGAGAAGGTGGCGGCGGCCGCAGAGGCCGCAGGCGTCCCGCTTGCAGACTACGTGCAGGCGACCACCGCCGACTTCCTGGCCGAGGCCACGGACGAGGACTGGACCAAGCTCATCTCCGCCGCCCAGGGCGCCGCCGACCCCGCGCTCGCCGCGTTGGCCGCCATTCTCCGCCTCAAGGTGGCGCCGCCCAAGCCGCGCTTCACCGTCATCCGAAGGGTCTGAAGACCATGCGCCATCCACATCTGTGGGCTGCGGCCCTCGTCTCCGGCGCCTTCTGCGCAAGTCCCGCCGCCGCCGACGAGGTCAAGCTGATCCTGGAGAGCCGCCTGCGTTACGAGGGCGTCGATCAGGCGGACCTGGCGAAGGACGCCGGGGCGCTCACCCTGCGCACGCGTCTGGGCCTGCAGACGCCCGTCTGGCGCGGCTTCCAGGGCCTGATCGAGGGCGAGAACGTCCTGGCCGTGGAGGACCGCTACAACTCCACCACGAACGGCAAGGCGAACCTTCCGGTCGTGGCCGACCCCGAGACGACCGAGCTCAACCGCCTGCAGCTCTCCTGGACGGGCGACAAGGGCGCAGCGACCGTCGGCCGCCAGCGGATCGTGCTCGGTTCGGCCCGCTTCGTCGGCAATGTGGGCTTCCGCCAGAACGAGCAGACCTTCGACGCCGTCCGGCTCGACCTGAAGGCCGCCAAGGATCTGTCGGTGACCTACGCCTATGTGGACCGGGTGCGGCGGGTGTTCGGCGACGACAGCCCTCAGGGCGAATGGCGCTCCGACAGCCACCTGGCTCAGGCCGACTGGAAACAGCCCTGGGGCCAGCTCAGCGCGCACGGCGAGTGGCTGGACTTCGCAAACGCGCCGACCCAGTCGAGCGCCACGCTCGGTCTCGGGGTCCAGATCCACAAGCCGATCTCAGCCGACGGCCTGAAGGGCACGCTGGAGGCGGCCTACGCGCGCCAGACGGACCATGCGGCCAATCCCCTCGACTTCGAGGTCGACTACGCCGCGGCTTCGGTCGGGCTGCGCAAGGGCGACACCTGGGGCAGCCTCGGCGTCGAACGCCTCGACGGAGACGGCCGCCGCGGCTTCTCCACGCCGCTCGCGACGCTTCACGCCTTCCAGGGCTGGGCCGACGTCTTTCTCGCCACGCCGCCCGAGGGCGTCCAGGACCTCAACCTGAAGGCCGGCGCCACGCTGCGGACGCAGGCCCTGCCCCCCATCCGCCTGGTTGCGGCCGCTCACCGCTTCACCCTGCCCGACGACGGCGATCCGTACGGGACCGAAATCGATCTCCTGGCCGCCGCGCCGCTCGGCAAGCGCCTGACCCTGGAGACCAAGGTCGCGTGGTTCGACGGCGACCGCCCGGGCTACGCCGACCGCACCAAGGTCTGGGTGAGCCTCGACTACCGCTACTGAGCCTCTGGAGAGCCGCCATGGCGAGCGCCCCCCTTGCCGACATCGAGGAGATTCCACGCGAGCTGCTGCGCGAGCCGCTCGAGTGGTTCTTCGCCGAGCACTACCGGCATCGCCAGCTTTGCCGCCTGGTGGAGGAGGTCGCCGCGGCGAGCGCCTTCGCCGCCGAGCCGATCACGCGCATCCTCGACTTCATCCGTTACGACCTGGCCCTGCACGTCATCGACGAGGAAGAAGACCTCTTTCCCCTGCTCCGCCGCCGCGCCCTGCCGGAGGACGAGATCGAAAATGCGCTCGGACGGCTGTCGGCCGAGCACAGGGCCGACGTCGCCCACGCCGAGGCGGTGCGAACACGCCTGGAGGCCTGCCTCTCGGCCCGCAAGGCGCCGGGTCTGGATCCTCAGGCGAAGTCGACCCTCGTCACCTTCGCGCGCCATGAACTGCGGCACCTGGCGCTGGAGAACGCCGTCGTCCTGCCGATCGCCCGGCTGAGGCTGTCGGCCGAGGACCTCCTGGCGCTCAGCCGGCGCCTGGCCGCCCGGCGCGGACTGGTCCTGGACGCGCGCCCGTGATCGCCGACCTCTTCGAGAACAATCTGCGCTGGGCCGCCGCGCGCAACCGCGCCGATCCGGAGTACTTCCGCCGCCTGGCCGGTCAGCAGAGCCCGGAATACCTCTGGATCGGCTGTTCCGACAGCCGGGTGCCGGCCAACGAGATCGTCGGCCTGAATCCGGGCGAGCTCTTCGTGCACCGGAACGTCGCCAACCTCGCGCCGGCGCAGGACGCCAACTTCCTTTCGGTGCTGCAGTTTGCGGTCGAGGTGCTCAAGGTCCGCCACGTCATCGTCTGCGGCCACTACGGCTGCGGCGGCGTGCGCGCCGCCCTGTCGGAGAAGCGGCACGGCCTGATCGACCACTGGCTCTCCCCGGTCCGCACGCTCTCCTGGCGATGCGAGCACGAGCTGGCGACCATCTCCGATCCGGAGGCGCGGGTGAACGACCTCTGCGAGCGCAACGTGATCGAACAGGTCCGCAACATCGCGGCCAATCCGTTCGTCCGCGACGCCTGGCGGCGAAAGCAGCCGCTGGAGGTCCACGGCTGGATCTACTCCATCCAGGACGGCCTGCTGCGCGATCTGGACGTTTCGGTCGGCCGGCTCGAGCGGGCGCGGGCGCTGGCGGCCTCCGACCGCTTCCACCGGCGGCAGGGGCGAAGGCCATGAGCGCGCAGCGGCTCTGCGTGGTGCTGGCCGGCGGCGCCGGAGAGCGGATGGGGGGCGGCAAGCCACAGCGCCTCCTGAACGGCCGCCCGCTGGGGGAACACGCGCTCCGCCTGGCCGCCGGCTTCGCCGATCACCTCGCCCTGTCGGTCCGGGACGCGGGCCAGGCCGCCGGTCTGCCGCCCGCCCTTCTGCTCTTCGATCCGGATGGGGTCGAGGGGCCCCTCGCCGGCGTGGCCGCCGCCCTGGATCACGCCGCGGGACTGGGGGTGAAGCATGTGCTGACCATTCCCTGCGACGCACCGCGCCTGCCGACGGATCTGTATTGCCGGCTGGAGGCGGCGCTCGACCTTGCGCCTCAGGTCCTCGCCGCCTTCCCGAGCGACGGCCATCGCGACCATCCGGCCTGCGGCCTCTGGAGGCCCCAGGCGCGCCAAAGCCTCACCGCCTACCTGGCTCACGGCGGCCGGTCGCTGAAGGGGCTGCTGCGGGAGATCGGCGCCTGCCGGGTGTCCTGGTCGGCGGAGGCCTCCGGATCCTTCGTCAACCTGAACACGCCGGCCGATCTGGCGCGCTGCGACGATACGGCGGACCGCCAATGCTCGGCGGCCTGACATAGATCAAGGTTCGCGCGACGAACGCCCGCATGTTCCCTCCCTGCAAGGGAGGGTCATGAATGCCGATCAGAGAAGCCGACATCGAACGCGTGCGCACCCTGCCGTTCCTGCAGGCGGCGAGCGAGGAGACCTTCCAGCGTCTGATGCAGGGGGCCTTTCTGCAGCGGTTTCCCGCCGGCACGACGCTCCTGATGGAAGGCGACAGCGTCGACTTTCTCTACATCGTGCTGGACGGAACCGTGGAGCTGTCCGGCACCTGGAACGACAAGGAGACGATCCTCGCCCTGCTGGGACCGCTCTCGACCTTCATCCTGGCTGCGGTGGTGCTCGACACAAGCGCCCTGATGACCGCCACCACCCGCGAGCGATCCGATGTCCTGATGATCTCCGGCGAAACCCTGCGCCGCGAGATGCGCGAGGATGCCGGCTTCGGGTTCGCAGTCAGCGAGGAGCTCGCCGGCTGCTACCGCGGCCTCGTCCGTTCGATCAAGAACCAGAAGCTGCGCGGCGGCATCGAACGCCTGGCCAACTACCTGATCACCCTGCGGGTCCGGCAGGGGGACGCCGAAACGGTGACCCTGCCTCACGAGAAGCGGGTGCTCGCCTCCCTGCTGGGCATGACGCCGGAGAACCTCTCGCGGGCCTTCGCCAACCTGGCCGACTACGGGGTGAGCGTGAACGGCCCCTCCGTGACCATCACCCGGCCGGTCGTCCTGGCGCGCCTGGCCAAGCCCGACCTGCTGATCGACAGCCATGCGCCCGAGGTGACGCGCAGCGCCGGCAAGGCGCAGCTGGAAACCTGGTCCAACAGACCGACCCAATTGATCGCCTAGGAGAGCCGGGCCAACCAAGGTCAACAGCGCCGTTGACCGACGCCATTCGACGTCCCGCCCCGATCCCGTAGGCCTCCGACAGGAGCGATCGGCTCCGCCACGAGGGGGACCATGCTGCAGTTGGACAAGCGCGTGACAGAACAGGCGCTCGCCGACGTCGCCATGGCGATGCGACGGCCTGTTGAAGTCTTGCTCAATCGGGCGATCCGGCGGGCCTGGAGGCGATCCCCGGCCGCCTTCGGGCGCCTCGGCCGATATCAGGGCTGCCGGTACCTCATCGCGCCGACCGACCTGCCGGTGGCCTTCGAGCTGAGGCTGGAAAGCGGCGGCGGGCAGGTTCGGGTCGTCCGGCGGGGTCCGACGCCCGGTTGCGTCGCCGCCGTCGCCGGCGCCCTGCCCGATCTGCTCGCCCTGTTCGAGGGGTCGGCCGACGCCGACGCCATCTTCTTCTCCGGCGCTCTCGACGTCACCGGCGACACGGCCGCGATCATGGCGCTGCACAACGCCCTGGAGGCGGCCGACCTGCGCCTGGCCGATCTTCTCGCGCCCGCCGCCCTGGCGCCCGGCCTGGAGCCGATCCTGCGCCGGCTGCTGGACTGGCGCCGCACCACGCTTCGACCGCGAGGGGCCCATGGGATCGATTGAGCTCGTCTGCCCGGCGGGATCGCCGGCCATGCTCGAGGCCGCCGTGGAGGCGGGCGCCGACAGCGTCTATTGCGGCCTGCGTGACGAGACCAACGCCCGCAATTTCCCGGGCCTCAACTTCGACGCCGGAGAGCTGGCGCAGGCGGTGACCGATTGCCACCGCCGAGGGGCCAAGGTGCTCGTGGCCATCAACACCTTCGCCCGGGCCGGCGACGAAGCCCGCTGGCGCCGTTCGGCCGAAACCGCCCTGGAAGCCGGCGCTGACGCCATCATCGCCGCCGATCTGGCCGTCCTGGCCCACGTCCGGGCCCTAAGCCCGACGGCTCGGCTGCACCTGTCGGTCCAGGCGGCCGCCAACACGCCCGAGGCGATCGCCTTCTACGCCGAGACCTTCGGGGTGCGCCGGGTGGTTCTGCCGCGGGTGCTGTCGGCGCAGGAAATCGCCCGCCTGGTCGCCGATGTCGCCACCGAGGTGGAAGCCTTCGTCTTCGGCGGCCTCTGCGTCATGGCCGAAGGGCGGTGCGCGCTCTCGTCCTATGCGACCGGCCAGTCGCCGAACCTGTCGGGCGTCTGTTCGCCGCCGGAAGCCGTCAGCTTCGAACGCTCGGCCGCGGGCATGACCACCCGATTGGCCGGTCTGGCGCTCGATCACGCGCCGGCCGGAAAGACGGTCGGCTATCCGACGCTGTGCAAGGGACGCTTCGCCGTGGAGGGAGAAGCCTCCTACCTCTTCGAGGAGCCCACCAGCCTCAACGCCATGGGACTGCTCGCCGAACTGCGGGCGGCGGGCGTCCATGCCGTCAAGATCGAGGGACGGCAGCGCGGCAAGGCCTATGTGGCGCGCGTGACACGCGCCTTCCGCTCGGCGATCGACGCCCTGGACCGCGGCGAGAGCACCGCGCCCTTCGAGCACCTGCTCACCGACCTGGCCGAAGGCGGGCGAGAGACCGCCGGCGCCTACAACAAGCGGTGGCGCTAGGATGACATTGGAGCTCGCGCTTGGCCCGCTTCTGTTCAACTGGTCGGCGGAGGATGTCGCCGGCTTCTACGACCGCATGGCGGGCGAGAGCCTCGTGCGGCGCGTCTATCTGGGGGAGGTGGTCTGCGGAAAGCGCGAGCCTCTGAACGCCGACGTCCTCGCCCGGGCGGCCGATCGCCTGAGGGCCGCCGGCAAGGAGGTGGTCTGGTCCACCCTGGCGCTGCTCGCCACCGCGCGCGACCGAAGCCGGATGCGCCGCCTGCTGGAGGACGCGGCGCTGGTGGAGGTGAACGACGTCTCGGCGCTGCCAGTCCTGCCGGTCGGCCAGCCCTTCACGGCCGGGCCGCTGCTGAACGTCTACAACGCGACGGCGGCGCAGATTCTCATCGATCGAGGATGTGACCGCCTCTGCGCCAACGTCGAACTGCCGCTGCGCGCGATCGCCGAAATCCATCGGGCCTGCCCGACGCTGCCGATCGAGCTGTTCGCCTTCGGGCGCATGCCGCTCGCGCTCTCGGCCCGCTGCCACCACGCCCACCGCTTCGGCCTGTCGAAGGACACCTGCCGCTTCGTCTGCGACCGCGACCCCGATGGCCAGGCGGTCCAGACTGTGGAGGGCGCGCCGTTCCTGAGCATCAACGGGGTGCAGACGCTTTCCCACGGCGTGCAGTGCGTCGGGCTTTCGCCGGAGACGCTGTGGACGGCCGGGGTGCGCGCCCTGCGCCTCTCCCCGCACGCCTGCGACATGTCTGCGGTCATCGCCGCCTACGGCCGCTTCATCGACAGCGGGGACGTCGAACGGCTGCATGCTCAGCTCAGGGCCAGCGACCTTCCGGCCCCCCTGGTCGCCGGCTACCTCGAGGGCGAGCCCGGCATGCGCCCCGTGCCGGGCTGATGGCGGGCCATAGGTTCGACGCCGTCGTCCTGGGCGGCGGGGTCGCCGGCGCCGCCGTGGCGGCCAGCCTTGCGCCGCGGATCAGGGTTCTCCTTCTGGAGAAGGAGGCGCGGCTGGGGGCCCACGCCAGCGGGCGCTCGACGGGAATGTACATCCCATCCTACGGCGGCCCGGTCGTCCGCACGCTGGCCGAGGCGAGCCGCCCGTTTCTCGAGCGGCCGCCGGCCGAAATCGGCGACGCCCTCGTCCGGCCCCGCCCCGTCCTCCATTTCGGGCCCAGCGATCACCCACCCCCGTGCGGAAAGGTCCGGCCGCTGACCCCGCGCGAGGCGCGCGATCTCTGCCCCGTCCTGCGTTCGTCTGTCGTCGGCGCGGCATGGCTGGAAGAGGAGACGGGGGAACTGGACGCCGCCCGCCTGCACCAAGGTCTCATCGCCATGGCCAGCCGCCGCGGGGCGGCCGTATGGCTCGGGACCGAGGCTCACATCGTCTCGCATGACGGCGAGGGCTGGCGCCTCAGGCTCGCCGGAGAGGAGATCGTCTGCCGCGCGATCGTCAATGCGACAGGGGCCTGGGCCGACGAGACGGCCGGCCGGGCGGGCCTGCCGCCGCTTGGCCTGACGTCCTACAGACGGACCGTGGTTCTCGTCGAAGCGCCGCCGCGCAGCCTCGACGGACCGATCGTCAAGCACCTGGGCGAGCGGCTCTATATCCGTCCCTTCGGCGCGCAGTGGCTCGTCTGTCCGGCCGATGAGACGGCCTGCGCGCCGGAAGACGCCGTCGCCGACGAAGCCGGCGTCGCCCTGGCCATGGCGCGGCTGGGCGAGATGACCACCCACGCGCCGCCCCATGTGAGCCGCCGGTGGGCCGGCCTGCGCACCTTTGCGCCCGACCGCCTGCCGCTCGTCGGATGGGACGGCCGGGCGCCGGGCTTCTTCTGGATGGCCGGCCTGGGCGGCTTCGGCCTTCAGACCGCCCCGGCCCTCGGCGCCCTCGCCGCCGCCGCCTTCTTCGGCGAGACGCCAGCAGGACCGCCCGACCTGGCCGGCGTGCTTCAGGCGCTGTCGCCGGCCCGGCGGATGGGTTGCTTCGCTCGAGGCGTTGGCGTCGCGTTCCGACCCCAGGGACCCGGCTCCTGCGGGTCGGTCGACGGGACTTGAGCAGAGAGGCCTGTTAAATCGGCCCGATGACCGATGAGGCGATTCGCAGTGGCCGCGAACGAGGCGCCGCACCGATCCTGGAGGCGGCCCTCACCCTCTTCCGCAGCCGCCGGCCCCTCGATGTCTCCATGCGGGAGATCGCCGCGGCCGCAGGCGTCGCGCCGAGCCTCCTCGCCTATCACTTTGAGACGCGTCCCAGATTGCTGGCTCGCGCCTGCGACCTGGCCGGCGTCGCGTGGCGGGAGAAGCTGGCGCGCCTGACGGAACTCGCCGGGCGTAGCGAAAGCCTTGAGCAGCGGACGGAGGCCGCCGCCGCCTGGCTCTTCGCCCTGTCCGCCGACCGGCCCGATCTCGCCCGGCTCTGGGGCGACCTGCTGCTCGCGGCCGATCGCGCGCCGGCGCTGGCGGAAGTGACAGCCGATTGGATCGAGGCCTGGCGTCAGGCCTGGGCCAAGATCGATCCCCATCCGATCGCTGCGGAGTTCGCCGCCTTCGAGCTGGTCTTCCTGCCGGCGCTGGCGGGCTCGCCAGAGCGGGAGCTGATCGTCGGCGAGGCCCTGCGCCGCGTATTGAGACGCACCGCGGGCGAGCCCCTGCGGCCGTCGGACGCTCACTGGCACACCGAGCTCTGCCTGGACCACATGGATCCCAGGCCCGCCCCCTCGGAGCGGGACCTGACGGTCAAGAACCGCATCATCGACGCAGCGGCCGACATCATCTCCGAAGCCGGCACCGCCGATGCGACCCACCGGGCCATCGCCGCCCGGGCGCGCGCCTCTCTGTCGTCCATGACCTATCATTTCAGCTCGCGGGCCGATCTCGTCCGCGAGGGGCTGCTGCGGGTCTTCGAACGGTCGATGACCTCCCGGCCCGCCGGGCCGGCGCAAGCCCCCAGCCTGGCGGCCTTCGCCCGCGATCAGCAGGCGCGCGGCGAGCGGGACGGCGCCGGCCGGCCCGGGGAGCGCCTGGCCATGGTGCGGGCCATCGCCGAGGTCGGCCTGGAGGCCGCGGTGGATCCCAGCTTCCGGCCGGTGGCGATAGAGCTTCGCCGCATACGCGGACTGGTGACGCGCTCGGCGCTCGGGGCGGCCTTGGGACGCCCGGCCGGGGGCGCCGACGCCGCCGACTACGCCGTCTGGGAAAGCGGCGCATCCCTTCTGTGCGACGCAGAACGGGCCGCCGGCGCGGCCGGCCGCGCCGAACGGGTCGCCGAAGCCATGGAACTGATGTTCCCCCGGCCCTAGAGCCTGGGACATATGTTCAGGTCAAGATTGTCAGCCTACGCGCTTGCGCGTTCTTGCACCGACAGCACTTCACATTCTTGTCGCACCTCCCTGGTACGTATGTTCAAGACAACAGACTTGGGGGTGTGTCATGGCGAGCCGGAAAGCGGCCCTTCTGGGCTTTGCGGGCGTGAGTCTGAGCGTGATGTCCTGGGCCTTGGCCGCCAGCGCCGGCGCTCAGGAGGCCAAACCTGCCGGCGAGGCGACCGCCGCCCATGAGGTGGAAGCGCTGGTCGTCACCGCCCAGCGGCGCGAACAGGCGATCGAGGAGGTGCCCGTCGCGATCACGGCCTTCGGGCCCCAGGCGATCGAGAGCTTCGGCATCCAGGGCCACAACGAGCTGGCCTATCTGACGCCGGGCCTGATCGTTCAGGAACAGAGCCCGCAGCGGACCGGCTATGTGATGCGCGGCATCACCGCCGAGGTGACCGACGCCTTCGCCGAGCCGCAGATCTCCATCTATGCCGACGGCATCGACGGCAGCCGCCAGTCGGGCTCCATCGTCGAGTTCGTCGATCTGGAGCGGGTCGAGGTGGTCAAGGGGCCGCAGGGCACCCTGTTCGGTCGCGGCGCGGCCATCGGGGCGATCTCGATCCGCTCGGCGCGTCCCAATCTCAATGAGGCGTTCGGCGAGGCGGTGGTCGAGCGCGGCGACTACAACTTCACCAACGCCACGGCCTGGGCCAATGCGCCGCTGGTGGAGGGCGTACTGGGCGTGCGCGGCGCAGTGCGCATCAAGCGCCGCGAGGGCATCGTCGACAACCTGGCCGGCCCGGTCAGCCAGATGATGGCGCGCGACACGCAGTTCGGCCGGGTCGCCTTCCGGTACGAACCCACGGCCGACTGGACCACCGACCTGATCCTGCAGGGGCAGCAGGACGATCCCGGCCCGACCGAATTCAAGAGCATCAGCATTCCACCGGCCGGCGGCGACGTCAGCCCGTTCACGCCCACGGCCCAGGACCGGCCCGACCAGAAGCTCAATCGCCGCGTCTTCAGCGCGGTGCTCGACAGCACCTACAGGCTGTCGCCGGAATGGACGCTGCAGTCGCTGAGCGGCTATCGCGAGATCGACGCCCTGGAGCAGTGGGACGGCGACGGCACGGCGGTCGCCTACATCATCGGCGATCAGGACACCCAGCAGTGGCAGGTGAGTCAGGAGCTTCGCCTGAGCTGGCAACCGGCCGGACCGGTTTCGGTGTTCTTCGGGGCCAGCGCCTTCCACGAGGAGATCGAAGACCACCTCGCCATCGGGTTGAACGAGCAATACCTGCTGAACGGCGGCCGGCTCACCGCTCCGCCCGTGACGATGTTCCCGGCGGCCCCGGGCGTGCTGCTGCCCGTGACCTCGATGACCCTCACCGGGCGGGTTCAGCAGAACGAGCGCGACAGCCTGGCGGTCTTCGCCGACGTCAGCTGGCGCGTTAACGACCGCCTCACCCTGGAAGGCGGGCTCCGCTACCAGTCCGACCATGGCGTCAGCCGGGCGGCCACCACGGTCACGACGCTCGACGGCCGCGCCCCGATCGCTCTGCGCAACGGCGCCTTCGGGGGGAACAGCAAGGGCGTGTTCTTCGAGGAGGACGGCGGGTTCGACCTGCTGACGCCGCGGATCGTCGCGCTCTACCGACTGAACGAGTCGGTGAACCTCTATGCCGGCATCGCCCGCGGCGCACGATCCGGCAGCATCGGCGTCGGATTCACAGCCGCCGGCGTCGGCGTCCGTGACGTGGTGAAGCCAGAATATGTGAACAATTACGAGGTCGGACTGAAGGCCCGCGCGCTGGATCGCATGGTCCTCGACGCGGCCCTCTACCACTTCGAGTACACGGACTTCATCACCGTCGACCCCGACCCGGCGATCGGCCGGATCAACGCCGGCGAGGCCAGCGCGACCGGTTTCGAGACGAGCCTGAACGGCGAACTGACGGACAACTTCCTCGTCTCCGTCGGCTACGCCTATCACGACGGGCAGTACGACAACTTCCGCACCTCAGCCGGCGACCTCTCGGGGAACCGTCTGCGTCTGGCGCCCAAGCACACCTTCAGCGCGGCGGGCGACTATCGCTGGCCGCTGGCCAACGGCATGACGCTTCGGCTGCAGGGGACAGTCGCCTATCGCGGCCAGCACTACTTCAACGACGACAACCTGCCGGCCGAGCAGCAGGAGGCCTACACCCTGGTCAACGGGGCCTTCGGGGTCTCGGGTCCGGGCGACCGCTGGTACGCCGAGGTCTGGGGCAACAACATCTTCGACGAAGAATTCGTCATCGACATCGGCAATACGGGGAAATCCTTCGGCGGCCTCTCCACGGCGATCCGCGGCGAGCCCGGCTTCTACGGCGTGCGCCTGGGCGCGCGGTTCTGAGGCCCAGGGGAAGGCCAATGGAGATCCCGATGGAACCGCAGCGGCTCGCCCGCCTGTCGCTCGCCCAGATCCTGGCCCTGTCGGCGCCGGCCATGCTGGTCGCCGGCTTCCAGATCCCAATGACGGTCTTCGCGCCGGCCTTCCTGACGCAGCACGTCGGCCTGTCCCTGGTCGCGGTCGGCCACATCATGCTGCTGGCCCGGCTGTGGGACATGGTCAACGACCCGATCATGGGCCTGCTGACCGACGCCACGCAGACGCCCATCGGACGGCGGCGGCCCTGGGTCCTCGCCGGCGCCCCGGTCATCGCCCTGGCCACCTGGCAACTCTACTTCGCCGCTCCTGGGACCGGCTTCGGCGTGATCCTGGGCTGGTCGATCGTGCTCAACACGGCCTGGACCATGGTCATCGTGGCCCACGGCGCCTGGGGGGTGGAGATCAGCTCGGACTATGACGAGCGCTCCCGAATCTTCGGCTTCAAGATGCTCGCAGTGGCCGGCGCCCTGCCGATCTTCGCCATCGGCCCGGCCGTCCTCGAGCGCCGGTCCGGGGCCGACATCGCCGACCAGATGCAGTTCATGGGCTGGCTCGTCATCATCGCCTTGCCGCTGGTCATCGGCTGGCTGATGGCGGTGGTTCCCGAGCCGCAGGCCCGGCGCAGCCGGTTCGACATAGCCAGCATCGTCGACTCCTATCTGGTGGTCTTCCGGCGGCGCGACTTCGCGATCATTTCGGGCGCCTATTTCCTGGTCGGGCTCGGGGACGCGATCGGCTCGTCCATCTACCTGTTCCTGGTGCGCGATGGCCTGGCCCTGCCCGATTGGGCGGCGACCTTTCTGGTGGTCCAGGCCCTGTTCGGCTTCATCTCCATCCCCCTCTGGCTGACGGTCAGCCGCAGGACGGACAAGCGACGGGCGCTCATCGGCGTGCTGGCCGCCCAGATGGTTCTGGCGCCGGTCCCACTTCTGCTGCCGGCCGGCGCGCTCGGCGTCTTCGCCGGCTTCATCGTGGCCAAGGGACTGATCTGGGGCGCCGAATACATGCTGCTCCGGGCCATCGTTTCGGACCTGGTGGACGTCGACGCCGAAGCCACCGGCGAGCGCCGCGCCGGGGTCTTCTACGCCTCGTTCAATCTGACGCTCGGACTGGCGGGGGCCTTGGGCGGCGCCGGGGCGCTCTGGATCCTGGGCCATCTCGGCTTCGACCCCCAGGCCGACGCCGCCGCGCGCGCCGCCTTCAGCCAGACCCTGCGCTGGATGGCGGCCGCCCCGCCGCTGATCTGCGCCGGACTCTGCCTGCTCCTCCTCCATCGCTTCGCCGCACGCCGGGCCCCGGTTGCGGCCCAGATCGCCCCATCTCTCTAGCTGAGGCCCGCACCATGCTCATCGCCCAGATTACAGACACCCATGTCGTGGCCGCGGGGACCCGCGCCTATCGCGAGCAGGTCGACACCAACGCCATGATGGCCAAGGCGGTCGACCGCCTCAACGGCCTCGATCCGCGCCCCGATGTGGTGCTCATCGCCGGCGATCTCACCGACCACGGCACGAAGGCCGAATATGCCGAGCTCAAGGCCCAGCTGGCACGGCTGGAGATCCCCTTCTACCTGGCCATCGGCAACCATGACGACCGGGCGACCCTGCTGGCCGAGCTGGACTATCCGCACCTGAACGGCGCACGGCCCTTCGTCCAGTATGCGGTCGACCATCTGCCGGTGCGCCTGATCGTCCTGGACTCCACCAGCGACGAGCATCATCGCGGCGACTATTGCCAGGCGCGGCTCGACTGGTTCGAGGCCCGGCTCGCCGAGGACGCCGACAAGCCGACCGTCGTGGCCCTGCACCACCCGCCGTTCGAGACCGGCATCGTCACCATGGACGCCCTCGGCGCCGGCTGGGCGGACGGCATCGTCGCGGCCATGTCGCGGCGGCCGAACATCGTGCGCGTCCTCTGCGGCCATGTTCATCGTTCCATCCAGACCCTGGTCGGCGGGCGGTTGGCCACCATCTGCCCATCCACGGCCCACCAGGTGAACCTCGACCTGGCGGCCGGCGCCCCCAGTCCCGAGCGGCTGGCCGAAGGCTTCTTCGAGATGGAGCCGCCCGCTTTCCAGCTGCACCGCTGGGACGGGAGCCAGATGGTCACCCACACGGCCTTCGTGGAACGCTACCCCTTCGTCGCCCCGATCTCGCGCGACATGCTGGCGGCCCTCGCCGCGCGAGGCGACGGCATGGAGATGAAGAAGAAAGACCTGGTCTTTTGAAGCCAGTCACTTTTAAGCGGCTTGTCGCCGAGGTCCGCTCGGCGCAGGCCGTGATGCTTGATTGGGATGGCTGTCTCGCCGTCGACGACGTCCTGCGACAAGGCGCGGTCACGGTCGTCGCGGCGGCGCGGCGTTTCGCCATCGTCTCCAACAACTCCACCCTGACGGCTCAGGACCTGGCGGCCCGCGCGGCCGATCAGGGCCTGATGATCGAGCCGTCCAGGGTGCACCTGGCCGGTGAGGCGGTTCTGCGCGAGGCGGCGCGCCGGCTGGCGACGCGCCGGATCTGGCTTGTCGCCTGCCATCGAATGACCGGCGCCGCCGAAGGAATGGGCCTGATCATCGACGACACAGCCCCGGAGGCGGTGATCGTCATGCGCGACGAGGGCTTCGACTACGCCAAGCTGACCAAGGCTGTCGCCCTGATCGCCAGAGGCGCGCAGTTCTGGGCGGCCAATCTGGACCACACCCATCCTGGCCGGTGCGGGGCGGTGCCGGAGACGGGGGCTCTCGCCGCCGCCATCGCCGCGGCGGCCGACCGGCGGCCCGACCTGGTCGCCGGCAAGCCCCATCCGGCCATCTTCCGCCAGGCGCTGGCCGGGCTCGATTGCAGCCCCGCCCAGGCGCTCATGGTGGGCGACAACCCCCGCACCGACCTCGCCGGCGCCCGCCGTCTCGGGGTCCGCGCCGTGCGGGTCGACGCCGCCAGCTGGGTGACGAGCTGAGGCCGGGCCGCTGAAGCCCGGAGCGGCCGGCGGCGAGATCCGGCGAGAGATGTCTGCGCTCACGCGCCGCAGCGGGATCGCGCACGCGCCGGCGCGGCTCCGAAGGCGGCGGGTCCGCGACGCCGCATCCAAAGGGCGGCGAGGACCAGGCACGCCGCACCACCCAGGGCCGGCCAGAGCGTCATCGCCAGAAGGACGGCCCTGCCGTCTGGATCGCGGTAGTCGAACGCGTGGAGGAACAGGCCCAGCAGCAGACCCGAGAGCGCCAGGGCGAGCTTCGAGACGCCGGTGAAGGTGGCGAAGGCGAGGCCGCCGGCCATCTGGGCGCGCCCGGCGACCACGTCTCCGAACGCCGCCCACATCAGCGATCCCAGACCCCCGCTCGCCGCGCCGAAGGCCAGGGCCGCGACCAGGCCGATCCAGGGCGAGATGGTGACGCCGGCGAGGAAGACGAGGGCGGCGGCGATCAGCAGGGCGGCGGCGAGCGCGAAGACGGCCGGCCGCGACCGGCGGGCCGACAGCCACGCCCAGCCGAGCTGCGAAAAGGTCGTGCCGAGGGCGGCCGCGGTGATCATGGCGCCGCCCCAGATCGGCGAGGCCAGGACATAGGCGGCCAGGTAGGGTTCGAGCTTCGAGAACATCGACGCGGTCAGGGAGACGACGAAGGTCGCCGCCAGCAGGAGAGCCGCCGGGGCGAGAGTCGAAGCTGCGGGGCTGGTCGACAGCGGCAGGGCGGAGGGCGCCGGGCCGGGGTCGTCGGCCGGCGCGGGCGCTCCGCTCAGCGCACGTCGCAGACCCCAGGCGCTGCCCACCGCCAGCACGGCGATCGCCGCAGCGCTCCAGAGGAAGGCGCGGGCGCGGGACTGGGCGTCGCCGTCGGCCACGGCCAAGCCGACGAGCAGAGAGACCGACAGGGTCGCCAGCCCGCTGAAGAAGAGGCGCAAGGTGGCCACGCGCGTACGCGCCTGCGCGCTCCCGGTGGCCAGGGCGAGGAGGACGTTCTGCGGAAGGTCATAGACCGCGTAGGCGCAGCGGAACGCCAGCATGGCGGCCAGGGCGAAGGCGAACTTGACCTGGGCCGCGTCGACCCACGGCGTCAGGAAGAGCGCGCCCAGGGCGCCGGCGCTCAGCATGGCGCCGGTCAGCTGCAGCCGGGCGGCGCGCTGCACCTCGGCGAGCCGGCTGCGCAGGCCCCAGCCGAAGGCCAGGTCGAAGCCCACGCTGGCCAGCAGGCCCAATCCTAGGACCACCCCCATGCCGCGCCCCGTGAGCCCGCCGACCTCGGTGAGGAAGAAGGCGAAGAGGATCTCGCTTGTGTACCAGAACAGGCTCTTGCCGTAGTGCGCCCAGCCGTAGGCCGCCGTCACGGCGCCGAACGCGCCGGCGCCGAGGGGCTTGCCGACGGGTTCTGGCGAGGGGGCGATAGCCATCCGGCCGACCATGAACGAGGGGTCCTGCAGGCGCGGACCCCTGCGTCCGTCCGTGAGAATCCCGGCGAGCTTATCGGCCCACCGCAATCATTGCGTGACAGCCGAGGCGCGGGACCGCTCGGCCAGCCAGGCGATGAGCGCGCCGGGTTCGTCGGTCTGGATGATGCTCGCGCCCATGGCGAGGAGACGCCCCCAGTGCGCCTCGGGATCACGCACGGCCTCGGCGTCCACGTGGCCGGCGGCGTGGCGCGGCTGCAGGGTGTTCACCCAGATCCGCGCCTGCCGCGCGCGTAGTCCTGGCGCGCCCTCGGCCAGATAGGCCTCGCGGTCAAAGGTCAGCTCGTAGGCTGGCGGATGTCGTGGATAACGCTCCGGCGCCAGCGCCAGAGAGGTCCCGTCGGCCTCGCGCAGGATGGGCATGAACAGCAGGTCTTCGCGCGACAGGATGGCGGCGAGATCGGCGGTCTCCGGGGGCGCTGCGCTCTTGAACAGCGCCTGACCCGCCAGTCCCATGGCGTCGAGGTCGCGCAGAGCCTGGTCGTTCACGTCGCCCTTGGCGTCCACATTGACCAGCACCCTGCCCCGCGCCGCGGCCATGGCCTCGGCGAAGGTGGGCGGCGTCCAGTCGGTCAAGGGCGCGCCGGGTCCGCCCGCCCCGGCCTTGAGACGCAGGGCCTTCACCTCGGCGAGGGTCAGGTCGGCGACCCGGCCGGTCCCATTGGTGGTGCGGTCGACCGTTGTGTCGTGCATGAGAACGAGATGCCCGTCGCGCGTCCGCTGGACATCCAGCTCGACCATGTCGACGCCCAGCCGGACGCACGCCTCGATCCCCGCCACTGCGTTCTCAGCCGTCTGCTTCCAGCAGCCGCGATGGGCCACCACCATCACCCGGCCCGTCGGATCGAGGAAGGTGTCCCGCAGCGCCTCGGCGCGGACCGCGGCGGGCGGCGACAGGTTCGGCGCCGGTGCGGCCAGGGCCCAGCCCCCCGCCGCACCGGCGGCCAGCGCGCCCCCCAGCAAGACGCCCGCAAGGCGCCGCATCAGTCGGTGGGTCATCGCGTTCCTCAATGCCTGTACGTGAAGCCGACGTAGTAGGCCGCGCCGTAGTCGGCCGCGACCATGGGCAGTTCCTGGTCCCAACCGATCCACTCGGTCCGGCCCTCGCCCGTGAGGTTGGAGGCGGTGACGTGCGCCGACCACTGGTCGGTTACGGCGTAGCGAATCTTGAAGTCCAGGGCCTCTTCTTCGCCGTCATAGCGGTTGCGATAGGCGGAGCTTGTGTTGACGCGCTCCGACATCCGCTCGCCCATGTAGTTGTAGGCGAGGCGCGCCGAGACCGGCCCGCGATCGTAGGAGAGGGCCAGATTGTAGGCGGTCTCCGGCTGGCCGATCATGGTCTTCAGCTCGACCACCGAACCGTCGCCCATCGGCTGCTTGAAGTTGGTGTCCAGCAAGGTGAGGTTGGCCGAGACGGTGAAGCCGCGCAGGGCGTCGGGCAGGATGGGGTCGAGCTCGCGGATCAGGTTGACCTCCAGGCCGTAGATGTCGACGGCGTCCTCGGCGTTCATCGGCTGGGTCACCGTCGCCTCCACCTGCCGTCCGTCGAGATCGACGGTCGCGAGCGAGGCGGCGGTGAAGAACTCGTTCTCGACCTTCTTGTAAAAGAGGCTGGCCGACAGGAGTCCGCGGCCGCCGCCGAAGTACCAGTCGAGCGCCAGGTCGAAGTTGTCGGACCGCCGGGGCAGCAGGTCGGGGTTGGAGCGCGACAGGGTGACGTTGGTCCCGTCCTCGCGGAGGCTTTCGCCCACGGGCGCAATGGCGTCGAACGGAACGCGGCCGATGGACTTCGAGTAGGCCGCCCTCAGCTTCACGTCGTCGACCAGCTCGTAGCTGAGGTTCACCGAGGGCAGCAGATCGTCGTAGCCGCCGGAATTCTGCGTGTCGGTCCAGACGCCGTTCACCTGACGGCGCCCCCTGCCTTCGGTCTCGGTGTCCTCGTAGCGGACGCCGAGGATCAGGTCCCAGCGCGCGCCGGCATAGGCGAGAAGACCATAGCCGCTCCAGACCGTTTCCTGGAGGCTGTAGTCGAGGTTGTTGTCGTTGGTCTCCATGGTGTCCAGCCGCCACTGGCTGGGATTTGCGGCGAGGTGGGCGGCGAAGTTGGCGCTCGCCCGCGCGGGGTCGATGACCACGATGCATTGCCCCGCCCCGGCCCCCGGCGGCCGCAGGCAGAGGTCCTGGCGCAGAACATCCGCGGCCGCCAGATCGTAGGTGGCGCCGGCGTTCGGCAGGTAGCGGTCGCGGTTCTCGTCGAAATCGCGCTCGATCCGGCGCACGCCGGCCCCCACCTCGTAGCGCCAATCGGCGCCCAGGCCTGGAAGCTCGCGGCCGAAGTCGATCTTGGCCTCGTACAGGTCCTCGTTGAGCTCGCGGTCGTCGAACTGGCGGCGATAGGGGGCGTAGGCCGAATAGTCGTTGAAGGCCGCCGGGTTCACGGGGGTGAAGACGTAGTGGTCGCCGACCTGCTGGTAGGTGAAGGCCGCGCCCGCCCCGTTCTGGCGCCACTCGGCCCAGTTCTCGGGGTTCTCGAAATGGGAGCCTGAATAGTTCAGCCGCCAGGAGAGGTCGCCGCCGAGCGCGCGGTGGTCGCCGCCGCCGGTCAGGGCCCAGACCGTGCGCTCGAAGTCGAACTGGCCGAGGTTCTCCTGGACGGACAGGCCCGAGCCGCCACGGAGATCGCCGCTGGTCGCCGTCTGATCGGCGATGACGCCGCCGCCGCCGTGGGTGAGCAGGTCTGTCTGCCGGGCCTCATTGTCGGTGGCGGTGTTCCAGAAGCCGCGCAGGAAGAGGTCGTGGCCGGCGGCCGAGCTGTACTCCAGCTTGGCGCCGCCGCCATAGCGCGTGCGGTCGTTGTGATAGACATACCAGCGCCGCTCGCCCGGCACGGCGAAACCGTTGCCCGGATAGACGCCCGTGTTTGCGCCGGGCTGGCCCGCCGGGACGCCAGCGTCGGTGTAGAACCGCCGGGTGCTGCCGTATTCGGCCTGGGGCGCATAGGAGTCGCGCTTGTAGTAGTTGCCGAAGAGGACGAGGCCCCACTGGTCGGCGTCGCCATAGGTCGTCGAATAGGTGAAGTCCGCCGTGCCGGACGGACCCGAACCCTCGAAGCCCTCGTCGTTCTCGTAGCGGCCGATCTCGGCGGAAACACTGAAACTGTGCCGCGGACGATCGAAGGCGCTGGCGGTGCGGATGTCGATCACGCCGCCGATCGCGCCGCCCTCCAGGTCGGGCGTGAAGGTCTTGTAGACGTTGATCTGATCGGCCAGCGAGGCGGGCATAACGTCCATGAAGACGCGCCGGCCATTGCGGTCGGGAACGGCGATCGAGACCCCGTCGACCAGGGTGTAGTTGTAGTTGGCGTTCAGCGCCCGGACGGTGACGAATCGCGCCTCGCCCTGGTCGTTCTGCACCGCCACGCCGGGCAGCCGAAGCAGCGCCTCACCGATATTGAAGTCGGGCAACCGGCCCACCTCGTCGGAGGTGACGGTGTCGGTCACCTGCAGCGTCTCGCGCCGCTCGGCGACGGCCTTGCGGTTTTGCAGGCGCGCGCCTGTCACCACCAGTTCCTGGACATCAGCGGCGACGGCGCCGGGCGTCTGAGCCGCGGCGACGTCAGCGGCGGCCAGCAGGGCTGCGGAAGCGAGCAGAACTGTGCGGCGCTTGAATGGCTTGGTCATGTGGTCCCCCTCGAATGCCGTTGAACCATTACTCACTCAAACTCACTATTTTATGACAACCGCATCACACAGGGCGTTTGACGCGGGCCCGGCCGCCGCGCCAAAGGAGCGTTATGGTCAAGGCAAGCACCCCCAAGGCGCCCGCCGCCTTCTCGCGTCGCCTCGACGTGGCGGCGAGCCGCAATGAGCGCGCCCTGCTTGAGCTTGTCCTGCGGCACGGGACGGTCGGCCGGGCGGAACTGGCGCGCGAGACGGACCTGACGATCCAGTCGGTCTCCAGACTGGTGGACGGCTTGGCGGAACGGGGCCTGCTGCGTTTCGGCGACCGCATCAGCACCCGGGGCAATCCCTCGGGCGGCTATGGTGTCGAACTGGCGCCAGACGGCGCTTTCACGATCGGCGTTTCCATCATGACCGACGCCGTCTCGGTGGTCCTGATGAACTTCCGTGGGGATGCGCTCGAGACCTGCTATGAGCCGCGGCTTGATATGAGAGCAGACGGCGTTCTGACCCGTGTGGCCGCTCTGGCTGAGGGCATGATCGGACGTCATGTGTCAGACCGCGCTCGCCTGTTAGGGGCCGGCGTGGCGGTCACGGGCTATTTTCTGGAGGACGGCCGACGCATCAATCCGCCGCCGCCGCTGGACGACTTCGCCTTGATCGACCTGCGCGCCCTGCTCTCACAGCGTCTCGGCCTGCCGGTGATCCTCGAGAATGACGCCGGCGCGGCCGCCGTGGCGGAGAGTTTTCTGGGCGTCGGCCGGCGCCATGACAGCTTTGCCTATGTCCACTTCGCCGCCGGCGTCGGCGGAGGCATGGTGGTCGACGGCCGTCTGATGAGAGGCGCCCGCGGCAATGCCGGCGAGGTGGCCGGCGTCTTGCCGTTGGATATGTTCGACGACCGGCCGACGATGGCGCTGCTGTTGCAAATGGTGCGGGACGCCGGCGGAAAGGTCGGGTCGATCTCCGAGCTGATCGCCGATTTCGACCTTTCAACGCCCGGCGTTTCAGCCTGGTGCGACCGGGTGCGCGAGCCGCTGGACATGATCGTGTCCGCGCTTGGGGCGGTCGCGGATCCGAAGGTGATCGTTCTGGGCGGGCGCATGCCGCGCGCGCTCGCCGAGCATCTTATTCCGAGGATCAAGCCCTTTGCGGCCTCCCGCCGCGGCGCGCCCCGGCCTCTGCCCCCCGTCATCCCGGCCGAACTGAGCGGCGAGCCCACGGCGCTGGGCGCGGCGGTTCTCCCCCTGAAGGCGCATTTCTTCGGGTAAGGCGGACGGGACGCCGACCAGCGATCCCGCCCGACCGCGCCTCAGGGCGCAAGGATGTCGACCGCCGTTTCCTCAACCCAGCCGCCCGACGCTCGGCAACCGTTCATCGCAGACACTCTGACATTCATGCCGGCCAACATGGCCGCGGTCAGATGGGCGCGCATCTCGGCGAGAGCCATGCGCTGCCGGTCGTCCGCCGTTTTCATGCCGATGACGAAGGTGCTGGAGCCGATCTCCACCTGGATCGTCGGCTTGTTGCTGACCTCCGCCTCCGGACCCGTTTCGGGCCGGAAGCCGGACCAGGTGAGGCTGGCGATCTTTCCATAGGCACAGCTTTCACCCGCTGCAGCGGGTGCGGCGGCGAAGAGCAGTCCGCAGGCGGACGCCGCGGCGAGGAGCTTCAACATGTTCGATCCTATCGTATGGCGGCCTGTCGCAGCCGACCGGAATGGGGGCACGCTCGGCGCGCGCGTTGATCGGTTAAGGGAAAATCTGCGGCGCGAGGGTCTCGACAGACGTTTCCTCGACCACGAGCTCGACCACCGCCTGCGGTCGCTCGCATTTTGCGATCACCTCCCGAAAGGGAAGACTGCTGTGAAAGCGGACGCGTGCGCCGCTCATCATCGCCGCCACGAGTTGCGAGCGCATTTGCGCCAGCTCAAGCCGCTGACGATCGTCGGCCTTGCGCATTGTGATCATCACAGACCGATCCCCGACCCGGCCCGTAATCGAAGGACTGTTCGGGGACGAGACGGCGTCGGCGGAGAGCGCGTAGCCCGACCAGCCGAGCTGCGCGACGCGGCCATCGACGCATGAAAGCGTAGCCGCGGCCCCCTGTGTCGCCCACAGCGACGCCGCCAAGGTCGCAAAGGCTACAAAGCGCTTCATCTTGCGCTCTCCTTCCAGAAGTCTTCGGCCGTTCCCGGCGCGAGCGGTTCGGACTCGCGACGGGGCCACACCTTGCGCCGCATCTCTTCCCAGATGTCGGGTCGGTCGGTCGTCACGACCATGAAGCCTCCCCATTCCGGCTCGACGGCCTCGAAGAAGAAGTCGCCGCGCAGATCGGCGGCGGCGTCCTTGACGTGCCACTGGGCGTGCCGGTTCACGACACCGCGCGGACCCACCGGCTCCTCGGCGAAGACGCCGCCCCTCAGGCCTGTGGTTCGGCGGATGTAGTCGAGAATATTGGCGTAGGTCGTTCCGCCGCGAGAGAAGGGCGAGCGACGGGAGTCGTGCCGCAGCTTCCAGTTCGTCTCGAACGCCGCCACGAGCCCGGTCCGATGCCATACATCCACAAAGTCGGCGGAGTTCCGGACGTGGGTTCCATCCACACCGGGATGGACGCTCTTGTAGTAATTGTCGTCGGCGACCTGTGGCATCCACAGGATCTCGTCCATGCGGGCGCGCGCGGCCGGGCTGAGGGTTCTGCGGATGTAGTCGGGTGTGTAGGGAGTCTTCACCACCAGGCGCGCGCGGTGGCGGCCGGGCGTCGTCTCGAGTATGCGCGAGAGCGCCGCGACCCAGTTGTCCGCGAAGGCCTGGCCGGCGCCTTCCTTTTGCTTGATATCGGCGAAGATAATAGCCGGCATCTCGTCGAGCGAATAGCCGTCGAAGAGAACGCCGCTCGTGGCCAGTTCCTCCTCGGTGACGTTCCCAAAACGGTCACGCAGATGCAGGCGGGTCAGTTCGGACGTGGGCGTATTGTAGATCAGCCGGCGGTCGTTCGGGGGCGCGTCGGCGATGCGCGTCAGCACGTAGTCGTGCGACAGCACGAGGCCGTCCAGGCTGGGCATGAAATCGACTTCTGATGCGGCGTAGCGGTTGCGGCGGACGTTCGCGAGCCCCTGCCCCGAGTTCTCCGGCACGAAGGCGACAGCGCCGAACCCCCAGTATCCGCGGTGCGGCAGCAGGATTAAATCCTCCGGCGCCGACCAGTCCGGATTCATGATCCGCCGCAGGGCGTCGCAGGCCTCTCGCTGCGTCGTCAGCGGCGTACGGCAGGCATGCCGGGGCGGAAATGGATTGCTCGGTGGGGCACGAAGGACGCTCCCGGCCTCTTGAGCCGGCGCCTGCGCATAGGCTGACAAGGCCGCGACCGCCGTGACGGCCGCCAGGAGAAGGCGTGATGAAGCCTTCATTGACCGCTCCCGCTGACGATGGCCGCGGCCAGGGCGCTCGCCGCGCGGCGGTCGGCCTGGACCAGGAAGGGAGTCCCATCCGGCGCGGCGGCGTAGCGGGTGTTGATGTCTTCCAGAAGCGCCTCGGCCTTGGCCGTGAAATAGGACGGCCGGGCGTCGCCACTCAGCGCCGCCTCATCGACAGAAATCCGAACGGCCCCGTCATTCGGCCCAAAGCCGAAGAACAGAGGCAGGGTTCGCACTGTCGCCAGGCTGCTTTGGCCATCACGCGCCTCGATCCACATCTGATCGCCAGAAGCGTAGACGGTCAGATCGAGGTTGAAGCTGTCTCCCTCGTCGAACCGCCACATCGAGATCGGATCGGTCACCGGGTAGTCGACCCGGTAATCGCGGTTGTCGCCTCTCTCGTAGTAGCGGGCGACGACGAGCATCGGCCGCTGCTCCACGTCCAGGGACACGAACAGTCCAACGCGCATCAGCCAGGTATCGGCGCGCGGCTGAGACCGCTCAGGCTCGATAAGAAGGACGGGCACACCGTCGCGCGAGAGCGACACCCTGCGGATCAGCCGCGCACCGACAAAGCTCCCGGCGCCGATCTCCTCGGCGGGAATGTCGCAACTCGCCTGCCCGGCGCACCGCTCGATCAGAGTCGGCGATGCGTAGCTGTAGGCCGAAGACTCTGCCGTGGTCAGGTTCCACGCACCGACCACCACTGCGGCCGCGACCCCAAATCTCATGCCTGCCCCCAATACTCACTCTAGGTGAGTAGTAGGGGATTCTTGTGGCGGGCGCGAGACACTCTGGGCCGTCGCGGCCTGGAGCCTGTCTGTTGGGGATTCAGCGGCGCGTCGTCGCGCCGCCGGCGTGTCGGTCTGGATCATGGTCCCGCCCAGGGCGCGTAACAGCCCCCAGACAGCGTCGGGCGCTTCAAGCGCCGCTCTGTCCGCCCAACGAGAAAACCCCCGCGGGCGTTGCCTGCGGGGGTTTTGTTGGATTTGGGTGCGGGGACAGGATTTGAACCTGTGACCTTCAGGTTATGAGCCTGACGAGCTACCGGGCTGCTCCACCCCGCGGCAGGGTGATGTTGTGAAGGAAGGGTGTTGGGGTTGATCCGTTTGGTAGACCTGGCGGCGACCTACTCTCCCGCGCCTTAAGACGAAGTACCATCGGCCCAGAGAGGCTTAACGACCGAGTTCGGAATGGGATCGGGTGGGGACCTCTCGGCATAGCCACCAGGTCAACGAAACGGATCGGTGATGAAAGACGTCATTGTCTGGATTGGACAAGGCGTACATGAGTTTTGCTAAGAACGATCAAGCCGATCGAGCGATTAGTACCAGTAAGCTCCATGCCTCGCGGCACTTCCACACCTGGCCTATCGACGTGGTGGTCTACCACGGCTCTCAGCGAAGCCTTGTTTTGAGGTTAGTTTCCCGCTTAGATGCTTTCAGCGGTTATCTATTCCACACTTAGCTACCCTGCTGCGCGGCTGGCGCCACGACAGGTCCACCAGAGGTGTGTCCATCCCGGTCCTCTCGTCCT
>NZ_JACESE010000013.1 GCF_013911965.1 Phenylobacterium sp. | reverse complement strand
CGCTTCGACAAGCTGGCCAGGAACTTCCTCGCCGCCGTCCTGCTCGCCTCAACCCGCCTGTGGCTCAGAGCTTATGAGTCCACGCCCTAGACCGAAGGGCGCTGCGGCTCCCCATCATTCCGCCATTCCCGGCCCTGCGCCGGGCATCCTCTCGACGCCCGCACCTGCCCTCGACGGGGATGTTCGGGACAAGCTCGAGCATGACGGGGATCGTCGTCCGCGACGCGCCCGGCCGCGCGCGGGCCTCAGAACATCCGGCCGCCGGTGGGCATGGCCACGCGCGGGGCGGCCTGGGACTTCACGCGGCCGAGCCAGTCGAGGTCCTCGGCGGGGACGAGGTTCTCGGCCTCCTTCGCCACCATCTGGGGCTGGGCCACCAGTTCGGATTCGACGGCCGCGACCTCGACCACCTCGACCTCGGCGGCGTGGGCCTTGGTCCTGTCGGTCTGGCCCTTGCCGGCCTCGCCGATCAGGGTGGGGGTGAGCGCCTCCATCTCCTCGGCGGTGGCGACGAGCTCGATCTGGGCGGGCGTGGAGATGCGGTTCAGCGCGGCGATCTGGAAGCCGATCGACTCATCGCCCCCATAGGCGTGCCCGAACGCGCCCGGCAGACCCCAGCCGCCCATCCAGCGATAGAAGATGTGGGCCCCGACGGTGGCCACCTTGAGCAGGTTGGGGCTCCAGTAGGGGGCCACATAGTTGGCGTGATAGTGGGTGGCGTTGCCCACGCCCTTCATGACGTAGCCCGACAGCGCCGCCTCGGCCACCTGACGGGCGCGGCGCCAGCCCTCCGGATCGGGCATGCGCGCCAGGGCGCCGTCGCAGGTGAAGGTGAACTGGCAGCCGGTGGTGCGGTTCGAGCCCTGGAAGACCACGCCGCACACGGAATTCGGATAGGCCGGGTGGCGCACCCGGTTCAGCACCACCTGGGCCACGGCCCGCTGGCCGTCCAGGCTCTCATAGCGGGCCTCGTAATAGACGGCGGCGGCCAGGCAGTCGGCGGCGCGCGCCTGGTGCAGGGGCGTCCCGTGGATGACGAAGGGCCGCGCGGCCGGATTGGGCAGGGTCGAGGTCGGGTTGGAGGCGTTCCAGGCCCGCGCCTGGGCCTCGTCCATGTCCTGCAGGCGCAGCACCGCCGGTTCGGGCGCGCCGCCGTCCAGCACGTTCATCACGCCGGCCTCGCGGTCGACGCGGGCGAAGGCGGGCGTCATTTCCTGCGGCGCGAAACGGTCGGCGATGCTGAGCATGGCCGGGTCCATGCTTCCCGTCAGCCGGGCGAAGGCCACCGCGTCCATCTCGCCGCCGGTCAGCCGCGCCAGCTGCGCCACCTCGGCGCGGTCGGCGTTCAGAAGCGGGGCCGCGACGGCCAGACCCACGGCGACACAGGCGGCCGCCCCGGCGATGGCGAGGACCCTCAGGCCGCCCAGCGGCCCGTCATGATGTTCGGTGTCGGAATCGCGACGAAACTTCAGCACGCTCAGCTCCCTGACGCGCCCGTCCCCCGTCGCTGCGATGCAATAGGCCCAAAGCTGTCCCATTTCCAGACGGAATCTGGATCGGCAGGTTTGGCGACTGCTCGTTTTCGGCGCCGACGGCTGGCCAGGCGCCTTGCGCCCGCAATTTCGGCGCCGACGCCCCCCCTGCGCGCCCGTCTAGCGCGGGATCTCCGCGATCTTGGTCAGCGCCACCTGGCGATAGACGGCGGTGATCTCGAAGTAGTTGCGGAAGACGCCGTGGAAGCGGTCGACGGCCTGCTTGACGCCCGGCCCGCCGATCTCGCTCTCGTCGTGCCAGTAGTCGTCCAGCACCATCATGCCGCCGATGTCGAGCAGGGCGGCGCAGTAGGCGAGGTCCACCATCACCGCCCAGGCGGTGTGGCTGCCGTCCACATAGATGAGGTCGAACCGGTCGCCCGCCGCCAGCATCTTCGGCAGCTCGTAGGTCGAGAAGCCCTTGCGGGTCGCAAGGCTGGTGAAGTTGAGCTTGGCCACGTTGCGGCGGAAGCGCGGCTCGACGGCGTGGTACTTCTCCTCCGGGTTCAGGGTCTCGTCGAACCAGGGGTCGATGACGGTGACGTCCAGCTTGGCCGGCAGCAGCCAGTCCATGAAGGCGAGGTTGCGGCCTTCATAGGCGCCGATTTCGAGATAGCGGATCTGACCGCGGCCGGCGGCGAAGTCGCGCAGCAGGGGCGCCACATAGGGAATGTTGTTGTCCGCCCACTCGGTGGTGAACTCGAAGTCCATGGCCGCGCAGTGGGCCGCAAAGGCGCCGGCGTCCTCGCGCGCCTTGGGC
This sequence comes from Phenylobacterium sp., assembly GCF_013911965.1. Lineage (GTDB taxonomy): Bacteria > Pseudomonadota > Alphaproteobacteria > Caulobacterales > Caulobacteraceae > Phenylobacterium. Next base: position 119,273 of record NZ_JACESE010000013.1, on the reverse strand, counting down.
CGGACCAGCATGGTCTGGGCGAAGGGCTGCGCGAAGCGGCCGTTCATCGTGGCGAGCGCGCGGATCGGGTCGGCCAAGGCGTCCTCCTTCGAAGGTCGGCGATAGCCATAGCCGCCAAGCCGTTAAGGAAGGGTCGCGGAAGGGCTCGGCCGATCGGCGCGAATTTTTGAGTGCTGGGATTGTCGGACTCCCCATCGCCGCGCCGTCCTATGCTCGAAGCGGCCGTGGGGCCGGCAAGGACGAGGGAGACAAGCGATGCGCGTGATGGTGTTCGTGAAGGCGACGGCCGACAGCGAGGCGGGGATCATGCCGGGCAGCGACCTGCTCGAAGCCATGGGACGCTATAACGAGCTGCTGGTCGAGGCCGGGATCATGAAGGGCGGCGACGGCCTGAAGCCTTCGTCCCAGGGCAAGCGGATCGCCTTCGACGGCGACTCCCGCACCGTCATCGACGGCCCCTTCGCCGAGACCAAGGAGCTGGTGGCCGGCTACTGGCTCTGGGAGGTCAAGGACATGGACGAGGCGGTCGCCTGGGTGAAACGCTGCCCCAATCCCATGCTCGGCCCGAGCGAAATCGAGATCCGGCCGGTCTACGAGATGTCGGACTTCGACTCGATCATGACGCCGGAGGCCGAGGCCGTGCACGGCCGCGTGGCCGACAAGCTGGCGGAGCAGGGGTAGGGCCGCCGACAGCGGCTCACGCCGCCCTCAGGTCGGCTAGGCTGGCGCGCACCGCGGCATCGAGCGGCGTGCGCGGCTCCTCGCCGAGGAGCTCGACGAGGCGCCGGTTGTCGAACCGGGCCGGCCAACGCCAGTAGGCGGCGATGTCGGCCGCCTCCCGCGGGAAGCCGCCGAAGGGGGCGAGCGCCCGCATCAGCCACCAGGGAAAGGCCCGCACCGGGACCTCACGGCCGAGCGCCCGGCGCACGGCGTCCGTCATCACCGATCCTGTCCCGTCATGGAGCCCCTCGAACTGCAGGCGCTCGAAGGGGGCGAGGCGCTCGCCCGCATCCATCAGACGGGCGAAGGCCTCCGCAAGATCAGGCAGATAGGCCCAGCTGTGGCCAGGTCCGCCGGCGGGGTCGACAATCCGGCGGACCGGCTCGCCCGGCCTGACCATGGCCTGGGCGAACCAGCTCGACCGGACCCCGGGGCCGAAGAAGTCGCCGGCCCGCAGGATCAGGACAGGCGCCTCCGGCGCGGCGGTCTCCAGCCGCCGCTCCAGCGCCACTCGGATCCTGCCCTTGCGGCTGCGGGGGCGCTGAGGCGTGTCGGCCGAGATCACCGGCGTACGGGCCACGTCGTAGTTGTAGATCGTGCCCGGCAGGACGATCCGCGCCCCCCCGGCGGCGCGGGCTGCGGCGAGGGTGTTGTCGATCATCGGCAGGACCAGGGCGCCCCAGTTCCGATAGCCCGGCGGATTGACCGCATGGACGATGGCGCTCATGCCCTCGGCGGCGGCGACCACCTGCGCCCGGTTCATGGCGTCGCCCTGCCGCCATTCGAGCCCCGGATGGGCGACCAGGGCCGGCGCGGAGAGGTCCCGCGCCAGCCCCCGCACATGCCAGCCGCGACGCAGGAGGGCCTCGGCGATCGCGCCGCCCACGCCGCCGGTGGCGCCCAGGACGAGGGCCGTCTTATTGCTGTTCATCGACTTCTCCATCTGTGACGAGGTCGAAGTCTGCGCCCCAGGCGAGCTGGCAGAAATTGCAAGAAACCGACGCCCTGCTAGCATAAAATCTATGAGCAAGCCGGTCTCCTGGGACGAGCAGCAGGCCTTCCTCGCCGTTCTGGAGGAGGGTTCCCTTTCGGGCGCGGCCCGGCGGCTCGGCATTTCCCATGCGACGGCGCGGGCGCGGCTGGAGGCTCTGGAGGCGGCCCTTCGCACCGTCCTCTTCACCCGCTCGCCCAATGGGCTGACGCCGACCGAACAGGCCCGCGAGTTGGCGGCGCCGGCCCGGGCTATGGCGCTGGCGTCCGACCATTTCGTTCGGCTGGCCGCCGCCCCGTCCGGCGAGGCCGCCGGCGTGGTGCGGATCAGCGTCTCGGAGTTCATGGGGGTCGAGGTCCTGCCGCCGATGCTGGCGGCCCTGCGCCGAAGCCATCCGGCCCTCCAGGTGGAGCTGGCGCTCAGCAACGCGCCGGCCGACCTGCTGGCCCAGGAGGTGGATGTGGCGGTCCGCGCCATCCGGCCGGCGCAGGAGGCCCTGGTGGCCCGCAAGGCGGCCACGATCCCGCTGGGCTTCTTCGCGGCTCGAGCCTATCTCGCCGAGCGCGGCGCGCCCGCCGCCCTGAACGACCTGGCCGGCCATGACATCATCGGCCCCGACCGCAGTCGCTCGGACCTCGCCATCGCCGCCGGCCTCGGCCAGGGATTCGCCCGCGAGCGCTTCGCCCTGCGCACCGACAGCCATCCCGCCCAGCTGGCCGCCGCCCGGGCGGGTCTGGGGATCGCCGTCGTCCAGATTCCCGTCGGCGAGCGCGATCCCATCCTGCGCCGGGTCTTGCCCGAGGTGGTGGTGGCCGAACTGGAGACCTGGATCGTCACCCACGAAAGCCTCCGCCGCCTCCCGCGCATCCGCGCCGTGATGGACAGCCTGGCGGAGGGTTTCGGCCGGTTCGCTGCGGCCGACGCGGGAGGCTTCTAGACCGTCACCACCCGGCCGTCCTGCACCTCGACGGGCCAGGGGGAGAGGCTTTCGCCGGCGCAGGGGCCGGCGACGCACTCGCCGTCCAGGGGGCGGAATAGGGCGCCGTGGCCGGCGCAGAGAATGTGGCGGCGGTCCCGCGTCAGGTAGCTGTCGTCCAGCGCCGACAGGGGCCAGCCGGCGTGGGGGCAGCTGTCCACATAGCCGCGGACCTCTTCGCCGATGCGCACCACGACGCCGGCGAACATGGCCGCCTGCGCGCGGAAGCGGAAGCTCTTGGCGCCGGGTTCGGCGATGTCCTCAAGCGCGCAGAGGTCGGTCCCGGCGCGCGGCCGGGCGGGGTTCAAGCCAGGCCCCCGCGGGTGATCTTCATGGCCGAGATCTCGACCCGCTCGAAGACGCCGGCGGTCTTGTAGGGATCGGCGTCGCTGAAGGCCCGGACCTCGGCGAGGCTGTCGGCCTCATAGAGGATGAGCGAGCCGGCCATCTCGCCGGCCTCGTCCAGCAGGGGTCCGGCCAGCTTCACCCGCTCGATGTGCCCGCCGATATAGGCCAGGTGCGCCTCGCGCACGGCCATCCGCTCGGAAAGGGCGTTCGTCTTGTCGAAGCACATCAGCACATAGATCATTCCAGGTCCTCGCGTTCGTCCTTGAGCGGGCGGGAGAGCAGGCCTTCGATGGCGGCGTCCACCGCCACCTCGCCGGCCAGGATGGCGGCCACGGCCTCGCAGATCGGGGTCTCGACGCCCACCTTGGCGGCGAGCTGGCGCACCGCCGGGGCCGAGGCGACGCCCTCGGCCACCGAGAGCGTGCCGGCGAGCGCCTGTTCCAGGGTCTGGCCGCCGCCGAGCGCCAGGCCGACGCTCATGTTCCGCGACTGCGGGCTGGAGCAGGTCAGCACCAGGTCGCCCAGGCCGCAGAGGCCGGCCACCGTCTCGGGCTTCCCGCCCAGGGCCACGGCCAGGCGGGTCATCTCGGCGAAGCCGCGGGTGATGAGCGCCGCATGGGCCGAGCGGCCCAGCCCGCGGCCCTCGACGACGCCGCAGGCGATGGCGAGCACGTTCTTGATCGCCCCGCCCACCTCGGCCCCGACCATGTCCGGCGCGTAGTAGGGACGAAAGGCGGGAAGCGCGATGGCTTCGGCCAGCGCCCGGCCGAGCGCCTCGTCCGGGCAGGCGAGCGTCACGGCCGTGGGCAGCCCGCGCGCGACCTCTCCGGCGAAGCTGGGGCCAGACAGCACGGCGGGCGCGGCTTGCGGCAGGGTCTCGGCCAGAACCTCGGTCATCAGCTTCAGTGAACCCTGCTCCACCCCCTTGGCGCAGAGGAGGACGGGCAGGCCTTCCCGCGCGTGCGGGGCGAAGGCGGACAGCGTGGCGCGCAGATGCTGGGCCGGGGCCACCATGAGGACGAGGTCGCTGCCCGCGAGGTCCGCGAAATCGCCCGTGCCGGCGATGGCGGGGTCGAGCTCGACGCCCGGCAGGAACAGGCGGTTCTCGTGGGCCTCGTTGACCGAGGCGACGACCTCGGCCTCGCGGGCCCACAGCGTGGTGGAGAGCCCGGCGCGGGCGCAGACCTGGGCCAGAGCCGTGCCCCAGGCCCCGGCGCCGATGACGGCGGCGCGGTCGAAGGTCCCCTTGGAGGAATGGGTCATGCCTTGGCGCCCTTTCGGCCGGCGAGGTGGGTGGGATCGGCCGCGGCGGCCGCCGCGTCCAGCGGCCAGCGCGGGCGGGCGGCGGCGTCCAGGGGATCGCTGATGCCGAGCGCCAGGCGTTCGGCGCCGGCCAGCGCGATCATGGCCGCATTGTCGGTGCAGTAGGCGAGCGGCGGGGCGTCGAAGGAGAAGCCGCGCCGGGCGGCGGCCTCCTCCAGGGTGGCGCGCAGAGCCTTGTTGGCGGCCACGCCGCCGGCGACGACGAACCGCCGCGCTTCGCCCGGATGGGCCTGGGCGTAGATCTCCATGGCCCGCTCGGAGCGCTCGCGCAGCTGGCGGCCGATGGCGGCCTGGACGCTGGCGGCCAGGTCGCGGCGGTCGGCCTCGGCGGTCAGGCCCTCGGCGATGCGGGCCGCCGCCGTCTTCAGCCCCGAGAAGGAGAAGGCGCAGTCCTTGCGGCCCAGAAGGGCGCGGGGCAGGGGATAGCGGTCCGGATCGCCGCCGACGGCCAGCCTCTCCAGGGCCGGGCCGCCGGGGTAGGGCAGGCCCAGCGACTTGGCGATCTTGTCGAAGGCCTCGCCCGCCGCATCGTCGATGGTCGAGCCGAGACGGACGCAGGCGCCCACCCCGCCCACGTCCAGCAGCTGGCAATGGCCGCCCGAGACCAGCAGCAGCAGGAAGGGATAGGGGACATCCGCGCCCAGGCGGGCGGAGACGGCGTGGCCCTCCAGATGGTTGACCGCCACCAGCGGCAGGCCGCGGGCCAGGGCCACGGCCTTGCCGAAGGCCAGCCCCACCATCACCCCGCCCACCAGGCCGGGACCGGCCGTGGCCGCCACCCCGGAGAGGTCGCCATAGTCGACGCCCGCCGTGCGCATGGCCTCGGCGGCGATGGCGTCGATGGATTCCACGTGCGCCCGCGCGGCGATCTCGGGCACCACCCCGCCATAGGGGGCGTGCTGGGCGATCTGGCTGGCGATGATCGAAGACAGCACCTCGACCCGCCCGTCGGCCGTGCGGCGGACCACGGCCGCGGCGGTCTCGTCGCAGCTGGTCTCCAGGCCCAGGATGGTGAGGTCGGTCATTCGGTTGCGGCTTCCCGGCCTGTCCTGTAGCAGGCAGGCAGTCCCATCGAACATTCGCAGGTAGACCGCCCACCGTGTCTTCGCAACCGCCCGTCGTCCGCATCGGCGCCCGAGGCTCGCAGCTCTCGCTGGCCCAGGCCGGCCAGATGCAGCGCCGCATCGCCGCCGCCCTGGGCGCCCCGCCCGAAGACGCCGAGCGCGTCGCCCCGCTGATCGTCATCCGGACCTCGGGCGACCGCATCCAGGACCGGCGCCTGCTGGAGGTGGGCGGCAAGGGCCTTTTCACCAAGGAGATCGAGGAGGCCATGCTGGCCGGCGAGATCGACTGCGCCGTCCATTCCATGAAGGACATGCCGGCCCTCCTGCCCGAGGGCCTCGTGATCGCCGCCATCCCCGAGCGGGAGGATCCGCGCGACGCCTTCCTCTCCCGCGAGGCCCGGACCCTGGAGGACCTGCCGCAGGGCGCGCGCCTGGGCACGGCCAGCCTGCGCCGCCAGGCCCAGAGCCTGCACGCGCGTCCCGACCTGGACGTCCAGATGCTGCGCGGCAATGTCGGCACGCGGATGGCCAAGCTGGAGGCCGGCGAGTTCGACGCCATCATCCTGGCCCTGTCGGGCCTGAAGCGCCTGGGGCTCGACGGCGCGGCCAAGAGCTTCATCGACCCGGTGGCGCGCCCGCCGGCGCCGGGCCAGGGGGCCCTGGCCATCGAGACGCGCGAGAGCGATTTCGACAAGCCCTGGGTCGCGGCCCTGCGCGACAGCGCCACCACCATCGCCGTGTCCGCCGAACGCGGCGCCATGGCGGCGCTGGAAAGCTCCTGCCGCACGCCCATCGGGGCCTATTCGCAGCTCTCCGGCGACCGGCTGTCCCTGATCGTGGAGGCCCTGTCGCCGGACGGGCGGCTGCGCTTCCGGCGCGAGGGGGAGATCGTGCTGCCCGCGTCCGACCGCGAGGCCGCGGCCCGGGCGCTCGGCCTCGAACTCGGCGCCGCCCTGCGGGACGAGGCGGGCGATTCCATCGTCCTGCCGGAATAGGACCGCCCTCCGGGGTTGCGCAGAGCGGCCCGCTCAAGCTTTGCTCGGGCCATGAATCAAGCCCTGCGGCGCACCATCTGGATCACCCGCGCCGAACCGGGCGCGGCGGCGACCGCCGAGCGCGTGCGCCAGCTCGGCCACCGCCCCCTGGTGGCGCCGCTGCTGGAGGTGCGGCCGACGGCGCAGGCCGCGCCGGACCTGGCGGACGTGGGCGCGCTCGCCTTCACCAGCGCCAACGCCGCCCGCATCTTCGCCAGCCTCACCGAGCGCCGGGACCTGCCGGTCTTCGCCGTCGGCGCGGCGACGGCCAAGGCCGCCAAGGCGGAGGGCTTTCCGCGCGTCCTCTCGGCCGACGGCGATGTCGAAGCCCTGGCGGCCGGCATCGTCGGCCGCGCGGGCGAGCTGCGGGGCCTCGTCCTGCACGCGGCGGCGGCGGAGCCGGCGGGTGACCTGGCCGGCGCGCTGGCCAAGGCCGGCGTGCGCAGCCGCACCGAAACCATCTATGAGACGGCGCCGCTGAAGCCCGACGCGCGCGAGCTCGAGGCCGCCTTCGCCGCCGACGACGTGCTGCTGCATTCCCCGCGCGCGGCGCGCCAGCTGGCCGTGCTGGCCCGCGGCGGACGGGGCGCGGGCCTGCGGGCGCTCTGCCTGTCGCGCGCCGTCGCCCGGCCGCTGGCGCGCGCCCAGCTTAAGGGACTCGCCTGCGCGCCCTTCCCCATGGAGGCGGCGCTCCTCAACCTGATCGACCGGGATGGGCCGGCGAACGCCCCATGAGCCCCGACCCCGAAGACGAGCCGCCGCCGCCCCGTCCCCTGCTGGGCGCCGGCTTCTGGCTGCTGATGGGCTTCGCGCTCGCCTGCGTGCTCGCGGGCCTGGCGGTGGCGCGCTTCGGCCCCAGCCTCTTCCCGGCGCCGTAGGGACGCAGCCCCACACAGGCGCTTGGCGAGCGGGCCAAGAGCCGCTAAATAGGCGCCCCGGACGCGGACGGCCCCCAAGGCCGGCCCGCAGGCCCAAGGGCCGCCTTAGCTCAGCCGGTAGAGCGGCGCATTCGTAATGCGTAGGTCAGGTGTTCGAGTCACCTAGGCGGCACCACTTTCCTCCATGACGACCGTCCCCTTTTCGTCGCCGGACGGCGCCAAGCACGCCTTTCCGCCGGTCGTCGATCATCGGACACGCGTGGTCATTCTCGGCAGCCTGCCCGGCGAAGCCTCGCTGGCGCAGGGGCGGTACTACGCCAATCCCCGCAACCAGTTCTGGCGGCTCCTGGAAGGGGTGACCGGCCGGGATCTCGTCAGGGCCGCCTACGAGGAGCGGCTCGCCCGGCTGCTCGCGGCGGGGATCGGTCTATGGGACGTGATTGCCTCGGCGCATCGGGCGGGCAGCCTCGACGCCAATATCCAGGGCCACCAGGCCCGCGACCTGCGGGCGTTCGCCGCGAGCCTGCCGGCGCTTCGGGCGCTGGCCTTCAACGGCGGCAAGGCGGCGCAGATCGGCCGCGCGCAGTTCGCGGCGGAGGCGGCCGGGCCGCAGCTGCTGACCCTGCCGTCCAGCAGTCCGGCCTACGCCGCGCCGTTCGAGCGCAAGCTGGCCGCCTGGAACGCGCTCAGGACGTGGGTCGCCTGAGCCCGCCGCGTCCTAGGCGCCGCGGGCCGAGGCCGGCCGGCAGGCGTGGCCGTCCTCCAGGAGCGCCTCGGCGCCCTGGCGAAGCCCTTTGACCAGCCGTCCCATGTTGCGGAAATTGGCCGCCACCAGCTTGTTCACCTCCGGGCTGCGCATCACCTCGCCCGGGATGATGACGCCCTTGCCGCCCACCTTTCGGCAGTAGCCGAGCTTGATCAGGCGGGCCACGTGGCGGCGCGTCGTCTCATAGGGCAGGCCCAGGAACTGGGAGAGGCCGAGCACGCTGACCGGCCGGCGCAGGTCGTCGGGGAAGACGCCGTCCACGGCCTCGGCGCTGAGGTGGGCCGGGCGGTTCATGTGCTGGACCGAGCCCTGGGCGATGCTGATGAAGATGAGGGCCGTCAGCAGGTTGCCGTCGAATACCGAGGCGAAGGCCGTGGCCGTGTCTATGAAGAAGTCGGCCCCCACCCGCATCACATAGCGCTGCAGGGCGGCGTTGGGCAGGTCTGCGGGGGCGTCCAGGCCGCCGGCTTCGATCATCGGACACTCCCTCCGAACGGATGCATCCGGTCCTGATACGCGCGCCGTCGTAACCAAGGTCTAAGCGCCGGGGCCGCTGAGGCGAAGGGTCGCGGCTATTCCACGACGTTGGGATCGCCTTGCCGTCGCAGCGGCGGCGGACCTTCGATCAGGCGCATCAACGGCGTGGCGGCCATGCCGTGCAACAGGATCGACATAAGCACCACCAGGCCGGTGATCGCCCACAGCCGCTCGCTGGAGCCGAAGTCGCCGTGATTGATCCCGTAGGCGACATAGTAGAACGAGCCGATGCCGCGGATGCCCAGGAAGGCGATCAGCCAGCGGTCCCGCGGACTCTGGCCGACGCCCAGCAGGCACAGCCGGCCGGCCAGAGGGCGGATCACCAGCAGGATGACCAGCGCCCCGACCACGTCGATCCAGGTCAGGGAGGCGAACAGACCCTGGGCGATCGCGCCGCCGAACAGCACCAGGACCAGCATGATCAGCAGGCGCTCCACCTGCTCGGCGAAATCGTGCAGGGCGCGGTGGTACTCGTGGTCCCGCTCGCGGGACCGCAGGGTCAGGGCGGCGACGAAGACCGCCAGGAATCCGTAGCCGTGGGCGAACTCGGCCAGGCCGTAGGTCACGAAGGTGGCGCCCAGGGCCACCAGCCCGTCGCCGGTGGCCGAGAGCCGCACCCGCGGCAGGTCGAAGGTCAGCCAGCCCAGCCCCCGCCCGATCAGCCAGCCGACGGCGACGCCGGCGGCGATGCGCCAGACGAAGTCCATGGCGAACCAGTGGAGCAGCTCGCCCGGGGCCGGCCAGGCGTCGGGCCCGGTCAGGCTGGCGGCGGCGGCGAAGCTCAGCGCCAGGTGGACGAAGGGAAAGGCCAGGCCGTCGTTGAGCCCGGCCTCCGAGGTGAGGGCGAAGCGGACCTCGTTCTCCTCGCCGCTCGCCGGCGGCCCCACCTGGACGTCGGCGGCCAGGACGGGATCGGTGGGGGCCAGCGCCGCGCCCAGCAGCAGGGCGAGCGCCAGCGGCAGGCCGAGCCAGCCCACGCCCAGCAGCGTCACGCCCAGTATGGTGATCGGCATGGCGATGAGCAGCAGCCGCCAGGTGGAGGTCCAGCTGCGCCAGCCGATCGGCCGGTCGATCTTCACCCCCGCCCCCATCAGGGCGATGATGACGACCATCTCGGTCAGCCGCTCGGTGAGGGTGTCATAGGTCCGCGGATCGGGCTCGAAGGCCAGCGCCCCGGTGGCGAACACCGCCACGCCCACGCCGACGCAGATGATGGCCAGAGTCAGCGGCAGGCTGCGCAGGGCCAGCGGCAGCCAGGCGATCATCAGGATCACCAGGCCGAGGCCGAAGAGGAACAGAAGATAGGGATCGAGCGTCAATGAGGCCCCGGAGCTTGCGGCGTCTCTAACGCGCCAGCGGGCCGCAGGCTCCGGGGAAGCTGGCCCGCCTCGCCCCGGCGGACCATATGTGGCAAGCAGGGCGGGACCTGTCCCGGCATCGAGGAGCGGCATGGCGCATCGGTTCTATTCCCATCAGGCGCAGGGCTTCGTGCGCTGCGCGACGGCCACACCCCGCGTGTCGGTGGCCGACCCGGCGGCCAACGCCCAGGCGATTCTCGAGCTCGCCCGGCAGGGGCACGACGAGGGCTGCGACCTGATGGTCTTCCCCGAGCTTTGCGTCTCGGCCTACGCCATCGACGACCTGCATCTGCAGGACGCCCTGCTGGCGGCGACGGAAGCCGCCATCGGCGAGATCTGCGCGGCCAGCCGCGACCTTTCGCCGGTGCTCGCCGTCGGGGCCCCGATCCGCCGCAACGGCCGGCTCTACAACTGCGCGCTGGCCATCTCCCGCGGCCGCATCCTCGGGGTCGTGCCCAAGTCCTTCCTGCCCAACTACCGGGAATATTACGAGAAGCGGTGGTTCGCGCCCGGCGCCGGCCTGCGCGGCCTGGAGGTCGAGGTCGCCGGCCAGACCGCCCCCTTCGGCGTCGATCTGCTGTTCGCCGCGTCCGACCTGGCTGATTTCGTCTTCCACCTGGAGATCTGCGAAGACTTCTGGGCCGCCGCGCCGCCTTCCACCGAGGGCGCCCTGGCCGGCGCTCTGATCCTCTGCAACCTCTCGGCGTCCAATGTCGTGGTGGGCAAGGCGGCCGAGCGGGCCATGCTGTGCGCCTCGCAGTCGGTGCGCTGCCTGGCGGCCTATCTCTACGCCGCCGCCGGTCCCGGCGAGAGCACCACCGACCTCGCCTGGGACGGCCAGGCCGACATCTTCGAGCTGGGGAGCCTGCTGGCGCGCAGCGAGCGCTTCGCCCGCGGCGGGGGCCTCGCCATCGCCGATGTGGACGCCGAACGCCTGCGCCTGGAGCGGATGCGCACCCCGACCTTCAACGACGCGGCCCAGGCCCTGGACCACCCCGAAACGCGCTTCCGCCGCATCGCCTTCGAGCACGCGCCGGCCTTCGCCGATCGCGGACTGCGCCGCCACCTGGACCGCTTCCCCTTCGTCCCCGACGATCCGGCCAAGCTCGACCAGGACTGCTTCGAGGCCTTCAACATCCAGGTCGAGGGCCTGGCCAAACGGATGCAGGCCAGCCGGACGGAGAAGATCGTCATCGGGGTTTCGGGCGGCCTCGACTCCACCCACGCCCTCATCGTGGCGGCCAAGGCCTGCGACCAGCTGGGGCTGCCCCGGTCGAACATCCTGGCCTTCACCCTGCCGGGCTTCGCCACCTCGGACACGACCAAGACCAACGCCTGGGCCCTGATGAAGGCCATCGGCGCCACGGCCGAGGAGATCGACATCACGCCGGCCGCGCGCCAGATGCTGACGGATCTGGGTCACCCCTTCGCCGGCGGCGAGCCGGTCTATGACGTGACCTTCGAGAACGTCCAGGCGGGCCTGCGGACCGACTACCTGTTCCGCGCCGCCAATCAGCGCGGGGCGCTGGTGCTGGGCACGGGAGACCTCTCCGAGCTTGCCCTCGGCTGGTGCACCTACGGCGTCGGCGACCAGATGAGCCACTACAATGTGAACGCTTCGGTGGCCAAGACGCTTATCCAGCACCTGATCCGCTGGGTGGCCAAGACGGCGCAGTTCGACGAGACCGCCACGGCGACCCTCCTCTCGGTGCTGGACACCGAGATTTCGCCCGAGCTCGTCCCCGCCGACGCCGAAGGGGCGATCCAGTCGACCCAGGCCATCATCGGCCCTTACGAACTGCAGGATTTCCATCTCTTCTACATCACGCGTTTCGGTCTCCGGCCTTCGAAGGTGGCGTTCCTGGCCTGGCACGCCTGGCGCGATGCGGGCGCCGGAACCTGGCCGCCGCACTTCCCGGAAGAGGCGCGCCACCAGTACGACCTGGCCGAGATCCGCAAGTGGCTCGCCCTCTTCATCAGCCGCTTCTTCGGCTTCAGCCAGTTCAAGCGTTCGGCCCTGCCCAACGGGCCCAAGGTGGTCTCCGGCGGCAACCTTTCCCCCCGCGGGGACTGGCGTGCGCCGTCCGACGGCAATGCGCGGGCCTGGCTCGCCGAGCTCGAGGCGAACCTGCCGGAGGCGCCGGCGGCGCCCTGACTGCGACAAATTTCCCCTTTCGCGGGATGGACACGCGCACCGCTCAACCTTAACGGTTGTCCCTGTGGGGAGTGGGTGCGAAGCGTATGACAGACGGCTGGCCGGGCTCGGCCGACAGCGCGCGGCCGGGGTGACCGCGCCATGATCCATGTGGTCACCGTCGAGAACCGCGCAGTGTATGCGCGCGAACTAGCGCAAATGTTCACCCAGCGCGCCGCCTTCTTCATCGAGCGTCTGGGCTGGCCCCTGACCTGCGGCCCGGACGGCGGCGAGCAGGACGGCCATGACGACGCCGAAGCCATCTACTTCCTGGTGCTGGATGGGGCGGGCGAGGTCTGCGCCAGTTGCCGCGCCCGGCCGTTCGCAGGCGGCGATCTGATGAACGGCGTCGCCGGAGTCTCGGCGGCCGCGTCGGGGCGCAGCTGGGAGCTGAGTCGCATCATGCTGACCCCGGCCGACCAGCCATGGCCGCCGCAGGTGCGTCCGGGCGAGCTGAGGCTGGCGGTGCTGGAGGAGGCGGTCGAGCGGGGCGTCGAGCGCGTGGTGGGGGTCGTGGACGGACTGCACGAGACGGCCCTGATGCGGTCCGGCTACCGCATCCGGCCCCTGGGGCCGCCCCTGACGCTGGGCGGCGGGCGTGCGGCGACCTTCGAGATCGACGCCGGCCCCGAGGCGCTGGACGACCTTCGCCGGCGGCTGGGCCTGGACCGCGCCCGGCGGCTGCGGCTGCCGCGGGTTCCGGGCGGCGGCGCCAGCCCCAAGGAGATCGAGGCCTTTCTCCAGGCGGCGCGGAAGCTGGAGCCCGATCAGCTGACCGAGCTGCGCGCCGCCCTGCGCCGGGCCGCCGACGAGGAGAACTGAGCCCGCGGGCGCAAGGCCCATACGACAAGGGCCGGCCAGGTCGCCCTGGCCGGCCCTCTCCGTTTCGGCAGCAGCGCTCGCCTTACAGGCTGCGCTTGACCTCTTCGAGGTTGAAGCACTCGATCGTGTCGCCGGGCTTGATGTCCTGGAAGCCCTGGAAGGCCATGCCGCACTCCTGGCCGGCCGGGACTTCGTTGACCTCGTCCTTGAAGCGCTTGAGCGTCTGCAGGACGCCGAGCTCGAGCACCACCACATCCTGGCGGATGATCCGGACGCGGGCGCCCTTGCGGACCACGCCTTCGGTGACGCGGCAACCGGCCACCTTACCGACCTTGGAGATGTCGAAGGCCTGCAGGACCTCGGCGTTGCCCAGGAAGGTTTCCCGCTGGATCGGCGCCAGCATGCCCGAGAGCACGCCTTTGATGTCGTCGATCAGGTCGTAGATGATCGAGTAGTAGCGGATCTCCACGCCCTCGCGCTCGGCCAAGTCGCGGGCCTGCTTGGAGGCGCGGACGTTGAAGCCGAGGATCGGCGAGCCCGAGCCCTTGGCCAGCATGACGTCGCTTTCGCTGATCGCGCCGGCGCCCGACAGGATGATGCGCGCGCGCACCTCGTCGGTGCCCAGCTTGTCCAGCGAGCCGACGATCGCCTCGGCCGAACCCTGCACGTCCGCCTTGATGATCACCGGCAGTTCGGAGACCTTCTTGTCGGCGAGCTTGGCCATCATGTCGGCGAGCGAGGCGCCGGCCACGGGGGCCCCGGCCTTCTCGCGCTTCAGGCGCTGGCGGTACTCGGTGATCTCGCGGGCGCGAGCCTCCGATTCCACCACGGCGAAGGGTTCGCCGGGCTCGGGCGTGCCGTCGAGGCCGAGGATCTCCACCGGCGTCGCCGGCGCAGCCTGATCGACCTGTTCGTCCCGCTCGTTGAGCAGGGCGCGCACGCGGCCCCAGTTGGCGCCGGCCACGACGATGTCGCCGCGCTTGAGCGTGCCGCGCTTGACCAGGACGGTGGACACCGCGCCGCGGCCGCGGTCGAGCTTGGCTTCGATGACCACGCCCTCGGCGGTGCGTTCCGGATCGGCCCGCAGCTCCATGAACTCGGCCTGGACCAGGATCGACTCCAGCAGGTCGTCGAGACCCATCTTCTGCAGGGCCGAGACTTCCACCGCCTGGGTGTCGCCGCCCAGGCTTTCGACCACGATCTCGTGCTGCAGCAGCTCGTTGACCACGCGGGTCGGATCGGCGTCGGGTTTGTCGATCTTGTTGATCGCCACGATGATCGGGGCGCCGGACGCCTTGGCGTGCTGGATGGCCTCGACCGTCTGGGGCATGACGCCGTCGTCGGCGGCCACCACCAGGATGACGATGTCGGTCACGTTGGCGCCGCGCGCCCGCATGGCGGAGAAGGCGGCGTGGCCGGGCGTGTCCAGGAAGGTCACGCGCTGACCGTCCTCCAGCCGCACCTGATAGGCGCCGATGTGTTGGGTGATGCCGCCGTGTTCGCCCGAGGCGACGTCGGCCGAACGCAGGGCGTCCAGCAGCGAGGTCTTGCCGTGGTCGACGTGGCCCATGACCGCCACCACCGGCGGCCGCAGGGGCGCGTCGGGGGAGTCGGTGTCCTCGGACAGGAAGCCCGTCTCGACGTCGGCCTCGGACACGCGCTTGACCGTGTGGCCGAACTCGGTGGCCACCAGTTCGGCGGTGTCGGAGTCGATGACGTCGTTGATCTTCATCATCACGCCCTGACGCATCAGGAACTTGATGACCTCGACCCCGCGGGTGGCCATGCGGTTGGCCAGTTCGCCCACGGTGATGACGTCGGGAATGACCACTTCGCGCGAGACGCGGGCGGCTTCCTGGCCGCCGCCCTTGCGCTTCTCACGTTCCCGTTCCCGGGCGCGGCGGACGGAGGCGAGCGAACGCATGCGCTCGACGGCGCCCTCGTCGCCGGCGGCCACGGCCTGGATGGTCAGGCGGCCTTCGCGGCGCTGGGGCGCGCCCTTGCCGCGGCTGATCGCCTTGCCGGGCGCGTTGGTCTTGCCGCGGCGGCCTTCGTCCTCCTCGTCCGGACGTCGGTCGAGATTGGCCGAGCCGGGACGCGGCGCCTGGCGGGCGGCGCGCTGGATCTCGGGCGTGGCGGGCGGCGCGCCGGGGGCCGGACGGCCGCCGGGAGCGCCCCGGGCGCCAGGCCCGCGCGCGCCGTCGCGCGGCGCGGCCGGACGCGGCGCAAGCGCCGAATAGCGGACGGTGTCGCCGCCCGCGGCCGGACGCGGCGGACGCTCGCCGCGCGGCGCGCGGTCCTCCCGCTGCGGCCGGTCGGCCTGGGGCCGCTCGGGCCGGTCGCCACGGTCGCGGTCGGCGCGCGGCGCCCGCTGGTTGAAGCTGGACGGATCGAACCGCTGCGGGCTCGGCCGATAGGTGGTGGTGCTCGCCCGGTCGTCGCGACGGTCGGGCGAGGGCGTGTAGGTGCGGGTCTGGCCCGGCGCGACGCGCTGGGGCCGGTCTTCCCGCTGCGGACGCTCCGCCTGAGGCCGCTCGGCCTGGGGCCGCGGCTCGGGGGCGGCGCGTTCGGGCGCAGGGCGTTCGGCGGCCGGACGTTCGGCGGGCGCAGGCGGCGGCGTCGGCGTTTCGGCCTTGGCCGGCGGCGGAGCTTCGGCCGGCTTGGCGGCCTCGGCGGCGCGGGCTTCCGCAGCCTTGGCCTCGGCGGCCTTGGCGGCGGCCTCGCGCTCGGCGCGCGCGGATTCTTCGCGGGCCTTGGCCTCGGC
The DNA here is from genome assembly GCF_013911965.1 of Phenylobacterium sp. Lineage (GTDB taxonomy): Bacteria > Pseudomonadota > Alphaproteobacteria > Caulobacterales > Caulobacteraceae > Phenylobacterium. The sequence continues at coordinate 103,498 of NZ_JACESE010000013.1, read as the reverse complement.
GGCCTGGCGCGCCTGTTCGCGGGCGCGCTCGATGGCGTTCTGGCGGGCGCGCAGTTCCTCGGCCGACAGGCCCGAGGCGTCGCCGCCGCGCGGCGCCTGACGCGGCTCGGGACCGCGGCGCTCGGCCTGGGACGGGCCGGCCAGGTTGCCGGCCGCCGGCGCATGCGTGCGCGGACGCTTGGTCTCCACGACCACCGTCTTGGAGCGGCCGTGGCTGAAGCTCTGCTTCACCGTCCCTGCGCTGACCGAGCCCGCACCGCGGGGCTTGAGGGTCAGGGGCGGGCGTCCGCCAGGGTTCCGGCCGTTGTCTTTCTCGTCGCTCATGCGCTCGCTTTACTCACCGGCCGGACGGTCCGACCGTATCCATCTCGTCTCAAAACACGTGTGGCGCGCGGATCCATGCGGCTCCGCCCGCCATCAGGGCTCCTCGCGCCAACTCTCGGGAAGGAGCGGGCGGAAGCCGGCCAGGCGCCGGACATCTGTGGCCCAGCGATCAGCCGCTCGCCCCGCAAGGAAGGCGGTGTGTATCACATTCTCCAGGCCCAAGGCCAAACCCAATTCGGCCGAGGTGAAAACCCCGACCACGCCGACCGGTCTTGGAGAACGTCGAAGGGCCGCCAGAACCTTGCGTCGGCCGTCCTCGGCGCCGTCCGACGCCTCGATCAGCCAGGCCGCCCCGCCCGACGCCAGGCTCGCGGCCACCTTCTCGAATCCGGAGATAAGCTCTCCGGCCCGCCGCGCAAGGCCCAGGCCGTCGATCACGCGCTTCTTGAGGAGGGCCTCGACCTGGTCGGCCAGGTCCTCCGGCGCGCGCGCCTTGGTCCTGGCCGAGCGGGCGAAGGCGCCCTTGCGCGCGGCCGTCTCGACCGAGGCGCGATCGGCGGCGACCCAGACGCCGCGGCCCGGCAGCTTGCGCCCCAGGTCCGGCACGACCAGCCCGTCGGGCGCCACGACGAAACGGATCAGGCTCGCCTCGTCGCGCACCTCGCCGGAGACCACGTCCCGGCGCTCCCTCGCCGCCTGGGCGAGGGTGGCCGGCGCCGCGCGGGCCGGACGCTCAGGGCTCTCCTTCGGCGTAGCGGTCACGAAGCCTCTATTGCGCCTCCGGGTCCTCGACGGAGTCGGCGGAGTCGGCGGCCTGGGCCTGAGCCGGCCCCTGGCCGAACACCAGCTCCTCCTCGGAGAGTTCGACCTCTTCCTCGGGTTCCGGCTCCGGCTCGGGCTCCGGCTCGATCCAGCCCATGGCCACGCGGGCGCGCATGATCAGCGCCTCGGCTTCGGCGGGATCGAGACCGAAGGCCTCGAGGGCGCCGGGCTCGCGCACGCGCTCGCCGTTCTTGCTCTCGTACCAGCCGCGCAGGTCGTCGGGCGTCAGGCCGGCGAGGTCCTCGACGGTCTTCACCTCGGCCTGGCCCAGCGCCACGGCCATGGGCAGGGTCATGCCCGGCACGTCCAGCATGCCGTCCTCGACGCCCAGCTCGCGCCGCTTGCCGTCCAGCTCGGCGGCTTCCTTTTCCAGGAAGTCGCGGGCCCGGGCCTGGATCTCCTCGGCGGTCTCCTCGTCGAAGCCCTCGATGGAGGCGACTTCGGAGGCGTCCACATAGGCGACGTCCTCGACCGTGGCGAAGCCCTCGGTGACCAGCAGCTGGGCGATGACCTCGTCCACGTCCAGGGCTTCCTGGAAGAGGGCGGTGCGCTCGGCGAACTCGCGCTGGCGGCGCTCGCTCTCCTGGCTCTCGGTCATGATGTCGATCTGCCAGCCGGTCAGCTGGCTGGCGAGGCGCACGTTCTGGCCGCGGCGGCCGATCGCCAGGCTGAGCTGTTCGTCGGGGACGACGACCTCGACGCGCTCGTCCTCCTCGTCCAGCACCACCTTCGACACCTCGGCGGGGGCGAGCGCATTGACGATGAAGGTCGGCTCGTCCGGGCTCCACTGGATGATGTCGATCTTCTCGCCCTGCAGTTCGGCGACCACGGCCTGGACGCGGCTGCCGCGCATGCCGACGCAGGCGCCGACGGGGTCGATGGAAGAGTCGTTGGAGACCACGGCCATCTTGGCGCGGCTGCCGGGATCGCGGGCCACGGCGCGGATCTCGATCACCCCGTCATAGACCTCGGGCACTTCCTGGGCGAACAGCTTGGCCATGAAGCCGCCGTGGGCGCGGGACAGCAGGATCTGCGGGCCCTTGGTCTCGCGGCGGACGTCGTAGATGTAGCAGCGGATGCGGTCGCCGATGTTGAAGTTCTCGCGCGGGATCGACTGGTCGCGGCGCATGATGCCCTCGCCGCGGCCGAGATCGACGACGACATTGCCGTATTCGACGCGCTTGACCGTGCCGTTGACGATCTCGCCGACCCGGTCCTTGAACTCCTCGTACTGGCGCTCGCGCTCGGCCTCGCGGACCTTGCCGGTCACCACCTGGCGGGCCATCTGGGTCTGCACCCGACCGAACTCGAAGGGCGGCAGGATCTCTTCATAGACCTTGCCGACATGGGCCTCGGGGTCGTTGCGCTTGGCCTCGGAGAGGCGGATCACGCCCACCGGCTCTTCCTCGCCGGCCTCCTCGTCCCAAGTCGCGTCGTCGGCGATCACCGTGACCACGCGCTTGACCGTCGTCTCGCCGGTCTTGGGATCGATGCGCACGCGGATGTCGTGTTCGGCGCCATAGCGGGCGCGGGCGCCCTTCTGGATGGCCTCCTCGATGGCCTCGATGACGACTTCCTTGTCGATCGACTTCTCGCGGGCGACCGCCTCGGCGATCTGCAGAAGCTCAAGCCGGTTGGCGGAAATGCCGGTCAGGCTCATCGGTCTAGTCCTCTTGGTGGGAAGCGGGGTCGGAGCCGATGCGCTCGGCGCGCTGCTCGGCTCCACGTTTCATCAGGTCGTCTGTCAGGACGAGCTTGGCCTCGACGATCCAGTCGAAGGGGATGAGGATGGTCTCCTCCTCGCCCTCCAGATCCAGGCCGACCTGGCCGTCCTCGACGCCGGCCAGCACGCCGCGGAAGCGCTTGCGCCCCTCGGCCATGCGGTCGAGCTCGAGCCTGGCCTCCAGGCCCTCATAGGTCTCGAAGTCCTTCAGCCGGGTCAGCGGCCGGTCGACGCCGGGGGAGGAGACTTCCAGGACATACTCGCCGGTGATCGGATCGGCGGCGTCCATGACCTCGGAAACCGCGCGCGACAGGGCCGCGCAGTCGTCGACGTTCATCTCGCCGTCCGGCGTCTCGGCCATGATCTGCAGCCGGCGCTGCTTTTCCCCGCCCATCAGGCGCAGGCGGACGATCTCGTAGCCCGCGGCCTCGGCCACAGGGTCGAGCAGGTCCAGCAGTCGAATGTCCTCGGCGGTCTTCCCGCGCATGCTCCAAGCCGTCCTTCGGCAAACAAAAAAGCGGCCGGGCCGGAGCCCGCCGCTCGTAAGCGCCATCCAGCGCTAACGGACGATGTTGAAGGCGAATATAGGCGGGCCGGGCCGGCTTGTCATCACCCGAGCGCCCGGCCCGGCGGGCGAGGCGAGGCGGGTGGGGCGAGGCCCCGCCGCGGCATGGCCCAGCTTGAGGCGGCGGTTTGGCCAATTCCCGTTTCCCCAAAGGGGTTTTGGCCCTATGGAGGCGCATCTCCTCCCCGAGACCAGATCACGCGAGTCATTTCCCACATGGACCTTTCCAAGATCGCCATCGGCGTCAATCCGCCCTACGACGTGAACGCCGTCATCGAAATCCCGCAGGGCGGCGAGCCGGTGAAGTACGAGCTCGACAAGGACTCCGGCGCGCTGCTGGTCGACCGGTTCCTGCACACGGCCATGTTCTATCCGGGCAACTACGGCTTCATCCCCCACACCCTGTCGGAGGACGGCGACCCGATGGACGTGATGGTGGTGGGCCCGACCCCCGTGGTGCCCGGCGCGATCATCCGCTGCCGGCCGATCGGAACCCTGATGATGGTCGACGAGGCCGGCGCCGACGAAAAGGTCCTGGCCGTGCCGGTGGACAAGCTGCACCCCTTCTACGCCGGCGTTGAATCCTGGCGCGGCCTGCCCACCATCCTGACCGAGCAGATCGCCCACTTCTTCAAGCACTACAAGGACCTGGAGAAGGGCAAGAGCGTCGACATCGTCCGCTGGGCCGATCCCGACGAGACCGCCGCCCTGATCCGGGCCGGCATCGAGCGGGCGCAGCAGGCGAAGTAGGCCGACGGGTCTGGCGACATGAGGGGGCGGCCGGCGACCGGCCGCCCTTTTTCGCGCCGGTTCAGACGCGGACGAAGTCGAGGAAGACGGGCGCGCAGTCGCCCAGACCCTTCTCCTCGTAGCGCGTGGTCACATGGTCGGCCGGGGCGACGCGCCAGTTGTCGGCGCGATCGGCCGACCAGCGGAAGTCCGGGCTGGCCAGGAACCGCTCCAGCGTCCAGTCGGCATAGTCGGCCCAGTCGGTGGCGAAGCGCAGGGTCCCGCCCGGCTTGAGCAGGCGGGCGAGTTCGGCGATCAGCTCGGCCTGGACCAGCCGGCGCTTGTGGTGCCGCGCCTTGGGCCAGGGATCGGGAAAGAGGATGAAGACCCGGTCCAGGCAGCCGTCGGGCAGGCGCGCCAGCAGGTCGCGCACGTCGCCGTCGTGCAGGCGCACGTTCGACAGTCCCTGCTCGTCCACGTGCCGCACGGCGCTCGCCACGCCGTTCAGGAAGGGTTCGGCGCCGATGACCAGGACGTCGGGGTGGCGGGCGGCCTGGGCGGCCATGTGCTCGCCGCCGCCGAAGCCGATCTCCAGCCACGCCTGACCGGCCCCGGGCATCAGGTCCCGCGGCGCGAAGGCCTGCGCCGGACAGCGGATCTGCGGCAGCAGGGTCTCCATGAGCGCCGCCTGCCGCGGCTTGATCGGACGCGACTTGATGCGCCCGAAGGAGCGCATCGGGGGATGGGGATCAGACGTCATGGGGAAGATCTAGACCCGGCGGCGCGGCGTGTCGCGCGCCGCCGGGTCTGACAGCTCAGACCAGGCTCTTCAGCTTGTCGACGAGGTCCGTCTTCTCCCAGGAGAAGCCGCCCTCGTTGTCGGGCTCGCGGCCGAAGTGGCCGTAGGCCGCGGTGCGCGCATAGATCGGGCGGTTGAGGCCCAGGTGCTCGCGGATCGCCCGCGGCGTGGCGCCGCCGATCAGCTCGGGCAGGACCAGCTCCAGCTTGGCCGGGTCGACCTCGCCCGTCTCGTGCAGGTTGACGTAGAACGAGAGCGGTTCGGCCACGCCGATGGCGTAGCTGATCTGGATGGTGCACTTGCGCGCCAGGCCCGCGGCCACGACGTTCTTGGCCAGGTAGCGGCAGGCATAGGCCGCCGAACGGTCGACCTTGGTCGGGTCCTTGCCCGAGAAGGCGCCGCCGCCGTGCGGCGCGGCCCCGCCATAGGTGTCGACGATGATCTTGCGGCCGGTCAGGCCGGCGTCGCCGTCGGGGCCGCCGATCTCGAACTTGCCGGTGGGATTGACCAGCCACTTGGTCTTCCGCGTGATCAGGCCCTCGGGGAAGACGCTCTCCACATAGGGCTTGATCAGGTCCTGCACGCGCTTGGGCGTGGCCAGCTGCATGCCGATGCGCTTCTTGTGCTGGGTCGAGACGACGATCTTGAGGACCTCGACCGGACGACCGTCCTCATAGCGCAGGGTGACCTGGCTCTTGGCGTCGGGCTCCAGGGCCGCGCACTCGCCCGAATGACGGACGTCGGCCAGCTTCTTCAGGATGTTGTGCGAGTACTGCAGGGTCGCCGGCATCAGCTCCGGCGTCTCGTCGCAGGCGTAGCCGAACATGATGCCCTGGTCGCCGGCGCCCTCGTCCTTCTTGTCGCTGGCGTCCACGCCCTGGGCGATGTGGGCCGACTGTTCGTGCAGATAGCAGGCGAACTTCGCCTTCTCCCAGTGGAAGCCCTTCTGCTCGTAGCCGATCTCGCGCACGGCCTGGCGCACCTTGGGCTCCAGGCTGCGGACGATCTCCTTGGTCATGGCCTTGTTGTCGGCCTTGGAGGCGCCGGGACGGCCGGCGCGGACCTCGCCCGCCAGAACGATGCGGTTGGTCGTCACCAGGGTCTCGCAGGCGACCCGGGCCTCGGGCTCGGCCGCCAGGAAGGCGTCCACCACCGTGTCAGAAATCCGGTCGGCGACCTTGTCGGGATGGCCTTCGGAGACGCTTTCGCTGGTGAAGATATAGGAGGAACGGCTCAAGTCGGGGGCTCCGGTCGACGAAGAGGGCCGCGCGAGACGGCGGCCCCTGGAACGTGCCGAGCACCCTATAAAGAAATCTTTATGTCCCGCAAGCCGGCGTCAGACGTCCGCGTCTTCGAGCAGGGCTTCCATCTCGGCCTCCTCGGCCATGGTCCGCACCAGGTCGAGCAGGCGGCGGCGCACCTTGGCGCGGCGGATCCGCGGAAAGAGGGTGGCCAGCTCCATCCCCTCCGGCGTCAGCAGGAAGTCGTGGACGCCGTCCCCTTCTTCGCCGCCGCGGTTCAGCGTGGCGGAGGCGGGATCGCCCAGGCCCTCATAGAAGTAGGAGACCGAAGTCTTCAGCGCGCGCGCCATCTCCCAGAGCTTGGAAGCGCTGACGCGGTTGGCCGCGCGCTCGTACTTCTGGACCTGCTGGAAGGTGAGTCCGATGGACTCGGCCAGCTTCTCCTGACTGACGCCCAGCTCCTTCCGGCGCAGCCGGATGCGCAGGCCCACGTGGCGGTCGACCGGATTGGGGGATCGGTCGAGATCGACTTCCTTGGTCATGCTTGACCCTTACCCGAACGGAACGCGGACCGCAAAAGAGCCATGCGGCCATCAGCCGCGTCATTGGCCGCGGCGGATGAATGCCCCTACGGCCATGCTTGCGGAAATGAGCAACATGATGGCGAACCCCCAATTTCCGAAACGCGCAAAAAGAGTGGGCGCCGCAGGCGCCGGCAAAGGCGCATCGATGACTCCGCGCGCGCCCAGACCCAGGTGCGCGTCCTCCGCCAGGCGGCCGCGCGAATCAATCACGCCGGAGACCCCGGTGGGGGTGGATCGCACCAGCGGCAGGCCCTCCTCGATGGCCCGGTAGGAGGCCAGGTTGAGGTGCTGCAGCGGGCCGCTGGTGGCCCCGAACCAGGCGTCGTTGGAGACGTTCAGGATCCACTCCGGCCGCACGCCCGCCCGGGCGGCGGCGCCCGCGGCGAAGCGCGGAAAGAGCGCCTCGTAGCAGATCAGCGGCTGCACCACGGGCAGGCCGGCCAGGGTCAGGGGCGCTGGCGGCGGGCCGGCGGTGAAGTCCTCGGGCATGTGGACGAGGCTGCGCAGGCCGAGACGGGTCATCAGGTCGCCCAGGGGCAGGTACTCGCCGAAGGGCACCAGGCGGTGCTTGTCATAGACGCCAAGGACTCTCAGGCCGCCGGTCTCCTGCCGCTCGAAGGCGACGAGCGTGTTGAAGTAGTCGAAGCCGCCGCCGGGGCCCACGTCCACGCGATTGGCGCCCAGCATGAGCACCTGGCCCGGCGCGAAGGCGGCGTTCAGGGCTTCCGGATAGGGCTGGCCCGGCGCCAGCAGGTCGTCGAGCACGGCGGGCAGGGCGCCCTCTGGCCAGATGACCAGGTCGGGCGTGCGGCCGGCGGCGGGCGCCCGGGCGCTGAGCTCGAGATACTCGCCGAAGATCAGGTCGAGATTCTCCGGCCGCCACTTGTCCTTCTGGTCGATGTCGGCCTGGACGATGCGGACCACAGGCGCCTGATCGCGCGGCGGGGGCGCGGTCGCCAGCCGCCAGAAGCCGCCGGCATAGAGCAGGGCCAGTCCGGCCAGGGCGGCGGCCGCCACGCCCCGGGCGGCGCGGCGCGGGGCGGTGGCCGCCACGGCCGGACTGGCGGCCAGCAGGACGGTGATCCAGGTCAGGCCATAGGCGCCGACCAGGGCGGCGGCCTGGGACGGCGCCCCGCCGGCCCGCCAGGCCTCCCCCGGCAGGTTCCAGGGAAAGCCGGTGAAGACGTGCCCGCGGATCCATTCGAAGAGGGCCAGCGCCCCGGCGAAGACCACGACGCGCCCGATCCCCTGCGGCCGGATCGCGCGGTAGAGCCAGACGCCGCCGCCCCAGAAGAGGGCGAGGCCGCCGGCCAGGAGGACGAGTGCGAAGGGCGCCATCCAGCCGTGGGAGGCGGCGTCCACCAGGAAGGCCTCGGTCACCCACCAGACGCTGAGCGCGAAATAGCCGAGGCCGGCGAACCAGCCGATCGAGAAGCCGAAGGCCAGCGGCCGCGCCGCGTCGCGGTCGGCCAGACGCAGAATCACCGCGAAGCCCAGCAGGCCGGGCAGCACGCCGAACGGCGGGTGGGCGAGCGCGGCCGCAAGGCCCGCCAGCAGGGCCAGGCCGCGCCGGCCCCAGGGGTTCGCCTCCAGGCCGGCGTAAGCCTTCAGGAACCGCTCCACGTCAGCCGACGGCGCTCGCGGCGAGGGGCGCGGCGGCGGGGCGCAGGCGCACGCGCTTCACCCGGCGGGGGTCGGCGTCCATCACCTGCAGCTCGTAACCGGCCGGATGTTCGATCAGCTCGCCGCGCTGCGGCACGCGTCCGGCGAGCGCGGTGACCAGGCCCGCCACGGTGTCGATCTCCTCCTCGAAGTCCGGCGGCGCCAGCTCCTGGCCGACGGCGGCCTCCAGCTCCTCCAGCGGCGCGCGGGCGTCGGCCTCGAAGACGCCGCCCGGCCGGGCGATCACCGACTTGGTCTGGGCTTCGTCGTGCTCGTCGTCGATCTCGCCGACGACGGCCTCGATCAGGTCCTCCAGCGTCACCAGCCCGTCGGTGCCGCCGAACTCGTCGATGACCAGGGCCATGTGCAGGCGCGTGGCCTGCATCTGCAGCAGCAGGTCGGCTGCGCGCATGGAGGCCGGCACATAGAGGGCGTCGCGGCGGATCCGGTGGAGGATGGCGTCCTCGGTCTTGGGCCCGGACCCGTTCTTGGACAACAGGCGGAAGACGTCCTTGACGTGAACCACGCCGACAGGGTCGTCCAGGGTCTCGCGATAGATGGGCATGCGCGAATGCTCGGCCTCGATGAACCGCTCGACCAGTTCGCCGAAGGGCGTGGCGAGTTCCACCGCGACGATGTCGGCCCTCGGCGTCATCACGTCGTCGACGCGAAGCGTCTGAAAGGCCTCGGCCTGCCGGACCAGCCGATTGTCCGGCTCGGCGAGCTTCGGAAGTTCTTCGGGCTCCCCGCCGGGGCGGCGGAACCGTTGCAGAAGGGCCCGAAACCCGCCGCCGCCCTGTCGGGGGGGCGCAGGTTCGGGCGGACTTCGATCGTCTGAGTTACCCATCGTCTCCTTGGTCGGCCGCATAGGGATCCGGAACGCCCAGCCCGGCGAGCAGTCGCCGCTCCAGGCCTTCCATCTCGGCGGCCTCGTCCTCGCTCATATGGTCATAGCCTACTAGATGCAGGACCCCATGCGCCACCAGATGCTGGAGGTGATGGGACAGCGGCTTGCCCTGATCGGCGGCTTCGCGCGCACAGACGCCGTAGGCCAGCGCCAGATCGCCCAGGAAACCCTCGGGGTTTTCCGCCGCGGGAAAGGACAGCACGTTGGTCGGTCCCTTCTTGCGCCGGTATTCGGCGTTCAGGTCGGCCACGGCCTCGTCGTCGGTCAGCAGGATGGCCACCAGGCCGAATTCGGGCGGCGTCGCCGGCGTCCGGCCGGCGGCGGCCAGGGCGGCTTCGGCGGCCTTCCGGGCCAGCGCATGCGCCTCGGGCAGGGCTTCGTCCCAGGCGTCGTCCTCGATCTCGATGTCGATCACGACGGGCCGCCGTTCTGGGCCGCGTCGGACTCGTAGGCGCGGACGATGCGCTCCACCAGCGGGTGGCGCACCACGTCCTCGGCCGAGAAGCGCGACACCGCCACGCCCTCCACGCCGTCGAGGATGGAGACCGCGTGGGCCAGGCCGGAGTCGCGGGCGTTGAGGAGGTCGACCTGGGTGGGGTCGCCGGTGACGGCCATGCGCGCGCCCTCGCCCAGGCGGGTCAGGACCATCTTCATCTGCAGCCGCGTGGCGTTCTGCGCCTCGTCGACGATGACATAGGCGTGGGCCAGCGTGCGGCCCCGCATGAAGGCGATGGGCGCCAGCTCGATCTCGCCCTTCTCGCGCCGCCGGCGGAACTGGTCGACGCCCATGATGTCGGTGAGCGCCTCCCAGACCGGCGCCATGTACGGATCGACCTTCTCGTTCATGTCGCCGGGCAGGAAGCCGAGCCGTTCGCCGGCCTCGACGGCCGGGCGGCTGACGATCAGGCGGTCGACCTCGCCGCGCAGCAGCATGCCCGCGCCATGGGCCACGGCCAGGAAGGTCTTGCCGGTGCCGGCGGGGCCCAGGCCGAAGACCAGCGGGTGGTCGGCCAGGGCCTTCAGATAGCGGGCCTGGGCCGGCGTCTTGGGGGCCACCTGGCCGCGCCGGCCGACCGGCAGGCCGCCGGGGGCGGTTCCCGCGCCGGTGCGCGCCTGGCCGATGGCCACGCGCACGTCGGCCTCGGTGATCTCCAGGCCCTGGTCGGCGCGGCTGGCCAGCGACTGGATGGCGCGCTTGGCGGCGGCGCGCGACTTGGCGTCGCCGCTGAGCTGGACGCCGCCGCCGGGGGTCTCGAGAAGCACCCCGAAGGCGTCCTCGATCAGGGCGGCGTGGCGGCTGTTGGTCCCGCCGACGGCCCGGACGGCGTCGTCGGTCAGGACGATGAATTCAGGGGCGCGGCTCAAATTCGCTCCAGGACAGGCGCCCCGGCGGGGCTTTCGACCAGAACGCCCGAAAGGCTGTTCTTGCTCGCGCCCTCGATGCGGACGGCGGCGATCTGGCCGATCAGGCGCTCCGGCGCGGCGGCGTGGACACCCTGCAGATAGGGGCTGCGGCCGACCAGTTGTCCCTCGTGCCGGCCCTTCCGTTCGAAGAGGACGGGCAGGGTCCTGCCGATCTGGGCGGCGTTGAAGGCGACCTGCTGCTCGTCGAGCAGGGCCTGCAGGCGCGCCAGCCGCTCGGTCTTCACCTCTTCGGGGACCTGACCGGGCAGGGCGGCGGCGGGCGTGCCCGGACGGCGCGAATACTTGAACGAGAACGCGCTGGCGTGACCCATCTGGCGGACCAGCGCCAGGGTCGCCTCGAAGTCGGACTCGCGCTCGCCGGGGAAGCCGACGATGTAGTCCGAGGAGATGGCGATGTCCGGCCGCGCGGCGCGGATCTTCTCGATCAGCGCCAGATAGGCCTCCACCGTGTGGCCGCGGTTCATGGCCTTCAGGATCTTGTTCGACCCCGACTGCACCGGCAGGTGCAGGAAGGGCATGAAGGCCGAAAGCTCCCCGTGGGCGGCGATCAGCTCGTCGTCCATGTCGCGCGGGTGGCTGGTCGTGTAGCGGATGCGGTCCAGGCCCGGGATCTGCGCCAGGGCGCGCGCCAGGGCGGCCAGCCCTCCCGATCCGTCCGGGTCGCGATAGGCGTTGACGTTCTGGCCCAGCAGGGTCACCTCGCGCACGCCCTGCTCGGCCAGGCTCTGCGCCTCCTTCAGGATGGCGCCGGCCGGCCGCGACCACTCGGCGCCGCGGGTGTAGGGCACCACGCAGAAGGTGCAGAACTTGTCGCAGCCCTCCTGCACGGTGAGGAAGGCGGTCACGCCCGAGACGGTGCGCTTTTCCGGCAGGGCGTCGAACTTCTCCTCGGCGGCGAAGTCGGCGGCCAGGCGCTCGCCGCGGGCGCGGTGGGCGCGGGCGATCAGCTCGGGCAGCTGGTGATAGGCCTGGGGCCCGACGACGAGGTCCACCGCCGGCTGGCGGCGCATGATCTCCTCGCCCTCGGCCTGGGCGACGCAGCCGGCGACCGCGATGGTCATGCCGGCGCCGGCGGCCTCGCGCTCCTGCTTCATCAGACGGATCTGGCCGAGCTCGGAATAAACCTTTTCCGTCGCCTTCTCGCGGATATGGCAGGTGTTCAGCACCACCAGGTCCGCGCCCTCGGGGCTGTCGGTCACGCCATAGCCCAGCGGCGCCAGCACCTCGGCCATGCGCTCGCTGTCATAGACGTTCATCTGACAGCCGTAGGTCTTGATGAAGAGGCGCTTTTGCGGCGCGGTCACGGGCATTTCCGCCTTATGGGGTCGCGCGAGGCCGCATTCAAGCGCCGGGCGCGCGCGCTAGTCTTCGATCGGCATGCCGTAGAGCTCGAGCCGGTGGTCCACCAGCTTGTAGCCGAGCTTGCGGGCGATGGCCTCCTGCAGGGCCTCGATCTCCTCGTCGACGAACTCCACCACCTTGCCGGTCTTCATGTCGATCAGGTGGTCGTGGTGGACGTCGGTGGCCTCCTCGTAGCGGGAGCGGCCGTCGCGGAAGTCGTGCCGGGCGATGATGCCGGCCTCCTCGAACAGGCGCACCGTGCGGTAGACCGTGGCGATCGAGATATGCGGGTCCACCTCGTGGGCGCGCCGATAGAGCTCCTCCACATCGGGATGGTCCGTGGCGGCCGACAGCACGCGGGCGATCACCCGCCGCTGCTCGGTCATGCGCATGCCCTTTTCGATGCAGAGATTTTCGATCCGGTCCACGCGGTCCTCCTGATGGTTCGTCCGCAAGAATATGTCTAAGCCTTGCGGGTGTTAAGATCGAGCCGCATGACCAGGGCGTCGATCCGCCTCTCGGCGCGGGCGTAGTAGCCGGCGCGGCGGCCGGCTTCGGCGAAACCCAGCGACCGGTAGAGGGCCTGGGCGGCCGGATTGTCCTGCGCCACCTCGAGAAAGAGATTGTCGGCGCCGCCCTGGGCGGCGAGGCCCGCGGCGGCCCGGACCAGCGCCGCGCCGATCCCCCGTCGCCGCGCGGCGGGCGCGACCGCCAGGGTCAGGATCTCCGCCGCCTCGAACAGGGCCCGGCAGAGGATCATGCCGACGGGGCCGGACTCGTCCTCGGCGAGGAGGGCGATGGTTCCCGCGCCCTGCGCAAGGCTCGCCATCTGTGCGGCGGGCCAGGACGGGTCGAAGGCCTGTGCGTGGAGGGCGGCCAGGGTTTCGGCCGCCTCGGCCCCGACGGGGGCGAGCTTCACGCCGCCTCCGGGCCGGGCCGTCCGCCCGGCAGGCGGGCGTCCGGCGCACGCAGATAGAGCGGACGTGGCGACGCGCCCGCCGGCGCCTGGCGGGCGAGCCGCGCGACGGCCGCCGGGTCGCAGGCCGTCGCCGGGTCGATCTTCGCCTCGAACAGCAGGTCGGCCAGCAGGGCCGCGCCCGATCCGGTCAGGGTGGCTGCGCCGCCGCCCGACAGCTCGGCGACGCGCGCCGCGGCGGTGGCAAGGTCCAGGGCGTCGGGAGCCATCAGCGGCCGGCCGTCGGAGAAGGCCTGGAGATAGACCTGCTCGCGTCGCGCATCGATGACGGAGAAGACGAGACCCGGGTGCGGCTCGGCCAGGGCGGCGAGCGCGCCGACGCCGGCCACCGGCCGCCCGAGCGCCGCGCCGAGGCCCTTGGCGAAGGCGAGGCCGACCCGCAGGCCGGTGAAGGAGCCCGGCCCCACGGTCACGCCGATACGGTCCAGATCGGCGAAGCCGAGCCCGGCCTCGGCGGCGACCCGCGCCACCAGCGGCGCCAGCGCCTCCTGGTGCCCCCGGGCCATGGGCAGGCTCTGCGCAGCCCGCACCACGCCGCCGTCGAGGACGGCGGCCGAGCAGGCCTCCAGGCAGGTGTCGATTCCAAGGACGATCATGTGAGGCGGGCGCTAGCAGCCCAGCCGCGGGTTGGAAAGCTCGGAGCGGGGGCCGGAGCGGAACGGCCCGGCCTCCGGCGAGTTGGCTGTGCCACGCGAGAGGAGAGAGCCATGGACGCGCCGAAGCCGAACACCGCCACAGTCAGCTTTCGCGCCGGCCGGGCCAGGTTCATGGCCAGGGTGAGCATGTCGCCGGCGGGCCTCCTCGCCGTCGGCGGCCTGGTGTCGGGCATCCTGCTCTCGACCTCCGTGCTCGTCTGGTCGGCGACCAATGTGGCGCGGCGCCGGCCGCTCGCCTCGGCGATCCTGACGCGGCGCTAGCTGGGGCGCTCAGAGCGTCTGTTCGACCCGGGTCACTTCCGGGACGTAGTGCTTGAGCATGTTCTCGACCCCGGCCTTCAGCGTGGCGGTGGAGGAGGGGCAGCCGGCGCAGGCGCCCTTCATGTGCAGCCAGACGACGCCGGTGTCGGCCTCGAAGCGGGAGAAGACGATGTCGCCGCCGTCCTGGGCCACCGCCGGGCGGATGCGGCTGTCCAGCAGTTCCTTGATCTCGGTGACGATCTGGGCGACCTCGCCCTCATAGACGGGCTCGGCCTCGTCCTGCCCCGCCGCGGCGGCCTCGCCGGTGAAGAGAGGGCGGCCCGAGGTGAAGTGGTCCATGATGGCGGCCAGGACCGGCGCCTTCAGGTGCGGCCAGGCGTGGTGCGGCCCCTTGCCGACGGTCACGAAGTCCGGACCGAAGAAGACCCGCTCCACGCCCTCGATGTCGAAGAGGTCGGCCGCCAGGGGCGAGGCCTGGGCCTCCTCCATCGTGCGGAAGTCGTGCGATCCCTCGCCGGCGACCTCGCGGCCGGGCAGGAACTTCAGCACCTCGGGGTTCGGCGTGGTTTCGGTCTGGATGAACATGGGCCTGATGTGGCCTGCGCAGCCGCAGCGCGCAAGACCCCTCGCGATGGTCGGGTATGGGCGGGGCGTGGGCGGCCCCGCTCCGGCCCGGGTTGCGGCGCGACCGATGCGAAGAGGCTCCGCCGCTGGAGGCGCTGTCGCGGAGCGACGGAGGGGGCCTCACGCCAGGTCGGCGATCTCCTCGTCGGTCAGGTCGCCGGGGACGACGGTGACGGGCAGCTTGCGGCCGCCCCACTTGACGCCCTCCTTGGCGAGGGAGGCGACCAGCGGCCCGGGGCCGCGGCCATGGGCGGCGGCGGCCAGCACCAGGATCTTGATGTCGGGATCGTCGGCGATGACGCCCCTCAGAGCCTGGCGCGCGCTCTCGGCGTTCTTGATGATGAACTCCGGCGCCGCGCCGGTCTCGGCGATGACGAACTCGGCCATCTTCTGCAGGAAGGCCTCGGCCTCGGACCGCGCCTGGCGCTCGATCTCCTCGCGCACGCCCGACCAGTGCTCGAAGACCGCCGGCTCGATGACGCGCAGCAGGGCCACGTGGCCGCCGGTGGAGCGCGCCCGGCGGCAGGCGAACCGCAGGGCCGCCTGGAACTCCGGCGTGTCGTCGGCGATGACGAGGAACTTGCGCTGGCTCATGGGGCGGGACGGTGGCGCGGCGCGGGCCGTTCGGCAAGTGGGGCGCGCGCCTTACGCGCCCCAGAAGCCCACCAGCCTGCGGGTTTCGGCCAGAGTCGGGGCGGCCGCCTCGCGGGCGCGTTCGGCCCCCTTGGCGAGCACGCGGTCGATCTCGGCCGGGTCGGCCATCAGCCGGCGCATTTCGGCGCCCACGGGCCCCAGCTTCTCCACCGCCAGTTCGGCGAGCTTCGGCTTGAACGCCCCGAAGCCCTGGCCGGCGAACTCCGCCAGAACCTCGGCCGAGGACCGGCCGTCCAGCGCCGCATAGATGCCGATCAGGTTCTCCGCCTCCGGCCGGCCCTTCAGCTCGTCCAGGGTTTCCGGCAGCGGCTCCGGGTCGGTCTTGGCCTTGCGGATCTTCTGGGCGACCAGGTCCGGCTCATCCAGCAGGTTGAGGCGCGAATTGTCCGACGGATCGGACTTGGACATCTTCGCCGTCCCGTCGCGCAGCGACATGATGCGCGAGCCGGGCCCTTGCGTCAGGGCGTCGGGGAGGGGGAAGAAGGCCGGGGCCTCGAAGTCGTGGTTGAACTTGGCGGCGATGTCGCGGGTCAGCTCCAGGTGCTGGCGCTGATCATCGCCCACCGGCACGTGGGTGGCCTTGTAGAGCAGGATGTCGGCGGCCTGCAGCACCGGATAGGTGTAGAGGCCGACGCTCGCGCGCTCCTTGTGCTTGCCCGACTTCTCCTTGAACTGGGTCATGCGGTCGAGCCAGCCGAGGCGGGCGACGCAGTTGAAGATCCAGGCGAGCTCGGCGTGCGCCGGCACGGCCGACTGCGGGAAGATGGTCGCCTTCTCCGGATCGAGGCCCGAGGCGAGATAGGCCGCGGTGATCTCGCGCACCTGGTTCGCCAGCAGCTTCGGATCCTGCCAGACGGTGATGGCGTGCATGTCGGCGACGAAGATGAAGGTGTCCATCTCGTGCTGCAGGCGGGCGAACTTCACCAGCGCGCCGAGATAGTTGCCCAGATGCAGGGCGCCCGAGGGCTGGACGCCGGAGAGCACGCGCTGGGGGCCGCTGTAGGCGGCGGGAGCTTGGTCGGTCATGGGATCTTGGGGATCAGGCTTCGACTTGGAATGGGACAGGCAGGCAGAGGCGTCGCGCCCCGACCGGATCAGGGGGCGCTCAGGACGCGCGGCGCCATCGCCAGGTTCTGCGAGCCGGAAAAGCCATGGCCCTGCGCATAGTCCCCACGGCGAGCGCTGGCAAGGCTTGCACAGCGCCGCATCGATGCGCGCCGCAGGCGCCGTTCAGATGTGACACAAAGGCCACCAAGGTCAGCGAAGGACACCAAGAAGAGCCGACACGCCTTCGTGTCCTTTGCGATCCTTCGTGCTCTTCGTGTGACCCATGCGGCCTGACGGCCGCGAACGCGTTCGGCGTCGTCAGCCCACGTCCGCCGGGGTTGGCGCCGATGCGCCGTTGCGGCGGGTGACGGCGCTGCGCAGTTCGGCGCGGGTGACGCCGCCGAAGACGAAGACCAGCAGGCCGTAGAGGAGGAGGCCGGCCAGGGAGAGGACGACGACCCCGATCTCCTTGGCGCCCAGCAGCGGCAGGTCCAGCGCCCGCAGGGGCGCTTCGAAGGCGGCGCGGTTGGCGGCGGCGAAGGCGAGCGCCGCGCCCATGACGGCGCTGGCCAGGGCGACGCGCAGGATCTTCGAGGTCACGAAGGCCGAGGGGCGGTAGTCCCCCTTGCGCCACAGGGCGACCAGCATCTGGATGACGGCGATCCAGGCGGCCAGGCTGGTGGCCGCGGCGATGCCGGGCACGCCGATGACGAAGAACAGGGCGACGCCGGCCGCCACATTGATCGCCACCGAGATCAGGGCGAAGCGCATCGGCGTCTTCGTGTCCTCGCGGGCGAAGAAGGCCGGCTGCAGGATGCGCTGCAGGACGAAGGCCGGCGTGCCCCAACCGTAGTGGAAGAGCAGGGCGCCCGTGGCTGCGGCGTCGGCGGCCACGAAGGCGCCGCGGGTGAACAGGCCGTCGATCAGATAGACCGGCATGGCCATCAGAGCGGCGGCCGCCGGCAGGCTGAGCGCCAGGCCGAAGATCAGCCCCTGGTCCATGGCGCTCTTCGCATCGTCGTGGTCGCCGCGGCGCAGGGACTGGGCGAGCCGCGGCAGCAGCGCCACGCCGATGGCCACGCCCACCAGGCTCATGGGCAGCTGGTAGAGACGGTCGGCGACGTTCAGCCAGACCCGGGCGCCGGCCACCTGGGAGGCCAGGATGCCGGAGATGAAGATGTTGATCTGGGTGGCGCTGTTGGCGATGGCCGCGGGGATGGCGCGCCGGGTCAGGGCCTTCATCTCCGGCGTCAGGCGCGGGCGGACCAGGCGCACGCGGGCGCCCGACTTCCGCGCCGCCCAGATGACGAGGGCCGCCTGACCGATCCCGGCGATGATCACCCCGATGGAGGCGGCGTAGGCGGCCCGGATCGGGTCGGTCTGCGGCCAGACGATGGCCAGCATCACGACGTTGAGGATCGTCGGGTAGAAGCCCGAGACGATGAACCGGCCATGCGCATTGAGGATGCCGGAGAACAGGGCGGCGATCGCCATGCAGGGCAGGTAGGGCATGGTGATCTGGGTCAGGATCACCGACAGCCGGAACTTCTCCGGCTCGTCCACATAGCCGGGATTGATGACGAACATCAGCCAGGGCATGGCGAGCTGCGCGACCACCGTCAGGGCCACGGTGACGGCGGCGAGCCCCGCGGCGGCGTCGGCCGCGAAGCGGTCGGCCTCGCCCTCGCCGTCGCCCTCCAGCCGCTTGGCGTA
Source organism: Phenylobacterium sp. (assembly GCF_013911965.1). Classification (GTDB taxonomy): domain Bacteria; phylum Pseudomonadota; class Alphaproteobacteria; order Caulobacterales; family Caulobacteraceae; genus Phenylobacterium. The sequence goes on along the minus strand of NZ_JACESE010000013.1, from coordinate 85,445 downwards.
GTCGGGCACGAAGGCCGCGGCGAAGGCGCCCTCGGCGAAGATGCGGCGGAAGAGGTTGGGGAAGGCGAGGGCGGTGTAATAGGCGTCGGCCGCGATGGTCAGGCTGGCGCCCAGGCGCGCCGTCACCACCAGGTCCCGCACCAGGCCCAGCACCCGGCTGAAGAGGGTCAGCGCGGAGAAGATCACCGAGGAGCGCAAGAGGCCGGCGCGCTTGGCCGGCGGCTGCGGGGCTGCGCCGGCCTGGCTCGCCGCCGTATCGCGCGCCGTCTCTGTCGGGGGTTCGGTGCTCACGCGTGGCCTGTGGAGCCGAACGGGCCGGGGGTCAAGGCGGGATGCAGGGGAGACCGTCTTCGTTCCCGGCGACCGCCGTCGCCCTCATCCTGCGGCGGCGCCTCAGGATGAGGACCCTGGTGCGGGCGGGGATGCTCGCCCTATCGCGCGACGCTCGCCCGGGCGCGCTGGAGGCGGGCGCGGCTGCGGGGGCGGACGGCGGCCTCGCCCTCGTTGAGGACCTCCATGAGCGACGATTTGAGCGCGTTCAGCCGCCGGATCTCGGTCACCTTCCAGCCGGCGGAATCGGTGACGTAGAAGGCGTCCACCGCCCGCTCGCCATAGGAGTCGATGTGGGCCGAGACGATGGAGAGGCCCGCCTCGGCCAGCACGCCGGCCAGCGCGGTCAGCAGGCCCGGCCGGTCGCGGCCGGTGGTCTCGACGATGGTGGCGTGTTCGGAGGCGTCGTTGTCGATCAGGACGGTGGGCGTGATGGCGAAGGCGGCCATGCGGGCCATGTCGGCGGTCCGCGGCGGCTCGGCGCTGGGCGGTTCGCCCCTGGCGGCGGCCTCCAGCGAGTCCGCCAGACGCGGCAGGGCGGCGGGATTGTCGTGGCCATAGGGCTGGCCGGTCACGTCCTGCACATAGAAGACGTCCAGGGCCCGGCCCTGGCGGGAGGTGAAGACCCGCGCGCCCAGCACGCTGGCGCCCGAGACGGTGATGGCGCGGGTCAGGTCGGCGAACAGGCGCGGGCGGTCCTGCGTCGCGACCACGATCTCGGCGGCGTTCAGGTCCTCGCGCACATAGCCCATGGCCGCCGCGCCCTCGGCCTCGGCCCGCTGGGAGACGGCGGCGTGGATGGCGATCTCGTCCTGGCCGAAGCCGGTGAAATAGGCGTCCTCCATGGACTCCGCCCAGGCGGCGGCGGCCGGATCGGCCTCCACCAGCCGGGCGCGGATCTCGGCGGCCGCCAGGGCCTGGCGCTGGCGCACCACGACCACGGCGTCGCTGGCCCGCCCGCCGCGGAAGACGGCCGAGGCCGAGGCGTAGAGGTCGCGCAGGAGCTGGCCCTTCCAGCCGTTCCACACGCCCGGCCCCACGGCGCGGATGTCGGCCACGGTCAGCACCAGCAGCAGGCGCAGGCGCTGAGGCGTCTGCACCATGCGCACGAAGTCGGCGACGGTGCGCGGATCGGAGATGTCGCGCTTCTGGGCGTAGTCGCTCATCTCCAGGTGATGCTCGACCAGCCAGGCGACGAGGTCGATCTTGGCCCGCGGCAGGCCCAGCCGCTCGCAGACGGCGCGGGCCGAGCGGGCGCCGGCCTTTTCCTGACCGCCCGCCACGCCGCCCTTGCCCGTGTCGTGCAGCAGCATGGCGAGATAGAGCACCTCGCGGTCCTCGATGCGCGGCATCAGCGAGGTGGCCAGCGGATGGTCCTCGCCCAGCCGGCCGCCGGCGATGTCGGCGATGATCCCCACCGCCCGCAGGGTGTGCTCGTCCACCGTGTAGGAGTGGTACATGTTGAACTGCATCTGGGCGACGATGCGACCGAACTCGGGGATGTAGCGGCCGAGCACGCCGGCCTCGGTCATCAGGGTCAGCGTCCGCTGCGGATCGCGCCCCTGGGCCAGGGTGTCGAGGAAGATCTTGGCCGCCTTCGGGTCGCGCCGGACCTTCGACGTGATCACCGCCAGCGACCGCGTGGCGGCGGTGAAGGCGTCGGGGTGCAGATCAAGGTCGCGTTTGTCGGCGATCTGGAAGAGCCGCAGCAGGTTCAGCGGATCGGCCTCGAAGACCTCCGGCCCCTCCACGTCCAGGCGCCCGCCCTCCTCGTGGAAGCCGGGCACGTCCAGCGGCTTGCGGCTCGTCTTCTTGCGCCCGCCCGGCAGCAGGCGGGAAATGCCCTTGGGCGCCGACTTGACCCGCTCGGCCTCCAGCTTGGCCGCGAAGACGCGGGTCAGCGCGCCGACCTCTTTGGCGATCAGGAAGTAGCGCCGCATGAAGCGCTCGACGGCCGGATTGTCGGCCCGGTCGCCATAGCCCATGCGGCGGGCGATCTCCGGCTGCAGGTCGAAGGTCAGCCGCTCCTCCGGCCGCCCGGTCGCGAAGTGCAGATGGGCGCGCACCGCCCACAGGAAGTCGAAGGCGCGGATGAAGGTGCGGATCTCGCGGCCCTCGAACATCTCCAGCTGCGGCACGCCGTCGACGCGCTCGGACGGGTTCAGATATTCGGCGATCCAGAAGAGGGTGTTGAGGTCGCGCAGGCCCCCCTTCCCCTCCTTGACGTTGGGCTCGACCATGTAGCGGCTGGCGCCGGCGCGCGCCTGACGCTCGTCCCGCTCCTTCAGCTTGGCGGCGACGAACTCCGCGCCGGTGCCGCGCACCACCTCGTTGCGGAAGCGGACCTTCAGCTCCTCGGCCAGGGCCTCGTCGCCGGTCAGGCGCCGCGACTCCAGGATCGAGGTGCGGATGGTGAAGTCCTCGCGGGCCAGCTTCACGCACTCGTCGACGGTGCGCGAGGCGTGGCCGACCTTGAAGCCCAGATCCCACAGGGCGTAGAGCATGAACTCGATCACGCTCTCCACGTGCGCCGTCTGCTTGTAGGGGCGAATGAACAGGAGATCGATGTCGGAGAAGGGCGCCAGCGTCCCGCGCCCATAGCCCCCCACCGCCATCAGGCACAGGCGCTCGCCCTCGGTGGGATTGCGCGCCCGGATCATATGGACGGTGGTGAAGTCGTAGAGCGCGGTGACCACCTCGTCGGTGACGCCGGACAGGAGCCGCGCGGTCTCGATGCCGCCGGCGCCGTTCTCCAGCCGCTCCTTGGCGATCATGCGCCCGCGGAACAGGGCCTGCTTCAGGATCTCCAGCGCCCGGCGCCGCTGCTCCACCTCATCGCCCGCCGCATCCAGCGCCGCCGCCGAAAGCTGGGCGCGCAGCCGCACGCCGTCGACGACATATTCCAGGCGGGTGGGCTTCAGGCGAGGGGGCATGGGTGCGGGGGGCTGTGGAGGGTGAGGTACAGCATATAGGCGTTCAGCCTTCGCCCGTCAGGCCAATCCACGTGCTGACGGACCGCGCGCGAGGGAGCAAGCAGCCGCCCTATACGTCGACTATCGCACTTCCCGTCTCCCGCCTTTGTGGTAACGAGGTTCTGGTTTCACGGGAGGGTTGAATGCCAGGCGTCGCTTGCACGCGGTGGATGTCGCGCGAGGCTTCTCATCCCGCTTCGGGCGTGACATCGCGGGGCTTCGGGGCATGAGCCTGCGGTCGAGGGATGGCGTGTCCCAGGTTTCCCCCAGCTATCTGCAGCTCCTGAGCGCCTCGGCCGAGCAGCTGCTGGCCGCCGAGGACATCCGGCGGGGCGCGGCCGAGCTCTTCGACACCCTGCGCGAGGCGCTCAGCCTCGACGCCTATCTGAACTACACCCTGACGCAGGACGGCGACCTCCTCCTGGAAAGCTCCCGCGGCCTTGACCCAGCGGCGGAGCTGACCGGCGCGCGCCTCGGACTCACCGGCACCGTGTGCGGCGAGGTCGCCGCGACCCGCTCGCCCCGCCACGCCACCGCCATCCAGGCCTCCGACGATCCGACCGTCGGCTTCCTGAAGTCGGTGGGACTGAACTGCTATGCCTGCACGCCCATGGTGGCCAGCGGGCGCCTGCTGGGCACGCTCGGCTTTGGGCGGCGCGGCGCCGACCGGTTCACAGATGACGAGCTGCATCTGCTGCACACCGTCACCCACTATCTCGCCATGGCCTATGACCGGCTGCGCACGGCGAGCGCCCTGCGCGAGAGCGAGCGGCGGCTGAACGCCGTGCTCGACAACGCCACTGTGGCCATCATCCTGATGGATGAGCGCCAGCACTGCGCCTACATGAACGCCGCCGCCGAACGGCTGACCGGCTACCGGTTCGAGGAGACGCTGGGCCGCCCGCTGCACGACGTCATCCACCACACCCATCCGGACGGGACGCCGTTTCCGCTGCAGGACTGCCCCATCGACCGGGCGTTTCCGGAGAACAGCCAGGAGCAGGGCGAGGAGGTGTTCGTCCACAAGGACGGCCACTTCTATCCTGTCGCCTTCACGGCCAGTCCGATGCGCGACGACGACTCGCGCACCATCGGCACCATCATCGAGGTGCGGGACATCACCGAGCAGAAGCGCACCGAGCAGGCGCGCGAGCTCCTGATGCGCGAGGTCGATCACCGCGCCCGCAACGTGCTGGCCATCGTGCAGTCGCTGGTGACCCTCACCAAGGCGCCGGATCTGCCCGCCTATCGCGAGACCCTGCTCGGACGCGTCAGTTCGCTCGCCCGCGCCCAGGGCTCGCTCGCGGCCCGGAACTGGGAAGGCGCGGCCGTCGCCGACGTGCTGGCCAAGGAACTGTCGGCGATCGCGCCTTCCGAGGCCTACCGCCTGGAGGGTCCGGCCCACACGCTGAAGCCCGATCAGGTGCAGCCGCTCGGCATGATCATCCACGAACTGGCCACCAACGCCGCCAAGTACGGCGCCCTGAGCCGCGAGAGCGGTCGGGTGTCGCTGACCTGGCGATCCACGCCGGAGGGCCTGGCCTTCGAATGGCGCGAAACCGGCGGCCCGCCGGTGCAGCCCCCCACCGCCCGCGGCTTCGGCTCCCGCCTGATCGCCCGCCTGGGGCAGCAGTTGGGGACGGAGGTTCACATGGAGTGGGCGGTCGGGGGGCTCTACGTCGAGTTCCATGCGCCGCACTGAGGCCGCCGTCGCCCGGCGGCCAGAAGCGAGCGCCGCATCGAGGGGCGCTCGCTCCGCAAAGCCCTAAGCCTTGAAGAAGGCCAGCAGGTCGGCGTTGATCAGGTCCGGATGGGTCTGCGCCATGCCGTGGGGCAGGCCGGGATAGGTCTTCAGGGTCCCCTGCCGGACCAGCTCGATGGCCAGATGGGCGCTGTTGGCGATCGGGACGAGCTGGTCGTCTTCGCCGTGCATGATCAGCACCGGAACATCGATCTGCCGGAGATCCTCGGTGAAGTCGGTCTCCGAGAAGGCCTTGATGCAGTCGTAGTGGGCCTTGGCGCCGCCGGCCATGCCCTGGCGCCACCAGTTGTCGATCAGGCCCTGGCTGACCTTGGCGCCCGGGCGATTGAAGCCGAAGAACGGACCCTCGGGAATGTCACGGAAGAACTGGGCCCGGTTCGCCGCCAGGGAGGCGCGGAAGCCGTCGAACAGCTCCATCGGCAGGCCGTTCGGATTGGCCGGCGTCTTCAGCATGATCGGCGGCACGGCGCCGATCAGCACGGCCTTTGCGACCCGGCCCGGCTTGGCGCGCGCGACGTAGCGGGCGACCTCGCCGCCGCCGGTGGAGTGGCCGACATGAATGGCGTTCTTCAGGTCCAGGGCGTCGGCCAGGGCGATCACGTCGGCGGCGTAGGTGTCCATCTCGTTGCCGCTGTCGGTCTGGGTCGATCGGCCATGGCCGCGCCGGTCGTGCGCGATCACCCGGTAACCCTGCAGCCGGAAGAACATCATCTGGGCGTCCCAGTCGTCGGACGACAGGGGCCAGCCGTGATGGAAGACGATCGGCTGCGCGTTCTTCGGACCCCAGTCCTTGTAGAAGATCTGCACCCCGTCCTTCGTGGTCACGAAGCCGCTCTCGGTCCGGTCGGCGCCGCGGCCGGTCTGCGACGGCGCAGGCTCGGCGGCCTGTCCGGCAGAAGCGGCCGAGATCGCCGCGAGTCCGAGGCCGGCGGCCATGACGCCGCGGCGGGAAGCTTGGTTGGACGCAGTCATGGTCGTCTCCATTTGTGTGTGCGACAACGATTATCGCGATAACGAACCGTCTAGCTGCGTCATTTCGCCTTGTCCAGATATTTCTTATCGCGACATCTTTTTTCGTGATAAGACGGTTTTGCGACAGAGGGAGTCAGGCGACGTGCGCCCGTTGGACCAACAGATCTGCTTCACATTGTACGCCACGAGCATGGCGGTCACCCGGGCCTACAAGCCCCTGCTCGACGAGCTGGGGCTGACCTATCCGCAGTACCTGGTGCTGAGCGTGCTGGGGGAGGCCGACGGCCTGACCATCGGGGGCGTGGCCGCACGTCTGGATCTGGAGTCCAGCACGGTGACGCCCCTGGTGAAGCGCCTCGAATCGGCGGGCCTGGTGACGCGCACGCGCAGCCTTGAAGACGAACGGCGGGTGGAGGTGAGGCTGACCGCCTCGGGCCGCGCCCTGCTCGAACGATGCGACTGCCTGGGCGACCATCTGATGGCGCGGTCCGGGATGTCCGGCCAACAGCTGGAGGCGTTGAACAAGCAGATCCAGGCCCTGCGGGAACAGATCAACCAGGGCTGAGGCGGCGCCCGCCGGCGCGAAACCTTGCGGACAGCCCCAAAGCGCGGGACCGTACGCACCTGCTCGCCCCTGGGGACACACAAGCGGAGGCCACGCGCCATGCTGACGGGTAGCTGCACATGCGGCGGGGTGGCCTATGAGGTCGATGGGACGATCGAGGGCATCGCCCACTGCCACTGCGAGACCTGTCGCAAGACCCATGGCGCCGCCTTCTCCAGTATCGCCGCCGCCCCGCGCGACCGGTTCCGCTGGACCCGGGGCGAGGACCTGCTGCGGGCCTATGAAACCTCCCTCGGCAAGCTGAGGCGCTTCTGTTCGCGCTGCGGCTCGCAGCTCGTCGCCGAACGCGTGGGCCAGCCGAACCTGATGCTCCGGCTCGGATGCCTCGACACCCCTGTCACGGCCGAGCGCCAGTGGCACATCTGGCGATCCGACGGCGCGAGCTGGTACGATCCTGCGGAGGTTCACCCGGAGTTTCCGGAGGGGCTTTCTCAGCGCTGAGGCTGTGTGGCTTCAGCTCCCGTTTGATCGCTAGATCGGCGCGTCCGCGCCCCTTCCAATCAACTATATCTCGCCAACTACGCAGACGCAGGCCAGCTTTGTTCCTCGCTTACATGGATGAGTCCGGAAACACCGGCACGCGCGCCGACCCGGATCAGCCGATCCATTTAATTGGCTGTCTCATCGTGGAGGATGTGCGGGTGCGTCCACTTGAGGACGATATTGCCGCCATAGCGGTGAGGCACTTTGGCGAGGCAGCAACGCAGCGGCGTTTCGAGCTACATGGTGCCGATCTCTACAGCGGCAACGGCGTGTTCCGCGATTTTCCTCCGCCGGTACGCATCGCTGCCGCAAAAGACGCGATCAGCGCAATAGCCGCGCACGCGTCTGCGTTTGGATATGCTGGCGTCAACAAGCTGAAGAGCCAGGCTGGCGACCACCCCCACCGAATCGCATTCCAGCTCGTGGTTGAGGGATTGCAGCCTTGGCTAAAGCATCGAGGAGCTCTCGGCCTAATCGTCGCTGACGAAAATCAAGAAGTGGCACAAGATCTTATTGATGACTTTGCCCTCTTTAAGGCGCACTATACGACTTGGGGTTATCGACGCTTGCCTGTGGAGAACATCGTCGATTCTGTCCACTTTGTTCAGTCTCACAACAACCGCATTATACAGGGCTGCGATTTACTGACGTTCTTTTTTTTGAAGGGCCACCGCCTCAGCGAGGCCAAGGCGGACGCCTACAACGCCATTCCCGATCCGAAGCCGACCTGGCCGCAGTGGCTCAAAGCGAACTGCACACGAGCAGAATCCGCCACGCTTGATGTCTATCGCGACGTCAGACAGATCACGCGGTTTCGAGCAAAGATATGGCCTTGAGGGTGGGCCAACCAGGGCTCACGCTGGGGCTCGCTGGCGCAAACCCGCTCCTGGCTGGCGCCCGCGAAGTTAGGCGCTTGCCTTCCTAAGTCAATTCGTCACCTATTTTCGAGGGTGCCTCCCGAATCGGATCGCAACCTACGGTCGTGCTCCACACACCGGACATCCCGGATCAGCCCCAATCCGCACCGTCCGGGTTTCCGCCGCCAGGCCGTCGTAGATCAGTAGCCGCCCCGCCAGCGGCTCTCCCGCCCCGGTGAGCACCTTCACCGCTTCCAGCGCCATCATCGAGCCGATGACGCCGGCCAGCGCGCCGACCACGCCGACGGCGGCGCAGGTCTCGGCGTCGGGGGGGATTTCGGGGACCAGGCACTGGTAGCAGGGGCGGCCGGAGAAGACGCCGACCTGGCCCGTCCAGCGGCCGATGGCGCCGGAGACCAGCGTCTTGCCATGCGCCACGCAGGCGGCGTTCACCGCAAACCGAGTGGCGAAATCGTCGGTGCCGTCCAGCACCAGGTCGACGCCTGCGACGAGCTCGGCGGCGTTGGCGGCGTCCAGCCGCGCTTCCACCGGCGTGATCTTCACATGCGGGTTCAGGGCTGTGAGGTGGGCGGCGGCGGCCTCCACCTTTGGCGTTCCGATATCGGCGCCGCGGAAGAGGACCTGGCGCTGCAGGTTGGAGAGGTCGGCCGCGTCGGGGTCCACCAGCACGATCTCGCCCACGCCGGCGGCGGCGAGATACAGGCTGGCGGGCGCGCCCAGGCCGCCGGCGCCGACGATCAGGACCTTGGTCGCCTTCAGCCTCTGCTGACCCGGGCCTCCGATCTCGCGCAGGACCAGGTGGCGGGCGTAGCGTTCGACCTCGGCCTCGGAGAAGAGCATGCGCTTGACCTCCCTTGCGGCGGTCGCCACATCCCGGCGGATGTCGCAGACCTCTTCCAACTTCCCCGACTGGCACGGCACGACCATCCTGGCGGTCCGCAAGGACGGCAAGACGGTGATCGCCGGCGACGGTCAGGTCTCCATGGGCCAGACCGTGGTCAAGGGCAACGCCCGCAAGGTGCGCACCCTCGCCGGCGGCCGCGTCCTGGCCGGCTTCGCCGGCGCCACGGCCGACGCCTTCACCCTGATCGAGCGGCTCGAGACCAAGCTCGAACAATATCCCGAACAGCTGGCGCGGGCCTGCGTGGACCTGGCCAAGGACTGGCGGACCGACCGCTATCTCCGCCGGCTGGAGGCCATGCTGCTGGTGGCCGACAAGGAGGCGATCTACACGGTCACCGGCGTCGGCGACGTGCTGGAGCCGGAGAGCGGCGTCGCCGCCATCGGCTCGGGCGGCAACTATGCGCTGGCCGCCGGCATGGCGCTGATGGACTCAGGCCTCAGCGCCGAAGAGGTCGCCCGCAAGGCCATGGCCATCGCCGCCAAGATCTGCGTCTACACCAATGGCGAGCTGACGGTTGAGAGCCTTTAGAGGCTTCCCGTCCCGCCGTTCCGAAGAACGGACCCCATGACCGAGTTTTCCCCCCGCGAGATCGTTTCCGAACTCGACCGCTTCATCGTCGGCCACAAGGAGGCCAAGAAGGCCGTGGCCGTGGCCCTGCGCAACCGCTGGCGCCGCCGCCGCGTGCCCGAGGCGCTGCGCGACGAGGTGACGCCCAAGAACATCCTGATGATCGGGCCCACCGGCGTCGGCAAGACCGAGATCGCCCGGCGGCTGGCGAGGCTGGCCAATGCCCCCTTCCTCAAGGTGGAGGCCACCAAGTTCACCGAGGTGGGCTATGTGGGCCGCGACGTCGACCAGATCGTCCGCGACCTGGTGGAGAGCGCCATCGCCATGGTGCGCGACAAGCGCCGCGCCGCCGTCCGCGCCCAGGCCGAGGCCGCCGCCGAGGAGCGGCTGCTGGACGCCCTGACCGGCCCCGGCTCCACGGCCGCGCGGGAGAGCTTCCGCAAGAAGCTGCGCGCGAACGAACTGGACGACAAGGAGGTGGAGCTGACGCTCGCCGACACCGGCGGCGGCATGCCGCTGTTCGACGTGCCCGGTCAGCCCGGCGCCTCGATGGGGGTGATGAACATCTCCGACCTCATGGGCAAGGCCTTCGGCCAGGGCCGCACCAAGACCCACAAGACCACCGTCGCCGGGGCCTGGGCCCCGCTCATCGCCGAGGAGAGCGACAAGCTGCTCGACCAGGAGGCCCTGACCCAGGAGGCCCTGGAGCTGGCCGAGAACGAGGGCATCGTCTTCCTCGACGAGATCGACAAGGTGGCCAGCCGCTCCGACCGCGCCGGCGCGGACGTGTCCCGCGAGGGCGTGCAGCGCGACCTGCTGCCCCTGATCGAGGGCACGACCGTGGCCACCAAGCACGGACCGGTGAAGACCGACCACATCCTGTTCATCGCCTCGGGCGCCTTCCACGTGGCCAAGCCCTCGGACCTTCTGCCCGAGCTGCAGGGCCGCCTGCCCATCCGCGTCGAGCTGAAGGCGCTGACCCGCGACGACATGCGCCGCATCCTCACCGAGCCGGAGGCCAATCTGATCCGCCAGAACCAGGCCCTGCTGGAGACCGAGGGCGTGACGCTGACCTTCACCGAAGAGGCCATCGACGCGCTCGCCGATTCCGCCGTGGCGGTGAACGGCTCGGTGGAGAATATCGGCGCCCGCCGGCTCCAGACGGTGATGGAGAAGGTGCTGGAGGACATCAGCTTCACCGCCGCCGACCGCTCCGGCGAGACGCTCACCGTCGACGCCGACTATGTCCGCGAGCGGCTGGGCGAGCTGTCGGCCAATACGGACCCGTCACGGTACATTCTGTAGGCCTGAACCGGCGCTGACGCGCCGGCCCCCTCCGGCCCTCCGGGCCACCTCCCCCTGGAAAAGGGGGAGGATCGGCTCAGCGGTTGTTGAGAGCACGGTGCTAAGATGCTCCCCCTTCCAGGGGGAGCTGTCGCGAAGCGAGAGAGGGGGTCTGCGGACGCGCCGCCCCTTAGTACCGCGCCGAGCGCGCCTTCCAGATGGCGGTCTCCAGAGCGCGCGCGAAGGCGGCCCGTTCCCCGGGACTGAGCGCGGCGGCCACCTGGGCGACCTTGCCCGACAGCATGACTTTCACGCCGACGGTCTGGTCGTCCTCCACGTCCACGGCCACGCGGGTGAAGGCGGTCGGCGAGGTCCAGACCAGGGCATGGGCCTTGGGCGTCTCGCGGGTCACGCGGACCTCGCGGGCGGTGACCTGCACCCGCTCCACCTGCCGGGCGGCATGGAAGCTGGCCAGGAAGGCCGCGGCGATGGCCGCCACGTCCAGCGCCAGGAAGATGGGCACCAGCGTCGCGCCCAGGCGCAGGAAGATCAGCGCCGAGACGCAGTTCAGCGCCGTGACGATCGAGATCAGGATCACGAAGCCGCGCTGCGACAGCGAGCGGTTGGGCGTGATCACCGCGTCCATGAAATAGGGGCCGTCCATCGCGACCTGTGACCTCTAGGCGTCTCCAAGGCTTGGCGAAGCGCACAGCGCAGGGCATCAAAGCCCGCAGATGGCCAGGACCGCAACCGCCAAATCGCGCCCGCCGCGCCGCCGCCTTTCGCCCGCCGAGAAGGCGCGGATCGAGACCCTGTTCGAACGCTTCGAGGCGGCCGAAACCGATCCCCGCACCGAGCTGAATTACGACAGCCCCTATACGCTGGTCACCGCCGTGGCGCTTTCAGCCCAGGCGACCGACGTCTCGGTGAACAAGGCGACGGCGAAGCTCTTCGCGGTGGCCGATACGCCGCAGAAGATGCTGGACCTCGGGGAAGAGGGCTTGATCCCCTACATCGCCTCGATCGGCCTCTACCGGACCAAGGCCAAGAACGTCATCGCCGCGGCGAAGATCCTGATCGAGCAGCACGGCGGCGAGGTGCCGCTGGACCGCGAAGCGCTGCAGGCCCTGCCGGGAGTCGGGCGCAAGACCGCCTCGGTGGTGCTGAACGAGCTTCGGGTGGAGCCGGCCATCGCCGTCGACACCCATGTCTTCCGCGTCGCCCACCGGCTGAAGCTCGCCTCCGGCAAGACGCCGGACCAGGTGGAGGCCGAACTGATGGCCGTCATCCCCGAGCCCTACCTGACCCGGGCCCATCACTGGCTGATCCTGCACGGCCGCTACGTCTGCACGGCGCGCAAGCCGAAGTGCGAGGACTGCCCGGTCGCCGACCTCTGCCCGTCCAGGAAGCTGTTCGCCGGGTGAAGCCCCTTCCGCTCGCGGGCGGACTTGGACGGCGGGGCGAGGGCCCCTCCCGCCTCAGTCCTCCGCCACCTCCGGCAGGAGGGTGCGGTAGTGGGCGTCGACGGCGGCGTAGCACTCGCAGCAGGCGGCCTCGAGGCCCTCGCGGTCGACGATCTCCACATGGCCGTGGTGCTGGCGGATCAGACCGCGGTGCTCCAGCGCCTTGGCGACGCCCGAAACGGTGGTCCGCTGGACCCCGAGCATCTCGGCCAGGGCCTGCTGGGTCAGGCGGATGATGTCCTCGCCGGCGCGGTCGTGGGTCGACAGCAGCCAGCGGGCGGCGCGCTGCTCCACCGGGTGCAGGGCGTTGCAGACCACCGACTGCATCACCTGGGCCAGCAGGGCGTCCGCATAGCGGGAGAACAGGTCGGCGATGGCCGGATGGCGTCGCTTGGCGGCCTCCAGCTGGTCGGTGGCGACGGCGAGCGAGGGACCGGGGATCTGAACCACGGCGCGGCCATAGGCGGGCTTGTGGCCGGCGCTGACGATGCCGCCGGCCGCCCCCTCGCGGCCGATGCTGGCGGCCTCCACCTCGCGGCCGTCGCGGGTGACCAGCAGCAGGGAGACCATGGTCGAGTGGCAGGGCAGGTGGGTGGTCTCGACGTCGTCGCCGGGCTCGAACAGCACCCGGCCCCGTTCGAGCGCGACGCTGCGCACATGCGGGGCCAGTTCGCGCAGGGCGGCCGACGGCAGGGCCGCCAGCAGGCGGTTGCCGCGCAGGGCGGACAGGTCGGCCAACCCTTTCGGGCGGCTCGGGTCGGGCGTGGACTGGCCCATGGACATGGTGGCGAGGCCTCGGAGGGGGGGCGCGTCGAGCGGCGCAAGCTTAGCAGCCATAGGGGACGGGACACAGGCCGTCCGTCGGGCGCCAGACGTTCGGTCGCAGACGCCTGCCCCCGGGCCCCCTTCAGAGGAAGCTGTAGGGATCGACGTCGATGGCCACGCGGATCGAGGCCGGCGGCTTCACCCGCGCCCGCCAGGCGGCCAGGTAGGCCGACAGATCGACGCCGCGGTCGGCGCGGACCAGGAAGCGCTTGCGCCGTCGTCCGCGCACCAGGGCGAGCGGCGCATCGGCCGGGCCGTAGACCTCCACCCCCTCGGCGTTGGGGGCGGCGGCGGCCATCTGCTGGACGAAGGCCTCCAGCGCTTGCGGGTTCTCGCTGGAAACGATGACGGCGCCGAGGCGGCCGAAGGGCGGCAGGCCGGCCAGCTCGCGCTCCTCCATCTCGGCGGCCACGAAGGCGTCCCGGTCCTGGGCGGCCAGCGCCTGCATCACGGCGTGGTCCGGCGCATAGGTCTGCAGCAGGGCGCGCCCGGGCCGGTCGCGGCGGCCGGCCCGTCCGGTGGCCTGGGCCAGGAGCTGGTAGGTGCGCTCGGCCGCGCGCAGGTCGCCGCCGCGCAGGCCGAGGTCGGCGTCGACCACGCCGACCAGGGTGAGGTTCGGGAAGTTGTGGCCCTTGGCGGCGGCCTGGGTCGCCACCAGGATGTCGATCTCGCCGGCCGCCATGCTTTCCACCAGGCGCCGCGCCTCGCGGGCGTCGAAGACGGTGTCGGAGGAGAAGACCGCCACCCGCGCCTCGGGGAAGAGGCTGCGCGCCTCCTCCTCCACCCGCTCCACGCCGGGCCCGATGGAGACCAGGCTGTCGACCGCCCCGCAGTGGGGGCAGGCCTTGGGCTTGGGCATTGAAAAGCCGGTCAGGTGGCAGACGAGGCGGCCCGAATAGCGGTGCTCCACCAGCCACGAATCGGTGTCCGGCGCCGTCAGCCGCTCGCCGCAGGCCCGGCAGAGGACCAGCGGGGCGTAGCCGCGCCGGTTGAGGAACAGCAGGGTCTGCTCGCCGCGCGCCAGGGTCTCGCCCATGGCCGCGACCAGGGGCGGGGAGAGCCAGCGCCCCGCCTCCGGCGGGCTCTCGCGCAGGTCGATCAGGTCGATCTGCGGCAACTGGGCGGTCCCATGCCGCGCCGACAGCTTCAGCCAGCGGTAGCGGCCGGTCTCGGCGTTGCGCAGGGTCTCGAGCGACGGCGTCGCCGAGGCCAGCACCACGGCCGCCGCCTCCATCTTGCCCCGCACCACCGCCAGGTCGCGGGCGTGGTAGATGAAGCCCTCCTCCTGCTTGAACGAGGTGTCGTGCTCCTCGTCGACGACGATCAGCTTCAGGTTGGCGAACGGCAGGAAGAGGGCCGAGCGGGCGCCGACCACGATGGGGCAGCGGCCGGCGGCCACCGCCTCCCAGACCTTGCGGCGCGCCGGCGGCGCCACGTCGGAGTGCCATTCGCCGGGCCGGACGCCGAACCGCTCCTCGAAACGGGCGATGACGGCCTGGGTGAGCGCGATCTCCGGCAGGAGGACGAGGATCTGGGCGGCCGGATCGGCGGCGAGCGCATGGGCGACGGCCTCCAGATAGACCTCGGTCTTTCCCGAGCCGGTCACGCCGTCCAGCAGGGCGACGTTGAAGCCGGTCTCGTCCATCATGGCGGCGAGCGCCTGGGCGGCGGCCGCCTGGCTGGGATTGAGCGGGGGGCGGGGGCGCGCCAGGTCCGGCGGCGGAAAGGCCGCCTGCGGCTGGACGAGCTCGACGCGCAGCACGCCCTCGTCGATCAGGCCCTTCACCACACCGGCCGACACCTCCGCCGCACGGGCGAGATCGGCGGGCGCGCCCGTGAAGCCGTCGACCGCGGCCAGCACCTTCTCCCGCGCCGGCGTCAGACGGGCCGGCGCGGCGCCCGTGAGCACGACGCGCTTCTCCGGCCGGGGGCGGGGCGCGCGGGCGCCGCGCAGGGCGATGGCCAGCGGCTGGCCGGGCGCATCGACCGCGTAGCGGGCGGCCCACTGGACGAATTCCAGCGTGGCCGGCGGCAGGGCCGGCTCCTCCAGCCGCGCCTCCAGCGGCTTCAGCGGCCGGTTGCCGCCGGCGGCCTCGCGCAGGGCGACCACGACGCCGCGCAGGGTGCGCGGCCCGAGCGGCGCGGCCACCTGGTCGCCGACCGACAGTTCCATCCCCTCCGGCTCGGCATAGTCGAACGCTTCCGGCAGGGGCATGGGCAGCAGGACCGAAGCGATCCGGCTCATCCTTGGCCCCGCGCCTGCGTCGGTTTCGTCATGGACACAGGGTGGTCGGCGTAGGGCGCGCAGGATAAACACGCCCGTCCCACCCTAGCGGAGATCAAGGCCATGCAGATCTTTCTCGACACCACCGATACGGCCGTCCTGAAGGACCTGGCCGCCACCGGCCTGGTGGACGGCGTCACCACCAATCCGTCGCTCATCGCCAAGTCCGGGCGTCCCATGCTGGAGGTCATCGCCGAGATTTGCGACCTCGTCGAGGGGCCGGTGAGCGCCGAGGTGGCCGCCATCGACGTCGACGGCATGCTGGCCGAGGGGCGCAGGCTCGCCTCCGTCGCCCAGAACGTGGTGGTCAAGGTGCCGCTGACCCGGGCCGGCCTGACGGCCACGGGCGAGCTCTCGCGCGAGGGCATCCTGACCAATGTCACCCTCTGCTTCTCCGCCGCCCAGGCCCTGCTGGCCGCCAAGGCCGGCGCCACCTACATCTCGCCCTTCATCGGCCGCCTGGACGATCACGGCGCCGACGGCATGGGCCTGATCACCGAGATCCGCGCCATCTACGACAACTACGACTTCGACACCGAAATCCTCGCCGCCTCGATCCGCAGCCCGGCGCACGTGACGGCCTCGGCGCTCGCCGGCGCCGACTGTGCGACCATTCCGCCCGCCACCTTCGCCGACCTCTTCAAGCACCCGTTAACCGAGAAGGGCCTTGATCAGTTCATGAGCGACTGGGCCAAGACGGGTCAGTCGATCCTGTAGGGTTTGACCGGCGCGTAAGGGGGCCGATGGGCATGGACGGGGCGACCAGCGCACACGAGGCGCAGGCCGAGGTTCGGCGTTTCCTGCTGGAGAATCCGGGTTTCCTTCTGGAGGATCCCGAGCTGATGCGGGCGCTCGGCGTCGAGGCCCTGCCCGACAATGTGGTGGCCTTCGGGCCGGCCGCGCTCGCCCGGGTGCATGCCGCGCACCGCCGGGAATCGGCGGCGCGGCGGCAGCTGGAATCCACCGCGCGAGCCAACTTCGCCGCCCAGGCCCAGACGCACGGGGCGGTCATCGACCTGCTTGAGGCGCGCAACCACGCCGATCTCGCGCGGCGCGTGGACGACCTCGCCCAGCTGCGCTTCGGCCTCTGCGCCGGGGCGCTGGCCCTGGAAGGTCCCGATCGCACGCCGGCCGGCTGGCGGGCCCTGGCGGAGGGCCAGGTGGACCTGGTGCTCGGCGGCCACCAGAAGCTCGCCCGCATGGGCTTCTGGGCGCCGGCGCTGGGCCTGTTCGGCGAGCGGGCCGATCAGGTGAAGTCCATGGCGCTCATCCGCCTGGCCATCTGGCAGCCGGCGCGCGAAGGCCTGATCGCCTTCGGCTCGTCCGACCCGAACGGCTTCACCGAGGACATGGGCGCCGAACTCGTGGCCTTCCTGGGCCGGGTGGTCGAGCGCACGGCGGAGCGTTGGCCGGTCCTCTGAGCCCCGCGGCCGGCGCCGCCGAGGCGGTCCAGGCCTGGCTCGCGCACCTGTCGCAGGAGCGCCGCGCCTCTCCGCGCACCGTGGAGGCCTACGGCTTCGCCGGGCGGCGCTACGTCGCCTTCCTCGAGGCCCACCGGGGCGGCCCCCTCACCGTTAACGAGATGGGCGGGGTCGAGGCGGCCGAACTGCGCGCCTGGCTCGCCCACCTGCGCGGCGGCGACAGGCCGCTCTCCCCCCGCTCCATGAGCCAGGCGCTCTCGGCCGTGCGGGGTTTCCACAGATTTCTCGACCGCCGCCTCGGCGTCGCCAACGCGGCCGTCAGCCTTGTCCGCGGCCCCAAGGTGAAGCCGGGCGCGCCCCGGCCGGTGACCGAGGACCAGGCCCGCGGCCTGATCGCCGAGCCCGACCTCGACCCCGACCGCGAGCCCTGGGAAGCCGCCCGCGACGCCGCGGTCCTCACCCTGCTCTACGGCTGCGGCCTGCGGATTTCCGAGGCGCTCTCCCTGCGCCGGGCCGATGCGCCGCTCGCCGAATCCTTGCGGATCACGGGGAAGGGCGGGAAGACGCGGCTCGTGCCCGTGCTGCCCGCCGTGGCCGAGGCGGTGGAGAGCTATCTCGCCGAGGTGCCCTTCGCGCTGGCGCCGGAGGACGCGCTGTTCCGGGCCAGGCGCGGCGGACCCTTGAGCCCCCGCCACGTCCAGGCGACCGTCCAGACCCTGCGCGGCCGGCTCGGCCTGCCGTCCAGCGCCACGCCGCACGCCCTGCGGCATTCCTTCGCGACGCACCTGCTGGGCGCAGGCGCGGACTTGCGTTCGATCCAGGAACTGTTAGGGCACGCTTCGCTTTCCACCACCCAGCGATACACCGACGTGGACGCAGAGCGGCTCCTCGCCGCCTATGCCAAGGCCCATCCGCACGCATGACCTGCCCGATCCGACTTCGCCCCGTGATCCCGTCCGACCTGCCGATCCTGTTCGAGCAGCAGCGGGACCCGACGGCCAACCGCATGGCGGCCTTCGGCGCCGAGAACCCGGACGACCGCAAGGCCTTCATGGCCCGCTGGGACAGGCTCCTGAAGACGCCGGGCGTCACCGCGCGCACCATCGAGGTCGCCGGCGACGTCGCCGGCCACATCCTGTGCGCCGACGAGACGATCAGCTACTGGGTCGGCAAGCCCTGGTGGGGTCACGGCGTGGCCACGGGCGCGCTCGCCGCCTTGCTGGACGAGATCGACGTCCGCCCGCTGCAGGCGCGCGTGGCCAAGGACAACTTCGCCTCGCTGAAGGTGCTGGAGCACGCCGGCTTCCACACCCGCGGCCAGGACAAGGCCTTCGCCCCCGGCCGCGGCGAAGAGGTCGAGGAGTACGTCATGGTGCTCGAGCCGGCCGTGGCCGCCCGGGCCAGCTGAGCCGCCTCCGCTGAAACCGTCGTCCGAACCCGCCCCGTCGCGGATGCGGATCGAATAAAAAAGAGCACGAAGCGACCTGCGGTCCCCTCGTGCTCTTCGTGGCGCTCTGCTTTCGCCGGCGCGGCCGGCGTCAGTCGCCCTTGCGCATCCGCATCAGACCTTCCTGGGCGACCGAGGCCACCAGGGTCCCGTCCTGGGTGTAGATGGCGCCGCGGACGAAGCCGCGGCCGCCGGAGGCCGACGGGCTGTCCTGGGTGTAGAGGTGCCAGTCGTTGAAGTTGGACGGCTTGTGGAACCACATGGCGTGGTCGAGGCTGGCCGACTGCAGGCCCGGCGTCTGCCAGACCACGCCGTGCGGGCGCATGGCGGTGGACAGCAGGTTCATGTCCGAGGCGTAGGCCAGGATCACCTGGTGCATGCGCGGATCGTCGCCGATCGGTCCGGTGGCGCGGATCCACACGTCGGCGCGGCCTTCCCGGGGGGTCATGTCGCCGCCGAAGCCGAAGGAGTCCCGGCCGCGCATTTCGATGGGCCGCGGGCGCGACATCATCTTGCGCATCTCCGGCGGCATCTTCTCGGCCGCCTTCTTCATGGCCTCGGCCTCGGTCGGCAGCTCGTCGGGGCCGGGAACCTTCGGCATCGGCGCCTGGTGCTCGAAGCCGTCCTCGACCACCTGGAAGGAGGCGGCGAGATTGAAGATCTGCTTGCCGTTCTGGATGGCCACCACCCGGCGGGTGGTGAAGGTGCCGCCGTCGCGGGAGCGGTCGACCTCGAACAGGATCGGGATGCGCGGGTCGCCCGGGCGGATGAAGTAGCAGTGCAGCGAGTGGCAGATGCGCTCTTCCACCGTCTCGTAGGCCGCCAGCAGGGACTGGGCGATGACCTGGCCGCCGAAGATGCGGGGCGGACCGCCCTGGGGGCTCACGCCTCGGAAGAGGTTCTGTTCGATGCGCTCCAGCGCCAGGGTGTCGGGCAGGATCTCGGGCGTGTCCATAATGGCTGAAATCTTATGTTGCAGGTGCGAAAGCGCGACGGCTTAACCCCTGCGGCCTTTGGCGGCAAGGCGAAGGCTTTCCTTCCCCCGCCTTTGGGTGCAGATGGCCCGCATGTCGTTCGACGCCACCGTGCTGACCATGTTCCCCGAGGCCTTTCCCGGTCCGCTCGGCGTGTCCCTGATCGGAACCGCCTGGCGCGAGCAGGGACTGTGGACTCTGGAAACAGTGGACATCCGCGCCTTTTCCAAGGATAAGCGCGGCTTCCTCGACGACACCCCCGCGGGTGGCGGCCCGGGGCAGGTGTTGCGAGCGGACGTCATCGCATCGGCGCTGGACAGCCTCGATGTGCGAGGGCGGCCGCTTTTGTACATGAGCGCCCGGGGCACGCCCCTGACCCAGGCGCGGGTGCGTGAATGGTCCAAGGGCCCGGGTGTGATCATCCTGGCCGGGCGGTTCGAAGGGGTGGACCAACGGGTGCTCGACGCCCGGGGGTTCGAAGAGGTCGCCGTGGGCGACGCGGTCCTCGCCGGCGGCGAGGTCGCGGCCATGCTGACCATCGAAGCGTGCGTAAGGCTCGTGCCCGGCGTCCTCGGCCAGGCGCAGAGTTTGAGTGAAGAGAGTTTCGAGGACGGGCTTCTCGAGCATCCGCAGTACACGAGGCCGCGGACGTTCGAAGGGCTCGACATCCCGCAGGTGCTGCTTTCCGGGCACCATGCCGAGGTCGCCAGGTGGCGGGCGGAGCAGCGGGAGATCACCACGCGGGAGCGGCGGCCGGACCTCTGGGCGCGGCATCTCGCCAATCAACAGGCAAAGGGCGAGTAAAGCCCAGTACATGAAGGATTAAGACCGATGAACGTGATCGAACAGCTCCGCAAGGAAGAAGCCAACCGCCTGAAGGCGGGCCGCCCCATTCCGGAGTTCCGCCCCGGCGACACCGTGCGCGTCAATGTGCGCATCAAGGAAGGCGACCGCGAACGCGTTCAGGCCTATGAGGGCGTCTGCATCGCCCGCTCCGGCGAAGGCGTCGACGAGAACTTCACCGTCCGCAAGATTTCCTTCGGCGAAGGCGTGGAACGCGTGTTCCCGATCCTCTCGCCGATGATCGAATCCATCGAGGTCAAGCGTCGCGGCGTCGTGCGCCGGGCCAAGCTCTATTACCTGCGCGACCGCCGCGGCAAGTCGGCGCGGATCGCCGAGCGCCAGATGACCCAGGCCGAGCGGGACGCCGAGCGCGCCGCCCGCACCGAGGCCGCCGAGCTGGCCGCCGCGCAGAACGAGGAAGCCTAAAAGCTTTCATCGACTGACGGTGTTCGAAGGGCGGCCCGCGGCGATCGCGGGCCGCCCTTTTTCGTGGCGCGAGACGCTGGCGTCGCGCCTATGCGCCAGACCTTCGCGCCCTCGCGCCTCGACGGCCGCGGGGCGCTGCGCCTGCTGAAGGCCGCGCATGAGACCCGGGGCGATTTCCGCTTCAAACGGGCCGCCGACGCAGCCCATAAGGCGGGCCATGTCCCCGACCCTCGAACAGGCGCGCGAGGTGCTGCGCCGCACCTTCGGTCACGCCGACTTCCGCGGCCTGCAGGCCCAGGTGATCGGCGAGGTGCTGGCCGGGCGCAGCGCGCTCGCCGTCCTGCCCACCGGCGGCGGCAAGAGCCTCTGCTACCAGATCCCCAGCCTGCTGCGGCCGGGCCTCGGCCTCGTCGTCTCGCCGCTGATCGCGCTCATGACCGACCAGGTCGCCGCCCTGCAGCAGTCGGGCGTGGCGGCCGCGCGCCTGGACTCGGCCGTCGATCCGCAGGAGCGGTCGGAGACCTGGCGGCGGATCGAGGCCGGCGCCCTCGACCTGCTCTACGTCTCGCCCGAGGGGCTGATGAGCCCGCACATGATGGAGCGCCTGCGCCGCACGCCGCTGGCCCTGATCGCCATCGACGAGGCGCACTGCGTCAGCCAGTGGGGCCACGACTTCCGGCCCGAGTACCGCATGCTGGGCCGGCTGGCGGAGATCTTCCCGGACGTGCCGCGCCTGGCCGTCACCGCCACCGCCGACGCCCGGACCCGCGACGACATCCGCGCCGAGCTGCGCCTGGAAGACGCCGCCGAGTTCGTGGCCAGCTTCGCCCGGCCCGAACTCGCCCTCTTCGCCGAGCGCAAGGCCGGGGCGGCTCAGAAGCGGGTGCTGGAGCTGGTCGCCGAGCGCCGCGGGCGGTCGGGCGTCATCTATGCCGGTTCGCGCGAGGGGACTGAGCGCCTGGCCCAGGCCCTGCGCGAGGCCGGCGTCGACGCCCAGGCCTATCACGCCGGCCTCGACAAGGCCGTGCGCGCCGACCGCCTGGAAGCCTTCCTGGAGGCCGAGGATGCGGTGATGGTGGCGACCATCGCCTTCGGCATGGGTGTGGACAAGCCCGACGTCCGCTTCGTCATCCACGCCGACCCGCCGGCCTCGATCGAGGCCTACTGGCAGGAGATCGGCCGGGCGGGGCGCGACGGCGAGCCGGCCGAGGGCATCACCCTCTATGGCGCGTCCGATCTCGCCTGGGCCCTGCGGCGCATCGACGGCCGGGAGATGGACGAGGGCGTCAAGCAGGTGCAGGTGCGCAAGGTGCGCCAGCTCTACGCCATGCTGGAGGGGACGGCCTGCCGGGCCGCCGCCGTGCGCCGCTATTTCGGAGAGACCGGCGTCGAGCCCTGCGGCCAGTGCGACGTCTGCCTGTCGCCGCCGGAGACCGAGGACGCGACCGAGGCCGCCCAGAAGGCGCTGTCGGCCGTTCACCGGCTGGGCGGGCGCTACGGGCGCGGACGGCTCGTCGACCACCTTCTCGGCAAGACCAAGGAGGTGTCGGACTTCGAGGCGGGGCTGACCACCTTCGGCATCGGCCAGGACCGCAGCGCGGCGGCCTGGCGCGACCTGATCGACCAGCTGCTGTTCGAAGGCCTGCTGCGCGAGGACCCCAACGACAACCGGCCCCTGATCGCCCTCGGCGACGCCGAGGGCGTGCGGGCCGTCTATCGCGGCGAGCGGCGCGTTTCGGTGCGGAAGCTCTCGCCCCAGGCCGAACGTCGGAGCGCGACACGTCGCCGGGGCCGCGAACCGGCCGCCGCGCTACCGCCCCACGACCAGGGCCTGTTCGAGGCCCTGCGGGCCTGGCGACGGGAGGAGGCGGCGCGCCAGCACGTGCCGCCCTATGTGATCTTCCACGACCGCACGCTGGCCGAAATCGCCGCGGCGCGACCCGGCGGGGCCGGCGCCCTGGCCGCGCTCTCGGGCGTCGGGGAGGGCAAGCTCGCCCGCTATGGCGAGGCGGTGCTGGCGGTGGTGCGGGGATTCGAGGCCTAGCCGGCCTTCCGCCTACCGACCAGGCTCCAGCCGGGACAGGCGGTTCACGTGGCCCATCTTGCGGCCCGGCTTGGCTTCGCGCTTGCCATAGAGGTGCAGCCGGGTCTCCGGCTCGGCGGCGAACTTCGCCCAGCCGCCCGCCTCGTCGCCCAGCAGATTGACCATCTCCACCCGCGCCCGCGCCTCGGTCGGGCCGAGGGGCCAGCCGACGACGGCGCGAATGTGCTGCTCGAACTGGCAGACCTCGCAGCCGTCCTGCGTCCAGTGGCCGGTGTTGTGGACCCGGGGCGCGATCTCGTTGGCCAGCAGGCGCCCGTCGGAGAGCTCGAAGAGCTCCACGCCGATGACGCCCACATAGTCGAGCCGCGTCAGGATCTGGGCGGCGATGCGCTCGGCCTGGGCGGCGAGTTCGGGGGCGGCGCGGGCCGGGGCCACGGTGCGGCGCAGGATGCCGGCCTCGTGATGGTTCTCGCCGATGGGATAGATGGCCAGGCCGCCGTCGCGGCCGCGGGCGGCGATGATCGACAGCTCGCGCACGAAATCGGCCGGCGCCTCGAGGATGCAGGGCGCCCCGCCGAGGGCCTCGAACACCGCGCCGGCGTCGGCGGCGTGTTCGACCCACTTCTGGCCCTTGCCGTCATAGCCTTCCCGCCGGGTCTTCATCAGGGCCGGGACGCCGAGCAGCCGGGCGGCCTCGGCCGCCTCCTCGGCGCTGTCGACCGTGGCGAAGGCGACGGTCTTGACGCCGGCCTCGTTGAGGAAGGTCTTCTCCGCCACCCGGTCCTGGGCCACGGCGAGCGCCTGGCCGCCGGGCGCGACGGGCGCGCCGAGGGCCTTGAGCCGCTCGACCGCCGCGGCCGGCACGTTCTCGAACTCGTAGGTGATGACGTCCGACAGGTCGGCCAGGCGGGCGAGCGCGTCCGGGTCGTCATAGGCCGCGATCAGCGTCTCGCGGGCCACGCGGCTGGCTGGGGCGTCGATCTCGGGCGTCAGCACCACCACGTCGAAGCCGAGGCGCGCGGCGGCGAGCGCCAGCATGCGGCCGAGCTGGCCGCCGCCCAGGATGCCGATCGTGGCGCCGGGCGCGAGCGGGAATCCGGCGTCCATCAGTCCTCCACCGTCTCGGCCACGGCGTCGGCCAGGTCCCGGGCGAACACGGTCAGGCGCTCCGAAAGGGCGGGGTCGGACGTCGCCAGGATGCGGGCGGCGAGGATGCCGGCGTTTTTGGCCCCGGCCTCCCCGATGGCGAGCGTCGCCACCGGAATGCCGCCGGGCATCTGAACGATCGAGAGCAGGGAATCCATGCCCTTCAGCGCCTTGGACTCCACCGGCACGCCCAGCACCGGCAGCTCCGTCATGGAGGCCGCCATGCCCGGCAGGTGGGCCGCCCCGCCGGCGCCGGCGATGATCACCTTGTAGCCGGCCGCCCGGGCCGTGGTGGCGAAGTCGTAGAGGCGCTTGGGCGTGCGGTGGGCCGAAACCACCCTGGCCTCCCAGGCCACGCCCAGGGCGTCGAGCTGCTCTGCCGCGAACTTCATGGTCGGCCAGTCGGAGCGGCTGCCCATGATGATGGCGACAGGGGCGCGGCCGCCCTGGCCCGCGGAGGTCGGATTGGCCATCTTTGGGGCCCCTCGATCGGAAAGGCGCGGAGTATAGGCGCCGCCTTTGCGCCCGCAACCGATCGCGATTACGATTCTTATGGTTAAGGCTGAAGTGATTCCCACCCCATGAAGATCACGGGCGCTCGCACCGAACCCTTCGCGGCGATCCGCAAGCGCGCGCTCGCCCAGGCGGGCGTCCAGAGCGGCGCGGCCCGCGCCCTGCCGGCCGACAAGGCGGGATTCCTGGGGCTGAGCGAGGCCGACCTGACGCCGGCCGTTCGCGGCGCGGTCCAGACCCTGCTGACGGAGATCGACGACCTGCGCGGCGAAGTCTCGCGGCTGAAGGCCAAGCTTGCGGAAGTGGAGGGCCTGGCCGACCGCGACGCGCTCACCCCCCTGCTCAACCGGCGGGCCTTCATGCGCGAGCTCTCGCGCATCCAGACCTTCTCGCGGCGCTACAACTCGCCGGCCAGCCTGGTCTATTTCGACCTGGACGACTTCAAGAGCGTCAACGACCGCTTCGGCCACGCGGCGGGCGACGCCGTGCTCAAGGCGGTGGCCGAGCGCCTGACCGGACTGGTGCGCGAAAGCGACATCGTCGCCCGCATGGGCGGGGACGAGTTCGCCGTCATCCTGGTCCAGGCCGGCTACCGCACCGCCGAGGCCAAGGCCGAGGCGCTCGCCCGCACCCTGGAGGCCGCGCCCATCCAGTTCGGCGACTGGTCGGCCCCCCTTCACATCTCCTTCGGGGTGCGCGAGATCCCGATCGAGGGCGATCCCGAGGCCATCGTGGCGGAGGCCGACGCGGCCATGTTCATCCGCAAGCGCGAGCGCCACGGCGGCTGACCGGCCATGGCCTGGACGCGGACCTATGAGGAGGCCGAGCCTCAGCGCGTCAACCGCTGGCTCGCCCAGTCGGGCGTCTGCTCGCGGCGCGAGGCCGAGGCCCTGATCGCCGCCGGCCTCGTCTCCATCGACGGCGAACCGGTCGCCGACCCCGGCCGCAAGATCGCCCAGGGCCAGACCCTGGTCCTCGCCGACCAGGCGCAGGCCAGGCTGGAGGGCCAGCTCACCGTCATCCTGAACAAGCCCGTCGGCTATGTCTCCGGCCAGCCGGAGCCCGGCCAGACGCCGGCCGTGCGCCTGCTGACGCGCAAGGCCCTGTTCGGCCAGAGCGACGACATCCCCGGCCCCGACCGCCGCCTGGCGCCGGTGGGCCGGCTCGACATGGACAGCCGCGGCCTGCTCATCCTGTCGGAGGACGGCGTGCTGACCAAGGCGGTGATCGGACCGGAATCCGACATGGAGAAGGAGTATCTGGTCCGCGTGCGCGGCGAGATCACCGAGCGGGCCCTGGGTCTGCTGCGCCACGGCCTGGCGCTGGACGGCCGCCAGCTCCGGCCCGCCAGGGTGACGCTGGCCGGCGATCAGAGGCTGCGCTTCATCCTGAAGGAGGGCCGCAACCGCCAGATCCGCCGCATGTGCGACCTGGTGGGCCTTTCCGTCACCGACCTCTACCGCCTGCGCATCGGCCCCCTGAAGGTCGGGGACCTGCCCGAAGGCCGGTGGCGTCCGATCACGCCGGCCGAGCGCGAGGCGATGCTGCGGCCGCAGGCGCTCCCCGCCAAGCCGCCGCGCCGGCGGCCAGGGACCCGCCGTCCTTGAGCACCTTCGAGTTCGTCTTCTCCCTGCTCAGCCTGCTGCTGGGCCTCTCCATGGCCGAGGTCCTGGGCGGGGTGGCGCGCACGGTGGAGGCGAGGGGCCGCGCGCCGGTCAGCTGGCTCAACATGCTGCTGGCCGTGCTGATGATCGCCGACATCGTCTCCTTCTGGGGCGCGGCCTGGTTCATGCGCGACCGGGTGGAGTTCTCCTACGTGGTGCTGATCGGCTCGACCCTGTTCGCCAGCGCCTACTATGTGGCCGCCTATCTGGTCTTTCCGCGCACGGTGGCGCCGGAGCGGGAGAAGGACGACCACTTCTACACCGTCCGCGGACCGGTCATCGGCATCATGCTGGCGGCGAACCTGACGCAGCTCGGCCTCTTCGTCCGCCTTCTCGGCTGGGACTACTACTGGCCCGAGGGACTGGACATCCTGGTCAAGGCGGCCGTGGTCTGGCTGCTCATGGCCGCCTGCATCTTCGTGCGCGGGCCCCGCCTGACCCTGGCGACCATGGCTGTGGCGACCAGCGCCTATGTGGCGGGCCTGTTCGGCTAGGGCCGGAGCGCGCGGGCGAGCGCGGCGCGGCTGTCGCGGGCGGCGGTCTGGCTGACCTCGGCCTCGGCCGCCCACTGAAAGCCGTGGAAGGCGCCGGGATAGACGTGCAGCTCCACCGGCACGCCGGCGCGCAGCAGGCGTTGCGCATAGGCCAGATCCTCTTCCAGGAAGAGGTCGAGGGAGCCGGTGGCGATGAAGGCGGGGGGCAGGCCCTCCAGCCGCTCGGCCCGGGCCGCGGCCGCGTAGGGAGAGACGCCTTCGCCGCCCGGCTCCTGGCCCAGCAGGGACCGCCAGCCGAAGCGGTTGGCCTGGGGCGTCCAGACGAACTCCCCGGCATAGGGATGCGGCTCGGCTGCGGCGCAGGTGCGGTCGTCGATCATCGGATAGATCAGGTGCTGGAAGGCGAGCGCGTGCTCGCCGCGGTCGCGCGCCAGCAGGGCGAGCGCGGCGGCCAGGCCGCCGCCGGCGCTTTCGCCCATCACCCCCAGGCGGGTCGCGTCGACGCCGAGCTCGGCGGCGTTGCGGCCTATCCAGGCGAGCGCGGCGTAGCAGTCCTCCACGGGGCCGGGGAAGGGCGTCTCCGGCGCCAGGCGGTACTCCACCGAGACGATGACGCAGGCGAGGTCGGCGGCGAGCGGCCGATGGACCGCCTCGTTGTCGGCCGCCGTCCCGGCCACATAGCCGCCGCCGTGGATGTGCAGGATGGCGGGCAGCGGCCCGGTCGCCGCCTTGGGGCGATAGACCAGGACCTCGACCTCGGGCGCGTCCTTCGGACCCGGGACGCGCCGCCGCTCCAGGGTGGTGCGCGCCACGTCTTCGGCCCGCGGGGTGAAGCGCGCCGAACGGCCGCGCATCATCGGCAGGACGGCCTCGGAGAGCTCGAAGGGCGGGATGGTCTCCAGCAGCGGCAGGAGCTGCGGATCGACCAGGTGGCGGCTGCCGGCCATGGGGTCTCCTCTTGCGGTGTTTTCTTTCACCTTGGCAGGGCGGCCGCGGCGCGCAAAGGCTGGAGCGAACCGAAGCCATGCCGGCGCCTTATTGGGCCGGCCAAAGTCCGATGCTGACGGAGATTCGATGATGCTGAGAGCTTTCGCCGCCGCCGCCCTGCTCGCCGGCCTCGCCGCCTGCGCCACGCCGGCGCCGGGCGCCCCGCCGGCGGCGGAGACCCTCGCGATCTCCGTCGGCCCGTGCTTCGGCTTCTGCCCGGTCTATTCGGTCGAGGTGAAGGCGGGCGGGCAGGTGGTGTTCGTGGGCGAGCGCCACACGGCCGTCGAGGGCCGCCGCGAGGCCCAGGCGCCGGCGGGCGGCTATGAGGCCGTGGCCCGCGCGCTCGCCCCCTTCCGCCCGGCGACGGGCGCCTCGGAGCAGACGACCTGCGAGCGGCAGGCCACCGACATGTCGCACTACACCGTGGTGTGGAGCGCCGCCGACGGGACCCAGACCACGCTGAACCATGACGCCGGCTGCATGTCGGCGAAGAACGCCCGGTTGATGGAGGCGCTGAAGTCCGCCCCGGCGCGGCTGGGCGTCGCCGACTGGGTGCGCAGGCCGGAGTAGGGGGCGCCGGGCCCCCTCCGGCTCTCCGGGCCACCTCCCCCTCGAGGAGGGGGAGGATCTGCGTCGAGGCTAAGGCCGACTCCGTGCAAGATGCTCCCCCTTCCAGGGGGGCTGTCACCGCAGGTGACTGAGGGGGTCCTCCCCGCCCTCAGTCCTTGGCGCGTTCCACGTAGGAGCCGTCCTCGGTGAGGACGACGATCTTGGTGCCCGTGGTGATGTAGGGCGGGATCATCACGCGCAGGCCGTTGTCGGTGATGGCCGGCTTGTAGGAGGAGGAGGCCGTCTGGCCCTTCACCACCGGCTCGGTCTCGACGATCTCGAGCGTCACGCGGGCCGGCAGTTCGATGGCGATCGGCACGCCCTCATGGGTGGAGAGCTGCACGGCCATGCCGTCCTGCAGATAGACCTTGGCGTCGCCGATCACGTCCTCGGGCACCACGAGCTGGTCGTAGTTCTCCGGGTTCATGAAGTGATAGCCCTCCCCGTCGGCGTAGAGGAAGGTGTGCTCGCGCTCCTCCACGAAGGCCCGCTCCACCTGCTCGGTGGTGCGATAGCGTTCGGAGACCTTCACCCCGTCGGAGATGCGGCGCATGTCCAGCTGGGTCACGGGCGTGCCCTTGCCGGGATGGATGTTCTGGGTGGTCAGGACGACGTAGAGCTTGCCGTCCATATCGACGACATTACCCTTGCGGAGCGAGCTGGCGGCGACCTTCACGTGTGACTTCTTCCTTGGTGCGTGGTTCGGGGAGAGGCGGCCCTGGCGGCCGCGCCGGTCCCTTCGGTAAAGACTTCGAGCCCGCGCACTACAGGATCGCAGGCGCTTTCGCCAGTCACACCGCCATCGCAGGGCCTTCATGACCTCGACCCCGACCCCCTGGTGGGACGCCCGCCGCCATGCCGACCGCCGCCCGTTCCTCACGCTTCGCGGGGCGATCACGCGGGCCGTGCGCCGCTGGTTCGAAGCCGAGGGCTTCACCGAGGTGGAGGCTGCGGCCCTGCAGGTCTCGCCCGGCAACGAGGCCCATCTGCACGCCTTTTCGACGCAGGCGATCGGGCCGGACGGCCGCGCGCGGCCCTTCCACCTGCACACCTCGCCCGAATTCGCGGCCAAGAAGCTGCTGGCGGCCGGCGAGACGAAGATCTTCGATCTCGCCCGGGTGTGGCGCAACCGCGAGCGCGGGCCCCTGCACCACCCGGAGTTCACGCTTCTGGAGTGGTACCGGGTCGATCAGCCGTATGAGACCTTGATGGCCGACTGCGCCGCCCTGCTGGCGCTTGCGGCCGAGACGGCGGGGACCAGGGCCCTGACCTGGAAGGGCGGGACGGCCGACCCCTTCGCCGAACCCGAGCGGGTGAGCGTGGCGCAGGCCTATGAGCGATATGCCGGCGTCGACCTCCTCGCCACGGTGGCGGCGGATGGCGACACCGACGGCGGGGCGCTCGCCGCCCAGGCCCGTGCGGCCGGGATCCGGGTGGCTGAGGACGACAGCTGGGCCGACGTCTTCAGCCGCATCATGGTCGAGAAGGTGGAGCCGAACCTGGGCTTCGGCCGGCCGACCATCCTGTGCGAATACCCGACGGCCGAGGCGGCGCTCGCCCGGCCCAAGCCCGCCGATCCCCGCGTGGCCGAGCGGTTCGAGCTCTATGCCTGCGGGGTGGAGCTGGCCAATGCGTTCGGAGAACTCACCGATCCGGCCGAACAGCGCCGAAGGTTCGAGGCCGAGATGGACGAGAAGGCCCGCATCTATGGCGAGCGCTATCCGATCGACGAGGACTTCCTTTCAGCGCTGGCGCACATGCCGCCGGCCAGCGGCTCGGCGCTCGGCTTCGACCGGCTGGTGATGCTGGCCACCGGGGCGCAGAGGATCGAGCAGGTGGTCTGGACGCCGGTGGCGGAGATCTAGGCCGCATTGCCGCGGGGGCCGCCTTGCCCCATATGGCGCCGATGACGGCGACCAAGACCCTGCGCACGCCCGCGGCCCTGGCCCAGGCCGGCCTGATCGCGCCCGAGCGCGTGCGCGCCCTGGAGGCGGTGGCGGCGCAGTACGCCGTGGCCGTCACGCCGGCCGTCGCCGAGCTGGTCGCCGCCTGCGGGGAGCCGCTGGCCCGCCAGTACCTGCCCGACGAGGCCGAGCTCTCCCAGACGCCGGAGGAGCGGGCCGATCCCATCGGCGACCACGCCCACATGCCGGTGGAAGGCGTCGTCCACCGCTATCCCGACCGGGTGCTGCTCAAGGTCACGCACGTCTGCGCCGTCTATTGCCGCTTCTGCTTCCGGCGCGAGATGGTGGGGCCCGGCGGGGAAGGCGCGCTGAACGCCGCCCAGCTGGACGCGGCCCTGGCCTATATCGAGAGCCGGCCGGAGATCTGGGAGGTCATCCTGACGGGCGGCGACCCGCTGGTCCTCTCGCCCCGCAGGCTGGCCGAGCTGATGGGCCGGCTCGGCGCCGTCGACCATGTGAAAGTGGTGCGCCTGCACACCCGCCGGCCGGTGGTCGATCCGGACGCGGTGACGGAGGCGATGGTCGCGGCCCTCAAGGCGCCGGGCAAGGCCGTCTATGTCGCCCTGCACGCCAACCACCCGGCCGAGCTGACGCCCGCGGCGCGGGCCGCCTGCGCCCGCTTCGTCGACGCCGGCATCCCCATGGTCAGCCAGAGCGTCCTGCTGCGCGGGGTCAATGACGATCCAGCGGTGCTCGGCGCCCTGATGCGGGCCTTCGTCGAGACGCGGATCAAGCCCTACTACCTGCACCAGGGGGATCTGGCGCCCGGCACCTCGCACCTGCGCGTGGGGATCGAGGAGGGTCAGGCCCTCATGCGCGCCCTGCGCGGCGACTATTCCGGCCTCTGCCAGCCGACCTACGTCCTCGACATTCCCGGCGGCCACGGCAAGGCGCCGATCGGCCCGGCCTATGCCGAGGGCGAGGACGGAGCCTGGCGCGTCGAGGATCCCAACGGCGGCCGGCACGCCTATCCGCCGAAGGGGTGAGGCCGGTCTTCGCCCGGCCCTACTCGTACCAGGCGCGGCCGGCGCGCTCGATCAGGGCGAAGGCGCCGGCGGGGCCCCAGCTGCCGGCCGGATAGGGGCGCGGCGCCATGGCCGCCTCGTCCCAGGCTTCGGCCACGCCGTCCACCCAGCGCCAGGCCTGCTCCACCTCGTCGCGGCGGACGAAGAGGGCGTTGTCGCCGTGGATGACGTCGAGGATCAGCCGCTCATAGGCGATCCGCCGCCGCGAGTTCGGCCCCGAATAGGCCTTCAGCAGGGACAGGGACAGCGGCAGGGACTGCAGCCGCATGCCGCCCTGGGACAGACCCGGCGCCTTGTTCATCAGGAGCAGCTCGATGTCCTCGTCCGGCTGCAGGTCGATCACCAGCCGGTTGGCGGTGAGGTCGGTCGTGGCCTGGCCGCCGAAGATGGAGTGGGGCACGCCCTTGAACTGGATGGCGATCTGGGTCCGCCGCTCAGGCAGGCGCTTGCCGGTGCGCAGGAAGAAGGGCACGCCGGCCCAGCGCCAGTTGTCGATGTCCACCCGCAGGGCGACGAAGGTCTCCGTGGCGCTCGGCTGGCCGCGCTCGGCCTCGTAGGCGGCCACCGCCTCGCCGCCCGCGACGCCGGCCACATACTGGCCGCGCACGCTCGACTGGCCCGCCTCGTGGCGGGTGAAGGGGCGCAGGGAGCGCAGCACCTTGACCTTCTCGTTGCGCAGGGAGTCGGC
This sequence comes from Phenylobacterium sp., assembly GCF_013911965.1. Lineage (GTDB taxonomy): Bacteria > Pseudomonadota > Alphaproteobacteria > Caulobacterales > Caulobacteraceae > Phenylobacterium. Next base: position 53,851 of record NZ_JACESE010000013.1, on the reverse strand, counting down.
GTCCATGTCCGAGGGCGGCTCCATGGCCACCAGGCAGAGAAGCTGCAGGACGTGGTTCTGCACCATGTCGCGCAGGGCGCCGTACTCGTCGTAATAGGGCCAGCGCTCGCCCACCCCTTCGGTCTCGGCCACGGTGATCTGGACGTGGTCGATGGTCAGGTTGTTCCACAGCGGTTCGAAGAGGGTGTTGGCGAACCGCAGGGCGATCAGGTTCTGCACCGTCTCCTTGCCCAGATAGTGGTCGATGCGGAAGACCTGCTCCTCCTCGAACACCTCGGCCAGGGCGGCGTTGATCTCGCGCGAGCTCTCCAGGTTCTGGCCGATCGGCTTTTCCAGCACGATGCGGCTCTGGGGCGTGGCCAGCCCCGACGCCCAGAGCGCCTGGCAGACGCCGATATAGAGGCTGGGCGACAGCGCCAGATAGAAGATCGGCGCGCGCGCCCCGGCGAGCGCGGCCTCGACGACCTTCAGCTCCCCGGCCTGGGTGGCGTCCACCGCCCGGTAGTCCAGACGCGCGGCGAACCGGCTCCAGACCGCCTCGTCCACGGCGACGGGGCGGGCGCGCGTCTCGACCGCCTCGCGCACCTGGCGCCGGAAATCCTCGGCCGCCAGCTCGCTGCGGGCGACGGCGATGATCCGGAAGCCCTCCGGCAGGAAGCCGTCGGCGTCGAGGAAGTAGAGGGAGGGGAAGAGCATCCGCAGGGCGAGGTCGCCGGCGCCTCCGAACAGGACGATCGCATCGGCTTCGGGCGCCTTGGCCATGGGCTTCACCTTCCTGAGGTCGGGCGGGAATAGAGGAGTGGAGATCGCGGAGCGATACCCTTACCTCAGTTGAGGCAACGTCAAGGCGCCGCGCCGGTTCAGCTCGCGCGCGGCGTCTCAGCCACGAAGGGAGCCGAAGCCGCCGTCCCGCGTTAGGCGCCGGGAGGGCGGGCCAGACCATGACCATCACAGACACCCAAGCACGCACGCCGCCGGCGCTGGACCTGTCGCGCCATTCCCTGTTCCTCGACCTCGACGGCACGCTGGCGCCGATCGTGGCGCGTCCCTCCGACGTCGGCCCCGACCCGCGCCGCACCGCCATCCTGGAGGCGCTGGTCCGCCGCATGGACGGGCGCGTGGCCATCCTCTCCGGGCGCACCCTGGCCGAGGTGGACCATATCGCCGGCGCCGCCGTCGGCCCGGTGGCCGCGGTCCACGGTCTCGATCGGCGTCGTCCGGACGGCGCTCTCGACCCCGTGCCCCCGCACCCGGCCCTGCCCGAGGCGCTCTCGGCCTTCCGCGAGCTCGCCGGCCGGGACCCGGGGCTGATCGTGGAGGAGAAGGGGCTGAGCGCGGCCCTGCACTACCGCCAGGCGCCGGCGGAGGCCGACGCCGTCCAGGCGCTGGCCCAGGACCTGGCGCAGCGGACCGGCCTGAAGCTCCAGCCCGGCCACATGGTGGTGGAGCTGCGCACGCCGGGGCCGGACAAGGGCGATTCCCTGCGCGACTTCATGGCCGTCCCGCCGTTTTCCGGCAGCACGCCGGTCTTCGTGGGCGACGACCTGACCGACGAGCCCGCCTTCCGCGCGGCGCGCGACGGGGGCGGATTCGGCGTTCTCGTGGGACCGGCAAGGAACAGCGCGGCGACGCATCGGTTGGAGGATGTGAGCGCCGTGCTCGACTGGCTGGAGTCCGCCCTATGAGCCGCCTGATCGTCGTGTCCAACCGGGTCAACCCGCCGGCGGGCAAGGGCGAGGAGAGCGTCGGCGGTCTGGCCATGGCCCTGGCGGCGGCGCTGCGGGAGTATTCGGGCATCTGGTTCGGCTGGAGCGGCAGGACCGCCCCGGCCTTCAGCGGCCAGCTCGCCATGCGGCGGATCGAGGGCGTCACCGTCGCCACGGTGGACCTCGAACAGTCCGACTTCGAGGAGTACTACAACGGCTACGCCAACAAGACGCTTTGGCCGCTCTTCCACTACCGGGTGGACCTGACCGCCTATGACCGCTCCTTCGACGAGGGCTATCAGCGGGTCAACAAGCGCTTCGCCGAGACCCTGCGCCCGCTGATCGAGCCCGACGACCTGATCTGGGTCCACGACTACCACCTGATCCCCATGGCCCGGGAGCTGCGGCGCCTGGGCCTGAAGAACCGGATGGGCTTCTTCCTCCACATTCCCTGGCCGGCGCACCAGCTGATGGTGACCCTGCCGACGCACAAGGCGCTGGTGGAGGCGCTGTTCGACTATGATCTGGTCGGCTTCCAGACGCCGGAATACGTCACCGCCTTCGAGGAGTATGTGGTCGCCGAGGCGGGCGGCGAGAAGCTCAGTCCCGACTGCCTGAAGGCCTTCGGCCGCGTGGTTCAGACCGGCGCCTTTCCCATCGGCATCGACGCCGGCGACTTCGCCGAGATGCTGACCTCGGAGCGCGCGAACCGCACCTATGACCGCATGGCGGCCCACAGCGTCTTCCGCAAGCTGATCGTGGGAGTCGACCGGCTGGACTATTCCAAGGGGCTGGAGGAGCGCTTCGCCGGCTTCGAACGCTTCCTCGCCGACAATCCGGACCTTCGGCGCGAGGTGCTGATGGTCCAGGTGGCCCCGGTCAGCCGGGAGTCGGTGGAATCCTACCAGGAGATCCGCTCGCGCCTGGACGCCCTGTCGGGGCGGATCAACGGCGAGCACGCCGATCTCGACTGGAATCCCCTGCGCTGCGTCAACCGCAACTACCGGCGCGACGAGCTCGCCGGTCTCTATCGCGCCGCCAAGGTGGCGCTCGTGACGCCGCTGCGCGACGGCATGAACCTGGTGGCCAAGGAGTACGTCGCCGCTCAGAATCCGGAGGACCCCGGCGTGCTGATCCTGTCGCGCTTCGCCGGCGCGGCGAACCAGCTCAAGGACGCCCTGATCGTCAATCCCAACAGCCCCGAGGAGATTTCCGAGGCGCTGAAGCGGGCGCTGACCATGCCGCTGGCGGAGCGAATCGACCGCTGGCGCGCTCTGTTCGCGAACGTCCAGGGCGAGGATGTGGGCGCCTGGCGCGACGCCTTCGTTCGCACCCTGGCTGATGAGGCTCCGGCCCAGAAGGCCGCCGCCCTGGCGAGCTAGGCGGAAGGCCAGGAGGTTCGCACATGGCGAAGAAGCTCGCGCGCTATCGGGAGATGCGGGATTTCGACCGGACGAGCGAGCCCTCCGGACGCGAGCCCGTGGCGCCGTCGGAGCGCCTGCGCTTCGTCATCCAGAAACATGCGGCGACCCGCCTGCACTACGACTTCCGGCTCGAGCTGGACGGGGTCTTCAAGTCCTGGGCGGTGACCAAGGGCCCGTCGCGCGATCCCGCCGACAAGCGGCTGGCGGTGGCGACCGAGGACCATCCCCTCGACTACGGCGACTTCGAAGGCGCCATTCCCAAGGGCGAGTATGGCGGCGGCTCGGTCATGCTGTGGGACCGCGGCTACTGGGCGCCGGAGCCGGGCGTGGACGCGGCCAAGGCGCTGAAGAAGGGCGAGCTGAAGTTCGTCCTGGAGGGCGAGCGGCTGCACGGCGGCTGGGTGCTGGTCCGCATGAAGAAGGATCGCACCGGCGGCAAGCGCGAGAACTGGCTGCTGATCAAGCACCGGGACGAAGGCGCCGTGGAGGGCGGCGACACCCTGCTGGCGGAGGCCGACACCTCCGTCGCCTCCGGCCGCGGCATGGAGGAGATCGCCGCGGGCAAGGGCGAGCGCCCCAAGCCCTTCATGCGCGGCAAGGCCAAGGCCGCGCCGGCCGACGACGTGTGGAACTCCAAGCCGAAGGACTCCGCCGCCAGGTCGGCGGCGTCGAAGGCCGCCCCGAAGGCCGCCTCCGCCCAGGCGCCGGCGAAGGCGTCGGGCGTACCGGGCTTCGTCGAGCCGCAGCTCTGCAAGAGCGTGGATGCGCCGCCCAAGGGCAAGGGCTGGGCGCACGAGATCAAGTTCGACGGCTATCGCCTCCAGCTTCGGGTCAAGGACGGCCAGGCGACGCTGAAGACCCGCAAGGGCCTGGACTGGACCGAGAAGTTCCAGGCCATCGCCGACCGCGCCCGCGGCCTGCCCGAGGGCCTCTATGACGGCGAGGCGGTGGCCCTGGACGACAACGGCGCGCCCGACTTCCCGGCCCTGCAGGCGGCCCTGTCGGAGGGCCGGAGCGAGAACCTGATCTTCTTCGTCTTCGACGCCCTCTTCCTGGCCGGCGAGGACCTGCGCAGCCTGTCCTTGCGCGATCGCAAGGCGCGGCTCGCCCGGGCGGTGGAGGGCGCCGGCGAGGGGCTGGGAGGCCAGATCCGCTATGTGGAGCACTTCGAAACCGCCGGCGAGGCCGTCCTGCAGTCGGCCTGCCGCCTCTCCCTGGAGGGCGTGATCTCCAAGCGGCTGGACGCCCCCTACCGCTCGGGCCGGGGTCAGGACTGGGTGAAGTCCAAGTGCCGGGCGGGCCACGAGGTGGTGATCGGCGGCTGGACCGGCGCCAAGGGCCAGCTTCGCAGCCTGCTGGTCGGCGTCCATCGGGGCGATCACCTGGTCTATGTGGGCCGCGTGGGCACGGGCTTCGGCCGGGCGACCGTGGACAAGGTGCTGCCCGAACTGGAGGCGCGGGCGGCGGGCGAGAGCCCCTTCTCCGGTCCCGGCGCTCCGAAGAAGAGCGGCGACATCAACTGGGCCAGGCCCGAACTGGTGGCCGAGATCGAGTTCGCCGGCTGGACCGGGGCCGGCAATGTGCGGCAGGCGGCTTTCAAGGGGCTGCGCGCCGACAAGCCCGCGGAGGAGGTGGAGGCCGAGGCGCCGGCGGACGAGGTCGAGCTGGCCGACCCGAAACCCGGCAAGGGCAAGGCCAGGGCCAGGGGCGGGGCGGCGAAGCCCTCCCCGTCCTCCACCGTCATGGGGGTGGTGATCTCCAGCCCCGACAAGGCGCTCTGGCCCCGCTCGGCCGACAAGGACGAGCCGCTCACCAAGCTCGACCTGGCCCGGTACTTCGAGGCCGTGGGCGACTGGATGATCGACCACATCCGCGGCCGCCCCTGCTCCATCATCCGGGCGCCGGACGGCATCGGCGGACAGACCTTTTTCCAGCGCCACGCCGGCAAGGGGACGTCCAACCTGATCGAACAGGTCGAGGTGCGGGGCGACCGGCAGCCCTACCTGCAGGTGGACCGTGTGGAGGCGCTGGCGGCGCTCGCCCAGATGGGCGCCATCGAGCTGCACCCGTGGAACTGCCGCGAGGGCGAACCCGACGTCCCCGGCCGCCTGGTCTTCGACCTCGATCCGGGGCCGGGCCTGACCTTCGACGACGTCGTCACGGCGGCCAAGGAGGTGAAGGCGCGCCTGGAGGCGGTGGGCCTGGAGGCCTTCTGCAAGACCACCGGCGGCAAGGGGCTGCACGTGGTCACGCCGCTCGCCAGGACGCGGGGCCTCGACTGGGACAAGGCCAAGGCCTTCGCCCATGAAGTGGCCCTGCAGATGGCCGCCGACAGCCCCGACCGCTATGTGGCGGTCATGACCAAGGCCAAGCGGAACGGGAAGATCTTCGTGGACTATCTGCGCAACTCGCGCATGGCCACGGCGGTCGCGCCCCTGTCGCCGCGAGCCCGCGATGGTGCGGGCGTGTCCATGCCGCTCACCTGGAGCCAGGTGAAGTCCGGGCTCGAGCCGCTGCGCTACACCCTGCGGACCACGCCGGCCCTGCTGTCCAGGACCAAGGCCTGGGCGGACTATTTCGAAGCCGAGCGGCCGCTGCCGCCGGTGAAGGCGCTGTCGAGGGCCGCCTGAACGGAAGACGCCGCCCCCGGCGGGTGGGGGCGGCGTCGGTGTCCCGCCGTCCGATCAAGCCGCCTGGAACCGAAAGGCCGACGGAAGACAGGTCCGGAAACCCGGGACGGCGCTGCGCTTGGGGGAGAGAGGCGCCGCCCCGGCTCGCGCGCCAGGCGCGAGGGGTTCCCGGGGCCGCCGTCCGGGATGACCGGCGGCCTTGGGCGGAAGATGCCGCGCGGCCCGACATGAATCCAATCGATTGTTTTTGGATTTTGGATAGATGTGACCTATGTTGGTTCCATGCTGCCGACCATCCGCCAACTCCAGTATCTGAAACTGCTCGCCGAGCACGGGGCCTTCGGGCGCGCCGCCGAGGCGGCCCACGTCACCCAGCCGACGCTCTCGGCCGGCATCCAGGAACTGGAGCGCACGCTGGGCGCGCCGGTGGTGGACCGGGCCCGCACCGGCGTCATCCTGACCGGCGTGGGCGAGGCGGCCCTGCGGCGGGCCGAGACCATCCTCAACGAGGCCGACGAGATGGTTCAGGAGGCCAAGCGCGCCGGCCAGCCGCTCACCGGCCGTTTCCGGCTGGGCGTCATTCCCACGGTGGCCCCCTTCCTCCTCCCGCGCGTCCTGCCGCTCCTGCGGCTGCGCTATCCGGACCTGCGGCTGTTCCTGCGCGAAGACCTCACCGGACGGCTGATCACGGCGCTGAAGGCCGGCCAGCTCGATGCGGCCCTGATCGCCCTGCCCTACGACACCGCGGGCCTGGAGACGGCGCACGTGGCCGAGGACGAGCTGGTCGCCGCCCTGCCGGCCAACCATCCGCTCACCCGCCAGGCGGCGACGACGCCGGAGGCCCTGGAAGGCGAGGAGATGATCCTGCTGGAGGACGGCCACTGCCTGCGCGAGCACGCGCTCGCCGCCTGCGGGCTCAAGCCGCCGCGGGCGAGCGGCGATGACGGGCCCTTCGCCGCCACCTCCCTGCCGACGCTGGTGCAGATGGTCGGCTCGGGCCTCGGCGTCTCCTTCCTGCCGGCCATGGCGGTGGAGGCGGGTCTGACCGACCAGGCCGCCGTCACCATCCGGCCCCTGGCGGCCGAACACCCCAGCCGCGAAATCGTCGTCGCCTGGCGCGCCGGCTCCAGCCGCGCCCCCGAAGGCCGCCTGCTGGCCGAGATCATGTCCGAAGTGCTGGACCAGACGCAGCTGGCCTGAGGGGCGCCTCGACCCCACCGACCTCGCCAAGCCTGGGAGTGACCTTCGTGGGGGTTGAGAGGCCGCAGACCCCCTCCGGCCCTCCGGGCCACCTCCCCCTGAAGAAGGGGGAGGATCTGCCCAGCGGGTGTCGCGATCTCAGCGCGAAGATGCTCCCCCTGCCAGGGGGAGCTGTCGCCGAAGGCGACAGAGGGGGTTTGGGCCGCGCCGGCGCCCATAGCCCTCCCTTGCAATTCGAAACAGCTTCGATATATCTAGAATAAGATACATCGAAATAGGAACGTAAGACATGCATCGACACTTTGGCTGGGATCATCCGCGGCGCAGCCGCCACGGCTTTTCGGGGCCTGGCATGGGCGGGCCGGGCGAGGGGCGGGGGCGTCACGGACGCGGTCCGCGGATCGGCCGTTTCCTGGAGCATGGCGACCTGCGGTTCGTGTTGCTGGCCCTGATCGGCGAGACGCCGGCCCACGGCTACGAACTGATCCGGGCGCTCGAGGAGCGCACCGGCGGCGCCTATCGTCCGAGCCCGGGCGCGGTCTATCCGACGCTCGCCCTGCTCGAGGACGAAGGCTATGTGCGGGCCACCGAGGCCGCCGCGGGGCGCAAGGCCTATGAGATCACCGACGAAGGCCGCCAGGCCCTGGCCCGGCAGCAGGGCTCGGTGGACGCCATCTTCGCGCGCCTCGACACCGTGGGCGCCGACGACGCGGGCCGCCACAAGGTCCGCCGCGCCATGGAGAACGTGAAGACGGCGCTCAAGCTGCGCCTCTCGCGCGGGTCCGACCAGGCCCAGGCCGAGCAGATCGCCGCCATCCTGGACGAGGCCGCGAGCCGGATCGAGAACCTCTGAAGACAGGAGCCGCAGCCATGGTGAAATCCAGCGCCACCGTGCCCACCGAGCACGCCCGCCGCTACATGATCCAGCTCTGCAAACACTTCGGCCACAAGGTTGAGACGCGGTTCGACGACCACGAGGGCCGCATCCGCTTCGAAATGGGCGAGGCCAAGCTGCGCGCCCGGCCTGAGGCCCTGCTGCTGGTGGTCGAGACCGAGGGCGAGGAGGCGCTCGCCCGCCTGGAAGGCGTGGTGGCCAGCCACCTGCAGCGCTTCGCCTTCCGCGAAAACGAACTCGCCGTCGACTGGCGCCGCGGCGCGCCGCCGGCCGCCTGATCCTGCGCTAGACCTGGGCCGCCGCCCACAGCGCCTGACGCACCAGGTCGGGCCGCTCCATGGGCAGGAAGTGGCTGGCGCCGGCCACCGTCTCCACCCGGATGCGGCCGCTGGCGGTGAGTTGCGGGATGCGATCCTCGATACGGCAGGTGGAGCCGGTCTCCGCCCGCAGGATGCGGATGGGGCACGGCTCGGCGACCAGGGCCGGATAGATGTCGCGGTCATAGGAGGCGAAGTTGGAGGCCTCCCAGGCCGGCGCGCAGGCCAGGGTCACCTGGCCGTCGTCGGTCGGGACGAAACCCGCCTCCACATAGTCGGCGAGCTGGGCCTCGCTCCAGGTCCTGAAGGCGCCGCGGCCGCGATAAGCCTCCAGCGCCGCTTCCTTGTCGGCGAAGGTCGCCCGCCGCCGAAGCGCCCCCTGAACCATCGGCGACTGGGCCACGGCGGACGGCTCCGCCGCCGGCGTGGCGCCCGGCATCAGGACCGGATCGAAGAGGACGAGGCTGCGCACCTTCTCCGGCGCCGCGGCCGCCGTCAGCAGGCTCGACGCCCCGCCCATGGAATGGCCGGCCATCACCACCGGCGCCTCGGCCACGAAGGGCAGCAGGGCCAGGATGTCGTCGCGATAGATCTTCCAGCCGTCGCGATCCTCGATCGGGGTCGGCAGGGTCGTGGCGCCATGGCCGCGCAGGTCGATGGCCAGAATCCGAAGGCCCTCGAGCGGCGAAAGGATGCTGCGATAGGTCTGCGCGTTGAACCCGTTGGCGTGGCAGAAGAGGACGTCCAGCGGCCGGTCCTGGGGACCGAACTCCAGGGCGGCGATCTCGCCCCCGCGGCTCGGCAGGGGGAAGCGGCGCGACCGCGGCGCGCTGATGACCGATCCGCCCGTCTGTCCGTCCATGTCTGTTCGCCTCCCCGCCGTGTGGCATCCATATAGCCAAGTCCGCCCCTCACCCAAGAAGGATCGCCCCATGCCCGCAGCCGTCGCCACCATCGGATACGAGGCCAAGACGCAAGGCGAGATGATCGCGCAGCTGAAGGCCGCCGGCGTGGAGACGGTGGTCGATGTGCGCGCCGTCGCCGCCAGCCGCCGGCCCGGCTTCTCCAAGACCATCCTGGCTGCGAGCCTGGAGGCCGAGGGCATCGGCTACGAGCATCTGCGCGGGCTGGGCACGCCCAAGGCGGGCCGCGAGGCCGCACGCGCCGGGCGGACGGCGGAGATGCGCGAGATCTTCGAGGCTCATCTAGCCGAACCGGAAGCCCAGGTGCAGCTCGCCCGCGCGACGGAGCTGGCCCGCGGACGCAAGATCGCGCTGCTCTGCTACGAGGCCGCGGCCTGCGACTGCCACCGGGCGATCGTGGCCGAACGCGTCTGCGAGGCCCTGGACCTCCCGGTCAAGGATCTCTGAGAGCGCTTGGCATTCCCCGGCGTCAGCGTCGATGATGGGCCGAACAGATGTTTGGAGGACCCGCCATGAGCGCCGCCGAGACCCACGCCGCCCCCGCCACAGTGGCCGAGGGGCCCTGGACCTGCTTCGACGTCAGCATCGCGGACCAGGTGGCCCATATCCGGCTGAAGCGGCCCGAAGCGTTCAACAGCATGATCCGGGACTTCTGGAACGAGCTGCCGGTGATCGTGCGCGACCTGAACGACAATGCGCGCGCCCGCTGCATCGTCATCTCCTCGACCGGCAAGCACTTCTCCGCCGGCATGGACCTGGCCGTCTTCGGCGGCGGCGGCTCCTCGGCGCAGGACGCCGGCGGAAGCGACCGCTTCATCGCCGCCGAGAGCCAGCGCCACCACGTGCGCTGGCTGCAGGACTGCTTCTCCTGCCTGGACGAGGCGCGCATGCCGGTGCTGGCGGCCATCCAGGGCGGCTGCATCGGCGGGGCCGTCGACATGACCAGCGCCTGCGACATCCGCTACGCCACGGCCGACGCCTTCTTCTGCGTGCAGGAGATCAATATCGGCATGACCGCCGACGTCGGCACCTTCCCGCGCCTGTGCAAGCTGATCCCAGAGGGCTGGGTGCGCGAGCTCGCCTATACCGGCCGCCGCCTGCCGGCGCAGAAGGCCAAGGAGATCGGTCTGGTCAACGAGGTCTTCGACACCCAGGAGGCCATGCTGGACCATGTGATGGCCACGGCGCGCGAGATCGCCTCCAAGGCGCCGCTGGCGGTGACGGGGTCCAAGGTGATGATCAACTACGCCCGCGATCACTCCATCCGCGACGGGCTCGACTACATCGCCGTCTGGCAGACCGGCATGTTCGCCGGGCCGCACATGGGCGAGGCCTTCAAGGCCAAGGCCGAGAAGCGCGACCCCGACTTCCCCGACCTGCAACCTCTGCGCAACGCCATGTGAGGCGCCCGCGCGGCTGCGGGCCTTTCGGTCGCATCGCGGCGGCTCCCCTCGAGGGGAGCCTCTCTCCGCTCGCGCCTAGACCACGATCTCCGCGCCGCGCAGGTCGGCGCCCGTGAGGTTCGCCCCGGAAAGGTCGGCCTCCAGGAAGCGGGCGCGCTGGGCCTGGGCGCCCGACAGGTCGGCATAGCGCAGGATGGCGCGGTTGAGGTCGGTGCGCAGCAGCCGGCCCTCGCCGATCTGCAGCGGCCCGAGCCTCGCCTCACGCAGGTCGGCGCGGATCAACTGGGCGCCGGTCAGCCGGGCGCCGCGCAGGTCGGCGCCGCGCAGGTCGGCCTTGCGCAGGTCGCAGCCCGAGAGGTCGGCGCCCTGGAGCTGGGCGCCGGACAGGTCCAGGCCGAAGAAGATCGAGCCCGGGGCCACCAGGCCCGACAGGCGCCGGCGCGCGAGCCGCCGCACCGAGCGGAAGTCCACCTCCGGCAGCCGGGCGGGCGCGCCCTTGGCGCCCTCGCTGTCGCAGAAGGCCTCGTGATCATCCACCAGCTCGTAGAGCGGCGCGTCGTCCACGTAGAAGATGGGCGGCGGCGCCTTCAGGACCTCGCTCAGGTCCACCTGGTTCAGGCCCGCGGCGGCCAGGTTGGCGCCGGCGACGACGGCGCCCCGCAGGGACGCGCCTTCCAGGTCGGCGCCGTCCATCCGGGCGTCGGAAAGATCCGCCCCGTCCAGCCTGGCGCCGGCGAGCCGCGCGCCCACCAGCACCGCCCCGGTCAGGCTGGCGTCGGTGGCGTCGACGGCGGTGAGCACGCCGGTCAGGTCGGCGCCGGCGATGATGGCGTACTCCACATTCCCCTGCCGGTCGCCGGGGGTGAGGATGCGGAAGCCGTCCTGCCGGTCCTGCATGGCGATGCGGCCCTCGCGCAGATCGGCCTCGGACAGGTCGGCGCCCGACAGGTTGGCCCCGCGCAGGCAGGCGCCGCGCAGATCGGTCCGCCGCAGGATCGCCCCCCGCAGGTCGGCGTCCCGAAGGTCGGCTCCGAAAAGGTTGGCCCGCGACAGATCGGCTCCGGCGAGGATGGCGCCGGCGAGCCGCGCCCCGGCCAGCTCGGCCTCGGCCAGGGCCGCGCCTTCGAGGTTCCAGTCGGAGAGATCGGCGCGCGCCAGGCTGAGACGGCGGCCGCCCGCCAGCCGCTGGACATAACGGCCGTGCGCCTCCAGCGCCTCGCGCAGGCTGGACGCGGCGACCGGGCGCAGATGCGACTCGGCGGGGGCAGGGGCGGTCATGGCTGGGTGCGTCCTCAAGCCGCAACCCTGCCCCGGGCCATTTTAAGGAAGGGTTTGCGCCGCCGCCGAAAAGGGCGCGCGCCAGGCCCTATTGCTCGGCCTGATCCCCGCCCGAGACGGGCTGGCCGGCGGCGGCCTGGATGAGGGCGGCGATGCGGTCGGTGGCGTCCGCAGCCTGGCCCAGCATCTGCAGGGGGCCGGAGCCCGGCCGGACCGCGGCGACCATCTGGTTGGCGGCGTTCTGAGCGACGCTGACGGCGGTGTTCTGGGCGGTGGAGAGGCCGGACTTGGCGAGCGTCGTCGCCGTGGCGTCCTGATAGATGAAGCCGTGGGTCGGATAGGTCGTGGTGCCCAGGTCGCCGATGGGATCGTACCAGACCTTGACCTCGCTCCAGTCGCCTTCGGGCGAGACGTCGATCACCGTCACGTCGCGTTCGATCTGGCCGCGCGTGCCGTTGATCCGCGACCAGTTGGCGTGGGTGATCTGGATCACCCGGTCGGTCAGCACCTGGCTGACCACGGCCACGTGGCCGAGCTTCATCTTGCCGGTGGGCTTGAAGCAGAGCACGGCGCCGGCCTTGGGCGTGAAACCGGTCTCGTATTTTCCGGCGGCCTGCTTCCACCAGGTCCAGGCGTCGCCGAAGATCTGAACGCCGGAGATCATCCGGGCGAAGGGAACGCACTGCCAGTAGGTGTCGGCGACAGCGCCGCCCGCAGGGGCCAGGACCACCACAGCGGCGGCCGCAATGGAACCGAGGACGGTCTTCGTCCGTTTCACCATGCTGGGCACTCCCCGACGCGCGAACTGCTGTTAGGGATAGTTTCCCATTGCGACAATGAAAAGACGGTTTATGCGCCTGCGACCTTCGGCGCCCGACCTTTCCACAGCCCCGCCCACAGCTTCATTCGATCCCGCGCCGGCTTCTCGATGAGATGATACGAGACCGCGGCCAGTGGAACCACGGCCGCCACCCCGATCAACCAGACAGCCAAAGGCAGCTGGTCGCCTTCAAGCTTGAGCAGACTGGAGACGCCGTTGACGAATACGATCTTCCACGGCACGCAGATCATGTAGATCGAATAGCTGATCTCGCCGAGATAGGTCAGCGGGGCCGCGCTCATCAGGTTCGATCCGGCCTGCGCCGCGCGCGCCAGGAAGAAGATCAGTCCTCCAAGCGACAGCACGATCAGGGTGTCGGAGGCGCCGATCGAAGCGAGGCCGAAGGCGCCGGCGCCTGAAAAGGCGGCGCCGGCCACCGCCCACGGGACGCTGCGGGCCGGCCGCGCGCGCCAGAGGCTGTGCAGCGCGCAGCCGAGCGCGAAGCAGGGGACGATGCGCAGGGCGCCCCAGCGGATGGTGGCCAAGGTCAGAGGATGTCCGGCGAGGGCCGCGAATAGCTCGTAGAGCGCCGCCATGAAGACGGCCGCCAGGACCACCGCCGTCAGCGGCCGCGATTTCAGCGCCAGGGCCGCCCAGGCGAACAGCGGAAAGGTGAGATAGGCGAACCACTCCGCCGAGATCGACCAGGAGGGGTGGTTCCAGCCGGCGACGGGCGCCAGGCCCCAGGCCTGCATCAGGAGCAGGTTGGCCGGCAGCGACTCCCAGGAGAGGATGTTGGCGTCCACGGCGAAGCCCGCCGCGCCGGCCGCGGCGGCCAGGACCCCCATGCCGACCAGGGTCGCCAGGTGCAGCGGATAGACCCGCGCCAGCCGCGCCCAGAGGAAGCCGCCATAGGCGAAGCGCCCCTCCTCCACCTCGGTCCGGTAGACGTGGCAGAGGATGAATCCCGACAGGATGAAGAACAGCTCCACCCCCAGATAGCCCTTGCCCACGACCATGGGGGCCGCGGCGGCCGACAGGGCCGGCCAGTAGTGGAACAGCACCACCCAGAAGGCGGCGAAGAACCGCAAGGAGGTGAGCGGGCGGATGTGCTGGGCGTCCGTCATGGCGTGTCCGGTCTGGTGGCGCTCGGGACAAGCTTGCATCCCAAGCCTCACCAGCGGGTTATCGCCGGAGGAAATGGCGGCTGGCCGCGGTAAGCGGATCAGCTAGAAAGCCTGGCCACACCCTGGAGGACCTCGCCCGATGGACAGCATACTGGCCCTGCTCGCCGACCCCGCCGCCTGGGCGGCCCTGATCGCCCTGGTGGTGATGGAGGTCGTGCTCGGCATCGACAACCTCGTCTTCATCTCGATCCTCTCGAACAAGCTGCCGGAGGAGCAGCGCAGCAAGGCCCGCAAGATCGGCATCTCGCTGGCCCTGATCATGCGCCTGGCCCTGCTCTCGACCCTCGCCTTCCTGGTCGGCCTGACCCAGCCGGTGTTCAGCCTGCCCTTCCAGGGTCCGCCGGACCCGGTGAGCGGACACCCGATGTTCGAGCTCAACTTCTCCTGGCGCGACCTGATCCTGATCGCCGGCGGCCTCTTCCTGGTCTGGAAGGCCACGACCGAGATCCACGAGAAGGTGGATGTGAACACCACCCACGGCGTGCTGGACGCCAAGGGCGCCGTGGCGGCCAACTTCACCTCCGCCATCGTCCAGATCCTGCTGCTCGACCTCGTCTTCTCGATCGACTCGATCCTGACGGCGGTGGGCATGACCGATCACCTTCCGATCATGGTCGTGGCGGTGGTCATCGCCGTGACCGTCATGCTGGTGGCCGCCGACCCGCTGGCCGAATTCATCCACGACAACCCGACGGTGGTCATGCTGGCCCTGGGCTTCCTGCTGATGATCGGCGCCACCCTGATCGCCGACGGCTTTGGCTTCCACGTGCCCAAGGGCTACATCTATGCGGCCATGGCCTTCTCGGGCCTGGTGGAGGGCCTCAACATGGCCGCCCGGCGCGCGACGCGGAAAACCGGCGGCGGCGGCCACGGATGAAGACGTGCGCGGCGTGTAAGTTCTGATAACGTCTGGTCATTCATCCCCGCCGCCGGGCCGCCCGCGCGGCCCGGCGGCGGGGCCAAAGACATTTCAGAACTCCAGGTTTGGCGGGACCCTCGGGCCCTGCCGGGAAACGCCGTTTTGCAAGAGCCGCATGTCGAGGAGGCCGACCGCCGCCTCACCCTGATTTCCGTCCTGATCGTCTTCCTGCTCAGCGCCATGAGCCAGACGGTGGTGGCCACGGCCATGCCGCGGATCGTTGCGGACCTTTCCGGCCTGCAGCTCTACGCCTGGGCCACGACCTCCTACCTGCTGGCCTCCACCGTCATGGTGCCGATCTGGGGCAAGCTCGGGGACATCTTCGGCCGCAAGGCGATCCTGCTCGTGGGCATCGGCGTCTTCCTGGTCGGCTCGTGGCTGGCGGGCCTCTCGGGAGAGTTCGGCGACCTGCCTCTGCTCGGCGGCGGCATGACCCAGCTGATCGCCTTCCGCGCCGTGCAGGGGATCGGCGGCGGCGCGCTCTTCACGACCGCCTTCGCCATCATCGCCGATCTCTACGCCCCACGGGAACGGGCGCAGTTCTCAGGCCTCTTCGGCGCGGTCTTCGGGGTGGGCAGCGTCTTCGGCCCCGTCATCGGCGGCTTCTTCACCGACCATGGGACGGTCAGCTTCGCCGGACACGTGATCGAGGGCTGGCGCTGGGTGTTCTACGTCAACGTGCCCTTCGCCCTGGCCGCCGTGGCCATGATCACCCTGAAGATGCCGGAGCTGCCCCGGCGGGGCGAAGGGCGCATCGACTATGCGGGGGCGGCGCTCATCGTGGTGGGCTTCACCGCGCTCCTCCTGGCCATCACCTGGGGCGGCCGCGACTACGCCTGGACCTCCGGCGTGATCCTCGGCCTGCTGGCCCTGTCGGCCGCCACCCTGACGGCCTTCGTCTTCGTCGAGCGGGCCGTCTGGGATCCGATCCTTCCGCTGGAGCTCTTCAGGAACAGGACCTTCAACACCGCCAATGGCGCGGCCTTTGTCTATTCCATGGCCTTCATGGGCGTGACCTCCTTCCTGCCCCTCTACATGCAGGTGGGGCAGGGGGTGCCGGCGACCCGCAGCGGCCTGACCATGCTGGCCCTGATGGTCGGGCTGATCGCCTCCTCCACCATCAACGGACAGCTCGTCACGCGGACCGGCCGCTACAAGCCCTTCATGATCGGCGGCGGCGCGATCCTGATCGTCGGCGTTTTCACCCTCTGCTTCATCGGCCCCGACACCGGCACGCTGGACCTCGCCTGGCGGCTGCTTCTGGTGGGGATCGGGCTGGGGCCGGGGCAGAGCCTCTTCAGCCTGGCGGTGCAGAACGCCGTGCCCATGCACCAGCTGGGCGTGGCCACCAGTTCGGGCCAGTTCGTCCGCCAGATCGGCTCGACCATGGGCGTGGCCCTGTTCGGCGCCCTGCTGACCTCGGGCCTCACCGCCGAGCTCGACCGCCTCTCGGCGGCGACGCCCGGCGTTCAGGTCGAGCGGCTGGAACTCTCGGACCTTCAGCGCATGGCCATGGAGCGCGACGCCGATCCGGCGGCCGCCGAGGCGCGGCTCAGCGATCCGCAGGCCCGGGCGGTCGACCACGTCGTGCGCCAGAGCTTCTCCACCGCCGTGGTCCACGGCATCGTCTTCAGCCTGGCGGTGCTGATCATCGGCTTCGTGCTGATGCTGATGATCCCGGTCATGCCCTTGCGGGAACGCGCTGCGCCGCCGGCGCGCGCCGGGCCGCCGGAGCCCGAGGCGCAGGCCGCTGGGGGCGGCTGAGCCGGCGGCCTCCGCCCCCGGCGCTCAGCGCACCGGGATCTCCAGGTCGCAGACGGTGAAGTCGGCGCCCTTCTCGGCGCGGAGGGCGGCGAGCCTGGCCTGGAACACCTCGCCCGCAGGGTCTGCGATCTCCAGCTTGGGACGCTCGGCCTCGGGGAGGTCGGCGGCGAGCCGGACCCGGACCATGCTGTCGGGCGCCTGCGGCGGCTCGCCCACGGCGAGGGCGCGGGCCACCTCCATCCCCTGCACGAGCCGGCCGAAGGGCGTGTAGTCGCGGTCCAGCCGCCGGGCGGCGTCGAGCATGACGAAGATCTCGCTGTTGGCCGTACCGGGATCGGCCTGCCGGCCCATGCCGAAGACGCCCGGGCAGTAGGCGCCCCAGGCCAGAACGCGGCCGTTGCGGGCGCGGGCCTCCTCGCCGGCCGAGACCGCCGCGACGGGCAGGGCCCGCAGGAAGCCGCTGCGCGCGTCGCTGGCCTCCGTGACGAAGACCACCTCGTCCTTCAGCGCCGGCGTCAGGCGGAAGGTGAACTCCGGGGGCAGGTCGGGGTGTCGGGAAGTCCCGCCGTCGCGATTGTTCGGATTTCCCGTCTGGGCGACGAAGCCTTCGATCACCCGGTGGAACAGCAGGCCATCATAGACGCCTTCCCGCGCCAGGAGCTTCACGCGCTCGACCGCCTGGGGCGCGACCTCCGGCGCCATCTCGACCACCATCCGGCCCCTGGAGGTGTCGATCACCAGGAGCGTCTCGGGGTCGGGCGTCCGCCAGTCGGCGGCCTGGGCGGCCAGGGGGAGCAGGGCGGCGCAGAGCGCGGCGGCCAGACGCATCTTCATCGAGGGCTCAGCTCCAGTCTTGGGCGTTTCGCAGGCGCAGGCCGCTCGCATGCAGGGTGGTGGACCACAGGCCGCGCAGATGGGTCAGCCGCTCGGTCAGGCGCAGCTCCACGCCCTGGGCGCGCAGGGCGGCGGGCAGGTCGGAGAGGGTGTCGACCGCCGTCGGCCGGACGGCGGCGCGGGAGATCCACATGCCGGCGTCGTCGAGGCTTTCGAAGGAGTCCGGCGGCAGGTCGTAGCGGTGGATGGCGGTGGTCCTCAGCCGCTCGAACCAGTCCCATTCCACATAGGCGATGATCCGCGCCGGGCTGTCGCCGAACCAGCGCTCCCGGTCGGCGGCGCTCGTCTTCGCCGTCGGCCAGACGAGGATGCGCGGGCAGTCGCGGGGAAAGAGGTACATGGCCTGGTGATCGCCGTCGATGGCCCACACCAGCGGCCCGTTCAGCCAGTCGCGTCCCGGCCCGCGCTCGGAGGGCGTGCGCACCGGACGGGGCTCGAAGACCGAAATCTGCGGGTCGTCGCTGAAGTGGTGGAGGTCCATCGGCGCGATGGGGCCCCATCGCGGGCCCCCGCGCAAGGCCTGGGCGGGCGCCTCTTTGGCCCGGGCGCGCACCGACTTCACATTGCCCCGGCCGGGCTTTCCCTGTAATCGGCGCCCGACCCCAGCCGAGAGAGGGAAAACCCCCGGAATGACCGAGCTTTACGACGTCGCCGCCATCGGCAACGCCATCGTCGATGTGATCGCGCCGGCCAGCGACGCCTTCCTGGAGGCCGAGGGCCTCGTGAAGGGCTCGATGATGCTGATCGACGAGGCGCGCGGGGTCGACCTCTACGGCCGCATGGCTGCGGGCGTGGAGACCTCGGGGGGCTCGGCCGGCAACACGGTGGCCGGGATCGCCAGCTTCGGCGGCCGCGCGGCCTATCTGGGCAAGGTGGCCAAGGACCAGCTGGGCGAGGTCTTCGCCCACGACATGCGCGCCACGGGCGTCCGCTTCGACGTGCCGCCCCTGGGGGCCGGGCCGGCGACGGCCCGCTGCCTGATCAATGTCACGCCCGACGGCCAGCGCACCATGTGCACCTATCTGGGCGCCTCGACCGAGCTGACCCCCGACGACGTCGACCCGGCGGTCATCGAGGCCTCGAAGGTCGTCTATCTGGAAGGCTACCTCTTCGATCCGTCCGAAGCGCGCCGCGCCTTCGCCAAGGCCGCGGGCCTGGCCCGGGCCAGCGGGCGGAAGATCGCGCTCACCCTGTCGGACGCCTTCGTGGTGGAGCGCCACCGCGGGGCGCTGATGGAGTTCATCGAGGACCAGGTGGACATCGTCTTCGCCAACGAGGCCGAGGTCACCGCCCTCTTCCAGACGCAGGATTTCGACGCCGCGGTGAAGGCGCTCGCCGCCCGCAGCCAGATCGCCGCGGTCACCCGCAGCGAGAAGGGTTCGGTCATCGTCTCGGGCGAGGCCTGGCACGAAATCTGGGCCGCGGCGGTCGACAAGGTGGTCGACACCACCGGCGCGGGGGATCAATACGCCGCCGGCTTCCTATATGGACTGGCGAGCGATCGTTCGCTGCCCGTCTGCGGCCAGCTCGGCGCCCTGGCGGCGGCCGAGGTGATCTCGCACTATGGCCCGCGGCCGCAGGTCTCGCTCAAGGACCTCGCCGCTTCGAAAGGACTCTAGAGACCATGGCGCGCACGGCCGAGGTGGTCCGCAACACCAAGGAGACCCAGATCACGGTCAGTGTGGATCTGGACGGGACCGGCGTGTCCGACGTCGAGACGGGCGTCGGCTTCTTCGACCACATGCTCGACTCCTTCGCCCGCCACGGCGGCATCGACCTGAAGGTGCGCACCAAGGGCGACCTGCACATCGACGCCCACCACACGGTGGAGGACACCGGCATCGTCCTCGGCCAGGCGATCCACAAGGCGCTGGACGGGTTCAAGGGCATCCGCCGGTTCGGCCATGCCTACATCCCCATGGACGAGACCCTGACGCGCTGCGCCATCGACCTCTCCAACCGGCCCTATCTGATCTGGAAG
The DNA here is from genome assembly GCF_013911965.1 of Phenylobacterium sp. Lineage (GTDB taxonomy): Bacteria > Pseudomonadota > Alphaproteobacteria > Caulobacterales > Caulobacteraceae > Phenylobacterium. The sequence goes on along the minus strand of NZ_JACESE010000013.1, from coordinate 34,510 downwards.
GTCGCCTTCCGCACGCCAAAGATCGGCGAGATGGACACCGAGCTCTTCAAGGAGTTCCACCACGCCTTCGCCATGAACTGCGGCGCCTGCGTGCACCTGGAGACGCTCTACGGCGACAACAGCCACCACATCGCCGAAAGCGGCTTCAAGGCGCTCGCCCGCGCCCTGCGCACGGCTGTCGAGATCGACCCGAAGACCGGCGGCCAGGCCCCGTCCACCAAGGGCGTGCTTTAGGACCCGCCCATGCAGACCGTCGCCCTGATCGACTACGGGTCGGGCAATCTCCGTTCGGCCCAGAACGCCCTGGAGCGGGTCGCCGCCGCCAGCCCCGGCGGCGCGCGCATCGCCGTGACCAACGATCCCGAAGTGGTGGCCAGGGCCGACCGCATCGTCCTGCCCGGCGTCGGCGCCTTCGCCGCCTGCCGCGACGCCCTGATGGCGCGCGAGGGCGTGGTCGAGGCCATGACCGAGGCGGTGCGGGAGCGCGGCGTCCCCTTCCTCGGCGTCTGCGTCGGGATGCAGCTGCTGGCCACGCGCGGACTGGAGTTCGGCGAGACGCCGGGGCTCGACTGGATCGGCGGCGAGGTGCGCCGCCTGGCGCCGGCCAGCCCGACCTGCAAGGTCCCGCACATGGGCTGGAACGCCGTGGAGGATCTGAGCCCGGCCGGCGGCGGCCTGGGGCTCGATCCCGGCGCGGCCATGTACTTCACCCACTCCTTCGCCTTCCATGCGGCCGATCCGGCCGACGTGGCCGCCTGGACCGACCACGGGGGCCGCTTCGCCGCCGCCGTGGCGCGCGGCAATGTGGCGGGAGTTCAATTCCACCCGGAGAAGTCACAATCTGCCGGGCTTTCCCTTCTGGCGCGCTTTCTGGAGTGGCGACCTTGATTCTTTACCCCGCCATCGACCTGAAGGACGGCCAGTGCGTGCGCGTGCTGCACGGCGTGCTCGACACCGCCACCGTCTTCAACACCTCCCCGGCCGATCAGGCCCGTCAGTGGGCGAACGCCGGCTTCCCCTGGATCCACGTGGTCGACCTGAACGGCGCGGTCGAGGGCAAGGCGGTCAACGCCGACGCGGTGGAGGCCATCCTCGAGGCGGTCTCCGTGCCGGTCCAGCTCGGCGGCGGCATCCGGACGCTCGCCGACATGGAGCGGTGGATCGACAAGGGCGTCAGCCGGGTGATCCTGGGCACGGTGGCCGTGCGCGAGCCGCAGATCGTGGTCGAGGCCGCCCGACGCTGGCCCGAGCAGATCGCCGTCAGCGTCGACGTGCGCGGCGGCAAGGTGGCCGTCCAGGGCTGGACCGAGGACTCCGACCTCGACGCCGTCACCGTGGCCAAGCGGTTCGAGGACGCCGGCGTGGCCGCCCTGATCATCACCGACATCGAGCGCGACGGCGCCCTGACCGGCTTCAATGTCGACGTCTTCGGCGCCATGGCCGACGCCGTGGACATCCCGGTGATCGCCGCCGGCGGCCTGGCCAGCGTCGCCGACATCGAGAAGCTGCGCGCCCGCAAGGGCCGCCCCATCGCCGGGGCGGTTCTGGGCCGGGCGCTCTACACCGGCGCCATCCAGCCGGGCGAAGCCATCAAGGCCGCCGCCTGATGCTGAACCTGCGCGTCATCCCCTGCCTGGACGTCAAGGACGGCCGCGTGGTCAAGGGCGTGCAGTTCCTGTCCCTGCGCGACGCCGGCGACCCGGTCGAGCAGGCCAGCGCCTATGACGCCGCCGGCGCCGACGAACTGATGTTCCTGGACATCACCGCCAGCCACGAAGGCCGCGGCGCCATACTGGACGTGATCGCGCGGACGGCCGACGTCTGCTTCATGCCGCTCAGCGTCGGCGGGGGCATCCGGACGGTGGAGGATGCGCGCCGCCTGCTGCTGGCCGGCGCCGACAAGATCAGCGTTAACACCGCGGCGGTGGAGAACCCCGACCTCATCGCCGCCTGCGCCGACGCCTTCGGCTCCCAGGCCGTGGTGACGGCCATCGACGCCAAGCGGACCGAGGACGGCGCCTGGCGCGTCTTCACCTATGGCGGGCGCAAGGACACGGGCCTGGACGTGGTCGACTACGCCGCGCTCGCCGTGGCCAAGGGGGCGGGGGAGATCCTGCTGACCTCCATGGACCGCGACGGCGCCAAGACGGGCTACGACATCGACCTGCTGCGCGCGGTGACCTCGGCCGTCACCGTGCCGGTCATCGCCTCCGGCGGCGCCGGATCGGCGGCCCACATGGTCGAGGCGGCGACGAAGGGTAAGGCCGACGCCGTGCTGGCGGCCTCCATCTTCCACTTCGGCGAGGTCTCCATCGCCGAGGTGAAGCAGGCCATGGCCGCGGCCGGGCTGCCGGCGCGCATGACCGGCCCCGAGATGCGCCGCGAGGCCGAGGCGGCGTTCCGATGAGCGACCTGGCGCAGGTGCTGGCCCGGCTGTCGGCGGTGATCGAAAGCCGCAAGGGCGGCGACCCCTCGGCCTCCTACACCGCCAGGCTGCTGGCCGAGCCCGAGCGGGCGGCCAAGAAGCTGGGCGAGGAGGCGGTGGAGACCGTGATCGCCGCCGTCCAGGGGGACGCCGAGGCGCTGGCCGCCGAGAGCGCCGACCTGCTCTATCACTGGCTGGTGGTCATGGCCGCGGCGGGCGTGCCGCTGCAGGCCGTGGCCGAAAAGCTCGCCGCGCGCGAAGGCGTGTCCGGCTTGGACGAGAAGGCGAACCGGACGGGCTGAGGCTCTCCCCGATCGCCATGCCCGGCCTTGCGCCGGGGCTCCCTCGCGCAGCTTGCGCCCGCTCCGGACGGGGATGCCCGCCATGAGGGCGGGCGTGACGGAGAAGGCGGCGCGCCCTCGGGCCTACTTCTTCTCCAGCAGCAGGCGGCCCTGGGTCTCGACCTTGCCGCGGATCTTGCCCGCCATCAGGCCAAGGACGCCCGGCAGCGCCACCTCCAGCCGGACGGAGTCGGCCAGGACGTCGAGGTGTCCGATGATGGTCTGGCCGAGCGCGCTGACCGAGAAGCCCATGCGGTCGCCGTTCCAGTCCTTGGCGAGCTTCGCGTTCTGGCCGAACTGGGCGGCCATCCTGGCGAACCCCTCGTCCAGGCGCCGGCGGGCCTCGGCCGGTCCCAGGCTGTGGGGAATGGTGACGGTCAGGGGCTTGCTCATGGGATGGACCTTCTGGGGATGGACCTTCTGGCGCCATCCCCCCTCAACGCGCAAGCCGGGCGATCAGCCCCGCGGCTTGCGCTTCAGCGCCACGTAGAGGGCGCCCTCGCCGCCGTGCCGCCGGTGGGCCTCGGAGACGCCGGCGACGATGGGCTTCAGATGGGCGGCGGCCAGCCATTCCGGCGCGGCCCGGCGAAGAATCCCGCCGCCGCGGGACCCCTTGCCGGTGATGATCAGCACGCTGCGGTGGCCCTCGTCCCAGGCCCGGCGCAGGAAGCTCTCCATTGCGGCGCGGGCGCGATCGTAGTCGAGGCCATGCAGGTCCAGGCGGGCGGCGATCGGGTCCCGCTCGCGGATGATGCGATGCCGGCGGTTCGGCTCGATGTGTTCGGGCGTCGGCCAGGCCGAACCGATGCCCGGCTTGGGCGGGACGGCCGGGGCGTGGGCCGGCGCGCCGCTCACCATCCCCTTGCCCTTGCGTGCGGGCGCGCTCAGCGCCGGGCCCGGCTCCGTCTCGGGCGGCGGCTCGGGCGCCGGGGCGCTTGGCGTGGCGCGGCCGGGCAGAGGATGGACGGTGGCCGCCACGACCGACCAGAGCCTGTGCTCCTCGGGCCGGAGCGGACGCTTCATGGCGCGGCGGGGCTCGCCGCGGGTTCGGGACCGACCCGCGGAACCAGGCGGACCATGCGCAGGGTGTGCCGCACGCGGCCGGCCTCGACCCCGGCGGCGGGGCCGGAACCCAGATAGAGGTCGGCGCGGACCGGCCCCTTGATCGCCCCGCCGGTGTCCAGCGCCACCACCAGCTGGCGATAGGTGGGGAAGGCGCCGGTGAGGATCGGCGCCTCGGCGTCGATCCAGAAGACCGAGCCCAGAGCGTGCTGGCTGAGGTCCACGGCGATGGAGTGTTCCGGCGGCAGGGGAATGCCGGCGGCTCCGACCGGCTGACGGCCGTCGTCAGGCTCCAGCCGGAACCAGACGTATCGGGGGTTCAGCCGCATGATGGCGTCGGCCTCGGCCCCGCGGCGTTCGGCCAGCCAGGCGCGGATCGCCTCGCCCGAGGTGTTGTCGGCCGCCAGGAGGCCGCGGTCGCGCATCGGATTGGCGATGCCGGCGAAGGGCAGGTCGTTATGGGCGGCGTAGAGCGCCTTGACCCGCTCGCCATCCGGGAAGGTGAGGACGCCCGAGCCCTGGACCTGCAGGAAGAAGAGCTCTTCCGGACGCATCCAGGCGAGCGCATCGGGGGCCGGCGTCGCCTCGATCGCCGCGCGGTCGGCGCGGCCGGACAGGGCGGCGTGGTTGGCCGGCTTGGGCCGGACGGGCGCGCTGAACTCCGCATCGGGCTTGCGGCGCGCCTCGTACTCCGGAGCGTAATAGGCGGTCAGCACGCCTTCGCCCGCCATCGGCTGGGGCCGGAAATTGGCCTCGAAGAAGGCGCGGGCCGCCGCATCGCCGGGATCGGGCAGGGCGCGGGCGCGGCGGCAGACCTCGGCCTCGGCCGGTCCCTTGGCCACATGGCAGGTGGCGCGATAGGCGGCGAAGGCTGCGACGTGATCGGCCTGGGCCCAGCCGCGCAGATCCCGGAACTCCGCCGCCATGGGCGGAGGAACCGGCGCTTCGGCGGGCGGCCGGCCGGGCTCGGGGGGCGTCTGGGGCGGAGGTTCGACAGGCGTGCGCGCGGTGGCGCAGGCCGACACGAGAAGGGCGCCGGCCAGGGCGCCGCACGCACGCAGGGACACGACTTAAGCCTCCGCGGCGGCCACGTGAACCAGGGTCCAGTTGGGGTCCCGCGCCTTGAGGCTGCGCTCGAACGTCCAGAGCTCGGCGGTGCGGCGATCGTCGACGGCCTCGCCGCTGGCGTCCTTGGTCCGGCTGCGGATCTCGGCCAGGAAGCGCACCGTGATGCGGGCGCGGTCCCCGTCGAGCTGCGCCCGGTCCATGTCCGCGCGCGGCGGATGCAGGAACTCCACCTGCTCGCTGCGCCCCTCGGCCTCGCGGGCCGACAGCGCGCTGTCGAAGGAGCTGTAGACCTCGTCCGACAGCAGGTTGCGCAGGGTCGTGCGGTCGCCCTCGGCGAAGGCGCGCACGATCATCTCGTAGGCGGACTTGGCGCCGTGCAGGAAGTGCGAGAGGTCGAAGGCCGGGTCTCGCGCGCGAATGGCCGCGACGCCGGTCAGGGCCACGCCCTCCTCGGCCTGTTCGGCGGGATTGCGCTCAGGCGCGCGCACCTGGGCCGGCGCCGTCTCCGGCTGCGGCTGGTCCTCGGGCTGGCGGCCGACCCGGCGACCCAGCACCGAGTAGAGCTGGTAGAGGACGATGGCCGCGAGGGCGGCGAAGATGATCAGCTCCAGTAGGGGCAACAGCTATCTCGTCGGTTTCTGGCGTGGTGGGGCTCGCGCCCGTAACGCCCTATATAGTGGCCAAGAACGCCGCCGTCAGGACCGACGTTGCATCCCTGTGGGGGCCATGTTAGCAGCCCGCGCCAGAAAAGGGTGGCCCCTGCCGCTCCTGGCGGACCATTTCGAGCCGGTCCGCCCTCAAGGTTTTTTTCCAGAACGGACAGGCTTCATGACCGACACCGACGCGGCATCCCAACCCGCTCAGGGCAACGGCGCGCAAGGCAATGGCGCGCAGGACAGCGGCCCGGGGGTGCGCATCCTGGCGCAGTTCATCCGCGACCTGTCGTTCGAGAACCCCCGGGCGCCCGAGGCGCTGCGCGCCGGCGGCCCGCAGCCGCAGATCGACCTGGGCGTGGAGATGAACGCTCGCGGGCGTGAAGACGGCCTGTTCGAGGTGGACCTGAAGCTCTCGGCCCGCGCGGCCCGCGAGGACGGCCCGGTCTTCCACGTGGAGCTGGTCTATGGCGGCGTCTTCCAGATCAACGGCGTCGCCCAGGAGGACCTGGAGCCGGTGCTGCTGATCGAGTGCCCGCGCTTCCTCTTCCCCTTCGCCCGGCAGGTGATCGGGGCGGTGACCTCGGACGGCGGTTTCCCGCCCTTCCTGCTCGACCCGATCGACTTCGCCGGCGTCTATGCCGCCCGCAAGGCCCAGGGCGAGGCGGGCCCGGTCGGCCAGGCCTAGGCCTCTCGCCTCAGAAGAGGGCGCCCGCCAGGAAGGCGGCGCCCGCCGTGGCCGCGCCGATCACGAACCACACCCAGCTGCGGTCGGGCTCGACCGTCTCGACAATGGCGACCGGCCGGTCGGGCTCCTGCAGCCGCCGCTTCAGCCCGTGCAGGACCTCCACGGCCTCGCCGGCCAGCCGCTTGACCTCGGCCGGCGGCGCCAGCTCGCGCAGGATCCAGCGACGCACGACGGGATCGGCCGCGGCCCAGATGTCGTGGTCCGGGTCGATGCGGCGGGCCACGCCCTCCACGGTCATCATGGTCTTCTGCAGGAGCACCAGCTCCGGCCGCAGGTGCATGTCGAAGAGGGCGGTGATCTCGAAGAGCTGGATCAGGACCCGGCTCATGGAGACCTGGCTGGCCGCCCGGCCGAAGACCGGCTCGCCGACCGCGCGCAGAGCCTGGGCGAAGGCGGCCTTGTCGTGGTGGGGCGGCACATAGCCGGCGCGGAAGTGAACTTCCGCCACCTTGGCGTAGTCCCGCTCCAGGAAGCCGTAGAGGATCTCGGCGAGATAGCGGCGTTCGTCCGGACCGAGGCGGCCGAGAATGCCGAAGTCCACGGCCGTGATGCGCGCCGGCGCCTCGACGAACAGGTTCCCCTCGTGCAGATCGGCGTGGAAGACGCCATGGTCCAGCGCCTGGGACAGGAAGGCCCGGATGAGGGTGGAGGCCAGCGCCGGCCGGTCGAGATCGGGCAGGTCGAGCGTGGCGGGATCGGAAAGCGGCGCGCCGCGCGCCCATTCCAGGGTGAGCACGCGCTTGCCCACGCCCTCCCAGATGACCTTGGGCGCGAACATGTAGCCGTCGCGGGCCATGACCTCGCCCAGCTCGTCGGCGCCGGCGGCCTCCAGGCGCAGGTCGAGCTCGAGCTCGGTGGCGCGGATCACCGTCTGGGCGAAGGCGCGGGGTTCGAGCCGGCGGGCGGCGGGCACGAAGCGGGCGACCAGGCGGGCGGCCAGCTCCAGGGCGGCGGAATCCTGGGCCACGCGGTAGCCGATGTCCGGCCGCAGCACCTTGACCGCCACGCGGCGCCCGTCGTGCAGGCGCGCGTCGTGGGCCTGGGCGAGGGAGGCGGCGGCCACCGGCTCGCCGAACTGGGCGAACAGACTCTCCACCGGCCGGTCGAGCGAGGTCTCCACCTGGGCCCGCGCCTTCTCCATGGGAAAGGGCGGCAGCTTGTCCTTCAGCCGGGCGAGGTCCTCTGCGAACTGGGCGCCGAAGATGTCGGCGCGGGTCGAGAGGAGCTGGCCGAGCTTGATCGCCACGGGTCCCAGCGTGACCAGGGCGGCGGCCAGGCGCTCGCCCGGCCGGCCCTCCCGCGCCTGGCGGCCGCCCAGCAGGCGGACGGCCCGGGAAAGGTCGCGGATCGGCGGGGGATAGTGGGTCTCGTACTCGGCCGGCAGCAGGGCGTCGTGGCGCGCGAGCGTCCAGGCGGCGGCCAGCAGGCGTCCATAGGCGGCCGGTCGCGCCATGCTCAGATGGCCCAGCCCTGGTGCAGGGCCGCCACGCCGCCGGTGAAGTTGGTGACGCTCACGCGGGAAAGGCCCGCTTCGCGCATCATCTGGGCGAAGGTCTGCTGGTCGGGGAAGCGGCGGATGCTCTCCACCAGGTACTGATAGGACTCGCGGTCCTTGGCCACCCACTCGCCGACCTGCGGGATGACCTTGAAGGAATAGGCGTCATAGGCCTTCTGCAGGGGCTCCGTGACAGGCTTCGAGAACTCCAGGCAGAGGAACCGGCCGCCCGGCTTCAGCACGCGCCGGGCCTCGCGCAGGGCCGCGGAGACGTCGGTGACGTTGCGGATGCCGAAGGCGATGACATAGGCGTCGGCGCAGGCGTCCGGCAGCGGCAGGCGCTGGGCGTCGCCGACGCTCCAGCAGATCTCCGGCTCGGAGCCCTTCTCGCGCCCGGCCGTGATCATCTCGGCGTTGTAGTCGATCAGGAAGATCTTCGCGTCCGGTCCGCCGCGGCGCGCCTGGGCGCGCCGGGCCATCTTCGCGAAGCGGCGGGACATGTCGCCGGTGCCGCCGGCGCAGTCGATGATCACCTCGCCGGGCTGCGGGTTGAGGCGTGCGGCGACGGCGTCCTTCCACAGCCGGTGGACGCCCCCGCTCATCAGGTCGTTCATCAGGTCGTAGCGGCGGGCGACGCGGTCGAAGACGCCGCGCACCAGTCGCGGCTTCTCGTCGGCCGCGACGTCGCGGAATCCGAAGGTGGCGGCAGGTCCGGTCATGGCTCGCTCTTAGCCCCCCGCGCGCGGCGGCGCCAGCGCAGGCGCGGGCTCGTGACGCAAGTTGATCTTGGCCCCTTCGTCTGCCAATCGAAGCGGCATGCCCGAACTTCCCGAGGTCGAGACTGTCCGCCGGGGCCTTTCGCCGGTCCTGGACGGCCAGAGGCTGACCCGGGTCGAGGCGCGCCGGCCCGACCTGCGCTTTCCCTTTCCGCCCGACTTCGTCCAGCGCCTGACCGGCGCCAGGGCCGGCAACCTCGCCCGGCGGGCCAAGTACCTGCTGCTGCCCACCGACCGGGGCGACACGCTGGTCATGCACCTGGGCATGACCGGCCGGTTTGAGATCGCCAGGCCCGAAGGTTCCGCCCGGCCCGGCCAGTTCGTCTACGCCGCCGATCCCGACCCCCGCCACGCCCATGTGGTGTTCGAGACCGAGGCCGGCGGGCGCGTCACCTATTACGACCCCCGGCGGTTCGGCTTCATGGGGCTGGCGGAGACCGACGCCCTCGCCGAGCATCCGTGGTTCGCCGGCATGGGGCCCGAACCCCTCTCGGCCGATTTCGACGCCGCCCACCTGGCGCGCGCCTTCGAAGGCCGTCGCCAGGGGCCCAAGACCCTGCTGCTGGACCAGAGGATCGTGGCGGGCCTGGGCAACATCTATGTGTGCGAGGCGCTGAACCGGGCGCGGATCTCCCCAAACCGGCCGGCGGGCCGGATCGGCCGCGAGCGGCTGGCGCGCCTCGTCCAGGCCGTGCGCGAGGTGCTGGCCGAGGCGATCGCCGCGGGCGGCTCGACCTTGCGCGACTACGCCTCGGCGGACGGCGCGCTGGGCTACTTCCAGCACAGCTTCCGCGCCTATGGCCGCGAGGGCGAGCCCTGCCTCAACCCCGGCTGCGGCGGAACCATCGCCCGCACGGTCCAGGCCGGCCGTTCCACCTTCTACTGTCCCGTCTGCCAGAGGTGAGCATGCGCCGCAGGTCCATGATCGCCCTCCTGCTCGCCGTGGGCCTCACGGCCGCCTGCGAGCCGGCGCGGGCCGAGCCGCCGGTCTGGACGGTGCGCGACGCCGATTCCGAGATGATCCTCTTCGGCTCGGTGCATCTCCTGCCGCCGGGCCTCGACTGGCGGCCGGACGCGCTGGAGGCGGGGCTGGCCCAGGCCGACGACCTCTGGTTCGAACTGCCCGTGGACGCCGCCTCCGAGGCCCAGGGGGCCGCGGCGGCTCTGCGGCTGGGCCGGCTGCCGGCGGGCGAGTCCCTCCCGGACCTGCTTTCGGTCGAGGGGCGTGAGCGGCTGGCGCGGGTCGGCGCCCTCTATGGCGCCCCGCCGCAGCTGCTGGCGGGCGTCAAGCCGTGGCTCGCCGAGGTCATGCTGGCGACCCTCGCCTTCGGCCGCGCCGGTGCGACCACCGACCAGGGGGTGGAGCGCCAGATCAGCCTTACGGCGCCCCCGGACGTGGCGCGGCGCGCCTTCGAGACGGCCGAAGAGCAGATCGCCATGTTCGCCGCCGCCCCCCTGGAGGAGCAGGTGGCGAGCCTCGAGGAGTCCCTCGAGCAGCTCGAGACCGATCCGGAGCAGTTCGATCGCCTCGTGGCCGCCTGGATGGCGGGCGACGTGGCGACCCTGGAGGACGAGGCCCTCGATCCCCTGCGCGAGGCCGCGCCCGGCATCTACCAGCGCATGGTGGTGGCCCGGAACATGGCCTGGATGGAGCCGCTGACGGCCCGTCTGGACGGGCGCGGGACGACCGTGGTGGTGGTCGGCGTCGGCCATCTGATCGGTCCCGACGGGCTGCCCGAACGGTTGCGCGCCCTTGGCTATGCGGTCGAGGGGCCTTAAGCGCGAAGGGCACACGCGCAAAGGAGGCCGCCCCATGTCCGCCCCGAGCTACGAGACCCTGATCGTCGAGGCCCACGGGCCGGTCACCCTGATCCGCCTGAACCGGCCCCAGGCGCTGAATGCGCTCAACGCCGCCCTGCTGGACGAGCTGGCCGCCGCCGTCGCCGCGGCCGAGGCGGACGAGGCGGTGCGCTGCCTGGTGCTCACCGGCTCGGAACGCGCCTTCGCCGCCGGCGCCGACATCAAGGAGATGGCCGACAAGTCCTATGCGGACATGTTCGCCGCCGACACCTTCACCCGCGGCGCGCGGGCGATCGAGCAGTGCCGCAAGCCGATCATCGCCGCCGTGGCCGGCTTCGCGCTGGGCGGCGGCTGTGAGCTCGCCATGATGTGCGACTTCATCCTGGCCGCCGACACGGCCAGGTTCGGCCAGCCGGAGATCAATCTGGGCGTGGCGCCCGGCATCGGCGGCACCCAGCGCCTGACCCGCTTCGTCGGCAAGTCCAAGGCCATGGAGATGATCCTGACCGGCCGGATGATGGACGCCGAGGAGGCCGAGCGGGCGGGCCTCGTCTCCCGCATCGTGGCCGCCGACAAGCTGGTGGAGGAGGCCCTGGCCGTCGCCGCCAAGATCGCCGGCCAGTCGCCGCTGGCGGTGATGATGAACAAGGAGCTGGCGGAGACCGCCTACGAGACCACGCTCGCCGCCGGCGTGGCGGTGGAGCGCCGGCTCTTCCACTCCCTCTTCGCCTTCGAGGACCAGAAGGAAGGCATGGCCGCCTTCGTCGAGAAGCGGAAGCCGGCGTTCAAGGGCCGCTAGCATGCGCATCCTCGCCTTCGGCGACTCCTTCGTCGCCGGCGTCGGCGATCCGGACCACCAGGGCTGGCTGGGCCGGGCCCTGGCCGGGCGGCCGGAGGTGACCGTCTACAACCTCGGCGTCCGGGGCGAGGCCAGCGCCGACATCGCCCGCCGCTGGGCCGCCGAGGCGCAGGCGAGGCTGACGGAGGCCGAACCCTGCGGGATCGTCTTCTCCTTCGGCCGCAACGACGCCAACGCCGCTGGGGGCGGGGGATCGCGGCTTTCGCCGGCCGAGAGCCTGAAGACCGCCCATCTGCTCCTGACGCAGGGCGCCCGGCTGGCGCCGGTGCTGATGGTCGGTCCGCCCCCCGCCGAGGAGCCGGCCCTGGCGGCGCGGCTGGAGGCCCTCAACGAGGCGTTCAAGACGCTCTGCGCCCGCCTCAAGGTCCCCTATCTCGACGTCCTGCGCCCGCTGGCGGTGAGCGGGACCTGGCTGGCCGAGGCCCGGGCCGGCGACGGCGCCCATCCGGGGGCGGGCGGCTATCAGCTGATGGCGGACCTGATCGCCGCCCATCCCGCCTGGCGGCGCTTCATCGGCCAGGATTGAACGGGGAGACGAAGCGCGGGGCCGGCATTGACCCGGGCTGTCGCATCCCGTATATCCGCGCCTCCGATTTTCAACGCCCGGGCCCGTGCTCGGGCGCGACACTTTTCGAGAGCTGTCCTATGGCCAACACGCCCGGCGCCAAGAAGGCGATCCGCAAGATCGCCCGCCGCACCGAAGTCAACAAAGCCCGTCGTTCGCGCGTGCGCACCTATCTGCGCCGCTTCGAGGAGGCCGTCGCCGCCGGCGATGCGGCCGCCGCCAAGACGGCCTTCGTGGAGGCGCAGTCGGAGGTGATGCGGGCGGTGACCAAGGGCGTGATCCACAAGAACACGGCCTCTCGGAAGGTCTCGCGGCTGAACGCTCAGCTGAAGAAGCTCGCCGCTGCCTAAAGCTTGAGCTTAAGGCGGCAGTGACCGTCTGACGCATTGAATCTAATCAGCTTTCGGGAAAGCCCGCATGCCTCTTGAGGCTGCGGGCTTTTTCGTGGCGAAAGCTTGGCCCTGCGGCGCCTGCGACCAAACTTCTCAGTTAACGGAGCGGTGTTTTGGCAATTCCCTTGTGGCGCGAGGGCCCGCCGATGAGTCAACGAAAATATCCGCGGACGGCGCGAAGAATCACCGTTGACCCCCCCCCGCCCCTGGCTAGTCTCTGGACCTTCAACACACACGTATTTCCATTCGAGTTCGGATGAAAAATCGGCGGCGGGAGTCTATGCGCTCGCCGGATAAGCCTCTGTGTTTGTTGAATTAGGGGGTCGAGGCGTGGGGTCTCGATCTGAGGTGACGGAAGATCTGGGGGTTGTGTCGGTATGGCTTCGGGAGGTCTTGCAGACAGGGCGGCGGACACGCCGGCGATCGCGGTCTGGGCGAAGGCTTGCCAGACGCTGAAACGCGAACTGGGCGAGGCCACGTTCGGGTCCTGGCTGGGACATGCCGCTCTGCGCGAGCGGTCGGAGCGCGAAGTCTGTCTGGTGGCCGCCACGGGCGTCGCCCGCGACTGGATCCGCCGCCACGCCTGGCGCCGCATCGGCGAGCTGTGGGCTGAGAACGATCCGCAGGGCCGGGCTCTGGACCTGAAGTCCAAGATGGAGTTCGAGGCCCTGGCCCCGGCCGAGACCGCGCCGCCGCCCGCCGCCAACGCGCCGCCTGCGCCGGTCCTGACGGTCCTGGAGAACCTGGCCCCGTCGGCCGCCGCTGCGCCCGCCCGTCCGGCGCGTCCGAGCGGTCTGCAGGAGCGCTTCGCCTTCGACAACTTCGTGCCCGGCCCGGCCAATGAGTTCGCCTTCGCCGTGGCCAAGCGGGTCGGCGCCTGGGCCGACGGCCACTTCAACCCGGTGGTCTTCCACGGGCCCTACGGCTTCGGGAAGACCCACCTTCTGAACGCGCTCGGCTGGGAGGCCATGCGCACGGCGCCGGAGAAGAAGGTGGTCTATCTGACCGCCGAGAAGTTCACCCAGACCTTCGTCAAGGCCGTGCAGGACCGCCAGACGGCGGCCTTCAAGGACGAGCTGCGCGACGCCGACCTGCTGCTGATCGACGACGTCCATTTCGTCGCCGGCAAGGCCTCGACGCAGGAGGAGCTGTTCCACACCCTGATCTCCCTGGTCCAGGACGGCCGCCGGGTGGTGATGACGGCCGACCGGCCGCCGCACGAACTGTCGGACCTGGAGCCGCGGCTGCGTTCGCACCTGCAGGCCGGCCTCGTCTGCGGCATCGAGCCGGCCGACCGGGACCTGCGGATGGGCATCCTGGAGCGCAAGCTGGCCGTGCTGGCCCGCCAGGGGGGCTTCACGCCGGCGGCCCGGCCCGAGGTGCTGCAGTTCCTCGCCGACCGCTTCACCGACAGCGTGCGCGAGCTGGAGGGCGCCCTGAACACCCTGGTGGCCCGTGTGGGCGCCGAGGTGGCGCACCTGACCCTGGACGAGGCCCAGGCCATCCTGCGGCCCCACCTGGCCGCCCCGGAACGCCGGGTGACGGTCGACCAGATCCAGAAGGTGGTGGCCGAGCACTATGGGCTGAAGCAGGCCGACCTCCTGTCGGAACGCCGCGCCCGCGCCGTGGCCCGGCCCCGCCAGACGGCCATGTGGATCGCCAAGCAGATCACCACCCGCTCCCTGCCCGACATCGGCCGCCGCTTCGGCGGGCGCGACCACACGACGGTGCTGCATGCGGTGCGCCGTATCGAGTCCCTGAAGGCCGAGGACCCGAACCTCGCCCGCGACCTCGACGTCCTGCTGCGCAAGCTGCGCGGCTGACCGACGCCTCCACGGAGGTCAGGCCGGCGTGGCCCGGCAAGCCAGAAGGCCCGCCAGTTCCGGCGGGCCTTTCGCGTTTCGGGCGGACGTCAGGGCGCCGTCCGCCCTCGCCCCAGCCGCCGGATGAGGGCCAGGGCCTCCGGCGGCGGCTGGCGTTCGATGCGGCGGTAGTCGCGGCAGTCGAGGGTGCGCGAGACGAGGCCGGCGCTGACCAGGGACCGTCGCAGGATGGCGGGGTCGCCGAAGCGGTGCAGGCCGTTCAGGAAGGTGTTCATCGCCTGTTCGGTGAAGCTCTCGCCGCTCGGCATGCGGGCCCAGAAGGCCCAGAGCGCGAGCGCCTGCTGCGAGGGCTTGGCGGGCCACTGGACGAGGCGGCCCTGGGCGTCGAACTGGCGGGCCAGGCGCTCGACCCGCTCGAGCTCGTTCGGGCTGGCCGAAGGCGCCGCGGCTGTCGGCTCGGCCAGCGTGCGGAAGTGCTGGAAGTTGCGCGCGCCGGCGGCGCGGGCGAGCAGGTTCAGCATCTCCACATGACCGGGCGGCGTGGCGCGGGCGGCGAGCTGGTCGCGCAGGAAGCGCGCGAGCGCGGAGATGTCGGGCGTGGCGTAGGGCAGGGCCGTTCGCGGCATGACTTGATCCTCTCGGGCGCTCGAGGACCCCGCAAGGGGGGCGTCGTGGTCACCGGCTTTCGACCCGAGCGCTGCATAAGGACAAGCGCGGCGGCTGGAAGATCAAGGCAGGTTTAGCTCCCCGACAAGCGGGGCGGTGACGCCTGGGTGAACTGCGGACCCTTCGAGCCGCGGCTTCTAGGCCAAGGCGCCTGCGACGTCCACGAAAAAGGGCGGCTGCGTCGCCGCAGCCGCCCCTGACCGTTCGGAGGTGAGGCGAGGCCCTTAGGCTTCGGCCTCGGCCTCTTCCTTCTTGGACAGGTCCTCGCCGGTCTGCTGGTCGACGACCTTCATGGACAGGCGGGTCTTGCCGCGATCGTCGAAGCCCAGGAGCTTGACCTTCACTTCCTGGCCTTCGGTCAGGACGTCGGAGACCTTGCCCACGCGCTCGTTGGAGATCTGGCTGACGTGAACCAGGCCGTCCTTGGCGCCGAAGAAGTTCACGAAGGCGCCGAAGTCGACCACCTTGACCACCTTGCCGGTGTAGATGGCGCCGACTTCCGGCTCCGAGGCGATGGAGCGGATCCAGTCGCGCGCGGCGTCGATCTTCGACTGTTCCGGGGCGGCGATCTTGATCGTGCCGTCGTCGGAGATGTCGACCTTGGCGCCGGTCTCGGCGACGATCTCGCGGATCACCTTGCCGCCCGAGCCGATCACTTCGCGGATCTTGTCGACCGCGATCTTGATGGTCTCGATCTTGGGCGCGAACTCGCCGAGCTCGGTGCGCGGCGCGTCCATGGCCTTCTTCATCTCGCCCAGGATGTGCTGGCGGCCGGCCTTCGCCTGCTCCAGCGCCTGCTTCATGATCGCCTCGGTGATGCCGGCGATCTTGATGTCCATCTGCAGCGAGGTGATGCCGTCGGCGGTGCCGGCGACCTTGAAGTCCATGTCGCCCAGGTGGTCTTCGTCACCCAGGATGTCGGACAGGACCGCGAAGCCGTCGGATTCCAGGATCAGGCCCATGGCGATGCCGGAGACCGGCTTCTTCAGGGGCACGCCCGCATCCATCAGGGCCAGCGAAGCGCCGCAGACCGTGGCCATGGAGGAGGAGCCGTTGGACTCCAGGATCTCGGAGACCAGACGGATGGTGTAGGGGAACTCCTCGGTCGGCGGCAGCATCGGGCGCATGGCGCGCCAGGCGAGCTTGCCGTGGCCGATCTCCCGGCGGCCGGGCGAGCCCATGCGGCCGGCTTCCCCGACGCTGAAGGGAGGGAAGTTGTAGTGGAGAAGGAACTTCTCCTTGTAGGTCCCTTCCAGGGCGTCGATGAACTGCTCGTCGTCGCCGGTGCCCAGGGTGGCGACCACCAGGGCCTGGGTCTCGCCACGGGTGAACAGCGCCGAGCCGTGGGCCCGGGGCAGCACGCCCACTTCGGACACGATCGGGCGGACCGTGTCGACCGTGCGGCCGTCGATGCGCAGGCCGGTGTCGAGAATGCCGCGCCGGACGACGTCGGCTTCCAGCTCCTTGAACACGCCGGCCAGCTTCTGGGCGTCGGCGCCGTCCGGATTGGCCTCGGACTTGGCCATGGCGTCCAGGGCCTTGGCCTTGGCCTGGCCGATCGCCTCGTAGCGGTCCTGCTTCTTGGTGATCTTGTAGGCGGCGGCGATGTCGGCGCCGACCAGGTCCTTCATCTTGGCCTTCAGCGCGTCGGTGTCCTCCGGTTCGAACTCGAAGGGCTCCTTGGCGGAATGCTCGGCCAGCTCGATGATCGCCTCGATCACCGGCTGCATTTCCTTGTGGGCGAAGGTCACGCCGCCCAGGACCTGCTCTTCGGTGAGCTCCTGGATCTCGGACTCCACCATCATGACCGCGTCGGCCGTGCCGGCGACGACGAGGTCCATCTTCGTCTCCTTCATCTGCTCCAGCGTCGGGTTGAGCACGTACTCACCGTCGATGAAGCCGACGCGGGCGGCGCCGATCGGACCCATGAAGGGGGCGCCGGAGATGACCAGGGCGGCCGAGGAGGCGACCATGGCGACGATGTCGGGATCGTTCTCCAGGTCGTGGGCCAGGACGTTGATGACCACCTGGACTTCGTTCTTGAAGCCCTTGACGAACAGCGGGCGGATCGGACGGTCGATCAGGCGGGAGACCAGGGTCTCCTTTTCCGAGGGCCGGCCTTCGCGCTTGAAGAAGCCGCCGGGGATCTTGCCCGCGGCGTAGGTCTTCTCCTGATAGTTGACGGTCAGGGGGAAGAAGTCCTGACCCGGCTTGGCGCTCTTGGCGTAGACGGCGGTGGCCAGCACCACGGTCTCGCCATAGGTGGCGAGCACGGCGCCGTCGGCCTGACGGGCCATGCGGCCGGTTTCGAGCGTCAGCGTCTTACCGCCCCACTCGATCGTCTTACGTTTGATGTCGAACATGATTTTCTTCTTTCAGATCCCGCGGGCGAATTCCTCGCGGGGGCGGACAGGGCGTCGGACTTCCGAAATCCTCTCCAGGTGAACAGGCGGATCGAGGATTTCGTCTGAACCCTCGGCGTACGTCTTGGGGCGAGCGCCCCGGACCGCCGTCTTGCCCGTCTCGGCCTGTTTCGGACGGGCGGCGATCGTTAGATGGCGCGCCGCACGGGGCGGCGCAACGGGGACCTTAAGAGCCAGGGCCCCATATGCAACGCCCCCGCGCAAGGCGGGGGCGGGGATGAAGGCCCTTAGCGGCGCAGGCCGAGGACCTCGATGAGCGCCTGATAGCGGCCCTGGTCGGACTTCTTCAGGTGGTCGAGGAGCGACCGGCGCTGGGAGACGAGCTTGAGCAGGCCCCGGCGCGAGTGGTTGTCCTTCTTGTGCGTCTTGAAGTGCTCGGTGAGGTTGATGATCCGTTCGGTCAGGATCGCCACCTGCACTTCGGCGCTTCCGGTGTCGCCTTCGCCACGGGCGTGCGACTTGATGATTTCCGCCTTGCGGTCGGCCGTGATCGACATCGGGTTGTCTCCGCTCTAGTCGAGGTGAAAGACCCGCGACGGCTCGAGCCTGCCGGCGCGCATCTCGCAGAGGGCCACCATCACGCCGCCGCACATGGCCGAAACGGTTCGAGAGCCCGGCGCGAGCCCGGCTCTCAAGCTTTCGACCTGTCGGGGAACGAGAACGATCGACCGTCCCTGCTTGAGCCGGAAGGCGTCTTCGTCGGTCACGGCCAGCGCCGGGATGTCGTCCAGCGCGGTCTCGACCGGAAGCAGGGCCTCCGACTGGCGGGCCTTATGCCCCAAATCCTCCAGCAAATCCAGTCCGATCGCCGAGGCTTCGGTGAACGGCCCCACGCGCGTGCGGCGAAGCTCGCTGACGTGGGCCTCGGCGCCGAGCCGGGCGGCCAGGTCGCGGACGACGGCGCGCACATAGGCGCCCTTGCCGCAGTCCATGTGGATTTCGACGTGGTCGGCGTCGGGGGCCTCGCCCACCGCCAGGCCGTGGATCAGGACGGGGCGGGCGGAAAGCTCCACCGCCTCGCCGGCGCGGGCCAGGTCGTAGGCGCGCTCGCCGTCCACCTTGATGGCCGAGTAGGCGGGCGGGACCTGCATCACCTCGCCCTCGAACTCGTGGAGCACCGCCTTCACCTGGTCGGGCGTCGGGCGCACGTCGGAGCGGCCGGTCACCTCGCCCTCGCGGTCGAGGGTGGTGGTCGAGGTCCCCCAGGCGATGGTGAACCTGTAGGACTTGTCGGCGTCGACCATGAAGGCGACCGTCTTGGTCGCCTCGCCCAATGCGATGGGCAGGACGCCGGTGGCCAGGGGGTCGAGCGTGCCGGCGTGGCCCGCCTTCTGGGCGTTGAAGATCCTGCGCACCCGGCTGACGGCCTGGGTGGAGGTCAGGTCATAGGGCTTGTCCAGGCAGATCCATCCGGACACCGCCTCGCCCTTGCGCCGCCGACCCACGGGTCAGTCCTCGTCGCCGGAGTCGGGGGCGTCGCCGTCCGGCCGGTCGAGGTCCTGGCGGACCTTGGGGTCGTCGAACAGGCGGTTCATCTTCTCGGCGGCGTCGAAGGTCTCGTCGTGGCGGAACTTCAGGTCCGGCGTCACGCGCAGGTCGATCATCCGGCCGAGCTTGCCGCGCAGGAAGCGCGAGGCGCGGTTCATGGCCGCGGTCACCGCCTCGGCGTTCTCGCCGCCCAGCGGCTGGATGAAGCAGGTGGCGTGGCTGAGGTCGGGGCTGACGCGCACCTCGGTGATGGTCACCGGCACGCCGTAGAGGGCCGGGTCGTCCAGCTCCTCCTCGCGCAGGATCTCCACCAGGGCGTGGCGCACCAGTTCGCCGGCGCGCAGCTGGCGCTGGCTGGGGCCCTTCTGCGCCGGACGGCCGGCGCCGCGGGAAATCGGGGGTCTGCGTGTCATGACGGGTCGCTCATCTGGTTCGGGCCTGGCCGGCGGTTCGAACGCCCGGGCAGGGGAAGGGCGCGCTTCTAGGGGCGCGGCCGCCGCAAGTCCAGGCCCGCCTCCAACGCGCCGGAAGGGCGGCGCGGTTCCGGCTCAGGCGCCCGTGCGCCGGCGGAAGAAGGCGATCACCCTGTCGGCCGCCTCGGCAGTCGGGCCGTCGGCGCGCAGATGGAGGGTCAGGGTGGAGTGAGGCGGCACGTCGGCGGGCGCGGCGTCGGCGTCCTCGAACTCGATCGCCTCGAAGCGCGCGCCGAACTCGGCGCGGTAGCGGTCGAAGCGGGCGTCGCCCACCAGTTTGTCGGATTTGAAGCGCAGGCCGATCATCGAGAGGTCCTCGTCCTCGAACCGCGCCCTGGCGCAGGCGATCTCCTGCGGGCTCGCCCCGATCGAAGCCGCCCGCGCCTTCGAGCCGGCGATGAGCGGCAGGGACGGCTGGGCCACCACCGGCGCCACGACGGCGGGCTCGGTCATCATGGCCAGCGCAAAGCCGCCGGTGAAGCACATGCCGACCGCGCCGACGCCCTGGCCGCCGCATTCGGCATGGGCCTGGCGGGCGAGCGCGCGGAGCCAGTCGACGATGGGGCTCGAGGCGTCCTTCGCCCAGACATGGAACTCTCGGCGGATGCAGATGGCCTTCAGCGCCTCGCCGAGCATGTAGCCGCGGCCGACCGGCCTGCCCGGCTCGCCGAACAGGCTGGGGCACCAGGCGCTCATTCCCGCGGCGACGATCCGGTCGGCGAAGTCGACCACCAGCGGGTGCAGGCCGGGCAACTCGTGGATGACGATGACGGCAGGGCCTTGACCGCGGCGATAGACCGGCCGGGTCCAGCGCCCGTCCGAGAAGTCCGAGCAGGCGTAGTTCGACAGATCACCCATGGGCCCCTCCCTGTCGGGCGGGAAGACTAGCGCCGAAGCATGCCCACGTCGCCTTCGAAACCGGTCAGGCGCCAGACGCCCTCCTCCTCGGTGAAGACCAGCAGGCAGGGGCCGTCCTTGTCCCGGGTGGCGCAGACGCGGCCGTCCTCGAGGGCCTTGAGCGAGCCGGCGATGGCGACCCGGTTGGGCAGGGGCTGGCTGCGGTCATAGCCGTAATATTCGGCCACGCCGCGGAAGACGTCGGGCTGGACGAGCTGCTCGCTGGCGGCCTTGGCGATGGCCGGCCCCAGCAGGGCGCCGAGCGCGCGGACGTTGGAGTCCACCGGCGCCTCCTCCACCTCCTGGGCCAGGCGGGCCTCGATCTGGCGGCGGAGGGCGGCGCGGTCGACATGGGCGTCGAAGGCCGCCTGGTCGCCGTCGCGGATGGCCACCAGCAGCTCGTGTACGTCGCCGGCGGCGTCCAGGCGCTGGGCGCCGGCGCAGGCGGTCAGGGCGAACGCCAGGGCCCCGAGGCTCGCCAGACGGAGGGCTTTCATCATGGTCAGTTCTCCTGCGCGGCCGGCGGCGGGCCCGGCGGCTGCTGCGTCCGCCGCAGCATCGAGACGTCATAGCCGAGTTCGGCCGCCCGCGCCGTCAGGCTGTCATAGACGGCGGGCGAGATCGTGGCGTCGCGGGTCAGGATCCACAGGAAGCGCCCCCACCCCTCGCCGACGATGGACCACTCATAGGCCTCGCCGTGGTCGAGGACCCAATAGTTGGTGAAGAGGGCCGGGCCGAAGAAGGTGACCTTGAACTTGGCCCCCATCGGATCGCCGGCCGGGACGGCCCGACCTTCGGAGACCTCCACCGGCCCGTCGACCGAGCCCTGCCGGCAGGTGTTGGTCACCGAGACCTCCTCGCCGCCGGGCTTCAGAGCGTATTCGGCGGTGACGCCTTCGCAGCCTTCCTCAAAGGAGGTTTCATAGCGCGCCTGCTCGTACCACAGGCCCATATAGCTCGTGAGGTCCACGGGCCGGGCGGGCTCGGGCACGTCGCTGTTGCCGGAGGGGCCGGCGACGCAGGCGGCCAGCAGGACGGCCGGCAGCAAGACCGCGGCCAGGGCGGCGGACGGACGCTTAGGGGCGGGGGCCGAAGGCCGCAGCGAGCGCTTCATCGGAAAGGTCCTCGATCTCGATCATCTTCAGGCGCGACGTCTCGCCCGAGACGATACGGACCGACGCGCGCGGACGCTTCAACGTCTTGGCCAGGAAAGAGATCAGGGCGGCGTTGGCCGCCCCGTCCACGGGCGGGGCCGAAACGCGCACCTTGACGTAGGGCCGGCCTTCGCCGTCGGCCGCCCAGCCCTCGGCCGCGTCGCGCCCGCCCTTGGGCGTCAGGCGCACGGCCAGCCGCACCGGCGAAGCCCTAGATGAAGGCGCCGATCAGCGCGCCCTGCAGGGCTGGCAGCAGGAAGCGCTGCAGACCCATCAGGATGAGGATGACGATGATCGGGCTGATGTCGACGCCGCCCAGGGTCGGGATGATGCGCTGCACCGGCCGCATGATCGGCGCGGTCACCCGGTCCAGGAAGTTGGCGACGTTGTAGACGAAGGGGTTGCGCAGGTTGATGACGTCGAAGGCGACCAGCCACGACAGGATGGCGTTGATGATGATCGCCCAGATCAGAAGCTCGATCAGAGCCCCGATGATGAAGAAGATGAACTGGATGATGGCGATCATGGCGTCCCGTGTCCGTGTTGCGCCGGTTCTACCGGGGCCGGACGCCTCCTGACAAGGACGGGGAGGTCGCGCCGCCGCCGCGGACCTCCCGGCTGCGCCCTCGCGCGCGCTTGACAGAACACCGCCGCCCGCCTAACTCCGCGCCTTCCTGGGGCCGTAGCTCAGTTGGTAGAGCGCCTCGTTCGCAATGAGGAGGTCAGGGGTTCGACTCCCCTCGGCTCCACCAGGATTCTCATCGCATCGACCTCTGTCGGCCGGGTTCATGACCCGGGGTCTCGAAGCCGCGTGGCGATCGCTGCGTCGAGCTCGGCCATGGTGCGATCGAAGGCCCCCTCCAGGTCGACCTCGTAGAGGCGCGCCAGGACGAGGACGCTCCACAGGCAGTCGGCGAGTTCGTGCTCGAGCCTGGCGCGGGCGTCCGGGATGGCCCGCACGCCTTCGGCGGCCTGGACGAGCTTCATCAGGTCGCCGACGTCGCCCACGAAGCCGAGGGCGATCTCTTCGCGCGACCAGGGGCGGCCGTGGCGCCGTATCTCCAGTTCGGCGTAGCGTTGGCGCAGGGTCCAGGCGCGGTCGGACAGTTCGGCCAGCTCCATGGCGGATCTCCTGTGGCGGCCGGCGCGCCGGCGCCGGACAGATCATCAAGACGCCAGGATGTCGGCCGGGCCCGTCAAGCCAAGATGAGCGGCAGACTGCGCCCCTGATCCGAGAGGTTGCGGAGAGTTCCTGACGGACCGGCGACGGATCATCGCCAGTCGTTCCCCTGCGTCGTTTGTCGCCACTTGGCGGGGCCGGGCGGACCAGTCGCGCCGCTACTCAAGCCCAGCCCATTTCCCCCTGCGGGGTGGCCAAGCCTGTGCTGCGGCTGTTATGCCTCTCATCCTCAAGACGCAGACGAAGAACTGAGGGGCGCCGCCGCGGGTTGTCGCCTCTGCAGGCGCCGTCGCGTGGCCGAAGGTCTCGCGGGGGCGCCGCCGATCCCCGAGGAGGACCAACCCCATGAGCCATCACGAGCATCACCTGGTCGGCGAGGACGTGCCGGCCGGCTCCACCGCCGCCGTGCCGCCGGGGGTGCTGAAGCGGGCCATCGCCGCCTCGGCCATCGGGAATGCGACGGAGTGGTTCGACTACGGCATCTACGCCTACGGGGTGACCTACATCTCCCAGGCCCTGTTCCCGGGCGAGACGGCGCAGGCGACGCTCTTTGCGCTGGCCACCTTCGCCATCTCCTTCCTGATCCGCCCGCTGGGCGGCTTCTTCTGGGGCCCGCTGGGCGACCGGCTGGGGCGCAAGACGGTGCTGGCCCTGACCATCATCATGATGTCGGTGGCCACCTTCTGCGTGGGCCTGATCCCCTCCTACGACACGATCGGCTTCTGGGCGCCCACGGCGCTCATCGTGCTGCGCATGGTCCAGGGCTTCTCCACCGGCGGCGAGTACGGCGGGGCGGCGACCTTCATGGCCGAGTATGCGCCGGACAAGGCGCGGGGCTTCTGCGGCAGCTTCCTGGAGTTCGGCACGCTCGCGGGCTTCTCCCTCGGCGCGCTCCTGATGCTTGGCTTCGACCTGGCGCTGGGGGCCGAGACCATGGCCGAATGGGGCTGGCGCCTGCCCTTCCTGGTGGCCGCGCCGCTCGGCCTGGTCGGGGTCTATATGCGGGCCAAGATCGAGGACACGCCCATCTTCCGCGAGATCGAGGCGCACGGCGAGCAGGAGCCCAGCCGCAAGGCCGAACTCCGCGACCTGGTCTCCAAGTACTGGAAGCCCCTGCTGGTGATGAGCGGCCTCGTCGTGGCGCTCAACGTCGTGAACTACACCCTGCTGTCCTACATGCCGACCTATCTGCAGGCGCGGCTGGGGCTTTCGACGGAACAGGCGCTGATCGTGCCGATCATCGGCATGCTGTTCATGATGGTGCTGGTCCCCTTCGCCGGGGCGCTGTCGGACAAGGTGGGGCGCAAGCCCATGTGGTGGTTCTCTCTGATCGGGCTGGTGATCGCCATCGTGCCCCTCTACCACCTGATGGCCACGGGCTTCGTCGGCGCGATCGTCGGCTTCGCGGTGCTGGGCATGCTCTACGTGCCGCAGCTGGCGACCATCTCCTCGACCTTCCCCGCCATGCTGCCGACCCATGTGCGGTTCGCAGGCCTCGCCATCGCCTACAACGTCTCGACCTCGCTGTTCGGGGGGACGGCGCCGGCGGCCAGCTCCTGGCTGATCACCCGGACCGGCGATCCGATGATGCCGGCCTATCTGATGATCGCCGCCTGCGTGGTGGGTCTCGTCTCGCTCTTCTTCGTCATCGAGACGGCGGGCGCCTCGCTGCGCGGCACCCACCTGCCGGGCACGCCGGAGTCGGAGGCCGAACTCGCCGGCCTCCGGCTGGAGGACGCCGCCCGCGCCCCGGCGTGAGCGCTTCGGCGGGCGCGCCGCCGGAACCTGGGCGGGAGGGTGGCGTTCCCTCTGCGGACACTGAAACCGTGGAGAGAAGCCATGAACCAGATCATCTATATCGTCGGTCTCGTCGTCGTCGTGGGCGCCATCATCGCCTTCGTCTTCTGATGGATCGAAGCGCTCGAAGGTGAAGTCGCGGGGCCGGCCGGCTCGGACCCCGCGGCGACTTCGGGTCCTTTTGCACCCCTGGCGGACGGCCGCGCAGGCCGTCCCCCCGCCGGCCCAGGTGCGGCGTCTTGCCGCGCCCCCCTTCCCGCACCCTTCCCGTAGAGCTTTGGTTAAGACGGCCCGTATAGCGGTGTTCTCCTCGATTTGAGGAGCAAGACGCGTGGCGTCCGCCTGGCTTCCCGCCGCCGCCCTCTGCCTGTTCAGCCTCGCGCCCGCCGTGGTGCTCGGGGCCCAGCCGCGTTCGCCCGACCGTGCGGCGGCCTTCTTTCCCCCCTGGTGGTCGGCCGCCCGGTCGCTGGACGCCGCCGACAGGGCTGGCGACGTCGCCGGCGTCGGAACCCTTTCTTCCATCGTGATCACCGCCGCCCCGCCGGGCGCGGAGCCGGGACTCGCGCGGGCGCTGCGCGCCAACGGCGCCTGGCTGGTCATCGATCCTGGCTTCGCCGGACCGTGCGAGCCGCCGCCTTCCGCCTCCTGATCCCGGAACCGCGACCATGTCCGCCTCCCAGACCGTGACCCTCGACGCACAGCGCGCCTTCGGGGCCAAGGTGATCACCGTCCTCTGCTGGCTCTTCGTCCCGCTGGTGGCCATCGCGGCGGCCACGCATGGCGGGCCGTGGCTCGCGCTCGGCCTTTCGGCCTCGGCCCTGGCCGGCGCGGCGACCCTGCTGGCCCGGCTGGACCGCGAGGGCGCGGCCGGACGCGCGGCGCTCAGCGTCGCCCTGATGGGCGGCGTCTCGCTGCTGGTCGCCGCCTATGCGGGCCAGGCCTGGCAGATCGACATCCACATGGCCTATTTCGCGGCGCTCGCGACCCTGATCGTCTTCTGCGACTGGCGCGCCATCGTCGCGGCGGCCGGCGCCGTGGCGGCGCACCACCTGTCGCTCAGCTTCCTGCTGCCGGCGGCCGTCTTCCCCGGCGGGGGCGACATCGCCCGCGTGCTGTTGCACGCCGTCATCCTGGTGGCCGAGGCCGGCGTCCTCATCTGGGCGGCCCTGCGCATCCTGCAGATGTTCGAGACCTCCAGCGCGGCCGTGGCGCGCGCCGAGGAGGCCCGCGCCGCGGCCGAGCAGGCGGCCGAGGCGGTGGAGCGCTCGCGCGCCGCCGAGGCCGCGGCCAGCCAGGAGCGTCACCAGCTCCAGACCGCGGTCGAGGAGGAGCGCAAGGCGGTCGTGGAAGGTCTCGCCGCAGGTCTCGACCACTTGGCGCGCGGCGTTCTGACCTATCGTATCGCCCAAGCCTTCACGCCGCAGTACGAGGCCCTGCGCCGCGACTTCAACGCCGCCGCCGACCAGCTTCAGGCGGCGATGACGGTGATCGCCCGCGCCGCCCACAACATGAGCGCCGGCGCCGGTGAGATCGCCGCGGCGGCGGACAACCTCTCGCGCCGCACCGAGCAGCAGGCGGCCGGCCTTGAGGAAACGGCCGCGGCGCTGGACGAGGTGACGGCGACCGGCCGCAAGAGCGCCGAGGGCGCGAAGGAGGCCGCCGCGGTGGTGGCCAGTTCGCGCGCCGACGCCGAGCGGGCCGGGGTTGTCGTCGCCGACGCTGTCGCGGCCATGGCCCAGATCGAAACCTCCGCCCAGCAGATCAGCCAGATCATCGGCGTGATCGACGAGATCGCCTTCCAGACCAACCTGCTGGCCCTGAACGCGGGCGTCGAAGCCGCCCGCGCCGGCGAATCCGGCAAGGGCTTCGCGGTGGTCGCCTCCGAGGTGCGGGCGCTGGCCCAGCGGTCCGCCGACGCGGCCAAGGAGATCAAGGCTCTGATCAGCGCCTCCACCAACCAGGTCGAGCAGGGGGTGGGTCTCGTCGGCCAGACCGGCGCCGCGCTGGAACGGATCGTCTCCCAGGTGGCGCAGATCGACGAGCTGGTGCGCCAGATCGCCGCCAGCGCCGGCGAGCAGGCCACGGGCCTTCAGGAGGTGAACACCGCGGTCAACGAGATGGACCGCGTCACCCAGCAGAACGCCGCCATGGTGGAGGAGACAACGGCCGCCAGCCATTCGCTGAACAGCGAGGCCAAGATCCTGGCCGACAGCATCGCGCGTTTCGAGATCGGCGCCGCCGCGGCCGGCCGGCCGAGCCAGCGCGCGGCGGCGTGACCGAGACAGGCGAGACAGGCCCGGCCTGCATCCGCTAAACGGCCGGCATGTTCGAGAGCTTCGTTCCCCTGCGCCTGCGCGCCCTTGTCCGCCTCGGCTGGAAGCGGCTCCGCGAGGCGCTGGACAACCGCGCGGCCCCCCATACCGACGCCGAGCGCCTGCAGATCGAGGCCGAGGTCGCCGAGGGCGCGCGGATCTCCAACGGCTATTTCGCCCTGCTCTTCTGCTCCTGCGGCATCGCCGCGCTGGGCCTGCTGCAGTCCTCGGCCGCGGTGGTCATCGGGGCCATGCTCATCTCCCCGCTCATGGGGCCGATCATGGGCATGGGCATGGGGGTGGCGCGGCTCGACGCGCGGGCCTTCGAGCGGGCGGCGGTGAGCCTGGCCCTGGGGGCGGCGGTGTCGGTGGCGGCCTCGGCCCTGATCGTCTTCGCCTCGCCGCTGCGTGACGTCACCCCGGAAATCCTGGCGCGCACCCGGCCGACCCTGCTCGACCTGATCGTCGCCATCCTGTCGGGGATCGTCGGCGCCTACGTGCTGATCACCAAGCGGCCGGGCGTGGTGGCCGGCGTGGCCATCGCCACGGCCCTGATGCCGCCCCTGGCCGTGGTCGGGTATGGCGTGGCGACGCGGGCCTGGGGCGTGGCCGGCGGCGCCCTTCTGCTGTTCCTGACCAATGTCGTCGCCATTCTCGGCGCGGTGGTGGCGGTCGCGCGCCGCTACGGCTTCACGCCGGTGATCCGCCGCCGCCGCCGGTGGGAGGAGATCGCCCTGGTGGCGACTCTGTTGCTGCTCTCCCTGCCCCTGGCCGTCTCCCTGCGCGACATCGTGGTGGAGGCGCGCGAGACCGCCCGCGTGCGCAACGCCATCCAGCAGGTCTTCGCCACCAGCGATCAGCACATCACCGACCTCCAGGTGCGCGCCGGCGGGGGCGGGGTGGAGGAGGTGCGGGCCGTCATCGTCACCAGCCGCTTTCAGCGGCAGGCCGACGCCCGCGTCGCCGAGGCCCTGGGCGGACGGCCGAACGTGCAGATCGAGCAGATCCTGACCGCCGACGGCCTGCCCCAGGCCGACCCGGCGGGCGGGGCCCTGGCCAACCGGGCGCTCGCCACCTCCCGTCCGTTGCGCTCCACGCCCGAGCAGCGTCTGCGCGACATGCTGGGCGGCGTGGCCACGGTGGAGGCCGCCGTGGCGCCGGAGCCCGGGCGCCTGACGGCGGCGGTGCGGCTGGAGGACGGCGCGACGCTCAGCGACTATGCGGCTCTGGAAGCGGCCGCCCAGCGTTTCCTGCCGGAGGTGCGGCTGGAGCTCACCCCGCCCTTCGTCGACCTGCCCCTCATCCCCTTCGAGGAGGGCCGCAGCACGCTGAGCGAATCCGCCGAGCGGCGCCTGGATCTGATCGCCTGGGCCTTCCGGCGATGGAACATTCCGGCCGCTCAAGTCATTGGATCGGCCAGCCCCGGCCCTAGGGGGCCGCGACCGCGCGACGCGCGGGTGGCGGCCGCCCGTGCGCAGGCCGTGGCCGAGCGGCTGGAGGCCATGGGCGTGCGGGGCGTCGAGATCACCACCAACATTCCGGACGTCGCGCCGGAAGATCCGTCCGTCCTGTGGTACGCCGCGGTGCGGCCGCTCGGCGTGCCGGGCCAGGACGCCGAGCCGCCGCCGCCGCCGCCGGCCGCCGCCCAGCCGGGGGCCGGCGCTTGAGCGACGCTCTGCTGGCGGGCCTCGTCCTGCTGATCGCGCTCGGCCTGTTCGCCTGGGACCGGGTGCGCCACGACCTGGTGGCGATCACCGCGCTCGGCGCCTGCCTCGTGCTGGGCCTTGTGGCGCCCGACCAGGCGCTGCAGGGCTTTTCCGACCCGGCCGTCGTCGTGGTCGCGGCGGTGCTGATCATCGGCCGGGCCATCGAACTCACCGGCGTGGCGGCCGCGGCGACGGAGAAGCTGGCGGCGCTGAAGGCGCCCTTCTCCCTGCAGCTCAGCATCCTGCTGCTGACGGCGGCCGTCCTTTCGGCCTTCATGAACAATATCGCGGCGCTCGCCATCACCATGCCGGCGGTGGCCAGCGTCTGCCGCGCCTCGGGCCGGCCGGCCGGCGCGGGGCTCATGCCGCTCGCCTTCGCCACCATCCTGGGCGGGATGACGACGCTCATCGGCACGCCGGCCAACCTGATCCTTTCGTCGGTCCGTCGCGAGCAGCTCGGCGAGCCCTTCGGCTTCTTCGACATGACGCCCGTGGGCGTCGCCGTGGCCGGCATGGGGCTGCTCTACCTCTGCCTGGTGGGCTGGCGCCTGACGCCCAGCCGCAAGGGCGAGGAGGCCGCCAGCGGCGGCCGCAACGTCTTCGAACTGGCCCCGCCGCGCCCGGCGAGCGAGGACGAGGCCGAGCTGACGCCAGAGGCGCTGTTCGGCCAGATCAAGGAGGCCGGCGCCCATGTGCTGGGGGTCGTCCGGCGGCACCGCCGCCTGAAGCCCGACAGGGTGGACCGCCTGGCCTCCACCGACCGGATCCTGGTGGTCTCCTCCATCGACCCCTGGGAGTTCGCCAAGAAGGTCGGCTGCGAGCTGACGGTGGAGCGGTCGACGGCGCAGGACGCGGTGACCTCGCGCGTCGCCGTGGCCCATGGCTCGCCCCTGATCGGCCGGCCCTACGACACCATCGCCGCCGAGACCGACCGGGAGCTGCGCGTGGTGGCCGCCGGGCCGCGGGCCGCGGGCGCCGACGGGCCGCTGGGGGCCATGGAGATCCGGGCCGGCGACCAGCTCGTCGTCCACGGCCCGGCCGAGCGGCTGGAGAGCTATCTGCGCTACGGCCGCCTTCTGGAGCTCGACCGCAAGTCGGCGGTGGCCGTGCAGCCGCGGCGGGCGGCCCTGGCCCTGGCCATCTACGCCGCCGCCGTCATCGCCGCGGTGGGCTTCGGCCTGCCCACGGCGCTGACCTTCGCGGCCGCCGCCGCCGGACTGGCGGCCCTGCGCTTCCTGCCCTCGGGGGAGATCTATTCCTCCATCGACTGGCCGGCCATCGTCCTCCTGGGCGCCATGATCCCGGTGGGCCAAAGCTTCGAGACCAGCGGGGCGGCCGCCATCGTGGCCGACTGGCTGGGCCTGGCGCTGGGCGACTCCGCGCTGTGGGCGGCGGCGGCGGCCACCACGGCGGCGACCCTGCTGCTGTCCATCTTCCTCAACAATGTCGCCACCGCCGTCATCATGGGCCCGGTGGCGATCGCCGTGGCCAACCAGCTCGGGGTGTCGCCGGACGCCCTGCTGCTGGCCGTGCTGATCGGCGCCTCTTCGGACTTCCTGACCCCCATCGGGCACCAGAACAACCTGCTGGTCATGGGGCCGGGCGGCTACAAGTTCGCCGACTACGGGCGGGTGGGCGCCTTCCTCTCCATCCTGGTGGTGGCGACCTCGGCGGCCGTCATCTCCGCCGTCTTCGGATAGGCGCAGCTTGCCTTGACCGCTGCGGGACGCGCACTATCTGCCCGGCGCAACCTGGAGGTTCGACCGCCCTTGTTCTCCCGCCTCTTCGGCCAACGGAAGTCCGCCGCCCCGCCCTCCACGGACGGGCGGCTGGTCTATGCGGTGGGCGACATCCACGGGCGCTCGGACCTGCTCGGCTCGCTCCTGCGCGAGCTCGCCCGCGACGCCGAGGCCAGCGCGCCGGCCCAGGCGCCGCTGCTGGTCTTCCTGGGCGACTATGTGGACCGCGGCCCCGGCTCGGCGGAGGTTGTGGAGACCATCCTCGAGACCGCGCGCGCCTCGCCCTTCGAGGTCCGCGCCCTGAAGGGCAATCACGAAGAGGCGCTGCTGCAGTTCCTCGACGACGCGGCCTTCGGCGTCACCTGGGCCGAGCACGGGGGTTCGGCGACGCTGGCCTCCTATGGCGTCCAGCCGCCGGCGGCGCGCACCGACCTGGAAGCCTGGGCTCGCGCCCGGGCGGAGTTCGACGCCGGCCTGCCCGCACACCATCGCGACTTCTATTCGGGCCTGGAGCTGATGCTGGAGGTGGGCGACTACGCCTTCGTCCATGCCGGGGTCCGGCCGGGCGTGCCGCTGGCGCGGCAGGCGGAGAAGGACCTGCTGTGGATCCGCGGCGAGTTCCTGCAGGCCTCGGGCCCCTTCGGCAAGGTGATCGTCCATGGCCATACGCCCATGGAGGCCCCGCAGGTCACCCGCCACCGCCTGGGCCTCGACACCGGCGCCTATGCGACGGGCGTGCTCACCGCCGCGCGGCTCGACGATTCCGGTCAGAAGATCATCCAGGCCAGGGCCGCCCGGGCGGCGGCCTAATCCTCCACCACCTCGCTGGCGGGGATGATGCGGTAGCGGGCCTCCAGCAGGGCGAAGAGGCCGAAGGCGACGAGGCCCAGCGCCACCAGGACCAGCAGGGGCGAACCTAGGGGCGCGCGCTCCAGGGCCTGGAGCGCGTCGCCCAGGCCCGCGGCCTCCTCGGCGCTGGCGTGCAGGCCGGCGCGGGCGAGCATCGTCCCGGCGGTCAGGAAGGCGACGCCGCGGGCGCCGTAGCCGATGCGGCCGATCAGGCCCGCGGCCTCGCTCAGCCGGTCCTGGCAGACGAGGCGCTCGTCCAGATTTCCGCGCACCGCCTTGACGATATTGGCCACGCCGGCGGCGAAGACGAAGACGCCCACGGCGGCGATGGCCAGTTCGCCGCCCGGCATGGCCAGCGCCTGCTGGGCGGCGGCCTGTTCGGCGCCCTGGTCGTCGGGTTCGGCGAGATCCTCCAGCGTGTCGAGGGCGCCGAAGACGGAGTAGCCCAGGCCGCCATAGACGGCGCCGCTGATCGCCTGGCCGAGGCGGGTCAGGATGGCCTTCATCGCGGTCCCCTGCCGGTCGGCGTCGAACACCGACTGCAGCAGCCGCCAGCCGGCGAAGCCGTAGAGGCCAAGGCCCGTGACCCACAGCAGCACGAAGCCCAGCGGCCATTGCGCCCAGGCGCGCAGGGCGCCCATGGAGCCCTCGGCCTCCGGCGCCAGCTCCAGGGCCGCAAACAGGGCGATGGCCCCGATGCTCAGATAGACGAAGCCGCGGGCGGCGTAGCCGAAGCGGCAGGCGAGCTGGGTGAGCGCGCCGAGCGGCGCCGCCCTCAGCCAGCGCAGGGTCTGGCGGACGGCGGTCTCGGCTTCGTGTTCGGAGGCTGCGACCATGACCGGGCCGGAACGTGAGGCCAAGGCGCAGGTTCCGGGATGCGGTGCGCGCGCCCCCTCGACGTCACCCTCGCGCTTGACGCCAGAGGGGCCTTGTCAGTGCGCGTCGTCCCAGTTGCCGGCGGCGCGGGCCTCGACCTCCAGCGGCACGCTGAAGGCCACGGCCGGTTCGGCGGCGGTCTCCATCACGCGCTTGATGACCGCGATGGCCGCATCGGCCTCGGCTTCCGGCGCTTCGAAGACCAGTTCGTCGTGCACCTGCAGCAGCATCTTCGCCTGCAGCCCCTCGGCCGCCAGCGCGCCCGGCATGCGGATCATGGCCCGGCGGATGACGTCGGCGGCCGTCCCCTGGATGGGGGCGTTGATGGCCGCCCGGTCGGCGAAGGCGCGCTGGCCCACCGACTTGGCCTTCACGTCGGGGATGTTCACCTTGCGGCCGAACAGGGTGGTGACGAACCCCTGCGCCCGCACGCGCGCCTTCTCCCGGTCCATGTAGTCGCGGATGCCGGGGAAACGTTCGAAATAGGTGCGGATATAGGCCGCCGCCTCGTCCTGCGGGATGGAGAGCTGGTTGGAGAGACCGAAGGCCGAGATGCCGTAGACGATGCCGAAATTGATCGCCTTGGCCCGCCGGCGCGTCTCGCCCGGCATGCCCTCGATCGGCACGCCGAACATCTCCGAGGCCGTCATGGCGTGGATGTCCAGGCCCTCCTGGAAGGCGCGCTTGAGCTGCGGGATGTCGCCCATATGGGCCAGGATGCGCAGCTCGATCTGGCTGTAGTCGGCGCTGATCAGCACCTTGCCCGGCTCCGCCACGAAGGCCTGGCG
Organism: Phenylobacterium sp.; assembly: GCF_013911965.1. Taxonomy (GTDB): domain Bacteria; phylum Pseudomonadota; class Alphaproteobacteria; order Caulobacterales; family Caulobacteraceae; genus Phenylobacterium. The sequence continues at coordinate 2,155 of NZ_JACESE010000013.1, read as the reverse complement.
GATCTTGCGCCCCTCTTCGGTGCGGATGGGGATGTTCTGCAGGTTGGGGTCCGACGAGGACAGCCGCCCCGTCGTGGTGGCGGCGAGCGCGAAGGAGGTGTGGACGCGCCTGGTCTCCGGCGAGATGGCGGCCACCAGGGCGTCGGTATAGGTGCCCTTCAGCTTGGAGAGCTGGCGCCAGTCGAGCAGGACGCGGGGCAGTTCGTGGCCTTGCGCGGCCAGCTCCTCCAGCACCGAGGCGTCGGTGGAGGAGGCGCCGGTGGCCGTGGTGCGGCCCGAGGCCAGGCCCATCTCCTGATAGAGGATCTCGCCGATCTGCTTGGGCGAGCCGAGGTTGAAGGGCCGGCCGGCCAGGGCGTGGGCCTTGGCCTCGTACTCGGCCATGCGCATGGAGAAGTCGTTGGAGAGCAGGCGCAGCCGTTCGGGATCGACCGCGATGCCGGCCACCTCCATGTCGGCGAGCACGCCGGCCAGTGGCCGCTCCAGGGTCTCATAGACCGTGGCCAGCCCCTCGGCGGCCAGGCGGGGCTTGAGCACCTGATGGAGGCGGAAGGTGACGTCGGCGTCCTCGGCCGCGTAGCAGGTCGCCGACTTCAGCTCGACATGCTTGAAGCTCTTCTGCGACTTGCCGGTCCCGGCCACCTGCTTGAAGGGAATGGGCTCGTGGCCCAGGTGCAGGCGCGACAGCTCGTCCATGCCGTGGCCGTGCAGGCCGGCCTCCAGCACGTAGGAGATCAGCATGGTGTCGTCGACCGGCGCCACGCGGATGCCGTAGCGCGACAGGACGGCCAGGTCGTACTTGGCGTTCTGCGCCACCTTCAGCACCGCCGGATCTTCCAGCAGGGGCTTCAAGAGCTCCAGCGCCACCGGCATGGGGATCTGGGTCAGGTCGGCGGGCGCCTCCAGGGCCAGGCCGTCCAGCTCCTCGTGGCCCAGCGGGATGTAGCAGGCCTCGCCCGGCGCGACCGCCAGCGACACGCCGCAGAGATTGGCGCTGGCCGAGGACAGGGCGTCGGTCTCGGTGTCGAAGGCCACCACCCCGGCGGCGCGGGCCTTCTCGATCCACATTTCCAGGGTCCCGAGATCGCGGACGCAGGCATAGGCCTCGACGTCGATCTTCGGCATTTCGGGCGCGCTTGGCGTCGGCGCGGCCGGGGCGGGGCCCTGGCTCGGCGCCGCCTCGCCCTGGCCCACCCGGCGGGCGAGCGTGCGGAACTCCATCTCGTCCAGGAAGGCGACCAGGCTCGTGCGGTCCGGCTCGGTCACCGCCAGCGCGTCGACGGGGGAGGGCAGCGGGGTGTTGCAGTCCAGCCGGACCAGCTCGCGCGACAGGCGGATCTGGTCGGCGAAGTCGATCAGGGTCTGGCGGCGCTTGGGCTGCTTGATCTCTTCGGCGCGGGACAACAGCGTGTCGAGATCGCCATATTCGTTGATCAGCTGGGCGGCGGTCTTGATGCCGATGCCCGGGGCGCCCGGCACATTGTCGACGGAATCCCCACACAGGGCCTGGACGTCGACCACCTTCTCCGGCGGCACGCCGAACTTCTCGATCACCTGCTCGCGGCCGATGCGCAGGTTCTTCATGGTGTCGAGCATGAAGACGCTGTCGCCGACCAGCTGCATCAGGTCCTTGTCCGACGAGATGATGGTCACCTCGCCGCCGGCGTCGCGCACCTTGCAGGCATAGGCGGCGATCAGGTCGTCGGCCTCATAGCCGGGAAGCTCCAGGCAGGGCACGCCGAAGGCCCGCGTCGCCTCGCGCACCAGGGGGAACTGGGGGATCAGGTCCTCCGGCGGCGGCGGGCGGTGGGCCTTGTACTGGTCGTAGAGGTCGTTGCGGAACGTCTTCTCCGAATGGTCGAACACCACGGCCAGGTGGGTCGGCGCATCGGCCTGGGCGCGCATGTCGACCAGCAGCTTCCACAGCATGTTGCAGAAGCCCGAGACCGCCCCGATGGGCAGGCCGTCGCTCTTGCGGGTCAGGGGCGGCAGGGCGTGATAGGCGCGGAAGATGTAGCCCGAGCCGTCCACCAGATAGAGCCGCACGGGCGGCCCGTCCTGAGTGGGCGTCCGTGGCAGGTCGGGAAGCGGGGCGGCGTCGAGCGTGTCGGTCATCCGCGGAAGATAGGCGCGCGGGGGGCGGTGGTCACGGGGG
>NZ_JACESE010000012.1 GCF_013911965.1 Phenylobacterium sp. | reverse complement strand
TGTGCTCGCGCGCCGGTCGAAGGGACGATTGTCGGCGCACTACGGCCGAAGGTTGAGCCGGAGCCGCCAGGAGCTGCTCGCCCTGCTGCTGGAGGGGCAGATGGCGCGTCATGGCCTCCTTCGGCGCGACGCCGTCGAATGGGCGTTACAGCCACAATCCCTGATCTGGCGGGGGGGTTATGGAAGCCTCTTCAATCTGATCATGACCGAGCTCTGGCTCGAGGCCTGGGCGAAGCGTCTTGGCCGTTGAAGACCCTCAAGGATCCACGGCTTGAGCGTGCCCAGGCCCGCGACCTGCGAAGGTGTGCGCTCACGGTGACGGGCCTGCGCCGGCGGTCCCCCGGAAGACGATGAAGGGCTGAGAGGTCTGGCTGAAGCCTGCGCCTGGACGTCGGCCTGTGGCGGTGCGGCTGCGATTGCGCCGTCGACGCTCGCCACGCCGAGCTGGCCCAAGCCGTCGCGGCCGAGCCATTGATCCGCCGGTGGGGGGAAGCCGCCCAAGCTCGGCGAAGAGCGCCAGCCTCAGCCTTTTTCGGTCGCCTCAGCACCGTCCTTGGCCGCATAACAGGCGCTCTATGGCCGTCATGTTTGAAGGATTCCCGCGCACGCTTCAGCGCTCGGCTCTGCGGCCGGGGCGTTGGTTCGTCGCCGCCGAGGGGCCGCGTCCGCTTCTGTGTCTGGCGACCGACGTCGTCGACGGAGGCGAACCTCTGGCCGTGGTCTTCACCCTCCCAGACGTCGAGCAGATCGAGGTGGTCCCGGTCCCCGTCGCCGTACTGGTGGAACCCTTCGCCACCGTCGAGGACGATGTCGTCTTCAGTCCGGGGCAGTCCGAGGGCCTCCCGATGCTGGTCGCGCCGCAGCGTCGCGCCTTCCGCCCCGGAGCCTTGCTGCGCCTATCGAGCGGTGACCTCGGAATTGGCTTGGTGACAAAGGTTTCCGAGGCGATGGTCGCCGTCTCGCTGACCTCTGGCATGGCGAGCGAGGGCTTTGATCTGGTCTTTGATCGATGGTCCCTGTCACTGCGTCGCGGTGGAAACCAAACCCGCATCGGTCACCACAAGCCGCGACACCTCTACGCAGAGCGCCGCCGGTACTAGGTCATCTCTCAACCCGCGCCGAGCAAGGCTGAGCGGCGTCGCCGCTCTAGTTTCCGCCCCATAGCGCAACGGCGGCCAGGGCCAGAACGATAAACGGTATCGCGATCACGCCCAGGCCGGTGGCGTGCGCTTTGAACCACCCGCCGAGTTCGACGGAGAGTGAACTCTTAGGTGGCGTTGGGGGCGGGGCGTCGTTCATATCATGATCGTATATAATCTACATATTGAGTCATAGGAAAAAGTGTATGATAAACACATTATGAGCAAGGGGCAGATTGAGGCGGCCCGCCGCCTGCGAGAGGCGCGCATCGCGCGGGGCTTCGCCTCCGGGGTCGAGGCGGCCCTGGCGTTCGGCTGGAACCGCAACACCTATCTCTCAAATGAGAACGGCAACGCCCCGTTTTCCTACCGCAAGGCCGCCGCCTACGCCGCCGCCTTCGGCGTCACGGCCGAGTGGCTATATGCTGGGACGGGTGCGTCAGAACCGGACGTGCTAGATGCGGACGCGCCGGAGGCCGAGCGGCTCGTACCCATTGTCGGCCGTGTTGGCGCAGATCCGGAAGGTGTGGTGCTCTTCGCGAACGGGCAAGCGCCTGGCGATCTCGTGCCGCTGCCGCCGGGCGGTAGTCCTCGCGCCGTGGCTCTCCAGGTCATTGGCCATTCCATGACCGGTTTGGCCGACAACGGCGGACTGATCTACTTCGAAGATCAACGGACACCCCCCAGCGAAGACATGTTGGGCCACGTCGTCGTGGTCGAGACCGACACGGATGAAGTCTTAGTCAAACGCCTTCTGCGCGGCTCGCGTAAGGGACGCTATGATCTGGAAAGCGTGGTTGGGCCGGTGCGGCGTGATTGCAGACTGCGTTGGGCCGCGCACATCACAGCTGTCGTTCCGCCCTATCAGGCCCGTCGGATCATCCGTTCAGCCAGCGCCTAGCTCCAGGCGGAGAGGGCCCGGCCCGGAAGGGGGCGCTTCAGCTGCCGAACGGGGCCTTCGATCTGAACGGGCTAACGGCTCGCGTCGGATTTGGCCCTTGAACGGGACATGCGCCCCAAGCGCCGAAGGACATTCGTTCGACTCGCACCCTTGGGCGGCGCGCGGGAGGCTGCGGGCGCGCTGAGGTCCAATGCGCCAGACCCTGAGGGAAGACTTCGGCGCACTGCTGCGGCGGCGATTGCGTCATTCGGGCGCGCCGCCAGGGATGGCGGTCAGGTCTGAACGGGTCGTCGATCAGCCTCGGCCAATCTGCTCGGCGCCTCAGCGCACATCTCCTGCATGCAATCAATTTTTTCACCAGCGACGAGCACTTCAAAGAGGTCGGCGCCGGAGATCGCATCCGCATCAGCGGCCCCTATCGGCTGGGTGGGACCACCTACGAGATCACCCAACGCCATCTCGATGACGTTGCGAACCTGTAGGCTGGCGAACGCTGGTGTGGGATCAGGAATTCAGTTCGCCAAGGCCCTTCAGGTGCAGAACCCCTTTGCCGGGCAACTCCACGCGCAGTTCAAGTTTGCCGCCCGCCGCTTCCACGAAGCGACGCAAGGTGGAAAGGTAGAGGTCAGTCTGCCGCTCGATCTTCACGACGGACGGCTGCTTCACCCCCAAGCTCTGAGCGATCTGCTCTTGGCTACGCTCGGTCAGGAGACGCAGAGCCTTCAGCCCCTCGACCTCGCCATGGAGTTCGGCAGCGCGATCCTCGATCTTCACCCGGCGTTCGGCAGGCAAGCCCGCCATGATCTCTTGGCGCGTGCGTCCCATATCAACCCTCCTTCAATCGCTTCAGGTGGTCGGTGAAGCGGCTGTCGGCCTTGCGGATCAGGCCCTTGTAGAACCGCTGCTGCGCGACACCGGCCTTGTCGCCTGCGACGAGCAGAATGGCCCGTCGCTTCGGATCGAAGGCGAACGCCACCCGCCAGACTCCATCCGCCGCAACGAACCGAAGTTCCTTCATGTTCGCGTGCTTGGAACCGGCCAAGGTGTCGGCGTGAGGCCGTCCGAGCGCCGGGCCATAGGTCTCCAATAACGCCGTGACCGCCAGAAGCTCGTCCTGCACCTCCTCGGGAAGGGCCTCGAACTCCGGGTCGAACTCGTCGTGGTTGGCGACTGTCCATGGCATGAGGCATATAGCTCTCAGGCTATAAAATGTCCATCGCTTGCAAGCTATATCGTGCGACTCGGCGCCGGTGCGTCAGGTTCGACCGCAGTCACTTTGGCGGCCAGCAGATAGCGACGCTCTTCACAGAGGCGACGGAACAGGTGGATCAGCGCGCGTTCCGAAGGGCCTCGCTCGCCGCGCAGGCAGGCGTAGTTCTCGGCCATGCCGAGATAGTAGGACGAGTAGTCACGCAGGCTGCTCGTGAGGCCACGCCGCAAAACGAGAAAATTCTAGCTCAAACCGGTCCAGCTTTCCGGGAGCAGGTCACTTACAACGTGCACGCGCACGTGGAGGGAAGCGGTGTTAGTGACCCAGACTTGTATAATATTGCGGTCAGCCTGGCGAGGAGTGATCGAGGGTTCACCGCCATCGCTGGGGCGGAGGGGCTTGTTACGGCTTATGGTTCTGAATACTCGTTGCGGCAGCTCGGCCTAGACGCGTCGAGCGGAACCTTGGTGTCTCAGAAAGGTCATCCATATATTCCTGGAATTGAGACCCCTGCAATTTACGGCGTCCCTTTCTATCATGTTGCGCCTGCCAGGTGGCTGAAAAAATGAGATACGTGCTTATATTTGTAGGTTTCGTTTTGATAATGGCTTCTGCTGGAGCATCAATAGCAGATGAGGACGCCTATATTTACCCTCAGAGCTCAGTTTATAAATTCAGGAATGACGAGAGATCGGAGGATATACGTGTATTCCGCTCCAATGGGGTGTTGAGGTTTGAATATTATTGCGACGGGGCTCGCCGAGCCGGTGGCGTATTGGCTGATTTTAATGGGCGACCAATACGTGGGGATCTTGTCGGTGTCGATTTACTGTCCGCGTCTAACGGATGCACGAGTTCAGTCGCATTTGGCGCATATTTTGTTGAGTCTCGCATCGGCACAAGAACGTCCCGTATTGTTTTTGGGTTCGACGGACCAAGATTGGTGACGTTTGTTCCTGATTGAGCGTGCTGACTTTGATCCCGGAGTTTAGCTGGGGCTAGTTGCCGCGATGACAACGTCTTTCTGCTGCCATGGCTAGGGCTTTAACGTCAGGTGAAAGCTGGTCGGTCTTGGCGACGGGGAGGCCGAAGCTCTCCAGCAGCGTCAGACAGTAATGCTCGTTCTCGACACTGTCGCTGAGATCGATCACCCCCGACGACGTCGGGATCTCGCCGAGCTGAGGCTTTAGGATATGCGTGGTCGGCGTCGTTCCGATCGGCCGCATCCACTGGCCTTCGTGACGGAGAAGCGCAGTCTTCTCCTGAGCGCCGGCGACCGAGATCCGGAACTCCTGTTCGGGATCGATGCCGAGGGGCGCCCAGGCAAGGTTCGCCAGCAGTCCCTCGATTTCCTCGTCGCTGATCGGCGTGCCTTGGATGGGCTGTAGGGCGTCGGCCGCCTTACCGTCGGGAAGGAACTGCATCGCGCCCACGCAATCTCGCCCGATTTGAGCGAGAAGGCTGTAGGCGTCGGCGCCCTCGGCTCCGGTGCGCTCGGCAACTTGCCGACGAACGTGGATGTTGTCCGGCAGGAGGTTGTCGAACACAGCGACGACGGCCTCCCCGCGCCGAGGAGCCTCCTGCAGGGGCAAAGAGAGGGAGATCGGAAAGGCTGGCTGCCATGCTAGCCAACTCGGATCGTACTGGAAGCTGATCGCGCCGCTGGCCTTTTTTCCAGACGGCCGCAGAGGCGGTTGTTGATCAGCACGTTCAGAGGGGCATGGGTACGACGACGAGGCATCAGAAGATGTTCTCGATGTCGGCCGACGAGCTCTGGCTGCGCGGCTCGAGCGTCATTTCCAGCCCTAAGGCGGCGAGCACATCGAACAGCGTCGTGAGCTTCACGCCGCCCTGGCCGGTTTCGATCTTAGAGATCATCTCCTGGCGTTGGCCGGTCAGCTGGGCGAGCTGCGTCTGGTTTAGCCCCTTTTCCTGGCGGAACCGCTGGATCAGACGTCCGACTTGACGGGAGGAACGAGCGATGGCGAGGGACATGGCGGCTTCCTGCTTATGCTACAAATCGCATATCTCGCGACTATGCGATTTTCCGCACACTCCCCTCTTATGTCGAAATCAACATAAAATGGATTTATGCGATTTTTGACGTAGGGGGTGCGGCTGCTCTGGGTACACTTACGCCTTTCCCGCCTAACCCCGGCTTGCCCAAGGGGCCGGTGTCGCTCCGCTTTCCGACCAAGGCGCTCGACTCGCTCTTTCCGTACTCTTCCCGGAGGCTTGAGCCTCTCAGCCTGTTTGGGGCCAGATCGACCGTGCCCCGGCCGCGCCCGACGTCCCCGGCGTCTCCCGCACTGTCGTGACGACACGATTGTCGAGAGCCGCGCGGAGACGGGCGGGCTCCTGCCACAAGACCTTTTGCGAACTGTCGCCCTCAGCGGCAGGGGTGATGGGGGGCGCCCAGCACGGCCCGAAGCCAGTCTAGCGTCGCGGTCGTCACGACGCGGCGGTTGCCGGGGCTCGAGATCACATGGCCCTCGCCAAAGACGGTGATCAGCTGCGCATCCTTGCCGAGCCGGTAGAGCGCCGAGAACATCTCCTGGGCCTGGGAGAGACGCACGAAATCGCCGTCGCCATGGATGAGCAACACGGGCGCGCAGATCTGGTCGGCGAAGAAGACCGGACTGTTGCGGACATAGAGGTCGGGATTCTCCCAGGGTGAGTCCATGAGCCCGCCTTGTCCGCGCTCCGACCAGCCATAGTTGGCGTTGAGCCCTAAGCCATCGGCGGGCAGGATCTCGTAATGCGGGTCCATGGCGCCGCGCATGCTGGCGAGATCGGAGGGGGCGGCCGAGGCCACAATGGCGGCGAAGCGGTCACTTTGGGTGCCCGCCATCAACGCGGCGTAGCCCCCGAAACTCTGGCCCACGAGGGCGACGCGGGCGAGGTCGAGCTCAGCCTCATGGCTTGCCGCCTCCACGGCGGCCCAGATCTGCTCTGCCATCGCCTCACCGGGCTCAGCGCCAGGCGGTCGCGGCAGGCTTGGCACGAGCGCTGCAAATCCCGCAGCGGCGAAGAGGTCGGCGTTGGCGCTAAAGCGCCCGACGCCCGATCCGTAGGCGGCTGGCGGTTCGGCATAGGCCGCCCCTGGATAGGGGATGACGATCAACGGGCGCAGACCCTTCGTCTTCGGCGGCAAGAAGAGCCAGTGGGTCACGGGCTCGCCCCGAGGGCCCTTCGCCTGGACGGGCCGCCGCTCAGCAAAGTCGATTTCAGCAAATACGGCGTTCAGCTGCGCCAACGTCCTCCACTGTCGAGGCCCCTGCTGAACCTCCAACAGCAGCACGCCGTCGTCGCGCCGGCGGATCACGGCCAACCGCTCGCCGCCGACGGCGCGGCTCAGGATCTTGCCCTCCGTCGGCAGAGGCAGGGACGCTGAGGCGTCCAATGCGCGCAAGTTCAAGCTGCCGTCCGCCCCCTGCGCCTCCACCCACGGGGCCTGAAAGCCGTTGATGCGCTCACGGTAGGAGAGGCCCAGGCCCTGCGGCGCGACGAAGGCCTCTGCCGGCCCCACGGCCTGAGGGGCCGCGTTTTCAGACAGTCGCCAGATGGCGCCCTCGGCTAAGGCGAGCAACGCGCCGTCAGAGCCGAGCGCCAGCTGGGCCGCAACGCCGGTGAGATCGCCCGTCAGCGCCTTCGCCTCCTCGGCGCTCACCGCGAACCAACCGCGCACGCCGTTCATCGACTGCGCCAGGACGACGGGTCGCCCCCGCCACCAATGCGCCCGGGGAATGGCGTAGCCCTCGCTCGTGCGCTCGATGACCGGCCTCACCCCCGGGGTCTCCAAGGCGCTGAGCCCCTCCGGCCCGACCACGAAATAGGACGATGGTCCCGTCCAAGGATCGCCTCGGCGTCCATGGATCAGCAGATGCTCGCCTACCGACGACCAGGCGAGCAGGTTGGGATCGATCTGGCAGGTGGGACAGGGGAGGGTGACCTGAGCGGTGGCTCGGTCGATGAGCAGTAAGTTTCGCCGCCGCTCCGGACTGGCCACCCAAAGCTTCTGCGCCGCCGGCGCCTGTAGAGGCGCAAAGAGCGCTAAGGCTGCGACCCTGCGCCCATCTGGCGAGAGCGCAAGATCGATGATGTCGCCCTGCGCCAGGCGGCGTTGGGTTTGCGCCGCCAAATCCACCTCGATCAGGGCGCCGAGCGGGGCCTTAGGCCGCGCGCTCAAGAAGCGGCCGCTGCCGATGACATGGAGCGCGGGGGCGCCAGCCTTGGCCGCCGCCCAGAGTTCGGCCTGGCGGCGACGCATCTCGCCGCCCGTCCGCAGACGAAGCGGCGCCGAGCCCGCGCCGTGGGTGGCGACCAGCAGGGTGTGGTCGTCGACCCAGACCAGGGTTTGGCCCAGGCCGTTGAGCTCCGGCGTCAGACCCAACCACTGGACGTCGCCGGTGGCGAAGGTCAGGACGCCCACCTCCCAGATCGCGCCGGAAAAGCGCATCACCGCCATCCGCGCTCCGCCCGGCGCCACCGGCCCCGCCGTTTGCCCGCCGCGCTCCTGCGGCAGCAAGGGCGAGAGCTGGCCGTTCGGCAGGCGCGCCCCGTAAAGGCGGCTTCGGCGATGGTCGCTATAGACGTCCTGATCGAAGGGCGCGGCCTGCGCCTGGCCGATCAGGCGCTCCACAACGAGCAGGTCGCCATCGTCGGAAACCCAGATCTGCCCGAACTCTTCGGCGTTCAGCAGGTCATCGACGCTGAAGGGTCGCGCCGCCGCCGCGCCGCCGAAGGCGAGCGCGACGCAGGCGGCCAGAAGGAGGCCGGCGCGCATGGCGAGGCTTTCAGGCTCACCAGCGTTTGGTCAGAGAGAGCGAAACCGTCCGTCCCAGCGGATCGGCGTTGGCCGGATCAAAGCCCACGCCGAGAGGCGAGTTGTAGAAGGGCGGATCTTCATCGAAGAGGTTTGAGACGGTGAGGTTCGCCGTCAGGCCCGCGATGGGGCCGGAGTTTGTCTTCGGCGTCCAACGCAGCTGCAGATCCACCGGCGTATAGGCCTCAATCGGCTCGCCCGCGGCGCTGTGAGAGTCGTCCACATAGTTGAAGGTCGCCGAGACGCCATAGGCGCCCCGCCGCCACGACCCCGTGACGCGCCCGCGCAGGTCCACCGGCTGGTTGGCCTGGTCGACGAACTGCACCGGCTCGGCCGTGGGGGTGAAGCGACGCACATAGTCGGCGAGATAGTTCACCGCCGCCGTGACCTCGAACGCGTCGTCCCCACGGCGGAAGGCGTAAGCTGCCGCCAGGTCGAGGCCGCGCACCACCACCTCGCCGGTGTTGACGTAGCGGGCGTCTATGACAGCTCGATAGGCCGACGCCGGGAAGAGGCCGATGTTGGAGGAGGTCGAGGCCGCCATCAGCGCCTCGACCCAGGCCAGGTCGGCGGGATTGTTGGGATCCACCGGCGTGACGAACGGCTCGTAGGCCGGATGGCTCAAGGCGTTGGGGATGTCGGCGAGCACCGGCTGGCCGATCTGGTCGGAGAAGGTCACGTCGAACCAGGTGGCCGACAGCGACAGACCCGGCAGGGCGTCGGGTTCGAAATCAAAGCCGGCCGACCAGGTGGTCGCGGTCTCTGGCTCCAGGTTGAGATTGCCGCCGGTCTGGACAAGGGCCAGGGTCTGGCTGGCCCCGGCGCCCACCAGGACCGGCGAGGCGTTCTGGGTCTGGTAGATCTCCGTCAGATTCGGCGCGCGAAAGGACGTGCCGTAGCTGGCGCGCAAGCGCAGACCCTCCATCGGCGCCCACAGCAGCCCGACCTTGGGGTTGGTGGTTCGGCCAAAGTCGCCGTAGCGCTCGGTCCGCGCCGCCACGGAAAGCTCCAGACGATCGACGCCGGGCACGCCCATGTCTGCGCCGACCAGCGGCACGCGCAGTTCCAGGAACGCCGCCTCGATGTTGCGCTTATAGGTCACCCCGCCGGTGTGGACGGGGGCGGTGGTCGAGACGAGGCTCTTGGTCGTGGTCTTGAAGCGTTCTTGGCGGGCCTGGACGCCAAGGGCGGCCTGCACCACGCCGGCCGGCGTCTCGAAGAGATCGCCGTCGGCCTTGGCGTCGAAGGTGAGCACGCGGCTCAAGGTGCGGCCGCGCGTATAGCCCGAGCCGATGAAGTCCAGGACGGCCGGCCCATTGGCGCCGCCGTCTCCGAAGGGATTGAAGTAGCCGTCACGAGGGGCCGAGAAGGATGTCGCCGGATCATCGGCGATCGAGCCCAGGGCCTCGCTCACGAAGCGGCTGTTGATCAGGCGCTCGGTGTCGCGCTCGCCGGTCTCAAACGCCGCCGAGCCATAGATGTCGGCGCGCCAGCCGGCGGGCAGGTCGATCTCGAGCCCGCCGGAGAGCCCAAGGCTCTCGGCCCGACCATCGCTCAACGAGGGCCCCACCTCGTCGCCGAAGGCGTAGCCCAACACGTGTGAGCTTGAGCCATTGGGCGAGACGAAGAAGGGATTGGCGCGGGTGACCGTGAAGACCGACACCGACGCCGGTCGGGCGATCAGATTGTCGCGGCGATTGTAGCGCACATCCGACAGGAGCCGGACGTTCGCGCCAAGCGCCTGAACGACCGAGGCGTAGAGGTTGTGACGCTCGTCGGCGGGCAAGACATCGCCGCCTTGCCGCTGGTTTTCCAGGTTGGCGCCGCCGGCGATGAAGTCGCCAGGCGTCAGGTTGCGCCCGCTCTGGCCGGGCGGCACGGCCCAGCCGACCACATAGCTGCCGCTCTGCGCGTCAAAGGTGAGGATGTTGGCGGGGTGGCTGTAGAAGGTCCGCCAGTCGCCGCCGCCGAGGCTGCGCAGGTCGCTGGTGGCGGTGAAGGGTCGTTCCTCCGCCCGCAGACCCCAGTGCTTGCCATATTCATAGGCCAGCACGAGATCGCCGCTGGACCAGCTGGTCCCCCAGGCGTGGCTCGCTTGAAGCTCTTCGGCCCCGCCTTGGGTGGCGGCCGACAGATGCAGGCGGGACTCCGGCGCGTCCAAACGGCGTTTGAGGATCACATTGACGACGCCCCCGACCGCGTCGGACCCATAGAGGGCCGAGGCGCCGTCGAGCAGCACGTCGACCCGCTCGACGACCGCCGTCGGGATCGCCGAGGCGTCGGCGAAGTCGCCGCGGGTGCCGACGCCGGCCATGCGGCGACCATTGACCAGCACCAGGGTCGCCGAGGCGCCCAGGCCCCTCAGGTTCAGACCTGTGGCCGCCAGGTCGTTGGTGGTCCGCGGATCTGTTCCCACCAGGGCGGCGGCCGCCGAGCCGGAGCCGCCGAAGTTCTGCGGCAGAGCGGCCAGCATGTCGCCGACCGTGGCGTGACCGCCAGCTTCGATGTCGGCGCCGTCCAACTGCAACACCGGCGAACTGGGCGGGCTCGACCCGCGGATCAGGGTGCCCGTAATGATCAGCTCATCGAGGAGCGTCGGAGCCCTGGCCACTGACGCGTCGCCCGCAGGCCCTGAGGCGACGGCTTGGCCGGCGCGCGCCAGGGCCTGCGGCTGCAGGCTCGGCCGCCCTGGAGCGGAGGGGGGTGGGGAAGGCGGAGCCTGCAGAGTGAAGACGCCGGGCTGGGTTTCGCGCACTCGAAGGCTTGAGCCTTCCAAGAGGCGCGCCAGCGCCGCATCGGCGCCCATGGGCCCGCGGATCGCCGGCGCCTGGTGGCCCGCGACCATCGCCGGGTCGAAGAGAATCTGGCGCCGGGCCTGGGCGCCATAGGTCACCAGCGCCGCCTCCAGGGGGCCGGCCGGGATGTCAAACCGCACCTCGGCCGGCCCGGCGATCGCCGGCGCGCTGAGGCTCATCAGTCCAAAACACGCGCTGCTCACCAGCGCCCAGCGGGTCGAGACCACCAAACTACCCCTCCAATGCTTGACCCGTTGCGGTCTGACCGGCGCGCCTAAGCGCCGCAGACGGGGGTCTTGGAGGTGGAGACGGAGCTATGCGGCGGGGACCCTAAACCCATGTGACAGATTTGTTGTCCGGACGCCGGACGAACCGTCAGCCTGCGCGTCGGAGAACGATTTCCTCGTTTTGGGAGCGGTCGACTTCAAGATCGAAGAGGTCGGCGACGGCGGCCACGAAGGCGTCGGTGTCGCCGCTTTCGAAGACGCCCGAGACCGTCCGGTTGGCGAGGTCGGCGTCGCGAATGACCACCTGGGTCTCGCTATAGCGGTTCACTTCGGCGGCGGCCGCGCCAAGCGTCTGCTGGCGGAAGACCAGCTGGCCCTGCGTCCAGCTTTGCGCCTCGGCGGCGTTCACCGAACGCACCAGGGACCGGCTTCCGGCGCCCGTCACGATCGCGCGCTGCCCAGGCTGCAGGACCACCGGCGCTTCGCCGCCCTCGACCTTCACCTGGCCCTGGAAGAGCGTCACGGTGACGTCGGCGGTGTCACGTCGCACGTCGAACCGCGTGCCCAGCGCCGTCACCGAGGCGCCGTCGGCCACCACCGTGAAGGGCCGGCTGGGATCGTGGGCCACGTCGAAGAAGGCGCGTCCGCCCAACAACCTCACTCGCCTTGCGTCGTCCGTCAGCTTCACACGAACCCGGCTGGCGGTGTCGAGCCGCAGTTGCGATCCATCCTTCAGGCGCAGGATGCGCTGCTCTCCCACGCCGCTGGCGTAGGTCTCGCCAAAGAGGCGCGGCCAGCTCAGGGTCAGCGCCGCCACCAGAAGTAGTGCGAAGAAGGCCGCCGCCAGACTCTTGCCGCCCGGACGCCCCAGCGGCCCCGTCTTCGGCGCTTCGGCCGGACGTTCCAGCGCCGCACCCGCCGCGCGCTGGATCTCCTGATCGTTTTCGAGTTGGGCGACCCGCTTCCAAAACGCCTCGATCTCCAGATAGGCCTCGTCGTGGCGCTCGTCCGTGCGGCGCCACTCGCGGAAGGCCCGCAGAGTGTCGGTGGAGATGGTCGTATTGTTCAGCCGCGCGTACCAGCTCGCCGCCTGATCGCGGATCTGCTTCAGCTCAAAGGCCGCATCGGCCATCGCGCCGTCCCGTGATTAGTCGCGCAGCGCATCCTGGCACAGGGCGAGCGCACGCGACATGCGATACTCAATCGCTTTCGGGGTCACGCCCTGGCGAGCAGCGATCTGCTCGTAGGTGAGACCAACGAAGCGGTTCAATATAAACACGTCACGGTAGAGTGGCGGAAGTCCCAAGATCACCTGTTTGAGCAGAAGGGTGGTTTCCTGGTCCGGCGCTACGCTGGGCAGCCGGTCTTCGACCTCCTCGAGCGCCAGCGCGGCCCCGCCGCTCGCCCGCACCCGGCGGGCTTCGTCGACGGCGAGGTTGCGCAGGGTCTGAGCGAGATAGGCCCGAGGATGGCGGATCGTCGCCCCGGACCGCAGCGCCCTCTCCAACGCTGTTTGGACGGCGTCCTGGGCCTCAGGGCCAGGTTTAAAGAATTGGGCCGCTCGCTGCAGCCAAGCGACGAAAGGCTCAAGCCCCAACGGTGGGGTGGTGGTTGATGCGCCTGCGGATCGTCTTCGCTTTCTGTTGGTCACCGGATCCTCCCACCGGGTTGTGTGAAGAGGTGAATTATACACCGCAAAAGGTTCATAACAAACCTTATGGTGGTAACGGGCGCTGAGTTCTCGCGTGTTGGTCGGGATGGTCACTCCCGCCCAAATACGAGCTGCCCGCGCCCTGCTTGGCTGGTCTCAACAGGACTTGGCTGATCGCGCGATTGTCTCGCTCAACGCGGTGAACCGACTGGAGCGGGGTGCCGTCGACACCCGGCACAGCACGCTCATCGCGGTTGAGAAGGCGTTTTTCCGCGCCGGCGTCGAGTTCATTCCCGCGGGCGAACGCGGGGAAGGTGTGCGGTTTCTGCGTCCAAGCGGCGAGCAGCATCAGCGAACGTCCTAACTAAACGGCCTCCATCGGCTGCCGAGCCAGCAGACGGTCAGAATACATGGAAAATCGGCATATGGAATAGCGACATATAAATGTGTTGCCCGCTGAAGGCGAGCGGGCATGCCGAAGACCATCTTCACTGGCGCAAACAAGATTGTCGTTGACCACCTTCGTGAGGCGCGGATTGCGGCTGGCCTGACCCAGGCTGAGCTCGGCCGGCGGATTGGGCACGATCAGAGCCACATCTCTCTGATCGAAGGCTCACAGCGCAGGATCGACATCGTCGAGTTCCGGGAGATTGCGCTGGCGCTCGGGCGGCGGCCGGAAGAGCTGTTCGCCGAAATATGTCGACTCTTGAGCTGACGGATTGGACGCTTCGCTAAGCGTCTTCCTCAGCTTGGAACGGCGCGGCCATCGGTAAGTCTACGGATTCCCGAGAACCTTCAGGTGCGCGATCCTCTGCTTGGAGGTTCGCGGCATGGCGAGGGCATACAAGACGCTTCGGCTGTCCCTCAGCGAGGATGACCATCGGCGGTTCTGCGCGGCCGCAGAAGCGGCTGGCGGTGGGGCGGTCCTCGTGCGGCGGATGCTCGCCAAGCTTGAGGCGGCGCCGGCTTCCATTGCGCCCGCGCCCCCGAGCCGTAAGCCGAAGACTGTCCACGTCGCCGTTCGTCTGGATCGCGATGACGCCGCGCTGCTGGCGCGGGAGGCCGAACAAATGGGTCTTCTGCTCGGCCCCTGGGTGATCGCACTCGTCCGCGCACGCCTTCACCGGCGCCCCACCTTCGGAACCCCTGAGGATGTCGCTCTGGCCGGCGTCCAAATGGAGCTGCGCAAGATCGCCGTCGCCTTGCGGCACATGGCCCACGATCCCGCGCGCCGTGACGCGCCCCTCGAGCAGGCGGAACTTGAGCGCTTCGCCTCCGACATCCGCCGCGAGTTGGCCAAATTACGCCACGCCCTCGAGGGCAATTTGGCGAGTTGGGAGTGCGCCCCGTGAGGCGGTCCCGCGATGCGTTGGAGGAGGGGCGCGATGAGCCGAAATGGCGGACCATCCCAGAGTCAGTGCTGCGGCCGGGACGTCCCTTAAGCCCCCAACGTCGCGCCGAACTCTGGCGGCTCGTCTCGCGTCACCCCCAGGTCGTGACCCGCGCCGGCGCCGGCATCAAATCGGCAAGGGCTCTGAAGGGGCATTTCGACTATATCAGCCGCGGTGGAATCCTGCCGCTGCTCGACCGAGAGGGCATGCACCTCCAGGGACGTCCCGCGCTCGAGGAAATGGCGAAGGATTGGGCGTCTGCAGACGCCGCTGACAGCCGCCGGCGTCCAAACGCAGTGCTGGCGCGCCCGCTGATCGTCACCGCCCCGCCAGGTTCGCCGCCACGGGCTGTTTTTTCAGCCGCCTATGGATTCGCCGCCGCCCACGACGGGCTGCGTCATGACTTTGTGCTCGCCCTGCACACCGATCGTCCCCACCCCCACGCGCACATCGTCTTCCGCGCCTTGGGCGATGACGGCGTGCGCCTGATCTGGAACCCGCCCGACCTCGAGATGAACCGCAGACGGTTCGCTCAGGCCTTGCGTGACCAGGGCCTGGAGGTCGACGCCTCGTCGCGTCTGTCGCGCGGACTGGTGGGGCGCAATCCGCCCCAGCGTTACTGGCGCGCCCTGGAGCAGTACTGGGAGGGCCATGCGCCGCCGCCGCGGGCCTTTGAACGAACGCGGCGAGAGGCGCTCGATTTGGCCGAGGGACGCAAGACGCCCGACGGCCGGGAGATCGCCGTCGTTCGTACGCAGGCGCGTGTGCGCGAGGCTTTCGAGCGGCTGGCGGCTGACCTCGACCGTTCGCCCGAGACTGACGATCGGGCGCTCGCGCAGGGCTTGCGGCGCTTCGTCAACGACATGCCCGCGCCGGTGACCGATCGTGTCCGGATGGCGCGAGACATCCGGCAGAGGGCCCGTGACCAAAACCTCTCGCGGGAACGCGAGCGCAGCCGCTAGGCGCGGCGTCTGCCCGCTTATCGACCGCTCGGCGGCGGCTCGCCGAACTGCCCGAAAGTCCAACCCAGCCTTTCATCATCGCTTGCCGTGCTCGGCGGTGGCGGTGTCGAAGGCTCGGGCGGCTTGCTGAATCGCGACCGCTCCGATGCGCGCTCACGTTCGAAGGGCTGCGGCTGCGGCGCGAGGCTTGGCGCAGCATCGGCGGCCGGCGGCGGTGGTGCGGACGCCGGGAGGGGAGCGACGTCCGGCGGCGGTCGCACGCGCTCGGCGAAGACCGGCTCCTTCCAGTAGATGATCTTGCGACCGCGGACCGGCCGGGCCCCCGCCCGTAGGACGATGAGGTCGCTCTGGGGCATGCGCATCAGTTCATCGGGCAGCATCAGGGCCCGCTGTGCGACCGACTGGCTGAGACTGCGGCGTCCTTGGGCGAGACCTAACGGCCGACTGCGGCTCTCGCTTTTGATGTCGAAGTCGCCCAGGCGGAGCGAAAGCGCGCGGGCGACGTCGAGATCCTTCGGCGCAAAGACGACCTCGACGCCGCAATTGTCGATGATCTCCTGGGCGCCATCGTGCCCATAGATCGCCCGCAACTGGGCGGGGCTCTGCAGCACGGGCATCAGCCGCACCCCGTAACCGGCGATATAGGAAAACGCCTTGGCGAGCGCTTTGGCCGGTCCGAGCTGGGCGAACTCGTCCAGCAGAAGAAGAACCGGCAGCGGATCGTTTGGGCCGGCCGGGCCGGCGCGGGTCAACTGGTCGATGAGCTGTTGGAAGAGCAGGCTCATCAGCGGTGCGAGCCTCGGCACATCCTCTGGCGAGGCGGCCAGATAGAGGGAGGTGGGCTTGCGACGTAAGGATCGGAAGTCGAAGTCACTGGCGCTGGTGGCGGCGCAAACGCGGGGGTTGAGCCACAGCCCCATGCGGCTGGTGATGGTTTGCCGCACCGAGGCGAAGGTGTTGTCCGAGGCGCTGCAGAAGTCCGACAACGCGCTCTGGCAAGGCGAGGAGAGGGGGCGGCCCGCCGCCTCCCGGGCCTTGATGATCTCCCGGAGACGGCTGCGCGGATCGCCGGCGGTGAGCTGGCGATAGATTTCGCCTAGGTCGAATCCGAGCTCGGGCGTCTCGGCCACATAGGCGCCCACGGCGATGAAGCCTGTCCGGGCGGCTTCAGACCAGAAGAGATCCGCATGCTCGCCGGCGACGAACAGCATGACGGCGATCCGCTGCAGCTCGTCGATGATTACCGCGGGATCAGCCCGATCAATGTGACCCAACGGATTGAACCGCGCCGTGCGGCCCTCAGGCGATAGCGGATCGAAGAGGATGCAGGTCTGGCCGCAGGCCTGCCGGTAACCGGCGCTTGCGCCCCAGTTCTCACGCTTGAGGTCCAGCACGACGACCGAGCCTGGCCAGCTGAGCAGATTGGGGATGACGAGCCCAACGCCCTTGCCCGAGCGGGTGGGGGCGGCCAGGAGCACGTGTTCGTCGCCGCCGAAGATCAGTGGCCTCTGGCCATGGCGGCCGAGGACCAGGCCCTCGGATGCGAACAAGCCGGCTTGGGCGATTTCGCTGCGCCTCGCCCAGCGCGCGTCGCCATAGCGCGGACGGCGCCGGCTCTTGAAGACCGCCAGCGCGAACCCCCCAAAGAGGACAAGGCTGCTTGTCGCGCCAAGCTTCAGCCAACGTGCGATTTCGGGGACGGAGCGATGGGTCCAGAGCGCCTGGGCCGCCCGCCAGAGGTTGGTCTCAGCGTTCAGCGCCCCCATCCCCGCAAGCGCGATGACAATCGTGACATAGGCCATCATCCCGAGGCCGAGCAGAGCGGCGAGTCCCCCGGCGACGACCTTGCCAAGCTGAGCCCTATCGACGTCCAAACCAGATCTCGCTCACCCGGCGGCCTTGCGGCTCGCGCTCGATCTGGACGACCACGTCGATCAGGTTGCGCAGCAGGCCTTCGACCTCCGCGCGGCTGAGGCTGGCCGCTTCCGGCGCCTCCTTCACCAGCAGGCAGAGTTGCGCGAAGGCTTGGTCGACGCCGCCGGCGTGAACCGTCGTGATCGCCCCGGGATGGCCGCTGGCGACGTTGCGCAGATAGGTATAGGCCGCGCCGTCACGCAGCTCCTGCAGCAGCACCCGGTCAGGCCGCATGCGAAGCGCGCTCTCCAACAGATCCTTCGGTCCGACCTTGGCCAAGCCCTGGCCGGACTTGGCATAGAAGAGCCGCACCTGATTGGCGTGCGGCAGGTCGAATTCCGCGACGTCTTCCAGGGTGATCAGACGCTCGTCACGGGCGATTTGCGCGCCAAGCGCCTTGGCCAGAGTCGTCTTGCCTGAACCCGTCGCGCCGCTGATCAGAATGTTGCAGCGGGCTTGCACGGCCGCCGCCAGGAACCCGCGCCAGTCGCGCGCTCGGTAGAGGCTGTCGAGCTCGCTTCGCCGCGCCGTGACGCCGTCTGCAACGGTCGCACGATCGAAGAGACCTTGGCCGGCGAGATCATCGAGGGTCAGCTGCTGATCGGTCGGCCGCCGGATCGTCAGGCTCACATGCGCCGCGGCGGGCGGAAGCACGATCTGGCAGCGTTCACCGTCGGGCAGGTGGGTCGAACAGATCGGATGAGCGTCATCGACATCCTGGGCGCTCGCCGCTGCGGCGGCTCGGGCCAGCGTCTCCAGCCAGGTGGGCGTCAGTTCGGGCGCTGCGTGATGCGACCAGACATGATGGCGTTCGACCAGGAAGGCGCCGGGCTGATTGACCACCAGGTCGGTGACGCCCGCCTGACGAAGAGCCGGTGTGATCGGCGCCAAATAGCGGCGCAGGAGCACATCATCGAACGCCACGGCTACCTCAGGGCAAGCTCGTAAACATCGGTGAAATCAAGATCATGCGCCACGAAGATGGTAAGCTCCCGGCCTTGGGGCACAGTCAGTCGCGGCCCGATCTGCGTCGTTTTCTCCAGCGCCTGTGACGAGGGCCGCAGGATCGTCCGGCCCGTCTGCGGATCGAAGACCGCTTCGCCCCCTGCATCGACCAGGCTGAGCAGCAAGGCGCCGCCAAACCGCTCCCAGAAGCGGCCCTGCAAGGCGCCGCCGACGCCCGCGCGGCCCAAAGCATCGGCCGCGGGACTGCGCAAGGCGATGGCCACCCCCTTGGGGGTGACCACGCGGGTCCACAGGACAAAGAGTCGGCGCTCGCCGAAGTCCAAGCCCTCCTGGTAGGCGCCGAGGACGCGCGAGCCCTTCTCCAGGAGCACCACGGTCCCGTCTTCGGACATCACGTCACGCGCCAAGCTGCAGGTCACCAGGCCGGGTGTCGTCGACTCGATCGCCGTCAGAAGCACGCAAGGCATGGTCGCCCCAGCGAGAAGGGCGTAACGCCGATCGATGCGATGGGCGGTCAGCGTCTGCGGATGCCCAAGCTCCGCGACCTCTGCGCTGTCTTCAGACGCCGCCTCTGACAGATCTTGCTGAGGCAGGGTGGGGCTCGCCGCCGAGTAGACCAGGAGCGGACTGGCGGAGGACGTCGCCGGCGCGGGTGATGGCTCCGGCGATGGCGCGGGCGCTGTCGCGGGGCTGGCGGCGGCCGCCTGATCGGCGGGCCCGGCGCCGTCGGGCAGGGGGACCGGCCCTGCTTCTGCCGCCGCAAGATCGCCGACCTCAAGATCATCCTGCGCCAGCGCGTCCGGTCGGCTGGACATGACACGATCAAAGCGGACGACTTGCCGCGCCGGCCCTTCCTCAGGCGGCTCGGCGGGCTCCTGGCGAAAGAGAAGCGGGGCGAGCAAGATCAGGCCCGCCCCGACCCCCAAGGCTGCGAGGGTCATAAGCCTGGGGCGGGGCCGTGCGAGCGCCGCGCCGGCGATCGGCGAGACGCCTCGGCCATGATCGATGGCCGTTTCGCGCTCCTCCGCCGTCACGGCCGCGCCTCCTTAAGGATGCGCGTCACCTCCGCATCGGCGGCGCCGCTCGCGAAGGCGCGACCATAGGGATCAAAGCTCAGATTGTAGATGCACAGCACCGCATCGCCCCGACGCAGACGAAGCTCGGGCGACACGAGGTGGAGAACGACGAACTCGCCGCGCACGTCATAGTTGACGAGCTGTTCGCCGCCATCGGCCGCGACGGCATAGATGGCCGGCAACGCTTGGCCGCCCGGGAAGCGCAAGACCGTGAAGCGGCCGTTGTCGGACACCTCGGCCGGCTGCAGGGCGACCTCGCCTTGAACGGCATAGTCGAGGTTGCGCGGCCCGGCGAAAGCTGCGCCATCCAAGACGGATTCAAGGACCGAGGTCTCCGATTGCGGTGCTTTCTGCGGATAGGCGAAGCGCAACTCGTAAACGCCCGAAGCGCTCTCGCCGGCCAGGCGAAGACCTATGCGATAGCGCCGCATCTCACCTTCGGCTTGGCTGACCATCAGGAGGTTGGTGGGCGCTGCGTCCGGCCGCGCTTTCAGGAAGAGGGTCGAGCCTTGCGCCGCCACCTCCCAGTCCGCCGCCTCGCCCAGCGCCACCTGTAAGATCTCCTCTCCCGGCTCGAGGCTGATCAGCGTCGCAAATCCGGGCTGCACCGTCAGATCGACCACGCCGGTCGCCTCATAGGGCACGGTGCGCACCCGCGGCTCGCTCAGGCCCTGAGCCTGAGCGAGCGACCCGCAGAGGATCGCCGCGCTCGCGGCGAGGGCGATGGGGCGAACGATCATGGCGTCACCTCGGGATCAGCGCGGTAGCTCGACACCTGGAAGCCGAGCGGATTGCGTAGCCGGTCGGCCTCCGACATCGGCGCGCGGGTGTAGCCAAACGCCACCGTCGCCACCCAGTCGCTGAGCGTCATCTGGCCGGGCCGCCGGACGCGCCGGTGGAAGCGGACGGCGGCGACTTGGTCGTTGATGAAGCTGATCGCCCGAATCTCGATCTCCACCTGAGCCTGCGCGCCGTAGAGGTTCTGCGGGCTCTCAGGGGCGTCAGCGTCGACGAGCGCGGCCCACCTCTGCTGCTCGGCCGGCGTCGACATGATCGCCACCTGTTCGAAATCGGCGCTCGCGGCTGGGGCGAGCCAGCCTTCCCGGGCCCGGACGTACTGGGCCAGAAAGTGCTTGGTGACCGCCTCGTCATAGGTGAGCGGCCGCTCGTCCTTGAGCGCGGTCATGACGTCGACCGCCCCGGTGGCGCGGTCGACCCGCACCACGTACGGCTCGACACGTTTGAGCGGGCTGAGCGCGGCCAGCGCTCCGGCGCAGGCGACGGTCACTCCGCACGCGGCTGCGGCGACCCGCCATGCCGTACGACGGCTCGCCTCGGCCGACTTCAGGCGCTCGGCGTTCCAACTGCGCGCCTCTTGGAAATAGACCTTCAAGTCGTCGGACTTCACGCTCATGCGCAGCCTCCAGAGCCGCCGGGCATGTCAGACGCCGCCGCCGCCGCCGCCGCTGGCGCGGTGAGGATCGAGCCATAGGGATTGGCCGGGCGAAGATGGCGGCCATCGCACACAGGCAGATGGCGGGCGTCGGCGGCGCAGCTGCAAAGCGTCAGGCTCGCCGCCAGCAGGGTGAGGCGGATCATCATCTGTTCCTTCCCAGATGGCCGACATGCGGCGCGGCGGCGTGGGGCAGCCGCCCAAGGCCGGTGGCGGCGGCGAAATCGGAGAGGCCCGCATGGGCGCCGCCTGCGATGCCGGCGGCGATGGCCGGCGTCTGAAAGAAGAAGAGCGCCGCGAGCAGGCAGAGCGCGACGAAGGTGAGACCGCCGGCCACGGGATCGCCGCCCTCGATCTGTGGCCACTGATCGGCGACGACGCCAAACACCAGCTGCAGCACCGCGAGGATGAGGCCAAACAGGATGATGTAGTTCACCGCCTGGCCAAGCCAGCCGAAGAAGTAGCGGCGCGTGGCTTCGAAGAGCGCACAGGCGACGAAGAACGGGCCAAGCGCGATCAAGAGCGCCAGCGCCACCTTGGCCATGAGAACGATGCCAAAGCCGATCGCCGCCGTTAGGGCCGCGCTGCCGTAGACCAGCGCGGCCACGAGCCAGGGTCCCGGATGGGTGAGGCTCGCCGCTTCATTCAGGTCTTCGGCCAGGTACGCCGCCCGGGCGTAAAACTGGTCAAAGGCCGCCCCGATGTCGGGCGCGGTCCCTCCGCTGATCGCGCGCGCCACGGTCTGCGGCAGGATATGGAAGAGCGGTTCGGTGACGTAATCCTGGTAGGCCGGGGCGCCGGCCAAGGCGGCGATGACCGCGAGCTTTAGGCTGCGGACCACAAACTCCATCACCGGTTCAGCAATCGCCCCGCGCAGGATCGAAAACCCGTGGAGCAGGACGTAGAGCACCAGGGCCGCCCGGATCGCCGGAGCGTTCTCGGCCAGAACCGCCCCCAAGCGCTCGGCGAGCAGAGCCTCTAGCCGGCCATCCACATAGTCATAGGCCGGCGTGAAGATCTCAAAGGCGGCCGGCATGGCCATCAGCCCCTGCGCGTCTGGACATTTGGGCGCCTAGGCTTCAGGCGCGAAGGTGGCGCGGAACAAAGCCCGGCGCTCGGCGCGCGCGGCCGCGGCCGCCTCGGCCAGCCGCTGCGCCTCCTGAGCTTCCTGGGCGCGGGCCGCCCACTGCAGGGCCGCCAGCCGCAACTGATCGTTGGCGGCGCGCGCCGTGGCCGCTTGCGCCTGGGCCTGAACATCCAGCACGGCGCGCGGGCTCTCGGCGCTGGCCGCCGTCTGGGCGAGGTCCTGGAGCGCGCGATCGCGGGCCGTCAGCGCCTCGCTGACCGCTTCGGTGAGGGCGAGATCTCGGGCGACCCGGGCGCCGGAGCGTTCCAGCGCGGCGGCATGCGGGCTGGCCTCGTCGGGCGTATAGATGCGTTCGGCCCGGCGAATGGCCTTTGCGCGCGCGCCGAGCTCGCCCAAACCCTCGATCTCGGCGGCGAGGCCGCCAAGATCGGCTGCGGCCGGCAAAGCTGCGCTGACCTCTGGTGCGCTCAGGACATCGGCCACCGTCCCGAGCTCAGCCCCGTTCTCCAGGGCCGTCACCAGCTTTTCCGTCTCGGCCACCTGCCGCTTCAGGGTCTCCAGCTGGTCGATCGCCGTGCGCGCCTGTTCGACCAGCTTGGCGAAGTTGGTGGGGTCATGAACGATCATCGCCGCCGGCGCGGTGGCCGCCAGGAAGCTTCCGGCGAAGACGGCGGTGGTCACAAGATGTCGCTTCATTGCGATTGGCTCCATTCGTTGAAGGCCGGCAGCCACTGCTGCGGGTGATCGCCGAGCGTGCGGCGCAGCGGGTCGAGAATGGCCAGGCTCTCCGCACGCCCGGAGAGGACGGCGAGCTCGAGCTTCAAGCCGTCGA
Organism: Phenylobacterium sp.; assembly: GCF_013911965.1. GTDB lineage: Bacteria > Pseudomonadota > Alphaproteobacteria > Caulobacterales > Caulobacteraceae > Phenylobacterium. Next base: position 100,074 of record NZ_JACESE010000012.1, on the reverse strand, counting down.
GCCGGAGCTCGGCGACGACGGCGTGGGCGCCCTGTTTGATGAGGAACTGTCGCTTGCCCGCCGAAAGCTCGGCGCGGACGAGGTCGTACTCGCGACGGCTCAAACCAAACCCGTCGACATAGTCGGTGAGGCTCGCCTGCGGGTTGGGCAGGTAGATCTTGGTCGCGCACTGCTCGAGAAGGGTGTGGGCGATGTCGCTCTTCAGGACGTCCGCCGGCGACTGCGTGGCTAGCACCAGGCTGGCGTTCTGCTTGCGGTAGGTCTTCAGTCCGTCTTGGGCGAAGCCCCGAAACGCCTCATCGCCCAGGGCCTTCCAGAACTCGTCGATGTCGACCACTAACCTGCGGCCATCGACCCGAGCGCTGATGCGATGAAGCAGGTACATCATCAGCGGCGCGCGGATCTTCGGGGCGTCGAGGAAGTGAGTGACGTCGATGCCCATCAGCGACGGCGAAAGCGAAAGCACATCCTCGGCGTTGTCGAACACCCAGCCGAGGGGCTCGCCCGCACACCAGGGCGCCAGCCGAGCCGCCAGCCCATCGTTCTGCGCCGGCCCGAGCAGCGTCCGCAGGGCGGCGAAGCTCCGTTGCTCCGCCGGCAGGGCCGCCATCGCCGCGACCGCAGCGGCGATGCGCCGCTCAGCCGCGCTTGCGAGCGGCGCATCGGGCGAGCGCACCAGCGTTGCGATGAGATCGGTGAGAAAGGCCTGGTTCGCCGCCGTCGGCTCCAGGCGCTTGAGCGGCGCAAGTCCGGTGGGCTCGCCAGGATCGAAGGTGAGGTAGACGCCTTCGCTGGCGCGGACAAAGATCTCGCCCCCACGATCCTTGTCGATCAGGATGGCCTGGGCCTCGGCCCCCTCGAGCTGGCTGAGCAGGAAATTCTGGACGACGGTCTTACCCGAGCCTGTGGGGCCGCAGATGAAGGTGTGACCCACATCTTCCACATGCAGGTGGAATCGATAGGGGGATCCGGCGCTGGTGCGCAGGGTCGTGATCGGAGCGCCCCAATGGCCCCTCTCAGCGCCCCGAGGGTGGGTGTGAAAGGGCGCCAGGGCCGAGAAGTTGTCCGAGGTGATCGGGGCTGGGCGCAGACGCTGTCCGAAGACGCCCGGGAATTGCGCCCAAAAGCTCGCCACAAGCCCCAGATCGTCGCGCGCGGCGACCAGCCCGCTTTCGGCCAGCAGCGCGCGCATCCGGGCCATCCGATCAGCCAAGGCGGCGGGACTATCGGCATAGACGAGAACGCTGGCGTGGTGTTCGCCCATGGCGAAGCGGTTGGAGGCCAGATCATCGGCCGCCTGGCTCAGCGCGGCCGTCTGCGAGGCCGCCGGATCGCGAGCCGAGACCATCTGGTTCTGCTTGCGCGTCAGAATTGCGAGCGCCGCAGGCTTTGAGAGAAAGGCGAAGCTCTGGGTGAGGGTCAGCGGAAAGGGCAGGGCGAGGAGGCTGTCCCACAAGCCCGGTGGGGTGCGAGCCGGATACTCCTTCAGACTGAACATCGCCCCATAGGTCGAGGCGGCGGCGTCGCGGATCTCCAGGCTTTCGCGGCCGAAGATGAGCCGAAGGCCTGGCGCGCCGCCGGCCAAGCGGCCGCGGACGAGCGGAACGGGCGTCTCCGCCCCCGAAAGCAGGCGCGCAACAAGCTCCATCGGCTCAGAGAAGATGAGCCCGCCGCGCGTGTAGAGCTTCAAGGGGCGCGGGCCATACCGCTCGAGGAGGGCGCAGAGCTCCTGTCCGGCCGTCCGCAGCTTTCGAGCCGGGGCTTCAAGATCGGCGGTCGCAGAAGCCGCTCCGCCAAGACCTGCGCCCGCCGCGTCGGCCGGCCGGAGGACCAAGGTCAGGTAGAGTTGCGTCTCGAAGAGCTGAAGGGCGTCCAGCCGCCGCCGGTAGGCCTCGTCCAATTGCGCGCCAAACGCCGATCGAGGCGCGCCGCGCGCCGGCGCCTGTGCGGGGCGCCTCAGGACGTGGTGCCATACCGCAAGACGCTCCTGTGCGAGATTGCGCCAGGCGCTATTGAGTTGGGCGACCCGCCCTTCGATGACCTCGGCCTCGCAGGCCTCGAAGCCCACGCCTTGCAGCGAAAAGCTCATCATCAGGGCTTGGCTGTCCAAGGCGACGATATCGTCGCTCAAGTGGAAGGCGTAGGGCAGCTGGTCACAGATGAGATCGGGCCGCGGGCCCGATCGCCCCAGTCTGCCGATGTTGAGGTCAAGCCGCGCCACGGAGCGCCTCCCGGGGCGTGAAGGCGCGCTTCGTCGGGCTGGGGGCGAAGCTCACACCGCCGAAGGTGCGCGAGACGCGGCCGGCCCGGGTCAGCAGGAAGAGGCGAAGGACGCGGAAGGCGTAGGGGTCCTGGCGACAGATGGATCGGAAGAGGACGTGCAGCACGACGGCAAGGCTCAGCCAGGCCGGCGAGCCGGCCAGGAGGAAGATGCTCGCCGACACGATCAGATTGAGGCCGACGGCCTCCATGGGCACGCCCGCGACCATGGCCGGACGCGTGCAGGCCAAGAAGAGCGGCCGCTCCGAAGGAGAGGGGGGCAGGCTTTGCATCGAATCAGCCGCCCGAGCCGACGATCAGGTCGACGATCGCCGCGGCGCTGAAGATCACGATGATCCCGACGATCACCGAGCCCGCGCGGCGAAGGTCGAGATGGCCGAACATCCAGGCTATGCCCGTCAAGATCACGGCGATGATCGCCAGACCGCGGATGACGCTGGAGTTCAGGAGCTCGACAATGTTGTCGATAAAGCCCCCGATCTGGCCGCCCACCGGGGCGCTTTGCGCCAGGGCCGGGCCCGCCATCATCCAGATGGCGATCGCGCCGCCGGTCGCTATAAGCGCTCGGCTCCGGCTCGGTTCAAGTTTGGCTGCTCGTCCCATCGGCGTGCCTCCCACCTCGTCTTCGCCGCAACGTGCGGCCGACCATGGGTTGTGCTGGCGCCGTTTCGCCGCGCGTGCGACTCCGCAAGGTTGCGGATAGACAGCCGCAGAATTCCCCGAAAAACCGGCCCACGAACGGGTGATGGGGCGGCTGGTGCGGGCTGGGCGGCGTCAGACGCCAGGGCGAGACGAGACGCCGTGGCGTCACCGGTCAGGATCTAAGTCAAGGAAATCGCTGATCTTCTGGAAGGGTCTGCCCAAAATGGGCGCCGATGTCGGCGCCTGGCTGGCGCCGCTGGCGCCGTTTCGAGCGTGCTAACGCCCAAAACCACCCTTGCGCCGCGAAGGTTTTTTCGCGCGACGGGCGGTGTTGGGCGCTTCCGGCCTCGACCCCAGGCGCCGCGGCCCGACGGAGCCCTTGTCGCCATGATCGCCTGGCGGGCGGGTTCGAAGACGACGCCGGTCGGGATCAGCCGAAACGCCGCCTGCACGACACATCCCCTGATCACGGACGGCTGGAGTGCGCCAGGGCGAGCGGCCTGGCCTGCACGGTCAGGTCGCGCTCGCCGACGTTGGCGAAGACGGGGACACCAGACCGACGGGGGCCCCGGTCACGGCCCGCGTCTGGTGCGAGCCTGCGTCTGCCTGGGCTTGCGCTGCGTACGCACCACGTCACACTCGCGCCGCCCTGCAAGGGCTGCGGGCGCACCATCTTCGCAGGAGTTCCGTTCGATGCCGACGGCCGATAGATCCGATCCGTTCACGCAGGGGCGGGTGACCGCCGCCGTGCTGATCATCGGGGACGAGATCCTTTCCGGCCGCACGCAGGACACCAATCTCCGGGACATCGCCAGATACCTCGGCGCCCACGGCGTCGATCTGGCTGAGGCGCGAACCGTCGCCGACGTGCAAGAGGAGATCGTCGCGGCCCTGAACGCCCTGCGGTCCCGCTACGACTATGTCATCACCACCGGCGGCATCGGACCGACCCATGACGACATCACCGCCGACGCCGTCGCCGCCGCCTTCGGGGTCGAACTCCACGAGCACCCGGACATCATCGCCATGATGGAAGCGCGGTGGGGCGACGAACTGAACGCCGCGCGGCGGCGCATGGCGCGCGTGCCGGACGGCGGGGAACTGGTGAACAACCCGGTCCAGGGCCCGCCCGGCTTCACCATCGGCAACGTCTTCGTGCTCGCCGGCGTGCCCCAGATCATGCGCGGCATGCTGCAGGACGTCGGTCCGCGCCTGAAGGGCGGGGCGGTGGTCGTTTCCCGGACGCTGCGCGTCGAGGGATCGGGCGAGGGCGCGGTGGCCGCGCCGCTGGAAGCGGTGGCCAAGGCCCATCCGGGGCTCTCGCTCGGCAGCTATCCGTTCTATGGGCAGGACGGCTTCGGCACGAACCTGGTCGTGCGGGGCCGGGACCCCGGCGAGGTGGAGGCCACTCTCACCGAACTGATCTCGGTCCTGCGCGAGGCCGGCGTCGCGAACCTGCAGGTGGTGGAGACCCCCGCCTAGGGGGAACGGCCCGTCAGGCGGCGGGGATCTCCACCGGCCGATCGTCGCGCTCGGTTGGGGGGTGGCGACGCCGGCCTTGGCGATAGGCTTGCGCCTTGGTCGTCTTGAGGCCCTCTAGGCCGTGGCGCTCGAAGAGCCGCGACCAGCCCATGATCTCCTCGGCCGACAGCCGGTAGAGGTCGACCGCCTCGCGCAGCGAGATCAGCTCGGCCCGGATCGCCAGCAGCAGTTCCGCCTTGCGGCGCGCGTTCCACCGGACGGTGTCGGGCGCCGGCAGGGTGTCGCGGGTGATCGGAAACCCCAGCGGCCCGACGACGGCCGTGAGGACTTGGCCTGGCTGGCTCATTGTGCGGGACCTTCGCTGCAGGGGCGCGGCCGGCGCCGGAACGGACGGCCGAAGAGCGGCGCCCGCTCAGGATGGCGATCTTCCTTCGGCGCAAAGGGCACGATCTGCGCCGGAGACCGCTGCTCGGCCGGCGCGCGGCGGGCCGCCTCGGCCATCGACCAGACCTCGTGCAGGCGGGCGGCGACCAGGAAGGCGGTGTGTTCGGTCTGCAGGGCCTCGCGATGGGCCTGCGCCATACGGGCGGCGGCGGCCGGCGCATGGCGGCGCAGATCATCATCCTCATAGAGCGCGTCGGCGCAGAGCACCTCGAAGGCGTCCTCGATGGCGCAGATCGGCAGGCGGCACTCCTCCTCGTCCCGCGAGGCGATCACCACGGTCTCGCCAGCCAGCGCCATGCGCAGCATGAGCAGACCGGCCAGCGCCGGGGCGTCTGGCTGCCAGCGGGAGCGCCGGCCCATCCAGTTCAGCTCCCAGTCGGCGCGGAACTTGAGCGCGATGGTCGAGAAGGCGTCGAGCAGGCAGTATTCGATCGTCCGGCGGCCGCCGGCTTCGGCCAGCAGGCCCGATCCGAAGAAGTAGGGGTGGGCCGGCGCCTTGGGGGCCGGCGGATCCTTCGGGCCCCAGGCGCCATGGAGCGCCACCACCCGATCCTCGTCCTGACCGGTCACTGGAGCGCCTCCCAGTCATAGGGCATTTCGAGCGGCGTCGCGCGCTGGACGAACTCGCGGATCGCCTCGCGGGCGAGCGTCAGCGTGTAGGCCGAGCCGGGACCCTGCCGGATCATGCCGCGCTCGGCGAGGATCTTCAGCTTCCGCCGGACCGTCTCCCGCGGAATATTCGTCATTGAGCTTACACTGAAGGCTGAAAGTGTCGCTGAGACTTCGGCGGAGGCGTCTTCCTCGCTCATCCCAACCGTCTTCACCGCCTCGGCCGCCAGGGCGAGTAGGAAGGCGGTGTATACATAGAGGGCTTCAGAATCATTGCCGCACTTGGCGCGCCAAGTCGAGGTCAGCTTGAATAGAGTGCTGGCCGCCAAGTGGAAGCGATACATGAGAGGTGTATAATTCTCTGCGTTGTAAGAATTCGATCTTTCGCCAGATCGTCCAAATGAAGTTTCCATGGCCGCCTTTGACCTCTCAGCTTCACCCTAAGGTGGTCGCCTGCGTCAAAATGGCAAGGAACTTGGTGCGCAATATGGGCACGCCTTGCCCATATTGAACTGTTAACCTTGCGGTAACCGTAACTTACTGGCCAGAACTGGTCAGCCGCCGGACAGGCCCGCAAACGGAGTTAAGGCCACCAGGGCGTAAGAAATGCAAGTCGCAAAGCACGAAAAACTCGCCCATCAGGCGAATTCCCGGTTGAGTCCATGAGGACTCCCAGGGACAGTGTGGCGCCGCTCGAAGATCAGGCGCCGGCGGTGCTGATACAATCAGCAACAAGGGCGAAACAGTCTGCAGGAAGAGTTTCACGGCGACGGGCCCAAGGCGCCTGCGGATCGGCCGGCGGGGTCTTGCCGCAACGTGATCTCGCGGTTCGGCTAGGCTCGCGCTCGTCTAGGCTGTAGACCCGCGAGGCCATGCTCGACACAACCCTTGCCGACGCCGCCGATCAGAGCCCAGCCCGCAGGGCGGCCCGGTCGGACGGTCCCTTGCGGATCGCCTTCCTCTCCTATCGGTCGGATCCGAAGGTGGGCGGCCAGGGCGTCTACCTGGCCCAGGCCGCCGCCGCCCTGGCCGCGCGCGGCCATCAGGTGGACGTGCTGTCGGGCCCGCCGTACCCGGACCTGGCGCCCGGCGTACGGCTGGTGAAGATCCCGTCGCTGGACCTCTACGCCCAGCCTCACAACGGCCATCGGGCGCTGCGCCCGCGCCATCTCCTGAGCTGGGCCGACACGGCCGAGTATTTCGGCCACCTCTCCGGCAAGTTCATGGAGCCCTACACCTTCGGCCGTCGGGCGGCGCGCTATCTGCGCCGGCGGCGGGACGACTACGACGTCGTCATCGACAACCAGTCGCTCTGCTACGGCCTGCTCGACATCCAGGCCGCCGGCTTGCCTGTGGTCGGCGTGATCCATCACCCGATCCGCCGCGACGTGGAACTGGCCCTGGCCGCCGCCCCCGACTGGAAGGCGCGGTGGCTCATTCGCCGATGGTACGGCTTCCTGCCCATGCAGGAGCGGGTCGCCCCCAGGCTCTCCAGCGTCATCGTGGTTTCGGAGACGGCCGGGCGGGACATCAGCGCCTGCCTGAAGGTCGATCCGGCGCGCATCAACGCCGTGCCCTTGGGAATCGACCAGGAGATCTTCCGTCCCCAACCGGATCTTCGTCGGCGGGAACGACGCCTGCTCACCACCGCCAGCGCCGATGTGCCGCTCAAGGGGCTCGGCGTCCTGATCGACGCCTACGCCCGATTGCTGACCGACTATCCCGATCTCGAGCTGGTGGTGATCGGCAAGCTCAAGCCCGACGGCGCCACCGCGCGCCGGCTGGAGGCCCTCGGCCTGACCGAACGGGTCAGCTTCATCAGCGGCCTCAGCAACGAAGAGATGGCCGAGCAGTACGCCCGGGCCACCATCTGCGTCACGCCTTCGCTCTACGAGGGCTTCGGCCTGCCCGCGGCGGAGGCCATGAGCTGCGCCGCGCCCGTGGTGGTGACCGACGGCGGCGCCCTGCCGGAGGTCGTCGGCGAGGCCGGCGTGGTCGTGCGCCGGGGCGATCCGGAGGCCCTGGCTGCGGCCGTGAGCCAGCTTCTCGACGATCCGGCCAAGCGGAGCGCCTTGAGCGAGGCGGGCCGCCGGCGGGCCCGGGAGGTCTTCTCCTGGGCGCGGGCGGGCGCGGCCTACGAGCAGATCCTGCGTGAGGCGGTGGCCGCCAGATGCTGACCGTAGAGATGCAGAGGCTGGGGCTGCGCCCCGGCGACTGGGTGCTCGATCTCGGCTGCGGGGAGGGCCGACACTGCCACGGCGTCCATCTGGAGGACGGCGTCAACGTCGTCGGGCTGGACATGGACGAGCCGTCCCTGGCCAAGGCCCGGGCCGGCGTGGCCGAACTGCCGAAGCCGGCGCGGCCCGGCGCCTGCAGCTTCCTGAAGGGCGACGCCTACCGGCTGCCGTTCGCCGATGGGACGTTCGACGTCGTCATCTGCTCGGAGGTGCTGGAGCACCTCGACGACTATGGCGCGGCGCTGAAGGAGATCACCCGGGTGCTGAAGCCCGGCGGCCTCTTCGCCCCGACCGTCCCGCGGGCCTGGCCGGAAGCGATCTGCTGGAAGCTCGCGCCGGGCGAAGGCGGATACGCCGACCAGCCGGGCGGCCATGTCCGCATCTTCCAGGAGGACAGCCTGCGCCGCGAGATCGGCGGGCTGGGCTACCGCTTTCTTGGCCAGCACTACGCGCATGGCCTGCACAGTCCCTATTGGTGGCTGAAGTGCGCCTTCTGGGATCGGCAGGATGATCATCCGCTGATCAAGACCTACCACAGGTTCCTGGTCTGGGACCTGATGGCGCGGCCGCCGCTCACCCGGGCCCTGGAGGCGGTCGCCGCCCCGCTCATGGGCAAGAGCGTGGCCTTCTACTTCCGCAAGGCCGCGGCATGAGCGGACCGGCGGTCCTGCGAAGGCCAAGGCTGAGCCGGCGCGATCCTCTTCAGGGCGCGCTCGCCTGCATGCTTGAGGCTCAGACGGCGGACGGCGCCATCCCGTGGTTCGAAGGCGGCCCCTGGGATCCCTGGAACCACGGCGAGTGCGTCATGGCCCTGTTCGTCGGCGGCGAGCAGGCGGCGGCCCGCCAGGGGCTGGAGGCCCTGGCCGCACGGCAGGGGCGAGACGGCGCCTGGCTCGGGGAGTACGGCAACGTCCTGCCGATGTCGGACCGCATGCATCTGGCGCGCGAACCGGCGCCGGCCTTCCGCGACACGAACTTCGCCGCCTACTGCGCCGTCGTGGTCTGGCACGCCTTCGTCATCACGGGCGAGGTCGCCCTGGCGCGCCGTTACTGGCCGATGGTGCGCGAGGCGATCGCGTTCGTGGTGCGCCTGCAGCACCCCACGGGCGACATTTCCTGGTCCGAAGAGGCCCACGGCTCCGACGCCGATGACGCGGTGCGCGCCGGCTGCGGCTCCATCTACAAGAGCCTGGAGTGCGCTCTGCGCCTGGCCGATCTGGTCGGCGAGCCGCAACCGGCCTGGGCGGCGGCCAAGGCCCGGCTGGGCGAGGCGCTCCGCGCCCGCCCCGAGCGCTTCGACCGCAGCCTGGACCGCTCGGCCTTCGCCATGGACTGGTACTATCCCGTCCTCGGCGGCGCCATCGGCGGGGCGGCCGCCCAGGCGCGTCTGGACGCCGACTGGTCGCGGTTCGTCGCGCCCGGCCTCGGGTGCCGCTGCGTCCACGACCAGCCCTGGGCCACCGTCGCGGAGTCCTGCGAGCTGGCCATCACCCTCGTCTCGGTCGGACGCCGGCAGGCGGCGGCCGATCTGCTGGCCTGGCAGGACGCCCATCGCGACGCCGAGGGCGCCTACTGGATGGGCTGGCAGTTCGAGGAGGCGATCCTGTGGCCCGAGGAACGGCCGAGCTGGACGCAGGCCGCCGCCATCCTGGCGCACGACGCCCTCTTCGAATGGTCGCCGGCGGCGAGGGTCCTTACCCAGCACCTCTGAGGCCGCGCCTCACAGGCGGCGCAACACCCGCAGGCTCTTGACCGCCTCGACCTCTTCGAAGAGGTCCGAGGCGAGCGCGCGCTGGTAGATTTCGAAGGGCGGCCGGCCCCCGTCGGCGGGGTCGGGAAACACGTCGTGAATGGCCAGCAGGCCGCCTCTCACGAGGTGGGGCGTCCAGCCCCGGTAGTCGCCCAGCGCGGCCTCCATTGTGTGGCCCCCGTCGATGAACAGGAATCCGAGCGGCGCGCCCCAGGCCCGCGCCACCGTCGCCGATCGGCCGACGATCGGTATGACCGTCTCCTCGAGGCCTGCCGCCCGCAGCGTGCGCCGCAGGAAGGGCAGGGTGTCCATGGCGCCGACCTCGTCGTCCCAGAGTTCGGCGTCGTGGTATTCCCAGCCGGGCTGGTTCTCTTCCGAGCCGCGATGATGGTCGACCGAGAAGAGCGGCGCTCCGACGCTCTGGCAGGCCGTGCCGATATAGACGGCCGACTTGCCGCAATAGGCGCCGATCTCCAGGCAGGCGCCCAGCGCCGCGCCGGCCACAGCGGCCCGCTGCAGGGCCTCGCCCTCGGCGGGGTCGAGAAAACCCTTGATCTGATCGACATCGAGCGGAAGCTTGAGCATGGCGCGCGGTCCTTCGAATCTGCCGGGCTCCGGACTTAGCCTGGACAGACGTGCGGCGCGACCGGTCAGACCGCTCGGCCGGCAGGCGAGGCGTCTTGCCATCGCTTCGAAGCAGGGTTTAGGTCCAATTTCAGACGGCGGACCAGTTTCGCGAGGGGGCGAACGCCGCATGAAGCCGATCTTCTACGACAACCCGGCCCCGCTTCACCCGGCGCGCCACGGCGGCCTGCGCCTGCGCGCGCCCCTGGACTACCGGTTCGCCGCCAAGGCGAACGCCGTCCCGCTCAATCTGGCCGAAATCCCGCTGGCCGGTCAGTGGTATCCCATCGCCTTCACGGTCGGGGAGGCGCCGCGGCCGATGGCCATTCTCGGCCTGCGCGAGGGCGAGAACGTCTTCGTCAACCGCGCCGGTGCCTGGCTTGAGGGCGCCTATGTGCCGACCTATGTGCGGCGCTTCCCGTTCATCCTCAGCCGGGACGGTGAGGCCGAGCTGCTCTGCATCGAGGAGCGGCCGGAGATCCTCAGTCCCACCGATGGCCAGCCGCTGTTCTCCGCCGACGGCCAGCCTGCCGAGCTTCTGCGGGCGGCGCTGCGCTTCTGCCGCTCGGCGCAAACCGCCGACGCAGCCACCGAGCCCTTCGGCAAGGCGCTGCGCGACCTCGATCTCCTCGACACCCGCACCGCCACCGCCAACCTCGCCAGCGGCGCCCGGCTCTCCCTGTCGGGCTTCCTCACCGTGGAGGAGACGCGGTTCCGCGCCTTGAACGACGAGGCCTTCCTCGAACTGCGGCGCAAGGGCTGGCTTTCGGCCATCTATGCGCAGATCCAGTCCACCCTGAACTGGACCCGCCTGGCCGACCTCGCCGAAGCCGCGGGCGCCGCCGCCGCCTAGGTCCGGCCGGGGCTGACGCCCGCGCCCGGCTGCTTCAGGAAGCGGCGTTCGGCCACGGCCCGGGCCACGTCCCGCAAGGCAGGCCGCAGCAGGAACAGCGGCTCCACGCCGTAGCGATGAGCCAGCCGCCGGGGATCGGCGCACAGTCGGAACAGCCACTCGATCCCGGCCCGCCCCATCCAGCGCGGAGCGGCGCGCTGCACGCCCGCCTCGTAGTCGAACGCGGCGCCGACGGAGAAGACGGCGCAGGCGGGTAGGGCCTGGCGGTTTTCGGCGATCCACTGCTCCTGGCGCGGCATGCCCATGCCGACGAAGAGGACGTGCGGCGCAAAGCGCTCGATCTGGGCGAGGATGTCGAGGTTCGCCGCCGAGCCCGGCGACATGTCGAAATAGCCGTCCCGCGTTCCGAACTGCACGTCGGGATAGCGCGCCGACAGCCGCCTCGCCGCCTCGTCCGCCACGCCGGGTGCGCCGCCGAGATAGAAGACGCGCCATCCCTTCCGGTTGGCCAGGCTCCAGAAATGCTCGCGCCAGTCCAGATAGGTGCAGCGATGGAACGGACGGCTGTGGAGGCCCAGCAGCCGCGCAAAGGCGATGACCGGCGTGGAGTCGACCTCGACGATGTCCGCGGCCGCGAAGAAGGCCCTCAACTCGGGCTGGCGTCGGATGAGATAGAGGCTGTGGGCGTTGTGGTTGGCGACCAGGAAGGGCCGTCCCTCGTCGATCGCCGCCTCCACATGGTGCATGACCTCCTCCGGCCGGACGAGGTCCACCCCGGCGCCCAGGACCTCGATACGCTCCAGCGCCCGCCGGCTGCGGCGGAACGGTCGACGCGGCGCACGGCGGCGGTCGGGCGGGGGCGCGGCGGCGGTGTCGAGGGGTGCGGCGGACATCGCGCCGACACTAGGCTTCGGCGGTTAAGTCCTGCTTTCCGCCGACGATGCGGCTTCCTCTCGCATCCGCTCCCATCCTGTGGCACGAGCCCCCCATGCGGACGTGGCGAAATCGGTAGACGCAGCAGACTTAAAATCTGTTTTCCGGAAGGAAGTGCGGGTTCGAGTCCCGCCGTCCGCACCAACGGTCCTTACAGCCCGAACGGCCAGGTTTCGTCCTCGCCCGAGCCGCTGGCGGCGTCCAGCGGGGTGACCGCCGTCGTCGCGTCGAACCAGACGTAGCCGTCGAACTGCTCAGGCAGGGCGCATTCGGCATAGTGGCTCCAGCGCTCGGTCTCCGGCCGATAGATGACGCCGATGAAGCGTTCGAGACGCGGCCTGAGCAGGGCCTGACGCAGCTGCGTATCCGCCTGTTCGCGCAGATCGAGGAGAAAGCGGTCGCGCCCGGATTCGTGCGCCAGCCGCTCATAGGAGCCGGGAAGCGACGGTTTGACCGGTTTCACCTCCATGGGGGCGTCCCAGTCGCTGGCGCAGGCGACGGTCCCGGCATGGGTCCCGAAGCCGATCAGGGCCGCCTGCGGCCCGAACCGCTCCCGGCAGAGCTGGCCGAGATTCAGTTCCCCGCGGACCTGGCCCATCTCGGTCCGGGAGGCGTCGCCGATGTGGGAATTGTGGGCCCAGACCACCGCCTTGGCGTCGGGCCAGGCCGAAAGCAGCGTCTCCAGCGTCTCGAACATGTGCGTGTCGCGGAGGTTCCAGCTTTCGGCGGCGCCGTAATACATGGCCCGGTAGTAGCGCTCGGCGTTGCGGACGAGGCGGGCGTTCTGGCTGGCGTCGAGGAACTGTTCCCCGTCGGCGGCCGCGTAGTCGAGCTTTCTGCAGAGCAGGTCGCGAAGCGTCCGCACCACGGCGTCCTCGCAGGGTGCGTAGCCGGCGCTGAGCGCCATGCGGCCGTAGGTCTGCGGCGCCTCCGACCAGGGCGTGAGGCAGCCATAGCGCTCGCGCGCCACCGCGGCGGCTTCCGGATCGACGCGATCGAGGTAGTCCAGAACCGCACCGATGGAGGCGTTCAGATTGTAGAGGTCGAGGCCGTAGAAGCCGACCTGGGCGCCGGGCGGCCAGCTGGCGTTCCAGTCCCGCAACCAGCCGAGGAACTCGGCCACTTCCGCATTGCGCCACATCCAGGTGGGAAACCGCTGGAAGGCGGTCTCCGCGTGCGCGCCTGGCGGCAGGCCGCGGACGAAGCGATTGACCACTGAAGCGTCGGGCCAGTCGGCCTCCACCGCCACGATGTTGAACCCGTGGCGCTCGATGAGTCGGCGCGTGATCGCCGCCCGCGCGCGGTAGAATTCGGAGGTCCCGTGGCTCGCCTCGCCCAGGAGGACGACGCGGGCGGAGGCGAAGCGGTCGAAGGGCTCGGCGAACCGGGCGTCGTCCAGGGCGGGCAGGGGAAGGGCGGCGCGCGCGATGGCCTGGGCGATGTCGGCTTCGTCGAGGGGCTCACGGAAGCTGCGCGGCTCCGGGGTCGGGGCCCGGCCGGCGGCCTCGGCGCTCGCGCGCCAGCCGTGCGCCCCGATCAGAGGGACGAACATCACCTCGCCCAGGTCCTCGCTGACCCAACGTCCGGCTTCCACGCGTGTCATCTTCAGCAGGCGCTGCCGGTCGCGGGTCTCGCCCACCGGGATGACCAGCCGCCCGCCGACCGCCACCTGGTCGGCCAAGGCCTGGGGAACGTCCGGCCCGCCGGCCGAGACGATGATGGCGTCGAACGGGGCGGCCTCTGGCCATCCCAGGGTTCCGTCGCCCTGGCGGATCTCGACGTTTTCGACCTCGAGCTGGGCGAGGCGCGTCGCCGCCGTCCGGGCCAGACCCGCATCGCGTTCGATGGCGAAGACGCAGTCCGCCAGGCGGGCGGCGACGGCCGCGGCGTAGCCCGTGCCGGCGCCGACCTCCAGCACGCGATCCCCGGCCTGGAGCCCCGCGGCCGCCAGCATGAGCCCGACGATATAGGGCTGGGAAATGGTCTGTCCGGCCTCCACAGGAAGCGCCGAGTCCTCGTAGGCGAACTCCTCCATCTCGCGTGGAACGAAGGCCTCCCGGGGCACGGCCCGTAGGGCCTCGAGAACCCGCTCGTCCTCGACCCCGCGCCGCCTCACCTGGCGCTCGACCATCCAGTAGCGGGTTTCGGCCAGATCCGGCATGGGGCGCTCCTTCATGGCGGTTGCGGGAGGTCTGAACTCAACCCGTCGGATCGGTCCCAGGTTGCCGGCGTGGGGAACTGTCGCGGCGAGGCGGTGTTGTCGAGCACAGGAGAAAGGAGCCGCCCATGCCCGCCAAATCCGCAGCCCAGCAAAAGGCCGCCGGCGCCGCCTTGTCCGCCAAGCGCGGCGACACGCCGAAGAAGGACCTCCAGGGCGCCTCGCGCTCGATGGAGGAATCCATGACCGAGACGGAGCTCGAGGAGATGGCCTCGACCTCCCGGAAGGATAAGCCCGAGCACAAGAGCGACGACTGAGGGCGCTCTTCACCGCCGGGGTGTTTCATGCGAAGCCTGACTTGCGCCCGATGGCTCTGTCGTCGGGCGTCTCTGTTTGGGAGCGTGAGGACCGGGCATGATCGCCCCCGTCATCGTAACCGGCGCGGCCGGCTTCATCGGCATGCACGTGGCCGAGCGCCTGCTCGACCGCGGCGAGGCGGTGGTCGGCGTGGATGTGTTCAACGACTATTACGATCCGGCCCTGAAGGCCGCGCGGGCCGCACGGCTGGAGGCGCGCGACCGGTTCCGCATGGTGCGGATGGACATCGCCGAGGCCGAGGCCTTCGCCGAACTGCTGCGCGAGACCGGGGCGGTGCGGGTGGTCCACCTGGCCGCCCAGGCCGGCGTCCGCTACTCGATCGAGAATCCGTTCGCCTACGAGCGGTCCAACCTCGCCGGCCACCTGTCGGTGATGGAGGCCTGCCGCCACCAGGCGGGCTTCCAGCATCTCGTCTACGCCTCGTCCAGTTCGGTCTATGGCGACCGTCCGGGCGAGGGGGCGGGCTTCAAGGAGAGCGACGCGGCCGCCGAGCCGGTCTCGCTCTACGCCGCCACCAAGCGCGCCTGCGAACTGATGAGCTTCGCCTATGCGAAGCTCTACGGCTTTCCGCAGACCGGCCTGCGGTTCTTCACCGTCTACGGACCGTGGGGGCGGCCGGACATGGCCTACTTCTCCTTCACCCGCAAAATCCTCGCTGGGGAACCGATCGAGGTTTACGGCCAGGGGAAGATGGCGCGGGACTTCACCTATATCGACGATATCGTCGATGGGGTGGTGGGCGCGCTGGATCATCTGCCGGAGAGCGGCATGAACCGCGTGCTGAACATCGGCGACAGCCGGCCCGTGGGCCTGATGGACATGATCGGCACGCTTGAGGCGGCGCTGGGCCGAAAGGCGGAAAAGGTCTTCCGCCCCATGCAGCCGGGCGACGTCACCGAGACCTATGCGGACATCAGCCGGCTGGCGGCGCTGACGGGCTACGCGCCGAAGGTCCCGATTGAGGAGGGGTTGCCGAGGTTCGTCGAGTGGTATCGAAGATTCTACGGCTGAGCCCCACGACTTCGCCCGGCTGGCGGGCGCTGCTGTGATGTGGGCGCAATAAAAGCCGCCCATAAGCGCCTTCCGCGCAAATTGAGCGACAGGACGCTTGGCGGGCGCGAGGTTTGCACGCTAACCGAGAAGTCGTCGTCTGTGCGCCGCGGATGTTCCATCGTGGCGCCAGCGGCCCGGCGTCGGGGAAAGAGAGTTCAGGTGGCGGTCTATCCCGTGATCATGTGCGGCGGATCGGGCACGCGCCTGTGGCCGGAGTCGACGCCGACCCGTCCCAAGCAGTTCCTCCCCCTCGTCGGCGAACGGTCCATGTTCCAGGACACGGTGCTGCGCGTGGCCGGCCTGGCCGAAGGGGGGCAGGTCGTGGTGGTGGCCGGCGCCGCCCACGCCGATCTTATCGCAAGCCAGCTGAGCGCGACCGGCGTCGAGGCGGCCGTCCTCCTTGAGCCCGAGCCGCGAGACTCCGCGCCGGCCATGGCCGCGGCCTGCGCCTGGATCGAGGCGCGCGACGCCAGCGGCGTGGCCGTCGTCGTCGCCGCCGACCACCACATTCCGGACGGCGAAGCGTTCCGCGCCGCCGCCGGCCTGGCCATAGAGGCCGCCCGGGACGGACGCATCGTGACGCTCGGCGTCTCTCCCACGGCGCCATCGACCGCCTACGGCTACATCTCGCCAGGCGCCGAGCTCGGCCCGGTGCGGCAGGTGGCGGCGTTCGTCGAAAAGCCCGACGCCGCGACGGCCGAACGCTACATCGCCGAAGGCTACCTCTGGAACAGCGGCAACTTCGTCGTCGCCGCCGGCGTGCTGATGGCCGAGCTCGACCGCTTCGCCCCCGAAATCGCCGCCGCGGCGCGCGACTCCATCGAGTCGTCGTCCGTGGCGGGCTGCGGGCGTCCGGCGACGGAGCTCGCGCCGGCCTTTCGGAACGCGCCGAAGATCTCGATCGACTATGCCGTCATGGAGAAGACGGACCGGGCCGCTGTCCTGCCGGTGTCTTTCGCCTGGTCCGACCTGGGCGCCTGGGACGCCGTCTGGTCGGTCGGGGCGCAGGACGCCTCGGGCAATGTCGTGTCAGGCGACGGTCTTCTCGTCGATGTGGAGGGCAGTCTCGTCCGGGCCGGGGATGGTATGGGCGTGGCGGTGATCGGCCTGTCGAACATCGCCGTCATCGCCGACCGGGGGCGGGTTCTGGTCAGCAGCCTCGGCGCGACGCAGAAGGTGAAGGCGGCGGCCGAACGGTTCGGCGTGCGGGCCACGGACGCCAAGACCCCGTTCGCCACAGTCGAAGAGGCTGCGGCCTGGTTCGACACCTGGCTGAGGACGAGCGCCCTGCCGCTCTGGTGGACCGTGGGCGCCGACCACGTTGCGGGCGGCTTCCGTGAAGCCCTGACACCGGACGGACGACCCGTCAGCGCACCGCGCCGGTCACGGGTCCAGACGCGCCAGACCTTCGTCTATGCCACGGCCGGCATGATGGGGTGGGAAGGCCCGTGGCGGCAGGCGGCCTGGCACGGCATGGACTACTTCCTGAATCGCTATCGCCGCCCCGACGGACTCTTCCGGGCGCTGGTGAGCGAAACGGGCGAACCGCTGGACGAGACCGCCGCCCTCTATGATCAAGCCTTCGCCCTGCTGGCCATGGCCACACTGCATCGGGCCGACCCGGGCCATGCCGATCTGGCCGGCGAGGCCCAGCGTCTGCTGGGCGCGATCGAGCGACTGCGCCATCCGGCCGGCGGCTTCCGCGAGGTCGAGCCTCACCCGTTCCAGGCCAACGCCCACATGCACCTCCTCGAGGCCGCCATGGCCTGGATGGAGGCCGGCGGCGGGTCGGAATGGGAAGCGCTGGCGGCCGAGATCGTCGACCTCGCGCTCGCCCGCTTCATCGACCCCGAAGGCGGCTTTCTTCGCGAGTTCTTTGACGAAGCCTGGGCCCCCGCGCCGGGCGAGGACGGCCGCCGGGTCGAACCGGGCCACCAGTTCGAATGGGCCTGGTTGCTGGCCCGCTGGGGCGAGAAGACTGGAGAGCCCCGCGCCGGCCCGGCTGCCGAACGGCTCTATGCCGCCGGCCTGCGCGGCGTGGACCCCGCGCGCGGCGTGGCCATGAACGCACTTCACGACGACTTCACCGTCCGTGACACCGCCGCCCGCCTCTGGCCGCAGACCGAATGGCTGAAGGCGTCCCTGGCCCTGGGGCAAAACCCCCTGCCGGCCGCCAGCGGCCTGGCCGCCTATCTGGCGCCTGCGGCCTGGTGGGACCTGATGGCCCCGGACGAAACCTTCCGTCTCGAGCCCGCGCCGGGGAGCTCGTTCTATCACTTGATCGGGGCGGTCCAGGCCCTCTCGCACGCCCGCGCGCTATGAGCAAACTCGCGCGACGCTCTGCGATCAGCGCAGCCTGGCTGTTCGCCCGCTTCGGTGGCCGCCAGTTCGCAAATGCGGTCGCCTTTTTCGCCCTGGCCGGGCTGATGTCCCCGATGGAATTCGGCATCGCCTCCATCCCGGTCGCACTGGTGGTGATCCTTCGGACGCTGCTCGCTCGCGGCTTTCGAGATGTGGTGATACAGCGCGAGACCGTGAGCGATGTAGTCACCGACACGGCATGGTGGTTGAACTTCGGTTTGGGATGCCTTCTGGCGGGCTTGGTCGCCCTGTCGGCACCGCTATTGGCGCAGGTCTACGGAGAAGCGCGGCTGGTCAAGCTGACGATCGCCGCCTCGCTTGTGCTGGTTTTCACCGGTGCCGCAGCGATACAGGAAGCGAGGATTGAGCGCGAGTTCCGTCACCGCCTGCTCACCCTGTCTCAGGTGTTCGCCTCCCTCGCCGCCGCGGCGGCGGCGATCTGGCTGGCGACCCGAGGCTGGGGCGCCTGGGCGGTGGTCGCTTTTAACCTGATCGAAGCGCTCGGCCTGCTTATCGTCACCTGGGTGCTTGCGCGCTGGACCCCGGGCCGCCAGATCAGCCTGAGCGAGGCCAGGCGCCAGATCGCATTCGGCTGGCAGCTGGCGCTTAGCGCCGTCCTGACGACTGGCAGCCTTCGGTTCGTGCAACTGGGGCTGGGCCTCATGCTCGGCCCGCAGACGGTCGCGCACTTCCGAGTGGCTTCGCAGATCAACCAGTTGCTGACGCAGGTGTTCGCTGCTCCGCTCGTGAGCGTCTTGCTTCCGGCATTCTCCCGCGCCAGCGGCGACCGATCGGTCTCCTACTTGCGCGCCCTCTCGGCGGTGGCCGCGATATCAGTCCCCGCGTTCGTGGGCGCGGCCGCCACCGCCCCAACGCTCCTGGTGCTGGTGCTCGGCGAAACATGGCGACCTGCCGCCGAGGCGTCCGGGATGCTTTGCTTCGCGATCTTCCCGGCGCTCGCGCTGCAGGTCATGAACCCCATGCTGATCGCCATCGGCCGCCCCAACATCGCTGCGCGTATGAGTCTCGGCAGCGCCATCGTCGCTGTTGCTGCCGCTCTGGTCGGCGGTGTCTGGGGCGTGACCGGTGCCGCCATCGGCGTCGTGGCGCGCGGGCTGGTCACCATACCGGCCGGCATGGAGACGACCCGCCGACTGATCGGCTTGGGTGTAGCTGCGCAGGTCCGTACCCTTGCCGCCTTCGCGATCCCCAGTTTTGTCATGTACCTGATCGTGAGAGCCATCCTGCTGATCGCGCCGGTCGCCGCCGCCGCGGCATGGATCGTGCTTGCCGCCGCCGTTGTGGTCGGTGCACTGTGCTATGTTGCAATGGTGCGCTTTGGTGTATCGCGGTTGGCGCCGGACGCCTACGAACCGTTGGTCGTCGCTGCCCCAAAGCGGCTGCGTCCTTTCCTGGCTTAGGTCATTCTAATGGACCGCGGGCGCTTGAATGAGGACCGTCAATGAAGCGCGTGGATTGGCCGCTGCTGCTGGTCTTCGCCCTTGGACCGATCCAATGGGTGACGCTGCTGAATGTGGGACTGGCGCTTAAGCTGGTCCACCTCGTCATGTTCCCGATGGCGGCGTACGGATTTGCCCAGGTGCTGGGCGGCCCGCGCATCGTCGATCTCCCGAAGGGCACATTGGTGTTCTGGGGCGCCTTCTTCGCCTATCTCTTTTCCCTGGTGGTCAGCCTGCTGCATTCCATCAGTCCGACAGAGGGCTTCAGCCAGATCGCCAAGATGCTCATCTATGGTGTGATGGGCTTGGGCATCGCCCTTTATGTCGGCACGCGGCCTAGAGACATGATCCTGCGGACCCTCTGCCTGGCACCTCTCGTGTCGGCCGGGACATTCCTGATCGTGGCCAACTTCGTGCTGGCGGCCCGTGGCATATCGATGATGGGCCTAGTGGTGCGAGCGCTGGAGTCGGGTAACCCGACGGTGCTGCAATTCGCCCTCTTCCTAAATCTTTTCAATACGCCTGATCAGATCGCAAGCGGCGATATTGTATCGACAGCGCTCCGGCACACAGCGCTTTCATTCATATGGTTAGGCGGGCTGGCTGCGGCCGTAACTGCGATGTCGTGGACGGGGGCCACGGCATCCATGCGTGTCTCCGCCGTGGCCGGTGTAGCACTGGCGGCAACTGTTGTGATTCTCAGCGTGAGCCGCAGCCTGATCGTGGCCACCATTGCTGCAAGTCTGGTGCTCGCGATCGCTTGGTTAAGCTCTGGACGAAAGATAACGCTCTTTGGTGTGCTTGCGTCGTCCTTAGCTATAGCTGTGGTTGCGCTTATCGCCGTTCAGGGGTCCGGCGTAACCAACATTGTAGGTCAACGACTAGGTTCGATCAGTGAGGATGGTAGACTCGGCATGTATGCCGAAGCGCTTGATGCGATCGCACAAGCCCCGGTGCTTGGTCGTGGAACCGGTGCGGAAGTCGCTGCCTCGACACGCGTCGGTCGAGGCGTCGTCTACCACCAAGTTCACAACCTCTTTCTGGCTGCCTGGCTTCAGGGCGGCATTCTTAGCCTAAGTTGTGCGGCGACATACTTGTTCGCCTTGCTAGCGATGCTTGGATCCGCGGTCCTTCGAGCGCGAACCGTGCCGGTTGTAGGCTTCATGGCGGCTATTCTGACGCTCCCGATCCTGAGATCGCAGCTTTCAGGAGACGGCGGAAGCTTCACTATCGGTGAATGGCTTTGTATCGCGCTCTTCCTCGGTCTTAGCTCAAGCGCGCTGAACTCCCCACGAAGGCGTCAAACCCAGGGGTCAACCCCGCCCAGCACATCGCCCAGCCGCACCGCTCCTACTGTCTGAGAAATAAGCTGATTTGGTACGGAGAGCCGTTCCATGAAGCGATCGCGAAGATGGGGATCGGGGAGCGATCTGGCTGGGGGAGTTCCTGTTCGTAGAAGGAACCGTTTTCCAAATCCTCGCACATCCTCGCTGAGAAGAGGCTTGACCCGCCTCTGAAACGTGTCGCTAGCAAGAACCCGCTCAACCAACCCCTTGCTCACCCTAATGTCGTCGGTCACGTTGAAGCGTTCAGAGGTGTTCAAGCTAAACCCAGCATCTACGCCTAGAAACCTCGAGACATCCGAGAATATGCGCTCGCGATCCTGGACATAGTCTTCGAACTTGACAATCAGAATAGACGAGAGATCAAACGTCTGAGCCCAAGGCTTCAGTTGGAACGCGTAGTCAGAAACGTGCGCGTATTCCGGATTCTTTTCTAAATCGACTTCAAGTTTTTCGCGAGTCCTGCCGCGAGTGTATGCATACCTGTAATGGCTGACGGCCCTCTCGAAGGGGTCGCGTACGATGTAGATAAGTTTTAGATCTGGCCCGCACACATGGCGAGCGCGTTGCGCAACTCCACTGAATCTGGGCGCCCGCGTATAAGCCGTAGAGGCTTCCCCGCACAACTGGTCTCTTCTCGCGAGAGAGAAAAGCGCGCGATACGATCGTATCCCGGCGGGCGTAAATACCCTGTCGCTAGTAAGGTCGTTTGGCTCCTTTGGGTCCGACAAAAAGATCTTAGGGTGTTGTGATAGATCGCGATAAAGCGTCGTGGTGCCGGCCTTCATGGCGCCAATGATCAAAAAATCAGGAACCCGGTCGGTATCCATTTCAACGCTCCCCAAAAGCATCTCGGAAGATACTGACGAGTCTGCCTCTGTTCTCAAGAATGCGCTTTGAGATCGTATCGATCTTCGCTTTATTCTCGACGGCCAACAAATTCATATCGCCGTATCCGCTGCTATCATCTATGGAGCGAAGGTCATAAGATGCCGAGAAGTCGCGAACTTTCTCGCTTATCGATATGGGCACCACGCTTGATCCACAAATCAGCCCTATTATAAGCGGGTGCATACGCGAAGACACCACGAGTGCTGCCTTTGAGTAGAGCTCTACCGCCATCTCCGCCGTTCGAAGGGCAACGGTTTCGACGCCGCGTACTTCTGATGCGATTACGCTCAGTAGGCCGTGATCAAATGCCGATCTAACATCATGCGCAACGACTATAATCTTATGCTGTGGGTATCGGCTCGCCACTGCTATAGTTAGATCGATTGTTTCCTTTGGTGAAAGGTGTTGTTCGGTCGGGTGGTGATGAATAGCTACGACCACCCGATCTCTCTCTATTTGCGATCGACCGATTACGCCCGAGAGTACAACATCGGGAGCTATTGAGATTTCTTCCTCTCTGCACCCAATTGCCAATAGATCGCGCTTTGAATGTGCGTCTCTAACATAAACGGAGTTGCAAATCCGGACCAAAATATTCGCGAAGAGAGAGGATAGAAAGTACTTATGGACACGATTTGTCCCGACCCCGATCATCAATACTCTGCCTCCCGTGACCCGCGCTAGCGCCGCGCAAGATGTCATGAACATCAAATACAAGGGTACACGAGAGCCGTTTATTATTTGTCCTCCGCCTATGATGAGGTCGCGCGAAATGCAAAGCGCGGCGGAGGAAACTATATTTCTCGCTGTCGAAAACGAAGAGAATTCGCTCCGATAAATTTCGACAGCGTCGGGAGTAATATTTGACGACAGGGAAATAACATTTTTGTCTCGGCCGGTATCGGCGATATCAATTAGCTTGGATATCGAGGAAAGGATTGCCTCGTCTCCGGCGTTATTTCCGCCAAAAGCCCCGATTATGGTTGTCGAGCGTCGACGCATCAGAGTTCACCAATCAATTCATCAATTTCCCGAGACGAATGATTGAGCAAGTAATCGAATCTCTCGCGCGCGAGCGCTCGCTTCTCTCTCATTGTTGACATGGCATCGGATATAAAGGCGGCGGCAGCCTCAACATAGTCGTCTGTTGGTGGGATGGCTAGTCCGCCACCCCCTTCTGCGTCGCTACCGATGCAGCATCTGTCAAAGGCAATTACAGGCACACCGAACGACATCGCTTCGAGGTTAACAATGCCTTGGGTCTCGTTATGGTATCGGGTTGGAAACAGGAAGAAGTCGATTTCCCTAAAGAACGAGTCCTTTTCGGCGCCGGATACAAACCCGTGAAGGATGATCTTTTCACCATGCTTTTTTATCGCTGCTTCAATGTGTTTTCTAGCATCGGGTTCGATTGAACCGGCAAGGTGAAGATGTGCGGTAAAGCCTTCTTTCTGCAATCGCTCCAGTAGGGTAATGCATTCGATGATGCCCTTCGCCTCGCTCAAGCGAGACATGTGGCCGAGACGTATTATTTGCTGGCTCGCTCGCGAGAGCATTAACTCTTCGATCGGCGGAGGCTTCACGAACCTGATGTTGGATAGAGCAGTCGTCCGTTTTACATTTGGATACTGGTTACGTAGAGCATCGCCCATACGCGGGCATATACAGATGTGGTTGGCTGAAGCGCCTGCTAGCAATGCCAGTGAGCGGCCTAGGATGTTGGGCGATGATATGTGCCCGTAGGTGTGATGGTGTAGATGAATGCGCCCACCACGTAGCCGGGCCGCGGCTACATAGACGCACGTGATTGCCATGCCCCTATTGGCGTCAACTGAGATATAGTAGGACCGTCCGCGACGCCCTAAGAGTATCTTTGTGATCGCGAAAGCAGCGCGGCGTGCTCGAACCAAAACGTTAGTTGATGTTGAGGCGGTGGATCCCCGGATGGTGTTGAGCACCACAAGGGGGAGTCCAGAGTCTCTACAAGCGTCAAGCAGCAACTTGGTGGCAAACGATTGTCCACTTGTAGGTGGGGGGAGAGGGCCAATAAAATAGACAGGAGCTTCGTCGCGTTCTCGGCCGATCATATGTGTTTCCTCAGCCAGGCCACTTCCTTCTGGCGCTCTTCCTCCAGCCAAGCGAGATCGATAGAGATGGGCCGCGTGCGGATGTCATGCGCGCCAACGCGGCCGAACAGGGCTTGGCGGGGCGAGGGGGTGAAGAGCATCGCCTCGCGCCCGTAGGCGAGCGCCGCCACGCAGGCATGAACGCGGTCGGCCAGGACAAGGTCGGCGTTGGCGTAGATATTGAAATAGGTCCAGGGCTCATCTGACGCCACAGCGTTCGGGTGCTGATAAATCTTGTACGTCATGTGCGGATTGACCCGGTGCTCCGGCCGAATGACCATCAGGCCATCTATCTCCGTGGGCAGCTTCCGCCTGTCGAGCAGGTGCCCGAGATAGGCCTGCACCTTACTGCGGTGGGCCAACTTGGAAGGAAGGGCGGGTATTTCCAGGCTCCAGACCTTGCCGTTCCGCTCGAAGCTGAAGTCCGCGCCAGCCTTGGCGCTGGCAGCTATCGTGATCGTCGGCTCGATGTAGCGGTCGAAGTTGAGCGCGACGTACGGAGGGGCTGTAAAGCCGAAAGGAGTGTAGGCCTTTGGCGCAAAGAAGGCGGAGTCCATTCCGTCAAAGAGCGGGATTTTGAGTCCCCAACTCCTAATCTGCTCATAGCTGCGCGTGTCACGCGTGCTGATCAGAGCCGGCGGAAATTCCTCGAGAAAGGCTTTGGCGGCTGCATACTCTTCATCGCGGAACTTGAAGAACGCCGCGCCGATCAGGAGGATTTTCGTGCCACGCGCGGCGAGCGCCTGAAAGGTCGGCCGCCAGAGTTTGGCGTAGCCGGTCGTCAGCAGCGGGCCCTGTAGGACGATGTAGTCCACATCAAGGAATCGAAGGAGCTCGATATCATTGTCCGGGTTGCCCTTCGATTGATCATGGAAGGTCCGGTAGCCCGGCTGATCTTGGATGAAGGCGACGTTTCCCGCTCCAAAGACCTGCTCCAGGATCCACTTCCCGCCGATGTTGAAGAAGGCGTTACCGATATTCTGTCCCCAGAAACCTGATACGAGGGCGACGCGGGGCTTAGGAACGAGTGTGGCGGAGGTCATCGGTTCTGGTGCTCGCGAGGGAGGAAGATCGATCGGCGGCGGCCTCTGGCCGGCGAAGGAGTGTGCTGAGTTTCGCCATGACGACTGATGTGTCGGCATGGGCCTCCACATAGGCCCGGCCCGCGGTGGCCGCCCTCTGACGCTGCGCTGGATCCGCCAGCAGAGTCTCGACGGCGTCGGCGAAGGCGGCCGCATCGTCTGGCGGGGCGCAGACGAACGCGCCCGTCTCGGCGGCAAGCTGGGCGAGAGTGGATCCCGGCTGTGCGGTGGCGACGAAGGTGCGCCCCGCCGCCATGATCGAAAATATCTTGCTGGGCACTGCGAAATCGCCGCCGCTGGCGATCTGGGGCACCAGATGCAGATGAGCCTCCGCCAGGGACCTGCCGATCTGGTCGCGCGGAACGAGATCCTGGATGTCCAGATTGTCCAGCCGCCGTTCGGCGGCCTCGGCGATCAACTCGTCTCGCATAGCCCCGCCGCCGCGAACGATGATCCGGGCGGGGCTGCCCCGCCGCTTCAGCTCGGCGGCGAGATCCAGCACCTGGCCCAGGCCCTGCTTGCGCCCCAGATTGCCGCTGTACATCAACGTGGGCACGCCGCCTGGTTCCTGCGCTGGGCGGATGAACTGGGCATTGACCATCGGGGGCTGGATCTCAATGGGCCGCCGAACGCCCATGGCGCGCAGGTGCCGCTTCATCTCCTCCGAAAGGACGATGATCGCGTCGGGACGGTTAAGGGTCCAGCGCTCCAGGGCGCGCAGGATCGGCATGAGGGCGCGGGTCAGGCCGCCTCCCAAGGCCGAGCCGAGGCCCGACTGGATGTCATGGACCACGGCCACGTGCCGGCCGCCGCCCGCCTTAAGTGGTAGAGCGCCGAAAACGGTGAAGATCGACGGGCTTAGCGAGATGAGGGCTGGTCTGGCGCTGAGGCGCCCGGCTATGCGCGCGGCCACCAAGCGGAACATGAAGGCCAACTCGGGTCCCATTCGCGCCAAAAGGCCGCCGCCGCGAACCGGCGCGGTTGGGAAGCGCCGCACCTGCACGCCGGCCTCAACAGCCTGATCGTGCTGGCCCTGCTCATAGCCGGGGAAGATCCGCTCCCCCGGATAGTTGGGGCGGACGGTGACCACCTCTGTGGCGAAGCCGTTGGCAGCGAACCATTCAGCCATTTCCTGCATTGGCGGCGCGCTGCCGGTCGGCTCGGGCGCATAGTGCCGCGTCACAATCAGCAGGGTGGGGGCGGGGGCGCTCAATTCAAGCGCCCTTCACCACGCCGTCCTGAGACAGGAACCAAGCGTAGGTCTCCGCCAGGCCGGACTCCAGGGTGATGCTTGGAGCCCACCCGCTGGCCCGCAGCTTGTCGGCGAGCATCAGCTTTCGGGGTGTCCCATCAGGCTTCGAGAGGTCGTGGACGATCTTGCCCTTAAACCCGACGATGTCGCAGACCAGCTGGGTCAGCTCCAGGATGGTGACGTCTTCACCCGAGCCGACATTCACATGCTCGTCTCCCGAATAGACCTGCATGAGGTGGACCAGGGCGTCGGCGCAGTCGTCGACGTGCAGGAACTCGCGGCGCACCTGACCGGTCCCCCACATCACGATCTCCTGCCGCCCCTCCTGCTTCGCGTCGTGCGCTTTACGCAACAGCGCCGGAACCACGTGGCTGCTCTGCAGATCGAAGTTGTCGCCGGGCCCATAGAGGTTCGTCGGCATGGCGGAGATGTAGTCCCGCCCATACTGGCGCCGGTAGGCCTGGGCCAGCTTAATCCCTGCGATCTTCGCAATCGCGTACCACTCGTTGGTGGGCTCCAGCGGCCCGGTCAGCAGCGCTGTCTCGGGGATCGGCTGGGGGGCGAGCTTCGGATAGATGCAACTGGAGCCGAGAAAGAGCAGCTTCTCTACATCTGCCCGATGCGCCGCCTCTGTGACGTTCGCCGCAATCATCAGGTTGTCGTAGAGAAAGTCGGCGGGATAGGTGTCGTTCGCGAGGATTCCGCCGACCTTGGCGGCCGCCATGAACACACAGTCTGGCCGCTGGGCGGCGACCCACTGACGAGTGCTCACCTGATCCATGAGGTCGAGTTCGTCGCGGCGCGCTGTGAGAACTTCGCAGTCCTCACGCGCCAGTCGCCGGACAATCGCCCCGCCAACCATTCCGCGATGGCCAGCGACCCAGACCCGCTTGCCCTTCAGGCTGTAGCCCCGATCAGTCGGCATTGCGGCGACGCTCAGCGGCGACGGTGACGAGGTCCTGCTGGACCATTTCGGCGCAAAGGTCGGCCCAGTTGGTCTCATGAGACCAGCCGAGCTTCTCTCGCGCCTTCGTGGGATCGCCGATCAGCAGTTCGACCTCCGTCGGTCGGAAGTAGCGTGGATCGACCTCGACAAGCACGCGGCCGGTCTTGGCGTCCCGCCCCCGTTCCTCCACACCGGATCCCTCCCAGGCGATCTGGATTCCGATCTGTGAAAAGGCGTGGGTGACGAAGTCACGAACAAGCGTGGTTTCGCCGGTGGCCAGTACGTAGTCGTCGGGTTCGTCCTGCTGCATCATGAGCCACATGCCTCGGACGTATTCCCGAGCATGTCCCCAGTCGCGCTTGGCATCCAGATTTCCGAGGTAGAGCTTGTCCTGGAAGCCGTGATGGATCGCAGCCACGGCGCGCGTGATCTTCCGCGTCACAAAGGTTTCGCCGCGGAGCGGACTTTCGTGATTGAACAGGATGCCGTTCGAGGCGTGCATCCCATAGGCCTCTCGGTAGTTCACGACGATCCAGTAGGCGTAGAGCTTTGCGGCTGCATATGGGCTGCGCGGATAGAAGGGCGTGGTCTCGCTTTGCGGGACCTCCTGCACCTTGCCGTAGAGCTCAGAAGTCGACGCCTGGTAGAAGCGTGTTGTCTTCTCCATGCCAAGAATGCGGATCGCCTCGAGCAAACGCAACGCACCTGTGGCGTCGGCGTTCGAGGTGTACTCTGGCGTTTCAAAGCTAACCTGGACGTGGCTCTGAGCCGCCAGGTTGTAAATCTCGTCAGGCTGCGTCTGCTGAACAATCCGGATCAAGTTCGTTGAGTCCGTCATGTCGCCGTAGTGCAAAATGAACCGCTGCTCCGGCTCATGCGGATCCTGATACAAGTGTTCGATGCGCCCCGTGTTAAACGAAGAGGATCGACGCTTGATACCGTGGACGATGTAGCCCTTCTCCAGAAGCAGTTCTGCGAGATATGTTCCGTCCTGCCCCGTGATGCCGGTGACGAGAGCGACTTTCTTTTTCGACGCCATTCTTGGACTTCCAACTGGAGCGTTGAGGGCTATGCGCGCAGCACCGCCATCAGGCGGTCCTTGATTTCGGGCCGGCAGACGACGAGGTCGGGCATATAGGTGTCGCGCTGATTGTAGATCATAGGCGAGCCGTCCAGGCGCGAGACGTGGAGGCCCGCGGCCTGGGCGACGGCGACGGGTGCGGCGGAGTCCCACTCGTATTGGCCGCCGGCATGGACGTAGGCATGGGCCTCGCCGCGGACGACGGCCATAGTCTTGGCGCCGGCAGAGCCCATGGGGACGAGCTCGGCGCCCAGAGACTCCGCCGCTCGAGTCGCGACCTCAGGGGGGCGGCTGCGGCTGACCAGGATCTTCAGAGGACCCGGGATTTCAGGCAGTTGCGGCGGCGCCGCTGTGTCGAGGACCAGACCCAGAGCGGGCAGGGCGACGGCGCCGACGACGGCGGTTCCATCGACAGCGAGAGCGACGTGGATCGCCCAGTCTGCGCGCCCCTCCGAGTACTCCCGCGTGCCGTCCAGCGGGTCGATGATCCAGACCCGCGAACGTTCCAGCCGGGCGACATCGTCAGCGGCTTCTTCCGAGAGGACCGCGTCGTACGGCCGTAAGGCGGCCAGCGAGCCGGCGAGGAACTGCTGGCCGACCGCATCGCCCAGGCTCCCAAGCGGCTTGCCGGTGATCTCTGTCAGTTCACGGGCCTTCAGCAGGAGTTCGCCAGCCTGGTGCGCCAGCCGGCTGGCCAGCTGGGCGTCCTCGTCAAGATCGTAAGCTTGAGACATCGAAAACCAGGCCCCCGCCCTGGCGACTTAGAACTGGCCTCGTATAGGGCGGCCAAAATGGAGTGGGTGTATCGCCCTGCCGGCGCTCAGTAGGACCCGCTGCGTAGCAGGACCGCCGGAATGGTCGCGCTCATGATCTGGAGATAGCGGCGCACACCGTTGGTCCGGGCAAAGAGCACATCCAGCGCCACTCGCCGACGGTAAGAGACGTCGTTACGTCCGTTCACCTGCCAAAGACCCGTCACGCCCGGCTTCACCGAGCAGTAGTAGGGGAACCAGCGACCGTAGCGGACGATCTCGGCGGTGACGATCGGGCGAGGCCCGACCAGGCTCATCTCGCCCTTCAGCACGTTGAAGAGCTGCGGCAGTTCATCGAGGCTCGACTTACGCAGGAAGGCGCCGAGCGCGGTGATCCGCGGATCCTTGCGCAGCTTGTGATCGGCTTCCCATTCCCGGCGGGCTTCCGGATCACGGGCCAGCAGGGCGTTGAGACGCGCCTCGGCGTCCACGACCATGCTGCGGAACTTCAGGCACTTGAAGGATCGGCCGCCCTGGCCGATGCGCGAGTGGCCGAAGAGTGCGGGGCCGCCGTCCTGCATCTTGATGAGGCCCGCAATGACCAGCATCAACGGCGCGACGAAGATCAGCACGGCGAGCGCAATCATCACGTCGAGGACTCGGCAGAGGTCAAGGCTCAGCTTCTTGCCGCCCCTCATCCGCCCACGGTGGAAATGCCGCGTCTCCCCGGCAAGGCCCCCTAGAGCCGTGCTTTCGAGTGTGATGTCCTTCGTCCCGGAAAGATACACGCTGCAGCCCCTTACGGTTGTCGCGGTCTTTACCCTGCGAATTTACTGCCATCCAGCAGTTTCATCGCATGGTTGAGAGAAGTTATTGCGTCAGTGGCCATGGGCGCCACCCCGCTAGGCGCCCGAACTGTGCACTGCAACAACAATTCAGCAGCCTCAGGCGGTCTGAAGCGGCTTGTCGGCGATCAGGCCGGAGCTGTGCCACCGCCAGGCGCTCTCAAGAATCGCTTCCAGCCCATATTGGGGCCGCCAGCCGAGGACCCGGCCGGCCTTGCCGTTGTCGGCCACCAGCGCCGGAGCGTCGCCCTCCCGCCGTGCGACCCGTTCGACCTCGAAGGGCCGGCCGGACACATCTGCGATCGCCTTGATGAGTTCCGCCACCGTCGAGCCCGTGCCTGTGCCCAGGTTGAAGACGTCCGAGCCGCCGCCGGCGAGGAGGCGCCGAAGCGCAAGAACGTGCGCATCGGCTAGGTCCAGGACGTGGATATAGTCGCGCACGGCGGTTCCATCGCGGGTGGGATAGTCGGTTCCGAAGAGCTTGAATCCGCCCTGGCCCCCCATGGCCGCGCGAATGGCGAGGGGGATGGCGTGGGTCTCGGGGTCGTGCCACTCACCGATCCGGCCCTCGAAATCGGCGCCCGCGGCGTTGAAGTAGCGCAGAACGATCGAGCGGAATCCCAGATGGCGGTCGAAGTCCTGCAGGATCTGCTCCACCATCAGCTTGCTGCGGCCATAGGGGTTGAGCGGCGCCTGCGGATGGGTTTCGTCCATCGGGATCTGGCGCGGTTCGCCGTAGGTGGCGCAGGTCGAGGAGAAAACCAGCTTATCGACCCCGGCGCGCCGGGCGGCCTCGATCAGGCAAAGGGCGCCGGCGACATTGTTGTCGTAGAAGCGGTCCG
Organism: Phenylobacterium sp.; assembly: GCF_013911965.1. Classification (GTDB taxonomy): domain Bacteria; phylum Pseudomonadota; class Alphaproteobacteria; order Caulobacterales; family Caulobacteraceae; genus Phenylobacterium. The sequence continues at coordinate 69,650 of NZ_JACESE010000012.1, read as the reverse complement.
GATGCTTCACCGACTCGCCCACCTCGATCAGGGCGGCGAAGTGAAGGACCGCGGCGGGTTGATGACGAGCGAAGACGTCGTCGAGCCGCTTGGCGTCGCGAATATCGCCCTTTTCGAACGGGCCCCAGCGCACGAAGGCTTCGTGGCCGTTGCTCAAATTATCATAGACGACCGGCTCGAAGCCGGCCTCTGAAAGCCTAAGGCAGGTGTGCGAGCCGACATAGCCGGCGCCGCCGGTGACCAGGATCTTCTGCATGGGCGGGAGCCTCTTGAGCAAACCGGTGGACTCTACTGGCAGACTCGTCAGCCGATCTTGTCGGGCACAAGACGAAAACAAGACAGGAGCCCATCGGCGCGCCGCGTGAGCTGACGTGTTCGAGTCGGCGATCTGCGGAGACGGTTTGTTAGGCGCCGCCTGATATCACCCACCGGACTGTCGGGAGGATCCGGACATGGGCGCGAAGCCGAAACTCGAAGCCGCAGAAGCGAGCGATCGTCTTCTTTCACCTCAACCTGCTCCAAAGGCGCCCGCGCGTCTCGCGGCCGACGGCGATCCCGCCAGCGAGAGCCCCGCGCGCCGCCTGCAGGAACAACTGGAATGGTCGCTTCTCGACGAGGCGGGCGTTCCGGACCGATGGTCCGGGCGCCGGACCGCCGCCTTCGTGGTCGTCACCTGCGGGTCCTTCTGGATCGCCGCGGCCCTGCTCGTCCGGCTGACCGCCCGCGCCTTGGGTTAGGGCGCGGGCCTCAGGCTCAGCTGACGTAGTACTTCTTGTACTCCGCATAGTAGTAGCCCGGGTCGCCGTAGCCGTACTTCGACTGCTGCTTCATGTCGACCTGGGTGAGCGCCACGCCGCCCAGATGGGCGCCCGTTCCGAGCAGCTGCCGGAAGGCGGCTTCGATCGCGTGCTGAGGCGTCTTGCGCCAGCGCGCCAGGAACACCACGGCGTCGGCCTTGGGCGCCAGCACCCGGGTATCGGCCACGGGCAGGACCGGCGCGGTGTCCAGCACCACCAGATCGTAGTTGCGGCGCAGCTCGTCGAGCAGCCGGTCCATGGCCGGCGAGCCGAACACGTCCCTCGCGGTGACACTGGTGTTGGCCAGCGGCAGCAGGCGCATGCCCGTCGCCGGGTCGGTGGCCACCACCTGGTCGAGAGAGGCCTCGCCCGCCAGCACTTCGATCAGGCCGATGGACGGATCCTTGCCCATCAGGCGATTGACCGAGCGACGCCGAAGATCGCAGTCGACCACGATCACGCGGTGGCCCTGCAGCGCGGCCGACCGGGCGAGGCAGACCGACGTCGTCGTCTTGCCTTCGCCGGGCAGGGCGGAGGTCACCGCCACCACGTTCACCGGCTCGCCGAGGCGCGAATAGATCACCGAGGCGCGCAAGTTCCGGAAGGCTTCGGCGAAACTCGAGAGCGGTTTCTCGACCACATAGTCGACTGGCGATCCTGCGCGACCTTCGGCCACGGAGGAGAGCAGGGGGATGGCGCCGAGATAGGAGACATCCAGGCGCTGCTCGACATCCTCAGCCGTCGCCAGGCCGGCATCCAGCATCTCGGCGAGCACGACGGCGCCGACGCCGGCGCCCAGGGCCAGGACGAGGCCCAGCGCGAGGTTCAGCGGAACCTTCGGCGAGCTCTGTCCCGTCGGGATGGTCGCGTTGGAGACCACGCGGGCGTCAGACTGTTCGATGCCCTGCTGCGTGCTCGTCTCCTTGTAGCGGTTCAGATAGCTCTCATAGAGGGTGCGGGAGGCCTCGGCCGTCCGTTCGAGTTCGTTGAGGCGCACCATGGCCTGGTTGTTGCCGGCGAGCGTGCCGCGGGCATTCGATAGGCTGCCGGCGATGGCGGCGGCGCGCTGGCGCGAGACCTGAACCTGAGCCTCGAGATTGGAGATGATGCGCTGAATCTCGGCCTGGATCTGAGCGTCGATGTCGGTCAGCTGCCGCCGGGCGGTCAGCATTTCCGGGTGGCGCTCACCATAGCGGCCCTGGAGGTCCGCGACCTTTGAGCTCACCTCGGCGCGTTGTTGCCGAAGTTGTTGGATCACCGGCGAGCTGAGCGCCTCGCCCACGTCGTCGCCCGTCGACCCGCTGGCGAGTTGACGGCGTGCGGTGGCGAGCCGCGCCTCATCTTCGGCCACTTGGGCCCGGGCGTCGGCCAAACTTTGATTGTAGCTCGAAATCTCCTGTTCGGTGAGGGTCGCGCCCTCCGCGCTCAGGAGGTTGTTGGCGATCTTGTACTGCTGGACGGCCGCCTCGTCGGCCAGCACCTGGTCGCGCAGGCTGTCCAGGCGCGTATTCAACCATTCGGTCGCCTGCTGCGTGGCCTCGAACTTCGCCTCCAGCTGCTCAAGCAGGTAGAGTTCGGCGAACTTGTTGGCGATCGTCGCCGCCTTCGTCGGGCTCTCGGACTCGAACGAGACATTGATCACATAGGTCAGGCCGGAGCGGCGGACGGACAGGTGCGAAAGCACGTTGTCGACGACGCGCTCCTGCGCCTTCTGCTCGGCGACGGCGCCGTCCTGCGCCTCTTCAGGCGTCAGGGCCGAAAGGGCGCCGGAAATGGCGCCCTTGATCGCGCCGATCGGGCCGGTGGTCCGCAGGGCGGGATTGAACTCGGGGTCCTTGTCCAGCTGCAGGGCGTGGACCACGCGTTCGGCCAGGCGTCGGGACTTGAGGATCTCCACCTCGGTGTCGACGACGCTGGAGTCGGCCGGGAGCCCGGAGAGCACGGCCTCGACGTTCACCACCTGCTCTTGGCGGGTGTCGAGCATGACATTGGCCGTCGCCGTGTACATCGGCGTCGCGGTCAGCGTCACGAGGACCACGGCCACAAAGACGACCAGCGCCACGGCGCCGAAGAGGCGCATGCGGCGGCGGAACATGTTCGCCAGACGCCGCAGGTCGAACTGCTCGGCCAGGCCCCCGCCCATGCGGCGCTGCGCCCCCAGACCGCCATCGTCATCCGTCATCGGATCAGCGGCCGGTGGATTGTGTACGTTCATCGAACTGATGTCCCGAAACTGGCTTTGGACTCATTTGGTGCAAAGCCGAGGCCACGAATAGGCCGATCTACGCCGGGAAGATGGCGGCCGCACGCGAGCGCGGCCGCCGTGGGATCAGAATTGCAGGGTCAGGGTCGCGCCGACCTTGTTGACCTTGAAGTCCTGCCCACCGCCAGCGCCGGCGGAGTCCTGGTCGAAATAGCTGTAGCCGACCGTCACGCCCACGTGGCGATTGAGCAGATAGGTGCCGCTCAGGCCGGCGGTGAGGCGATCATCCTCGCGATCGATGCCCTCGTAGTCGTCGTTCCCGTAGGCCACCTGGCCGGTGAGGATGACGTTGCGCATCAGCTCGTGGTCCACCTGGGCGCCGACATTGGTCGACAGGTAGCCGGACGAGCCCACGATGCCGCTGTCTTCCACCGTCCGCGAGCCCGTCAGCGTGACGGTCGTCAGCTGCGTCGGGAACCACTCGACCTGGGCGCGGGCGCCGAGGCCGTCGATGTCGTTGAACGCCGGGTCATCGAACTCTTGGCTGATGTAGCCGACCCCGATTTCGCCGCGGGTCAGGGCGCCAAGCTCGAAGTTGGCGCCGACCAGGGCTTGCACGCCCTCGGAGTCCCGCGTCAGCGTCACCGCCGGCGGGGCGAGGTCATACTCGCGCCAGTTCTTGCTCAGTTCCAGGAACAAAGCGGTCGCCGGGCTGACGGCATAATCGGCCCGAGCCGTGATCGCCTGAACGTCGCGGTCGCGATCGTCCTGCTCCACGACAACGCCGCCGGCGGTGCGACCATCCTCGTAGTCGTACTTGCGGTAGTCGTAGCGGGCCGAGAGCTTGAGGCGGTTGAACTCGCGCACGCCGGCCAGGCTCGCCGAGGTGAGATCGTACTGGATCGGCGATTCCGAGGCGATCGGCGAGCTCGACGAGGTCCGGGGCTCGGTCAGCTGAGCCCAGTCCACGCCGGCCGAGACGGTGGCTGAACGCAGGACGTCGAGGCGGCCAGCGGCGCCGAGGGCGTAGTCCTCGGTGTCTTCGGAATCGAAGTCCTGAAAGCGATTGATGGTGGCCCGTCCGTAGGCGGACAGAAGATGGCGGGACCAGTTGGAGGTGATGTTCACCTCCGGCTGCACGCGCCAGATCATGTCGTCGATCTCGCCGGTGCTGGTCGCGTAAATGTTGTCGTTGTGCTCGGCTGTCAGCGACAGCTTCGGATACGCCATGAAGGCGCCGAGCGGCACTCCGATCGCCTCATAGCCTTCGCGCGGCCGCTGCCGAACGCTGATGTTACGGTCCCGCGCAAAGCTGCTGTCGGCGCCCTGGTTGAGCGCGCTCCGCACCGTTTGCGCTTCAGCCGCCTGGGAGAAGCCGGCCACGGCAATCACAGCTGCGCTGGCCGCAAGAACTCGCTTGTCCGCCGTCACGTCGACACCTCGGTCAGAAGGGCGCGCCGGTGCGGCGCGCAGATATGGGATGGGAGACGGGCGAGGCGCGGCGCCTCGCCCGAAGTGGCATTACGGATAGACGACGCCGCCGCCGCCGCCGCCGCCGCCCGCCGCCGGCGGGGCGCCGGTCGCCGTGCCGCCGGCCGGACCGCCGGTGGCGCCAGGGGCGGCGCCAGGCGTGTTCATCGCCAGTTGGACGGCCTGTTGCGTCGAGGCGAAGGCCGCCGAAACCGCCGGCGAAGCAATGCCGGCTTGGGCGAGGCTCGCCTGGGCCTGGGTCAGGGCCACGGCGGCCACTTCCGGCGCGACGCCGCTCTCGGCGATCGCAGCCTCCATGGCGGCTTCGACCGCGGCTTCCTGAGCTTCCGCCGGCTGACCCGCGGTGGCCGCGAGCGCTTGCTGCACCGCAGCGGCGATGGACTCGGCCAGGGCGGCGGCTTGCGCTTCCTGGGTCGCGCTCAACTGGGCCGCGGCCGTCGTGGCGGTGAAGGCGACGGCGCCGATGGCGGCGGTCGACGCGAGAGCGCGCGCAACGGCGCTGATGCCGATCATCTTGAGGCTCATGGCGCCTCTCCTCAAATGTTCTTCGGGCGACATTGCCCTTGTGACTTAAAGTCACAGACATCGCCGTTTCTCAAGGGGATTCTATAGAAGGTTTAGTAACGTGTCGTTTCTGCACGCTCACTTCGCGCCCAGATTGAGCCGAGCCGCCCGTTCTTCGCGCATCCGCTGCGCCCAAAGCACCCCGGGCAGCCGCCCAACTGGATTCGTCACCCCCAGAAGAGTAGTTCGCATCTCGCGATACCGGCTTGTGCGCGCGAATGCTAGAGCTTCGGCTCTGACGCGGGCACGGGTCTCGGGCGTCAGCGACTGCCAGTTCTCCAGGGCGAAGCCGACACGCCAAACCGCCACATACTGATCGAACGGCAGGAGTTCGTAGGAGCGGGTGAACGCCGCTGCGCCGTCCTTATCCAGTCGCCCGTCTTCGGCGGCGTCGATATAGGCGAGCCGCAGCCAGGCCGAGGGGTCGTAGGGCGATTGGCGCAAGGCGCGCCAGGTGGCGGAGCGGGCCGCGGCAAAGTCCGGCGGCGTGAGGCCGAGCGCGCGGTTGGCCGCGGTGTTTTCCGCCACAGCCAGGCGAATGGGCGCCTCACCCCTGCGGGAAGGCGCCTGCGAAATGAGCAGGGCGACGCACAGCGCCACCGTCGTCGTCGCCAGAAGGCCCGCCAAGGCCAGGACCGTCACGCGCGCCCGGCTCATCTCTGCGATCCTTGCGAAAGACCGAACTGCAGCCCGAGCAGATAGCTCCACATCATCGCCATCGATGGCGTCTGCAAGGCGAAGTCCGACAGGCCATGAACGATGAAGACCATGTCGGCTGCGATGAGGGCGAAAAGGATCTGCGTCATGCGGCTTCGCCGCAGACCGCGGACGCTCGCCGTCAAGATGATCAAGCCGATACAGGCGAACATGGCCGCGGCCATGAACACGCCGGTCTCCTCAAGCCATTGAATATAGACGTTGTGCGTCGCTCGAACCCGCCAGAGCGCCTCTACCGAGCTGCTGTCGAGCAGGGTCCGATGGATGGTGTCGAACGTACCGAGCCCGTAGCCAGACCACGGCGAGGCGAGGAAGGCGTTCCAGTGCAGCCGGAAAAGGTCCGCCCGCGAGAGGGCGTCTTCTTCGACGCGCGTGAAGCGTGCCATCAGCGTTTCGCCGAAGAGGGCGACGGCGAGCGCCAGGGCGACGGCGCCGGCGAGGAGGACCAGGCTCGCACGCGTCCATTTGAGGCGTCCGGCCCAGGCGAGAAGCACGAACAGAGCGGCGACGGCGGCGGCGCTGGCGAGCGCCGCGCCGCGCGAGGCGGTCATCAGAAGGCACGCCAGAAGTATGAGGAGTGCGGCCCAGTAGCCCGGCGCGGCCTGCAGGGCCGTTGCGGCCGAGCGCCCTCTGAGGCGGCGCAGCAGCGGACCCAGCACCACCACCGAGGCGAGCGCGAAAAACGTCCCGGCGGTGTTCGGGCTCATCAGCGTCCCCTCAAGCCGGCCGTTCTGGCTCTGATGGATGCTCCCGGTTACGAACCCGATGAAGGCGTAGGCCCCGAAGGCGGCGGCCGCCAGTATGAAGAGGTTGACCGCCGTACGGGCGCGTTCATCCGACGCCCCGGTGGTGACGCCGACAAGGAACAGGCAAGCAAGGCCGAGCAGCTTGGCCAGCTCGAGCAGGGTCGCTGACCGGTCGATGGTGGCCGCCCCAGGTCGGACGCCCACGAAGTCCCAGACCGGGTGCGCTCCCCCGGGGGCGTAAGGGGTGAGCGAGAGGCCCCCCAGGACCATCACGATCAGGAACAGGCCCCCCGGCGCGAGCAGGCCCCGGATGCGCAGCAGGTCGCGGCGCAGCGCCGGCGTCGCCAGGCAGACCAGCAGCAGGGCCGCCGACGCCGTTGCGCCGATCAGGGCCGGGATGGCGAGCAGGGCGCCAAAGGCGAGATGGCCGGCGAAGACGAGGGCGATGGCGGCGAGCGCAAGGCCAAAGCCTTGCGGCGGCGGCCAAAGGCGAGCGCGCTCGCTCTCGGTCTCGGCGTCCCCGCTTCGCCTTCTCGCCGCCAACGCCGTGTCTCCGTCGAATCTCTGCTGCGGCACTAAGACTTAGCGACCGCCGCCCGGCAAGGACCGGCTGGCCAGGGTGAGAGGAAGGCCGTCCTCCACATTGGCCCAGCGGAAGGCGCTGCCCGCGACCTGCCGCTCGTGCCAACGCAGATTGGCCTTGCGCCACGGCACGATCCAAGGGGTCGTGTTGTCGAGGACGTACTCGCCTTGGTCGGTGGCGACGAGCAGGACGGCGTGGGCTTCGCCCCAGCTCGTCGTCACGACCGCGATGGAAAGGGCGCTGGCCGGCAGGCCGGACTCTATCAGGGCGCGCTTCTTCTCCAGCACATAGTCTTCGCAGTCGCCGGCGGCGACGCCTTCCGCCAACGGCGTGGTCCAGAAGTCGATGCGGCCGTAGTGGGCGATGTCGGTCTTTCGCGCGATGGCCCGGTTCACCTTGTCATTCACCCGATTGAGGGTGGACCAAAGGCTCGGCGTCATGGCCGGCGCCGGGGCGACCTCCGACGGCGAGGTGAGGGGCAGGACCGCGTTCTGGAAGGTCGCCGGCGCGACTTTCCCGCTCCACGCCAGGGTCTCTCCGCCTTCCAACCCTGACGCAGACCGATCAGCTTTCAGGGCGACGGCGTCGGACTTCTCGGCGCGGGCCGCGGCGAAGTGGGCCGACCAGTCATAGCGGGCCGCCGGCAGCGGCGCGGCCAGGGCTTCGCGCCGGCGTCGCGCCTCCTCGAAGGCGTGCGACCAGGAGACGCTCTGGACGCCCACAGCGGCCGTCGCCACCGGGTTGTTGCGCTTCCGGCCTTGGACGAAGCGCGCCTCGGCGGCGTTGCGTTGAGCAAGCTCGGTCGTAGCGACCGTTCGCACGACCTCGGCGGGCGCTCCGCCGCACTCGGACGGAAGGCGTTGGCAGAATTCCAGGAACGCTGTCGGCGGGGCCGCCGCTTCTCCGAGGCGCATCGGAGCGCTCGGCTCCGGCATGGTCGCGCAGGCTGATAGAGTAAACGCGGCAATAACTGTAATGCCGCTGGTAAATAGAGTCTTTCTAGACGCCACCACATCACCCCCTTCTGGAGTTATTGTGGTGCTCGTTTACGATGAAGCCGATTAAGTCTTGCTGTAGTTTCTTGGTGTAATTTCTACAACCAAACGTGCTTTCGCTGAGTTTAACCTTGAGACAGCGTGAATTCAGATTTTACTGTTTGTAAGTGTTGTGTTTCGAGTTTGTTATCCATGCCGCCAGGCTTGGGAGTTTCCAGTTTGGTTGCGCTGCGGTAGAAAGCGTCCCTGAGGGACACGGATAAATTTCGGAGCTTGGAGTAGATGCGGAGAGTTATGTCCCTGCTGGCCCTGGCGGCTGTGACGCTGTGGGCGGTGGCCGCGCCTGGAGGCGTCGCGGCGCAAGATGTGAGCGCCGCCGAGGTTCGTGTCGTGCCGGATTACCGGATGGGCTCGGGCGACAAGATCCGCGTGATCACCTTTGGCGAAGAGGCGCTGACCGGGGAGTTTTTCGTCGGCGGCTCGGGAAATGTCTCGCTGCCGCTCGTGGGAGAGGTGAAGGCCGCCGGGCTCACCATTCCTGAATTCCAGACCGCCATCGAGACGGTGCTGAAGGACGGCTATCTGAAGGACCCGCGCGTAAGCGTCGAGGTCCTGAACTACCGGCCCTTCTATATCCTCGGCGAGGTGGAGACCCCGGGCGAGTACCCGTACACCAACGGGCTTTCGGTGCTGAACGCCGTCGCCACCGCCGGCGGCTTCACCTATCGCGCCAACACCCGCCGAGTGTTCATCAAGCGGGCGGACTCTTCGCTTGAGCGGGAATATCCGCTCACCCCCCAAACGCCCGTGGCGCCCGGCGACACCATCCGCATCACCGAACGGTTCTTCTGATCCGACCGATCGGCGGGCCCGTGATCATTCGCGGGTCCGACTGTGGTCGGCGTTGAACCGAGTCCGCCGGTCAAGGCTTCACCTTGCCAGGGGGCGCAACCCAGACCAAAGGGAGCGCCGAGATGGCCATGATCGGCCGGTGAAGGAGGGGTGCGTCGATGCAAGTTGCGATGATCGGCACCGGTTATGTGGGCCTCGTGAGCGGGGCCTGCTTTGCCGATTTTGGCCATGTGGTGACGTGCATCGACAAGGATGCGGGCAAGATCGAGCGGCTGCGCTCGGGCGGCATCCCGATCTACGAGCCGGGGCTGGACGTGCTGGTGGCGCGCAATGTGGCGGCGGGGCGGCTGTTCTTCGAGACCGAGGCGGCCAAGGCGGTGCGCGAGGCCGATGCGGTGTTCATCGCGGTGGGCACGCCCTCGCGGCGCGGCGACGGGCACGCGGACCTCTCCTATGTCTATGCGGCGGCCGAGGAGATCGCCGACCTGATGGACGGCTTCACCGTGGTGGTCACCAAGTCCACCGTCCCGGTGGGCACGGGCGATGAGATCGAGAAGATCATCAAGGCCCGCCGGCCCGATGCGCAGTTCGCGGTGGTCTCCAACCCGGAGTTCCTGCGCGAAGGCGCGGCCATCGAGGACTTCAAGCGGCCCGACCGGGTGGTGGTGGGGCTGGAGGACGAGCGGGCCCGCCCGGTGATGAGCGAGCTCTACCGGCCGCTCTTTCTGAACGAGACGCCGATCGTCTTCACCGGCCGCCGGACGAGCGAACTGATCAAGTATGCGGCCAACGCCTTCCTGGCCATGAAGATCACCTTCATCAACGAGATGGCCGACCTCTGCGAAGCGGTGGGCGCCGACGTGCAGCACGTGGCCCGCGGCATCGGACTGGACGGCCGCATCGGCGGCAAGTTCCTGAACGCCGGCCCGGGCTATGGCGGCTCGTGCTTCCCCAAGGACACGCTGGCCCTGGTGCGCACCGCCACCGACTTCGGCGCGCCGGTGGAGTTGATCGAGACCACCGTCCGCGTCAACGACCAGCGCAAGAAGGCCATGGCCCGCAAGGTGGTCCAGGCCATGGGCGGGGATGTGAAGGGCAAGAAGATCGGCGTGCTGGGCCTGACCTTCAAACCCAATACCGACGACATGCGCGATGCGCCGAGCCTCGACATCATCCCGGCCCTTCAGGCCCTGGGCGCCCAGGTCACCGCCTTCGACCCCGAAGGCGACAAGGAGGCCCGCCACCTGCTGCCCGGCGTCGACTTCGCTGCCGATCCCTACGCCGTGGCCAAGGACGCCGAGGCCGTGGTCATCATCACCGAATGGGACCAGTTCCGGGCGCTCGACCTCGACCGCCTCAAGGCCGACATGACCACCCCGCTGCTGGTCGACCTCCGGAATATCTACAAGCCTGCCGACATGCGTCAGGAAGGCTTCCAGTATGTCAGCATCGGGCGTCCCTAGGGGACGAAGGTTGGGCAGGCGCCCAGTCTGGCCAGGTTTACGCCCGATCTGAGAACGCCCAGCCTTGAGCTTGGCCGTGTCTTCACCCTTTCCTGGGGCTGGAAGTCATCTCGGGCGGCAGGCGATCAAAACATGGCCCACCTTGCGATGCGGCGGTCCCACCCTGCAGGGCGCGTCCTCGCCCTGGGGCGACTCATGGGCCTCGGACTTGTCTGGCTGGCGAGCCTTCCCCTCATCACCGTGGCCGCCGGCGCAGGCTCTTTGCTGTCGGCTGTCCGGAAGCGGTCGTAGCGGTCGCCATGCGGGCGACCAACTGGGGAGGGCGCCGCGGCGTAAGGTCCGAATTCCCTTCAGCTTCGTCCTGCGGGCGCCGCATCTGCGCCGTCTCTGCAGGAAATGAACTTTCGCTGCGGCGCATGGTTTGCACTTGGCCTCGCACGCATTATGGACTTGTTCATATTCGGACATCTGCGGCGGCTCGCCGCGCGTGCTGACGGCCAGGTGATGGAGACCCTCATGACGGAAGCGACCAAGACGCCGGGTTTGGACGACGCGCCCACGGGCCATGCGCAGCTGAAATCCTGGGTTGCGGACATCGCCGCCCTCACCAAGCCCGACCGCGTCTACTGGTGCGACGGCTCGCAAGCCGAATGGAGCCGCCTGACCGAGGAACTGGTCGCCGCCGGCACGCTCAAGCGGCTCAACCCTGAGAAGCGTCCCAATTCCTTCTACGCCGCCTCCGACCCGCGCGACGTCGCCCGTGTCGAGAGCCGCACCTTCATCTGCTCGGCCAAGGAGATCGACGCCGGCCCGACCAACAACTGGGCCGAGCCGGGCGAGATGCGCGCCAAGCTTGAGGGCCTGTTCGACGGCTGCATGCGGGGCCGGACGATGTACGTCGTACCCTTCTGCATGGGCCCGCTCGGTTCGAAGATCAGCGCCATCGGCGTGGAGATCACCGACAGCGCCTATGTCGCCATCTCGATGCGCGTCATGACCCGGATGGGCAAGTCCGCCCTCGACCAGCTCGGCGAGGACGGCTTTTTTGTGCCGGCCGTCCACACGCTCGGCGCGCCGCTGGCGCCCGGCGAGCAGGATGTCGCCTGGCCCTGCAACGACGAGAAGTACATCGTCCACTTCCCCGAGACGCGCGAGATCTGGTCCTACGGCTCGGGCTACGGCGGCAACGCCCTCTTGGGCAAAAAGTGCTTCGCCCTGCGCATCGCCTCGGTCATGGCCCGCGACGAGGGCTGGCTGGCCGAGCACATGCTCATCCTGAAGCTGACCTCGCCGCAGAACGAGGTCCGCTACATCGCCGCGGCCTTCCCCAGCGCCTGCGGCAAGACCAACATGGCCATGCTCCAGCCGACGCTCGCCGGCTGGAAGGCCGAGACCATCGGCGACGATATCTGCTGGATGCGCTTCGGCGAAGACGGCCGCCTCTATGCGGTCAATCCCGAAGCCGGCTTCTTCGGCGTGGCTCCCGGCACGGGCGTCGAGACCAACAAGAACGCCATCGACGCCCTGCACGCCAACTGCGTCTTCACCAATGTGGCTCTGACTCCCGACGGCGACGTGTGGTGGGAGGGCCTGACCGCCGAGCCGCCGCCGGAACTGACCGACTGGCGCGGCAATCCCTGGACGCCGGCGTCCGAGACGCCCGCCGCCCATCCCAACGCCCGCTTCACGGTGCCGGCCGACCAGTGCCCGGTGATCGCCCCGGAGTGGGAAGATCCCGCCGGCGTGCCGATCTCGGCCATCCTGTTCGGCGGCCGCCGGGCCAGCGCCGTGCCGCTGATCACCGAGGCCTTCGACTGGCGTCACGGCGTCTTCATGGCTTCCAACGTCGCCTCCGAAGGCACGGCCGCGGCCGAGAACGCCATCGGCGAGCTGCGCCGCGATCCCTTCGCCATGCTGCCCTTCTGCGGCTACAACATGGGCGACTACTTCCAGCACTGGCTCGACGTCGGCGCCAAGGCCGATCCGGCCAAGCTGCCGCGCATCTACTTCGTCAACTGGTTCCGCAAGGACGAGAAGGGCAAGTTCGTCTGGCCGGGCTTTGGCGAAAACAGCCGTGTGCTGAAGTGGATCATCGACCGCCTGGCCGGCCGCGCCGAAGCCGTAGACGCCCCCATCGGCCGGCTGCCGACGGCGGAGAGCCTCGACCTCTCCGGCCTGTCCCTGAGCGAGGCGCAGCTTCAGCTGCTGCTCACGGTCGATCCCGAAATCTGGATGCAGGAGGCCGAACTCATCGGCCCGGCCTACGAGAAGTTCGGCGAGCGGCTGCCCAAGGCGCTGTGGGACGAGCAGAAGGCGCTGCTGGCCCGGCTGGAGCGCGAGCTGCGCGGCCAAGCCGTGGCGGCGGCGGAGTAGGCGCGTGGTGAACGGCGCAGCAATCACGGCATTGTTGCGGCGCGAGCGGGATCGTTTGTTGACACAGACCGTTCCTGAGCGGTGTGATGTCGGATAATGTTGCAATGCAGCAAGGGAGTCTGGGAATGACCGAGCCGCTGCTCGCCTACTCCATGAGCCACGATGAAAAGGGCTGGGCCTGGCGCGTCTATGACGAGGCCGGCGAAATCGTAGCCTCAGGCCTGGATGCGTGTCAGGACACCGCCAAGGCCGCCGTGGACCGGGTTATGCGACACGTGGCCTGGATCGGCCTTTCCGGCCCGGGCCGCCGGCTGGCCGCGGCGGGGCAGGCCTGAACCGCCGTCCGGTCCGCCGGACCCGCAGGGTGTGAAACAAGAAAAGGGCGGCCGCGGTGTGGTCGCCCTTTTTCGTCGCGCAGGCGGCGTGATCGGTCGTCCCTCAGGCTTTAGCCGCCTGCGACGACCTTGAGCTTGGGCGCGCCGCCCGGGCGCTGACCGCGGATCTGGCCGACCAGTTCGAAGAGCGCCGTGCGCACGCCCTCCGCGTCGGCCTGCTCGGCCAGGGCTTCGAGCGTCTGCAGGTGACCCGGCGTGATGCGCAGGGCCGAGTTGGAGATCACCTGCATCACCTTGGGCGCGCACGGGGTCGCCGTCTCCGTCTCGTCGAGGAGGGTCTCGGTGAGCTTCTCGCCGGGCCGCAGGCCGGTGACCTCGATCTCAATGTCCTTGCCGAGCGTGCAGCCCGAAAGGGCGATCATCTGCCGGGCCAGGTCCATGATCCGCACCGGCTCGCCCATCTCCAGCAGGAAGAGGCGCGTCTGGGCGGCGTCCTCCGCGCTCGCCGCCGTCGCGTGAAGAACCAGTTGCGCGGCCTCCGGGATGGTCATGAAGAAGCGGGTCATGTCCGGATGCGTGATGGTCACCGGGCCGCCGCGTTCGATTTGCGACTTGAAGATCGGCACCACAGAACCGGCCGAGGCCAGCACATTGCCAAAGCGCACCGCGGCGAACCGGGTGCCGGCGCCGCTCGACTGCTGGGCCTGGATCACCGCCTCGGCCAGCCGCTTGGTCGCGCCCATGACGTTGGAGGGATCGACCGCCTTGTCGGTGGAAATCAGCACCATCTGCGCCGCCCCGCAGGCGCGCGCGGCCTCGGCCACGTTCCATGTGCCGATGACGTTGGTCAGCACGCCTTCGCACGGATGGCGCTCGACCATGGCCACATGCTTGAGCGCCGCGGCATGGAAGACGAGATCCGGCTTCTGGGCGGCGAAGGCGGCGTCCAGCCGGCCGGCGTGACGGACGTCGCAGAGGACGGCGGTGCGCGACATGCCCGGCCGCGTCTCAGCCAGTTCGCGGTCGATCTCGAAGAGGGCGGTCTCCGAACAGTCGAGAAGCGACAGGTGTCCGCAGCCGAAGCCGGCCACCTGGCGGGCCAGTTCGCTGCCGATGCTGCCGCCGGCGCCGGTGATCAGGACGCGACGGCCGCGGATCAGGTCGGCGACCGGACCGCAGTCCAGCTCGATCGGGGCGCGGGCCAGCAGCTCCTCGACGCTGATGTCGCGGATGGGCATCAGCGGCACGCGCTCGGCCTGGGTCAGGTCGACGATGCTCGGCAGGCGCAGCATGCGCACGCCGTCGGCCTTGAAGTGGCCGAGGTGATCGGCCGTCAGACCTTTGAGCTTGGCCGGCTCCTCGAGGAACAGCACCGCACGCGGATAGCGGTTCCAGCGCCGCAGATCGGCGAGCGCGTCGTCGAGCTTTTCCAGGCTCTCGATGATGCAGACGCCGCGCACCTGCTGCCCGACATCGCGTGGGTTGACCCCGACAATGCCGACGGCGGTGTAGCGCCGGTCGTGGGCGCGGGCGCTGTCGCGCAGATAGGTGTCGGCCAGCGCCGGCGGACCGATCAGCAGCAGCGGCGTGGCCTGGGCGCGTTCGCGCGCGGCGCGGAACGGCGCCATGGTCGAGACCAGGGCGTGCTCGTGGACGGCCCGGCGAAGGACGCGCAGGCCCAGACAGCCCGTGGCCTGGAAGACGGCGGCGAGCGCCAGAGCCGAGCGGGGCAGGGTGCTGGCCCGATCGAGCGCCCAGACGGTCAGCAGGAAGACGATCGCCGTCAGCGCGGCGATGCGCGCAATGACGAGCGCGTCGGGAATGGAAGCATAGCGCCAGGGGGACAGTTCGCGGCGGAACAGGGCGGTGAAGACGCCGGCGAGGGCGGCGTAGATCCCGGTCAGCTGAACGAGGTTGAGCGAGGGTTCGCCGTCAAAACCGAGATCGGGCAGAGCGGATGGCGAAAGCAGATAGGCGCAAATGAAGGCCAGTCCTGCGATGGCGAGATCGGCGAAAACGGTTTCCGCCCGGAAGGCCATGCGCTTCATGGGCCAAGCTCCGCGATTCCTACTCATGGGCACCATAAACGGGCAGGCGAGCCCGTCCAATCGATCTCAATCTGGGGACGAGCCGGGCGTCGCCGGCGCCGGTGGATCAGCCTTCTGCCCGGCGGCGCGCAACATTGCCACCGATCGTGGTGGAAACATGGTCGAAATGAGAAAGCCGCCGCCTTTCGGCGACGGCTTTCAGCGTGCACGATTTTGCAGCGCGACGCCTTAGAAGGCGGCGGTCAGGCTCGCAACGAAACGGCCTTCGGCGATGGAGCCGAGGGTGTCTTCATCGGTGTCGTGCCAGCGCAGGTCGAGACCGATGGTCTCGTTGAAGGCCACGCCCAGACCGACGTTCCAGGTGGTGTAGTCGCCGCCGCCGTCGAACTCCTGACGGCCGACCGCGCCGCTGAGGCTCAGCATGTCGGTCAGCGGGGCGGCGGCGTTGACTTCGTAGTAGAAGGCGTCGCCGATGCCGCCGAAGAATTCCGGCGAGTAGTAGACCGCAGCGCCGACCTCAGCCGGGCCCGCCGGCATGGTGCCGGCCGCGGCGAACTCCCAGTAGTTGTAGTCCGAGCCGTCGGGGGCGTTCACATAGCCATAGTAGATGGCCGAGAAGTCGAGCGAGACCGGACCGGCCGTCGGCGTCACGCCGACATAGACGTCCACTTCGCCGTCGGTGTCGTCGCCGAAGTCCACGTTCGAGGCCCAGACGCCGGCATAACCCATTTCGCCGATCGCAACGTCGACGCCGCCGAACACCTGCGGGCCCTCGTCGGTCTGGCTGACGCCGCGGAACACATAGTCCGAAGCGACGCCGAAGTTGAAGCTGACGGGCGATTCCTGGGCCGCGGCGGCGCCGCTGAAGGCGATGGAAGCGGTAGCGGCGAGAAGCGTAAGCTTAATGGTTTTCATTCGTTTATCCCCTTGAGTTCCCGATCCGGCATGGCCCGACCGACGGTCTTCATCCTCATGGTGAAGGCTGGCAGATCAATTCAGGCACGCCGCTCGCGATCGCCTCCATAGCCGCTGTTCGTTAAATCAGCATTCAGCATGCGCGGCGCCAAAAACGATGGCAGACCCGCGTTACATTTTTGCCACAATTGCTTAACGCATCCCCATCGGCGCGTAGCCCAGGTGAGTCCCCGCATCCACGAGCAGCGTCTCGCCGGTGATGTGGCGCGCCGCAGGCGAGGCGAGGAAGACGGTCGCTCCGGCCACGTCCTCGGCGGTGGAGGCGGCCTTCAGCGGCGTGGAGGCGGCCGCGCCCTGGCGCATCCGTTCGGCGCGGTCCTCCGGCAGTCCCTTGGTGAACCAGGGCGTGTCGATGAAGCCGGGGCAGACGGCGTTGACGCGGATCTTCGGGGCGAGCGCGCGGGCCAGCGACAGCGTCATGGTCGTCAGCGCCCCCTTGGACGCCGCGTAGGGCACCGACGAGCCCACGCCCATCACCCCGGCGATGGAGGAGGTGTTGACGACGGCGCCCGGCTGCGGCGCGGCTTCCAGAAGGCTTCGGCAGGCGCGGATGGCCTGATAGGCCCCGACGACATTGACCCGGTAGAGCGAGAGGAAGTCCTCGGCGTCCACCGCGTCCAGATCGGCGTGGTTGGGCGCGAACTTGGTGATCCCGGCGTTGTTGAACAGGGCGTCGACCCGGCCGAAGGGCTCGGCGGCCGCGGCGATCTTTCGGCAGTCGGCGTCCTCGGCGACGTCGCCCTGGACGAGCACCGCCTTCGCGCCTTCCTGCTCCACCTGCCGAGCGGTTTCCTCAGCTTCCTCGCGGCTGCGGGCGTAGTTGACCACAACGGCGGCCGCGCCGCGTGCGGCCGTCTCCACCGCAATCGCCCGGCCAAGCCCCGTCGAGGCGCCGGTCACCACCACCACATAGTCCTGGAAATCCTTGCCGCTCATCGGGGCCTCCTCCACTTTCGCGCGCTCTCTTAGGACACGTGCCGCGCATTCGACCGGCATAGCCACAAGCGCGCCGCGCCAAAAGAGCCCAAGGCGCCGGTGCGGCGCAGGGCGCACGTTGCAGGGCGCGCGGGCCGGGTCTAAAGCCCGCCCATGGAAGAGACCCAACTGACCCAGCTCGGTCGCGAGGTTCGCGGCTTCGCCAGCCCCGAAGACGCGGTGCTGGAGCGCGTGCCCAATCCGCAGGCCGACACCCTCTATCTCGCCCGCTTCACCGCGCCGGAGTTCACCTCGCTCTGCCCGGTCACGGCCCAGCCGGACTTCGCCCACCTGGTCATCGACTATGCGCCGAAGGACTGGCTGATCGAATCGAAGTCCCTGAAGCTCTATCTCGGCGCCTTTCGCAATCACGGCGCCTTCCACGAAGACTGCACCGTCGCCATCGGCCGCAAGATCGTCGAGGTGGCGCAGCCCCACTGGCTGCGGATCGGCGGCTACTGGTATCCGCGAGGGGGCATTCCCATCGACGTCTTCTGGCAGTCCGGGCCGCCGCCGCAGGGGCTTTGGATTCCCGATCAAGGCGTGGCCGCCTATCGCGGCCGCGGTTGAGGGGCTGCGCCCGTCGCCTTCCGCTGCGCGGCGGCATGACGGGCGAACCGTCGGACAAGTTGTCGAGGCTTCCGCCGCAAGTTCAGCGACAGCTTAACGGCAAGCTTAGCCTTGAAATTCGGGGCGCCCAGATTGGGCTGGTCTCGCCGCCGCCGCGACAAAGCGGCCCATCTCTGGCGAGGCGTCGGATAATACGCTATATGGGTTAGGCCCAACTCTCCTCGGGCGTGTCACCTTGGGCCGGGCGGCGCCGATCGGCGCCGTCCGGTCTTTGCGTTTCTGGGCTGGCGCGGCCGGCGCGCCTTGGCCGATCAGGCCGTCCAGGCGGTGACGAGGCGCCGCCAGTCGGGCCGGTCCCGCTCGAGCGGCGGCTCCTTGGCCGTGCCGATGAAGATGAAACCCGCAACCCGCTCGCCGGCCTCCAGGCCCAGGATCCGCATCGCGCCCGGGTCATAGGCGTACCAGTCGGTGATCCAGTTGGCGCCATAGCCCATGGCGGTGGCCGCATAGAGCAGGTTGGCGCAGACCGCCCCGGCCGACATCAGCTGCTCCCATTCGGGAATGTCGCCCAGCTGCGGCCGCGAAATCACCGCCACGCCCATGGGCGGCGCCTTCAGCTTGCCCAGCTTGGTCACGGCCTTGGCGTCGCCGCGGCCTTGCGCCAGGGCTTCGAGCCGCGCGGCGAATTCGGTCTTGGCCGAGGGCGAGAGCACGATCATCCGCCAGGGGGTCAGCTTGCCGTGGTCGGGGACCCGCGCGGCCAGGCGAAGCAGGATGTCGAGCTCGGCCTCTTCGGGACCGGGCGCGGCCAGGGTCAGGGCGGTCGCCGAGCGGCGCGTGGCCAGGAACTCCAGCACCTCGGGACGGGCGGAAAGGGGAAGCGGCGCGCCCAGCGGGGCGGGATCGGGGAGGGAGATGGCCAAGACGGTCCTTTTCGAAAACTCTGGGCAGGCGACTCACGTTCAAGATGGGTGGGCGCCAACTCGGTTCCAGTTGAGAATATGTCGCAAAAACCCTCCTGGCTCCAGCCCCATGGTTCGCCCTGGGCGGCGGGCGCGCCGCGCCGCCTCTACGCCAACCCGTGGATCGCCCTGGATGAGTACGACGCCGTCGCGCCCACCGGGCGCAAGGCGGTGTATGGCGTGGTGAAGTTCCAGAACCTCGCCCTCGCCGTCCTGCCGCTGCACGAGGACGGAACCATCACCCTGGTGGGCCAGAACCGCTTTCCCCACCGTGACTACAGCTGGGAGATCCCCGAAGGGGGCGGGCCCCTGGGCGAAGATCCCCTCGACGGGGCCAAGCGTGAGCTGCGCGAGGAGGTGGGCCTGGCCGCGGCCACCTGGCGTCAGGTGCTGACGGCGCAGCTCTCCAACTCGGTCACCGACGAGCGCGCCGTGGGCTTTCTGGCCATGGACCTGACCCCCGTCGCGACCGATCCGGACGAGACCGAGGACCTGGCCGTGGTGCGCGCGCCCTTCGCCGAGGCGCTGAACGCCGCCCTTGCCGGACATATTCTAGATATGCTCACGGTGGCGATGCTGCTGCGCGTCTACCATATGGCTCGTGAAGGGGCCTTGCCGGCGGATCTCGCCCGCCGGATGCTGAGCTAGGGAGAGAGCCATGGGCCGGGAAGAGACCAAGCGCCTGGAGATCATCGAGCCGGGGCATGCGCCGCCGGTCTGGCCGGCGCTGCGCAACGAGGCCGAGCGGGCCGCCCGCGACGAGGCGGCGCTCGCTTCGCTGCTGAACGCGGTGATCCTCAGCCATCACACCCTGGGCGATGCGCTCTCCTACCAGCTGGCCCGCAAGCTGGGCGATCAGGAGCTGCGGGCCATGAGCCTGCGCGACATCGCCGAGCAGGCCTACGACGCCGCGCCCGAACTGGTCGACATCGCCGAGGCCGACCTAAAGGCCGTCTTCGAACGCGATCCGGCCTGCAAGGGCTACGTCCAGCCCTTCCTCTTCTTCAAGGGCTTCCTGGCGCTGCAGACCCAGCGCATCGCCCATTGGCTCTGGGGGCAGGGGCGCGACACGCTCGCCTTCTATCTTCAGAGCAAGATGTCGGAAGTGTTCCAGGTCGACATCCACCCCGCCACCCGCATCGGCTCGGGCGTCTTCATCGACCATGGCACGGGCATCGTGATCGGCGAGACCGCCGTGATCGGCGACGACTGCTCGCTCCTGCAGGGCGTGACGCTCGGCGGCACCGGCGCCGAGCGCGGCGACCGCCATCCGAAGATCGGCCGCGGCGTCCTGCTGGGCGCCGGCGCCAAGGTGCTGGGCAACATCACCATCGGCGACCACGCCAAGATCGCGTCCGGCTCGGTCGTGCTCAAGCCCGTGCCCGCCCATTGCACGGCGGCCGGCGTGCCCGCACGTCTGGTCAACTGCCCCACCTGCGACGAGCCGGCCCGCAGCATGGACCACACCCTGGCCGAAGCTGTGTACGACTACGTCATCTGAGGCGATTTTCCGTCCCGGCCCAGGTTTCCCCGAGCGCCGCGAGCGTCTAGGTTCGCGGCTCTCTTGGTGACTTGGAAGGAGTTCCCCGTGGACGAACGCGCCATGCGCAAGATCGAAGGACACCTGCGCGGCACATTCGCCAACGCGCGGATCACGCTCGTGCCGCGGCCCAAGCAGAAGGACTCCGCCGAAGTCTATATCGCCGACGAGTTCATCGGCGTCGTCTACGAGGACGAGGACGAGGACGGCTCCTTCCTCTTCGAAATGGCGATCCTGGCCGAGGACCTGCCCTAGGTCGTCGCGCCTGGGTGCGGCGCGCCCAGGTCGCGCGCAGGCCGTCACTGTCGCTTGTGTCCGGTGAGCTCAGCGATCGCCTCGGCGAGTTCGGCTTGCGTGAAAGGCTTGGCCAGGCGAGGCGGCTGGGGGCCGCCTTCCTCGGAGAGCTCGCCATAGCCGCTGACGAGCAGGACCGGCAGGTCGGGCTGGCGCGCCCGCGCCCGACGGGCCAGCTCATCGCCGGTCATCTGCGGCATGAGCTGATCGGTCACCAGAAGGTCGATATCGTCCGTCAGCAGGCCGAGCGCGGCCTCGCCGGAGGTCGCCTGCAAGACCTCGTGCCCGAGA
Source organism: Phenylobacterium sp. (assembly GCF_013911965.1). Classification (GTDB taxonomy): domain Bacteria; phylum Pseudomonadota; class Alphaproteobacteria; order Caulobacterales; family Caulobacteraceae; genus Phenylobacterium. The sequence goes on along the minus strand of NZ_JACESE010000012.1, from coordinate 48,876 downwards.
TCCTCCAGCAGCGCGATGGTGTTGTTCAGCACCAGCCGGTCGTCGTCCACCGCCAAGATGGTCAGCGGGACGGGGGGCTTCGCCTCGGGCGCCGCCGCCGGGCTCCGATCCATGTCCGCAGGCGCCTCGCGGCTCATCGCCGGGAGCCACAGGTCGACGGCGGTGCCGGCGCCGGGCCGGCTCACAATATCGAGCTTGCCGCCGGACTGGTTGGCCAGGCCGTGCACCATGGGCAGGCCGAGGCCGGTGCCCTGACCAACGCCCTTGGTGGTGAAGAACGGTTCCAGCACGCGGGCCAGGGTGGGCTCATCCATGCCGCACCCGGTGTCGGAGACGCGGATCCGCACATAGCGGCCCTCGGCCAGGCCGCGGCCGGCGGCCAGAGTCTCTTCCGTCGCCGATATGGTGATGACCCCGCCGTCCTCCATGGCGTCGCGGGCGTTGACGCACAGATTGAGCAGCGCCGCCTCAAGCTGGTTGGGATCGGTCCTCAGGAGCGGCAGGCCCCTGGGAAGGTCGAGATCGATGCGCACCCGCGGACCCAATGAGCGCCGCAGGAAGCTGACCATGCCCTCGGCCGTTGTGGCCAGGTCGACGGCCTCGATCTTCAGTTCCTGGCGGCGGGCGAAGGCGAGCATCCGCTGGATGAGGTTGGCGCCGCGCTCGGCGCCGTGAATGGCGTTCTCCAGGAGCGGCGTGACACCCGGATCATAGGGCAACCGCTTGCGGACAAGCTCGAGCGAGCCCAGCACGGCCATCAGCAGGTTGTTGAAATCGTGCGCCACGCCGCCGGTCAGCTGACCGAGCGCCTCCATCTTCTGAGCCTGGAAAAGCGCCTCCCGCGTCTCGTCCAGGGCCTTCTGGGCCTCCATGCGCTCGGTGACGTCGCGCGTCACCTTGGCGAAACCGATCAGCTCGCCGGCCTCGTCGCGGACGGCGTCGATGACCACATGGGCCCAGAACCGCTCGCCGTCCCTGCGGATGCGCCAGCCTTCATGCTCCCATCGCCCCTCGGCGGCTGCGATGGCCAGGCCCGCGGCGGGCACGCCGGCCGTCTGGTCTTCGGGCGGATAGAAGCGGGAGAAGTGCTCGCCGATGATCTCGTCGGGCGCATAGCCCTTGATGCGTTCCGCGCCCGGGTTCCAGCTCATCACCCGTCCGTCGGGGTCGAGCATGAAGATGGCGTAGTCGGTCACGCTCTGGACCAGCAGCCGAAACTGCTGCTCGCTCTGCGCCAGGGCGGCGGCGGCCTCTCGCCGCTCGCTCAGGTCGCGCGTGATCTTGGCGAAGCCGAGCAGGGCGCCGTCGGGCGCGTAGATGGCGTCCATGACCACGTGCGCCCAGAAGAGGGCGCCGTCCTTGCGCTGACGCCAGCCCTCGGCCTCGAATCGGCCCGCCTGAGCCGCCGTCCGCAGGGCCCGTTCGGGCAGGCCCGCGGCCCGATCCTCCGGGGTGTAGAAGCGAGAGAAGTGTTGGCCGAGAATCTCGGCGGCCGCGTAGCCCTTGAACCGCTCAGCGCCGGGATTCCAGCTCGCCACGACGCCGTCGACGTCGAGCATGTAGATCGCATAGTCGGTGATCGACTCGATCAGGAGCCGGTAGCGGTCCTCCATTTCCGGGGCCCAGCTTCGTGCGGACGCCGCGGCCTGACCCGCGCCGGCGCGGGGGGGCGGCGTATCCGAAGCCTCGGACGATTGAACAGTCATTCTCTACTCATGGCGGCATATGGCGCGGAGGTCATCCCCTTCTCCGCGAGCCGGACGAACCGGGGCGGCGCCGAGGTCGACACATCCAAGGGACGTTTGACGGGTCGTTAACTACCGGGGGCCGAACCTGACCGTATTACCCATTTTGTTGAGTTTCGAATGTTCGGCACCGTTCAGCTCTGGGGAGGCGGCGTAGGGCCGCGGTTCGACGCTGACGCCCTGCGGCCGACCCTTCGTCGCATGGCGCAGGCCGCGCGGGCTCATTTTGCCGCCGATCAGGTCGAAATCGTCCTCCATGATGGCGACGACGCCTTCAAATGCGGCCTCGACGGCGTTCTTGAGCTGGTTCATGACGCGGGGCCGGAATCCCTTTTCCAGCAAGGGGTTTGGTGGAATTCGAAAGAACGGAATGCGGACCTGGGGGTCGCCGAGATGGCCTTCTGCGCCAGTGCGCCCATGCCGTTCGCCCAGGCGCGGCAGCGGGGGCGGCTCACCGTCTTCGGCCGCGAGCCACGCCTGCCCGACGAGGCTCTGGCCGCCATACTGGAGGATCTCGCCGAGGGGGTGGCCAGCACGGCCGAGCGCCTGATCGCCGCACGCGCCCAGGCCTGGGACCGCGCCGAGGCCGACGCCGCCGAGCAGCTTCTCTTCAATCTCATGGCCTCTGCGCCGGTGGCGCTGGCGGTCACCGACCGCGATCTTCGGATTCTGCACGCCAGCCCGCGCTGGAGCGCCGAACTGGGCCTGACCGGCCAGGACGTCCTGGGCGCGCGGCTGGGCGACCTCCTGCCGGAGGTGACCGAGCGCTGGAGCGGCAGGATCGCCGCCTGTCTCGCGGGTGAGCCGATCCAGGTCGATCAGGTGCAACTGCAGGCAGGCGACGGCCGCCGCATCTGGCTGCGGGCCGAGGTGACGCCCTGGCGAGATCCCGACGGACAAATCGGCGGACTCCTCTTTCTCTCGCAGGACATTTCGGACCTTGTCGAAGCGCTCGACCGCGCACAGCGTTCCGAGCAGCGGATGCGGTTCGCCGCCGAACTGGCCGACATCCACGTCTACGAGGTCGACTATCGCGCCCGCGAGCTGCTCAAGGTCGGCGCGGAGGACACCTTCTTCGAACGCGCCCTGACGTTCGAGGACCTCTATGCTGACGTCTGGGGCAGCATCCATCCGGCCGACCGTCCCGCCGCCATGGCCGCCTGGGAAGACCACCTGAAGACGGGCAAGCCCTATCGCGTCGAGTACCGGATCAACCGCACGGACGGGAAGGTCATCTGGGCCTTTTCCTCCTCCGAGCTCATCCTCGACGAGCGCGGCAAGCCCCGCCGCCTGATCGGCGCGCTCCAGAACATCACCGGCCGGAAGCTGGCCGAGGTCGAGATGGCCAAGGCCCGCGACGCGGCCGAGGCGGCGAACCGCGCCAAGAGCGAATTCCTGGCCAATATGAGCCACGAGATCCGTACGCCGATGAACGGCGTGATCGGCATGAACGCTCTGCTGCTGCGCGGGCCCCTGAGCGCCGAGCAACGCCAGTACGCCGAGACGGTGAAGACCTCGGCCGAAAGCCTGCTCGCCATCATCAACGACATCCTGGACGTCTCGAAGCTGGAGGCGGGCAAGGTCGATCTCGAGGCCATCGATTTCGACCTGACGAACCTGGTGGAGGACGTCGCCGAGCTGCTGGCGCCCAAGGCCGCCGAGAAGCACCTGGAGATCGCCTGCTATCTCGACGACGGCGCCCAGGGCGCCTTCACCGGCGACCCCACGCGGCTGCGCCAGGTGCTGCTCAACCTGGTGTCCAACGCCGTGAAGTTCACCGAGCGGGGCTTCGTCGCCGTGGAGGTGAAGTCCCAGCCGCGCCCGACCGGCGCAGCGCGGCTGCGGGTCGAAGTCTCCGACACCGGTCCGGGCCTGACGCCAGAGGCCAAGCTCGGCCTCTTCCAGAAGTTCCATCAGGCCGACGGATCGATCACGCGCCGCTATGGGGGCACCGGCCTTGGCCTGTCCATCTGCCGCCAGCTGGTGGAACTGATGGGGGGGCGGATCGGCGTCAAGGACCGCGACGGCGGCGGCTGCGTCTTCTGGTTCGAACTGGACCTGCCGCGCGCGGTCCAGGCGCCGGCGGCGGCGCCGTCCCGGCCCGACCAGCTGCGAGGCGCGCGCGTCCTCGTGGTCGATGACATCGCCCTCAATCGCGACATCTTCCGGCGTCAGCTCGAGGCCGAAGGGGCGATCGTCGCCGAAGCCGCGTCCGGCCCGGAGGCCCTGCGGCGGCTGCGCGAGGCCGAGGCGCCCGAGGCCGCCTTCGATCTCGTCCTGCTCGATCACATGATGCCCGCCATGGCCGGCGACGAGGTCGCGCGTCAGATCCGCGCCGCCCGAACCCTGCGCCAGCCGCTCATCGTCATGGCCTCGTCCATGGGCGCGCCGAGCCGCGCCGAACTGGCCAACTGGCCGGCGCTCGACGCCTTCCTCACCAAGCCGGTGAGACAGCACCTGCTGATCGAGACGCTCGGCCGCCTGGTCGCCGCGCGCGCTCAGTCGGGGACGGACGCGGCCGAGCCCGTCGCCGCCGATCCGGCCGCGGGCGAAACGGAGCGGCCGGAGGCGAAGATCCTGCTCGCCGAGGACAATGAGGTGAACACCCTGCTCACCCGAACCCTGCTGGAAGAGGTGGGCTTCAGCGTCGACTGCGTGGTCAACGGCGCCCTGGCCGTGGAGGCGGCGAGCCGCGGCGCCTACGACCTCATCCTCATGGACATGCAGATGCCGGTCATGGACGGGCTGGAGGCGACGCGGCGAATCCGCCGGCTGCCCGGGCCGGCCGGCGCGGCGCCGATCGTCGCCATGACCGCCAATGCGATGCAGTCGGACCGGGACGCTTGCGCCGAGGCCGGCATGGACGGCTTCGTCTCCAAGCCCATCCAGCCAGAGGCCTTCCTGGAAACGGTCGCCGCCGCGCTCAGCGGACGGCCGGCCGCAAGCGAGACGTCCGGACACGTCGCTTTCGCAGGTTGAGGCGAGGCCTTAAGGAAGTCGCTCGCAGCTTGCGATCGGCATCGGACACGCCCGCTCATGTTGAAGACCTTCTTGGCCGCCCTGGCGTTCGGCCTGGCGCTCTGGCTGGGCGCCGGCCTGCTCATCGAGGGCCTGTTCGCGCCGCGAACCGTCCGCGGCGAGCGGATCGAGGTCGGCGGGCGGAAGATGCGCCTGGTCTGCGCCGGTCCGGCCAAGAGCGAGCGGCCGACGGTCTGGCTGGAGGCGGGCGCGTTCGGCTTCTCCGCCGACTTCGGCGACCTGCAGGCCGCGCTCGCCGCGCGCGGCCTGCGTGTCTGCGCCTATGACCGCGCCGGCCTCGGCTACTCCGATCCCGGACCGCGCCCGCGCGACAGCCAGGCCGTGGTCGATGACGCCGTCCGGCTGATGGACGCCGCCGGCGTGACGGGCCCCGTCATCCTTCTGGGCCACTCCATGGGCGGACAGCACGTCCGCCTGCTGGCGACCCAGCATCCCGATCGCGTCGCCGGCCTCGTCCTCGTCGATGCGACGACGCCAGAAGCGGTGGAGATTCCGCTGGTGGCCCGCTTCGTGCGCGTCTTCGGCCGGCTCTCCCAGGCGGTGGCGGGGGCCAACTCCGTCGGCCTGGCCAAGCCGCTGTTCTTCCTGGGCGATCGGATCGGTCTGGCCGACGCGGGGGCCGTGCGGGAAAAGCAGGCCATGTTCGTGTCTGGCCGCCACGCGCGCAACGCCGCCGACGAGGCGGTTCACTGGCTGGACGGCGCAGCCCATGCGCGCGCCGCAGGCGGCCTGCCGCCCAGTCTGCCGGTGGCCGTGGTCACCGCCGGTCCCGCCCCGGAGAACGGCGCCGGGGTGTGGGCGCAGGCGCAGGCCGCGCCGGCCCGCGCCTCCGAGGCCGGCGCCTACGCCGCCGTGCGCGAGGCGGGGCATGCGACGATCCTTTCCCACGCGCACAATGCGGCGATCGTGGCCGCTGTGGAGCGCGTGGCGGCGGCGGCGCGTTAGGCTGCCGCCACGCCCGGCCGGCGCGTCGGGGCGCTGCGCGCGGGGCGGGCGAGGGAGGATGAGCCGTGCGGCCGCGCCGACATGACCGATGACCCCTATGATCTGGAGCGCTTCGTCGCCGCCCAGGCCGGCGCCTTCGAGGCCGCCCTTGAGGAGATCCGCGCCGGGCGAAAGCGGAGCCACTGGATGTGGTTCATCTTTCCCCAGCTCAGAGGACTGGGCGCCTCCTCCACCGCCGCCTACTACGGCCTCGGCTCGCTCGACGAGGCGCGCGCCTATCTCGCTCACCCGGTCCTGGGCCCGAGGCTGGAGGCCGCCGTGGCCGCGGTGCAAGCCTGTGGCGCACCCTCGCTGCACGCCCTCTTCGGGGCGCCGGACGACCTGAAGTTCTGCTCGTCCATGACCCTGATTGCGAGCGCCGCGCCGAGCGGGCCTTACCGTGCGGCCCTCGCGCGGTGGTGCGGCGGCCGGCCGGACGCCAAGACGCTGCATCTGCTGGCGCCGGAGGGGTCCGGCTGATGGCGCGCAGGCTCAAAGTGTTCCAGACGCGGCTCGGCTTCTACGACACCGTGGTCGCCGCGCCGAGCCAGGCGGCGGCGCTGCGGGCCTGGGGGCTGAAGCAGAACCTGTTCGAGACCGGTGAGGCCCGGCTGACCGAGGACGAGGCCGCCGCCGCCGCCGCCGTCGAGCACCCCGGGATTCCGCTGCGGCGGGCGGTGGGATCGGACGATCCCTACGCGATCGATCCGCAAGGCCTTCCCAGCCTTCCCGCAGCGCCCAAGCGGCCGCGTGCGAAGCCCGGCGCGAAGACCAGGGCGGCCAAGAGGCCGCCGCCGCCGGCCGACCGCTCCCGGCTCGACGCCGCGGAGGCCGCCCTGGAAGCGCTCAACGAAGCGCGCAAGCAGGAGGAGGCGGCCTTACGGCGCGAAGCCGAGGCGCTTGAGGCGCGCAGGTCGGCGGCGCAGACCGCCTATGTCGCCGCCCACAAGGCCGCCGCGGCCAGGGTGGCCAAGGCGCGGGACGCCTATCGCAAGGCTGGCGGGACCGAGCGGGTCTGATCGCGCCGCCCCGTCCTACTCGCAAGGTTCGGTCTGGCCGCTGTGCAGGTCCACCCGCAGGCAGCATTCCCCGCCGTTTCCGAGATCGCGGATGATCAGGCTGACATCGCCTTCGGCGTCCGCCGGCGGGTGGAAGTCTTCGAGATAGGCCAGCGCGGCGGCTTCAAAGCTGGCTTCCTCGACGATCCGGACGCAGGGCGCGGGGCCTCGGTCGGCGTGGACGCTGAAGCGACGGGGCGGTTCGGCTTGGGCCATGGGCACCTCCTGGGCTTTGAACGCCGCTCGCCCGAAAAGGATTCCTCCGTGCGACCCTGCGCCCGCTCAGGCCGCCTTGAGGGCGGCGGCGTCGAACTCCGCCCGCCAGGCCGCAAGAGTCGGACCCGTCTCCTTCTGATCCCAGGGATGGAAGCCCGGGCGGTACCAGGCGAAGTAGGTCTTCCAGCCGCGGCGGAAGATGCCAGGATCGCCCCAGACGAAGCGCTTGACCGCCTTCAGCGCCGCCTCGGGCGCGTAGCCGTCGGCCTCCAGCAGGCGCGCGGCGTAGCGGGTGATGTTGCGGGTGAACATGAGCGTGATGAAGATCATCGCCATGCACCGCCGGCGGTAGCGCAGGAAGGGCGACCAGTCCTTGGTGGCCGCCATGAAGACGTCGTAGGCCACCGCCTTGTGTTCGGTCTCCTCCAGGGCATGCCAGCGCCAGAGGCGCTCGATGGCCGGGTCGGTCTTGAGGAAGAGCTCGTCGCGATGCCGGATATGGGTTTCGGCCATCATGGCGGTGAAATGCTCCAGCGCGATCGTGGAGATCAGCATGGCCATGGGGCCGCGCGAACGGCTGAAGGCCACCCGCTCGCGCACCTGCGCTTCGATCTCGGCCGCGGGATAGCGGTCCCGGTCGATCAGCTGGTTCAGGCTATGGTGCTCGCGCGAGTGGATCGCCTCCTGGGCGATGAAGCCGCGGACGTCTTCGGCCAGCTTGCCCGAGACCTTGTCCCGGTAGTGCCGCACCGCGTCCATGAACATCCGCTCGCCGTCGGGAAAGGTCAGCGACAGGGCGTTGAAAACCGCTGTCGCCACCGGGTCGCCGTCCAGCCAATGGCCGGAAGCCGGAGGCGTGGCGTCGAAACGGATGTCGCGGGGCGTCACCTCGACATCGGCAGGCGTGGTCTTGGCGGTCATGACGTGGTCCCTTGGCGCGCGGAGTCCGGCTCCGCGAGGTGTCCTGTCCCTGGAATCTGGTGCTATCTACAAAAATGTCAATAGAGCCCGCCCGCCGTGTCCGCCGATCGCCCGAGGCCGCCCGCGCGAACATCCTCAGCGCCGCCGAGGGTCTGCTGATCGATCGGGGGCCGCAGGCGCTGAAGCTGGTGGACGTGGCCAAGGCGGCCGGCGTCTCGCACGCTACGGTGCTCCACCATTTCGGCTCGATCGATGGCGTGCAGGCCGCGCTCGCCGAGGCGATGATCCGTCAGCTGGTCGCCCAGATCCTGGAGGCCGAGCGGCCCGACGATCCCCAGTTGCAGCTGGAGAGCGTCGGGCAGGTCCTCTTCGACACCTTCGAATCGCCGCGCGGCGCACGCCTGGCCGCCTGGCTGGAACTGACCGGCGAGGCGCGACGGCTCACCGTGGTGCGCTCGGCGGTCGAGGAGGTGATCTCAGGCCCGATGGCGCAGCGCGGAATCGAGGCGCGTTCGGCGACCGACCTGGTTCTCGTCGCCGTATCCCTGGCCATGGGCGTCGGCCTGATCGGCCGTTCCCTGGCCGAACTCGTCGGCCGGCCGCCGGAGGCCACGCGTGACGCCGCTCAAACCTTCCTGAAGGCGGGCTTCACCGCCATGGCGGGAGGGGAGGGTCCCGGGCGGGGCTGACCGCCCGGGCGCGAACACGGGCCTAGAGGACGCCGAGCATCTCGGCGACCAGCGGGTGGCGGACGATATCGCGGTCCTTCAGGCGGACGACCGCGACATTGCCGACCTCGTCGAGCTTTTCGGCCACCGGGCCCAGGCCCGAGAGTTCGGGCAGCAGGTCGGACTGGGCCGGGTCGCCGGTGACCACCATGGTGGAGTGCCAGCCCAGGCGGGTCAGCAGCATCTTCAGCTGCACGTAGGTGCAGTTCTGCGCCTCGTCGATCACCACGAAGGCGTTGTTCAGCGTGCGGCCGCGCATGAAGCCCACCGGCGCGATCTCGATGGCGCCTTCGGCCATCAGCGCGCGGACGCGCTTCATCGAGAGGCGGTCCGACAGCGCGTCGTAGAGCGGCCGCAGATAGGGGGCGAGCTTGTCCTCCATCTCGCCCGGCAGGAAGCCGAGGGACTCGCCGGCTTCGACGGCCGGACGCGAAAGGACGATGCGACCCACGCGGCCGGCTTCCAGCGCCTCCACCGCCTTGGCGATGGCGAGATAGGTCTTGCCCGTACCGGCGGGACCAAGCGCGAGCACGAGGTTCTTCGCGTCGATGGCCTTGATCAGCTCTTCCTGGCCCGGGGACTTGGCCTTGATGGTTTTCAGATAGCCCTGCTCGCGCCCTTCATCGGCGCCGCCCAGCGGCGACCAGCCGCGATCCACGGGCAGCCGGCGGATTTTCGAGTCGTCGAATTGCTCGGCGTCGAAGGCGCCTTCGCGCAGCTGTCGCTTCAGGGCTCGCTTGGTCATGAAAGCCTCCATGGGGCCATGAAAAAAGGGCGAGTCCGCAACGGACCGCCCTTCGGGATCGGCAGAAGATGAAAGGGACGAATGTAGGCGCGTCCCGGCGACGGCGCGGGGCCGTCCGGTGCGGGAGGAACCCGCAAAAGCCGCAGTCGCAGCGCCATGCACGCCGTCCAACGCAAAGCTACGGACCGGAAACCGGGCCGGCGAGGGAAACGCGCCGAGTCTATGCTCGGTTCGAATCGCACCGCTAATATGATGCTAGCGTGTTTAACGGGCGGTTAAGTGCGACGTTTTGATCAAGAATGGGGTGTACGGATGAGTGTCTATAACTTGGGCGATGTGGCGCCGGAACTGCCCGGAGACGATGAATACTGGATTGCGCCCACCGCCGCGGTCATGGGGCGTGTGATTCTCAAGAAGAACGCATCGGTCTGGTTCGGCGCCACGCTTCGCGGCGACAACGATCCCATCACCATCGGCGAGAACTCCAACGTCCAGGACGGCTCGGTCCTGCACACCGACACCGGCTGGCCGCTCACCATCGGCCGCGACGTCACCGTCGGCCACATGGTCATGCTCCATGGCTGCACCATCGGCGACAACAGCTTGATCGGCATCGGCTCGATCATCCTCAACGGAGCGAAGATCGGGAAGAACTGCCTGATCGGCGCCAACTGCCTGATCACCGAGGGCAAGGAGATCCCGGACAATTCGCTGGTCATGGGCGCGCCGGGCAAGGTGGTGCGCGAGGTCAGCGCCGACCAGGCCCGTGTGTTGACGGCCTCGGCGCACCACTATGTCGAGAACTGGAAGCGTTACGCCCGAGAGCTGAGACCGATGTGACGTCTCGATTGCGCCCTGTGACCCGACAAGTCGAAGCGCCGTCGCGGGGGCGTCACCAAACCGAAGCGCACCTGCCATGAACGGTCACTAAGCACCCCCGCAACAAATCTTGGGGGTCTCCATGCGCATCGACAAACGTGCGGCCAGCCGGCTTGCGCTTCTCATCGCCGTGTCCTGGTCCGGGGCGGCCTTCGCCCAGGACGACGGCGCGGTCGCCGAACTGGTCGTGACCGGCCAGCGGCTCTCCCAGCAGCGGGCCATCGAGGTCAAGCGCGAGGCGCTCGCCGTCGCCGACGTGATCTCGGCCGACGAACTGGGCCGGCTGTCCGACAAGAATGTCGCGGAAAACCTGGAGCGCCTTCCGGGCGTGGGCGTCGCCTACGACCAGGGCGAGGGCCGCTACGTCTCAGTGCGCGGCACGCCGGCTCAGCTCAACAATGTGACCCTGAACGGGGTCGAGGTCGGCAACCCGGACGGCGACAGCCGCGCCCTGCCGCTGGACGTGGTCAACAGCCAGCTTCTCGGGCGTCTGGAAGTGGTCAAGGCGGTGACGCCCGACATGGACGCCCAGGGGATCGGCGGCACGATCAATCTCGTCACCCAGTCGCCCTTCGACTATCGCCAGAACGTCTTCGCCCGCGCCGGCGCCCAGGTCGGCTATCAGGACTTCAACGAGAAGAGCCCCGTCGAGGCCGACCTGGCGGCGGGCGGCATCTTCGGCGACGGCCGCTTCGGCCTTCTGCTCGGGGCCAGCTACGCCTATCGCGATTATCGCACCGACGGCCTCTATCCGGACGACTGGCGCAGCGTGCCCGGCGTCGCCCGCGGCGGCCTGCCGACCAACATCAAGTTCACCAACTACAATCTCAAGCGCGAGCGGATCGGGGCCAGCGGCGCCCTGGAGTTCCGCCCCAACGACGTCGACCAGTTCTACGCCCGGGGCCTCTATTCCCGCTTCACCGAGGACGAGTACCGCCAGCGCTGGCGGCTGGATTTCGCCTCCAACCTCACCCGGCTGACGCTGAACGCCGACGGCGAGACCGGCGTGGCGACCGGCGTGGAGTCCCGTCAGGATCTGCGGCTGGAATACAAGGAGAAGTCGATCTCCACCTACTCGGTCGGCGGTGTCCACGAACGCGGGCCGTGGGCCTTCGATTACGACCTCTCCTACGGCTACAACGAACTCGTCGAACCCAACCAGGCCTGGCAGTTCCGCGGCGGCAGCTTCACCGTCGACTTCGACATGGGGCCGCTGCTCTACACCGCCGAACCGCGCAATGCGCAGGCGTCGGCGCTGGGCTTCCGCCAGTACACGGCCCAGGACGAGTCCGGCGAGGAAACCAACAAGTCCGCCCGCTTCAACATCCGCCGCGACATCGACGTCGGCCAAGACAGCTTCTTCAAGTTCGGCATGAAGCTGCGCGAGACCGACAAGTCCTTCGACGGGCGCACCAATGTCTGGACGCGCGGCGCCTCGGCCAACCGCTTCACCCTGGCCGACCATGGGCTGCAGGGCCCGCCGATGGAGGTCGACCTCGGCGACTACACCTACCTGAACCGCTTCACCATCGACGCCGATGCGATGAACGCCTTCACCGACGCCAATCTCGGCGGTCCGCTGATGGTGGCCAACCTCGGCGACAGCCTGGCCAACGACGTGCTCAGCGACTACGACCTGACCGAGCGGGTCCTGGCCGGCTACGCCATGGCCAATGTCGATTTCGGCCTCGTGCGCGTGATCGGCGGCTGGCGCATCGAGCACACCGAGACCGACGTCGCGGGCTTCCGCCTGGCGGACGGCGTGGTGACCCCGGTGTCGCGCTCGGGCGACTACACCAACTTCCTGCCCAACCTGCACCTGCAGTTCCGGCCGGCCGACGACGTCGTGATCCGCACGGCCTACACCCACACGCTCGGCCGCCCGCAGTACCCGCAGATGCGGCCGGGCGGCGAGCTGGAGTTCCTGGAACTCTCCCCGGGCCGCTTCGACGGCGCGCTCGAGGAGGGCAATGTCGATCTGAAGCCCTTCCTGTCGGAGAACTTCGACCTCTCGGCCGAATGGTACTTCGCGCCGGGCGGCCTCGTTTCGCTGGGCGCCTTCTACAAGAAGATCGACGACCCGATCTTCACCTTCTCCGAGACGCTCACGGGCGTGACCCTCGATGGCCGCTACTTCGAACGGCTCGAATACGCGCAGCCGCGCAACGCCGAGGAGGGCGAGATCAAGGGGCTGGAGCTGGCCTATCAGCAGCAGTTCGTGTTCCTGCCCGGCGTCTGGTCCGGGTTCGGCGTCTCGGGCAATGTGACGGTGACCGACTCCAGCCTGACCGTGCCGGGCCGCGGCGAGGTTCCGTTCCCCGCCCAGTCGGACCTGCTCTACGGCGCCCAGCTCTTCTACCAGGGCGGCCCGCTGGAGGCGGCGCTCTCCTACCACCACACCGGCAAGGCGGTGCAGGGGCTGGGCTCGAGCGATGAGACCGACACCTTCGACGACGACTACCGCCGTCTGGACGCCAAGGTCAGCTATGCGCTCACCGACAAGATCTCGCTGACCTTCGAAGCGCAGAATCTGAATGACGAGGTGCTGCGCGAGTACCAGGGTGGGCGCGAGGACTGGCTCACCAACTACGAGCGCTACGGGCGCACCTACTATCTGGGGGTTTCGGCGCAATGGTAGGACCGCTCGCCCGCCGCCGCCTGCTGCTCCAGGCCGCGGCCATCGCCGGCGGGGCGCTCGTCCCGCAGGCTTGGACCCCGGCGCTGGCGCAGGCGCGGCTGGGCGAGGATCCCTTCCAGCTGGGCGTCGCCTCGGGCGATCCCACCGCCGACGGGGTGGTGCTCTGGACGCGGCTCGCGCCGCGTCCGCTCTCGCCGGACGGCGGCATGGCGCCGGCGCCGGCGGCCGTCGACTGGGTGATCGCCGAGGATGAGGCCCTGACGCGGGTGGCCGCCCGCGGCCAGACGCTGGCCGTCGCCGAGGCCGGCCACTCTGTCCATGTCGAGGTTTCGGGCTTAAGACCCGACCGCGTCTACTTCTACCGCTTCTACGCCGGCGGCCATGCCAGCCCCACCGGGCGCACCCGCACCGCGCCGCTGGCCGGCGCCGATGTCGCCCGCCTGCGCATCGCCTACGGCTCCTGCCAGAAGTACGAGGCGGGCTACTATCCGGCCTATGCGCACATGGTCGCCGACGCGCCGGACCTGGTGCTCTTCCTGGGCGACTACATCTACGAGGGCGATGCGACCGACAAGGGCGTCCGGCGCCATCCGGGGCCGGAGCCGATGGACCTGGCCGGCTATCGCGTGCGCTACGGCGCCTACAAGTCCGACCCGCAGCTCCAGGCGGCCCACGCCGCCGCGCCGTGGATGGTCATCTGGGACGACCACGAGGTGGAGAACGACTACGGCGGCGACCAGTCCCAGGACGACGTCGACCCGGCGCTCTTCCTGCGCCGGCGGGCGGCCGCCTACCAAGCCTATTACGAACACATGCCGCTGCGCCGCGCCGCCTTGCCGGTGGGCCCGCAGATGCAGCTCTATCGCGCCCTGACCTGGGGTCGTCTGGCCGAGATCCAGCTCTTGGATGACCGCCAGCATCGCCCCCATCGGACCTGTCAGGCGCAGGCGAACGGCAAGCTGATCCCCGACTGCGACGAGCGCCGCGATCCGACACGCAGCCTGCTGGGGCCGGAACAGGAAGCCTGGCTCATGGAGCGGCTGGCCAGCACCCAAGGCCATTGGAACCTGCTCGCCCAGCAGACCCTGATGGGCGAGGGGGTCATTCCGGGCCCTTTGTGGAGCAATGACGGCTGGGACGGCTATCCGGCGACGCGAAACCGGATCCTCGAACAGTGGCGGCGTGCGCAGGTCTCAAATCCGGTGGTGCTGGGCGGCGACATCCACACCTTCGTGGCCGGCGATCTGAAGCTCGATCCCGAGGGCCCGGTCATCGCCAGCGAGTTCGTCGGCGGCTCGATCAGCTCGCTCGGGCGCAGCAACGCCGCCATGGCGCTGCTCCAGAGCGCCAACCCGCATCTGAAGTTCGGCGACGGCGAGGTGAGGGGCTACGGCCTCGTCGATCTGACGCGGGAGACCTGCGCCGTCCGCTTCCGGGCGGTCGAGAGCGCACTCGTTCCGCAGTCGCCGATCCGCAACCTGGCCGCCTTCGTCGTCGAGGACGGCGAGCGGGGACTGAAGCCCGCCTGAGCCGGGAGCGGCGCGTGTGCGCGCGGACAAGCAACGGCGGTGTGAAGATGATGGTGGCGAAAGATTAACCAGGATCAGGGTGAAGCTCTAACAAGCTTCACCGTCAGAAGGTCCAGGTCACCGTGCTCGCACGCCGCTCTCTCTCCGAAAAGCTGATGATCGTCCTGGGCGCGGTGATCGGCGCCCTCCTTATCGCCGCCTGCCTCTGGATTGGCCTGCAGACCCGCAGCGTCGCGACAGAGCTGTCGGACGCCTATGGCTCGGCCCTTGGCGAAGCCGCCGCCGAGACGATCAGCGGCGAGTTGACGAGCGTCCAGGCCACGGCGAACAGCATGGCCGAGGCGATCGGCGCCGCCCATGCCGGCGGCGTGCGTGACCGCGCCCTGGTCATGGCCATGCTCAAGCCCAACCTCGACGCCTCCCCCCTGGTGATGGGCAGCTGGTTCTTCGCCGCGCCGGAGGCCTTCGACGGCCGCGACGCGGAATTCGTCGGCCGCGCCGACCTCGGCTCCAACAGCAGCGGTCGGTTCGAGGCCTACTGGGCCCGGGTCGACGGCGCCGACATCATGGAGCCGCCCGAGGACGCCGACGTCTTCGACGAGGCCTTCTACACGCTCTCGGCCAAGAGCGGTAAGCCGGCCATCACCGAGCCCTATCCCTACGAGGTGAACGGCAAGACCGTGCTGATGACCTCGATCACCGCGCCCGTCTTCTCCGACGGCGAGCTGATCGGCGTGGCGGGGCTGGACATCGCCCTGAACGATCTGACGGCGCAGCTCGAAGGGCTGAAGCCGTTTGGCGACGGCCGGGTGCTTCTCCTCTCGGGCGCCGGCGCCTGGGTGTCGCATCCCAATCACGAACTGCATATGAAGCCCTATGCCGACGCGGGGGCGGAGACCGTCAAGACGGCGATCGCGCAGGCCGAGAGCCTCAAGGTCGGCGGCGTCCGCGAGGGGGGAGAGGCGCTTTCGCGGCGCATCGTGCCGGTGAATCTGCAGGCTTCGAACGCCACCTGGGCCGTCGTCGTCGATGCGCCGGCCAAGACCGTCGACGCCCCGGCGCGCAATCTCGCCATCGGCCTGCTGCTCGGCGGCGTGGTGATCATCGGGGCGGTGCTGGCCTGCCTGATGTTGGCCGTGCGGAAGATGGTCGCCCAGCCGCTGTCGCGCCTCGTCCGGTCGGTTCAGGCGCTTGCCTCCGGACGCTACGACGAACCGGTGGCCGCATCGGACGGTCAGGACGAGATCGCCCAGATCGGCCGCGCCCTGGAGGATCTGCGCCACGAGCTGGCCGACGGGGTCAAGGCGCGCGGAGAGCAGGAGGCGCTGCGGACCGCCACCGAGGCCGAGCGGCGCTCCAATCAGGCCGAGCAGGAGCGGACCGCCCGCGAGCAGGCGATCGTCGTCGAAGCTCTGCAGGGGGCGCTGTCCCAACTCTCCAAGGGCGATCTGCGCGCCCGGATCAGCGCGGCGTTTTCGACCGAGTACGCCCAGCTGAAGACGGACTTCAACGCCGCGGCCGCCAGCCTCGAACAGGCGGTGTCGGCCGTCGCCAGCAAGACCGGCGCGATCACCGCCGCGGCCGCCGAAATCAGCAGCGCCGCCGACGACCTTTCGCGGCGCTCCGAGCAGCAGGCGGCGAGCCTGGAGGAGACGGCCGCCGCCCTCGACGAGATCACCGCCACCGTCAATCGGACCGCTCAGGGCGCGGGCCAGGCCCGCAGCGCGGTGGCGTCGGCCAAGGCCTCGGCCGAAGAGTCCGGCGCGGTCATGCGCTCGGCCGTCGAGGCCATGGAGCAGATCGAGCAGGGGGCTCGGGAGATCGGTCAGATCATCAGCGTCATCGACGAGATCGCCTTCCAGACCAATCTCCTGGCGCTCAACGCCGGCGTGGAGGCCGCCCGCGCCGGGGAAGCCGGCCGCGGCTTCGCCGTCGTCGCCTCGGAGGTCCGGGCGCTGGCCCAGCGCTCGGCCGATGCGGCTCGCGAGATCAAGCAGCTGATCTCCACCTCCTCGACCCAGGTGGAAGCGGGCGTCAGCCTCGTGGCCCGGACGGGCGAGGCGCTCAGCGGCATCGTCGCTCAGGTCAACGAGATCAACGCCCTGGTCGCCGAGATCGCCGGCTCGGCGCAGGAACAGGCCACCGGCCTGGCGCAGGTCAACACCGCGGTCAATCAGATGGACCAGATGACCCAGCAGAACGCCGCCATGGTCGAGCAGAGCACCGCCGCCAGCGGCGCCCTGGCCGGCGAGGCGAACGAGCTGAAGCGCCTGATGGGGCAGTTCCAGGTCGGATCCGTCGCCGCCCCGGCCTCGCCGGCGCGGCTGCAGCAGGAGCGGCTGCGCGCCGCCATGGGCGCCTGACCGGATAGCGGCGGGAACGGCGCTGCGCCCCGGCTACGGGGCTCCGTTCCCGGCGAAGGCCGCCGGCTGTTTCCACGGCGAGGCGAGGTAGGGGTCGCTCATTCGGGCCATGTCCACCGGGGCGCACCACTGAAAGGGCTCCGAGGCGCGACGTACGGCGAGGCCCCTCTCGATGAGCGCCTGGCCGAGATCCTCGCCGTCCAGGGCCACCTGGGCCAGGGGCGAGCCGTCCGGCGCTGCGCGGGCCGTCGTGGCCAGCCGGATGTCATAGGCCTGGGCCAGGAGCTCCTCGGCGGCGGCGCGGGCTTCGCGGGCGGCGACCGCTTCGGCCCAACAGCCGGCGAACGGCGGCGCCTTGGGCGCCACCGCATTGGCCAGACGGATGCGCTGGCCGTCGATCACCAGCGTGTCGGCCTCCACCACCAGCAGGTCGTGCGCCGGCAGCGCCGAGGCGCCGTCGCTGAAGATCGAGGCCGGCGGCCCGCAGCTGGCCAGGGCGAGGCTGCCGGCCGCTGCGAAGGCGCTCATCAGGATGCGCATGGGCTCATCTTCCAAAGGCGACGCCGGCCGGCCTCGCGGCCGACCGGCGGGGCGGGGCTCAGCGCCCCAGCGGGTAGCGGAGGCCGACCGTCACGGCGTGGCTGGAGAAGTCCCCGTCCAGGCGGCTGGCGCCGGCGCCCAGCTCGACCTCGCTGACGGTCACATAGCGGTAGCCGATCTCGCCGATGGCCCGCTGGCCGAGCGGCCGCGCGAGGCCCGCCTTGAACTGGTAGGCGAGGCCGGCGTCGTCATCGTCGACGCCGCCGCCGTCGAGCTCGACCGAGCCGTAGCCGACGCCCGCGCCCACATAGGGCCGCCACACGCCGTCGGGGTTGAAGTCGTAATAGCCGTTCAGGAAGGCGGCCGTGGTCTTGAGATCGCCGCCGCCGTCGCCGTCGGCCTGCAGGTAGGCGAGTTCGCCCTCCAGCCGGATGTTGGGCGTCAGGTGGGCGCCGGCGCCGCCGGAGACGATCAGTCCGTCATCGGCTTCCACCGTCGGCGAGGCGTCGATCTCGGCCTGGAACGTGCCGCCGATGTCGCCACGGACGTACCAGTCCGAAGGCTGGGCGGCGGCCGCGCCGGCGGTCAGGGCGGTGGCGGAAAGCAGGGTTGCGGCGAGAGAGGTCAGTTTCATTGTCGTTGCACTCGTAGTTCGTTACGGCCCAGGCGATCTGGGCGACTGGACGATCAGATGTGCAGGCCTCGCCGCCGCCGCTTGCATCGGCGACGCGCCGTTTTCATCGCTGTGCGGAAATCGTTTGGGCCGCGTCGATTGCGCCGCCGCCCTGGCGACCTACATGACGGCTAAGCTAAAGGTTCAGGCCGTCCCCATGTCATCGCCGCCATCCCAAGGGCTCGCCGCCGCCGGCGCGTCTTCCGTCCCGACCGCGTTGCGTGACGGGGAGGTGGCCTATGTGCAGTACGGCGGCGTGCGCATCCGCCACCAGGCCCCCGGTCCGTTCAGCCTGGACTGGAAGGGCGAGCAGCCCCTGTTGCTCTACCGGTTCAGCGGCCGGCGTGCGGCGGACGCGCAGACGCCGCCCGAAGCCTTCGTCCTTCTGCCCCCCGGCCTGAGCGCCGACTGCGACGAGGCCGGTCCCATGGAGGTGCTGGCCGTGGCCTATGACCGGCTGCCCCATCCGCTCCGCGAGGCGGTGCAGGGCCTGGGCGAGGCCGAGCCGCAGGAGCAGGCCGATCCAGGCCTGCGCGCGCTCGCCCACGAAATGCGCCGGGTGGTGCTCGGCGAGCGGCTCGACCACGGCGACTATCTGACCGGTCTGGCCCGCACCATGCTGCTCCGGGCCCTGCAGGTGGCGGGCGAACCCTCGCCTCGGCCGCGCTCGGCCCCCCTGCCGCCGGCGCGGCTGCGGCGCGTGGTGCAGGCGATCGAGGATCATCTCCCCGAACCGCTCGCCGTCGCCGAACTGGCCGACATCGCCGGCCTGAGCCGAACCCACTTCACCCGGGCCTTCGAGAGCGCCACCGGCCAGACGCCGCACCGCTTCATCCTCTCGCGGCGGCTGGCGCGGGCGCGCGAGATGCTGCAGGCCACCGATCTCGACCTCGCCTCCATCGCCGTCCGGCTCGGCTTTTCCAGCCACTCCCACCTGGCCACCGCCTTTCGTCGCGCCTTCGGCACGACGCCCAGCGCTTACCGCCGCGCCCGTCGGGAGGCGGCCGACGCCTCGCAGCGCTGGATCGGTTCTGTGGTCTAGCGCGACGGAGCGACCGTCTGGCCGCGCACGGGCCGGCCATGTTCCCGGGCCTGGCCGTCGATCCGGAGACCTGAGAAGACGGCCGGAACGCCGCGGGCCGGCGGACCAAACGTCCCACGATCCTGCAGATGAAAGTGCACATGGGGCTCGGAGGACGCCCCGCTGTTGCCACAGGCGCCGAGCCGCTGGCCGGCCCGCACCCGCTCTCCCTCCTCGACTGCGATCGAACCGCGCTGAAGGTGCCCCAGCAGGGCATAGACCCCTTCGCCCTGGTCGATGATCACGTGGTTGCCCGCCGGCGCCTGAGCGTTCATGGCGCCGACCGGGCGATTGTCCTGGATGTCTGAGACGACCTCGACCACCTGGCCGTCGGCCGGGGCGAGGACAGGCTCGCCCCAGCAGTGGTAGGCGGCTGGGTCGCTGGCGGGCCCACGAAAGGTGGCGCCGTCCCGCACCACCAGGAAGTCGTAGGCGAAGGCCTGGTCGCGAGCGGCCAGATGGTAGTTGGCCGCAGCCTCATCCCCACCCCAGTAAGTCAGCCATTGTCCGTCTGAAGGCGTTCCGAACGGCAGGGCGACGGTCCGCGGCGGGCCGGCGTCCTCCGGCGCGGCCGGCGCGGGCCGCACCTGGGCGGCCGAGACCTTGCCGTCGGCCGTCCAGGCTAGCGTCGTGACGGCCAGTCCTTGCGCATGCCTGTCCAGGCGCCGGTAGACGGTCGCGCCGTTCAGGGTCAGGACGTTCTCGCCGAGTTTCGCTTCGCGCGCGCCCAGCTGCTGGCCCAGGCCTGCGGCCATGGCGGCGGGGCCGCCGGCGCTTTCGACCACGCCGGCCAATTGTGGCGTGGCTGCGGCCGCCAGCGATCGCAGGCTTTCTGCGGAGGTCAGGTCGCCCAGCGCGCGGCCTCGGGCAAGGTCGGCTTCATCTCCGACAGGACCGGCGCCGACCAGCGCCAGCGCCGCCATCGTCAGCACGAGCGCATGTGCAGATCGCATGGTGTTTCTCCTTGTCCCGTCGGTTGCAAGTCGCCGACGCCGTCTGACGTTCCGCCAGCGGCCTCTCCGCCTTTCCGAAAATTCACTTCGGGCGTGCGGCGTCACATCCTAAGCCTGTGTGACGCATTGGGGGACAAACGCATGACTCGCACCTTCACCTCGACCCTGGCGCTCGGCCTCGCCCTCGTGGCTGCGCCGGCCATGGCGCAGACCGCGCCGGCCGCCGCGCCGCCGGCCGCAGCGCCGGCGGCCTCCGAGGACGCCCGGCTCGCCGCCTTCTTCCAGGACGCCTTTCTGGAAAGCGCACGCCTGAGCCCCGAGACCCTGACGGCGCTCGGCATGAAGGAGCGCTATGGCGAACTTGGCGACTACACCAAGGCCGGCCAGGACGAGGCTCTGGCGCTCGCCGAGCGTCAGCTGGCGCAGATGAAGCGTCAGTTCGACCGCAGCCGGCTGAGCGAGGACTCCAAGCTCTCCTACGATCTCTTCGAGCAGTCGGTGGAGAACCAGCGCCGCGCCGACAAGTGGTACTGGCAGAACTACGCCGTCTCCTCCAACGGCAGCGGACTCGACCAGCTTCCCGTGATGCTGATCAACAACCACCGCGTCGACACGGTGGCGGACGCCGAAGCCTATGTCGCCCGCCTGCAGGCGGTGGAGCGGGTGGGGGGCGAGATCGCCGCCGAGATCGAGACGCGCACGAAGGACGGCTTCCTGCCGCCGGCCTTCGTCTTCGCGCGCGTCATCCCGGATGCGAGGAACAAGATCACGGGCGCGCCCTTCGGGACGGGTGAGGACAACGCCGTCTGGGCCGACTTCCAGAAGAAGGTGGCCGCCCTCGATGCGGCGCCGGAGGTGAAGGCCAAGCTGCTGGACGACGGCCGCGCGGCCCTTCAGGGGCCCTGGCGGCGGGGCTTCGAACGCTATCTGGCCGCCCTGGAGGTGATGTCGGCGAAGGCCAAGGACGTGAACGGCGTCTGGGCCCTGACCGACGGCGACGCCTACTACGCCGACATGGTCGCCTTCTTCACGACCACCGACCTGACGCCCGATCAGATCCATCAGACCGGCCTCTCCGAGGTGGCGCGCGTGCGCGGGGAGATGGAGGCCATCAAGCAGAAGGTCGGCTTCGAAGGCTCGCTGGAAGACTTCTTCACCTATGTGAAGACCGACCCGAAGTTCCACTACCCCTCGACGCCGGAAGGCCAGCAGCAGTACCTGGCCGACGCCAAGGCCCTGATCGCCGGCTACATGGCCGTGGCCGACACTCAGTTCTCCACCCTGCCCAAGCAGGCGCTGGAAGTCCGCGCCGTGGAGCCGTTCCGCGAGAAGACGGCCTCGGTCGCCTTCTACAATCCCGGCACGCCGGACGGCTCGCGGCCGGGGATCTTCTACGTGAACCTCTCGGACATGAGCCAGGTGCTCAAGCCCCAGCTGGCGGCGATCGCCTATCACGAGGGCGCGCCGGGCCACCATTTCCAGATCGCCCGCAGCCTGGAGCAGGAGGAGCTGCCGATGTTCCGCCGGTTCGGCTACTACGGCGCCTATCTGGAAGGCTGGGGCCTCTATGCCGAAAAGCTCGCCAAGGAGGCCGGCTTCTATCAGGACCCCTACGAGGACTTCGGACGCCTGTCGCTGGAGCTCTGGCGCGCCGCGCGCCTGGTGCTCGACACCGGCATCCACGCCAAGCGCTGGAGCCGCGACCAGGCGGTCGCGTACATGCGGGCCAACACCCTGAACTCCGAGCGCGACATCCAGAGCGAGGTCGACCGCTACTTCACCAATCCGGGCCAGGCGACGAGCTACAAGATCGGCCAGCTGAAGATCCTGGAGCTGCGGGAGAAGGCCAAGACGGCGATGGGCCCGCGGTTCGATCTTCGCGACTTCCACGAGGTGATCCTGGAGGAGGGCGCCCTGCCGCTGGACGTGGTCGAAGCGCGCGTCGACGCCTACATCGCCGGCCGCTGAGGCCGAAAAGCGGAGCCTTGCGGCCCGGCGATCGTCTATTATAGTGTCCGCATGGACACTATAATAGACGACGCGGGGGAGCGCCTGGCCGCCCGCATTCGGCTGGAACGGGAGTTGCGGGGCTGGTCCCTGGCCGAGGCGGCCGATCGCGCCGGCGTCGCCAAGGCCACGATCAGCAAGATCGAGCGCCAGGAGATAAGCCCCACGGCGGTGACCCTGGTGCGGCTGGCCAGCGCCTTCGGCCTCACCCTGGCGGGCCTGCTTGTTCGGGCCGAGTCCGACGCCGGAGGCCTGCAGCGCGCCGCTGACCAGCCCATCTGGCGCGACCCGGCCACGGGCTATGTGCGTCAGCAGGTCTTCACCCGTCCCGACCACCCGGTGGAGCTGGTCCGGGTCGAGCTGCCGCCGGGCCGCGAGGTCCGCATGCCGGCAAGCTCCTACGCCCAGATTCGGCAGGTCTTGTGGGTCATATCCGGGGAACTGAGCCTCACCGAAGGCGCGGCGCGACGCGAGCTGAGAGCCGGCGACGCCCTGGGCTTTGGTCCGCCCAGCGACGTGGTCTTCGAAAACGTCTCGACCTCGCCCTGCATCTATCTCGTGGCTCTGGCGCGGAGCTGATCATGCCGACTTTCACGATCCGGCCGCTTGGCGAGGCGGCGGCCACCCTCGACCAGCTCGCCGACATCCTTGTCGAGGTGGTGGCCGACGGCGGCTCGGTCAGCTTCATGCATCCGCTCGCGCCGGAGGTTGCGCGGGCCTTCTGGGCGGGGTCGCTGGCCTCAGCCGCCCGCGGCGAGCGGATCGTCCTCGGCGCCTGGGACGGCGGCGGCGCCCTGCTGGGCACGGTGACCCTCCTGCTCGACACGCCGCCCAATCAGCCGCACCGGGGCGAGATCGCCAAGATGATGACGCGGCCCAGCGCCCGCGGCCGCGGCGTGGCCACGGCCCTGCTCGCCGAGGCCGAGCGTCTGGCGCGCCAGCACCATCGCCACCTGCTCGTCCTCGACACGGCCAGCGACGGCGGAGCGGGGAGCCTCTACGAGCGCTGCGGCTACCAGTTCGCCGGCGAAATCCCGCAGTTCGCGCTCAAGCCGCACGGCGGCCTGAGCGGCACGCGGATCTATTTCAAGCTTCTTGCGCCTTCTCGCGGCGACGCCGCCTAACCGCTGGGGCCGCGGTCGGGCGTGATCGCCGCCTGCTCGTCGCCGCCGGCCTCGCGGCTGCGCTCGGGCTCGGTCAGGTCGATCGCGATCAGCCGGCCGTCGGCCGCCTGAACGGCGACCGTCGCCGGCTCGCCCGTGTGGATCAGCTCGTGCGCCAGGCGGACGGCTTCATGGGTGGCGCGCTCCACATGGCCGAAGCTGTGGACCTCGCGGCCGTCGCGAAGCAGGCGCCACGTTCCGGCGTGGGACTCGATACGCAGTTCGACAGGCTCGGCCATACGGGCCTCCTTCAACCTACTTCTGGGTGACGACGAGCACGGCGTGCGGAACGACTTCGGCCGGTGCGTTGCGCCCGGCGCTGGTGATGCGGGCCGGGTCCAGGCCGTTCTCCACGAAGACCTGAGCCACCCGCGCGGCCCGGTCCTCGGAGGCCTCGCTGACGCGGTCGGACTGCGGGTTCGTGTGGGGGACGACGATCTGCACGCGCGCCTGGGGATGGGCGTTCAGGATGGTCACCAGGTTGGCGATCGTGCCGTCGGGGTCCTCACGCACCTGCACGCCCTGCACGAAGCTGATCGCGGTCAGCTCGAACTCGCGCGGCGCCGCTTCGCCGGACTCCAGGAAGGCCTGCAGCTCGCGAGCCATCTCCGTCGCATAGACCGTCGTGCCGTTGGCGATCGTCGTGGGCGTACGCGGCGAGGCCTGGGTGTTCGGGGGGGTGCGCATGGCCCCGGCGTCGATGGTGGCTTCGTCGAGTTCGCCGTCCTCCTGACCGCAGGCGCCCAGCGCCAGGACGAGTGCGAGGGCGGGTGCGCGCAGGTCGATGTGCGCCATCTTCGGGCCTCCCATGCCAGATGATCGCCGGCGCGCCGCCGGCGGGTCGCCACCGGCTCACCCGGCGGCAGGGGGTGAACAAGGCCGTGCCTTCGCCTGTTCCCTGCCGGGCCGGCGGCTTCAACGGCTCATCGGCGCGCAACGGCGCGGAACCGTCCTTCGCGCTCCCCCGTTCCGCACGGCCAAGGTCCGTCGAGGGACATGCGCCGAGGAGGTCATGGAGCAGGCGACGCCTCAAAGCTCAGCGGAGTCCGCACCGCAGCCTGCGCGGCGGGGCGAACCCGTCGCCGTGCCGCTCGACAACCGGCAGTTCCTGGTCGGCCTGGGCCGCGCCTTCGCCGGGGCGCTCATCTTCACCCTGCCCATGCTGATGACCATGGAGATGTGGTGGCTGGGCTTCTACATGCAGCCGCTGCGGATCGCGCTGCTGCTGGTGCTGACCTTGCCGATCCTGGTGGCGCTGTCCCGCTTCGGCGGCTTCCGCCGGACGGCGGACCTGGCGGGCGATGTCGCCGACGCCCTCGTCGCGATCGTCGTGGCCGCCGTCGCCGCGGCGGCGACCTTGAGCATCTTCGGCGTCGTCGGCCCTCAGATGAGCCTGTCCGAAGCCATCGGAAAGCTCGTCCTCCAGATCCCCTCCGGCGCGCTGGGCGCCATGCTCGCGCGCAGCCAGCTCGGCGGCCAGTCCCAGGATCGCTCCGAGGAGCCGGTCTCCTACGCCGGGGAGCTCTTCCTGATGGGCGTCGGCGCGCTCTTCCTGTCGTTCAACGTCGCGCCCACCGAGGAGATGGTGCTGATCGCCTACAAGATGACCGTCTGGCAGGAGCTGACCCTGCTCGCGGCGACGCTCCTCCTCATGCACGCCCTGGTCTACGCCGTGAACTTCCGGGGCGGCACGCCGGATGCGCACATGGCCGGGGCCCTGCTGAAGTTCACCATTCCCGGCTACGCCATCGTCCTGCTGGTCAGCCTGACCGTTCTGTGGCTGTTCGGCCGGCTCGACGGGCTGTCGACCGAGGAGGGCCTGAGCGCCGGGATCGTGCTGGCCTTCCCGGGCGGCGTCGGCGCCGCACTTGCGAGACTGATCCTATGAGCCAGGACGAAGAGCGGCCGAAGGTCGCCGAGAAGACCTCCCGCCTCGAATGGGCGGTCGCCCTGCTGGGCCTGGTCCTGGTGCTCGGCGCGGCCGGCTACATGGCCGCCTACGGTCTTGCGGGACCGAAGCGGCCGCCCGTGCTGATGATCGAACAGGTGTCGGTGGTCCCGGTGGAGGGCCGCTACGCCCTGCGCTTCGAGGCCCGGAACGAAGGCGACGCGACGGCCGCATCGGTGCAGCTGGCGGCCGAACTCCTCGAGGATGGAGAGGTGGTGGAACGGGCCGAAGCCGTGCTGGACTATCTGCCCCGGGACTCCCGTCGCGAGGGCGCCTTCCTCTTCACCCGCGATCCGCAGGCCTATGTGCTGGACCTGCGGATCGAGGGCTACACCGCGCCCTAGCCGGCGGCCAGGATGCCGCTGTCGACGATGAAGGTCAGCGGCGCCCAGAAGGCGAGCGCCAGCAGGATGGCCACCCAGAGGAAGATGATCTCTCCGTTCACGCCGCCCGAACGCTGGGCGGCGGGACGCGGATGGGCGGCGGTTTCGGTGGTGGTGACGTGACTCACGGGCAGCTCCTCAGGAAACGGGCGTCAGGTGGGGCGCCTTGCCGGTCTGGCGGGCGATGGGATCGTGGTTCTCGGCCAGGGTGGTCATGAGCGGGGCGGCGGCCTGGGCGACCGGCCCGTCGGAGTCGAGGCGGCGCGCCACGAAGACGCCGATCGCCAGCAGGATGGCGCCCACGATCAGAGCCGACATCCAGCCGGCGCTGGTGCAGAAGGCGATCACGAAGGTCGTGCCGGCCACGACGTGGGCCACCACGGCCCAGCGAACGAGGAAGAGGAAGCGGTGATAGGTCCGCGCCTGCTCGTCGATATCCATCGAGCCGGGGACATAGTCGTCGTCGGTCATGAGGCTCTCCAGTCGTTGGGGGCGAGAGCCGAACCGAGGTGACGTCCGATGGGTTCCCGGCGCGCCGCTTCAGCCGTCCGGCGACGGCGGCGGTTCGGCCACTTCGGCCGGGTCCAGGGGCAGCCGCAGGGCGAAGACCGCGCCGCCGGCCGGCGGGCTGTGGAGCGACAGAGCGCCGCCGTGCCGGCTGGCGCACTCCTGGACGAGCGCCAGGCCCAGCCCGACGCCGCCGCCGCCGCTGCGGCCGCGCACGAAGGGCCTGAGGATCGCCTCGGCCTGCCCTGGCGGCATGGCGGGGCCCGCATTGGCCACCTCGAAGACGGCGAACGCGCCATCCTGCCGGAGGGCGCAGCCGACCGGGGTCGCGGGCGCGCCATGCTTGAGCGCGTTCTCGATCAGGTTGGTCAGCGCCCGGGCGATGAGGCTGCGGTCGCCGCAGATCGGCAGGGCCACATCGTCCCCCTCGAGCGCCAGGGCGACGCCGGCCTTCTGCGCCAGCGGCCAGAGCGCTTCGACCGCCTCGACCGCCAGGTCGGCGAGGTCGAGGGGTTCGAGGGTCAGGGCGTTGGCCTCGGCGCGGGCCAGGTGGATGAAGTTGTCGGCCAGGTCGAGGGTGCGACGGGCATGGCCGCCGATCCTCTCGGCGAGGCGCGGGGGCACGGGCGGCTCGGCCGGCGTCTCCAGGAGGGCGAGGATCGCCGCCTGCGGCGCGCGCATGTCGTGGCTCAGAAAGCTCAGCAGCCGCTCACGCTGGGCGGCTGCGGCGCGGGCGTCCGTCACGTCGGAGAGGCGGACGATCCAGGCCGCCGCGCCAGGGCCGTCGCTCTCGTAAGGCGCGCGCTCGACCTGGAAGACCGCGCCGGCCGGCGAGGTCAGCTCCTCGCCGGCGGACGGGACGCCCGCCTGCGGAACGGGCGGGCCGGCGCGCCTCGACCAGCCGGCCAGCAGGTCCTCCAGCCGCCGCCCCTTGGCCTCGCCAACCTGGGCGGCGGCCGCGGCGTTGGCGAAGAGAACCCAGCCCCCCGCATTGAGGATGAAGGTCGGGTCGGGCAGGCTCTCCAGCGCGTCGGCGGCGAAGCGCCGGAGATCGCGCGCCCGCGCGATCGCATCCTCCATCAGGCCGATCTGACGCGCCACCACGTCGGCCGCAGGCGGGTCGGGGCCGCTGGCGCCGAGGATGTCCGGCTCGAGCGCGAACCTGCCGAGCTCGTCGGCCATGTAGCGGTTGGCGGCCGCCAGCCTGCGCCACGCCCAGAGCGGCAACAGGGTCACAAGCCCGACGGCGGCGGGCGCGGGCGGCGCCCAGATGCGGAAGACCAGGAGGAGGAGGGCGCTGAAGGCGATCCAGCCGAGGACGAGGCCGGCGCCGGCGACGAGGTTCGCCCGCGGCCCCAGGCGCCTCAGCGCTAGCAGCAAGGCGATGACCGGCAGGCAGGACAGGAGCGCCAGGAGCGCCGGGGGCGCGATCCGGATGGCGCGGCCCTCCAGCAGGGCTTGCAGGATATTGGCGTGGATCTCGATTCCCGGCGTCAGCTGGGCCGGGCCGCTCGTCGGCGTGGCGTAGCGATCGTGCAGGCCGCTGGCGGTCGCGCCGACCAGAACATAACGGTCTGCGAACAGGGCGGGGGGCGCCTCGCCCTTCAGGACCGCGGCCGCCGGGATCGCGCGATGGCTGCCGGGCGGGCCCACGAAGGGGACGAGCTGCGGGGGCGGCCGGATCAGGACGCCGTCCTGCGTCGGCCGCTCGGCCGCCGGCGCCGCGACGCCCTCGCCGATGGCGTGCAGCGCGACCATGAGCTGGGGGATGCGCCGGTCGCCGGCCTGTTCGAACGGCGCGGTCCGCCGGACTACGCCGTCGGCGTCGAAGTGCAGATTGGCCTGGCCGAGGGCGGCGGCCGAGCGCCCGACGGCGCCGGGCGGCTCGACAAGGTCGTAGGCCCGCCCGTCGAAGCCGGGCGTGACGACCATCAGCGGAAGGGCCACGTGGCCGGCCCGACGCAGGGCGCCGGCGAGCGCCTGGTCTTCCGCAGGGTCCCGGGCGGGCTCGATGAAGAGGACATCGTAGCCGATGGCGCGAGGGCGGGCCTGGGCCAGCCGGTCGAGCAGCCGGGCGTGAACGCTGCGCGGCCAAGGCCAGGCGCCGAGTTCGGCCAGGCTGTAATCGTCGATGGTGACTAGGATGATGCGCTCGCTCGCCGGGCGCGGCGTGGCGCGCAGGACCCCGTCGTAGAGGATGCTGTCCAGGCGTTGGGTCGCGCCGGTCAGCGCGAGCACGACCGTCAGGGCAAGCGCGAGCGCCGCTGTCAGACGCCATTCGGCGGCGAAGGCGCGGGCGCGGGCGGCGGCGGGCGCCGGCTCCGGACTCACCGGCCGATCTGGAGGCGCTGGACCGATGACCACGTTTCCGAAATCTGCCGCTCGTCGAAGCGCCGGACGAAGACTCGCCAGTAGTAGACGCCGGCCGGTGGCGCGGCGAGGCCGAAGCGAGCCTCCGACAGGTTGTCGACGTCCACCAGCGGCGAGGACATGTCCGGCTGGGCCGAGAGCTGGAACCGGTAGAGCGCCTCGCCTGCGCCGCTGGCCCGCCAGCGGAAGTCGAGGCCCGCGCTCGTCTGCTCCGGCGCCAGAAGGTCGACGGCGTTGAGCCATCGGCCGACCCCGTAGGCCGCCGGCAGGCCTTCCAGCCCGCCGGGCGTCAGGGCCGTGAAGCGTACGAAGTAGTGGCCGTTTTCCAGCCCCTCGAAGACGAAGTCGGGCGTCCGGCTGCGCTGCTCTGCGAAGACGTCGATGAAGTCGGGGTCGGTGGCGAGCTGGGCGCGATAGGCCCCGGCGCCCTCTACGGCCGTCGTGCGCAAGCGGACTTGCCGTTCGCTCTGCTCGCGCTGGGGATCGATCAGCCTGGGGGCGGGCAGAAGCGGTTCGGGCGCCCCGCCGCCGGTCGCGTCGCTCGTTCGCCCGAAGGTCGCCGGCACCATTGTCTCGGCCGCCTCACCCAGGGCCCGGTCGGCCACATGGCCCTCGACGACGCCCAGCGTGGCGCGGCCGGCCTCCTGATCGTAGCCGACGCGGAACTCGGTGCCGCGAACCGCCGCGACCGTGACGGGCGTCGTGATGATGAACCGGCCGCGCGCGTCGGGCGTCGGGGTGACGACCGAGGTGCTGCGACCGTCCTCGAGGCGGAAGACGCGATGGATCTCGCCGGTCAGCCGAAGGCGCCGCAGCCGCTCAACGCGGATCCGGCTTTGCGACGGCAGGGAGACGCGCGACCCGTCGGCGAGCTCGACGGTGACGAAGGCGTTCGGACCGGTGGTGATCAGGGCGCCTTCGCCGACGGACGCCCCGACCCGGGCGGCCCGGTCGCCGCCCCGGCCGGTGATCGTGACTTGGCCTCGAAAGGCGGCGATCCGTGCGGCGACCGGGGCGCCGCGCAGCAGGCGGACCGGAATCTGCAGGACCGTGCCTGGCTGAAGCCTGCGCGGATCGGCGACGCCGTTCAGCTGCTGGACGAGCAGATAGTCCGAAGGCTGTTCCATATAGCGGCCGGCCAGCGCGATCAGGGTGTCGCCGGCCACCACCTGATAGGCGGCCATGGGCTCCTGCGGCTGGGCTGCGGCTGCCGATTGCGCCGCGAGCCAGACGAGAAGGGCGGACAGCAGGCGCAGCATCGTTCTCACGCGTCCGCCTCGTCGGGCTGTTCGTGGATCGCTTCCAGGCGATAGCCGTAGCTGTAGACGGGCGCCAGCCGATAGCCGAATTCCGGCCGTAGTCTCAGCTTGCGGCGCACGCGCGACACGTGGGCGTCCAGCGTTCGGGTCGCCAGGTTCGGGTGGCGTCCCCAGATGCTCTCCAGAAGGTAGGCGCGCCCCAGCGGCCGGTTGAGGTTCCGGAACAGCGTCAGGGCCAGGGCGTACTCCTTGGAGGTGAGCTTGGCCGACTGGCCACTCCAGGACACCGTCTCGGTCATGGGGTCGAACTGATAGCCGGCGACGGTCTCGCGGCCGACCGCCGTCTCGCTGGGGTAGGCGCGCCGCAGGACCGCGCGGATGCGGGCCGTCAGCACGTTTCGCTCGATCGGCTTGACCACGAAGTCGTCGGCGCCGCCGTCCAGCGCCGAGACGACGTCGGCCGCGGCGTTGCGGGCGGTGATCATGACCACCGGCGGGGGCGAGGCCAGCGACGTCCGCACCCAGTTGAGCACCTCCAGACCCGACAGGTCGGGGAGATTCCAGTCGAGAAGCAGCAGATCGAAGGTCTCCTGCCGAAGGCGCGTGATCAGTTCGCGGCCGGCGCGGAAGCGGACCGCCGAATGAGCCTCGGCCCTCAGCACGGCCTCGATCAGGTCGGCGTGCGCCGACTCGTCTTCAAGGATCGCGACCCTCACCGCCGTTCCATCCCCCTGAACGGACTGCTCATGCCGTCGGTGAGGGCGAGGCGCGTGGGAGCGCGCGCCCTCGCGCCGACCGCTCCACGGCGCAGCTGCACCGTTAACATGTCGGTCGGCCGGCGTGTTCGCAACGCGCGGGGAACAGAATGTAAGAAGTTGTGAAATCGAGCCGGCGGCCGACTGGAGATGGCGTCGCTCGGGCTAAGAGCGCGGGTCAGGACGCCACGACGGACGGCTTCGTCGCGGCGGAAAGCGGAGGCCCGGCGTGACGCCCCACTCGGAAGATTTCGCCCGAACGGACGGGGCCGAGGGCCCCTTGCGTGTCCTCGTCGCCGATGACGATCTCAGGAGCCAGCGCCTCCTGGCGGCGCTGCTCGACTTCGCCGGCGCCTGCCCGGTGATCGCAAGCGACGGCTCCGAGGCGCTGGAGGCCTGGCGCCAGGCGCGCTGGGACCTGATCCTGATGGACGTGAAGATGCCCTTCCTCGACGGACTGGCGCTCACCCGGATCATACGCCACGCCGAGAAGACCGAGCCGCGCGAGCGGACCGCGATCCTGGGCGTCACCGCCTGTGCGACCTGGCAGGATCAGAAGGCCTGCCTCGCCGCCGGCATGGACGCGGTCATCTCCAAGCCCTTCTCGGCGCGGCAGCTCTTCGAGGCGATGGAGCAGCTCTGTGGCGACGTGATCCGGCCCGGCGGCCCCCGCGGCCTGGTGCACTAGGGGCTGGCGATGACCGGAGGCGCCAGGAAGGCCGGCTGGTCCGGCGGCCCGCAGGCCGCTGAAGATGCCGGTCTCCAGGCGCCGCACCCGCACGATGTGGCGATCGTCTGGTTCCTGCCGGCGGGCGTCGGCACGCTGGGCCTGATCGTCGCCGGCGCGCCTTTGGCCGCGGTCTCTGGCGGCGGCCTCCTGCTCGCCGCCGCCTGCGTCCTGGCCTGGAGACTGCTCGCCTCCAGGCCCTCGGACTTCGAGACGATCGTCGCCGTCGCGCGCGGACATCGGCTGACGGCCCTGCGCGCTCGGCGCATCTGGGCGCCGCTCAACGGGCAATGGCGCCGTCCCCGCCAGTATCGCGTGGTGGTCCGCGACCGAAGGCGGCAACTCCGGAGCCTGCAGGTGGCCTTTCCCGTCCTTGGCCGCGGGCCGGTGTGGGTGCGGCTGAGCCTGGACGGCGCGCCGGAAGGGCGGTCCTGAGCCGCCTCCGGGCGGCGCGCCTCGGGGGCGATCAGCTTCCGTCGCGCTTCGGCTGGAAACTGGGGGGATCGCTGGCGGGGAAGCTCTCTTCCACGGACTCGTCGGTCCGGGCCTCCTCGGCGTCCTTCGTCTGCGCGACCTTGTCGGCGAGCTGATCGGGCTTTTCGTCCGGGGCCAGGGGCTTGGCCGGGCGGGCGTAGGGCGCGTCGATGTAGCGGTCCTCGGGGTTGGGCCGCCCTTCCACCGCATAGTCGGCGGTCGAGTTGCTGGAACCGTGCTCGAGCGCGCGGCGGTTTTCGCGCGCGTCCTGGCGGTCAGCGCCGGGGTCCTGTCCCTCATCGGTCCGCTTCATGGGAGCCTCCTCTTCGTCTCGGGCCGCCGGGGCGGCGCGTTGAGCTGCGGAGTGGGTCAACCCGGCGGCGGCGGGGCCTGTTCCACCCCGGACGCCTCCTGGCGCGCGCGGCGCTACGACCAGACCCGGCGCGCCGTGGCGGCTGCGGCGCGGTCGGCCGTCGGGCGGCCGCCCTGGCTCTTGGGTTCGAAGCAGCCCGGCGCCGCAGGCTCTGTGATCAGGCGAGAGCGGCGGCCGAAGGTCACATATTCCCAGAACCAGCTGAAGGCGACGGCGATGCGGTTGCGCGTCCCGATCAGGAAGAAGATGTGGATCGCGCTCCAGAAGACCCAGCCGACGAAGCCCGTCAGCTGCATGTCGTTCCGCTTCACGATGGCGGCGTCGCGGCCGATGGTCGCCAGGTCGCCCTGGTGCCTGTAGGCGAAGGGCTCCGGCGGCGCAGTCCCGGCCGCCTGGGCGGCGATCACCCGGCCGACATAGGCCCCCATCTGCTTGGCCGCCGGCGCGAGCCCGGGCACGGGCTTGCCGTCTTCGGTCTTCGCCAGGGCCGTGTCCCCGATGGCGAAGATTTCCGGCGCGCCCGGAACGGAGAGGTCGCGCGAGACCAAGACGCGGCCGGCGCGGTCCTGCTCGGCGTCCAGCCACTTGCCCGCCGCCGAAGCCGCCACGCCGGCGGCCCAGACGACCGCGCCGGCGTGGAGCGTCTCCTCGCCGATCCGCACTCCGCTCGCGTCGATCTCGGTGACGGCCGCGCCGGTGCGGACCTTGACGCCCCGCTTCTCCAGGGCCTGCCGGGCGTAGTCGCTCAGGTCCTCCGGAAAGGCCGACAGAATGCGAGGTCCCGCCTCGACCAGGATCACGCGCGCCTCACGCGGATCGATGCGCCGGAAGTCAGGGGGCAGGGCCTGACGGGCGATGTCGGAGATGGCGCCGGCCATCTCCACCCCCGTCGGGCCGCCGCCGACGATGACGAAGGTGGTCAGGTCGCGACGTTCGTCGTCCGTGTCGGCCAGCTCCGCCTGCTCGAAGGCCATCAGGACGCGCCGGCGAATCTCCGTGGCGTCCTCCAGCCGCTTCAGGCCCGGCGCGAAGGCCGCCCATTCCTCATGTCCGAAATAGGCGTGGGTGGCGCCGGTGGCGAGCACGAGCCAGTCGTAGGCGAAGTCCCCGCCCGAGGTGATCAGCCGCCGCCGGGCCCGGTCGATCCCCTGCGCCTCGGCCATGTACACCTGAGCGTTCTTCTGGCCCCGCAGCATCCATCGGATCGGCCAGGCGACATCGGCCGGCGTCAGCGCCGCGGTCGCCACCTGATAGAGCAGGGGCTGGAACGACTGGTGGTTCTGGCGGTCGATCACCACCACCTCGACCGGCGCCTCGGCCAGGGCCTTGGCCGCCTGCATGCCTGCGAAGCCAGCGCCGGCGATGACCACACGGGGCGGCCTGGATCGAACTT
The DNA here is from genome assembly GCF_013911965.1 of Phenylobacterium sp. Taxonomy (GTDB): domain Bacteria; phylum Pseudomonadota; class Alphaproteobacteria; order Caulobacterales; family Caulobacteraceae; genus Phenylobacterium. Next base: position 15,425 of record NZ_JACESE010000012.1, on the reverse strand, counting down.
GCGTCACAGGGACCTCCAGGAGTGTCGGGCGCGATTGACCTGGGCCAACGCGCCATGGCCGCAAAGGCGCCGGGCCGGCGCCTCACGGGCCTGTGAACGCCAGCCGGCGCCGCGCCGGCCTTGACGGACCCAAGGGCGCCTCGCCCAGCCTCCGCCGACAAGAATGGGAGGACGACCGTGGCCTACGAGCACATCAAGATCGACCGCGAGGGGCCGGTGACGGTGGTGACCCTCAACCGACCGGACGTGATGAACGCCCTGCATGCGCCGGCCCACTTCGAGCTGCACGAAGCGTTCGACGCCTTCGCCGCCGATCCGGATCAGTGGGTGGCGATCGTCACCGGCGCGGGGGAGCGGGCCTTCTCCGCCGGCAACGACCTGAAGCATCAGGCGAGCGGCGGCGGCATGGGCCTGCCGCCCAGCGGCTTTGCGGGCCTGACCCAGAGGTTCGATCTCAACAAGCCGCTCATCGCCGCGGTCAACGGGGTGGCCATGGGCGGCGGCTTCGAGATCGCGCTCGCCTGCGACCTGATCATCGCCGCCGACACCGCCACCTTCGCCCTGCCGGAGCCGCGCGTGGGTCTGGCGGCGCTGGCTGGCGGCCTGCATCGCCTGCCGCGCCAGATCGGGCTGAAGGCCGCCATGGGCATGATCCTGACCGGCCGGCGCGTGGCGGCGGCCGAGGGCCAGGCGCTCGGCTTCGTCAACGACGTGGTCCCCGCCGCCGACCTGATGGATGCGGCCCGCCGCTGGGCGGCCCAGATCTGCGAGCTGTCGCCGATGTCGATCCGCGCCTCCAAGGAGGCGGTGTTCAAAGGCCTGGACGAACCTTCGCTGGAGGCCGCGATGGCCGGCCAGATGCGCTACCCCGCCACCGCCGCCATGCTGCGTTCGGAGGATTTCAAGGAAGGCCCCCGCGCCTTCGCCGAGAAGCGCAAGCCCAACTGGCAGGGGCGTTGAGGCGGTTGCGAAGGCCTCAGAGCCGCGCAATGGTGTAACTAAACAGCGTTCAGGGAGGGGCGGTCATGGACCGGTACGACTACATCATCATCGGGGCCGGCTCCGCCGGCTGCGTGCTCGCCAATCGCTTGAGCGAGGACCCGGCCAACAAGGTCCTGCTGCTGGAGGCCGGCGGCCGCGACAACTCGGTCATGGTCCGCATGCCGGCCGGCGTCGGCGGGCTGATCAGCAAGGAAGGCCCCTACAACTGGGGCTTCTGGACCGAGGCCGAGCCCCATCTCGACGATCGGAAGCTGTGGTGGCCGCGCGGCCGCGGCTGGGGCGGGTCGTCCTCGATCAACGGCATGATCTATATCCGCGGCCACGCGCGCGACTACGACCAGTGGCGCCAGATGGGCCTGACCGGCTGGTCCTATGCCGAGGTGCTGCCCTACTTCAAACGCTCCGAGGCGCTGGAGGGCGGCGGCGACCAATGGCATGGCGGAGAGGGGCCTCTGAAGGTCTCCAAGGCCTCGTCGACCAATCCGATCTACGCGGCGACGATCGAGGCCGGCCGCCAGGCGGGGCATCCGATCACCAAGGATTTCAACGGCTTCCAGCAGGAAGGTTGGGGGCCGTATCAGCTCACCATCCACGATGGCCAGCGCTGGAGCGCCGCCCGCGGCTATCTGCATCCGGCCCTGAAGCGGCCCAACCTGACCTGCCTGACCGGCGCGCGCACGACCCGCATCGTCGTCGAGAACGGCAAGGCGACCGGCGTCGAGTTCATTGACGACAAGACCAAGGCCAAGCGCGTGGCGCATGCCAACGCCGAGGTGCTGCTCTGCGCCGGCGCGGTCCAGTCGCCCCAGATCCTGCAGCTCTCCGGCATCGGCGATCCCGACGACCTGCGCCAGCACGGCGTCCCGGTGGTCCACGAACTGAAGGGCGTCGGCGCCAATCTCCAGGACCATCTGGATGTGACGCTGAACTGGGAATGCCCGCTGCCGATCACGGCCTATTCCATGCGCAAGGGGCTCCTGCGCACCCTCGGCGTCGGCATGAACTATGTCTTCTTCAACAAGGGGCCGGGCCGGCAGCAGTTCCTGGAATCGGGCGCCTTCCTGCGCTCGCGGCCCGACCTTGACCGGCCCGACCTGCAGATCCACTGCGTGCTCGCCATCATGCAGGAGCACGGCAAGGTGGCCATCGCCAAGGACGGCTTCACCTTCCACGTCTGCCAGCTGCGCCCCGAAAGCCGCGGCAAGGTCAGCCTGCGCTCGGCCGATCCCATGGATCATCCGGCCATCTTCGCCAACTACCTGGCCACCGAAGAGGACCGGCGTGCGGTGCGCGAAGGCGTCAAGATGATGCGCGACGTGGCCCGCCAGAGCGCGCTCGACCCCTATCGCGGCGAAGAGATCAATCCGGGGCCGGCGGTCGCCAGCGACGCAGACATCGACGCCTGGATCCGGCGCACGGCCGAGACGATCTATCACCCGGTCGGCACCTGCAAGATGGGCGCGGACGGCGACGCCATGGCCGTCGTCGACGCCGAGCTGAAGGTGCGCGGGATCGCCGGCCTGCGGGTGATCGACGCCTCGGTCATGCCGACCCTGATCGGCGGCAACACCAATGCGCCGACGATCATGATCGCGGAGAAGGCTTCGGATATGATCCTCAAGCGCCCGGCCCTGCCGGCCGAGGACGCGCCGGTCTATGAAGGAGGTCTGCAGGCCGCCTGACGGAGACCGCCTGATCATAACAAGGGGAGGGAGGTCCTCATGGAACTGCGCCGACTGGGTCGCTCGGAGCTGAAGATCGCACCCCTGGTGCTGGGCACGAACGTCTTCGGCTGGACGGCCGACGAGAAGACTTCCTTCGCCATCCTCGACACCTTCGTCGACGGCGGCTTCAACGCCGTCGACACCGCCGACGTCTATTCCCGCTGGTCGCCGGCGGGCGCGGGGGCCTCGGAGACGGTCATCGGGAACTGGCTCGCCCAGGGCGGCCGGCGCGACAAGATCGTGCTCGCCACCAAGGTCGGCTCCGAGATGGGCGAGGGGATGAAGGGCCTGTCGGCCAAGTACATCGAGCAGGCGGTCGAGGCCTCGCTCAAGCGCCTGAAGACCGACTATATCGACCTCTACCAGTCCCACCGCGACGATCCCGACACGCCTCAGGAGGAGACGGCCGAGGCCTATGCCCGGCTGATCAAGGCCGGCAAGGTGCGGGCCATCGGCTCCTCCAACTTCACGCCCGAACGGCTGAAATCGGCGCTGGACGTCGCCAGGGCCAAGGGCCTGCCGCGCTATGAGAGCGAACAGCCGCTCTACAACCTCTATGATCGCGCCGGCTTCGAGGCGGGCCTGCAGAAGCTGTGCCTCGAGGAGGAGGTCGGGGTGATCCCCTATTACGGCCTCGCCAGCGGTTTCCTGACTGGCAAGTACCGTTCCGAGGAGGATCTGTCGAAGAGCCCCCGCGGCCGTGGCGTGAAGAAGTACCTCGACGATCGGGGCCTGAAGATCCTGGCCGCCCTCGACGAGGTCGCCGCCGGCCATGCGGCCACCAACGCCCAGGTGGCGCTCGCCTGGGTGATGGCTCAGCCGGGCCTCACGGGCCCCATCGCCAGCGCCACAAGCGTCGATCAGCTGAACGATCTCATGGCCTCGGCGCGGCTGAAGCTCTCGGATGCAGACCTGCGTCGCCTCGACGAGGCCAGCGCGCCAGCGCCTGCGGGAGGATGAGCGCGGCGGGGCGGAGCCGCACCCGGTGCTGACCGATCCCTTCTTCTACGCCATGGCCGTGCCGGCCGTGGTCCTGATGGGCCTGGCCAAGGGCGGCTTCGCCGGCGTGGGCGCGATCGCCATGCCGCTGCTGGCGCTCGCCATCTCTCCGGTCAAGGCCGCGGCGATCCTGTTGCCCATCCTCATCCTGCAGGACGTGGTCGGCGTCTGGGCCTTCCGGCGCAGCTGGGACCGCGGCGTGCTGGCCCTGATGATCCCGACGGCGGGGATCGGAATCCTGCTCGGTTATCTGCTGGCCGCCCAGGTCTCGGCCACCGTGGTGCTCGGCGTGCTGGGCGCGATCAGCATCGTCTTCGCCCTTCACCGGCTCTGGCTGATGCGAGGCGGCGGCGTCCGGGCGCCGAAGGACGCGCCGCCGGCCCTCGGCGCCGCCCTGGGCGTGGCGGCTGGTTTCACGAGCCAGATCGCTCATGCCGGCCAGCCGCCGTTCCAGATGTGGGTGCTGCCCAAGAACCTCGCCCCGCCGGTGCTGGTGGGGACCACCGCCATCTTCTTTGCGACAGTGAACTGGCTGAAGGTCCCCGCCTATCTGGCGCTCGGCCAGTTCACGCGCGAGAACCTGATGACCGCCGCCGTGCTGGCGCCGGTCGCCGTCGTCTCGACCCTGGCCGGCGTATGGCTCGTCCGGCGCATCCGTCCCGACCGCTTCTACCTGGCCATCTACATCCTCATGATCCTGGTCGGCGGCCAACTCCTGTGGGAGGCACTTACGGCCTGACCGCCTCGTCAGGCGATGCGGCGACCGTCCAGCGTGGCCAGGCGCAGGCGTGGGGCCGCTTCGTTGGCGGGGCCGCCCTTGCGGATCTCCTCGATGGCGAAGCTCAGGATCGGCGCGCCGCGCAGGCGTGAGACCATGGCGAGCGGCTGATAGAGGACCAGGAAGCGGTCGGGGCCTTCGTCGGGGCCGGCCAGCGGCGCGAACAGGATCTCCATGCCGATCGAGACGCCCTCGGCGCGGGCCTGGGCGGTGACGACGATCGGCTCGGGACGGCGCCGCGCCATCTCCAGGGCCGACTGCAGGTCCATGCGCTCGCGGGGCCCGAACAGCGAGATGGCGTTCTGCTGGCGCAGGTCGCGCTGGTGCAGTTCGCTGACCAGGCCGCCCACCAGGCGGATCGGATAGACGCCCGAGGAGACGCGGCCGACCATCATCACCTGCGGCAGCAGATCGGCGAAATCGGCCGGACTTATCGCCGTGCGTGCCGGCGGCGCGCCGGGTCGAGCGCGCTCGCGCCAATAGTCTATCAACCGTTCTGTATTTGAATGGCACATCGACATCGCTGCCGGCTCCGGTCGCGGCCAATACGTGGCCGCATGGGGCTTGCAGAAAGATGCGGGCCATGCCGCCCCTGTCCCCCGATGGGACGCGCTTCGGGAAGGGCGCAGGCCAAGTCGTCCGGAAGGGCGACGCGGCCTGATTCTTGCAAGGTCCGAGTGACCGTTTTGGAGGCCGTCATGGCGCCGCAAAAGACCCTGCTGGGCCTCGTTCTGGGCCTCGGCCTGTTCCTTCTGGCGAGCGCGACGCCCGAGCGTGCGGAGGCCCAGTGCTGTGAGCCGCCGCCGCCGACCTGCTGCACGCCGCCGGCGCCGCCCGTCTGCTGCACGCCGGGGCACGGGGTGAAGGTGCCGGGCGTCAATGTGGTGGTCGCCCCCACGGTGGTCGTCAACGCCAGCGCCAGTGCGACCGTCACGGCCTCGGCCCGCGCCGGGGCGGGGGCGGGCGGCGGCGCGGCCGTCTATTACGGCGGCGGCGGGGGAGGGGGCTACTACTCCCCGCCCGTGGCCACCGGCCTGATCCAGGGCCTGAACGTCGAGGGCTCGCGCAGGAAGAAGCGGGTGGCCTACGAGGCCAGCCGGACCCGCACGCGCCGCGTCGTCATCCAGGCGGTCTGCATCGACGCGCGGCAGACGCCGCACCCCGCCTCGCAAGTGTTCCCCGAGCGGGAGGTGCAGGACCTCTACGACGGCGAGCTCTACCGCTGCCTGGCCGGGACATGGCTGCAGGCGACCATCGCCGAGTTCTCGGGCGAGGTCGATTTCTCCGGCGGCCAGACCCTCGTCTGCGGCAAGGACGAGGCCCTCTATCACGCGCCGGGCGGTCAGGTGACCTGCCGTCCGCAGAAGCCTGCCCGCGACTGCAACGAGCGCTCCCTGCTGCGTCGCTTCGGCGCCGGCGTGAAGATCCTGACCATGGTCTCGACGGAGACCTACACCGCCTACCGCGAGGAGGAGGAGGTGTCCGAATCCTCCAGCTCGATGGCACTCAGCCTCGACGGGGGCGTCGGAGGCACCGTCTACTGAGACGCGTGGTCAAGCTTGCCTCCGCAGGGCCGCCGGGCGATCAACAGGCGGGGGCGAGCGGAGCCAAGATGACCACGAGACTTCTGGCGGCGTGCCTGTTCGCCGCAACCACCTGCCTGACCTCATCGGCCTGGGCGGCCCCGGGCGACCGGGCGTTGCAGGATGTGCAGGTCCTGGCCGCCGACGAGATGCAGGGCCGCGCCACCGGCACCGACGGCGCCGCCGCCGCCCGCATCCACATTCTGCAGCGCTTCGCCGAGATCGGCGTACAGCCGGCCTATGGCCGGTTTCAGGCGCCCTTCGTCTTCGCCTCTGCGGACGGCGCAAGCCGGGAGGGCGTCAATCTGGTCGGCCAGATCCCCGGCCGGGGGCCTGGGCCGGTGCTCCTGATCACCGCCCATTACGACCACCTGGGCGTCAAGGACGGTGAGATCTTCAACGGCGCCGACGACAACGCCTCGGGCGTGGCGGGCCTGCTGGCCATCGCCGAGGCCTTCGCCGAGGAGGCCCCGCGACACACCGTGCTGTTCGCCGTCCTCGACGCCGAGGAGCTGGGCCTGGCGGGCGCCAAGGCGCTGGCCGCCAATCCTCCGGTCCCGCTTTCGCAGATCGCCCTGGCGATCAATCTGGACATGATTTCGAAGAGCGCCGAGGGCGAGCTCTACGCCGCCGGCGCGGCGCACTTTCCTTGGCTGCGACCGCGGCTGGAGGCCGTCGCCGCCGCCGCGCCTGTCCAGTTGCGGCTGGGGCACGATGGCCCGCCGTGGACGGGCCACGACGACTGGAGCGAAGCCTCCGACCATGCGGCCCTGGGCGCGGCGGGCGTCCCCTGGGCCTATTTCGGCGTCGAGGACCACCCGGAGTACCACCAGCCGACGGACGACGTCGGCGGCATCCCGCGGGACTTTTTCGCCGATGCGGTGGCCACCGTGGTCCTGGCGGCCCGGCGGTTCGACGCCGAACTCTCGACCATCGCCGAGGCCGCGAAGCGGCCTGCCCCGTCCGCGCCGGAGGCCGCGCCCTAGGAGGCCGGCGCCTCCGGCACGACCTCCATCTTCCAGGCTGCGGCGGGGTTCAGGATCCGCCGGGCGGCGCGCTGGACGTCCTCGCTCGTGACCCGCTCCGTGCCGGGAACCGCCGCACGGATGGCGTCCAGCCGGCGCGGGTCCGCCTGGCCGCCGGAAAGCTCGCTCAGCCAGTACTCGTTGCCGACCCGGGCGCGCTCGATGCGTTCGATGCGCGGCTGCTTGGCGCGTTCCAGCTCGTCCTTCGAGATGGGCGTGGCGCGCAGATCGGCCGCGATCTTCGCCACATCGTCGAAGAAGGCGGGCAGACCGGCGGGCGGGATTTCCACGCTGGCCGACATGTAGCCCCAGCCTTCCCAGACATAGGAGTGGTTGTAGCCGACCGACGGCGAATAGGTCGCCCCCTGGCTCTCGCGCAGCTCGTCGAGCAGACGCAGGCGCAGGACCTCGCCCAGCACCGCCGCCTCCCGCGCCGCCTGCGGATCGGCGAAGAAGTCGGTGGTGGGCCAGGCCACGAAGCCGATGGCCTGATCCTGACGCCCCTTGTGGGTGCGGACGACCGGCTCGGCGGTCGGCGCGGGGAAGCGAACGCCCTGCGCCAGCGCCGCGTCCTGCGGCGCCGGACGCGGCGGCAGGGCGCCGAACGTGCGGGCGACGGCCTCGATGGCCTTGTCCACCGTCGTGTCGCCGACCACGACGACCTCGACGGGCGCCGTGGCGAGCGGCCCGGCGAGCTGCGCCTGGAGGGCCGAAAGCTCGGCGTCGGCGATCTGCGACTTGGAGGGGAACTGGAACCTCGGATCGCCCGAGTGGAGCAGTCCGGCCAGATCGCGCGACAGGACGCCGCCGGCGGTCGACTCGTACTGCTCGTGGATCGTCGCACCCGCCGCCTGGATGCGGGCGAAGGCTTCCTCCCGCCAGGCCGGATCGGCCAGATAGGCGGCGAGCACCTCCATCTGCACGTCCAGGTCCTCCGGCCGCGTGGAGCCCGACAGCACGAAGGCTTCGTCGGTCACGCGCAGGCGCGCGCCGTAGACGTTGGAGGCGAGCACCCGTTCGATGTCCTCGGCGGTGATCTGGCCAAGGCCGCCCTCCGTGAAGGCCTGGGCCGCCCAGGCGAGACTCGGCGCGTCGCTGGGCAGGCTCTGCTGCCCGTCGCCCACATTCACCCGCACCAGAATCTCGTCGTCCTGGAACCGGGTCGGTTTGACGGTCAGCCGCACGCCATTCTCGAAGCGGACGAAGACCGTGTCCAGGTCGGCCACTTCACGGGTCTCCACGACCTTGCCGACCGCGCCGAAGCCGCCATAGGGCCACTCCAGAGCCGAAAGGGCGGCAGGCTCGGCGACCGGCGTCTTGCGGGCGGCCTCGAAGGCCTCGAGCACGGCGGCTTCCCCGCCGTTCACCGCAGTGGGCGTGGCCAGGAAGATGAGCGGGCCTTCGCCCTGGAAGGCCGCCTTGAGCGCGGCGCTCACGCGCTCGGCGGTCAGGCTCGCCACCGTCTCCTCGAAGAGGGCCAGATCCTGGGCGGGGCTGGTGACCACCTGATCCTCGGCCGCGGCGCCCAGGATCTCCTGAGCCAGGGCGGCGGGCCGACGGGTGGCGGCGCCGGCCACCTCGGCTTTCAGGCGGGCGCGCAGCTCGGCGATCTCCCGGTCGAGTTCGTCCTGGCGGACGCCGTAGCGGACGGCGCGCCGCTGCTCCTGTTCGATGGCCGCCAGCGCCTCACGCCAGCGCCCCTCCTGAGCGTTGGCGATCAGGCTCGTGGTCTCGGCGGAGTCGAACTCGTCGTTCACGAAGGCCGCAGCGCCGAGGAAGGGCGGGTCAGGCGCCCGCGCCAGGGAGGAGAGCCGGCGGTTGAGGACCGCAAAGCCCAGCTGCTCCGTCAGATCGGCGACCCGGGTGGCGCGCGTGTCGGGCCGCTGGTCCGGCGGGCGCACCCACGCCACCTGGAGGGATTCCTGCACGCCAGGCTCGACGTGGACCTTGGCCTCCAGCTGGCGGTCGGCCACCGTGCCGAGCTCCGGATCGCCGCCGTCGTCCACGGCGGGCGCCCAGTCGGCGAAGGCCTCGCGGATCTCCCGCTCCATGAGATCGACGTCAAAATCGCCGACGGCGACGATCACGGCCCGTTCGGGCCGGTAATAGGCTTCGTAGAAGTCGCGGATCCGCTCGGCCGGCGCGTCCTGCAGCACCTGCGTCACGCCGATCGGATAGCGCTCATTGACCCTCTGCCCCTTCAGGAGGAAGGCCAGGCGCGCCTTGTAGGTGCGATAGGCGGGCGTGTCCCGGGCGCGCTCCTCCGACAGGACGACGCCGCGTTCGCGATCCACCGCGTCGGGGGCGATCAGCAGATTGCGCGCCGTCTCGCGCATCAGCATGAGACTGGTGTCGACCGTCTCGGCGTCCGTCCGCGGCAGGTCGAGCTTGTAGACCGTCTCGTCGAAGCTGGTGGAGGCGTTGGTGTCTGCGCCGAAGGCCAGGCCCAGCCGCTCGAGGATCTTGATCATCTCCCCTTCGGGCACGGCCTCGGAGCCGTTGAAGGCCATGTGCTCGAGGAAGTGCGCCAGGCCCTGCTGGTCGTCGGCCTCCATCAGCGAGCCGGCGTCGATGCGCAGCCGCAGGGCGGCCTGTCCCTCAGGGATCGTCTGCCGGCGGATGGCGTAGCGCATGCCGTTGGGCAGGGTCCCGAAGCGGATGTCCGGATCCACGGCGATGTCGGACCGGGCCTGGGGCCACTCGTCCGGAGCGAGCTTGATCGGCCTTTCGGCGGCCGGGGCGGCGGCGAAGTCGGGGCGAAGATCGGGAAGGGCCGAACAGGCGGCCAGGGCGAGGGCGGCGAGGAGCGCAGACGCCGCTCGCGGAAAGAAGGTCATCGAAAAATCCGCAGACGCGCAAGAACAGGGGTTCACCATCGCCGCGGCAGGAGGCGAGGGCAAGGCGGCAAGTCGGCGGAATGTGGCGAGCGCCTTGCGGCCCTACGGGCTCGGCTGGCTCACATAATAGGTGGCGGTGTTGCCGATGGCGTTGGCGACGCCGGTGGCCGACCGGGCGTAGCCGGTGACCGTCACATTGGCCGTGGCGCCGACATCGACATTGTTCACCTGCTGGCTGGTCGCCGTGATGCGCCCGTCGCAGTCGCTGCAGGCATAGCCGGTGGCGGCGTTGCCGATGGCGGTCGCCGAGGCCGATGCGTCATAGCCTTCTGCGCCCGTATAGCCGGCGATCACCTCCACGCCGCCGCCGTCGTTCAGCTGGACCGCGTCGATCACCGTCTCCGGACCATAGTTGCCGGCCAGGAGAGAATTGCCCACCCCATAGGCGAGGCTCGCCCCGGCGCCGAACTGGTAGCCCGAGGACTCCGTCTGGGCCCGCACATAGGTCTGGTTCTCCTGGGTCGTCGTGACGTCCAGAAGGCCGCCTTCGTTGGTGGCGGCGATGTTGTTGCCCGTGGCGGTCGAACTGGTGGTCGTCAGATAGCCGTTGCCGAAGGCCGTGAACTGGCTGGCCTGGGTCAGGCCGGCCGAGTTCGTCTGGTTGATGACGTAGCGTTCGCCGGCCGCGCCGACGGCCGTGCTGGTGACGTTGTTGCCCGCCGCCGCGCCGGCGAAGGTGGCGTCTCCGGTGACATAGCCGTAGGTCCCGCCGCCATCGGCCACCACGTCGGCTTCGTTCGTCTGGTTCACCAGGGCGCCCACCGCGCCATAGGAGACGCCGAAGCCCTGACTGTTGCCCGAGGCCTGGACCGAGGCCGAGACGTCGCCCGCCTCGGCGTCGGGGGCCTCGACATGGCTGTGGCCGTAGATCGTGCCCGGGCCCGTCGTCTGGTTGTAGACGCCCGTCAGCACGCCGCCATAGATGTTGGAGTCGCCGGTGTTGCCGGTCGCTGCGGTGCTCAGCACCGTCGTCTGGCCGGAATAGACCGCCGCGTCGAGCCGCGTGTCGGCGGTGACGTCGGCCTGCAGGTTCTGGTTGGCGCGGACGTCCAGCGTCACGCCCTCGCCCGAGCCCTGGAAGGCGTTGCCGGTCGCCGTCGTCGTTGCGGTGGTGGTCTCGGTTACCTCGACCACGTCCAGGCTCTGGCCGGAGAAGATATCGTCGACCTGGACCTGATCGCTGACGATGACGCTGTCGAGCGTCTGGCTAGTAGCGGCCGCGCACGGCAGAATCGCGACGAGAATTCCAGCGGTTAGGATCTTCGCGGGTCTGCGCATTGTTCGTCCCGAGGTTGTTGTAGGCGGGCACGTAGGCGCCGGTCAGGCCGACGGTGCCGCCGCCCAGGGGGTCGGAAGAGAGGCAGGCCTGCGGACCAGGCATGCCATAGAGGTTGGCCGTCATCTCGACCACGGCGCGCTCCACCAGGGAGCGGACCGCCAGCTGCATGGGCTCCAGGGCGCCGGTGCCGGCCGAGACGTCGAAGACGTTGCCGCCCAGGAAGTCGAACAGGCCCACCCCCACTTCGCGCCCGATCACCTGCTTCTGGTAGGAGATGACGTCGACGACCTCGAGCGTGCGGGTGTTGATCAGCCGCAGGTCCATGCCGATGTTCATGATGAAGAGCCGCGCGCCGAGCGTGCCCTTCAGATCCTCCGGGTCGGGGTCGCCCCCCGCCATGTCGAAGCCGGAGGACCGGATGTTGAAGTTCAGCTCCGTCAGGCCGCCGGCGACATAGAAGTCGGAGCCGGGCACCTGGCCGGCCAGGATGCGGCGATAGTCGGCCGGCTCGTTGGGCGCCCGGTTGGGCACGTCGGAGATCAGCTTGTTGTTGGCGTATTTCAGCTCGAGCTCGGACACCGAAGTGTCGAAGCGTTCGACCAGCGGCATGCCCGCCTTGGCGAAGGCCGACATGGCCATCAGCGAGGCGCCCTGGGTGATCTTCCGGCCCGAACCGTCGGACTCCGTCTTGCCGGTGTAGTCGGCGATCCGGCCGACGGCGATGCGCGGGGCGGTGACGTTGCTGGCCCGCGCATAGTTGGCCATGCAGACCAGCGCGTCCGAATAGGGCGTCGGGTTGGCCGTCACTGGCGCGCCGCCGATGGGCCGGCTGTAGTTGCCGCCGGGGCCGGCCACTGGCGTGGCGCAGGCGCTGAGCGTCAGAGCCGAGGCCGCCAGGGCCAGGGCGGTGCGGGTGAGGCGGCTAGTTGTCATCGCCGACCCCGCCGGAATTGATCTGACTGTTGGCGATCACGTCGCCATTGTTGATCTGGCTCGAGTTGACGATGACCGTGTTGTAGTTGCCCTGCGTCACCACCACGAGATTGTTGCCGATGGCGCTGGCCCCGCCGCTGCTGGAGCCGACCCCGGAATAGGCGTCGCCCGAACCCCAGGAGCGGGCGAAGGAGGACTGGTCCTCTCCGCGCAGGATGACGCCGTCGACGATGACGCGGTTGCCGTTGGCGTCGCGGGTGGAGACGTCCACCGGCTGGTTCTCGCTGCCGGCGTAGCGCCCGTATCCGGCGTTGAAGTCGGCGGAGTTGGTGGTCATGTACTGCGCCTGGGCCGCGCCGGCGCCGGCGGCGCCGACGAGAAGAGCGGAAAGCCAGAGCGCGGGCCTGGCGGCGAGGGGGGCGACGGCCATGGGCTTAAGCGAACTCCGCAGTGGGCGTGACGGGCGCACGGTCGTTAAGCAAACGACGTGCCAAATTCGGACAGGCCCGATATGGCGGCGCCAACCCTGGCGATTTCGTTAAGGCTAGAGAGGACTCTGGGTTTAAGTGACCATTCCTGAAGGCGAAATCCCCCCGCGCCGCGAGCCGGTCTTCAAGGCGCCGTGGCCGTCCATGACGCTGGTGGGCGCGCTCCTGGGCGCCTATGCGCTGCAGGTCTTCGTCCTGGGCGAGGCCGCCTATCAGGCGTTCGGTTTTTCGCCGGCGGGCCTGGAGACGGGCGGCTGGCCGGGCCTCTTCACCGCCCTCTTCGTCCACGGAAACCTGGCGCACGTCCTGATGAATACGGCCGGCGCCCTGGCCTTCGGGGCGCCGGTGGCCCGCCTGCTGGGCGTTCGCGGTCTCGGTCCCGTCGTCTTCTTCGCATTCTTCCTCGTGTGCGGCGCGCTCGCCAACTACGGCTTTGCGAGGCTGCATCCGGGAGCGGACGTTCTTCTGGTGGGGGCGTCGGGCTCGGTCTTCGGCCTGATCGGGGCGGCGACCCGGATCCTGGCCGGGCGCGGCGGCTTGGCGCCGGTGTTCGCTCCCCGCGTGCTGGCGATGACCGCCGCCTGGATCGGGCTCAACCTCGTGGTCGGACTCCTCGGCGCCTCGCCCGGACTGGACGCGGGTCAGGCCGTCGCCTGGGAGGCGCATGTCTTCGGTTTCCTGGCCGGACTGCTTCTGATCGGGCCGGCCGTCTGGATCGCGCGGCGCGGGCAGGGCGCCCGCGCCTGACGCGGCCTCGCAACATCCTGATTGTCCTGGCGATTGCCAGAACCGACGTTATGCGACAGGCTGCGTTCTTGAGGGGATAAGGGAGAGGTAGAACCATGCTGGTGTCCCAGATCCTGAAGGCCAAGGGCGACCTCGTCTTCACCGTCACGCCCGGCGACACCGTCGCTGCGGTGGCCGCCTTGCTGCACGCCCGGCGGGTGGGCGCCCTGGTAGTGGTGGACGGCGGGCGCGTCGTCGGCATCGTGTCCGAGCGCGATCTCGTCCGCATCGTGGCCGAGGCGGGCGCCGGGGCCCTGGACCGGCCGGTCTCCAGCTGCATGACCTGCGACGTGCTCTATGCCCGCCCGCAGGAGACGGTCGACGCCCTGCTCGAGCGGATGACCGATCGGCGCATCCGCCACCTGCCGGTGTGCGAAGACGACAAGCTGCTGGGCATCGTCTCCATCGGCGACCTGGTGAAGCACAAGATTTCCGAGGTCGAGGCCGTGGCCGACGAGCTCAAGGCCTATATCGCGGCGGGCTAGTCCGCCCGCCTCAGGCCGCGCGCCTCAGGCCGGCTGCCGCAGGACTTCGGCGCCGGCGCCGGCCGCCGCGTCGGCCAGGCTGTAGCCCTCCAGAACCTCGGCGGTCGCATCGCGGGCGCGCAGGAGCGCCTCCCGGAGGGAGCAGGTGGCGAGGTCGGGGCAGTCGTCGCACTTGCGGAAGGCCGTGCGGCTGACGCAGGGGGCGAGGGCCAGCGGCCCGTCCAACACCCGTATGACCTCGGCGAAGGAGATGTCGCCGGCGCCTCGGGAAAGAGTGTAGCCGCCGAACTTGCCCCGCCGGCTGATCACGATGCGGTTGCGCGCAAGCTCAAGCAGGATCGCCTCCAGGAACTTGCGCGGCGCGTCCGCGCGCACGGCCAGTTCGCCGGAGGTCAGCTGCGTTCCTTCGACCCGGGCAAGTTCCACCAGGGCGCGCAGGGCGTAGCGGGTCTTCTGGGACAGCATCGCAGCGGCGCCTCCTTAGCGCCACGTCTTCTCATAGGGGCCGAGCCGAAGCTTCTGCAAGGCGCGGAACGCCGGAGGCGAAAAGGTCGCGACGATTGCGGGGCCGATGCGATTGACTCGGCGCGGGGGGGCGCATAGAAACCGCGCCTCGCCGGGCCGACGGGGTCTGAAGCGGCAAGAGGGGCGCCGAAAGGGCCTTGATTTCCAGCTTCGAACTCGCTAGGTTCCGGTCCTTCAATCGAATCGCTGCGGACTTGGAGGGTAGCCCCTCGGCGGCCCGAAGTGATTTTTGCGCCAAATTCCTCCTAAGGGGGCGGCGTAAAGAAAGCCTGAAAAGGCCGATTGACACCTCCGAGGTCGGCCACTAGATAGCCGCCTCCGCCGGCCACCGGCGCTAAACAGTGGGGCGGGCGAGAGCCGGTCACGGTCTTTGACATTGTTGAAAAGGAAAGAGAAACGCAGGCGGCGGCGTTCTGGCGGTAGGCTTTATGGCCTATCTGGACGCTGACGAAATCTGCGGTCTCTTGAAGACAATACCATGTCGCCGCGGGGCCTTTCGGGGTTTTGCGGTGGATGGGAACTCGTCAAGAACTACGTAGACCAATGCCAAGTGGCGTCGATGCTTTCGGGTGTCGGCGTTGTGAGACGTTGGGTCAGATGTCAACTCAACCTGAGAGTTTGATCCTGGCTCAGAGCGAACGCTGGCGGCAGGCCTAATACATGCAAGTCGAGCGCCCTTTCGGGGGAGCGGCGGACGGGTGAGTAACGCGTGGGAACGTGCCCTATGGTGCGGAACAACTGAGGGAAACTTCAGCTAATACCGCATGAGCGCTACGGCGGAAAGATTTATCGCCATAGGAGCGGCCCGCGTTGGATTAGCTAGTTGGTGGGGTAATGGCTCACCAAGGCTACGATCCATAGCTGGTCTGAGAGGATGATCAGCCACACTGGGACTGAGACACGGCCCAGACTCCTACGGGA
>NZ_JACESE010000011.1 GCF_013911965.1 Phenylobacterium sp. | reverse complement strand
CCTCCCCGCCGCGCAAGCTCGCCGCCCCCGCGGCCACCGCAGCCTCCCCGTCGAGCGTCTTCCCGGAAGGTTCCATCCGCTGGTCCAAGGAGTTCGCCCAGATCGCGCAGGCTCATGGCGGCGGCTGGGATATCGACCTGATCGCCGGCTCCTACCGAGAGCAGATGGGCGAGCGGCTCGCCAAGCTTTCCGGCGCCAAGTTGATGAAGTCCTGGACCGGTTTCTGCCAGGCCTTCGCAGCGCGCCGCGGCCGGCCCTAGGGACAGAATTGCACGGGTGCAATTTCGTTGGATGAGGCGCTGTAGGCGCCGCTGATGGGGTGCAGGGTCGGCGGATCAGCGGCCGGCGAGTGTCCTGCATGAAGCCGAAGCTTCACAGCACGACTCGGCCAACGCCAAAGCGCAGACACGAGGGGCTCCCGGGCGCAATTGCACCGGTGCAATCGCCCCCGGGATTCGCGATCTGACCCCCCAGTCGGTCAGGATGGATGCGATGTGCCGCGACCCCGTACGGAAGCAGATGAGCGCGCAGGCGCTTGGCGGACGACGGCGTCTTGCACCGGTGCAATTTCGACTCGTCAGAGGCCGTGCACCCGCCGGCAGGCTCGCATGTCCCGGTCCGGCTCGTCACGGCGTGTGCAAGCGCTCGAGCCCCGGAAGGCCAGTGCTCACCGCGGGAGGGCGTCCAGGGCAGCCCGCAACCTGCGCCCCCGCGCGGTCAGGATGGGAAGAGGCGTCTCGCGGAGGAATCGCGCTACCCAGGGCGACGGGGGAGGATCGACACGGATTTTTCGCTAGCGCAGCGTCCTCTCGGCCCCCATCAGGTCAGGTTGGCGCCTCGTCAGAGGTCGAGAATCGGGTTTTTCTTCCCGGTCAGCGTTAACGACCGGTTTACCAAGCGAAAATACACCATCTTGCCGGCAGCTTTCGCTTTCTAGCGTCCGATGCGCAGAAAATCGAAAGTGGCGAGGAGGCCATCCCATGTCGACCAATCTGGCGGAAGCCGCTGTGACCCCGATGGCCGGACCGGTCGGCCAGATGGCGCGCCGCGCCTCGGCCGTCGTCTCGAACCTCCGGGACGCCGCCCGCGCCGCCCGCGCCGGCGCCCGGCGAGAGCCGACTTTCACGATCGGGGAGGCGGCCGCGCTCGTGGGCCGAACCCCGGCGGCCATCCGCGAAGCCGAGAAGGACGGCCGCCTGCCGGAGCCGCCCCGGACGGAGACCAATCGGCGTGTCGGCTACACCCTGGCGCAGGTCAACGATATGCGGGGCGCGTTCAACACCCGCCCCTGGCGAAAGCCCGAAGATCCCTGCGCGATCGTCGCCGTCCAGAACTTCAAGGGCGGCGTCGGCAAGTCGACGATTTCGGTCCACCTGGCGCAGTACCTGGCCATCCAAGGCTATAGGGTCGCCCTGATCGACTGCGACAGCCAGGCCTCAGCCACCACCCTGTTCGGCTATGTCCCGGACCTCGACCTCAGCGAGGAGGAGACCCTCTATCCGTTCCTTCGCTACGAGGAGATGCAGTCGCTCGACTACGCCCTGAAGAAGACCCACTTCGACGGCCTCGAGATCATCCCAGCGAACCTGCGGCTCTTCCAGTCGGAGTACGAGCTCGCGGCGCGCATGGCGCGGGGCGGCGGGCGGCTGCTCGACCGCCTGGCCCAGGGTATTGCCTCGGTGGCCGACCGGTTTGACGTGGTCATACTGGATCCGCCGCCGGCGCTCGGCGCCATCTCGCTCTCGGTCCTACGCGCCGCGAACGCCTTGGTCGTACCGGTGCCGCCCACGGTCATGGACTTCTCCTCGACCGCCGCCTTCCTGGCGATGCTGGATGAGACCATGCAGGAGCTGGCGACCCGCGATCTCGCGCCGTCGCTGAGCTTCATTCGCGTGGTAGCCTCCAAGGCCGACGAGACCAAGTCGATGCAGAAGGAGCTGATCGCCCTGATGCGGCAGGTGTTCGGTCACGTGATGATCCGCACGCCACTGAAGGACTCTGCGGAGATCGATAACGTCACAGCCCGCCTGATGACGGTCTACGAGCTCAACAACCCCATGACCAGCAAGGCCGTCCGCGATCGGTGCCTCACCTACCTCAACGGGGTCAATGAAGAGATCCTGGTGGATATCCGCTCGACCTGGCCGAGCCACGCCGCGCGCCTCCGCAAGGAGGGGCTGGCATGAGGGCTGAGCGGGAAGGCCACATGGCCAGGCCGGCGCGGCAAATAGGAAATTGCACCGGTGCAATTGCGCCGGGGAGGGGACTGCCATGAGCAAGAACCGAGGGTTCGCCGCCGGCCTCGCCGGGGCCTTGGACGATATCGACGCGCCGGCGCCTGAGCCGCAGGGCCGGGTCGGCATCGGCGTGCTCACCGGCCGCGCCAATCGGTTGGCCGAGCTCGCCTCCGGCGCGGTCGTGGCCCGCACCCTGGAACAGGTCGATCCCGCCCGCTGCCGGATCTGGGCCGAGCATAACCGCGACTATGCGAAGCTCGACGAGACCCGCTGCGCGGACCTGATCGAGAGCCTCAAGGCGCAAAACCGCCAGGAGATCCCCGCGATCGTCCGGCGCGTGAAGGACGATCCGGCCTACGACTACGAGGTGATCTGCGGGGCTCGCAGGCACTGGTCGGTGAGCTGGCTGCGGGCCCACAACTACCCGGACTTCCGGTTCCTCGTGGAGATCCGCGAGATGACCGACGAGGAGGCCTTCCGGGTCTCCGACCTCGAGAACCGGGCCCGGGACGACCTCAGTGACATCGAGCGGGCGCGTGACTACCTGCGGGCGCTCGATCGCCACTACGACGGCCGCCAGAAGGCGATGGCCCAGCGCCTCAATGTGTCCGAGGCCTGGCTCAGTCGATACCTCGATCTGGCGCGCTTGCCCGCTGAGCTCATCTCGGCCTTTCCCGACCCGCACGCCCTGAAGATCAAGCACATCACCTTGCTGAAGCCGCTGCTGAAGCCGGACGACCGCCGCGACCGCGTTCTGGAGGCGTCGCGCGGCTTGGCGTCGGGGGCAGCGGAGGGGCTCTCGCCGCAGGACGTGATCCGCCGGCTCGCCCAGGCCGCCGACGCCCCCAAGAAGTCAGGATCCCCCAAGAAGTCAGGATCGGCCGCCGACAACCTGGTGCGCACGCCGTCCGGCGCGCCTGTGCTGCGGATCGACGCCCGCAAGCGCAAGGAGGTCAGCCTGACGCTGCTCCCCACGGCCGGAGCGACCCGCGAGGAGGCGGAAGCGGCGCTTCGCCAGGTGCTCGAGCAGCACTGGCCGGCCGCTTCGCCCTAGCCGGCAGGGAACGCCTCGTCCGGCGAAGGCGCATGAACGCCGAGGCCGGCCCGCCGGGCCTGGGCTTCGGCAGCCGCATATCGGCCGCGCGAGAACTTGGGCCAGTCCACCGCCAGGCCCGCGGCGACCATGCGTTCGGCCAAGTCGCGGCCGGAGGCGTCGTCACAACGGGCGACGATCCGGTCATGCGAACGCCCGCCGGTGTCTTCGCAGCTCACTGGACCCTGCGCGAGCACCGTTGCCATCAGCCGTGTAGCGTCGCGGCCAAGCCGGGTGTCGGCTTCCGGGGCGTCGATCCCCCAAAGTCTGATCCGCGCGGCGCCGAGGGCGAAGGTGTCGCCGTCGATCGGCCGCCCTGCGCCGGCCAGCGGGGGAGGGGAGGGGGCCGCCGCGGAGATGTCACGGGTGAGCTGCGGCCCGATCCAGACGGCGAGAAGCGCGAAGCTGACCAGGAACAGCAGCCCGCCCGCTGGACCGGAACGGCGCCGACCGCCCAACTTGGGAATCATTCTCAACATTTACCATCCTGGCGTATTGCGGCCCCGTCGCAACCCAAGGTACATCTTGTTCATCGGCACAGCCGATGGGGTTGGAGGCTTTCTTCGCGCCGCGTGCGTCGGCGAAGGAGCTCGTCCGTGCTGCCGTTTGAGCAAGATATCGCTCGCAAAGCCTTCGACACAATCAACGACGCACAGCAGATCGACAGCATACCCGAGCTGGAGGCCGTGTTCGAACGGACCTTGGGCCCCCTGGGCGTCGACGTATTCGTCGGCGTCCAGATCGCCGACCCCCTCAGGGACCGTCAGGTCGAGGTCACCTTCGGACGCACCCATCCCAGCTGGTACGCGCACTACCAGGCTGAGGGCCATGCCGCGCGCGATCCCATCGTGCGCGAAATGCTGCGCTCGACCGAGCCGCTGTTCTGGAGCGACCTGCCGGCGCGCCGCGGCGCTCTGAAGCCCGAGGAGGCGCGGGTCATGGAGGAGGCGCGCTCGTTCGGTCTCAACGAAGGGCTGATGACCCCGCTGCACCATGTCGACGGCTCGGTCTCGGCGGTGCTGATGATGGGCGAGCGCATGGCCTCGGACGCTCCGGACACCCGCGCGGCGCTGCACCTCCTGTCGATCTACTACGGCTCCCTGGCGCGCAAGCTCAGTCAGTCGAAGAAGGACGCCGAACCCAATAAGGCTAAGCTTAGCGCTCGCCAGATCGAGTGCTTGCGCTGGGCGCGCGAGGGCAAGAGCTCCTATGTGATCGGCCAAATCCTGAGCCTTTCCGCCCGTACGGTCGACGAACATCTGGCCACGGCGTGCAAGAAGCTTGGCGTGCACACCCGGATGCAGGCTGTGGCGCAGGCCCTATTGCTCGGGTTGCTGGAACGGACAACCCCGTAGACTTGCGGGGTCGTCCCCGTGACGGCCCTCGAACAACCATCGGCTGAACCCAAGCAGAGGTCCGCCGATGAAGGTCCACATCGTCACCGCCGCCAACCGCGATCGCTATAGCCGCGAGCTCGATCAGATGCACCGGCAGCGGCACGAGGTGTTCGTCGGCGGGCTGGGATGGACCGAGCTCGCGCGCAAGGACGGCCTGGAGCGCGACCAGTTCGATGACGCCTCGGCCGTCTACCTGCTGGCGATGGAAGGCGGCGACGTCCAGGGCAGCCTGCGCCTGCTGCCAACCTGGCGGCGCTGCATGCTGACCGAATGCTGGCCGCAGTCGATCACCCGCGGCGCGGCGCCCCGCGGTCCGGGCGTGTGGGAGTGGACCCGCTGGTGCCCCGGCACCATAGCGCGTCCGAAAGCTCTCGTCCGCGCCCGCCGGGCGCTGATTTTGGCCGCCCTGGAGTTCGCGCGCAGCCGCTTCGTCGAGACCTATCTCACCTACTGCGACACCAAGTTCCTGGGCCAGCTCGTGGAGCTCGGCTGGGCGCCTGAACCGCTGGGCCTTCCCCAGCCCTATGGGCAGGGCCAGGCGGTCGGCGTCGTCTGGCCGGTCGAGGAGGATCTCCTGGAGCGCACGCGGGCGCTCTTCAGCGTGCGGGACCCGGTGTCCCTCGAGGCGCCCGCCCGGGGCCGCATCTCGGTGCCGGTCTGGATGCTGGAGCAGCTGCTCGAGGCCCAGCCGGCGGAGGGGCCCCCAGCCCCCACCGCCACGCGGCTGGCCGCCTGAGGCGAGGGGAGGGGTCCGATGCTCATCGAGCTATCCGCGGCCCTGGCTCTGGCGCAGCAATGCGCCCCTGGCGTCGCGCCCGAGACCCTGTTGTCCGTGGTCCGGACCGAGAGCCGGTTCAATCCCCTGGCCATCAACGTCAACAGCGGCGTCAAGCTGGCCCGCCAGCCCCGCACCAAGGCCGAGGCGGTGCGGATGGCGCGAACCCTCCTGGAGAGCGGCGCCAACTTCGATCTCGGGCTCGGCCAGATCAACAGCAAGAACCTCGGTTGGCTGAAGCTATCGATCGAGGACGCGTTCGAGCCTTGCGCCAACCTGGCCGCGGCCGGCCGTGTCCTGACGGAGAACTACGCCCTGGCCTCGCGCCGCTCGAGCGATCCTCAAGGCGCGCTGCGCGTCGCCCTGTCCCTCTACAACACCGGCGATGTCGGTCGAGGCTTCCGGAACGGCTATGTGGCCAAGGTGGAGGCCTCGGCCAAGACCGTCGTGCCGGCGATCGCCGTCACGGGGGCAGCCCCTCCGCCCCGCGAACCGCCCGCTGCCGAGGCCTCCGTTGCCGAAGCCATGGCCATCGAGGACGCCCCGGTTCGTCTGCAGGCCGAGCCGCCGCCCCCGCCGAGCTGGGACATCTTTGGCCGCCAAGGCGGCGGCGATCGGCTGGTTTTCACAGCGTCTCAGGGGGGACGCTGACGTGATCGAGAAAGGGAGATCACCCATGCAATCCTTGTCCGCTTCCACCGGCGGCGGAGCCCTCAGGCGTTACGCCGTCCTCAGCCTGCTGGCGGGCCTCCTGAGCCTCGCCCTGGTCGAGCCGGCGCTGGCCCAGACCGCGGGCAACAACGTCGAGGGGTTCCTGCAGAACATCGTGGACCTGCTGACGGGCAACATCGCGCGGCTCATCGCGATCATCGCCGTGGTGCTGCTGGGCTTCAGCGTCATGTTCGGCCTGCTCGATATCCGCCGCGCCGGCGTGGTCATCCTCGGGATCGTCGTCGTGTTCAGCGCCGCCTGGGTCGTGGGGCAGATCACCGGCGGGGCGGTCGCCTAGGGAACGCGCACGATGCCGGACGAGCCGCTCACCGAAGACATGCTGTTCCTGGCCTGCACCCGCCCGGCGATGCTGCTTGGCGTGCCGCTGGAGGCCATGAGCGTCAACATGATCCTCACCGGGCTGATCTTCCTGGCCGGCGGCACGCCCCTCTACCTGCTCAGCGGCGTCGTGCTGCACTTCCTGTTCCGGGCGATCGTCAAGAACGACCACAACGCCTTCCGAGTGCTGTTCATCTGGTTCGACACGAAGGCCCGCGCCCGCAACGCCGGCTGGTGGGGCGGCAGCTCGATCGCGCCGCTCCCCGTGCGCCGCCGCTACCGTCCGGAGGAGGTCGCCCATGGCTGACGGCAGCCAAGGTCTCGTCACCGAAGTCGTTCGGGCGCCGCAGCGCGTGATCGGCCGGGAGCAGGCGCTCGGCCGGCAGCTGCCTTACGCCCGGCACGTGACCCACACCATCATCGCCTTGGACACCCGCGCGCTGATGATGTCCTTCCGGCTCGATGGCGTGTCGTTCGAGACCGCCGACACCCGCGACCTCAACGATTGGCACGCCAAGCTCAACGGGGCCTGGCGCAACCTGGCCGACGACCGCCTAGCCGTGTGGACGCACCTCGTCCGTCGCCTCGACAGCGGCTACCCAGAGGGCGACTTCCGCTCGCCCTTCGCCCGCCGGCTCGACCACGCCTACCGCGAGCGGATCTCGCGCACCCGCCTCTTCGTCAACGAGCTCTACGTCACCCTTGTGCTGCACCCTGGCTTCGGCCCCAGCGAACGGCTGACGGGGATCGTCGCGCGCTTGAAGCGGGCGCGGAAGGCCGGGGCCGAGGTGCAGCCGGAAGCGATCGAGCGGCTGCAGGAGAAGGGGAGGGACCTCGAGCAGTACCTGGCCCGCTACGGCGCCCAGCCGCTCGGCCTCTACGAGCGCCGGGGCCTCGCCTTCTCCGAGCCCATGGAGCTCATCCACCTGCTGCTCACCGGCCGCCATCAGCCGATGCCGCTGGTGAGCGGACACCTCGGGCGCGCGATCTATTCCAGCCGGGTGATCATCGGCCGCGAGAGCCTGGAGATCCGCGAGCCCGGAGAGCAGCGGTTCGCGGGCATGTTCGGGGTCAAGGAATACCCCGCCACGACCCGACCGGGCCTCTGGGACGAGCTCCTGAAGGCCAAGTACCCGTTCGTGGCCACCCAGTCCTTCAGCTTCCTCTCCAAGCCCGCGGCCAAGGCGGTGATGGAGCGGCGTCAGAACCAGATGGTCCGGGCCGGCGACCGGGCGGCCTCGCAGATCGAAGGGCTCAGTGAGGCCATCGACGAGCTGGTCAGCAACCGCTTCGTCATGGGGGATCACCAGTTCTCGCTGCTGGTCTATGGCGAGACGCCGAAGCGTCTTCAGGACCACATGTCGCTCGCCCGGGCCACGCTCGCCGACTCCGGCGTGCTCGTGGCCCGCGAGGACCTGGCGCTCGAGGGCGCGTTCTGGTCGCAGTTCCCCGGAGCGTTCAGCTACCGCACGCGTCCGGCCGCCATCACCTCGCGGAATTTCGCCGCCCTGGCGCCGTTCCACACCTATCCGGCGGGTCGCCGGAGCGGGAACCACTGGGGCGCGCCGGTGGCGCTGCTCCGCACCTCGGCCATGTCGCCGTTCTACTTCAACTTCCACACCGGCGACATCGGTCACACCTTCATCTGCGGGCCGACGGGGAGCGGCAAGACCGTCGTCCAGAACTTCATGCTGGCCCAGATGGAGAAGCTCGGGGCCCAGCAGATCTTCATCGACAAGGACCGCGGCGCGGAGATCTTCGTGCGGGCCTGCGGCGGGGCCTACCTGCCCCTTCGGAACGCCGCGCCCACAGGCTTCGCGCCGTTCAAGGCGCTCGAGTATACGCCCGCGAACCTCCTCTTCCTGGGCCAGCTTGTCCGCAAGCTCGTGACGCCGGCCGACCGGCCGCTCTCCGTGCAGGAGGAGCGGCGCATCGACGACGGCATCCAGGCCCTGGCGCCCCTGCCGCAGGCCGAACGCTCCTTGCAGGCGCTGAGGCAGCTCCTGGGCCAGCGCGACCCCGAGGGGATCGGTGCACGGCTGGAGCGCTGGACCCGCACGGGGCCGCTGGGCTGGGTGCTCGACAACGAGGCCGACGAGATGAGCCTCGAGGGTCGGTTCCTCGGCTTCGACATGACGGACTTCCTCGACAACCCGGAGGTCCGCACGCCGATCATGATGTACCTCTTCCACCGCATTGACGCGCTCGCGGACGGCCGCCGCCTGGTGGTGGATGTCGACGAGTTCTGGAAGGCGCTTGGGGACGAGGCCTTCCGCGGCCTGGCTCAGGACGGCCTGAAGACCTACCGCAAGCGCAACGCGATGATGGTGTTCGGGACGCAGAGCCCTTCGGACGTGCTGAAGTCGCCCATCGCGCCCACCATCGTGGAGATGTGCGCGACGAAGATCTACCTGCCGAACCCCTATGGCTCGGCCAAGGACTACGTCGAGGGCTTCGGTCTCACAAACGAGGAGTTCCGGCTGATCCGGGAGGAATTGGCGCCGGAGTCGCGCCAGTTCCTGGTCAAGCAGGGTCACAACTCCGTGGTCGTGGAGCTGAACCTAAACGGCCTCGATGACGAGCTCGCCATTCTCAGCGGACGCACCGAAACCGTCGAACTCCTCGACCGCATCCGGGCCCGCCACGGCGACGACCCCGCTGTCTGGGAGCCGATCTTCCACATCGAACGAAGGAGCCTGCGATGAGGCGTCCAATCCTACTGACTGCGACCGCGCTGCTCGTCGTCACAGCGGCCGCGCCCGTCCGGGCCGAGATGGTGGTCACGGATCCAGGCGCCTACGCCAAAATGCTCGACCAGATCCGGGAGGCGCAGGCGCAGCTCTCCCAACTCCAGGAGCAGGTCCGCCAGGGCACTGAGATCATCGGGCAAGGCCAGCGGCTTTACGACAGCCTCAACCAGATCTCGAACGTCAACAGCATCGGCGGGCTCCTGAACACGCCTGCCGTGCGCACCCTGCTGCCCGCTGAGCTTTCTGACGCCAGACGGCTGATGAGCGGCGATCTGCAGGACCTCGGGTCGCTTGCCTCACGCGCGACCACCATCCGGGACTCCAACCGCATCTATTCGCCGACTGACAGCGCGGGGATCAGTCCGGCCGAACAATTCTATCGCGACACGTTGGAGAAGGCAGGTGTCCGGGCAGCGCGTGACATGGCGGTGGGCGAGCGCGTCACCCAAACCGCGGATCAACGTCTGCAAGGCCTCGAACAGCTTCGTGAAGCCCTCAGCACCGCACCCAATGCCCGCGCCGTACTCGATCTCCAGGCGCGTATCGATGCTGAGACGGCCATGATCCAAAACGATCAAATGCGACTTCAGGGAGTTGCCATCATGCAGGCGGCAGATGAACGGCTGGAGGCGCAAAGGCTAAGGGAGGCCTCGGCCAAGCGGCACGATGAAGCCCAAGCCTTCTGGCGGAGCCTGTACTCAAAATGAGGCCGTTGGCGCTCCTAGTTCTCACGACGATGCTCTGCGGGTGTGAACGGTCAGCAACCTACTTTGCGGAGAACCCCGCCGTTGCGAAAGAAGTCTTAGAAGACTGCAAGCGAGGAGCGCATCGCGGTCCGGAGTGCCAGAACGCTCAAGCGGCTGAAGCCAATGCACGTCACGAAGCTGCTCAATCCGTATGGCGGAGCATGCAGCAACCGACCAATCAAGGGTCAGACCCGCGGCAAGATAGGTGATCCATGGCCGGGGTGTTCGATCCAGCCTACGACTACGTCGATGGTCAATTAGACCAGTTTCTAAATCAACGTCTGAGTGACGTCATAGCTGAGGTGGATGGACCACTACGCGCCGCACTTCTGCTTTACGTGGTTATCTACGGCCTGGCTGTGCTTCGCGG
This sequence comes from Phenylobacterium sp., assembly GCF_013911965.1. Taxonomy (GTDB): domain Bacteria; phylum Pseudomonadota; class Alphaproteobacteria; order Caulobacterales; family Caulobacteraceae; genus Phenylobacterium. Next base: position 139,951 of record NZ_JACESE010000011.1, on the reverse strand, counting down.
AATGATCAACGAGCCCATAATGGAGGGCGTTGGTCGGATGATAAAGCTCGCCTTCGTCTACACAGTCGCTACGACGGTTGCGTATTCGGACTGGGTAACTGAGCCACTCTTCCACGATCTGCCGAACTCCTTGGCTCGAGCAATCAGTGGAGGAAACGTCCAGACGATCGGCCAAGCCTTCGACGACTTCCTTGGGCGCGGGTTCGAGCTAGCAGAAAGCTGCAGCAAGAGCGCCAACATGATGGACCCTGTCCCCTGGATAGTGGCGCTGCTCATCTACGGCGTGACCGCCCTCGCGGCCGGACTTGGGTTCGGCATCACGATGCTTGCAAAGGTGGCTCTGGCGCTACTCGTCGCGGTCGGGCCGATTTTCATCGCGTGCATACCGTTCGAAGCGACGCGGAAGTACTTCTGGGGTTGGGTGTCGCAAGGCGTGAACTATCTGCTCGTCTTTGCGCTCATAATCGCTGTCTTCCAGCTCGTTCTCGCGTTGGTGCAAAACCAATGGGGTATGATTACCGCTCAAGCAGATCCCAAAGTCGCGGGTCTTGTGTTCTCCGTCTATAGTGTTCTAGCGGCGATCTTCTTCTTCCAGGTCCCTAACATCGCTACCGGTATTGCAGGTGGCGCGGCCGCTGGAATCCGAGACTTCGGTCGATCTGGAGTGTGGGCAACGCGAGCGGCCTCCAAGATTAGCGCGCCCTCGCTGCCGAGGTGGGGCGGCGGAAGTGGCGGGTCCGTCAGCCGAAGCTCGTCAAACAACTCCCGACGCGCAGCTTAGGAACATCCCATGACTTCCAAGTACCTCGTTGTGTGTGCCGCACTGCTCCTCGCAGCTTCCAGCACAACAAGCGCAGTAGCCCGCGATAAGCCGCGGGTGTGCAATGGGAAGGACCGGCGCCCCGCGAATCCTCACGGCTCGGTGCTGCCCGGCTCACCTATGCCGGCGACCGTCACCGCCCAGCCCGACACCAGTCCGGGCAAGCCGCCGGTGATGAACACCGTGCCAAACGGCGCGCCGCCGAAGCCGGCTGCGTCGAACAACAAGCCCGCCAAGCCCCAACGGCTGTCCTCGCTTCCCTCCTACCCGAGCTGCTGAATTATCATGACTGGCGTCCCCGCAAACGACCTGCAGGCCTATTTCCGAGAAGCGCGCTCCTGGGATCAGGACCGGGCGTTGGCCGCCGAGCGATCGCGCCGTTTCGCATGGATCATGGCCGGCATCGCCACCGCCACCGCTGTCGCCGCAATCGCTGCCGTGACAGCGCTTGCGCCGCTGAAGTCGGTCTCCCCCTTCGTGGTCCGCGTGAACCAGACGACGGGCGCGGTGGACGTCATGACCGCGCTCAACGGGACGAAGCCGACCCAGTACAACGAGGCCGTCGACAAGTACTTCCTCGCCCAGTACGTCCGCGCCCGAGAGGGCTGGATCGCGCCGGCCGCGGAAGAGAACTTCCGGTTCGTCTCGATCCTCTCAACGCCTGACGAACAGGAACGCTGGGCGGCTGCCGCGCGGCCGACGAACCCTCAGAGCCCTCAGGCCGTGTACGGCCCGACAGGCCTCGCCGACGTCCAGATCCGCAACATCAGTTTCATCAACGATCGGGTGGCGAACGTCCGCTTCCACCGCACCGTGCGCCAGGCCACCGCCACCACGGAGAGCGATTGGATCGCGACCGTAACCTTCAGCTACACCAAGGCGCCGATGCTGGAGTCGGACCGGCTCCGCAATCCGCTTGGCTTCCAGGTCGAGAGCTATCGCGCCGATCCGGAGATCCCGCGATGAAGGCGCTTCTGCTCTCAGGGGTGCTGGCCATCGCGCTGGTCGGAGCGCCCGCCCTGGCGGCGCAGACGCCCCGGCCCGGCACCGCCGATCCGCGGATCAAGGTCGTCGATTACGATCCGTGGCAAGTCTACCAGGTCGTCGGCGCCTTCAGGACCGCGACCCAGATCATCTTCAGCCCGCAGGAGGAGATCCTGCACGTGGCCCTCGGCGACACCGTGGGCTGGGAGGTCGCGGCCGAGACAAACATCCTGTTCGTGAAGCCCCGTGAGAAGACGGGCGCCACCAATCTGATCGTCACGACCAAGCGCGCCGGCGAGACCCGCAACTACACCTTCGAGCTCCGCACCCGCTCGGGTCCGATTTCCGCCAGCACGCCCGATACCTATTTCCAGGTCCGTTTTCGGTATCCCGAGGAAGAGCGGGTCCGCCAGGCGCTGGCGGCGCAGCGCGGCGCGGTCCAGACCGCGCTCGACATCGGCGTCACGACCGGCGTTCGCAACCTCAACTACACAGTCCAGGGCTCCTCGAAGATCCAGCCCTCCGAGGTCAGCGACAACGGTCAGTTCACGGTGCTGCGCTTCCCGGGTCAGCGGGAGATGCCGACCATCTACACAGTCTCTCCGGACGGCTCTGAGGCGCTGGTGCCCTTCGATGTCCGCGGGGAGTTCGTCGTCATCCACGGAGTCTCACCCCAGCTCCGGCTCCGCCGCGGCCGCGAAGTCCTCTGCATCTACAACGAGGCGGTTCAGCCCTACGGGGTGAACTACGGCACGGCCACCGGCTCCCCCATCGTCAAGCGCACTCAGTCCCAGGGAGGCACCCGATGACCGACACCCTCGCGACGTCGGGAGAGCCGCCGCGCCGGCCGCGCCTGCCCGACGACCTCGCGGCCCGCTACGGCGAGGGCGCGCCGGAGCCGCCGCCCGAAGATATTCTGCACCGTGCTGCGAACGACGAGCCCGCCTCCGAGCGCGGCATATCCCCGGTCGGCCGCCGCTTCGCTGCCGGCACCCAGGGCAAGGTCCTCGGAATGGTCGGGATGGTGGCGGCTGCCGGCCTGCTCATCGTCGCCACCTGGGATCGCGGCGACGCCAAGCCTGACGACTCGCCCCTGGAGAAGACGCCAGCGCGCCAGGTCGTGAACTACGAAGGGCCGGATGCGGACTCGCCGCTGCTGGCGAAGGCGGCGCACGATCCCAATGCGCCAGTGCTCAATCCCGATGGAACGCTTACCGCAGGCGGCGACGGCGGGGGTGTGCCGCCGATGCAGCCGACCCAGGCGGCGGCCGGCCCAAGCGCGGCCGACCAGAGGCGCCAGCTGGCGGAAGCGGCCCGGCGCGCCCCCATCATCGCCTACTCGGCCAATCGGGGCCTGGCCGGCTTCAGCGGGCCCGCCGCCGCGGCCGGGGAGGGCGCCCGCGAAGCTAGTGAGCTCGACAAGCTGAGGCGTACGGCCGGTGTCGCGCAGGCGCGCGCCGAGATGCTCCCCGACCGCAACTTCCTTATCACTGCCGGATCGAGCATTCCGTGCGTTCTGCAGACCGCCCTGGACAGCTCGGTGCCGGGCTACGCCACCTGCCTCGTTCCCCGCGACGTCTACTCGGACAACGGACGCGTCGTGCTGATGGAGAAGGGCACCAAGGTGCTCGGCGAGTACCGAGGCGGCATCCGCCAGGGTCAGAAGCGGCTGTTCGTGCTCTGGACCCGCGCGGTGACCCCGAACGGGGTGGCCGTCAGTCTGGCTTCGCCGGCGGCCGACGGTCTCGGCCGGGCTGGGTTCGACGGCAAGGTCGACACCTTCTTCTGGGAGCGTTTCGGCGGGGCGCTGCTGCTCTCGATCATCGACGATGCGGCCAATATCGCGGCCCAGAGCGCCGGCCGCGGCCGGTTCAACACCACCATGGACGTGCCCAGCGAGACCGCCAGCATCGCCCTGCAGAACTCGATCGGCATTCCGCCGCGGCTGCGGAAAAACCAGGGCGAGGAGGTGTCGATCTTTGTCGCCCAGGATCTGAACTTCGCCGACGTCTACGGGCTCGCCCTGCGATGAGCGACACGGCGGTCCTTCGCCATCACCTGACGCCGTTGGCGCGGCTGCTGGACGCTCCCGACGTCACCGAGCTGGTCATCAACCGGCCCGGGGAGGTCGGGATCGAGGGGCCAGGCGGCTGGCGCTGGCATGAGGCGCCGGAGCTGACGCCAGCGTGGCTGTCGACCTTGGCCACGACCGCGGCGGCCTTCACCAACCAGGACGTCACCGCTTCGGAACCGGTCTGCTCGACCGTGCTGCCCGGCGGCGAGCGCTGCCAGATCGTCCTGCCGCCGGCGGCCGAGAGCATCTCCTTCACCATCCGCAAGCCTTCCGCGGCCGAGTTCGGGATGCAGGACCTGGTCGCCTCTGGTCTGTTCGAAGGCGCGAAATCGGCGACGGAGGACCTCGCGCCCGAAGAGACGGAGCTGATGGCGCTGCGCGACGCAGGGAAGTGGCCGGAGTTCTTCGAGCTGGCGGTCCGCGCGCGCAAGAACATCCTGATCAGCGGCGCGACCGGCTCCGGCAAGACCACCTTCTCGAAGACCCTCATCAAGCTGATCCCCGAGGGCGAGCGGCTGCTGACGATCGAGGACGCGCGCGAGCTTTCGGTGCCGCACCGCAACGTCGTTCACCTGATCTACGCCAAGGACGGCCAGGGGCTTGCGCGCGTCGGCGCCAAGCAGCTGCTCGAAAGCGCCCTGCGCATGCGGCCGGATCGCATCCTGCTTCAGGAGCTGCGGGACGGCACGGCCTTCTTCTACCTGCGCAACGTCAACTCAGGCCATCCGGGGTCGATCACCACGGTGCACGCCGATTCCGCCCAGCTCGCGTTTGAGCAGCTCACGCTTCTGGTGAAGGAGTCGGAAGGCGGCCGCGACCTTTCACGGGCGGACATTCGAACGCTTCTCCTCCTGCTGGTGGACATCGTGGTCCAGATGAAGCGGCAGGCCGGCCGCTTCCGCATGACGGAGGTCTATTATGACCCCCTTCGCAAGCGCGACCCCCGCCGCTAAGGCCTGGCTTCTCAGCCTGGGCGCGGCGCTGCTCGCCGGCCTGTGGATAACCTTGTGGATGCTGATCACCCTCGGCGGGCTCGGTCAGCTCTCCTCGAACGTCGATCTCGCCGTTCTGCCGCGCTGGCTCTGGTATTACCGGGGCGATCCGGAGGTGGTGCGCTGGCTGAAGATCGGCGCGGTCGGCTCCTTCCTCTTCGTGGCGATGCTGGCGCTCGCGGCCGCGCTCCAGGTCCGGCGACCGCTGCACGGCGCCGCCCGATGGGCGGGGGAGGGGGATTTGCGCCAGGCGGGACTGCGGGCGCGCCGCGGTCTGCTGCTCGGCCGGGCTGGCGGCTCCTACCTTCGCTTTGGCGGCGCCGAGCACGTCCTGCTCTACGCGCCGACGCGGACAGGCAAGGGCGTGGGCGTGGTCATTCCCAACCTGCTCGATTGGCCTGGCTCGGCCGTGGTGCTCGACATCAAGCGAGAGAACTACGACTCCTCGGCCGGCTTCCGCGCCGCCCACGGCCAGGCCGTGCATCTGTTCGATCCCCTCGCCGCGGACGGCCGCACGGCCCGCTTCAATCCGCTGGCCTACATCGACCGCAGCTCGCCGATCGAAGTCCTCGACGAGCTGCAGAAGATCGCGGGCATGCTGTTCACCGCCCCCGAACGGACCGATCCCTTCTGGGCTGAAGCCTCGCGCACAGGCTTCGTCGGCGTCGGGGCATACATCGCTGAGACGCCGGAGCTGCCGTTCACGATCGGCGAGATCTACCGCCAGCTCACCGTCGGCAATCCCCGCACCCGCTTTCCCAACATCATCGCCGACCGGGCGGCGCAGAACCGACCGCTGTCAGCAGGCTGCGTAAACGCGCTGACGGACTTCTGCGCGGCCTCCGAGAATACCTTCGCCTCGGTGCGCCAAACGCTCACCTCGCGGCTCAACCTCTGGCTCAACCCCCTGGTGGACGCCGCGACGAGCGAGAGCGACTTTGATCTGCGGCGACTCAGGGACGTGCCGACCACCCTCTACCTCGGGGCTTCGCCGGACAACCTGGCCCGCGTTCAGCCGCTGTATAACCTGCTCTTCCAGCAGCTGGTCGACCTCAACACCCGTCATCTGCCGCGGCAGGATCGAGAGCCCCGCCAAATCCTCGTCCTGCTCGACGAGTTCGCGAGACTGGGCGCGGCGCCGGTGATCGCCCGCGGCTTCTCCTTCGTGGCCGGCTACGGCCTGAGGTTCCTCGCCGTCCTGCAGAGCCCGTCGCAGCTGCGCGCCGAGTACGGGCACGACATCGCCGAGGAGATCATCTCGAACTGCGGCGTGGAGGTGGTCTTCGCCCCGAAGGAGCTGAAGGTGGCCCAGGAGCTCAGCGACCGATTGGGCTACTACACGACCGGATCACAGTCGCGAAGCCGGCCCACAATGCTCCTCGCCGGCGGCCGGCGGACCACGACGGATTCTGAGCAACGGCGGGCGCTGATGCTGCCCCAGGAGCTCATGCAGTTGCCGCCGGATCGCCTTATCGTCCTTCGCGCGGGCATGCCCCCCGTCCGCGGCAAGAAGCTTCGCTACTTCGCCGAAGGCGACTTCACCCACCGCGTGTCGCCGGCCCCCACGCCGCCGGCGCGTCCAGTCACCGTTCATCCGGCCCCAGCACCGACGCCCCCTGAGGGCGCAATCGAACCCGCCTCGCGTCCGCTCACGGAAGCCGAAGCCGCCGGCGAGGAACTGCTGACGCCCGAAATGATCAGCCTGGCGCTGGAGGCCGTGGACATGGACGCGCCCCCTGAGCGCGCCAGCGAAGAGGAGGTGGCGCGCTGGGCTGAGGCCTACATCGATCGCGCCGCGCTCGACCGGGCGCTCGAGGATGAGTTCAAGATCGACGTTCACCGCGAGCATGCGCACGACGGCCGTGACGAGCTCGTGGCGCGATAGGAGGCGATTATGTCGGAGGCGGCAGACGACGCCGGAAAGGACCTGCGGGAGCCCGAGGCGCCGCGCCGGTCGCGGGAACGCCGCGCGACCGAGGGCGATGTGGCGCCCACGCGTGAGACGCTGAAGGGGACGCCGGATCGGCCGATCTCGACCGAAAAGGGGGACGTGCCCGAGGCGCTCAGCAAGCGCTACTTCACGCAATCGACGGCCCGCGCCCTAGCCTTCTATGCCGAGTATAATGCGCCGAAGCCGGCCTTCCGTGACGCCGGCGCGCGGCTCTCCACGTCCGAGACCAACCCGAACACCATCCGAGACATGGTAGACATTGCCGAGCATCGCGGCTGGCAAGCGATCCAGGTGCGCGGCGCCGAGGACTTCAAGCGTGAGGTGTGGCTGGAGGCCCAGAGCCGGGGCCTGGAGGTGCGCGGCTTCCGGCCCAACCAGCGTGATTTTCAGGAGCTCGAGCGGCGGTCCGAAGCGCGAGAGAAGGGCTCCTTAGGGCCCGCGCCTCGTCGCGAGCGGACGGACGAGCGCTCACGCCCATCGCCCGCTCGGCCTCAGGATCGCGTCGACTACGACGCCGGCGTTCGTGGTCGACTCCTGGAGATCGGACGTGCGCCATTCCGCGGCCGCCAGGGGGCCGCGCCCGCTCCGTTCGTGCGCATCCAACCGGCGGAGGGCAAGCCGGTGCAGATCTGGGGCGTGACCCTGCCGATGGCGATTTCGCGCTCAGGCGCGAAGGTCGGGGACGAGATCACCCTTCGTCGGGAGGGCGTCGACCGCGTGTCGGACCGCAGCGGCGAGGCGCATCAGCGAAACCGCTGGACTGTAGAAGCGGCGCGCCTCCGCGAGAGTAATCCAGCGGAGGCTGCGCGCGATCCTGCCCTAAAGGCGGCGCAAGCTACCCTGGGCGTGGTGGCCAGCGTGGCCCGCCAGCGCCTGGATCCTGATGCTGCCGCGCGGGTCGTCGATCGAGCCCGATTCAAGGCGGCCGAGCGAATGGAGGACGGCGCACGCTTCCAGGAGCCAAAGTTGAAGGCTCAACGCGAACGGCAGCAGGTCGCGTCGGAGGGAGATCGCAGCGCCGAAGGACCAGAGAGGGTCCGGCGAAGATAGGTGTGCTGGCGCCTTTGGCGATCAGTCTCGGAAACGATCGGCGTTCTGGCGCCAGAGCAGGAACTCATCTTGCTCCTCACCGTCGCCTCTCCCTCGAGAGTAGACAATCCTCCCGACCAACACGACACTAATGACGCATAGGGCGAAGACGCCGACCGTAGCGAGTGCTTCGCGATCGAGACGGAGCAGGACAGGCGCATAGCTAACCGCGAAGCTCGCGATGAGCAGCCACACAATCCATCGAGCGATCTGACCGACCATCCGAACCTCCGTCGCCGACGGCGACTCCAATCCTATGCCCCTGAGGTGGTTCGGCGCCAGTCCTGCGACTGATCGAAGAAGATCCGTGCAATAGCAGGGCGGAGAAGCCGATGACCTTTATCTCCGCCCCACCAAGTTGCGCTTAGCAGAGGGACGCGAGCCCCGCCCCATGGCCGGTGACTGCTTAGTGCGTGGCGCCTTGGCCGGAGCCTTCCTGCCCGCTCGCCGGGCCAGCCGCGGTTTGTTGGTCCTGGCCTTGGGCCGAAGACGACGACTGACCGCTCGAGCCTTGAATCTGGATCCGCCGTGAACGGCTCTGCTCGGCGCTCTTCGGCACGGTGACGGTCAGCACGCCGTTGTGGAAGGTCGCCTTCACCTCATCAGGATTGGCCTGGAAGGGCAGACGGAGGGCGCGTTGGAAGCGGCCATAGCCACGCTCCACGAAATGGTAGTTGGTCTTCTCGTCACCCTTCTCCTGCTGGAACTTCTTCTCGCCACGGATGGTGAGCTGGTCGTTCTCCAGCGAGACGTCGATATCCTTCTCGTCGACGCCCGGCAGCTCCACACAGACGCGCACTTCCTTGTCGGTTTCGGAGACGTCCATGCTGGCGTTGAAGGTGGCCGCCACGCCGCCGCCCTGGCTCGTGGGCGGCGCGAAGCTGCGCGAGCCGCGGAAGACATCGTCGAACAGGCGGTTCATCTCGCGATGAAGCGAAAGCAGAGGATCGGCGCCTCCGAACGGGGTGAGGGATTGCGACATCTGGGCGTCTCCATTGGCCAGAGCGAAGGTCGCTGGATCAGGCGCCAGCGACACGCGGTTCCATGAGCGAGCTGCTCGCCACAGCTCGTCTGGAGAAGCGCTGGTCTGCCCGGCGAGTTGCAGCGGACGAGCAATAAAATGCACGGCCGGGTCAAGGCCGAGCCGGACCCGCCGGTCACCTTTCCAATCCTTGCTCGTTCTGCTTCTGTTCCCACGGGTCAGGAGTGGAGCATGGGGAGTCGGAATCCGGATCGCATACCGATCGCGATGCGTCGGCGGCGTTGCGAGAGCGTGGGGGACATGATCCGGTTAGGCTGGGACGTACACTCCAAGTGTGAAGCGTGCGGCCTGCTCTTCCGCGTGAACCTGAGGCTGATCGCGCGTGTGAAGGGCGCGGACTTCAGCCTCTGGAACCGCAAGGAGCGCTGCAAACGCCTGGGCTGCGTCGGCTTCGTCAACTTCCAGGGCAAGGCGCCCGACATGAGCTGGCACGAAGTGCTGAGCGCGCCGTGGCCGGAGGACCGCTCCTAATTGGACGACGGAGAGGGAAGAGACGCCTGCTCGGCGTCGGCGGAGGCGGCCAACACCCGGTGCAGGGCCTCCGTCGGTCGGCGGCAGACGACCTGGACGAGGCTGACGGAGCCAGGCGGTTCGCCTTCGAGGAGCAGTTCCGTGGTCGTGGGTTCGACGGCCTGCAGCTGCCAGGTGATCGTCTCCACCACGCCCTCCTCGAGCCCGTGCGACGTGGCGATGCAGATGCGTTCGCCGACGCGTGGCGGGCTCACGAGCTCGAAGTCCCGGGCGGGCCCGTCCGGGCCCTCGATCCAAACTCTGACGCGCATGTCTCCGCTCGCTCTGGTGGGTCCCTCTCGCCTGTCCGTCAGGTGTGGGTGATCAACGGAACGCCTTGTTCTTCGTTGCGGCCGGGGAGGACCATCACCCGCCCGCCGGCCTCGCGGAACACCAGGTCGAGGCGACGGTCGCCGACCGGCAGGTTCTCGAGCCGGAGCTCGCCGATGCCCAAGGGCAGTCGTGGCGAGCGCACGTGGAGCTCGTCACGCCAGCCGTCCACGTGCAGGCCCAGGCAGGCCTGCAGGACGCCGAACACGGACGCCGCGGCCCAGGCCTGCGGCAGGCAGGCGACGGGATAGGCGACCGGCGGCTCGCCGGCATGGCGCGGGAAGCCGCAGAAGAGCTCGGGCAGCCGCATGTCGAAGTGCACCGCCGCCTCGAACAGCGCCGAGAGCAGGCGCGGCACGGCGTCGGCGCCGCCATAGCGCCGGAAGCCTATGGCGCAGAGCGCGGTGTCGTGCGGCCAGACCGAGCCGTTGTGGTAGGACATGGGGTTGTAGCGGGGCTGGTCGCTGGCCAGGGTGCGAAGCCCCCACCCGTTGGTGAAGCCTGGGCCCAGAAGGGTTCGCATCACCGCCTGGGCGCGCTCGGGCGAGGGCAGGCCGACGAACAGTAGGTGTCCGGCGTTGGAGGCCTTCACCCGGCAGAGCTGGTTCTCGCCGTCGAGGGCGATGCCGTAGAAGCCGGCCTCTGGCATCCAGAACCGCGATTCCACCGCCTCGCGGATCTGCTCGGCCCGGCGACGCCATCCCTCGGCGTGGTCGCGGTCGAACCGCGTGGCCGCGAGCCGCGCCATCCCGCAGTAGGCGGCGTAGGCGTAGCCTTGCACCTCGACCAGGGCGATCGGCCCATCGGGGGTTCGGCCGTCCGCATGGAAGATGGAGTCGTGGCTGTCCTTCCAGCCCTGGTTCAAGAGGCCCGTGTCGGCCCCGCGCGCGTAACGGATGAGGCCCAGCGGGTCCGACTTGGCGAAGCTGTCCATCCAGCCGGTGGCGGCCAGGAGCGCAGGCCAGATCTGGTCCAGGAAGGCGCGGTCGCCGGTCCGCTCCGCGTAAGCCGCCGCCAGAGCGACGAACAGGCAGGTGGTGTCGACGCCGCCATAGTAGCGGCCGAACGGCACCTCGCCTTGTGCGGCCATCTCGCCGCGTCGGGCCTCGTGCAGGATCTTGCCCGGCGCCGCGTCGCGGAAGCTCGAGTGCTCGTCGGCCTGGGTCGCCGCGAGGTAGGCCAGCACGCCCTTGGCAAGGCTCGGATCGAGCCAGAGCAGCTGCCAGGCTGTGATGATCGCATCGCGGCCGAAGGTCGTGGAGAACCAAGGGATGCCGGCGTAGGGGTAGGGACCGGTGGCGAGATCCGTGGTGAGCAGCGCCAGGTCGGCCCGCGACTTGTCGAGCCAGGCGTTGAACAGCCGCCCCGAGGTATGGACCCGGCCGCCGCGGCGCAGGCGCCGCCGCATCGCGGCCTTGGCCAGCAGGCTCGCGCGCCGGAAGCGTCGCGCGGCGGGCGGCGGTCCCCCCTCCGGCCCCACCTCGAGGTAGACGTCCTTCGGCGTCCGCGGATCGAGCTCCAGGCGGATGCTGGCGTGGTGGGCGTCGAGGTGCGTCGGCCGCTCCGAGAACGCGATGACGCAGTCGCGGCGGTTCCCGTCGAGTCCTTCGTACTGAAACTTGACGCCCATCGGCAGGACCGTGGGCGAGGCACGATGGCCGCGGTGCGCGCGCGTCTGGCCGCGAACCTCGAACATGTCCTTGAAGTCGGCGTCGAAGCTGAAGTCGAGCGGCAGCGTGGCCGGAGCGTCCCCGTAGTTGACGCACCGGATCCGCTCGAAGAGCCGCCCGTCCCAGATCAGCCGCTTGCGCTCCAGGTGCACCACGCCTTCCGGCGTCGTGACCGCGCCAATGGGCGTGAGCGGCCGATTGGTGGCGTTGGCGGTGAAGATGACGTTGTCCCGACCCACGGCGCTGCTCAGCAGGGCAGGGGCGCTCCCGTCGAGCCGCAGGGTCAGGCGGGAGAGCTGCCGCGTGTCGTTTTGGAAGAGCCCGTCGGCGACCCCGTGGATGTCGCCGAACGCGTCGCAGACCAGGAAGACGTCGCCTTCCTTGAGGGTGAAGAGGCGGTCGGGCGCGCGCCGCTCGCGCTCGCTCGCCGCCTCGAAATGCGCCTCCGGCGCAAGCGCCAGGTCGTCCATGCTTCGTCCCCCAGCTTCCTCACGCGGCGACGGCTTTCACTTGAGCCGCCGCGCGCGAGACCGGTCCAGGCTCGGGCTGGCGCAGGCCGGCGTAAAGCGCGGCGTAGTGGCGCGCCATGGTGAGGGCGGAGAAGCGGGTCTCGAAACGTGCGCGCACCCCGGTGCGCCGCAGTTCGCCGATCCGGCCGACGGCGGCCACCGCCCCGTCCAAGTCCTCGACGATGAAGCCGGTGACGCCGGGCTCCACCACCTCCGGAACCGAGCCGCAGTTCCAGGCGATGACCGGCGTGCCGCAGGCCATGGCCTCGATCATCACCAGGCCGAAGGGCTCCGGCCAGTCGATGGGGAAGAGCAGGGCGTCGGCCCCGCCCAGGAAGGCGGATTTCTCCGCATCGCCGATCTCGCCGATGAACTCCACCAGGGGCTCGTCGCGGATCAGCGGCTCGATGACCTCGTTGAAGTAGGCGCGGTCGGCGGCGTCCACCTTGGCGGCGATCTTCAGCCGCTTGCCGGCGCGGCGCGCGATCTCGATCGCCCGGTCCGGGCGCTTCTCCGGCGAGATGCGGCCCAGGAAGGCCAGATAGCCCTCGCTGCGCAGGTGGAAGGTGTAGTGCTCCGGCGGGAAGCCGTGGTGCACGGTCCCGATCCAGTTGGCGAAGGGCAACGGCTTGCGCTGGTCGTCGCTGATCGAGACCAGCGGGAAGGCCGGCCAGCGGCGGTAGGCCTCCGGCAGGTCCTTTAGGTCGAGGCGCCCGTGCAGGGTCGTGACCGTCTTCTCCGCCAGGTCGGCGAAGATCGGGAAGTGCAGCAGGTCGGTGTGGAAGTGGATGACGTCGAAGTCGTCGGCGCGCCGCTTCACCTCGGCGAGCTGCGCCAGGTGCGCGGCGACGTCGGACTTCAGCGGGGCCGGGTCGAGGCGGATCGCCTGATCGCGCACCGGCACGAGCCGGGCGCGGGTCTGCGCCTCGGCGCTGGCGAACAGGGTCACCTCGTGGCCGAGCGCCACCAGCGCGTCGGTCAGGTGAGCCACCACACGCTCCGTCCCGCCGTACAGCCGCGGCGGGACCGCCTCGTAGAGGGGAGCGACCTGAGCAATCTTCATGCGGTTAATCCCTTCTTCTGAGAAGGGGGCGCAGCCCGCCCCCGGAGTTGCGCGCGCGCAACGCGCTTCACGGCCAAGCTGTTCCCGTCAGCTGGGGGCCTCGCGGCCGTCGGTGCGCGCGTATTGGAAGGTGCGGTGGAGCTCGTCGGCCGAAAGCGCCAGGACGACGCCCTTGTCGGCGCTCATCAGGACCGAGGCGTCCACCTCGACCGGATCCACAGCGCCATAGACGCTGGGAACGACGCGCAGCTTACCGGGCGGCGCGTCCGACGCGCACTGGCTGGCCGAGATCCACCCGATCTCGCGCCCGTTCCGATCGCGCACCGTCTCGCCGATCCGGATCTTGCGTCCTTGATCATCGACGAAGCAGACGAGCGGGTCCTGCAGGACCGACTGGCCGGCCGGCACGGCGCCTACGGCGAGGAGCACCCCCGCCAGGGTCAGACCGATCTGGGCCGCACGCCGGTTCCGTCGCCGGCGGGCCGAGGGCGCCACCGTCGTGATCATCTCCGCAACCTCGACTGAGTTCGGCCGGCGGGGCCGGCCACCCGGTGATCTATGGCGGCGCCGGACGCGCACAAGAGCGCGATTGGGGGTCAGGGCGCCGAGGTGTGGCCTCAGCGACACAGCCGGCGCAATAGCAGGTCGCCGCCCCCGATCAGCCTGCGCCGCTGGCTAAATAGACGGAGGCTTCACCATCAACCCTGCGCCCAGGGCCGCCTCACCCTGGCCGCAACGACAAGGAGGTCATCCCATGTGGAAGATCACGATCCTGGGCGACCGCCACGACGGCGCCGACAAGCTCCATGAGGAGCACTTCAACGGTAACCAGCAGGAGGCCGCCGAGCAGGCGACCATCCTCTTGGACCAGCACGGCGGTCTGCGGGCCGACGTGGACCCCGTCTGACAGGGGAGGGGCGGCCTTCGGGCCGCCCTGAACCTCTGATGCCGGCCGGTTGCGGCGGGCGCGGCCGAGACGGTGTGAGCCTCCGACGGCGCCCACGCGCGGAGACTTGGCTCCGGCCCCGCGACGGTCTTAGGGTAAGCCGGGACGCCCCCCAGCCCCCAACGCCCCGGCGTTCCGGGCGGCCTTGGAACCTAGGGTTCGAGGCCGCCCACCTGGGCGGCGCCGGCGTTCTCTCGCGCTGCGGCCGGATCGCCGCGCTCCAGGCGGATGCTGAAGCACGATCCCCGGCCGGCGACCGAGCGCACCTCTATGGTGTGGCCGAGCAACTGGGCGGTCTTCTGGACGATCCAGAGCCCGAGCCCGAGACCCTCGTTGCCGGTCGAATCGGCGCGCTCGAAGGCTTCGAAAATGCGTTCGAGCATATGCGGCGGAACGCCGGCGCCGGTGTCCCAGACCTCGATGGCGAGACCCCCGCCGCGGCGGCGAACGCCGATCAGCACGCCGCCCTCGAAGGTGTACTTGACCGCGTTGCCGACCAGGTTGCGCAGGATGGTCCGCAGCATGGCTCGGTCGCTGCGGACCGCCACGTGGGTGCAGGCGGTGCGCAGGCTCAGCCCCTTATGCTCCGCGCGCGGCCGCCAGGCCGCGATGACGCCGTCCAGGATCTCGTCCAGCGCAAAATCCTCGATCACCGGCGCCAGGTCCTGTTTGACCTCGGAGACCTGGGCCAGCGCCTTGAGCTCCTCGTCGAGGTCGACGGCGGCGATCTCCGCATGGCCCAACAGCCGGCGGCCACGGGCGCTCAGGTCCGTTTCACGTCGCAGGAGGTCGAGGGCGGCGACGATGGTCTGCAACGGCTGGCGCAGGTCGTGGCCGGCGACGGCGATCAGGCGGCTCTTGGCCCAGTTCGCCCGCTCGGCGTGGGTGAGGGCGCTCTGGAGCGCCTCGTCGCGCTGGCGATGTTCGGTGATGTCGGTGTGGGTGACCACGACATGGGTGACGCGCCCGGCTTCGTCGCGGACGGGGCCAGCCGACAACGCATTCCAGAACGGCCGCCCGTCGCGCCGCCGCATCTGTAGCTCTCGCTTCGGCATGGCGAGCGACACCACGGCGTCGAGGTCGCGGCCCTCGTCGGCCGGCAGGCTGAGAAGATTGAGGCCCCGCCCGATGACGTCCTCGATCGGGTAGCCGGTCAGCTGGCAGAAGGCCTCATTGCAGTAGACGATCGGCCGTCCCGGCGCGGTGGCGTCCAGCAGGGTGACCGGAATCGGCGCGCAGGAGAGCCCCGCCGCCAGGGTGGCGTTCTCCACCACCACAGCGGCCGGACCGCATGGCTGAGCCCGAAGCTCTCCCACCGCTTGCCTCGTCCGGATAAGCTCACACGCTGAGGCCCGTCCTCCGCCCGGCCGGCTTCCCTCGAGGTCGGCCAGAAAACCTTGCAGGCGGATGCGGCGGAACGCAATGTCCGCCGCTCAGTTGGGGTGCAGTTCTATGGGGCAAGGGATGGGAGAGGCGCAGGCGCCAGAAACAGTGCCACGTACGGCCAGCGGAGTGCCGGGGCTGGATACTGTCTTGAACGGCGGCTTCGTCGAAGGCGGCGTGTATATCGTCCAGGGCGATCCCGGTTCGGGCAAGACGATCCTCGCCAATCAGATCTGCTACAAGCATATCGAGGGCGGTGGCCGGGTCCTGTACGTGACCCTCCTGGCCGAAAGCCACTCGCGCCTGCTGCAGCAGCTCGGCACTTTGAGCTTCTTCGACCAGGCCGCCGTATCCGACCAGATCGTCTATGTGAGCGGCTTTACGACGCTGGAGGAGGACGGCCTGCCGGGCCTGCTCAACCTGCTGCGCCGGGAGATCAAGGGCCGCAAGGCGACCATGCTGGTGCTGGACGGCTTCCTCGCCACCCAGGCCTCCGCCTCGAGCGAGCGCGACTTCAAGAAGTTCATCCACGACCTGCAGGGCCAGGTCGCCGCCGCCGGCTGCACGACCTTCCTGCTGACCAATGACGACGGCCGCGCCAGCCGCCCGGAGCGGACCATGGTGGACGGGATCGTGCAGATGGTGCGCAGGCCTTCGGGCGATCGCACCGAACGCTACCTCGAAGTCGTGAAGCTGCGCTCCAGCGCCTTCCTGGAGGGTCGCCACGCCTACTCGATCGACAGCGACGGCTATCACGTCCATCCGCGTTTCGAGGCGCTCTACGCCACGCCCAGCCGGCACGACGACGTCGGCGAGGACCGCTACACCACGGGTGCGCCGTCGCTGGATGCGGTGATCGGCGGCGGTCTTCGCACCACCTCCACCTCGGCGGTGATCGGCCCCTCCGGCGCGGGCAAGACGACGATCGGCATTCAGTTCATCGGCGCGAGCACGCCCGAAGAACCGGGCCTTCTGTTCGGCTTCTACGAGACGCCGCCGCGCCTGAAGGTGAAGGCCAAACGGATCGGCGTCGACCTCGACGCCCTCACCGCGAGCGGCGCCGTCGAGATCCTGTGGCAGGCGCCGACCGAGCCGGTGTTCGACGCGCTGGGCCATCGGCTGGTCGACGCCGTGCGCCGGCGCAAGGTGAAGCGGCTGCTGGTGGATGGGCTCGGAGGTTTCATCGCGGCCGCCTCGGAGCCGTCGCGGATCTCGCGCTTCTTCGCCGCCCTCGCCAACGAGCTGCGGGTCCTGGGCGTGACGACCCTCTACACCATGGAGACGCGCGACCTGTTCGGCGCCCAGGTGGAAGTGCCGATCGACAACATCTCTAGCCTGGTTGAGAACCTGCTCTACATGCGGTTCGTCGAGCGGCAGTCCCGCATGGCGCGGATCCTCGCCATCGTGAAGATGCGCGACAGCGACTTCGATCCCGCCCTTCGGGAGTATACGATCGACGACAGCGGCATCCACATCGGCCAGCCGTTCGTCGGCGCCGAGGCCCTGATGACCGGCTTCGCCCATGAATCGGCGAGTGAACCGCGTCCGGCGCCGTTGCCGCCAAGAGCGTGAGGCGGCCTCGTGAAGACGGTTCTCGTGGTCGAGGATGAATTCGGCGTGGCGGACCTGATCCTGACCGCGCTCGAGGACGAGGGCTACCGGGTCCTCAAGGCCGCGCACGGGGCCCAGGCGCTGGAGCGTCTCGGCCAGGAGAAGCCGGACCTGATCATCAGCGACTTCATGATGCCCATCATGGACGGCCCGACCTTCGCAGCTCAGGTGAAGGCGATGGATGATCTCGCCCACGTGCCGATCATCATGATGAGCGCCGTCCCCGAGACCGCGCTGCGCGCCCGGTTCGACCGCTACGAGGTCTTCCTGCAGAAGCCGTTCCGGATCGATGACCTGGTGGAGGTCGTGGGGAAGGCGCTCGGCAAGGACGCAGGCTAGGCGTCGCCGTCATTCGGGGAACCCCGCGATCGGCGCTCGAAAGGCCGACCGCCGCGCGCCTCGTCCGCCACCTGGCCGCGCGAACGCCAGGCAAGGCCTGCATAGGCGAGGATCGCGGCGCCGGAGAGGGCCGTCACCGCCCAGAGCATCGGCTCGGAAAGCGGCCTGGGACTGACGATCAGGCTCGCCAGCAACACGCCCACCAGGAGGATCGGCGCGATGAGGAGACCGTCGCGCCGCCTCATTCCGCGGCCGAGCCTTCTGTGAAGGCGCCGCCGGCCGAGCCCTCGCCATCGTCGTTGGCCGCGATCGCCTGCACCAGGTCGGTGATGCTCTTGCGGGTGCTGCGCCGGCGGATGCTCAGGAAGGCCTCGGCGAGCGCCGGTCCGTTCGGCTCCAGCAGCAGGCCTTGCAGCACGTTGTCGTAGGCGGCCGCGTAGGCTTCGCCGGACGGCGTCGCCGGATCATGGAGGCCGTCGAAAAAATAGCCGACCGGAACCTCCAGCACCTGGGCGATGCGGTAGAGCGTCGAGGCGCTGATGCGGTTGGCGCCGCGCTCATACTTCTGGACCTGCTGGAAGGTGAGGTCGAGCGCTTCGGCCAACCGCTCCTGGCTGTAGCCCAGGGCCTTGCGCCGCAGCCGCACCCGCAGGCCCACATGCACGTCTATGGGGTCCGGCCCCTCTCCGCGCGCCATAGTCATCCCCTCATACTAGCCGGCTTTTCGCCGGACGAAGTGTCAATCGCTGCAGCACGGGCGGGGGGCGGTCCCGCGCTGCTCTGCGCAGAGCGCAGTTCGCCCGTGCGGCGCACTTATCCGCCACGGAACACGCAAGCCATATCGCAGGTTCTGCCCATGTACCAGAGGCTGCAAAGCACATCCGCCGCAGCTTTGGATCGATGAAGTAGAGTCGCCACGCCACAACTTGCTCACCTGAATGAAGCGGCCACGGCTGATCGCGCCAGGGATCGGCAATACACGCGGCCGTCTGCCCCGGAGCTAGGCCTTAAGTGTCGGCGCAGCTTTGGCCATCGCGCGGTCTCGAAAGATTTGAACACGGGTTGGTGTGACAGGTTTTCGACGTTCAAGCCCCGGGCGCGTACGCTTGGCGACATCCGTCGCTCATCCGGCCGCGACGGGCTGAGAGACGCAAGCGCTCCCGCCAGGCGGAGCAGCGCGCGTGTTTGACGAGTCCCCCATTGTCCTTGTCGCCGAGGACGAAAGCCTGGTGAGAGACCTGATCGAAGCCGTCCTGGAGGACAGCGGCTTTGCGCTGCGCCTGGCTGCGACGGGCCGCGAGGCGATCGACGCGCTCGACGTCCAGAAGGTCGCGGCCCTGGTGACCGATATCGACCTCGGCGCCGGGTGCTCCGGCTGGGAGGTGGCGGCCCACGCCCGCGAACGCGACCCTGCCCTGCCGGTGATCTACATGAGCGGGGGGAGCGCCTACGCCTGGCCCGACCGGGGCGTTCCCAACAGCCAGATGCTGGCCAAGCCTTTCGCCCCCACCCTGTTGCTGGAAGTGTTGCAGACGGAGCTCGGCGGACCGGGGCGCGCCGGACGCTGACCTCAGCGAGCCTCCCCTGAGGTCGATTGTGTCCATCGGCCGCCCGTGACTAATCTGGTCTTCGGCGGCGCCTTACCCGACGGCGACCGCTGGCGGACACTCCAGTCCGGTGCTCGGCCCCGGCCCCCCCGGGCCGAGCATTGGACGGGGGTCAGGCCGCTTGCGAGGCCGCGCCCGATTCCTCGCGGCTCCGTTTCAGGGCCCGCGCCCACCAGGCCAGGTCGTCGAACATGGCGTCGGCCATCTTCTCCAGGTGCGGCATGTCCTTCAGCGTCTTCTCGCCCTTGATCGCGGCATAGAAGTCGCCGCCGCCGATGTGCACGGCGTGCCGGATGGGCGCCATCTGCAGCTCGATCGCGATCAGCCGCAGTTGCTCCACCGCCCGGGCGCCGCCGACGCTGCCGTAGCCGACGAAGGCGACGGGTTTGCGGTTGTACTCCCGGTAGGCGTGGTCCAGGGCGTTCTTCAGGACGCCGGTCGGGCCGCGATTGTATTCGGCCGCCGTGATCAGGTAGCCGTCCAGCTCCGCCATCTTGGCCCGCCAGCGGCGCGACTCTCGATGCGGCGAAGGCCCATAGGCCGGCGACAGGGCGTCGGAGAAGAAGGGAAGGGCGTAGTCTTTCAGGTCGACGGTCTCGAAGGCCAGGTCGTCGCGCCGCGCGGCGAGCTCCGAAATCCAGGCCGCGGCCTTGTCGGCGAAGCGGTTCTCGCGGACGGACCCGACGATGAGGCCGATCTTTGGCTTGTCCAAGGCATCACCTCTTTCGCTTGGTTCAGGGCCGGCCGGGCCGGCCTTGCGTCACGCCGAGCGATGTAGGTCTCGCCGACCGCCGCGCCAGCCCGCCGGCACGCTCACGGCCGCGCCGGCGCCGTGCCGCTGGGCGCGGTAAGCCCTGGCCGACAGGACCAGGGCCTTGAAGAGGCGCCGGAAGACCCGCCGATGCAGCAGCAGCTCGGGGTGGAACTGCACCCCGATGCAGAAGTCGCGGTCGCTGCGCTCGATCGCCTGCGGCAGGCCGTTCTCTTCCCGGGCGCTGACCGTCAGGCCCTTGCCGAGGCGGTCGACGGCCTGGCTGTGGATCGAGTTCACCCAGAGCCGCTCGCAGCCCAGGACGGCGTGCAGCTGCGTGCCGGGGGTGACGGACACCTGCTTGCGGAAATGGATCTGCCGCAGCCAGTGCTGCGGATAGGGCGTGGGATGGAACCGCTCGGCCACGTCCATGTGCAGGGAGCCGCCGGCGGCGACATTCATCAGCTGGGCCCCGCGGCAGATGCCCAGGGTCGGCAGGTCTTCGGCCAGCGCCCGCTCGAGGAGGGCGAGCTCCATCTGCTCGCGCGGATGGTCGTAGCTGTAATCGGCCTTCGGCCGGGTCTGGAAGCGGCCTGGAAAGACGTCCGAGCCGCCGCTGAGCACGAGGCCGTCGAGCCGCACTTGCTCCCATCCGCTCGATTCCAGCCGCACGGCGCGGCCGCCGGCGAGCCGGATAGCGAGGGCGATCGCGAGGAAGGACAGGAGGTCGCCGACGGAAGGCCGGGTGACGCCGATGGTCGGGCGGGGGTCCACCGGCTCACTCCACCACGAGGCCGCGCGCGTCGGCGTCGTACTTCAGCTCAGGCGGCAGCTTGCCGTGCCGGATCAGGGAGGCGACGACGAAGAGGGCGCCCAGGCTGACCAGCGGATCGTCCGAGCGGAAGAGCTCGTTCGGCGCGTTCTGGGCGGTGCGGAGCGACTCCCTAAGCCGCTGGGCGGCGCGGCCGAGATCCAGACCGGACCCGAACCCGCGCGCGAGCTCGCGGGAGGCGTCGAGCAGCCGTCCGCTCTGGAAGAGGTGGACCGACTGGCCCCAGGCGTCGCGCAGGCCCGCAAAGCCCTCGTCGGAGTCGGCGACCTCCTGGATCGCGGAGAGGAGGTGAAGGCCGCCCACCTTGGTCCGCTGGCCGAGCTTGGGCGCGGCAGGCGTGATGACCCGGCCGGTGACCGCCAGCTCGTAGAGCATCCAGGGGAAGTCGACGCCGGACTCGACCGTATGGAACAGCCCCGCCCAGAAGCGCGGGTTCACCTCGATGAGGAAGGGTTCGGCGACCCCGTCCCAGCGGAAATCCACCTCCACCACGCCGGTCCAGCCAAGCCGGCCGAAGAGGCTGTCGGCCGTCGCCAGGAAGGGGCTGTCGTCGACGGTCTCGCGCAACACGCCGGCCCCCGCGCCGCGCGGGAACTGCGAGAGGTTGCGATAGGCCGCGCTCGCCAGCCGGCGTCCCTGGTCGTAGAGCGCGGTCAGGCAGAAGTCCTGGCCCGGAATGTAATCCTGGATGAGCAGCGGCTCCGTCGGGCTCGACAGCAGCTCATCCAGCGCCTCGGCGTCCGTCAGGCGCCGGACGCCGCGCCCGCCCACGCCGCGCACCGGCTTGGCCACGAGGGGATACTGCGCCGGACGGGGCGCGCCGGTCCGGAGCGTCTCGTCGGTCCAGGTCCGCGGCGCATTCAGGCCCAGCTCATGGGCCGTGCGCATCAGCGCGTCCTTCGGGTCGACGGCCGCGATCGCCTCGATCGCCGGAGCGGCCACCTGGATGTGCCGCGACAGCCGCTCGGCGTGGCGGGCGATGATCCGCGTCTCCTGGAAACAGGGGATCAGCACATAAGGTCGGCCGTCCTTCGGCTTGTGCCGGATGATCGCCGCCTCCAGCTCGTCGATGAACCGATCGGGATCCTTGGCCGCCGGCGCGTGGGTGAAGTGCTTCTTGGCGAAACGGGAGAAGGACACCGCGGTCAGGCCGACGTCGTCGCAGCCGATCACCTCGACGCCGCGACGTCCGAGGGAATGGGCGATCGTCAGGGCCATGAGGCTGCGCCCGTAGGTGACGATCACCCGTCCTGACTTCAGCTGTGCGTGCGTGGCGTCCATGTCCTTCCAGGGTAAAGATGGTTCGAGGCGCCGGTCGCGCAAGCGGCCCTCAGGCGGGTGGCAGCGCAGCGGCCCGGCTCGCATCCAGGTAGGCCAGGGCGCTCGTCCCTCTTGCATGGTCGAGCTCCGCCACGAGGGGATTGGCGAGGGGGATTTCGAGCCGCCGGACCTCCTCGGGCGCAAGGCGCAGGAGGTCGCTCAGCAGGGCGCGAAGGCTGTTGCCGTGGGCCACCACCAGGACCGGTCCGGCCGAGAGGGCGCTGTCGAGCTGGGCGCGCCAGGGCTTCAACCGCGCCTGGACATCTTGCAGGCTCTCCGTGCGCGGCGCGGGGACGCCGCGGTAGCGGCGGTCCCGCGCCAGCGCCTGATGGTCAGATTCCCCCATGGGCGGCGGCCGGTCCGAATAGCCGCGGCGCCAGCGGGCGATCTGTTCGGCGCCGAACCGTTCCGCGGCCTCGTCCTTCTTCAGGCCCGTCAAGGCGCCGTAGTGGCGCTCGTTGAGCCGCCACGTCTTGTGCTCGGGGACGAAGGCCTGGCCGCCCGCCTGCAGCACGATCCACAGGGTCCGGATCGCCCGGGTGAGCACCGAGGAGAACGCCGTCTCGAGCTCCAAGCCTTGCGCGCGGAGCAGCCGGCCGGCGGCCTCGGCCTGGGCTTCGCCCTCAGACGTCAGGTCGACGTCGGCCCAGCCGGTGAACCGGTTGGCGGCGTTCCACTGGCTCTGGCCGTGGCGGAGGAGGACGAGGCGGCGCATGGCGAAGCTCGGGCTTCGGGAAACCGCCCGCCCAACACGTTGGCGCACATGCGGTTCCAAGGCACCGTTCGGCGCTTCTCTCGTTATGGCGACGACTTTCTCGGATCGTGAGGCGTCATGGATTGGCCGCTCGTGCTGACCGGCCTGGCGGGAAGCACGGCGGCGGGCGTGGCGACCGGCGTCGGGGCCCTGCCGGTCTTCTTTATCCGCACGCTTTCGGACCGCGTGCAGTCGGCGTTCTTGGGGTTCGCCGCGGGCGTCATGCTGACCGCGGCCTTCCGCTCGCTGATCTCCCCGGCGCTGGAGCTCGCGCCGCAGCACCCGCTCGGCGCCACGATCGGCCACGCCGAGGTGGTGCTGGGGCTGGCGCTGGGCGCGATGGCCGTGCAGCTCGTGAACCGCTTCGCGCCGCACGAGCACTTCGTGATCAGGATCGAAGGCGTACCCGCCGAGTCCCTGCAGCGAATCTGGCTGATCGTCATCGCCATAGCCCTGCACAACATCCCCGAAGGACTGGCCCTTGGCGTGAGCTTCGGCGGCCCCGACGTCGCCAACGGCACGAGCGCGGCCCTGGGCATCGGCGTGCAGAACCTGCCCGAGGGCCTCGCCGTCGCCGCCGCCCTGGCCAGCATCAACTATCCGCGCAAGGTCGCCTTTGCGGTGGCGCTTCTGACCGGGCTGCTGGAGCCGGTCAGCGGCTTCATCGGCATCGCCCTGGTGTCGTGGATCGACGGATTGCTGCCGGCGGCCTTGGCCTTCGCGGCCGGCGCCATGGTGTGGGTGGTCAGCGCCGAGATCATCCCGGAGACCCACGCCAAGGGACACCAGGCCGTGGCCACGGGATCGCTGATGGCGGGACTGATCCTGATGGTGGTGATCGACGCCTGGCTAGCGGGCGGCTGATCCCCGGGCGTCGCGCAGCCTGGCGGCTCCCATGGTGGCGATCTTCGCCGCCGCTGAGCGGGTGACGCTCGGCCGGGCGAATCGCCAGAGCGCTGCGGCTCCGCGAAGCGCGGCCAGCCGCGCGGCCGGGTTGGCGAGCACGCCCGCGCCGGCGAGGAGGCCCGCAGTCACGAGCGTCGTCTTCACCGGATGGCGACGCGCATAGGCGGCTGCGGCCTGGGCGCCTTGCATCGTCGCCTGGCCCGCTTCCGCCGCCCGCGTTCGCGCCGCGACGCCGGCGCGTTCGGCGATCGCGCGCCCCTCGTCCGCCAGCCGGCTGGTTCGGCCGGTCTCCTTGACCTTGGAACGGGTTGGTTTTCGATCTTCGGCCATGGCCATGGCGTAGCTCCTTTCGCCGCGCGGTAACGCTTCAGCGGCCCAGCCGATCCGGCGCTGCAACAGAGGCCGGGGACGCCCGTTTCCCGCAGCGATGCGCTTGAGTCCGAACCCTGTCCTCGACCTGAAGGCCGCCAAGATCGCGGCCGTGGTCAACGCCGCGAGCGGCCGCTGCAGCCGGGTGACCGGCGAGGCGCTGCGCGCGCACCTGCAGGCGCACGGCCTTGCGCCGGCGGAGGTCTGGTGCGGACTGGGCGCGGATCTTTGCCGGGCGCTGGACCGGGTCCTGGCCGGCAAGCCCGACGTGCTCATCGTCCTGGGCGGCGACGGCACCGTGCGCACGGCGGCCGAACGCTGCGAGCCCTCGGGACCCGTGCTGATGCCGCTCCCGGGCGGCACCATGAACGTGCTGCCGCGCGCGCTCTACGGCGCCCGGACCTGGCGTCAGGCGATCAACGACGTGCTGGCCGCGCCTCAGCTCTGCCCGGTCAACGGGGCTCGGGTCGCCGGCCAGCGATTCTTCGCCGCGGCGCTCTTCGGCGGGCCGTCCCTGCTGCAGGAGGCGCGGGAGGCGGTCCGCTACGGAGAGTTCGCCCTGGCGGCCCGCAAGGGCCTGGCGGCTCTGCGCAGCGCCTTCGATCGCGAGCTCATCTGCCTGTGGGACGACGCCGACGAGGCGCGGGGGGAGGCGGTCGCCGTCCTTTGCCCGCTGGCCTCGCCCCGGCTCGCCCCCTCCGAGGCTCGCCTGGAAGCCGCCGTGGTCCACCCCGAAGGGCCGCTCGACGCCTTGCGCCTGGTGCTCGCCGCAGCGTTCCGGGACTGGCGCGCCGATCCGGACGTCCGCTGCGCCATGGCCCAGACGGTCGAGGTGCTGGGCGCCGGCCCCGTGCCCGCCTTGCTGGACGGCGAGCGGTTCATCTTCGAAGGACCGCTGCGGGTCGAGCTCGTGCCGGAGGCTTTCCTGGCGCTCACGCCGGGCGACCGGCCCGGATGACGGCGGGCGCCCGACGTCCAGCCACTGGACGCAGGCCCAAGAACGCTCGCCCTCAGCAGGGTCTCATCGCGCCGGTCGCCACCGCGATCCTGAAACACTCCTGGGCGCCGGTCTCGCAGTCGATGACGGTTACGGAGACCTCCTCCTGGCCTGTGTCGTCGTCTGGTCCCCAGCACTCGAGGAAGCCGATCGCCGCATCGGTGAAGCTCTCCGCCTCCGGGACCTTGTGGCCGGAGCAGGGGCCCTCGTCCGTCGCATAGGCGTAGAAGCGACCCGGCGCAGGGCTCGCACAAGGTTCCGGTTGGCGATGCGACGGCGAAACGCGGTTCATCGGCGGATCACGACCATAGGGCGCGGGCAGAACGCGCGTCGCCTTGCGCCGTTTCCACGGAACCGGCGCCACGGCGGACGGCGTTCATGCGCCGGGAGTGCAGGGGAAATGGCCAACCGAAACTCGCGCGACTGGATGTGGTCCGACGCTTTGCAGATGCTGGCGCGCGCCGACCAGCTGCACCGGCAGGTTTTCCGCCCGGCCGCGGCGACGCGGGCGCCGTGCTGGGAGCCGCCGGTCGACCTCCTGGAGACGGCCGGCGAGGTGCAGATCATCGCCGCCCTCCCGGGCGTCGACCCGGAGGGCGTGCAGGTCTTCATCGATGAGGGCGGCGCCCTGGTGATCACGGGCCGGCGGGACCCTTCGCCTGCGATGCGGCGGGCGATGATCCACCGCCTGGAATTGCCGCAGGGCCAGTTCGCCCGTCGGGTCCCGCTGCCGGCCGGCCGCTACGGCCGCATCGACTGGCAGGCCGAGCACGGCTGTCTCACGGTGACGCTGCACAAGACAGGCCAGGCCCGATGAGCGGCGATCCCTCCAGCAGCGGCGTGCGCGACTTCCCGGAGGACGCGGTCGTCGTCGTGCCCGTGTCCAACGTCATCTTTCCCGGGATCGTCTTCCCGATCGTGCTCGATCGCCCGAGCGCCGTGGCGGCCGCCCAGCACGCCCTGCGCGAACAGCACCCGCTGGTGCTGGTCCTGCAGCAGGACCTTCAGGCGCCCGACCCAGGACCGCGGTCGCTGCACCGGATGGGGACGCTCGCCAACGTCCTTCGCTATGTGACCGGGCCGGACGGGGCGCCCCACGTCGCCTGCCAGGGCGTCGAGCGGTTCGAGATCACCGAATGGCTGGAGGGCTATCCCTTCATCGCCGCCCGGGGCCGACGGGTCACCGAGCCGGAGGCGGCCGGGCCCGAGATCGAGGCCAGGTTCCTGCATCTGCGCAGCCAGGCCTTGGAAGCGCTGCAGCTCCTGCCGCAATCGCCGCCCGCCGAACTGGTGAGCGCGGTCGAGGGCGCCAGCTCCGCGGCTGCGCTCGCCGACCTCGTGGCCGCCTATCTCGACCTGCAGCCGCCGGAGAAGCAGGAGATCCTGGAGACCGTGGACCTGCAGGCGCGGCTGGACAGGGTCTCGACCTTCCTGGCGAAGCGGCTGGAGGTCCTGCGCCTCACCAGTGAGATCGCCCAACGGACCCGCGAGTCGCTCGGCGAGCGTCAGCGTCAGACCCTGCTGCGCGAGCAGATGGCCGCCATCCAGCGGGAGCTTGGCGAGACCGATGATCGCGAAGAGCTGGTGGAGCTGGAGAGCGCGATCGAGGCGGCCGGCATGCCGGACGAAGTGGTGCAGCAGGCCCGCAAGGAGCTGCGCCGTCTCGCCCGCACCCCCGAGGCCGCGGCCGAGTACGGCATGGTGCGCACCTATCTGGAGTGGCTCGTCGAGCTGCCCTGGAAAGCGCCCGAACCCGTCCCGCTCGACTTGGCCGAGGCGCGCCGCATCCTCGACGAGGACCACTTCGGGCTGGAGAAGATCAAGCAGCGGATCGTCGAGCATCTGGCGGTCCGGCGGCTCGCGCCGGAAGGCAAGGCGCCGATCCTCTGCTTCGTCGGCCCGCCGGGCGTGGGCAAGACCTCGCTCGGCCAGTCGATCGCGCGCGCCATGCACCGGCCGTTCGTGCGGGTGAGCCTGGGCGGGGTGCACGACGAGTCCGAGATCCGGGGCCACCGTCGCACCTATGTCGGCGCCCTGCCGGGCAACATCATCCAGGCGATCCGCAAGGCCGGCCGCCGCGACTGCGTGATGATGCTGGACGAGATCGACAAGATGAGCGCGGGGCTGCACGGCGATCCGTCCGCCGCCCTTCTGGAGGTTCTCGATCCGGAGCAGAACGCGAGCTTCCGCGACAACTATCTCGCCGTGCCGTTCGACCTCAGCCGGGTCGTCTTCCTCACCACGGCCAACATGCTCGACACCATCCCGGGGCCGCTGCGGGACCGCATGGAGATCATCCAGCTCTCCGGCTACACGGCGGGCGAAAAGCTTCAGATCGCCGAGCGCTTCCTCGTCCGCCGCCAGCTGGAGGCGAACGGCCTAAAGGCCGACCAGGTGGAGATCGACCGCGCCGCCCTGGAGCGGCTGATCGCCCGCTACACCCGCGAGGCGGGGGTGCGGTCCCTGGAGCACGAGATCGGGCGCGTGCTGCGCCACGTCGCCGTCCGCTTCGCCGAAGGCCAGGCCGATCCGGTCCGGATCACCCCTGACGACCTCGAGCCGATCCTCGGCGCCCCGCGGGTGGAGAACGAGGTGGCCATGCGCACCAGCGTGCCGGGGGTCGCCACGGGGCTCGCCTGGACGCCGGTCGGCGGCGAGATCCTGTTCATCGAAGCGACCCGCACGCCGGGGGAGGGGCGTCTGATCCTCACCGGCCAGCTCGGCGAGGTGATGCGCGAAAGCGCCCAGACGGCCCTCAGCCTCGTCAAGAGCCGCGCCGAAGCGCTTGGCTTGGATCCTTCGCTGTTCAAGGACAGCGACATCCACGTCCATGTCCCGGCGGGGGCGACGCCCAAGGATGGGCCGAGCGCCGGCGTCGCCATGACCATGGCCCTGATCTCCCTCCTCACTGATCGCACCGTGCGCAGCGACACCGCCATGACCGGCGAGATCAGCCTCCGCGGCCTGGTGCTGCCCGTCGGCGGCATCAAGGAGAAGGTGGTCGCGGCCGCCACCGCAGGCGTGCGCCGCGTGCTGCTGCCGGCGCGCAACCGCCCTGACGAGCGGGACATTCCGCAGGAGACCCGCGAGCAGCTGGAGCTGGTCTGGCTGGAGCGGATCGAAGACGCCATCGAGGCGGCGTTGGACCGGCCGCCGCAGGCGAAGAAGCCCTCGGTGCGGGCCGTCGATTAGGAGGACGAAGGTGGCCGAAGTCGTGAAGCTGGTGGCCGGCGACACCCTGCCCGATGAGGGGGAGTTCCTGGTCGTGACGCGCCTGAGCCGTCCCCGCGTCTTCGAATACTTCATCGACGTCAGTCCGGCGCTGGAGCCGAAGGTCGGCCGACGGATTCCGCCGGGAGGCCCTGGCTATGCCAGCCTGGAGACGGCGCTGAACGCCGCCCAGGAGCTGGCCGCGCAGCACCAGGTGCCCACCATCTATGTGCAGCACGAATCCATCCTCGTGCGGCCCTTCTTCCCCGGCGCGGCGCCGCGGCTGATCTGAGTCTCTCGACCGCGCCGGTCAGGCCGCCAGCCGGTCCACCCAGCTCTTCAGGGTGTTCACGTCGGCGACGCCGGACTGCCGCGCCGCGACCTGGCCCTTCTGAAAGGCGAAGAGGGCGGGGATGCCCTGCACGCCGTACTGCGCCGCCAGCTCCGGGTTCTCATCGACATTGATCTTCACGAACCGCGCCCGCGGCTCCAGCGCCTGGGCGGCCCGCTCGAAGATCGGCGCCATGGCCCGGCAGGGCCCGCACCACGGCGCCCAGAAATCGACGATCACCGGCACGTCCGAGTTCTGCAGGTGCTTGCGCGCGCGCTCGCCGCTCAGCGCGATCGGCGCGTGGGGGAAGAGCTTGGCGTGACAGCGCCCGCACTTGGCGGCGTCGGCCGGACGGTCGGCGGGCACGTTGTTCGTGCTGTCGCAATCGGGACAGACCACGCGGCGCTTCTCAGCCATCGAGGCGACTCCTTGGATCTGCTGCTCTGACGAAGGCCAATTTGGGCCTCGCGGCGCGCGGCGCCAGAGGCGAACGGAGCGGCTTGTGCGGTTGAGGGGCCGCCCTAACTCACGCCTGAGCCGCGGTCCCACGGCCGCGGACGATCCACCCATTGGAAAAGGACAGCTTCAATCAAGGGAGCACAGCCATGGACACGCATGCGGGTCCTCTTCAGGCTCAGCCGACCCGACTTGATCAACTCGAACAGGATTTCGCCGCCCTGGCGCCGCAGCTGCCCGAGGGTGCGCAGACGCAGGCGCTATCGCTGCTGCACGGCATGATCCAGGAGGTCTGGCGTGGCGGCGCGGCCGCCGCGCCGCAGATCGCCGGCGGCCGCACCTTGCAGGACGTGGCCGATCTGCACCAGCACGCCCCGGCCATGGAGGGCGGTGCGGTCAGCACGCCGCTGAAGGTCGGCGAGCCTGCTCCGGACTTCGCCTTGCCGGACGCGAACGGCCAGGTGGTCCGGCTCTCCGATTTCCGCGGCCGAAACGTGCTGCTGGTCTTCTACCCGCTCGACTGGAGCCCGGGCTGCAGCCGGCAGCTCGACCTCTATCAGCAGGAGCTCGACGAGTTCCGCAGCCGCAACGTCGAAGTGGTCGGCGTCTCGGTCGACAGCCTTTACAGCCACGGCGCGTGGGCGGCGGTGCGGGGCGTCACCTTCCCGCTGCTGGCGGACTTCAACCCCAAGGGCGAGGTGGCGCGGCGCTATCAGGTCTGGCGCGATGGAGATGGGTTCTCCGAGCGCGCGCTCTACCTGGTCGATGCGGACGGCGTGATCCGCTACGCCCATGTCTCGCCGAAGCTGCAGCACGTTCCGGACATCTACGAACTCTTCGAGGTCCTGGACGGGCTTGCGGCCCGCAAGGCGGCTTAAGGGGAGGCGGCCATGTTAGGTGCGGGTTACAGTCCCTTCGCCTCCCGCGGCGCGGTCGCCGGCGAGGTCGTCGTCTATGGAAGCCGCTGGTGCGGCGTCACCATGATGGTGCGTCGGCATCTGGACCGGGCGGGCGTGCCCTACCGCTTCGTCGATTGGGACGCAGCCCCGCAGGCGAGGACCCAGCTCGAGTGGCTGGCCGGCGGCCGGCTGGCGAGCCCGACCGTCACGGTCGGCGGCCAGATCCTCGTCCAGCCGTCGTTGCGCGAGCTCGATTGGGCGCTGATGCGGGCGGGCTACCGCTGAGCGGAACCCTCGCCCGAGAACAGGATTAGGTGAATGTGCACTTTATTGCACGCTTCGCCGCCCCGGCTGGCCCGAGAAACCCCGGCCGCCGGAGCGGCGGGGCAGGAGGGCCAACCATGCAGAACGATGCTGACATCAAGAAGAACGTCGAAGCCCAGCTGAGCTGGGAGCCGGGCCTGAAGGATGACGACATCGCCGTCGCCGTGAGGGACGGCGTCGTCACCCTCGCAGGCTTCGTGAAGAGCTACGCCGACTTCTACGCCGCGGAAAACGCCGCCAAGAAGGTGAAGGGCGTCAAGGCGGTCGCCAACGACATCGAGGTGCGTCTGCCGCAGGTGGACCGCCGACCCGACCCCGACATCGCGCGGGATGCGGTCGAGGCGCTGAAGCGTGACCTGCCGGCCGCCTCGGAACGCGTCAAGGTGGTGGTGAAGGACGGCTACCTCAGCCTCCAGGGCGAGGTGGAATGGAAGTACCAGAAGGACTGGGCTGAACGCGCCGTCCGCAACATCAAGGGCGTGGTCGCGGTCTCCAACATCATCCGGATCAAGCCGAAGGTCGAACCGATCGAACTCAAGAAGAAGATCGAGGACGCCTTCGTCCGCAGCGCCCAGGTGGACGCGCACCATGTGATCGTCGAGGCGGACGGCAGCCAGGTGACCCTGAAGGGCCATGTCCGGTCCTGGGCGGAACGCCAGGAGGCCGAGCGCCAGGCCTGGTCGGCGCCCGGCGTGACGGAGGTGCGCAACGAACTGACCATCGATCCCTGGCCCTTCGCCAGCCAGGCGGCCTGAGGAAGGAGCATTCCGATGGTCGCCCGTCACATCCCTATCGAACGATCCCACGGCTTCGCCCTGCCCAAATGGCGGGCGAGCCCCAGGACCTGGTTCATCCTCGAGGGCGTGGCCCTGACGTTGCTGGGCGTCCTCGCCTTCGCGCTGCCGCTCGCCGCGGGCCTCGCCGCGGCCCTGGTGTTCGGCTGGTTGCTGATCCTCGGCGGCGGAGTCAGCCTCATCGCGCTGGTCCGCACCCGCCGCCACGCGAACGTCGCCTGGCGCCTGGTGTCGGCGATCGCCGCCATCGTCGCCGGCGTCCTGGCCCTGGTCTATCCGTGGGTCGGGGCGTGGACCCTGGCGCTGCTGGCCGCCGCTTACTTCTTCGTGACCGGCGTCGCGGTGGCCATGGTCTCGGTGAAGCTGAAGCGCCTCCAGGCGCCCGGCTGGTACTGGCTCCTGGCCCCGGCCGCCGTCGACCTCGCGCTGGGCGTGCTGGCCGTGTTCATCGCCCCGGTCGCAGCGCCGCTGTTCGTCGGCTACCTCGTCGGGATCGATCTGATGTTCTCCGGCCTGGCGCTGCTGGCCTTCGCCGCGAGCCGCCGCCGCGAGGCCTGGACCTGATCCTAGCCGCCGTCCGGCCCGAGCATGCGCTCGGGCCGGACGAGCCGCTCGTAGGTCTCGGCGTCTACCTCGCCCGAGGCTAGCGCCGCCTCCCGCAGGCTGACCTTCCGCTGATGGGCGTCGCGCGCGATCTTCGCCGCGGCGTCGTAGCCGATCTGCGGTGCGAGCGCCGTCACCAGCATCACCGACTGCGCGACGTTGAGGGCCAGCACGTCCTCGCGGGGCTCCAGACCGGCCACACCCTGGTCGGCGAACACCCGGATCGCGTCCGAAAGCAAGGTCGCCGAGCGCAGGACGTTGAAGGCCAGAAGCGGCAGGAAGCCGTTGAACTCGAACTGCCCCTGGGAGGCGGCGAGCGACACGGCGCCGTCTGCGCCCATCACCTGGACGCACACCTGAGCCAAGGCCTCAGCCGCGTCGGGGTTGGTCTTGCCGGGAAGGCTGCTGCACGGAAGACCGGTTTCCGGCAGCCGCAGCTCGTTGAACCCGGCCGCCGGTCCGCTGGCGAGGAGGCGAACGTCGCTTGCGATCTTGAAGAGCGCCGCCGCCAGCGTCGCGAGCGCCGCGTGGAAGAAGGCGATGCGCCCGGGTCCGGCCAGGTCCGCGAGGGCGTCGGGCGATGCGCGTAGGGCAAGGCCCGTGAGCTCGGCCAGCCGTCGAACGGCGCTCGCCGCGAAGCCCGCCGGGACGCCGGCCCCCGTGCCGATGCAACCCCGGCCGAACGGAACGGCC
Source organism: Phenylobacterium sp. (assembly GCF_013911965.1). Taxonomy (GTDB): domain Bacteria; phylum Pseudomonadota; class Alphaproteobacteria; order Caulobacterales; family Caulobacteraceae; genus Phenylobacterium. Next base: position 107,792 of record NZ_JACESE010000011.1, on the reverse strand, counting down.
AGGAGGTCTTCGGCGGCGGCGCTCAGCCGGGTCCGGCCGTTGCGCACCTGCTGCAGCCAGCCCGAGACCTCCTGGCCCAGCGTCAGGGGAGCGGCGTCTTGCAGATGGGTGCGGCCGATCTTGATGAGGCCGGACCAGGCGGTCGCCTTCTGCTCGAGGAGCCCCGTCAGGTGCGCCAGCGCCGGGGAGAGCCCCGTTTCCCACAGCCGCAGGGCGGCCACGTGGAGGGCGGTCTGCACCGCATCGACGCATTGGTGGCGGCGCACGTCGTCGGGCCCAACGTCTGCGTGGCCCTCCGCGGCCTCGAGGATCGCCAGGTCGAGCGGATAGGCCAGGCCCGCCCCGCCGCCATCCTGCCAGAGCGATCGGCCCCAGGCGTCCGGCGGCTGAACAGAGACCTGAAGCGCGGCCCTGGCGAGCGCTTCGCTGCGCGCCTGATCGAGCGCGCCGCAGTCGCGGTTGGCCTGCGCGGCCGCAGCCCGGACCTCGCCCAGGGCCCGGATAAGGGCCGGCGGGGGCGGCTCGGCGCCGATCCGCAGGGCCAGCCTCCCGGCCGGCGCGCCGCAGTAAAGGCAAGGTCCGATCACCGTCGCTGAACTGTATTGACCAGGGGCAGAACGCGTCGGGTACTTATCGGCGGTCATCGGGCGTGAATTTGAGTGCACGCCCGAAACTGTAGGGCGGGGCCGGACGTTTTTCCAGCGACCGGGCGCGCCGTCGCCCCAGGCGGCTCCCGATCCGAAATTCTCCTTGTGCAGTTTGAAGTTCGTGAGGATGGAGCATGTCTGACGAGGTCATCGACAAGGGCCAGTGGGAGTTCTTCTGCGATCGGCTCTCCCGGCAGCTGGAAGGCGCCCAGGCGGAGATAGAGGTCGCGAGCCTGAACATCGGCGACCAGATCCAGGCGGAGTGGGTGCCCCTTCTGGGCGTCACCTATGATCCGAAGGACGACATCGTCGAAATCGCCGTGGAGGGCTTGGACCACATCGTCCGCGAACCCGCCGCCCTGATCGTGCAGCGCGAAGGCGCCGTGGTCGAAAGCCTGGCGGTGGAAAGCGCGTCCGGCGAGCGCCACATCGTTCGCTTCCGCCAGCCCCTCAGCCTTCCGGCGCCGGAGACGGTGCGACCATGAGCGCGCTGCCCGCCCAGGAGATGGCGCCGGCGCGCGACGAAGCCTGGCGCAAGGTCCTCGCCGGCGACAAGGACGGCTTTCGGCATCTGATCGAGCCTTACCTGCCGGAGCTGATGGCCGCCGCCGCCCGCGAGCTGCGCTACCGGCGCGCGGTCGGCGACCTGCGCCCGCAGGACCTCTCCGCCGACGAGCTGGTGGGCGAGACCTTGGCGCGGGGCTGGCGGGATCGGGCCCGCAAGCCCCAGAACCTGGATGTCCGGCCCTGGCTGCTCGGCCTGATGTTCAAGGTGCTGGAATCGATCGTCCGCAGCGAGCGGCGCGCCCGCCGGCTCGCCGGCGTCTCCCTCGAGGCGCCGGTGGAGGATGAAGCGGCGGCGGCCGAGGCGACAGACGAGGAATTCTGGGAATGGTATCAGCCCGACGACATCACGCGCTGGGAGGACATCATCCCGGCCGAGGACGTCCAGGCTGACGACCTCAGCGATGACCGGACCTACCAGCTCACCAACGAGGAGCGGCAGGCCCTCGTCCTCAGCGTCGAGCACCGGCTGAGCGTCGTCGAGATCTCGTCGGTCATGAACCTGTCGCCTGACCGGGCGGTCCGCCTCATCGACGCCGCGCAGCGCCAGCTCGGGAACGCCTGACGCTCATGGCCAAGCCTGGCAGGCTGGCCGACAAGGTGGCCCTCGTCACCGGTGCGGCGGGCGGCATCGGTCGGGCGATCTGCCTGAGACTGGCGAAGGAAGGGGCCGCCGTCCTCGTCACCGGCCCGCACCTCGAGCGCGCCGAGGCCGTGGCGGCCGAGCTCCTTCGCGAGCCGGGGAGCCGCGCGGCCGCCACGATCTGCGACGTCCGCGACCCGGCCTCGGTCGCCGCGGCCGTACGCCAGGCGAAGGAGGCCTGGGGCGGTCTCGACCTGGTCGTGAACAACGCCGGGGTGATGACCTTCAAGCCCTTCGAGGAGATCAGCGACGAGGAGTGGCGCGCCGTCCTGGACGTCGACCTGCTCGGCGCGGTGCGGCTCACCCGCGAGGCCTTCCGCGCGATGCGGCCGGGCGGCGCGATCGTCAACGTCGCCAGCGTGCACGCCTTCGAGACCACGCCGCTGGTGGCGCCCTACGCCGCCGCCAAGGCGGCGCTGCTGTCGCTGACCCGATCGGCGGCGATCGAAGGCAAGCCGAAGGGCTTGCGCGCCAACGCCGTCGTGCCGGGCGCCGTCGACACGGCCATGCTGCGCGACAATCCCAATCTGAAGAGCGGGGCGGAGCGATTGGACCCCGCCGAGGTGGGCTGCCCCGAGGATGTGGCCGGCGCCGTCGCCTTCCTGTGCTCGAATGACGCCGCCTTCGTCACGGGCGCAGCCCTGGCCGTGGACGGCGGCCGCCTCGCCCGGCTCTGAACTCAATTGCGTCGACAGCGCGGGGACGACCTTACTGAGTGTCGCCGCTACTCGCGGTCCGCCGCGGCCGCCGGCTCCAGGTCGTCCGGATCGTGCGGCCGCACGAGGGACGGCGGGTCGCTGGCCGGGAAGGTCTCCTCCAGCGCCTCATCCAGCAAGGCGTCGACGTGATCGCCGGAGGGGCCAGAGCTCGGCGGATCGTTGGGCCGCGCCCGGGGCCAGACAAGGTCGGCCGCCTCGTGCGCCATCTCGGCTTCTTCGTTGGCGGGGATCACCCACACCGAGACGCAGCTGGTCGGGGCGTCGATGCGGCCCTCGCCGGCGCCGGCGTTGGCTCTGGGGTCGATGTCCACCCCCAGCCAGGCAAGACGCCGGCAGATTCGCCCCCGCACCTCGGCGTTATGCTCGCCCACGCCGCCGGTGAAGACCAGGCCGTCCATACCGCCGAGTGTGGCCGCCATGGCGCCGATCCCCTGGACCGTTCGATAGACGAAGAGGTCGACGGCGGCCTTGGCGTCCTCGCTGTCGGCGGCCACCAGTTCGCGCAGATCGCCGCTCAGGCCCGAGACGCCGAGCAGGCCGGACCGCCGGTAGAGCAGGTCCTCGACCTCGCCAGGGCTCATCTTGTTGCGCTCGAGCAGATGGAGGACGACGCCGGGATCCAGGCTGCCGCACCGGGTGGCCATCATCAGGCCGTCGAGCGCGCTGAAGCCCATCGTCGTGTCCTGGCTCGTCTCGTGCTCCAGCGCGCAAAGGCTCGCGCCCGCGCCCAGGTGGGCGGCCACGAGGCGGCAGGCGGCGAGGTCCGGATCGACGCTGCGCAGCCGGCGCAGCGTGTGGGCGTAGGACAGGCCGTGGAACCCGTAGCGGCGAACACCCTGCGCGGTGAGGTCGCGCGGCAGGGCGAAGCGCCGCGCGGTCTCGGGCATGCGGCTGTGGAAGGCGGTGTCGAAGCAGGCGACGTGGGTCGCGGCGGGCAGGCGCGCCCGCGCCTGGCGGTAGAGCGCCAGTCCGATCGGTTGATGCAGGGGCGCAAGCGGCGCCAGGGCCTGCAGCTCGGCATCGAGGTCCGCTGAGAAGACCTCCGCCGAGGCGTGATCGCCGCCATGCACGATGCGGTGCGCGACGATCGCGATTGGCTCGCCCTCGGTTTGGCCGTCCAGCCAGGCAAGGACGCGCGCCAGGGCTGAGGCGTGCTCCAGCGCGTCGCCCGCGGCCGACCAGCACTCTTTGAGCAGGGTCTCCCCGCCGGCGTTCTGCACCGACAGCCGCGCCTGGCCGCCAAGGCCCTCGGCGAGGCCACGCATCGTTTCCACCAGTTCGCCGACGTCGCGCCGATAGAGGCCGAACTTCAGGCTTGAGGACCCGGCGTTGAGGGACAGGATCAGCTCGCTCACGGCTGGGCTCCTTCACTCGCCATCAGCGCCGCCACCGCGCAGGAGGCGACCCGTGTGCGCTCCGCATCGGCGCGGCTGGTGAGGATGATGGGGACTCGCGCGCCGAGCGCCACGCCGGCCGCCTCGGCGGCGGCCAGGAAGGTGAGCTGCTTGGCCAGCACGTTGCCGGAGACCAGGTCGGGTGTGACGAGGATGTCGGCGCGCCCGGCGACCGCCGAACGGATGCCCTTGTCCTGCGCCGCTTGCGGGCTGATGGCGTTGTCGAAGGCGAGCGGCCCGTCGATCAGCGCGCCGGAGATTTGACCGCGGTCCGCCATCTTGCAGAGCGCGGCGGCGTCGAGGGTGGACTGGATCTTGGCGTTGACGGTCTCCACTGCGGAGAGCACCGCCACCCGGGGCGTGCGGATGCCCATCACATGCGCCAGGTCGATGGCGTTCTGCAGGATGTCGCGCTTGTCCTCGAGCGAGGGGCTGATGTTGATCGCCGCGTCGGTGATGAGCAACGGCCGCGGATAGGCGGGCGCCTCGACGATATAGACATGGCTCACGCGCCGTTCCGTGCGCAGGCCGCGCGCGGTGTCGAGGACCGCGTGCATCAGCTCGTCCGTATGCAGCGACCCCTTCATCAGCAGCTGGGCCTGGCCGGCCCGGACCAGGGCGACGGCCTGGGCCGCCGCCGCATGGCTATGCGGCTCCGGGATGATCTGCACCCCGCGCAAATCCACGCCGGCCGCCTCGGCGGCGCGGCGGATCTTGGCCTCGGGTCCCACCAGCAGCGGGGTGATGAAGCCTCGCTGGGCCGCCTCCATGGCGGCGCCCAGCGCGGCCGCATCGCAGGGGTGCGCGACCGCTGTGGGGACAGGCGGCTTCCCGGCGCAGCGCTCCAGCAGCGCATCGAGCCATTCGCCGGGCGGCGGCTGTACGGCCTCGGTCTCCGCCTCGGCGTCCGCCTCGAAGAGGTTGTCGGCCTCGCAGGGATGGATCGGGCTGAGAGCCAGCGCGGGCCAGTGGCCGGCGTGTTCCGGCGGCGAGAAGGTCACATAGAGCGTGTCCACAGCCTGAGCGGCCGCGAGGCCCTGGCTGAAGAGGTGGGCGGCCTCATAGGTCGCAAAGCCGAGGCCGCCGATCGGCAAAGGCCGCGGCAGGCGCGCCTCCAGCCCTGGTGACGCGGTGACGTAGTAGTCATAGCCGCTCTGACGTCGGTAGCGGCGGATCATCAGCCACGCCGCGCCGCCGTCGGGCTGGTCGTGGGCGGCGATCTCCACGCGTCTCACGACCCGGCCCCTCCTGCGCTCTGGCGCCCGAGGACCGCATTGTCGTTGGCTTGGCGCTCGCGCGTTTCGGCGTCCAGGAGTTCGGCGTCGGCGTTGCGTTGCGCGGCCTCCCGTTCGAAAAGCACCTCGAGGTTCTGGCGTTCGCTGAGGCCGTTGAAATTCATCATCTGGCGCGCGTGACGTTGCCGCCAGAGGCTGTGCCGCTGGTCGCTTGTGAGGGAGGCGATCGCCGCGTCGTGTTCGCGGCGGATGTCGTCGGGTGTGACGGATCGCATGGTTCGACACATGTCAGGCCCCGGCGCAGGAGCGGGCTCGGCGGCGCCGGCCCGCTGCCCGCCGGGAAGGTCAGGCGGCCTTGCGCCGGGCGCGCTTCGGTTTCTCCTGGGACGCGTCGTTGGCCGGCGCGCCGGATGCGGCGGCCTCGCCGGCGGGCTGCGGCCTCGCGTTCGAGACCACCTCCGGCGTGCGGATGCCGATCCGGCGGGGCTTCACCGCCTCGGGCAGTTCGCGCTTCAGCTCGATGTTCAGCATGCCGTTGTCGTAGGTCGCCCGGCTGACCACGACGTAGTCAGCCAATTCAAACCGCCGGTCGAACGCCCGAGTGGCGATGCCGCGGTGCAGATACTGTCGCGGCTCGTCCGAGCTCGCCTTGCGGCCGCTGACGGTCAGCTGGTTGGGCTCGGCGACGATCTCGAGCTCGTCGGGGCCGAAGCCGGCCACGGCGAAAGAGATGCGGTACTGGTCGTCGGCAAGCTTCTCGATGTCGTAGGGCGGATAGCTCGTCTCGTCCGGCATGCGCAGGGCGTTCTCCAAAGCGCCGACCAGGCGCTCGGCTCCGACCATGGAACCGTAGAGCGGCGAAAGGTTCAGGGCTCTCATCTCCAGTCCTCCTCGAAGCAACGTGGATCTGACGCCGACTTGGCGACGGGCCGCGACCCAGCAGAGGCGCCGCGGCCTTGAGCTGGATTTAGGTCGAGGCGGGGCCCGCACAATCCCAATTCTGGAGAGGACAGGCGGGGGAGGGGAGGCGGCATGTTCCGGCGCAGGCGCTTTGCTACGCAGCCTGCGCCGGCTTGCTCAAGAAGGATCCTCTGCCTTGGGAGGCGCGCGTTGAACGACTCTGTTCCGAGGCCGGTTCCAAGACCGCGCGAGCGTCGGAACAGGGGCGGCGAGGCCGCCGTTGAGCGCCGCCTCATCTCCATACAGAGGCGCTCGGTCAGCGCTCCGGGATGCGAAGATCGCGCAGGATCAGCCGCACGTCCTCAGCGCTTGCTTTGATGCGCTCGTGGTCGTCCGTCACCTCGATCCGCCGCGCGACGGCGGGCTTGAGCGCATGGCGAAGCACGCCCAGGGCGCGGGGCGGCGCCATCAGCACGAGCTTCTCGAACTGGCCGGCCGCGGCGCTGCGGTTGAGCCGTTCGGCCACGCCTTCGAGGAAGCGCTTCTCGGCCGCCTCGGCCGGCGGCGCCTCCAGGACATTGTCGCGGCCGTAGCCCATGCGGTCGTTCACCGTCCCCCCATGCGTGCGCGCCCAGTGCCGGTCGTGCTCGTCGGCCTTGAGCGACCAGCTCGCAAGCTCGGCCAGGGGGCCGTGGCGCCGGCGCTCGGCAAGGCCGCGGGCCTGAACGCCGTCGGCCAGGATGACGAGGGTCTCAATTCTGTCGGTCATCGCATCACTCCATCCAACAAAGCACGACAGGCGCCGCAGGCGCTCGCCTGCGGCGCCTCGGAGGCGGCTAGCGGGCGTAGACGCCCCGGATCACCTCGGTGATCAGGCCGCTGGCGATCGCCGCCAGCACGACGTCGTCGCCGACCCGAACCCAGTGGTGGCCCCGCGGCGGCTTGCGCAGATGCCGCGCGCGCCAGTCCACGATCACATAGGGTGGGCCGTAGTAGGCCGGCGGCAGTCGCTCGCCGACGATCCAGCGCCGCTCGATCCAGCCGGGCGGCGGGACATAGACTTCGCGGTAAACCGGCCAGTGCCGGCCGTGATAGACCCAGTAGCCCTCCCGGTGCGGGTGCGCCGACGCCACGGAGGCGCCGAACGCCAGCACCGCGGCCAGGGCCGCAGCCAGACGCTTCATCGTCTCACCTCTCGAGATGTTTTTCGGCCGCCGCAAAAGCGCGGCTGAAGGACGAGGTATCGCGCGCCGGCCGGCCTTCAAGACGGGCCGTGTTGCACCGCGTTTGCCGCGCCCTAGCTGATGGCTGTCAAGGGCGCTGCAAGGCGCCGTATCGCGGGCCCCTGCGCGGCTCGCGCTATCTCAAGGAGGATCGAGATGACCGGCCTCATCGGCGCCAGCGATGCCGAAACCGTTCGCATCTGGCGCTGGGTGTTCCCGAACGCCGCCAACCGCTCGGCGGCGGCGCGGAATGTCATCGGAACAGACTCTCGGCTGCAGCTCTTCGACGACCTCGATGCGCCCGCCTTGCTGGCGATCGCCTGGGAGCCTTGTCCCGAAGCGCCGCATGTCCACAACGCCGAGCTGGCCTGGTCCGCCGATGCGCAACGGATCGCCTCGTGGCGGGCGGAGCGGAGCGAAGCGCCCGGCTGCCTGGTGGTCGTTCGCCAGCCGCTGAAGGCCCCGGATCCCGCCGCCCAGCGGGACTGGGTGTCCACGGTGCTGCGGGCCCTCGACGGCGATGCGACGCCGCCGGAAGGTCTGCTGACGGCCAACTTCTTCGCCGGCCGCGACGGCGCGTCCGTCTACAATCTTGCCGAATGGACGAGCGCGGAGGCGCACCGGACGGCGTTGACCATCGGCCGCCATGGTCCCCACGGCAGCATCGGATCCTCAGACCTCTGGCGCGCCGCCCGCGAGCATCCCGCGATCACCGCCGAGCACGAGGTCCGGCGATATGCCCGCCACGGCGCTCTGGTTTCCGCCTGAGCGGGCCGGCCGCCGCGCCGTCTTCCGCGCCGGGCGCCCCGCTCTATATCGCCCGCGTCGGGGGATCCTTTGGAAGGAGGATCTTTGAAATGAGGACAAGGGTCTTGGCCGCCGCGACGGCCCTGTTGATCGGGGTCGGCGCCGCGCCGGCCGTCTCAGCCGACAAGCCGAGTCAGCCGCGGCAATGCTTCTGGAACCATCAGGTGAACAGCTTCGCCGCGCAGGGCGACCGCACGGTGAACCTGCGAGTGGGCGTCAAGGACTACTATCAGCTGGAGCTCTTCGGGCCTTGTCCCGACGTGGACTGGACGCAGAAGATCGCCCTGATATCCCGCGGCGGCTCCACCATCTGCTCGGGCTTGGACGCTGAGATCGTGACGCCCTCCGCCATCGGTCCGCAGAAATGCATGGTCCGCAACGTGCGCAAACTGAGCCCCACGGAGGTGGCCGCGCTCCCAAAGGGCGCGAAGCCCTGAGGCGCGCCTTGGGGCCCGCTCCTGATCGCGCGAGGCGTCCATGAACAAGCAGACCCGCTTCCACGTCATCTACTGGATCATCGCCTTCTTCGGCGTGATCGCGATCCAGCACTACATCGCGGCCGCAACCCAGGTCGCGCAAATCCCCTACAGCCAGTTCCAGCAGCTGCTGCGGGACGGCAAGGTGGCCGAGGTCGGGGTCTCCGACCGCTTCGTGCAGGGTCGCCTGAAAGAGCCCCTCGAAGGCAAGAAGGCCTTCGTCACCACACGGGTCGAGCCGGAGCTCGCGCGCGAACTCCAGCAGCACGGCGTCACCTATACCGGCCAGATTGAGAACACCTTCCTCCGGGACCTGCTCTCCTGGGTGATCCCGGTGCTGCTCTTCTTCGGCCTGTGGATGTACCTGGGGCAGAAGGCGGCCGGCGCGGGCGGCCTCATGCAGGTGGGCCGCAGCCGGGCGAAGATTTATGTCGAGGCCAACACCGGCGTCACCTTCGCCGACGTCGCTGGGGTCGACGAAGCCAAGGACGAGCTGCGCGAGATCATCGACTTCCTGAAGAATCCTCAGGAGTATGGCCGCCTGGGCGGCCGCATGCCCAAGGGCGTGCTGCTGGTGGGGCCGCCCGGCACCGGCAAGACGCTGCTGGCCAAGGCCGTCGCCGGCGAGGCCAAGGTTCCCTTCTTCTCCATCTCCGGCTCGGAGTTCGTGGAGATGTTCGTGGGCGTGGGCGCCGCGCGGGTCCGCGACCTCTTCGAGCAGGCGCGCCAGAAGGCGCCCGCCATCATCTTCATCGACGAGCTGGACGCGCTCGGCCGGGCGCGCGGCCTCTACGCCTACGGCGGCCACGACGAAAAGGAGCAGACGCTCAATCAGCTGCTGGTCGAGATGGACGGCTTCGACTCCAGCACCGGCCTGGTGCTGCTCGCCGCCACCAACCGGCCCGAGATCCTCGATCCGGCGCTTCTGCGCGCCGGCCGGTTCGATCGCCAGGTCCTGGTGGACCGGCCCGACAAGAAGGGCCGGGTGGAGGTCCTGAAGGTGCATACCCGCAAGGTGAAGCTCGCGCCGGAAGTGGACCTCGAAAAGGTGGCGGCCCTCACCCCAGGCTTCACGGGGGCCGACCTCGCCAACCTGGTCAATGAGGCGGCCCTGCTGGCCACCCGCCGCCGCGCGGCCGCGATCACCATGACCGACTTCAATGAGGCGGTGGAGCGGATCATCGCCGGCCTGGAGAAGCGCAACCGCATCCTCAATCCGAAGGAACGGGAGGTGGTGGCCCATCATGAGATGGGTCACGCCCTCGTCGGCCTCGCGCTGCCTGGCGTCGAGCAGGTGCATAAGGTCTCGATCATTCCGCGCGGGGTGGGGGCGCTCGGATACACCATCCAGCGCCCGACCGAGGACCGGTTCCTGATGACCCGCGAGGAGCTCGAGAACAAGATGTGCGCCCTGCTCGGCGGCCGCGCCGCGGAGTGGATCATCTACGGCCATCTCTCGACCGGAGCGGCCGACGACCTGCGCAAGGTCACCGACATCGCCCGCAGCATGGTCACGCGCTACGGCATGTCGAATCGGCTGGGCCCGGTCTCCTACGACCGGGAGCCGCGCTCGTTCCTCGCCACCGGCGACGCGCCGGCGCCCTTCCTGCGGGACAAGGACTTCGGCGAGGCGACCTCCGACGCGATCGACGAGGAGGTGCGCGCCCTCGTCGAGGCGGCGTTCGCGCGCACGGTGGAGATTCTCGAAAGCCGCCGCGGCGCGCTCGAGCGCGGCGCCCGGCTGCTGCTCGAAAAGGAGACCTTGGATGAAGCCGAGCTTGCGGAGCTCGCCGGCGCGCCGGACGGCGAGGCTCGTAGGTCTTCCGCCGCGTGAGACGGAAACTGGAGGCCCGGCGTCTGCGTTCACTCAGGCCGCAGCGCCGGAGGGGGCGCGGCGGCGCTTCGGAGCATCACCATGACGGACGAACCTGTGAAGGCGGGCGTCACCCTCAGCGCGCCCGTTCAGCATTCCTTTCGAGTGTTCGCCGAGCGGATCGGCGATTGGTGGCCCAGGGCCTACACCTTCTCGCGTGACGACCTCGCCGGCGTCGCCATAGAGCCTCGCGCCGGCGGTCGCTGGTATGAGGTCGACCGGCGCGGCCGTCGCCTTGACTGGGGGGAAGTGCGCGCGTTCGAGCCTGACCGGCGCCTGGTGCTGAGCTGGGCGGTTTCGGCCGACCGGGGGCAGGAGCCGCCGGAGCGCGCGAGCGAGGTCGAGGTTCGCTTCCTCCCGCTGGGCTCCAAGCTGACGCGCGTGGAGGTCGAGCATCGCGGTTTCGCTCGTCACGGCGCGGGCGCAGACTTGCTGCGCGGGGGCATGGCTTCGCCCGACGGCTGGCCGTACATCCTGCGCGAATACGCCGAGGCGGCGAGCCCGACTGCTCGGGCGGTGCTGAGCGCCTGATGAGCCGCCGGACAAGACGCGCCGGGTTCCTGAACGAGGTGGGAACCAGGCCTTCACCGTGCAATTAAGTGCGTAGCATCAAAATCCTCGTTCATGTTGGTAGGTCGGCATGGACGTTCGCACAATCGTAGGATCCAACGTCAGGCGATACCGCGGCGAGGCAGGCCTTTCGCAGGAAGCGCTCGCCGAGCTGATGGGCGTGGACCGGGCCTATGTCAGCGGACTCGAGTTGGGCCGCCGCAACCCGACCATCCTGACCATCTGGCACACCGCCATGGCGTTGAAGATCCGGCCCTCGAAGCTCCTGGAGTTCGAAGGGCCGCTGTTCTGAGGCGCGTTTTTCGCGGGCGTCCGTAGGACCCCCGCGTGCGCTCGCGCGCCGCCGCGCGCCTCTGAAAACATGCAGAAAATTGGTCTTGCAGGGCGTGGCGAGCGCCCTACCTCAAGTCTTGCCGGACGCTGATGAAGGTCCGGCGGCGGGCGCCGGCGGTGTCCGGCGCTCCTCAAACCCATGTTGCTCAACGGAGGACTTGGACCATGAGGATGAACACTATGACGCCGATGTCCGGCTATCGGCCCATGCCGAGCGTCGACAGCGCGCTGAGCCTGATGGACCGTGCGATGAGCGGCTCGGTCCCTGGCCTGAACTGGCCTCCCTACAATGTCGTGCAGGCCGACGGCGATCACTACCGCATCGTTCTGGCGGTGCCGGGCTTCCGCGACGGCGATCTGGAGATCGTCTCCGAACCCAACCGGCTGACCGTCAGCGGCCGGCCGCAGGAGGTGCAGGAGGACGGCGAGGTCGTCTATCGCGGCATCGCCCAGCAGCCGTTCCGTCGGACCTTCGAGCTCGCCGACCATGTGCGCGTGCAGAACGCGCGCCTGGAGAACGGCCTGCTGACCCTCGAGCTGGTGCGGGAGATCCCGGAGGCCCTGAAGCCGAAGAGGATCGAGATCACCGGTTCGGGCCAGTCCGCCATCGGCTCCGGCGAGACGGAGCAGAAGACCCACTGAGCGACCGTGATGGCCGGCGGCCGGCGCCGCGCAGGTTCGCGGCGTCAGGCCGCCTCGTAGAGGAGAGCTGACGATGCAACTTCGTGATCTGATCCCTTGGGGACGGCATGAGCATGACCATCGTCCGCACGAGGGCGCGCTCACCACGACCTCTCGTCGCGACGAGGAAACCCATCCGTTCCTCACCCTTCATCGAGAGGTGAACCGCCTCTTCGACGACGTCTTCCGCGACTTCGGGGGCTCCATCCTGGGCCGCTCCGCCAGTTGGCCCAGCGTCGAGGTGGCCGAGGACGCCAAGACCATCCGCGTTTCGGCCGAGCTGCCGGGCATGGATGAAAACGACGTCGACGTGGTGTTCGAAGACGGCGTCCTGGTCCTGCGGGGCGAGAAGCGCTCCGATGTCGAGGACAAGGATCGGCACTACAGCGAGCACTACTATGGCCGCTTCGAGCGGGTGGTGCCGGTGCCTGTCGCCATCGACGAGGATGCGATCAAGGCCAACTTCAAGAAGGGCGTCCTGACGGTCACCCTTCCGAAGTCCAAGGCCCAGCAGGAGGGCGTCCGGAGGATCCCGATCAGCAAGGGCTAACTGAGCGCCGCGCCGTCCGCGCCAGGCGCGGGCGGCGCGGAATCCTTTCCGGAGCTACGCCATGACAACCCAAAGCCAGGGCGTGTCCGCGCCCGCCGGGATCGCCATCGTCGGTCGCCCCTTCGTCGACGCTCTGCTGGATCCGAGAACGGCCTTCGCCTCGCCCGACGTGGTGGCCAACCACGCCTGGCTGTCCCGCGAGGAGAAGCGCCTGATCCTTTGGAGCTGGGCCCGGGACCTTCTGCGCGAAGCCCGCGACGGGACCGCGCAGACCGCGGCCTGCGAGGCCGTGCTGGGCGCCCTGGCCCGGTTCGATCCTGCGGCGGCCGACGAGTTCGAAGGGGCGTTCGCAACGCTGTCGCCCGATCGGGAGGCAGGGCGCGCCCAGAACTGATCGGAGTTGAGCCATGTTCGATTCGACAGATTTCAACCTTGGGACCACGACCCCGTCGGTCGCCGCCCGCCGTCACGCCTCGGCCCTGCCCGCCGACGCCGTGGCCGTGATCCGGCCGAACGAGCGGTCGGCCATGAGCAGCGGCCTCGCCACGGCCAGGGGCTGGACCCTGACGTTCAAGCCGCGTAGCGCGCCGCGGATCGAGCCGCTGATGGGCTGGACCGAATCCACCGACACCCTCCAGCAGGTGCGCCTGTCGTTCCCGACGGCGGAGGCGGCGATCGGCTACTGCCAGCGCCAGGGCCTGGCCTTCGAGATCCAGGGCGGCGCCGGCGCGCCGCCGTATGGCGAGGGCAGGGGCGCCGAGCGGCCCCTCAGCGCCGACAACGAGAACCGTCCGCAGCCGCCCTCCGACCGCCTCGGCGCGGCCGAGGCCGACCGGCTCTATCTCAGCCCGGAGGCGGTCTACGCCTCGCCCGACGCCGTGCTCGCCGATTCCTCGCTCTCGCCGGAGCAGAAGCGCGCCATCCTGCGCTCCTGGGAATGGGACGAGTACCTGCTCGAGGTGGAAGCGGGCGAAGCCCCGGTCCGCGAGCACGTCTCGCGGCTGGCTGAGGTGCGCTCGGCGCTCGCCCGTCTCGACGCCCACGAGGCGGCGGACGCCGACTGCTACCGCTGGGAGCCGCCCCGCGCGGCCTGAACCGGAGACCGGCGGGGCCGCTCCCGCCGGTCTCCTTTTCTTAGTCCGAGGAGAGGAGAGACATGCTTAAGCGCCAATCGCGCCTGCTTTGTTCTGTCGCCCTCGCCGCCGCGCTGGCCGCAGGCGGCGTGGGTCCGCTGACCGCCCCGGCGGCCGCGGCCCAACCGGCGCGCAATCTGCCGGCCGGCGTCCCGTCGAGCTTTGCCGATATCGTCCAGCGCGTCGCGCCCGCCGTGGTCTCCATCGACGTGACCCGCAGCGCTCCGGCCCGCCCGAACCTGCCGCAGCTGTTCCCCGGCTTCCCGTTCTTCTTCGGATTCCCCGGGGCGCCGGACGGCAACAACGGGACGCCGTCGCTGCCGAATGCGCGGGTGTCGGGCTCGGGCTTCTTCATCACGCCGACCGGCTACATCGTCACCAACAACCATGTGGTGGAGAACGCCACCAAGGTGAGCGTGCGCACCAACGAGGGGCGCGAGCTCGAGGCGCGCGTGATTGGCCGCGATCCGCTGACGGACCTGGCGGTGCTGAAGGTCGAGGGCTCGAACTTCCCCTATGTGACGTTCGAGACCAACGCGCGGCCGCGGGTCGGCGACTGGGTGATCGCCATGGGCAATCCCTTCGGCCTCGGCGGCACCGCCACCTCGGGCATCGTCTCGGCCTATGGCCGCGACATCGGCGAGGCCTATGTGGACTACCTGCAAATCGACGCCCCCATCAACCGAGGCAACTCCGGCGGTCCGACCTTCGACGTCTACGGCCGGGTGATCGGCGTCAACACGGCCATCTTCTCGCCCTCGGGCGGCTCGGTCGGCATCGGCTTCGCCATTCCCGCCGAGATCGCCGACCGCATCACCAAGCAGCTCATCTCCGGCGGTTCGATCGTCCGCGGCTACATCGGCGCCATGGTGCAGAACCTCACGCCGGAGATCGCCGAGAGCCTCGGCATTCCAGGCCGCAAGGGCGCCCTGGTGGCCGAGGTGACCCCGGGCGGGCCCGGCGACCTGGCCGGCCTGCGCGCGGGCGATGCGATCCTCAGCCTGAACGGCCAGGAGCTGACCTCGTCGTCCGACCTGACCCGGCGCGTCGGCGCCGCCCGCGAGGGCGACCGGCTGCGGCTGGAGATCTGGCGCGAAGGCCGTCGCCAGACCCTGGAGCTGCGGGCCGGGCGCCGGCCCGCCGATGATGCGCCCGGCGTGGTCAATCCGGCGGACGCGGCGAGCCTCGGCCTGACCCTGCGCCCGCTCGACCAGGCGGCCCGCACGCAATACCGGCTGCCGGCGACGGCGCGCGGCGTCGTCATCGACGCGGTCTCGCCAGGCTCGGACGCCGCTGAGAAGGGGCTCCGCGCCGGCGACGTGATCGACCGTGTGGGCGAGCGCAGCGTCGCAGCGCCGGCCGATGTCCGCGAGGCGATCGATGCGGCGCGGCGCCAAGGCCGGCCTTCGGTGCTGGTGCGCGTGTGGCGTGAGGGGCGGAGCCTGTTCGTGCCGCTGCGGCTGACGAGCTGAGGCGACACGGCGTCGCCGGCGGCGGACACCAGATCCGACCGCCGGCGCGCCCAGCCGAGGACGGGTCCGCATGCTGCACGAGACGCCCCTGATCGCCACCCTTACCCTGGCTTTCGTCGGGGCGTCGGTGTTGGGACTCATCGCCGGCCGGCTGCGCCTGCCGCCGATCCTGGGATATCTGCTGGCCGGCGTCGCGCTGGGCCCGTCCACCCCCGGCTTCACGGCCAATCCGGAGCTGGCCTCCGAACTAGCCGAGATCGGCGTCATCCTGCTGATGTTCGGGGTGGGGCTGCACTTCTCCTATCGCGATCTCGTCAAGGTCCAGAGCATCGCGCTGCCGGGCGCGATCGCTCAGATTGTCGTCGCGACCCTGCTCGGCGCAGGACTGGCGCTGGGGATGGGCTGGCCGCTCGCCAGCGGCCTCACATTCGGCCTCGCCCTTTCGGTGGCGAGCACGGTCGTCCTCGTCCGCGCGCTCGAGGAGCGCCAGCTGCTGGACACCCGAAGCGGCCACATCGCGGTCGGCTGGCTGGTCATCGAGGACCTGGTCATGGTGGCCGCCCTGGTGTTCCTTCCCGTGATCGCCGGGGCCTTGCCGGGCGGCCGCCCCGACGTGTTCGCCGAGCATGGCGGCGTGGGGCTGTCGCTCGCCGCGACCTTCGGCAAGCTGGCCGCCTTCGTCGCCCTGATGATCCTCGTCGGCCGCCGAGTGATCCCCTGGTCGCTGGCCAAGGTCGCCAGCCTCGGGTCGCGTGAACTCTTCACCCTGACCGTCCTCAGCATGGCGGTGGGCGTCGCCTATGGCGCCGCCAAGCTGTTCGACGTCTCCTTCGCCCTCGGGGCCTTCGCCGCCGGCATGATCCTCAAGGAGTCGGAACTCAGCCATAAGGCGGGCGACAACATCCTTCCGCTCCGCGACGCCTTTGCGGTGCTGTTCTTCGTCTCGGTCGGCATGCTGTTCGACCCCCGGACCCTGCTCGAGCGGCCGCTTGCAGTGCTGGCGACGGTGCTCACCATCGTCGTGGGCAAGTCGGTCGCCGCCTTCCTGATCGTGCGCGCCTTCCGCCACCCGCAGGACACGGCGGTGCTCATCGCCGCGAGCCTCGCCCAGATCGGCGAGTTCTCCTTCATCCTCACCTCCATGTCCCAGAACCTCGGCCTGCTGCCGGAGGAGGCGCGCGACCTTGTGCTGGCAGGCGCCATCGGCTCGATCCTGCTCAACCCCGCGGTCTTCTCGCTGGCCACGGAAATGCGGGCGAGGCGGCTCGGGCGCACCCCGATTCGGGACCTGGGCGACCAGCCGCTCAAGATCGATATCGCCGCCCCTCACCAGAGCGAACTGGCCGGACATGTGATCGTGGTGGGCTACGGCCGCGTCGGCCGGCGGATCAAGGAGGCCCTCGACCGGGACGGCGTGAAGGCGGCGGTCATCGAGACCGACATCGAGCGGGTCGAAGCCCTGCGTCGCAACGCTGAGATTGCGATCCTGGGGAACGCGACGCGTGAGGAGGTGCTACTGGCGGCCGGCGCCAAGACCGCCGTCTGCCTCGTCCTGGCGATCCCCGACGGATTCGAGAGCGGCGAGATCGTCACCCGCGCCCGCGCCCTCAATCCTCAGCTTCGCATCGTGGCCAGGGCCCATTCGGAGGAGCAGACCGACCGTCTCCTGGCGAGCGGCGCGGACCGGGTGGTGATGGGGGAGAGCGAGATCGCCCGCACCATGCTGGCCGATCTCAGCGAGGCCGGCATCCTGCTGCCGCCTCAGCCGGAACAAGGCCTGGAGGCGGTGGCGCGTTCGCCCTGAGCGCCCCGCGCAGAAGGCGCTCGCAGCGACACGTATATATAGTGTCAGAGAAAGAACGCCGGCCGCTGAGAGGGGCGGCCGGCGTCGTGCTAGTGGGTTTGCTTAAGCCGCCATGGCGGCGTTCGCGCCGGCCTCGGGCTTCTTCGGCGCCTCGGCCACCGCAGCCTCGGTCGTGATCAGCAGTCCGGCCACGGAGGCGGCGTCCTGAAGGGCGGTGCGCACGACCTTGGCGGGATCGATCACGCCGGCCTGCACCAGGTCGACATATTCCTCTGTCTGGGCGTTGAAGCCGAAGGTCGGCGAGGCGTTCTCCAGAATCTTGCCGACGACGATGGAGCCCTCGACGCCGGCGTTTTCCGCGATCTGGCGGATCGGCGCCTGCAGCGCACGCCGCACGATGGCGATGCCGGCGTTCTGGTCGTCGTTGGCGCCGTTCAGGCCCTCCAGCACCTTGCTGGCGCGCAGGAGCGCTACCCCGCCGCCCGGGACGATCCCTTCCTCGACAGCCGCTCGCGTGGCGTGCATGGCGTCGTCGACGCGGTCCTTCTTCTCCTTGACCTCCACCTCGGTCGAGCCGCCGACCCGCACCACGGCGACGCCGCCGGCGAGCTTGGCCAGCCGTTCCTGCAGCTTCTCGCGGTCGTAGTCGGAAGTCGTCTCCTCGATCTGACGCCGGATCTGGCCGATACGGCCCTGGATGTCGGCCTTGTCGCCGGCGCCTTCGACGATGGTGGTGTCGTCCTTGGTGATGATGACCTTCTTGGCGCGGCCGAGCTGGTCGATGGTCACGTTCTCCAGCTTGACGCCGAGGTCCTCGCTGATGAACTGGCCGCCGGTCAGGATCGCGATGTCCTCCAGCATCGCCTTGCGACGATCGCCGAAGCCGGGCGCCTTCACGGCGGCGACGCGCAGGCCGCCACGCAGCTTGTTGACCACGAGGGTGGCCAGCACTTCGCCTTCGATGTCCTCGGCGATGACCAGGAGCGGTTTGCCGGATTGCACCACCTGCTCGAGCAGCGGGATGAGCGGCTGCAGGGTCGTCAGCTTCTTCTCGAAGATCAGCACCAGGGCGTCTTCGAGCACGGTCTCCATCCGGTCGGGATTGGTGACGAAGTAGGGGGAGACATAGCCCCGATCGAACTGCATGCCCTCGACCACCTCGAGCTCCATCTCGAGGCCCTTGGCTTCCTCGACCGTGATCACCCCCTCGTTGCCCACCCGCTCCATGGCCTGGGCGATCATGGCGCCGATCTCGCGCTCGCCGTTGGCCGAGATGGTGCCGATCTGGGCGATCTCCTCGTTGGAGGACACCTTCTTGGAGGTGGAACGGATCTCCTCCACGACGGCGGCGACGGCCTTGTCGACGCCGCGCTTCAGGTCCATCGGGTTCATGCCGGCCGCCACCGACTTCAGGCCTTCCTGGACGATGGCCTGCGCGAGGACGGTGGCCGTAGTCGTGCCGTCGCCGGCCTGGTCGTTGGTCTTGGAGGCGACCTCGCGCAGCAGCTGGGCGCCGAGGTTCTCGAACTTGTCCTCCAGCTCGATCTCCTTGGCGACGCTGACGCCGTCCTTGGTGGTGCGCGGCGCGCCGAAGGACTTCTCGATGACCACGTTGCGGCCCTTGGGGCCCAGGGTCACCCGCACGGCGTTCGCCAGGATGTTGACGCCGCGCAGCATGCGGTCGCGGGCGTCGGTGGAGAAGTGGATCTCTTTCGCTGCCATGTTCAGCACTCCTGCGTCAGGCGGCGTCCAGGACGCCCAGGACGTCGCTTTCCTTCATGATCAGGAGGTCTTCGCCGTCGATGCGGACCTCCGAGCCGGACCACTTGCCGAACAGCACCTTCTGCCCGGCCTTCAGTTCGGGTTCGAGACGCCGGCCGTCCTTGTCCCGGGCGCCGGGGCCGACGGCGAGCACCTCGCCCTGCTGCGGTTTTTCCTTTGCGGTGTCGGGGATGATGATCCCGCCCGGCGTTTTGGCGTCTTCTTCGACGCGCCGGACGAGGATCCGGTCCCCGAGGGGTCGAAACGTCATTCCAGCCTCCGTTCCTCCGCCGGGCCCAGGGGCCCAGCCCCTTCATCCTCTTAAAGTTCAGCCGAAAGGGCGGCGCGCCAGCTGCGCCATGTCAGCCCGGCCGGCCCCTCGCGCGCGAAACGTCGGCGAAGCGGCAAAGTTCCGCAAAAGGAAGTACTCGTGCGGTGACGTTGCTTGCGGCGGGCTCCGATGGTGCACCACAGTGCACCGTCTAGACAGTGCAGGCCAAGTGGAGTTCCGCGAAACCCCGTCGCCCAGCCCTACGTTTTGCGCTGGTCCGTTCCACTCGGAGGCCAAGATGACCGAGCCCCAGCCGCCGTTCCCCGACCAGAGCCAAACCCCGCCGGGGACGACGTCACAGATGGAGCCCAAGCCCGACCACGGCGAGCAGTCCTACAAGGGATCGGGCCGCCTGGCAGGCAAGGCAGCCCTGATCACCGGCGGGGACAGCGGCATTGGGCGGGCCGTGGCCATCGCGTTCGCGCGGGAGGGCGCAGACGTCGCGATCGGCTATCTCAACGAGCACGACGACGCCGAGGAGACCCGGCGCTGGGTGGAGACGGCGGGACGTCGCTGCCTCTTGCTGCCCGGCGACCTTGCCGACCCGGCGCATTGCCGCGCCTTGGTGGAGAAGACCGTCAGCGAATTCGGTCGGCTCGACGTGCTGGTCGACAACGCCGCCGAGCAGGCGACCTACAAGAGCCTCGACGAGATCAGCGAGGAGGCCTGGGCGCGGACCTTCCAGGTCAACATCCACGCCATGTTCCACCTGGCCAAGGCGGCCCTGCCGCACCTGAAGCCGGGGTCGGCGATCATCAACACCACCTCCATCAACGCGGACGATCCCAATCCCTCCCTGCTGCCTTATGCGACCACCAAGGGCGCCATCCAGAACTTCACCGCAGGTCTGGCGCAGATGCTCGCCGAGAAGGGGGTGCGGGTGAACTGCGTCGCGCCGGGTCCGATCTGGACCCCGCTGATCCCGGCCACCATGCCGCCCGAGAAGGTGAGGCAGTTCGGGGCCAACACCCCGATGAAGCGGCCGGGCCAGCCCAAGGAAGTCGCACCGGTCTATGTGCTCCTGGCCTCGGACGAGGCGAGCTACGTCTCGGGCGCAACGGTGGCCGTCACCGGCGGCCGGCCGATGCTCTGAGGCCGTCAGGCCGCCGCCGTGACCAGGAGCTTCCTTTCAGTCGCTTCGACCCGCGCCAGGAAGCGTCCCGGCCGAACCCCGCGCGAGCCGGCGCTCGCGCGCTTCGGCCATCCGGCGCTGCACGAAGCCCTCCTCGAACTCGCTGGGCAGGATGACCGGGACCTGCAGGCAGATGCTCTGGGTGGGAAGGACGTCGCGCCAGGCGGCGATCAGCTCCTTGTAGGCCTGGCCTACGGGCCGGATTCGCCGGTCGAGGTCATAGAGCCCAAGCGCGTTCACCCGCCCGTTCTTTTCGCGAAGCGCCGTGTCCCAATCGACCTGATCGGTCAGCGAATACCAGGTGAAGCCGACGATCGGCACGCCGTCGTTGCGGATGCGCAGGACGTTGGCCCACTCCTTCCAGAGCCACAGGACCGCCTCGTCGCCCCGTTCGCCCTGAAGGTAGTTGGTCTCGGTGTGCATCACCGGCAGGTGATAGCGGGCGTAGTACTGCCGCGTGATCTCGTCGTAGCCGAACACCTCCCCGGCGGCGCGGGTGTGGCCGTCCGGCCAGATCCGGTGCTCGTTGGTGACGTAGTAGTCATTGCCGAGGATGCAGTGCGACTTCAGCCGCGCGTGCATGAAGAAGTCGTACTCCGCCGCCGTCATCCCGTTGTCCATCAGGTAGCGGTACATCTCGGAATTGACCCGGATCCCGTAGTTCAGGTCGAGCGCCAGGAAGCGCACGGCGTTCATGAACTCCGCCGGGCCGATGGCCGCGGGACTGTCGGCATGGAAGTATTCGGAGGACTCGCTCTGTACGAAGAGCGCGTCGGGACGCACGTCCAGGATCGCCTGCATGGCCAACACATTGGCCCGGGCGATGTGCTTGAGGGCGGTGACGAAGCCGCGGTCGGTCGTCATCTGCTCGTTCCACCAGCCGTACCTGGCCGAGAAGGTGGCGCAGATGAACATCTCGTTGATCGGGGTGTAGAGCTGCACCCAGGGAAAGCGCCGTGCGAAGTCGCCGGCGTAACGGGCGAAGAGGGCGGGGAAGTCGGGGTTCTGGAAGTTGCCGATCCAATCCGGCACGCCGAAGTGGCAGAGGTCGGCGATCGGGACGATGTCGCGCCGTCTCAGCTCGGCGAACGCCAGGTCGGTGAATTCCCAGTCGTATCGCCCGTCCCCCAGCCAGACCCGGTGCAGCGGCGGCCCGTAGCGCAGGAAGTGGATGCCGAGATCCTGGACGAGGGCGAAGTCCTCCTGCCAGCGCGCGTAGTGGCGGCAGGCGTCCATCTCGTCGACCCGCGTGCGGCCCTGGTGGATGGTGGGGTAGGAATTCTCGATCCCCGTGGCGAACATGAAGAGCGTCATCGGTCCATCCTGAAAGCCTCCGGGAAAACAAACACGGCCTTGCCGTGAAGGTTCTCCGCGGCCGTCGGAGCCTACGGACCATGAGCGCAACCCCGCCGGGCGACGTTCGATCGGCCACCCAGGAGGTGGGGGCGCTGCTCGGTCAGATCATCCGCGAGGAGGACCCGGCCGCCTTCGCGCGCATCGAAGCGGTGCGTCGGCTCGCCGTGGCCCGCCACTTCCAGGGCGCGGCCGGGGAGCTGCCGGCGCTGCTCGACGGTCTGAGCGCCGACGAAGCCTTCAAGGTCGTGCACGGCTTCGCTTGCTTCCTCCAGGCGGCCAACGCGGCCGAGGACGCGATGCAGGTGCGGTGCGCGAGCCTGGGCGAGGACGCCGTGCGCCTCGACGACGTGCTGGCGCGCCTCTCCGAGGCCGGGATCGACAAGGATCAGGTGCGCGCCTTGCTCGAGGAGAGCCTTGTCGTTCCGGTCTTCACCGCCCACCCGAGCGAGGTGCGCCGCCGCAGCGTCCTCGAACACGCCCGCGTCCTGCGCGAGACGCTGCAGGCGCTGGCGCGTCCTGACTGCGGACCCGGGGAGGCCGCGCTGTCGGAAGCCTTGCTGCGCGAAGTCGCGCTGCTTTGGGGCACGCGGCTGCTGCGAAGCGCCAGGCCGTCGCCGCTGGACGAGGTCGAGAACGCCGTGGCGGTGATGCGCACGAGCCTGCTCTCGGCCGTGCCTCAGCTCTACGAGGCTTGGGAGCGGCGGCTGGGAGCCGGGCTGGCGAGCTTCCTGCGCCTGGGCAGCTGGGTCGGCGGCGACCGCGACGGCAACCCCTATGTCACCGGCGAGGTGCTGCTGCGCGCGCTCGCCCGCCAGGCCGAGGCGGTGCTCGGCCACTACCTCGAGGAGGTCCGCCGGCTGGGCGTGAGCCTTTCGCTGTCCGAGGACCTCGCTCCGCCGCCGCCCGAGCTGACCGCCCTGGCCGAGAGCCTCGGGGACGTCCTTGCCACCAGCGCCGGAGAGCCCTACCGCCGCGCGCTGACCGCCGTGTACGCCCGGCTCGCGGCCACCTTCCAGGCGCTCACCGGGCGCGCGCCGCCCCGGCCGGCGGCCGCCGCAGCCCGGGCGTACGCCGCGCCGGACGAACTCATCGCCGATCTGGAGATCCTGCAGGCGTCGCTTCTGAAGACGCACGCCCAGGCCTTCGCCCACGGCCCGCTGCCGAACCTCATCCGCGCGGTGCGTGTGTTCGGCTTCCACCTGGCCAGCCTCGACCTTCGCCAGAACGCGGCGGTGCACGAACGGGTGGTGGCCGAGCTCCTGGCCGAGGCGGGGGCCTGCCGCGATTACCTCGCCCTCGACGAGCGCGGCCGCCAACGGCTCCTCCTGGAGGAACTGTCGCATCGGCGTCCGCTGTTCTCCCCGCTCGCCCGCTATTCCGAAGAGACCCTGCGCGAGCACGCCGTCTTCAAGGCCGCCGCCGACGCGAGGGCCCGCTTCGGCGCCGAGGCGCTCGGCGCCTACATCGTCTCCAACGCCGGTTCGGTGTCCGACCTGCTGGAGCCCTACGTCCTGATGAAGGAGGTCGGCCTCTTCGATCCGGGCGGACCGTCGGCGGCTCTGCGTGTGGAGCCGCTCTTCGAAACCATCACCGACCTGCGGGCCGCGCCCGAGGTGCTGGCCGCCTATCTGGAGACCCAGGCCGTGGCGTCGCTGCTGCGCGCCGAGCCGCGCCAGGAGGTGATGATCGGCTATTCCGACTCCAGCAAGGACGGCAGTTATCTGACCTCCAGTTGGCAGCTCCACCGCACCTCCGCCGCGCTGTCCGCCCTGGCCGACGCCAAGGGGGTCCGCCTGCAGCTCTTCCACGGCCGGGGCGGAGCGGTTGGCCGTGGCGGCGGCTCGAGCTTCGAGGCCATCCTCGCCCAGCCGCCGGGGGTGCTGCGCGGCCGCATGCGGTTGACCGAGCAGGGCGAGGTGATCGCGAACAAGTATGGCGACGCTGCGCTCGCCCGCCGCAGCTTAGAAGCCCTGGCCTGCGGCGTGATCAGCGCCTCCTTGAAGCCCGCCGCTCGGGATACGCCCGCCGCCGACGCTGAGGCCATGGACGCCATCGCCGAGGCCTCGCGACAGGCGTACCGCGCGCTCGTCTACGAGACCGAGGGCTTCGCCGACTTCTTCTTTGCGGCCACGCCGATCGCCGAACTGGGCGAACTCAACATCGCCAGCCGCCCGGTGTCGCGCCAGGCCACGCGGACCATCGAGGGCCTGCGGGCGATACCCTGGGTGTTCTCCTGGTCGCAGGCGCGCGTGATGCTGCCCGGCTGGTATGGGTTCGGCGCGGCCACGGCGCAGGCCGATCTGGCGCGGCTCAAGGCGTGGTGGGCCGAATGGCCGTTCTTCCGCGCCACCTTGCGCAACATGGAGATGGTGCTGGCCAAGGCCGACCTGGCGATCGGCGCGCGCTACGCCGATCTCGTGCCGGACGCCGATCTTCGCGACCACGTGTTCGGGCGCATCCGTGGGGAGTGGGATCGCACGGTCGACAGGCTGTTGCAGATCACCGGCCAATCGCAGCTGCTGGAGCGCGAGCCCCAGCTCGCCGAGGCGATCAAGGGACGGCTCCCGTATATCGATCCGCTCAACCACCTGCAGATCGAGCTGATCCGCCGCCGCCGTGCGGGCGAGGAGGACCCCAAGCTCAAGGAAGCCCTGCTGATGACCCTGAACGGGATCGCCTCAGGCCTGCGCAACAGCGGGTGAGGATAAGGGAACAGCCGCGGCCCGGGCGGGCGCGCGGCTGCCTTGGCTACTTGAAGTTGGGAGCGATCAGCATCGCCGCGGCGGCGAGCAGGCCCAACGTAAGCAGGCCGATCATGCCGACGCGATCGACAGTCCGCTCCAGCTTCGGGAAGGCCGCGGTCTCCAGGGCGTGGATGGCCTCGGCCTCCCGCCGACGCAGGTCTGTGCCTTCGGCCGACAGCCAGCGCCGGACATCGCGGAACAGGTTTCTCATGACCACATCCTCCGAAAAGCAACATGGTGACGAGAGGGTCGCGGGGATGGGTCCCGCGACCGTCTGCCGGGCCCATGGCGGCGCCCGGCAATAGGCGATTTAGGGCGCGCAGACCGGCGCGCAACGCCGCAGATCAGTTGGGCGCGAGGGTCGCGCGCAGCATCCAGGCGTGCTTTTCGTGGGCGGCCAGCCGGTCGTTCAGCAGGTCGACCGTCGCGGCGTCGCCAGCCGCCTCCGCCGCCTGGATCGCCGCCTTGACCGTGCCGCACACCTGCTCGTGGTCGGTCAGCAGGTCGCGCAGCATCTCCTGAGCGCTCCAGTGCGGATCGCCGTCCTTGACCCCGGTCAGGTTCGCCATCGAGGCGTAGCCCTGGGGCGCAAGCGCGCCCAGCGCGCGGATCCGCTCGGCGATCTCGTCGAGGGAGGCCCAAAGCGACTTGTACTGTTCCTCGAACAGATGATGCAGCGCCGGGAACTGCGGCCCGCGGACGTTCCAATGGTAACCGTGGGTTTTCAGGTAGAGCGCGTGCGTGTCGGCGAGCAGCTTGCCGAGCGCCAGCGCGACCTGGTTGGCCCCGGCCGCGGGCGCCGGAGCCGCCGGCGAGCTCGTCTTGGGCGTCTCTTGAGTCAGCATGCTTGTCCTCCAAGATTGCCGCCGCGGCGGCCCTTGGTCGGCGCCGCCGCGGCGGGCGGTTACGGGGTCATGAACCCGCCGTTCTGGTCCATCCGCTCCAGCGATCGGCCAAGCTCGCGGCCGAGCCGCCGCAGGGCCAGGCGGACGCGGCGCCAGCCGGCGCGGGTCCATGGGTTCAGCTTTGCCATAGCCACATCCTCCGTGAGCACATGGGTATGGATGGCCCTTGTCGGGCCTCGCGGCTCTCGCCGCTCAGAGTCTGATCTAGGGCGCGGCGGGCCGCCCGCAATCGTCTTCGAAGCCGCCCGCCGCAGATCCTCGCGTCACTGGGCCAGCCGCTCCGACGCCGGCGCCGCCGCGTCCGGCTTGGCGGCCTTGCGGGTGCGCCAGAGCGAGTAGGACACTCCGCCGATCAGCACGCTCAGGGTGACCGCCAGCGAGATCATCGGGTCGATCTTCCCGAAGATGACGTTGTAGAAGATCTTCGCGCCGGCCAGGGCCAGCAGCAGGCCCATGGCGGCCTTGAGGTGCTCGAACCGGTTGATCACGTCGGCCAAGGCGAAATAGAGCGCCCGCAGGCCCAGCACCGCGAAGATGTTCGAGGTGTAGACCACGTAGGGGTCCGTGGTGATGGCGAAGATCGCCGGCACGCTGTCGATCGCGAACATCACATCGCTGAGCTCGACCAGCACCAGGGCCAGGAAGAGCGGCGTGGCCGTCAACCGGCCGGTGTCGGCCCGTACGAAGAAGCGGCTGCCGTGCAACTCCTTCGTCACCGGCAGGCGTCCGATCATGAACCGATAGAGGGGATTGTTGAGCGCGTCGGCGGCCGCGCTGTGCGGGCGGCTGAGGCGCCAGCCCGCATAGAGCAGGAAGGCCCCGAACACCGGCAGCACCCAGGCGAACTCGTGCACGAGCGCAGCGCCGAGCCCGATCAGCAGCGCTCTCAGGACGAGGACGCTCAGGATCCCCCAGAACAGCACGCGGTGCTGGAGCTCGCGCGGGACCAGCAACATGCCGAAGATGGCCGAGATGACGAAGACGTTGTCGAGGGAGAGGCTCTTCTCCAGCAGATAGCCGCTGAAGAAGGCCGCGCCGGCGTCCGACCCGAGCGTCGCCCAGGTCCAGACGCCGAAGGCCACGGCCACCAGGATGTAGGCGCCGCTGAGGAGGAGGCTCTCCTTGAGGGGGATCTCGCGGCTCTTGCGGTGCAGCACGCCGAGGTCGAAGGCGAGCAGCCCGATGACCACGGTCACGAAGATCGCCCAGAGCCAGAGGGGCTTGTCGAGGAATTCGGCGGTCCAGATCATCTCTTCTTACGCTCCCGCCGCGCCGAGGGGCTGCGCACCTGCTTGCGCACGGCGCGGTAGTCGGCGGCGGCGTTCGGATCGAATTGTTCGAGGGCGTCGATCAGCGCATCGAGGTGCGAGACGGCCTCGAAGTCGGTGAGGTCGCGCGCGTCGGCCCACTCCAGGCCCAAGGCGTCGTTGGCCCAGGCGAGCAGGATGATGCGCTTCTGGTCGTCGCGCAGGCCCGGGTGCGCGATCACGTCGGCCGGTCGGGTGAAGGACGAGGCCGGGTCGATGAGCGCGTCGGCGAAGGCCGCTGCAGCCATCGGCCGGGCGACCTCCGCGACCTGCTGTTCAGCTCGGTTGACCCTCGACACGCCTAACATCCCGTCTCGACACAACAATCTCTCGAGAGGCGATTTAGAGCGGGGCAGGGGGCGCGCAAGGCGCGCTATTCGGCCAGGCGCTGCAGCATGTCCTCCGGCGGCCGGGCGACCAGGGTGAGCTCCAGGCGCAGGCGCTGACCGGTGCGGAACAGCTCGAGCGCGATGCGGTCGCCCGGCCGCTTGCCGGTGACGGCGCGGGTGACGGCTTCGGCATCCTCCATGTCGCGGCCGTCGACCTTGAGGATGGCGTCGCCCGGCTTGAGGCCGGCGACCGCCGCGGGCCCGCCGGGCGTGACGCTCGCCACCAGCGCGCCCTTGGGTTCGGACAGGCCCAGCGCCGCGGCCGCGTCGGGGCTGATGTCCTGCAGGGCCGCGCCCATGTAGCCCCGTTCGATCGGTCGCCGCGCGATCAGCCGCTCGGCGATGGAGCGGGCGGTGTCGGCCGGGATGGCGAAGCCGATGCCGACGTTGCCGCCGGACGGAGAGAGGATGGCGGTGTTGACGCCCACGAGCTGGCCTTGCGCATCGAAGCTCGGGCCGCCCGAGTTGCCGCGGTTTATGGGCGCGTCGATCTGCACATAGTCCACGAAGGAGGAGCCCAGGTCCCGTCCGTAGGCCGAGACGATGCCGGCGGTGGCCGTCGCGCCCAAGCCGAAGGGATTGCCGATGGCGATCACCCAGTCGCCCACCTTCGGCGAGCCGGCCCGCTTCAGGTCGACATAGCTGAAGCGTCCGCCCGACACCTTCAGGACGGCCAGGTCGGTGGCGGGATCGCTGCCGATCAGCCGCGCCCGCAGGCGGCGCTCGTTGTGCAGGACGACTTCGATCCGTTCGGCGCCCTCCACCACGTGATGATTGGTGAGCACATAGCCGTCCTCGGTGATGAAGAAGCCCGACCCGGAGGACATCCGCCGGGTGGGGGGGACGAGCTCCGGGCTCAGGAAGGGCAGGTCCGGCAGAACCAGCATCGGCGGCGAGGGAGCGCCCTCGGCGTAGATCGACACCACGGCGGGCGCGACCCGCTCGATGACGGGCGAGAAGCTGTCCGGCGCCCCGCCCCGGGCGAGCGGCGCCACGGCCGTATTGACCCGTCCGTTCGACGGCCAGTGGGTGGCGATCAGCGCGCCGCCCAGCGCGGCCGCCAGCAAGGCGAGCGCCAAGGTCAATATCCGCCAAGCCCGAGGCGACATGCTCCGTCTCGTGGTCGATCAAGGTTGAGGCGACGCGCGCCTGCGCCGCCGCGTCGGCCCAGCAAACGACCAAGGCGCAGGTTCGGTTTCGCACGTCTTCCCCTCGTCGGCGCCCGCCCTAAATCGCCGCCATGAGACCTGAAATCGGAAGCGAGGAAAGGCCATGATCTCGGATGTGGAGTTGAAACAGCGGGCCGAGGCGGAGATCGCTGCGGCCCTCGGCGACGACGCGTGCGATCTCGGGGTCGCTGTGAAGGATTCCGTCGCCACCCTGAGCGGCTTCGTAAGGCGCTATTCGGACGCCTGCATCGCCGAGCACGCCGTGCGCAAGGCCGGCGCGCGCGGCGTCGCCAATGAGATCGAGGTTCGCCTGCCGCTGCTCGACCGCCGCAGCGACCCGGACATCGCCCGCGCGGCGCTGAAGGCGCTGGAAGCCGAGGACCTCGGCGTCGCCGAGCGGGTTTTCGTTCGCGTGAAGGACGGCGTGCTGACCCTGGACGGGACGGTCGACAGCCCGGCCCAGCGCCTCGCCGCGGCGCGCGTCGTTCGCCGTCTGAAGGGGGTGAAGGACCTCCAGAACCAGCTGCGCGTCGAAGAGCGACCCGCAGAACCTCAGGCCGCGCCGTCGTCCGCGCCGGACCCGTCCGTTCGCGCGCCGGAGGAGCCGCGGTCCTTCGCCGAGCCCGGCGTGAAGGACCCCGCCATCCTTGCGACCCACGTGCGCGAGGCGGTCGGCGTGGTGGACAGCCTCGAGGAGCTGGAGGAGCTGGTGAACCAGCTGACCACCCACGGGGTGGACCGCACCGACATCAGCCTCATGGGCTCCTTCTCGGCGGTCTTCCACAAGCTGAAGAAGGTCTATCGCCGGCCTGACGAGGTGGCGGACCTGCCGGACGTGCCGCGCCGGGCGTTGGTCACCCGCGACGACGTGTTCGTCGCCACGCCGCTCGTCTTCGGCACCCTGCTGACCGTCGGCAGCTTCGGCGCGGCCCTGCCGATCGTCGCCTCGGGCGGCGCGCTGGCGGCGGCTGTGGCGGCCGCGATTGGCGGCGGCGCGGCGGCCGGCGCCCTGGCCCGCATCATCCGCGACAAGGTGGTCAACCCGCGTGACGCTGCGCGCCTGGAGGATGACCTGACGAGCGGCGGCCTGGTGGTGTTCGTGCGGGTCGACACCCCGGACGAGGAAACCCAGGCGCTGAAGATCATGCGCGATGTCGGCGCCGACAACGTGCACGTGCACGAGATCGACATCCGGCGGACCCGCGAGGACGTGCCTCTCGGGGCCATCCAACCTCTGCTGGGTGAGGCGCTTCCGCAGGCGGAAACAACGCGGTAGCAGGATTTCGGGAGGTCGCGCCGGCTGGCGCGGCCTATTCCCATGTGGTCTATAGTGCACGGAAGTTCAGCCGCTAAATCGTATCGGGGGCCACGCCTGCACCCCGTAGGGGTTCAGGAATGATGGATGCTGTTTCGCAGGAGCTCGAAGACGATCGCCCGGTGCCCTCGGGGATCGCCGGACTAGACGAGATCCTGGCGGGGGGATTTTCCCGCGGGAGCGTGCACCTCGTCGAAGGCGCGCCCGGCACCGGCAAGACGACCTTGGGCCTGCAGTTCTTGCTCGACGGCCGCGAGCGCGGCGAGCGGGGCCTCTATGTCACCCTGTCGGAGACCAAGCGCGAGCTGATGCGCTCGGCGCGGACCCATGGCTGGAGCCTGGACGGGATCGACATCTTCGAACTGGTTCCGCCAGAGCTGACGCTCGATCCCGAGCAGGAACAGACGCTGGTCTACGCCTCGGACCTGGAGCTGGGCGAGACCGTGGCGATGGTGCGCAAGGAGGTCGAGCGAGTGAAGCCCGACCGGGTGATCTTCGACAGCGTCTCGGAGATCCGGCTCCTGTCTCAGGGCTCGTTGCGCTACCGCCGCCAAGTGCTGGCGCTGAAGAACTTCCTGTCGCTCCAGAACTGCACGACGCTGTTTCTCGACGATCTGACGCAGCAGGCCGAGGAGACCAGCCTGCACAGCATGGTCCATGGCGTCGTGCGGCTGCATCAGACGGCCCTGCAGTTCGGCGGCGACCGTCGGCGACTGCAGATCTCCAAGCTGCGCGGCCGGGAGTACAAGGGCGGCTTCCACGACTTCGTCATCCGCAAGGGCGGCCTGCGGGTGTTTCCGCGTCTCATCGCCGCCGAGCACGACAAGGACGCCGCGGCGACGCCGCCGGTGACGACCGGGATCGTGGAGCTGGACGCGCTGCTCGGCGGCGGCCTGTCGCGCGGCACCAGCACCCTGGTCATGGGCCCGTCCGGGACCGGCAAGTCCTCTCTCACCCTGCACGTCGTGGCGGCCGCGCTTGAGCGCGGAGAGCGCGTCCTTGTGGTCTCCTTCGACGAGACGCGCCGCGTCCTGCTCGCCCGCGCCCAGGGCCTCTCCATCGACCTCGAGGCCGCCGCCGCCGAGGGCCGCCTGGCGCTGGAGCATATCGATCCCGCCGAGCTGTCGCCGGGCGAGATGATGGGGATGATCCGCCAGCACGTCGAGGCCGGCGCGCAGATGGTCGTCCTGGACTCGCTCACCGGCTACCAGAACGCCATGCCGGAGGAGAGCTATCTCATCCTCCATATGCACGAGCTTCTGAGCTACCTCGGCCAGAAGGGCGTGGTCACCCTGCTGGTGCTGGCCCAACACGGCCTCGTCGGGCCTATGCAAAGCCCCGTCGACCTTACCTACATCAGCGACACGGTGCTGCTGCTGCGCTTCTTCGAGGCCGGCGGCCGGATCAGACGGGCCTTGTCGGTGATGAAGAAGCGTACGGGACCACACGAGGAGACCATTCGCGAGTTCCGCATCGGTTCGGAGGGCTTGCGCGTCGGACCCGCCCTGGAGCAGTTCCACGGCGTGCTGACGGGCGTCCCGGCGTTCTCGGGCCCGACCTCGACCCTCCTGGAGCCGAAAGCGGATGAGGCCTGATCCGGTCCAGGATCCGCTGCTGGTCTTCTGCCCGATCGGCCGCGACGGCCGGGTCGGAGTCGAGCTGCTCCGCAAAGGCGGCCTGCCGGCGCGCGTCATCGACAGCTTCGATCCTCCGGGCGGCTACACGGACACCGGGGGCTTGCTGGTCGCTGAGGAGGCCTTCGAACGGGCCGATCCGGAGCCGCTGTTCGCCTGGCTGAAGAGCCAGCCGCCCTGGTCGGACTACCCCATCATCCTGCTGCGAAACCGCGACAGCGGCGTCACCCCGCAGGTCGAGGCCCGCTTCAACCGCCTTGGCAACGTGACCATCCTCGAGCGGCCGCTGCACCCGACCAGCCTGGTGAGCGCGGCCAGCGCGGCCCTGCGCGCGCGGCTGCGCCAGCGCGAGGCTGAGGCCTATCTACTCGAGCGCCTGCGGGCCAGCGAGGCCCTGCGCGAAACGGAAGGCCGGTTCCGCAACCTCGCCGACAGCGCGCCAGCCCTGATCTGGATGTCCGACGCCGACGGCCAGGTGATCTACGCCAACCGGCGGCATGCCGACGTCTTCGGGCGGCCGGCCGACACCTTCGCGGGGGCAGGGTGGCTGAGCGTTGTCGTCGAGGACGACCGAGAGGCGGTGCAGGCCGCCTGGCGGGAGGCCTGCGTGGCCCGGGAGAGCGCGAGCTTCGAATACCGGGTTCTCGACCGCGACGGACAGCTCCGCTGGCTGCACTGCGAGGCGGCGCCGCGGGGAAGCGACGGCGCCTACATCGGCCACGTGGCCTCGGCGACAGACGTGACGGACGTGAAGCTCTCGGCCGAGCAGCTGGAGCGGCGCGTCGAGGAACGAACCGCTGAGCTCGCCGCGGCGAACCGCCAGCTCCTGACGGAGATCGCCGAGCGCGAGAAGATGGAAGCGACCCTGCTGAAGATGCAGCGGCTGGAGGCGGTCGGCCAGCTCACCGCCGGCATCGCCCACGACTTCAACAACCTGCTGCAGGTCATCGTCGGCGGGCTCAGCATGGTTGAGAAGGGCGGCGACCCCGCCAGGGTCCAGTCGCGTATCCAGATGATGCGGCAGGCCGCCCAGCGCGGCGCCACGCTCACCAAGCAACTGCTCGCCTTCTCGCGCCGGCAGAAGCTCGCGCCCCAGTCGGTGAACCTCAACGAGGCGCTGGAGGGCATGCAAGGGCTGCTGCAGGGCGCGATCGGCGGCAGCATGGCGCTCGAGTTGAAGCTCGGGACATCGCTCTGGCCGGCTCTGGTCGACCCGACCCAGATCGAGATGATCGTCCTCAACCTGGCGATCAACGCCCGTGACGCCATGGACGTAGGGGGGCGCCTGACCGTGCTGACCCGCAACGTCACCATCAGCGGCGCGCGCGCGCGGCCCGAAGAGCCCGAGCCCGGCGACTATGTGATGGTGGCCGTCAGCGACACCGGGTCCGGCATGCCGCCGGAGGTGTTGGAACGCGTGTTCGAACCCTTCTTCACCACCAAGGGGGTCGGTAAGGGCTCCGGCCTGGGGCTCAGCCAGGTGCTCGGCTTCGCTAAGCAGTCGGGCGGCGGCGTCTCCATCGAGACCGAGCCGGGCAAGGGCACGACGGTGAAGGTGTTCCTGCCCCGCGCCAAGGGCGTGCAGCAGGACGCCTCGGCGTCCCTCCTGGCCGACGGGCTCAGGGCCACCGGCAAGGGCGGGACGGTGATGATCGTCGACGACGACGAGCTCGTCCGCGAGACCACGGCGCACATGCTGGAGCAGCTCGGCTACCGCGTCGTCCAGGCCGGCAGCGGCGGCGCGGCGCTCGAGATCCTCGACAGCCGCCGCAAGCTCGACCTTCTGATCGTCGATTTCGCCATGCCGGGCATGAACGGCGTCGAGCTCGCCAAGCTCGCCGCCGCCAAGCGGCCCCAGCTGCCGATCCTCATGGCCACAGGTTTCGCCGACCACAGCGCGATCCAGCACCTTGCCGCCGAACAGGTTCTCACCAAGCCGTTCTCGGAAGCGGAGCTCGCCCAGCGGGTGCGCCGCGCGCTCGAGGATGGCGTCGGCGCCACAGCTTGAAGCGCCGCTATGGCGCTCTGCAACAGTTTTGCGGCCAGCGCATTTTCCGGGCATGAACCGCCGCTTTGTGGTCGCCAAGCTTCGGGGCTCGCAGGACGTCTCCGGCATCATCCTGCCGGAGAGCACCGATCGCGCGCAGCTGCTGCAACGCGGGGCCGAGCTCCTCTCGCACCTGACCGCTTCGCGCGTACGGCCAGATGAGGTCGAGCTGCTGCCTTACTTCCCCCCTGAGCGCGACCAGATCCGGCTCGCCTCCTAGCCTTCATCGGGCCTTCCGATGACGGTCCAGGTCACGGCCATCCAGCAGGCGCCATCTTGCATCCTCGGGGAGGGGCCCTTTTGGGACGCGGGCGCAGGCCGGCTCCTGTGGGTCGACATCGTCGGCCGGCAGGTTCACGCGCTGGATTCGAAGACAGGACTGACCCGGCAGTGGGCGACGCCCAAGCTCGTCTCGGCCGCCGTCCCCGCGCGCTCCGGCGCGCTGATGCTGGCGATGCAGGACGGCGTCTATCGCTTCGATCCCGAGCAGGAAACGCTGCGGCTGTTCTGCCGCGCCGACGCCGATCCGGAGAACCGGTCCAACGAGTGCCGCTGCGACCCGCAAGGCCGCCTCTGGCTCGGGACCATGCAGAACAACATCGCTCCTGACGGCGCCCCACGCCCGGTCACCCGGTTCACCGGCGGCCTCTTTGTCGTGGGGCCGGACGGCCGCAGCCGTCGCCTTCTGGGCGACATCGGCGTCGCCAACACCCTGGCCTGGAGCCCCGAGGGCGAGCGGCTCCATTTCGCCGACAGCCGCCGCAAGCTGATCTGGCGCTTCCGCTACGATCCGGAAGGACCGACGCTGCACGACCAGGAGGTGTTCGTCGAGGGCGGCCCAGGCGTTCCGGACGGCTCGGCCATGGACGCGGACGGCTTCCTGTGGAACGCGCGCTGGGGCGCCGCTTGCCTGATCCGCTATGCGCCCGACGGCCGAGCGGACAGGATCATCGACGTGCCGGCGCGCCAGCCCTCCAGCTGCGCGTTCGGGGGCGAGGACATGAAAACCCTCTACGTGACGACCGCCCGGCACGGCCTGGACGCAGCGTTGGCGGGCCCCTTCGACGGCCGCCTGCTGCAGCTCCGCGTCGAGACGCCCGGTCTGCCGCTCCCGGTCTTCGCCGGCTGAACCCAAGAAGCGAGATTGGCCCTTGTGCGGCCAGGGCTTTGACCTAGTTCACCCTATGCCGCCGATGTGGCGGCCGAGGAGTTCGTCGGCCGGGGACCTGGCCGGCGCGCCGCACGTGGCGACGCGGCACGGTCCGGTGTCATGGACAGCCGGTCAGGCGGGCGCCGAAGCTTACGTCCCCCAGCCGGCGGACGCCCGCTCCCCGCGCCGCGGACTCCTCGCGAATTGTCCCAGCAAGGAGGCAAGCGATGGATCGTAAGGATCTCGCCACGCAAGGGGCGAACGACCGCAGTCCCGCCCCTCAGTCGCGTCAGGACTGGCTCGGGCCCGCCTTCGGCGGATTCGGTCCGCTGGTGGGTCTGCGCGACCAGATGAACCGGCTCTTCGATTCCGTCTTCAAGGACCTCACCGCCCAGAGCTCGGCCGTGAGCTGGCCGAGCATCGAGGTGCAGGACAAGGACGGCGCCTACCGGATCAGCGCCGAGCTGCCGGGCCTTGACGAGAAGGACGTCGAGGTCTCGCTGCAGGACGGCGTGCTGACCATCCGCGGCGAGAAGAAGGCGGAGACCGAGGACAAGGAGCGGCAGTACAGCGAACGCTACTACGGCCGCTTCGAGCGCCGCCTGTCCCTGGGCGAGCTCGACGAGGAGAAGATCACCGCCAGCTTCGACAATGGCGTGCTGACCATCACCGCGCCGAAGTCGCCCAAGGCCGAGGCTCAGGCCAAGCGAATCCCGATCAGCACGGGCCAGACGGTCCACTGATCGGGCGGGGCGCCGTTCAGCGCTCCGGACAGCCCCGGGAGAGCGGTTCTCGCCAGTTCCGCCCTCTCCCGGGGCCTTATTTTTGTTGGGCGTGGCCCGGCGTCCGAGCGTGCAAAAAGAAGGGCGCCTGGTCAGGCGCCCATGAAGATCGCTCCGACGACGAAGCCTATGGCGGCGATGAGGACGGCGATCGCGCTGTAGGCCAGGATCTCCTCCTCCTTCGACATGCCCGACGTCGTCGAGCGGGTCTTGGTCTCAGCCATCCGGTCTCACCTCCTTTCCGTGCCGGTTATGGGTCACCTCAGTCCCGCCGCTGGCCGAACAGGGACAGTAGGAATTGGAAGAGGTTGATGAAGTTGATGTAGAGGCTGAGCGCGCCGTAGCTGGTGGCCACCCCGCGCGCGGCCTCGTTCCCGCCGAGTTCGTAGTAGCTCAGCTTGAGGCGCTGGGTGTCGTAGGCGATCAGGCCCGCGAACACGAACACGCCAATTACGCTGACCGCGAACTGCACGGCTTCCGATCGCAGGAACAGGTTCACCAGGCTCGCGATGATCAGGCCGATCACGCCGACGATCAGGAAGGAGCCGAAACCGGTGAGGTCCTTCTTGGTCGTGTAGCCCACGAGGCTCAGCGCCCCGAAGGCGGTGGCGGTGATCAAGAACATCGAGGCGATGGAGGCGCCGGTGTACATCAGCCCCACCACGCCCAGGGAGGCCCCGATCAAGGCCACGATGGTCCAGTAAAGGGCGCTCGCCGAGCCGCTGGTGGGGTTTCGCATCGCAAACCCCGAAACCAGCAGGATGCCCAGCGGGGCGAAGGCGACGATCCAGCCCAGCGGCGTCATGCCGGCCAGACGGCTATCGGCGCCCACCACGAACATAAGGTCGCGGATCGGCGCAACGCTCGACGTCAAGTAGGCGAGGGCGGCCGAGACGACCAGGCCCAGGGCCACCTTGTTGTAGACCCCGATCATGAAGGATCGAAGGCCCGCATCCACGGCCATGTCGGCGCGCTGAGCGGGTATCGATCCGTATTGGCTTCGATAAAGATCGCTCATTGCTGAAGGTCCCTAGATTGAAGAGGTCTTCCTCCAGCTTTTTGAATCTAGGACGGGCCCGCGGACGCACAAGACCACGCTTCAGGCGAGGTATTGCCCGCCGTTCACGTTCAGCGTCTCTCCGGTGATGAACCCTGACTCGTCGGCCGCAAGGAAGGCGACGCAGCGGGCGATCTCTTCCGGCCGCGCCAGGCGTCCCACGGGGATCTGCGCCACGATCTCCTCGAGGACGGCCTTCGGCACGGCCGCCACCATCTCCGTGTCCGTGTAGCCGGGGGAGACGGCGTTCGCCGTGACGCCCTTGCGCGCGCATTCCAGGGCCAGGGCCTTGGTGAAGCCGAGGACGCCGGCCTTGGCCGCCGCATAGTTGGTCTGGCCGATCTGGCCCTTCTGCCCGTTGACCGACGCGATGTTGACGATCCGGCCGTAGCCGCGGTCCCTCATTCCGGGGAGCACTTGACGCGTGACGTTGTAGAGGCCGGTCAGGTCCACCGCGAGCACGGCGTCCCAGGCGTCCGGCTCCATCTTGTGCAGCATGGCGTCACGGGTGACGCCGGCGTTGTTGACCAGGATGTCGACCGGTCCCAGCTGCGCCTCCACCTGGGCGACGGCGCGGGCGCAGGCCTCCCGATCGGTGACGTCGCAGGCCACCAGCGGCATGGCCAGATCGGGCCTGGGGTCTCCGGCTGGCCGGACGTTGAGGCCGGCCACGCGATGCCCCTCGGCCGCCAGCCGTTCGCAGATGGCGCGGCCGATGCCCCGGCCGGCGCCGGTCACGAGCGCCACGCGGCCCATGGTCAGCGCTCCATGACATACCGCCCGGGCGCGGCCTCCACCTCGGCGAGGCCGCCGAGCGGCCTGGCCTTGGCGGGCGGGCGGGTCGCAGGCTCGGACCGATCGGCGAGCCAGCCGGTCCAGGCCGGCCACCAGGAGCCCTCCTGCCGCGGCGCGCTCTCCACCGCCTGAGGCGGCATGTAGGGCGATCCGGCCGCGGCGGTCACGATGCGGTAGTAGGCCTTCGGCTTGCCCGGCGGGCTGACGACGCTGGTGTTGTGTCCGCCGCCGGTGAGGACGAAGGTGCGCTCGCCCGAAGCGTGGAGCTCGAGGCGATGCACCGAGCGCCAGGGCGCAATGTGGTCGAGCTCGGCGCCCAGCACGAACAAGGGCGCCCGAAGATCCTTCAGGCCGATTTGGCCGCCGTCGACGATCATCTCGCCGCGCGCGAGGCGGTTCTCCAGATAGCAGCCGCGCAGATATTCGGCGTGCATGCGCGCCGGCATGCGGGTCGTGTCCGCCAGCCAGGTCTCCAGGGGACCCGCCGCGGCCGCCTCACCCTTGAGATAGCGGTTCACGATCCGCGGCCACAGCATGTCGTTGGCGCGCAGGCCGTAGAAGGACAGCGCCATCTGCCAGCCCTGGAGCACGCCGTGCGCCTGCATCGCGGCCTCCAAGGCGGCCACGTCAGCTTGGGTGAGGAGCTTGCGGTAGTCGCCGGCCTCCTCGAAGTCGGTCTGCGCGGCCAGCAGGCTCACGGAAGCCAGCGCCAGATCGCCGAGCCGGCCGCGCCGGGCGGCCTCGATGGCCAGCAGCGTCCCGCCCAGGCAGTAGCCGACCGCATGTACGGGCGCGCCGCAGATCGATCGGGCAAGCGCGATGGCGGTCTCCACGCCCTCGCGCCGGTAGTCGTCCAGGGCGAGCTCGCGGTCGTCGGCGCTGGGGTTGCGCCACGAGATGGCGAAGACGGAGAAGCCTTGCTCGAGGAGGTGACGGACGAGGGACGTCTCCGGCGTCAAATCCAGAATGTAGAACTTCATGATCCACGCCGGCACGAGCAGGACCGGCTCCGGCCGCACGCTCGCGGTGACCGGATCGTACTGGATGAGCTCCATGATGCGGTTGCGGAAGACGACCTTGCCCGGCGTGGCCGCCAGGTCTTTTCCGACCTTCAGCACATCCTCGCCGGCGAGCGGCTTGCCCTCCAGAAGCCTGCCGGCGTCCTCGAGCCAGAGCGCGGCGCCATCCAGGAGCGTGCGGCCGCCGCTCCGCGCCGCGGCGGCCAGCACCTCTGGGCTGGCCCACGGTTGGTTGCTGGGGGACATCGCCCCAAGGCTCAGCAGGCCCAGGTGCTCGACGCGGCGGCGATCCTGTTCGGCAAGGCCGGGCAAAGGCGCGCATCCAGTCCGCCAGAGGCGCTCGAGAAGGAGCTGTGTCTGGGCCAGGGCTGAGAAAGGCGGCGCCTCCCATCCGGCGCCAGCGAACCGCTTGTCGTCGCGATCGGGCTGGAACGCCCACTGGCTGCGCGCCGACGGGGCGGTCGCAATGGCGGCTGCGCCGCTGGCCAGCGTCGCGCCGAGTTCGCCAAGGCGCTCGGGATGTCGGCAGACCTGCTGCGCCCAATTGCAGAAGGCCGCCATAGTAGGCGCGGGATCCACACCGCCGGTCGCGCAGGCCAGCGCCTGCCGCAGCGCTTCCGGCCAGGTCGGCGACTGAGAGTCGGCGACCTTGTCGGCCGCCTCTTGAGAGGAAGCATCGAAAGCCACGGTTCACCTCGATTTCGCAGATGCGAAATGGGTCAAGCCGCGGCTCGGTCAAGAGGTCTGGAAAGGCGCCGCCGCCGCCCTAGCTCTTAGGGCGGAGAGCTCCCATGGAGGACGTGCTCATCGACATCGAGCAGTGGCTGCGGGCGGGGGTCGGCTGGGCCGGACCCGCACTGGCGATCGCCGCGCTCCTGGAATCGCTCGTGGTGGTGGGCGCCGTCGTGCCTGCGACCCCGGTGCTGGTGGCCATCGGCGGGGTGATGGCCGCAGGGCATGCGCCGCCGACCCTGCTCGCCTGGGCGGCCGCCGGCGCCTTTGCGGGCAACTGGACCTCGTTCGAATTGGGAGCCGCCGCGCGCCGGCGAAACCTGCGTCTCCCCAGCCGACTGGGGGATCAGGTCGGCCAGGTGACGGAGGGCCTCTTCGCGCGCTACGGCCCCGCGGCGATCATCGTCGGCCGCTTCCTTGGCCCGGCGGCCTCGGTCGCGCCGTTCGCGGCCGGCTGGAGCGCCATGCGCCGCTCCCGTTTCCTGCTGGCGAACGCCGCGACCTGCATACTCTGGCCATCGGTGATGGCCAGTCTCGGCTACTTCGGGGTGGAGGCGATCCTGGCGCTGTAGACCCGCCGTCTCGATAGCCGCTACTTGGCTGACGGCGCCGGCGTCCAGCCCTGTCCGCAGACGCGGCCGTCAGGCGTCGAGGGCGCGATAGGCCTCCTCCGCGACGACGACCAGTTCGTCGAGCGGCAGATCCCGTGGCGCATCCACGGGACGCTCAGGGATCGCGCCGATGGGCGCTTCGAAGCTCTTGAGGATTTCGATCTCGGGTTTTTCGATGTCGGGCATCGTTCGCTCCCAAGGATAGTGTCTGACGATCAGGATATAGGGCGCGCCTCGGCCGAGGCAGGGTTCGAGGCGCCGCTCCGGCCGGCTGGAAGCAGGAGCAGCTTGCGACCCGCCCGCGCCAGCCGCCCCGCCTCGCAGAGCTTGCGCACCTCTCGGCTTGTGGTCTCGGGCGACAGGCCGAGGAAGTCGCTGAGCTCGATCTGGCTCAGGGGGAGGGGGCAGGGCGCCGCGCCCGCCACCAGCCGCTGCGAAAAGGCGTCCAAACAGGCGGCGATCCTCTCGGCGGCGGGCAGGCTGCGGATGCAGAGCACGTGCTGGGCGAAAGCGCGATAGTGGCCCAGGCAGCGCTGGGCGACCTGCATCAGCGGATCAGGCTGTCCCTTCGTCGAACGGACGAAGGCGGCGCTCGAATAGGCCATGAGTTCGAGGTCCGTGCTCGCCTCGGCGGTGCAGTCCCGGACGTCGAGCGCGAAGCCGAACAGGTCGCCTGGGAAGCAGAAGCCGACGATCTGCCTGCGGCCGTCGCTCGAGTAGAGTAGGAGGCGCACGCAGCCCGCCTCCACACGGTAGAACGTCGTGGCGGCCTCGCCTTCCTGGTACACCGTCTGCCCTCGACAGCGTCGCACGCGCCAGCCGACCACGTCGCGCGCGCTAGCGCCCAGGGGATCTGCGCTGAAGCTTCGGGATTCCGGCCACAGCGGGATGGCGACGGACGAGGGGCCGTCTGAGCGATCGGCGGCAAGCGCCCGGGCTGCGGCCGTCGAGGCAACCATGAGCGTCCTTCCTCCACGGACTCCCGGGAAGAAGACCACCTCCTGCCCCGTGCATTATATTGCAACGTCCCAAAGGCGCCGGCCGTTCCTCAGGCCGTGCGAAACGCGGTGGATCGGTCCTGGTGATCGGCGCCCTGGCGCAGGCGTCCGGCCGCTCTATTTCTGAAGTCGGCGCCCTCTTGAGACTTGGCTTCAGGGGATGGGACTTGAGTGACGATCCATACAAGGTCCTGGGCCTGAACCGTCAGGCTTCGCAGGACGATATTCAGAAGGCCTATCGCAAGCTCGCCAAGAAGCATCACCCGGACCTCAACCCGGGGGATCGCTCGGCGGAAGAGAAATTCAAGCAGGTATCCCAGGCCTATGACCTGCTGGGCGACGAAGAAAAGCGCCGCCGGTTCGACCGCGGCGAGATCGACGCCCAGGGCATGGAGCGGCCGCAGCACCGCTACTATCGCGAGTACGCCGACGCCGCCGCAGACCACCCCTACGCGAGCCGCGCGGGCTTCGACGACTTCGCCGACAGCGACGACATCTTCTCGCAGTTCTTCACGCGGGGCGGCGGAGACCGGTTCCGCAATGTCCGGATGCGCGGGGGCGACATCCGCTACCACCTGCGGGTCGATTTCCTCGACGCCGTGCGCGGCGCACGTCGCACCCTTACCCTTCCCGACGGATCACCGATGGACATCGAAATCCCGGCCGGCGTCGAGGACGGCCAGGTGCTGCGGGTCCGCGGCAAGGGCGCGCCGGGCCTGAACGGCGGCGAGCCGGGAGACGCCTTGATCGAAATGGAGATCGGCGAGCACCCAGTGTTCCGGCGGGAGGGCCGGGACATCCACGTCGACCTCCCGATCTCGATCGACGAGGCGGTGCTGGGCGGCAAGGTGGAGGTGCCGACGCCCACCGGAAACGTGACCATGACGGTGCCCGCCGGCGCCAGCAGCGGGCGAACGCTGCGGCTCCGGGGGAAGGGCGTCCAGGGCCGGACCAAGGGCGACGAGCTGGTCCACCTCAGCGTCGTTCTGCCTGAACGCATCGATCCGGAACTGGAAGACTTCATGCGGCGCTGGCGCGAGCAGCACCGCTACGACCCGCGCCGGCCGATGAAGGGAGCAGCGTGATGTTGGGCGAAACCGAAGTGATCAGGCTGATCCAGGGTCTCAGCCGCCGCCGGCTCAGGCAGTGGGTGCAGGCCGGCTGGGTGCTGCCTGCGCGGGGCGAGCGGGGCGCAAGCTTCAGCGAGATCGACGTCGCGCGGGCCCGGCTCATCCTGCACCTGCAGCGGGACATGAAGATCGGCGCTGACGCCGTGCCGATCGTGCTCTCGCTGATGGACCAGGTCTATGGGCTGCGCCAGGAGCTCCGGCGGCTGGCGCGCGCCGTGGAAGCCCAGCCGGACACGGTCAAGCACGCGATCCTGCGTTCGGCGGGCGGAGGCTCGTCCCGGTGAAAGCTTCGCGAGCTCGTCGCATCGCTGCACTTGATCTCCATCAAGTCCAAGCCGGGCGACCGCGGCAGCATCCGTGGGGATGGAGCCGATGATGACCATGCTGCAGGCAACCGACACCGCGGCGGCGAGCGACGCCGCGGTGGAGTCCTCAGACCGGCCGGCCGAAAACCCCGCGAGGAGCGCAGGCCAGCCGGACGTCACGCTGTTCGAGGTGGCGCCGGAGGGGCGTTCCTGGCTGATCAAGCATAACCGCGGCGTGCTCGGTCGTGTGTCCGACAAGGCGGAGGCGATCCAGATCGCCATCGGGCTCGCGGCCTGGTGCGAGTCGGAAGGGAGGCTGGTGAGCATCCAGGCGAACTAGGTGTCGGCGGCGCGTGAGTTCGACCA
Source organism: Phenylobacterium sp. (assembly GCF_013911965.1). Lineage (GTDB taxonomy): Bacteria > Pseudomonadota > Alphaproteobacteria > Caulobacterales > Caulobacteraceae > Phenylobacterium. The sequence goes on along the minus strand of NZ_JACESE010000011.1, from coordinate 65,733 downwards.
TGCCTATTCGGGCCTGATAGCCGATCTCGGCGGCACCAACGCGCGGCTCGCCTTGGTGGACCGCAGCGGGCGCGTGCACGCGCGGCGGGCCTACCGCGCCACCGAGTTTACATCGGTCGAAGCCGTCCTCGGGCGCTACCGCGAAGACGCCGCCGTCCCGGGCTTCCCGTCGGCCGCCGTGCTTGGCGTCGCCGGTCAGGTGGCGGACGGGCGGGCTCGGTTCACGAACCTCGATTGGGAGGTGGATGCGCGCGCGCTCCGCGAGACCTTTGGGTTCAGGACCCTGGAGCTCATCAACGACTTCGTGGCCCAGGCTCTGGCCGTGCCGGAGTTGGCGGACCAGGACTTGCGGCCGCTGGGTCCGCCGCGCTCGCGCCAGCCTGGGGTGGTCGCGGTGATCGGCGCCGGCACCGGCTTCGGCGCGGCCGTCTTGGTCCCCGGCCGTGACGGCGACATCCCCATCGCGTCCGAGGCCGGCCACACCGGCTTCGCGCCGACGGACGAGGTGGAGCTGGACCTCTGGCCTGAAGGCGCGTCATGGCCGGGTATCGATCGAGCGGGTCCTTTCAGGACCGGGGCTGGTCGCGATCTATGAGCGCTTCTGCGAGGCCAGCGGCGCCCGCCCGGCAGCCACCCAGCCCGCGCAAGTGGTGGCCGCGGCCGGGGAGGGGAACGCTGCAGCGTGCGAGGCGCTGGAGCGGTTCGTCAGGATCTATGGACAGGTCGCCGGCGACCTTGCGCTCACCTTCGGCGCGTCGGGCGGGGTCTATCTCTCCGGCGGCATCGCCCCGAAGATCTATGAGTGGCTGAACACCGGCGCCTTTCGGACGGCGTTCGAAGGCAAGGGGCGGCTCACCGCCTACCCGCAGAAAATCCCCACCTTCCTGGTGACCCATCCCGATCCGGGCCTGCTCGGCGCCGCGCGCAGGCTGCGCCAGCTCCAGACGGCCGACGCGACGCCCAGCGCAAATGGTGCGGCTTCGCGCGTCAGACCTGTCCCGAGACGTCCTTCAGCCCCGACGAGGGCATGCCGCTCGCAGTCCAGGCCTGAAGGTCGCTTCTCACCCCCCTGACGAGTGCGTTCGCCTCAGGGTGCTCGTCGGCGACGATGAGGCGCTCCACCACCTCGAGCCGCTCGGCCAGCTCTGTCAGGTCCGCCGCCCCGTCGACGGGCAGGCGCCCGATAAGGGCGTCCCGCTTCTCGAAGAGGACCTCCAGACAACCGTCGATATCGCGCAGCTCCCGCGCCCAGGGCAGCGCCTGCTGTTCGGCCGGCGACAACTCGCACCATCGATGCTCTCGCACCAGCCAGGCCTCGAGTCGGGCCCAGCGCGTCTGCAGGCGCTCGATCTGGGCGTCGATGCGCAACCAGCTCCGGACGAGATGGCCGCCGGTCGGGCTCCGAAGTTCGGGCGCGGCCGGCGGGAGGCCCGCTGGGCCGGCGATCGGTGCGGCGACCGGGACGGCGACGGCCGAAGCGCCCGCCAGGAGCGTGCGGCGCGACACCGCGCGCACGGACGCGCCGCCGCTCTCCGCCTGACGACGTGAGCCCATGACCTGAACCTGCTAATCACGAGAGATTAGTTTATGATCATACTCCGGGCGGCAGGCTGTCAAATTAAAATGCTCACGGGAGATAATATTCTGATCACGCCATGCTGACGGCTGCGCAGATCCGCGCGGCCCGGGCTCTGCTCGGCTGGAGCCAGCCGGCCTTGGCCGCAGCGTCCGGGCTCTCGCTGCCGACCATCGTCAGAATGGAGGGTCGCCAAGGGCCCGGCCGAAGCGCTGCGGCGAACGTGGACGCTGTCCAACGGGCGCTGGAGGCGGCCGGCGTGGCCTTCATCACCGCGGACGCGGCGACCGGCGCGGGTCCAGGCGTTCGACTACGGGATGGCGGCTAGCCGGCCGGCGATCGGAGACCAAGGGGACGGCTTGCCCCGCGACGCATGGAGACGCTGATGTGCGGAAGGTTCGACACCTCGCACCTCTACTGGCGAGACATTCATGAGCAGCTCTCGGGCTTCGGAACGGTGAAGACCGAGCCCCTGAACCTCCAGCCCGATCCGGACGTGCGCCCGACGACGCCGCAGCTCACCGCGCGCTGGGACGGCGAGGGCTGGCAGCTCGAGAAGATGCGCTGGGGCCTGGTCCCGTTCTGGCGCAACGGCAAGCCGCTGAAGGACACCGTCAAAGGGGCTGACGACGGCTTCAAGCTGACGACGTTCAACTGCAAGGTCGAGACCTGCCACAGCGCCAGCACTTTCCGCGACGCCTTCGCCAAGCGCCGCTGCATCGTGCCCGCCAGCGCCTGGTACGAGTGGACCGGGGAGAAGGGCGCCAAGGTGAAGCACCGTTTCGCCCGCGCCGACGGCCGGGCGATCTGGTTCGCGGGCCTCTGGGATCGCTGCGCCACCCCTGACGCCGGCGAGATCCGCAGCTTCACCATCCTGACCGGCCCTTCGGCGGGCTGGCTCTCGCAGTACCACGACCGCGCGCCGGTGATCCTGGAGCCGGAAGAATGGAGCGCCTGGCTCGATCCGGCCCAAGACGCGGAGGCCCTCTTCAGGGCGGTCCGTCCCGAGCGGTTCGAACTGCGCGCGGCCTGAGCGGCGGCAGCTTGGTCTCGAGCCCGACGGCGGCCGCCGCACCCATCGGCCGAGTGCGGCGGCCCCGGGTCAGGCGGCTTGCTGGGCCAACTCCGGGCCGTTCGGCGTCAAGGTCAGCTCGCCGTCGCCCTGCGTCACCCGAACGCTCGCGCCGTCTCGCACCTCGCCCTTCAGGATCATGTCGGCGAGCGGATCCTGCAGGTAGCGCTGCACCGCCCGCTTGAGCGGACGCGCACCGTAGACCGGATCGTAGCCCACGCGGCCGAGCCAGGCGCGCGCCTCGTCGGTGAGCTCGAGGGTGATCTTCCGGTCCGCCAGCAGCTTCTGCAGCCGCTCCACCTGGATGTCGACGATCGGTCCCATGTGCTCGGCGGCCAGCCGGTGGAAGAGGATGATCTCGTCCAGACGGTTCAGGAACTCTGGCCTGAAGTGCGCGCGCACGACCTCCATCACCTGAGGCTCGACGCTCTCGACGTCCTGGCCCTCCGGCAGGTTCGACAGGAAATGGCTGCCGAGGTTGGAGGTCAGGATGATGAGGGTGTTGGAGAAATCGACCGTGTGGCCCTGGCCGTCGGTCAGCCGCCCATCGTCGAGCACCTGCAAGAGGACATTGAAGACGTCGTTGTGCGCCTTCTCCACCTCGTCGAAGAGCACGACCTGGTACGGCCGACGCCGCACGGCTTCGGTCAGCACGCCGCCTTCCTCGTAGCCGACATAGCCGGGCGGCGCGCCGATCAGGCGGGCGACGGCGTGCTTCTCCATGAACTCCGACATGTCGATGCGGACCATGGCCGTGTCGTCGTCGAACAGGAAGCCGGCCAGCGCCTTGGTGAGCTCGGTCTTGCCCACGCCCGTCGGGCCGAGGAACAGGAACGAGCCGAGCGGCCGCTGCGGGTCCTTCAAGCCCGCGCGGGCGCGGCGGACCGCCTTGCTGACGGCGGAAATCGCGTGCGACTGCCCGATCACCCGTTTGCCGAGCGCGTCTTCCATGTGGATGAGCTTCTCGCGCTCGCCTTCCAGCATCTTGTCCACCGGGATGCCGGTCCAGCGGGAGACCACGCCCGCGATGTCCTGCGCGGTGACCTCTTCGCGCAGCATGGCGCCTTGGCTCGCGGCCTGGGCGTCGGCGAGCTGCCGCTCCAGCTGCGGGATCACCCCGTAGCTGAGCTCGCCCGCCCGGCCGAGGTCGCTGCGCCGCTGCGCCTGCTCGAGCTCGAGGCGCGCTTGGTCGAGCTGTTCCTTGAGCTTGGCTTCGGCCTGGATCTTTTCCTTCTCGGCCTGCCAGCGCTGGGTGAGGGCGGCGGCTTCCTCCTCGATCTCGGCGAGCTCCTTTTCGAGGGTGGCGAGCCGGTCCCTGGAGGCGGCGTCGGTTTCCTTCTTGAGAGCTTCGCGCTCGATCTTCAGCTGGATGATGCGCCGATCGAGGGCCTCGATCTCCTCAGGTTTGGACTCCACCTCCATCCGCAGGCGCGACGCGGCCTCGTCCATGAGGTCGATCGCCTTGTCCGGCAGGAAGCGGTCGCTGATGTAGCGATGGCTGAGGGTCGCGGCGGCGACGATGGCCGCATCGGTGATCCGCACCCCGTGGTGCAGCTCGTACTTCTCCTTCAGCCCGCGCAGGATCGAGATGGTGTCCTCGACCGTGGGCTCGTCCACATAGACCGGCTGGAAGCGGCGCTGCAGGGCGGCGTCTTTCTCGACGTGCTTGCGGTATTCGTCCAGCGTCGTGGCGCCGATGCAGTGCAGCTCGCCCCGGGCCAGGGCGGGCTTCAGCAGGTTGCCGGCGTCCATCGCCCCTTCCGATTTGCCGGCGCCGATCAAGGTGTGCATCTCGTCGATGAAGAGGATGATGCCGCCTTCGGCCCCCTTGACCTCGTCTAGGACGCCCTTCAGGCGCTCCTCGAACTCACCGCGGTATTTCGCGCCGGCGATCAGTGCGCCCATGTCGAGGGCCATCAGCTTGCGGTCACGCAGGGTGTCCGGCACGTCCCCGTTGGCGATCCGGATGGCGAGGCCTTCCACGATCGCGGTCTTGCCCACCCCTGGATCGCCGATCAGCACCGGGTTGTTCTTGGTCCGCCGCGCCAGGATCTGCACCGTGCGCCGGATCTCCTCGTCCCGGCCGATCACCGGGTCGAGCTTGCCGGCGCGGGCCGCCTCGGTGAGGTCGCGGGCGTACTTCTTCAGCGCCTCGTAGCGGTCTTCGGCGCTGGCGGTGTCCGCCAGCCGGCCGCCGCGCAGCGCATCGATCGCCTTGGACAGCGCCTCCGGCTTCACGCCGGCCGCCGACAGGACCCGTCCGGCCGGGGAACTTGCCGCGATGGCCATCGCCAGCAACAGGCGCTCCACGGTGACGAAGCTGTCGCCGGCTTTCTGTGCGACCTGTTCGGCCTGGTCGAGGAGCCGGATCGCTTCATTGTCGAGGCCTGGCGGCTGGGAGGCGCCCGCGCCGGTGACGGCGGGGATCTTCGCGAGGGCCGCGTCGACCTCGCGTCCAGCCAGCTCCGGAGTGCCGCCTGCCGAGCGGATCAGGCCGGCGGCCATGCCTTCCGGGTCCTCGAGCAGGGCCTTCAGGATGTGCTCCGGCGCGATCCGCTGATGGTTGAGGCGGACAGCCACGCTCTGGGCGGCCTGCAGCATGCCCTTAGCGCGGTCGGTGAATTTCTCGAGGTTCATGAGACTCTCTCCTGCCGCTTCTTCGGTGTTGAGTTAGGGCGCTCGCTCCGGCGCGCCAGACGTGGCGAACGGCGCGATGCGACCACGTGAACGGCGGGGCGCGAGCCCGCCGCCAGCGAGCTCCGGGGCGAGGAGCGGGCCCCGAAGCTCGCCGCGCGTCTTCTAGGACTCCGCCTGCTTCTGCTCGCCCTTCAGCCTCGCCACCACGTCTTTGAGGCGGGTCTGCATCCGTTCGAGCGCCGCCTCGATGTCCGACCCGGACTTGGCCCCGCCCTCCAGGCTTCGGATCTCCGCCAGCAGCGCTTTGCGGGTGTCCTTGTCGCCGTAGCCAAGATCTTCCGTCCGTTCCAAGGCCTCGCGCGCCGCCGTGAGATGCTGCGCCCGGCGTTGCGCATCCTTGTCGGCCTTCGCCGCGTCCACGGCAGTCTGAGCGACGACCAGGGGGAGGGGCGTCACTTCGTCGATCATCACCAGGGTCGAGCGCGCCCGAGCCAGCACGTCGGCGGCCTCGGCGTTCTTCTGCTGGTCGAGCAACGCGGCGGCCTGGGCCAGGGCGGCCGGATAGGTCCCGAGCGGGATGTGGTAGGTGCGGACGCGGATTTCGCTTCTCAGCGAGTCGAGGATCAGCCGCGCCTTGGGCAAGTCGTCGGCGATCACCGACAACTGGAGGCTACGCCGCATCCGCTCGATCCGATCCTCGTCCGCGGGCGCGGAGTCGATCACATGGACCTCCGCGGAGGCGGGGATCAGCGCATTGGCCGGATTGCGGCCGACCAGGATCTGCGCCTTGCCCGCCGCCGCCTCCAGGGCGGCAAGCGCGCCGGGGCGGTCTCCGGCCGCAATGCGCGCTATGGCGCGGTCGGTCTCGGCGAGGACGGCGATGGCCTCCGCATCCAAGGCGCCCTCGGCCGCGGTCTCGGCCTCGGCGCGCTGGCGCTCGTAAGGGCCCGCGCGGGAGCCGGCCGGCGCCGCCGCTGGCGCGCCCGTCGCCGCCGGAGCTGCGGGACTGTCACGCCATGGCCTCCAGACCAGCAGTGCAACCACGACCAAGACCAGGATGACGCCAAGTACGATCCAAACTCGCTTCGAGCGCATGTTCTCCTCCTGAGGCCGGCCCAGCTGGCTGGGCGCGGGGTCACGAAAACGCGCCCGACTGTCGCCGCTCCCGGAGGGCGCAGCTTGACCGGCGTCAAGTTGGAGGGCTCGCCGCCGCATCCGGCGTGACGCGCCCGGGTCAACTCCAGATCGCGCTGAGGGGATTGAACGGGCCCCCGCCCGCCCTTTCTTGACCAAGGTCAAGATGGGTCGCGCCCCGCGCTCCTCCTCTTACGTCGGAGCCGGCGCAGGCGGGACCGACGGATGGTTGGGAGCAGACTTAGATGAGCTTGAAGCAGATACTGGTGCAAGCGGGCGTGGACGAAGGGGCTGGGCGGCGCGCGGCGATCGCCGCCGACCTGGCGAGCCGTTTCGACGCCGACCTTGCGAGCGTATTCCTCTCCCCCGCCGCGCCCTCGGTCTATCTCGGGGCCAGCGCGGAAGTCACCCCGCCAGCCTCGGTGATGAAAGACCTCACCGAGGCCCACAATCGGACTGTGCTGGCGAACGCCAAGGCTGCGAAGGCCACGCTGGAAGGCGCAGCGAGCGGGAAAGCGATCGCCTGGCGTGAACTGGATGGCGGCGCGCCCAACGAGCTCATCGAAGCCGCGCGGGGGGCTGACCTCCTCATCATGCCCGGGCCGCCCGAGAACACCCGCGAAGGCGTCTTCGCCCCGGCCGACACGGTGGCGCTGAACGCCGGCGGACCCGTCATCGCCGTTCCAGACACCAGCAACGCCACCCGTGTTGGCCGCAACATCCTCGTAGCCTGGAACGGCAGCCGGGAGTCGGCCCGGGCCCTGAGAGACGCCCTGCCTCTGCTGAGCAAGGCCGATCAGGTCTCGGCGGTGATCGTGGACCATCCAGCGGCCGCCCGTGACGCCGAGCAGACGCTTCAGGCCCTCCTGCAGCGCCACGGCTGCCGGTCCGTGAACCTCCAGCGCCTGCCCGAGGGCGGCCGCCCGGCCAGCGAGGTGATCCTGCAGCACGCCGCCCACGTCGCCCAGGCGGATCTGATCGTCATGGGCCTCTACGGCCATTCGCGGATTCGGGAGTTCATCCTGGGCGGGGTCAGCCGCGAGATGCTGGACGATTCGCCCATTCCCCTGCTGCTCTCGCACTAGCGCCGGGGTGGACGATGGAAGGTCGCTACTGCCCGACGAGACGGGCTGCGGTCGCGTCGATCGCCGTTGTCGCCGGCCTCGGACCGGGGTTCGCCTTGGCGCAGGCGCCGTCGGCCAAGGTGTTGGTCGACGCGGCGAAAGCCGCAGGGAAAGTCGGCGAACAGGCGGATGGCTTTCTCGGCTTCGTCACGACGCCGGCCGATGCGGCGCTGCAAGCCGCCGTCGAGGAGATCAACGCCGGGCGGCGGCGTGTCTATGAGGAAACGGCCAAGCGCAACGGCGTGACGCCCGAGGTCGCCGGCGTCGCCGCGGCCAAGGCGCTGCGAGACACCAAGCTCAAGCCGGGTGACTACTACAGGGACGTCGACGGCGTCTGGCGGCGCAAGTAGCCCCGCGGCCCAGGGCGTAGTCCCTTCGGCGTTTGCGGCGCTATCGCTCGACGGGCGTACGGTCGCGGCCATCCGCCCCCTCGCGCAGCGGCATGGTTGACGCCATCTTAAGCCCTGGCGCCGAATGGTCGGGGCCTCGGAATTCCACTAACGTCCCGCGGGGCATCGAAGACGAATCGTCATGGCGCGCGGCGAGCTGATGAAGAAACTGCTGGCGAGCTACGGCCGGGACGACGAGTTCCGGGCCGTCGCCGAGCAGATCATCCTCGAAGAGGAACAAAAGAACAACCGCGTGCTCGCCCGCTCGCTTCGCAAGACCCTGGATAACGCCCAGCCTGGGACGCCCGCCCCGAGGGCCCTGGCGCCCCTGATCCCGTTCCCGGACGCCGCCAGCGACTTCGTCGAGCGGGTCGAGCCGGAGCACAATAAGAACGACATCGTGCTCAGCGATGAGAACGTGCGCGTGTTCGTCGACCTGATCCACGAGTTCCGCCGAGGGGACGAAATCCGTCGGCGCGGCCTCGAGGTTCGCTCGAAGCTGCTGTTCTGCGGGCCTCCCGGGTGCGGCAAGACCCTCTGCGCGGAGGTGTTCGCAGCCGAGCTCGGGCTACCCCTCTACGTGGTCAAGATCGATCGGCTGATCTCGTCCTACCTTGGCGAGACGGCGGCCAATATCCGCAAGATCTTCGAGTTCGCTCGGAAACAGCCCTGCGTCCTGTTCCTCGACGAGTTCGACGCCCTGGCGCGGTCGCGCGACGACACCAGCGAGCACAATGAGCTGCGGCGCGTGGTCAACAGCCTGCTGCTGTTCATCGACCGCATTCGTCCCAAGGGCTTCATGATCGCCGCGACAAACCTCGACCAGTCGCTCGACCCGGCGATCTGGCGCCGCTTCGACGAGGTGATCTGGTTCGACAAGCCCGACCGGCAGATGATCGAGCGGTTCCTGAAGCTGAAGTTCAAGAACGTGGCCCTCGACTTCGACCCGCTCGCCCAAGCCGGCAAGCTCGAAGGCTATTCCTATGCCGAGATCGAGCGCGTCTGCGTCCAGGCCATCAAGTCGGCCGTCATCCATCGGCGCAAGACTGTCCGCGAGCAGGACCTCCGCCGCGCCATCGCCGATGAGGTTCGCCGCCGATCCGGAAGGGCTCGCCTGAAGGCCTCGGACTGAACAACCCGGCATGCCGCGACACGACCACTTGCGGCTCGTCCGCCTGCCTGAGCAGCTGGAGCGCCGCAAGCGGCCTGGCGGCGGCGGCGCGCCCGCGCGGGATCCGGGTCACCACAGCGGCCGGCTCGAGGCCGAGCTCACGGCGGCGGTCGAAGAACAGCAGCGCCGCCGTCGACCGGAGTTCGTCGATCCGTCCCTGATCCTGCGTGTGCGCATGAACGGCATGACGCTGGAGGAAGACTGGGAGCGGCTCGGCCTGACGGTGCTCTCCACCGATGAGGACAAGACGCTCGTCCTGTTCGCTTCCGAAGATGACCTGCGCGGCTTCCGCGAGCGCCTCGCCGCCTATGCGCGGGGCGTCCCAGACGGGCAGGCCTCACCAGCGTACAGCGGGTTCATCAATCGGGTCGAAGAGATCGCCGCGGTGACCCCTCGGGACCGCATCGGGATCCGCCTGCGCGAGGAGGGCTTCTCCGCGCCTGCAGACTTCGCCGATGGTCGCGAGTTCGTCCTGGACCTGGAGCTCTGGGACTTCGGGCGCCGTGAGGCGCGAACGCGCAAGCTCGACCAGATCGCCGACTATATCGAGAGGCGGGAAGGGGAGGTCCTGGACCGCTATGTCGGCCCATCGATCACGATGTTGAGGCTGCGCGCCGACGGGGCGGTCGTCAGGACGCTGCTCGATGTGGAGGAGGTTGCGGCTCTCGATCTCCCGCCTGAGCCGGACGTGGCCATCGGCGAGGCGTTGAACCTCACGCTGGAAGAGCTTCCGGCCCTCGCCCCCTTGCCGGACGACGCGCCCGTCATCGGCGTCATCGACAGCGGGGTGAATGATCACCCGCTGCTGGCCGACGCGATCGTGGGAGCCATTGGTGCGCCGGCGAGCCTAGGCACAGCCGACGAGTGGGGCCACGGCACCCGGGTGAGCGGCGTGGCGCTGTTCGGCGACCTGCGGGCGCAGCTCGAGGCCGGACAGCTCGCGAGAACCGCCAGGCTGGCCGTCGCCAAGGTGATCAACGACCGCGGCGGCTTCGACGACCGTCGCCTCGTGCCGACCCAGATGCGTGAGGCGATCGCCGGCCTCCACGGGCGGTTTGGCTGCCGCATCTTCGTCGTGGCGCTCGGTGATCCAAAGCGCCCGTATGACGGCGGCAAGGTCGGTCCCTGGGCGCAGACGCTGGACGAGCTGGCCCGCGAGCTCGACGTCCTAATCATCGTCTCGGCCGGAAACCGCGCGCCGCGCGGCGGCAATCGGATCGAGCAGGCGGTGACAGAGTACCCGGGCTATCTCACCGAGCCCGCCAATCGCATTTGCGAGCCGGCCGGCGCCATGAACGTCCTGACCGTCGGCGCCTTGGCGCACGGGGAGGGGCTGGGGCCGGAGTTCGCCGACGACGTGCATGTTCGGCCGATCACGCGGGCGCTGGAGCCAGCCCCGTTTTCCCGCGTGGGCCCGGGGATCGGGGGCTCCACGAAGCCGGACCTGGTGGATGTCGGCGGCACGATGGTGTTCGACCCTATGGTTGGGCGGCTGCGCCTCGGCGAGGATCTCGCTTCCGCCGGCGTGCTCACCCTCCATCATCGCTTCCTGGACCGTCTCTTCACCGCGGGCTCCGGCACGTCATACGCAGCCCCCCTGGTGGCGTCGAAGGCGGCGCGGCTCCTGGGCCGGTTCCCGAACGCGTCAGCCAATTTGATGCGGGCCCTTCTCGCCGGCGCCAGCGAGGTCCCGCAGCCGGCGGAGCTGCGGCTGCAGCCGCTGGGCAACGACACCGTGAGGGCGGTTTGCGGGAATGGCCGGCCCGACGCTGAACGCGCCGCCTACTCGGACGACCATCGCGTGGTCCTGTTCGCCGAGGACGAGCTGCCACTGGACCATTTCGCCGTCTATCAGGTCCCCATACCCGAACTCTTCCAGGGAGGAGGGCGGCGCACCATCCGGGTCAGCCTCGCCTACGATCCCCCGGTCCGCCATACCCGCGCCGACTATGCGGGTGTCGGGATGAGCTTCCGCCTGGTCCGCGGGTGTGATCCGGCGCTGATCTTCGATCACTTTCGCCGTCGCACCCAGGCGGAGGGTCGCCGCCCCGATCTCGACAATCGGTTCAACTGCGGCATGGAGCCGGGGCCGCGCGAGCGGGAACGGAACACCGTCCAGACCGCCAGCGTGACGTTCACGCGAGACACCGATGCCTATGGCGGCTCCTACCACCTGGTGGTCCGATGTGAAGCCGGCTGGGCGGCCTCGTTCGAGACGCGCCAACGCTTCGCCCTCGTGGTGGAGATGCAGCACCAGCCCGAGGTTCAGCTCTATGCCCGCCTCCGCGCCCAGGTTCGCCTGCCCGCCTGAAGGCGATCCGGGTCGCGCTGCAGTCGATCTCGATCTGCCCCTCCGCATGCTTGGCTCAGCCGCAGCACGAACCCTGCCTTCAGCCTCTTGTGGGCCCACCCAAGCGACCTAAATCGACCAAGGCTACGCTTGCGCAGGAGAGGAGGAACAGCGGTGCTTCATCCCATTTCGGTCGTCCCCACGGGGGCGGGTTGGATGGTGCAGTCTGAACAGCTCGCCGCGCCGCTGGTTTTCCGATCGGGCGCGATGGCGGAAGACGCGGCCTGGCGCATCGCACGGGCGCTCACGGACAAGGGCGCCTGGGCGGAGATCAAGGTGACCTCACCCGACTACGTTCGGCTGAGCCGCTTTCTCTGTCCCCCGGCGTCGGTCGGCGACGGGTCATGTACGCTCCCAGAGTTCGCCACGGCGGCGTGAGGAAAGGAACGTCGGGCGAGGCGAGGTCGCTCGGTCTCTAGGCTTGGGACCGGCCGAGACGCGCACCTATATACCTCTGCCCGCTCCCACCCATGTCACCGTCGGCCTGTCTCTACGCGGGCGGTCGGTCCCCGCGTGATAGACCATGTCATCATCATCGGCCCCGAGTGAAACGCCGGACGAGGTGCTGGCCCGCTTCGATCGCGCCGGCGGTCCTGTCGACCTGACGGACGTGGCTGAAGCGCTGCGAGCCGGTGCAGCCGAAGGTGAGCCAGAGCTATGGAAGGCCGATCGGCTGGCGGCCGAAATTCGGCCGTATCCCGGCAACCCCAGCCCTTGGGGCGGTTATTTCGGACCACGCTTCAGCGCCACCTATGAGAATGGCGAGGTCGTGGACAGCCCGCCTCTGGCGGCTGTGGACGCCGACGTGCTGGACGCTTGGCGGCTACGCGCCGATGGGCTCACGACACCCACCTTGAAGGCCCATTACGCCGACTTGATCTGGGATCTTGGGCCGAAGGTGCTGACCGGCGCGCGGCGCGAACCCCACTTCGCGCGATTGGCCATTGATGCTTACCGCGCGGCGAGCGGCGTTCCCTCCGAGCAGCGTCTCCACGCCTTCATGCGCCTACGCCGCGCGCTCGGGCTTGCCATTCAGCTGGATGATCAAGCCCTTGTGGACGCGATCCGGGCCGAGATCCTGCAGCTCCACGGGGTGGCGCTGAGCGAAGGCGAACTCTGGTGGCAGGCCTACGACATCCTCACGGAGCAGCGGAAGTCCGGCTTGACGGAGGCGGAGAGGACGCACCTCGTCGCGGACCTGGAAACCGTGCTCGCCGGCTACGCCGACGCCGCAGACCCGAAGCGCTTCGACGTTCACTTCGTTGAACGAACGGGCGAGCGGCTCATCAAGCACTACCGTCAGTTAAAGCAGAGCTCCGACGAGAAGCGCATTCACGCGATCATCGCCCGCGCCCGCGAACACCATGCCAGCCGCGCCGAGGCGCTCGCCGCCTCGAGCGTGCTCAACGACAGCATGGAGTCTTATCGGAAGGCCGGGCTCGCGGACGATGTCGAGCGGGTCCGCCGCCTCATGCAGGCCAAGGTCCGCGGAGCCCGCGACCAGATGGCGGAAATCAGCCAGGAGGTCCGCATCTCGTTCGACGAGGTGGAGGCGTTCCAGGCGCGGATCGTCGAAGGCACGGTCGTAGATGCGTTCGCTCGCATCGGCGCCGAGTTCATGCTGCGCCGAGCCCAGCTCGAGGAGCAGCTGGCGACGATCGGAGACGCCGCGCCGCTGATGGCGATGATCCCGCAGCAGATCATGGGCGAGGACCACGTCGTCGCCACCGTCGGGAGCATCGAAGACGACCCCTATGGCCGCGTCCTTCGGCACGCCCACTTCAGCCTCAGCATGAACACCCCCTGGCTAGGGTGGGCGCTCGAGGCCGCGATCGAGCATTACCAGTTGCACGCCGGCCACTTCGTCGCTTGGAGCAATAGGGCCGGGCTGTTTGGCGACGGCGCGCTGTTGTCCGACGGACTGGAGGCTTGGTTCGAGGGCGACCACGTGAAGGCGGTGCATGTGCTGGTGCCGCAGATCGAACGCGGTTTCCGCAGTCTGATGGGCCTGATTGGCCGGCCGACGAGCAAGCCGCACCCCAAGTTTAAGGGCGCGCAGGTGGCGGTGACGATGGGGGACGGGCTCTACAGCAAGGAGACCGTGGCGGCGCTCGGCCAACACGGACCCGACCTCGCGGTGCATCTCGCAACGCTTTACGCCGATCCGCGCGGCCCAAACCTCCGCAACGAGGTCGCCCATGGCCTGCTTGCTCGCGATCAGATGGAGCAACAGACGGTTCTCTGGCTGGTCCAGACCGTCGTGCTCCTCGGCCTGTGGCGCGCTCCTGGTGCCGCGGCGACCGCCGAAGGGAAAGCCTCGTCGTGAACCAATCGCTTCAATCTTTGACCTCAGGCACCGAGCTACGAATCACTGGCTGAACTAAGCTCCAGCCGACGTTCGAGGTTCTGATGCATCCTGCTCTGAAACGGCTGATCGAAGCCAACGCCGAACTGACAAAGGCGCAGCAGGCGCTGGAGTCCGCCCAGGACCAAAGGCGCGCCTGCGCTCTACAGCTGTCCGAAATCGAAGATGAGGCTGAGCGGTGGCAGGCGGCGCTGTTCGCCTACGCCAAATTCGGGAAGGGGCTCAGCCTCCAGCTCGCTGAAGCTGCGACGGGCCTGCCAGGCCGGCGCGCCCAATCCACCTTTCTAGTACGCGCAGGGCGCAAGGAGCACCAGCCCAAGGGACACGGCGGCGGTTCAGTTCAACCTGCGGAGCCCATGACGGAGTGGCCGGCGCCTGATGCGCTCGAGAGGGAGCTCATCCGTTCCCACATCGCACATGGACAAGCCTATTGGATCGATAAGGGCCTTGGATGGGGGAACGTCAGGATCGCCCTCGAGCCTGAAGTGGCGGAGGAATACCTGGTGAATCCGACGGGCGCCATGGCGCGCCAAGCTGGCCTCAGCCGTGAGGACTTCGTCGAGTGGCTCTCTTCGGAGGGGTCGATCCGCTGCGAGGGCGTCACTCTGAGCGGCGCCAGGTGCAAGGCTGGCGTTGTCGGCGTTTCGAGCCAGCTTCCTGTGAAGGCTTGGAAAGAGGCCAAAGCAAGAGGCGGCTACTGCGGCCGCCACGGCGGATGAGCCACGGAAGGTGAAGATCTGGCGAACCTAATGGTATATCAGAGACATTCATCAGCATTGGCTGAAATTACCAAGCGTTCCTATTAATATTTCCGATAAGATATATTAGGCGATAATATGATCTCGCGCCCGTATGAGCGCGCGCTTGCTCAATTTCGAGGAGAAAACTTGAACTGAAAGCTCACACCGCACGGCCGCGTAGCCGCACCCCCTGCAGCCGTTACATGTAGAAGCTGTAGCTGACCTGAGGCTTTTCGCCCGCGGCGACGTACTTCATGATGTCCCCGATCTTCCGGGCGCACTCCAGGGTGATCGGCAGCCGACCGTCCATCTGGGTGTTGTTCCAGTTCATCTTCGTCAGCCCCAAGATTTCATCGCAAAGGCTCTCCAGCGACGAGTCCTGCTCGTAGACCGTTATCTTGAGCGGGCTGGGCACATACATGCCGGGGTAGGTCTTGTAGAAATCAACCGTGCCGCGGGTATAGAGCACGCCCTCGGCCTCGGAGATCGTCAGCAGCGTGCCGCGCTTCGGCGGATAGTCCTTGTCGCCGAACAGCCGAATGTCGGTGTCTGTGATCGCGACGAAATCCTTGGCGCGGATGCCCTTTTCATCGAGGGCGCGTAGGAACCCTTTTCGCTCGCTGTCCCGGAAGTGACTCGACTTGTGGATCACGATCCGAGCCGGCATGTGCTCCAGAGCTCGGTCGTACTCGTCGAGCGCATCGCGCAGCAACTCGTAGGCCTGATCCTCGCTCAGATACGGGTGCCGGTTCCTCTTGTCGATCGACACCGGCGTCCCGCGCAGAATGATCCCGTGCCCGAACTCGTCGAAGACCTGCGCCAAGCTTGACGACACCGTCTCCCCGTCCCGGCTCTTGTAGAACCCTATGCCGATGTAGCACGACCTAAGCTTCGCCTTGTCCTCGACAAGCCGCCAGGGAATCGTCCGGTTGCCCTTGTAGTAGAGCGCGGTGCAGAAGTTCCAGGCCTTAGTCGCGGCGTCCTGCTGGTCGGCGACGTGCTTGGTGAACACGATAGTCTTCTCGCGCACCAACTGTAGGGGCGTGCCAAGGTGCATGCACCGGGCCTTCAGGATACGCCTGAAATTGTGCTCAAGCTCGCTTTCGTTCTCTTCGTCGCCGCTGGCCATCGCCGTCATGGAGTCGAACATCTCGTTCGGCACCACGCAGACGATGACGTCCACGGACCTGTTCTCGGCCAGGAAGCGGATCTGCTCGTAATAGAGCTCGACGGCCCGCTCCACCCGGTCCGGGCGGGACGTGAGCTTCATGACCGCCGAGATCTCCGACTTCTTGAGAGTTCGGGTGTACTGCGGCGAATTGATGAGCCGGGTCAGGAATCCGTAGCTCTGATTGATGCCGCCGAAGCCGCGGAAGAGGTTCAGCAGCTGCGATTCTTTCTTGCGCTCGATCCCTCCGCGGCACCGCTCGAGCCACTCATCAAGAAGGTCGATCCCCTCCCCGCGGCCAACCACCCCAATGCGCAGCTCCGTGCGTCGCAACTCGTCGCGCTGGTCGTAGACGCCCATATGCTCAATCCCGGTCCGCGGGCAGATGTGCGTGCCGGTGCCGAACTCCAGCAGAGGCTCGGTGAGGGTGGTGAGCTTCATGCCGCTGCGCCTTCCGCAAGGTCTGCGGCGCCGGCATCGCCCTCGCCGGCCCCCGTTTCGTCCGCGTCGTGGACGTCGAACTCGACGAGGGAAAGGAAAGCCAATCCGCTGTCCGGGTCGCCGCGGGTGTTGGACAAGAAGTAGGCGACGAACCGCACCATGTTGCGGACGGTCTCATTATGCTCCAGGCGCTTCTGCTGGGACAGGAGATCGTCGTGCCAGTTCGATCTGCGGTAGGCGTCGTAGGAATAGAACCAGCTCGGCACGATCTGCGCGTACCAGGTCTCCCCCAGTTTCGTGAACGAGAGCTCGAACGACAGATGCTGGTGATGGGAGACCTTTGACGGGTCCTTCCTCTGGTACTTGAGCTCATAAACGCGGCGGGTCGACGTCTTCTTCCCGACCCAGGTCTCCTTGCGCTCCAGCTGCCCCTCCGCCGTGGGCACAAAGTAGAACACCCCCTCTTGGGTCTGCAGCCGCACATGGCGCGGCTTGAGCATCTCGCGGGTCTCGGCGGCGAGCAGTTGCTTGAGGATGTTCACATTGTCCGGCTCGGGCGAGTCGGCGAGGTCTGAGACCTGGAGTCGCTCGACCGACCCGGGGTCGACGACGCTGTTCAGGCCGCACTGCTCGATATCGTGGAACGAGAAGAGCTTATTGTCGTGGCAGACCCACGCGTCCGTCTCCACGCCGTTCAACAGCAGGGCCATCTTTGCGATCGACCTCCGGCCCCGCGCCTTGCCCTTGTAACCGAGCTCCACCTTAGCCCGCGCGATCACGGCCTCATCGTCGATGGAAAGCTCGGCCACATGGACGGCCGGCGGGAGCCGGATCTCTTGAAGGTTGGACGTGATCGCCGTCGGTGCCGCCACGCTCTCGGTGCTGAAGCTGATGTAGGCGTCAACTTCGCCCAGGATGTGCTTGAACTCGGCCAGCACCCGTTCCTGCGCGGCGAGCCTCAGCCCAGACACCTGCCCGAGCAGGTCGGTGAGGTCGATAATGTGCTTCTTACAGTTGAACGCGAACCGCCCGCTCAGCAGCTCGTTCACCGAAGCCTGGCTGTACGAGGCCTGCTTCCTGGCGAGCATGAGGATGAAGAGCTCGTCGAAGGTGTTGTAGTAGGCCCGGTCCATGAACTGTCGGACGGTGAACTTCACCTTTTCGAGGGTAGTCGACGAGGTGACCTGGAAGGCGACGCGGTCGTGGTCGTCTCCAAGGTCGATGCCAGGGAAGTTCTTTTGCTTCCGGTTCAGGTTGACGAGGTGCGGTAGGTTGTAGACCGATTTCAGGATGGGGATGAACGCATCCTCAAGCGCGAGGTTGATGTCGGTCCGCCCCTGGGCGGTCGCCAACTCTACCTGGACGACAATGCGGCTGACCACGTCGCGGAGCTGATTCTCGATTTCAAGCTGCCTCATCCCTCGTCCCCGGTCCCACGAACAGCAGGTCAAACGATGGGAACGCAGTGAGAACACTTCAAGGGGGCGGGGCAACCTGTCACAGCCGCTCCTCACCCTCCGCCGCCGAGGGCCAAAGCGCTGCCGCGGTTGCCGTCGGTGGGATACCGAGCCGCCCCCCCCTCTACGCGTCCGGGGCGCCGGCCTCCTTCGATTATTGATCAGGCGCCGTCGAACGAGGCTCATCGAGGCGGCGAAGGGCGTCGTTGATCTCCATGAGCGGCACAGGATCCTCCGCGCCGGGAAGCCAGCGCAGCCCAGGATGATCGGGAGGGGCGAAGGCGTCCGAGGCCCAGGCGGCCAGAAGTTCGCGCTTCTCCTCCAGGCTAAGGGCGGGATCCTTCACCACGTCCTCCGGTCGGTTGAAGCCGACAGGAGGGCGCATGAGCTGCGTGAGGAAGAGAAATCGGCCATGCGCGTGCGCCGCGCCGTCTCCCTGCTCCAACATCGATGGCCTCCACCACTGCGGTTCGTCCACACATAGCTAGGGCGGAGCGGCCTCACGGCAAGACGACCGCCAACGCGCGCGTATTGGCACGCGCACGGTTGCTGAACGCAGGCCGCCAACCTTACCTCCGCACCATGGACGACTGCTGTTCCGCGAAGGGATGCGAGCTGGAGCAGCTGGCCCGCGAGGCTGGCCAGCGCCGCGTGATGATCGCCATCAATACGGTGATGTTCTTCGTGGAGTTCGGCGCCGGCGTGGTCGCAGGATCGGCCGCGCTGATGGCCGACGCGGTGGACATGCTCGGCGACGCCTTCGTGTACGGCCTAAGCCTCTACGCCCTCGCACGAGGTCCGCGCTGGAAGGCCGGGGCGGCGCTCGCCAAGGGCGGGTTCATCCTTTTGTTCGGGATAGGCGTGCTGGTGGAGATCGGCGTCAAGATCGTTACCGGTGCGCCCCCGGCGTCCGGCCTAATGCTGCTGTTCGGGGGTCTCGCCCTTGCGGCGAACCTGGCCTGCCTTGGCCTGCTGTGGCGCTATCGTCGGGAGGACGTGAACATGTCGAGCACCTTCGAGTGCTCCAGGAACGACGTCATCGCAAACGTCGGCGTGCTCTCGGCGGCCTTTGCTGTTTCCGTGACCCACGCCGCCTGGCCCGACATCCTGGTCGCCGCGGCGATCGCCGCGCTGTTCCTCCGATCGTCAGCGCGCGTCCTGAGCTCCGGCTGGCGTGAGTTCAAGCGGCCGAACACGGACCAGCCGACCTTCGCGATCTCGCCCCGTCGCGCCGCGAAGGTCGACTAACCCCAGTCCTCGGCAGCGGCCAAGCGGTCACCGCCGTGAAGCCTGGGCTGAGTACCTGGGCCTAATCCGGCCGTACGGTCTCAACGGGCAGTCCAAGGCCCTCGAGCTGTCCTCTGACCTTGGAAGCATCGCCGACGACCACCCAGACAATCCGCGCCGGGTCGATCGCCGCGCGGGCCGCGGCGTCGAGCTTCTGAGCGGTCATGCCGCGATAGCGGTCCGCGACCTTCTCCCAGTAGTCGTCGGGGCGGCGGTAGAGGGCGTTGCTCCGCAGGGCGCCGAGGACCGCCGCGGAGGTCTCGAACTGACCGGCGAGCTGACGCGTGTTGGCGTTGATCACCTGCTGGAGCTCGACCGGCGTGATCCCCCTGCCGCCCACCATATCGCGGACGTGGGTGACCAGGGCCTGCACCGCTGGGCCGGTCTTGTCGGCCTGGACGGGCGCGATCAGCAGCAGGCTTGAGCGGTCCTCGAGCAGATCGACGCTGCTCCGGGCGCCGTACGACCAGCCCTTGGTCTCCCTCAGGTCCATGTTGATGCGCGACAGGAAATTGCCACCGAGCACCTCGTTGGCGGCCCTGAGGTCGAGCGTATCGTCGCTGCCGCGGACGGGAAGCACTTGGCCGGCGTAGATGTAGGACTGCGGCGACTGCGGCCGGTCCACCAGGACAATCCGCGCGTGAGCCGCGGGAGGTTCGACAGCGAAGTGCTTCTCACCTTTGGGCGCAGCCGGCGGACGCCAGTCCCCGAAGCGGCGCTCCAGCTCGGCGACCAGGCTCGAGAGCGGGATGTCGCCAACCGCGAAGATCGTGGCCGTGTCCGGCCGGATCCACGCCTGATGCACTCGGACCAGGTCCTCACGGCGCACCGCCTTGATCGACGCTTCACGTCCGGTCCCGGAGGGCGGATGTCCATAGGGGTGCTCTGGACCGTAGATCAGCGGCGGAAGCGCTCGCTGCGCCAAGCCGGCCGGCTGGGTGAGCTCCTCGGCGATGAGGGCGAGCTGCTGGGCCCGCAAGCGCTCCACCTCCGCCGGCGCAAACGCCGGGTTGCGGATGATGTCCGCCAGCAGGTCCAGCGACGGCCCGAGGTTCGGCGTCATGGCCGTCATGAGCAGGGCCGAGCGGTCGCGCGAGGCTGCAGGCTGAATCTGGGCGCCGAGCCGCTCCTGTTCCTCGGCGATCTGCACGGAGCTGCGGCTGGTCGTGCCCTCGGGCAGCAGGCGTAGCATCAGAGACTGGACGCCGGCGGCGTTCGGCGGGTCCGCCGCGACGCCGGCGTTGAACTCCGCGGCGAGGCGGATCACCGGCACCGTCTGGCGCCGGGCGTACACCACCTCGATGCCGTTGGAGAGGCGCGCCCGCTCCACTTCCGGGAAGTCGAGGTCAGCGATTTGGCCGACCGACGGCGGCTTCCGTTCGGTTCTCGCAAGCGCGGCCGCCCCGGCGGCGGCGGGCTCTCCGGGCTTCGCGACGGTCGCCTGCCCAGACGTTGCGGTCTCGCTCGCAGACGCCCGCGCCGCGGCCGCCTCTTCGTAAGGTCCCCGTTCGCCGGGGACGACGGTCAGCGCGTAGACCGGGCGCGTGAGCCACTTGCGCAGCACCTGCTGGACGTCGGCCGGCGTCACGCGGCCGAGCGCGAGGAGCCGCTTGCGGTAGAATTCCGGGTCGTCGGCGTAGAGCGCGCCCTCCGCCAGCGCGGTGGCCTTCCCGCCGAAGCCGCCGACCTGTTCGAGGCCGCGGATGCGGCCGGCGACTTCGGTCATGACGACCCGCTGGACCTCATCCGCTGTCGGCCCCTTGGCGATCAGGTCGGCGATGATGGCGTCCAGGCGGCGCGCCACCGCGTCGGCGTCGGCGCCCGGTTTCACGTCGACCTGCACCTCGAAGATTCCGACCCGGTGGAAGGCCTGGTTCTCGGCTGACACCCGCACGGCCGTCTGGTCCTTGCGGACCAGCTCGTTGTCGAGGCGAGAGCTCGACAGGCCGCCAAGGACGCCGGCGGCGACTGTCAAGGCGGCGCTCTCGGAGTCCAGCAGGCCCGGAACGGCCCAGTTGCGGTACAGCCGGGTGTTGGCCACTCGGTCCTTCATCACCTCGATGGCGGGCGCGGGGAGCGTCGGCACGGGGGCCATCGCCGGACGGTTCTCTGGCCCGCGGGGAATGTGCCCGAAGTACTTCTCCACAAGCGGTCGGGCCTCGGCGGCGGATATGTCGCCCGCGAGCACAAGGACGGCGTTGTTCGGGCCGTATTTTGCGCGGAACCAGGACCTCACGTCGTCCAGCGAGGCGGCGTCGAGATCGGCCATCGAGCCGATGGTGGCATGACGATAAGGGTGGCCTGCGGGAAATAGGGCGGCGAGCTGCGCATACTCCACCAGGCCGAACGGTTGGTTGTCGCCCTGGCGCTTCTCGTTCTGCACCACGCCGACCTGGTTGGTCAGCGTCTCCTGGCTGACCGCCCCCAGAAGGAGGCCCATTCGGTCGCTTTCCAGGAAGAGCACGCGCTCCAGGGCGGGGCGCGGGACGGTCTGGAAATAGTTGGTGCGGTCGAACCAGGTCGTCCCGTTGAAGTCGGTGGCTCCGACCTCACGAAGGGGCTCGAAGTAGTCGCCCGGCGCGTTCTCCGAGCCGTTGAACATCAGGTGTTCGAACAGGTGGGCGAAGCCCGTTCGTCCAGGCGGCTCGTCCTTCGAACCGACATTGTACCAGACCGACACCGCCACCACGGGCGCCTTGCGGTCCTCGTGCACGAGGACGCGCAATCCGTTGGCCAGGGTGAACTGGGTGTAAGGGATATCCACTTTCCTCACCAGGTCGGCGACCGTGGCGGGAGGTGAGCTGGCGGTGGCCGCACGCGGCGTTTCGCGAGCGTCGGCGACTGAGGTCGCGCCAGCGGCGACCAACATGCTGGGCACCATCGAAAGAACCATGAGCAACCGGCGCATTGGATCTCTTGTGTGTTGGCTTCGTCGCGAGCGCGACAGCAGCCGCGCTTCGTTTGGATCGACTGGATTTAGGTCGCGCTTCACGTTCCGGAAGACGTCCGCTGCCCTTGCAGCCCCTCATGGCGACCTATCTAGAACCAGGTTGGAGCACATCCGCGCCTGGAATGGGACTGAGCAGACCAAACCGAAAAGACTGGGAGCGCCTCGCGCCCGAGCGCTGGACAGCCGAAGGTTCGGCGGTGCGCCAGGGGCTCGTGCGCTCCATGGAGCTCATGGTGCGGGAGATCGGCGCCGTCGTCGCCCTTCTCGTCGTGGCGCTTTGCGCTCTGGTGTTCCTGGAGATCGTCGATGAGGTGGTCGAGGGCGAGACTGAGACGGTCGATCGCCAGATCGTCGTCGCCTTGCGGACCGGGGACGGCAATGACCCACTCGGCCCAAAGTGGCTCGAGATGACGGCCGCGGACATAACGGCGCTGGGCTCCACCTCGGTCCTCGTGCTGGTGGTCGCCTTCGTCGCCGGTCTGTTCACGATGCTGAGCCGCCGCCGCGAAGCCTTCCTGCTCGTGGTCGCGGCCGCGGGCGGGACCGCCCTGAGCAATGGGCTGAAGGCGCTGTTCGATCGCGAACGGCCCGAGGCCGCGCTCCGCGCCGTCGAGGTGATGAACCCCAGCTTCCCCTCGGGCCACGCGATGCTCTCGGCCGTGGTGTTCCTGACCATCGGCGTCCTCTCCGCCCACTTCGCGCAGCGAACGCGGGTGAAGGTCTATGTCGTGGCCGCGGCGATCACCGCCGCCCTGCTGATCGGGCTGACGCGGGTTTATCTTGGGGTGCATTGGCCAAGCGACGTGCTGGCCGGCTGGAGCCTGGGCGCTGCATGGGCGCTCGCCTGCTGGCTCGCGGCGCGGGCGATCGAGCTTCGCTGGCGCACCTCAGCGACAGAGGGTCGGGAGAGGGCAGCCGGGCCTAGGCGTCCAGGATCGCGCGCACCTTCGCCGCGAGCTGGTCCACCGTGAAGGGTTTGCCGATCAGCTCGACGCCGGGATCGAGCACGCCATTGTGCACGACCGCGTTGCGCGTGTAGCCGGTCGTGAACAGCACCTTCAGCTCAGGGCGCCGGCGCAGCGCTTCGTCGGCGAGCTTGCGGCCGTTGACCTCGGGCATCACCACGTCGGTGAACAGCAGGGTGATCTCGGGGTTCGAATCGATCAGCCGCAGAGCTTGTTCGGCGCCGTCGGCCGAAAGGACCCGGTAGCCATCGAGCGGGGCAGGTAGATCTTGACCGTCGTCCCCTGCCCCACTTCGGAATAGATCTTCACGTGGCCGCCGGACTGCTTGACGAAGCCGTACACCTGGCTGAGGCCCAGGCCGGTGCCCTTCCCCACGGACTTGGTGGTGAAGAACGGATCGAAGGCCTTCGCCGCGGTCTCCGCGCTCATCCCGACACCCGTGTCGGTGACCGCGATCATGACGTACTGGCCGGGGGGCACGCCGATGTGCTGGGCGACGTACCGCTCGTCGAGGTGACAGTTCTGGGTCTCAATGGTGAGCCGGCCGCGCTCCGGCATGGCGTCGCGTGCATTGACCGCAAGGTTCAGGATGGCGCTTTCGAGCTGGTTGCGGTCGGCCTCGATCCGCCAGACGCCCGCCGCCAGCACCGTCTCCAGGCGCACCGAGCCGCCCAGCGAATGATGCAGGAACTCGGACATGCCGCCGACCAGCTTGTTGGTGTCGAGCGGCTCCGGGCGAAGCGGCTGCTGGCGGGAGAACGCCAGCAGCCGCTGGGTCAATGTCGCGGCCCGCTGGGCGCCCTCCACGGCGGCGTCCAGGTAGCGGACGGCGCGCGCGTCCGTTGGCGGGAGGCGGCGCTTCAATAGGTCCAGCGAGCCCATGACCACGGCCAGCATGTTGTTGAAGTCATGGCCGATGCCGCCGGTGAGCTGGCCCACCGTCTCCATCTTCTGCGCCTGGCGCAGCGCCTCGGAGACCTGCTCGCGCTCAGCCACCTCCTCGGCGACGCGGCGTTCCAGGTTCTCGTTGAGCTCGCGCAGCTCCGCGTCGGCCTTTTTCCGCGCCGTGATGTCGATGGCGGCGCCGATCACCCGGACGCAGCGGCCCTGCGCGTCGAAGATTCCGCGGCCCTTGGCGGCCACCCAACGGACCTGGCCGTCCTCTCGGCCGACCGTTCTGTACTCTACGTCGTACAGCGCCCGCTCCAGGGGATCACAGGCGGCGGCGAAGGCCGCGGCCGTGGATTCCCGGTCGTCGGGATGCAGGCCTTCGTAGAAGTCCTGCATGGAGACGGGCGCGTCGGGCGAGATCCCGAACATCGCCTTCACGATCGGGGGCCAGATCAGCACGTCGTTGACGACATCGACGTCCCAGAACCCGACCTCGGCGGCCTCGGTAGCGAGGCGCAGCCGCTCCTCGGTTTCCCGCAGCGCCTGCTCGTGTTCCCGACGGTCCTCGATGTCGATCACCGAGCCGATGTAGCCTAGGAACGCGCCGTCGGAGTCGAACCTCGGCGCCGCCGCGTCGATCGCCAGGCGGTAGGACCCGTCGGCCCGTCGCAGGCGATACTCCAACCGGAAGGGCTCCCGGCGGGCGTTCGCTTCGAGAAAGATGCGGCCGGACTCCGCCTCGTCATCCGGGTGGACGGCCTTCAGCCAGCCAAGACCCAAGGCTTCGGCTTCCGTTTGACCGGTGAACTCGTACCAGCTGCGGTTCAGGTAGACGCACGCGCCGTCAGCGTCCGTCACCCACATCATGACCGGCGCGTGGTCGGCCATGTTGCGGAAGCGCGCCTCGCTCTCGCGGAATGCGGCTTCAGCCTGCATCTGGCGAGAAATTTCGGTGTTCACGCCAAACCAGCGGATCACGCGGCCGGCGTCGTCCTGCAAGGGGCAGACGCGCGTGAGGAACGGCCGGAACACCCCGTCGGCGCCGCGCAGCGGAAACACCATTTCGAACGGCTCGCCGCTGGCGATGGAGCGCTGCCAAGCCTCAAGCACTTCGGGGAGCACGGCGGGATCGTGGACCGACTGCCAGCCCCAACCCTCCATTTCGGCGGGGGTCGTCCCACAGTATTCGTGCCAGCGCCGATTGTACCAGACGATGTAGCCGTCGCCGTTGGCGACCCAGCACAGGGTCGGCAGGTTGTCGGCGAGCAGGCGGAATGTCTGCCCATCGAGGTCGCCGGCCGTCAGGTTTGTGGCGGCCTCGGCTGTTCTCGCGCCCGTCCGCCAGAAGGTTGCGCCGAAATCGGCTGCGCTGGTCTGGTTCATTACGACGGCGTCTTTCAGCGCGCGGCTCTAGTCAGCATCGAGGGCGCCGAAGAGCGCGGGGCGAGATATGACGGTCGGGGGCCGATTGCCTGTCGGGTGGGACGTAAACTGCCGGAGTCGTCCGGAAACTCACTGAACATGCGCCCTCGCCCGATCAGGTTGGTTGGCTTGGCCGCTCCCCCAGCCGCCAGTTATCCGGTCCCCGGCCTCAGTGACAAGCGGCTCTGTCGAACCGTTGAAGAAGAGCCGCCGGGGATCGCCTCGTGCTTATCCCACGGAGCATTCATTCTGCTGGAGCCGGTCCGCGGTGGCAGGCTTCGATATTGTTGCCATCAGGATCCAATACGAACGCGGCGTAGTAGTCGCCCGGCCCGGGCCGAGGCCCGGGCTCGCCGTTGTCGCGGCCGCCAGCGGCGAGTGCAGCCTGGTGGAAGGCGTCCACAGCGTTGCGGCTCGGCGCCGCGAAGGCGACGTGGATTGGACTTTGCCCTGCCTTGGCGCTCTCCCCCCAGAAAGTCGGCCGGGTCGTTCCGATCCAGAAGAAGGGGATCATCGCCTCTGCGCCGTGGCACAGGATGAAGGCCTCAGGGCCGCCGTCGAGGATTTGCAGGCCGAGCGGTCCGGCGATCGCCGAGTAGAAGCGACGCGCCCTCTCCAGGTCTGAACCAACGAAGCCGCCATGGTCCAGCATGCCGCCCGAACGCAGAGTCCTCGAACCGCGTTCCGCGCTCCATCGCCCCTGGCTGCGGAGGCGGACTCCGCCAATACTCCCGCTCGAGATCGCGCTTCGAAGTGATCGCCGATCCGTTGTTGAACTCACGATCGACGCCCGTGACCGAGACCCTGTACAGGCTGATCTTCAACCGGCTCCACGGAATGACGCACCGGGAGCTGAGCGAACGCCCCCAGCGTATGGCCGGCTTCTTCGTCCCCGAAGGAGAGGGCCTGTCGAAGGCGGACCGCATAAAGCTTGCTCTCGACGGGCTCTCCGCCAGAGAGCTGGCCAGGATCGGCAAGCAGATGGCCGAGGCGCTGGGGGATCTCGGCCTGGACGAGGCGGCGCTCCTCGAGCTGGAGTCCGATGATCCCCCGATCACCGAGATCACCAGGCGCGACGTCGCGCGCGTGTTCGAAGACGATCTCGCAGGCGAACGGCCGCTGCTGGAGATGGTGGAGCGGCTCTTCGAGCTGCAGTCGCCAATCGAAAGCCTATTCGGCCCATCGGGCAAAAGCCTTCGCGATCAGATCGAGCGCCACATGGTGCGCAATCCCGGCGATTGGAGCGTCGAGGACCTGTTCTTGAAGATCGGCGCCCTCCAGTGCTCCCGCGCCCGGTTCGCGGCCCTGATCGAAGCGGCGGTCCATCCCCTCGCGCGCCGCGGTGAGGCGCAAGCCACGAAGGTCGCTGCGGTCAACCAGGTCCTGGCGCGGGACGGCTATGAACTGGCGCCCTGTGGGGAGGAGTCCGGCTATCCGATATTCCGCCTTCAGCCGGTCGCCCGGGGCGTGCGGGGCCGGCCCAAGAATCTGATCTTCGCCTCCCGCGGCCCCAAACCCGAGATCGGCTTCGCGGACGCGATCAACAACGACATCGTCATCCTATCCGGCGCGGACAGCTGTCTGGTCTACGACCGCCCGATCGGCGCCGACGGCCTGCTCTGGTCGCAGTTGGTGGACTGGTGGGCGCGCCATCCTGAGGGCGGAACGGAAGACCCCGCGGCCCGCCTGGGCGCCCGCCTACAGCAGTCGTTGGCCTCCGACGCCGAGCGCAAGCTCTTCGCCACATACTTCAAGCACTTCCGACCGACGCTCGGCGCCGCGCTTCCGGCGCTCATCCCGCAAGTCTACCTCCACTACGATCCCGCTGTGGTGAAGACCCTCAGCCGCCGGCTGCCGCTTCCCCGGCAGCGCATGGACTTTCTCCTTTTGCTGCCGCGGCGCCAACGCGTGGTCCTCGAGGTCGACGGCTCCCACCATTTCTCCCGAGATGGCCAGCCGTCCCTGGCGGCCTACGCCGAGATGGTCTCCGCGGATCGCGAGCTGAGGCTCGCCGGCTACGAGGTCTATCGGTTCGGCGCGAACGAACTGGTGGGAAGCGGCGCCGAACACCGCATCCGCGACTTCTTCGACAAGCTCTTCAGACTACACGCCGTCCCCGGCACCTCCGGCGACTGAGCCATGGCGAGGCGAAGCGTCTTCGGCGAGGCGGACCACACGCCATTCGGCGCGTCGGGCCTTGAGCTCATCTACGGCCGCGAAGCGGACGGCGCCCTCGTCCATGTCTCGGCTGTTCGCTCGGGTCTCGCATGCGCCTGCGTCTGTCCGGCGTGCGAACGGCGCCTGGTGGCGCGCAAGGGCAAACGGACTGCCCATCACTTCGCCCACTACGGCTCTGGCGCCGGCTGCGGAAAGGCGGTGGAGACCAACGCTCACATCTGGGCGAAGGAGGTTCTGGAACGGACCCGGCAAATCCTCCTGCCGGCGATCGAAGCCGAAGAGGAGGGGCGTCATGAAGTCGCTCGTCCAGCCAGCATGTTCAAGTTCGACGAAGTGCGGCTCGAGAAGCGGTTCGGAGACATCGTGCCGGACGTGATCGTCCGCGCGGGCGCGCGCGAACTGCTCGTCGAGGTCTACGTCACCCATCGCTGCGACGACGCCAAGGTCGACAAGATCAGGGCGGGCGGCGTGTCGGCGATGGAGGTTGACCTGAGCGGGCTCCGCACCTGCCAGGATCCCAAACGCGTCGCAGCAGCGCTGCTTCGCACGGCGCCTCGTGCATGGCTGTACAATCCATTCGTCGACGCGACGGCACAGAAGCTGAGGGCGAGGGTCGCCAGGGAAAAGGCCGACGCTGCGGCCGCCCTGCGCCGGCAGGCCGCGCGGATGATCGCCGACGCCCGGAAAGCCCGCCGATCGCCTGGGGGACATCGCGGCGATGAGGGCGGAAAGGTGAGAAGTCTCGGCCGTGGGGCGTTCCTGTTGTGGAGCCCGCCTTCTCAGGACGGCTTCACCGTGGACCCCACGAGCTGGCAGGCGGCTGTCTTCGCTCGGTGCATCATGGGTTTCGGCTCCGGCCCTGTGTGGTCCCGGCAGAGCTTCGACGCCTACGATGTCCTGGAGCGCATCAAGGACTGCGTTGCGCCCGCTTTCGGCAAGCGCCTCGGCCGCGGGCTGGTCGAGGCGCTGCGGGAAGTAGACCCCAGCTTCATACCGCCCTCCGTGACGGTCGGCCGCTACCTGGCCTGGCTTGCTGAGGCCGGTGCCCTGATTGACGACGGCTATGGCTATCAAGTGTCGCACCGCGAAGCGCAGGACCTCGCGAAGCTGAAGCGACGTCGAGAAGTGATCGCCGCCCGGCGCAGCCGCGCGATGGACCGGGTCTCGGCCATCGTCGAGAAGGTCCCGGAACTGGAAAGAACAGGGTTCGATCTGGCCCTATGGATGCACGCGCCTCTGCCCGATCTCGGAACAAGCGTCGAAGAGCTGATCGAGGCGGACGATCAGGCCTGGTGGACCTTCGAGGCGCGCCTCGATCGCTTGGAATCGATGCAGGCGGGCTGGAGCTGGACCGAAAGCCTGGTGGGCCTCCCGCTTGCGGGCGAGTTGACCCGAGCCAAGGAACGCGAACGGGCCAAGGACGAAGCCGCCGCCGAACGGAAACGTCAGGAGAAGGAGGCCGCCGCACAGAACCGGCTGGCCGTCGCCGTGGCGCGCGCAGAGGGTCTCCTTGGAGTCGAGGCGGCGGCTGAATGGCTTCGCCGACCCGGGCGAAACAGCGGGGTCAGTCCGGCCGACGCGGCCAGGACCAGCGGCGAAGGGCTCGAGAAGGTTCTTCGGGCCCTCCAGCGCATCGAGACCGAGAGGCGCGAACAGCAGGCGCGCGAAGACGCTCAGGCGAGCGCCAGGGACGACTTGCGGCGCGCCGCCGCCAGGGTGTTCGATGAGGCCCGGGCTGAGGTCTTCTTGAAGAGCGCCCATCCGGCTCTCGGCGGCCAGAGCCCCCTCGCCTACTGCGCCGATGCGGTCAGCCTGCGCGCCTGCCTCGGCCTGCTGCCCGCGCGGCGCCGATCCTGACAGGGAACAAGCTTGAGCAGGGAACCGGCCCGGAGCGCTACGACATGAAGAAGCGTGGACTGCGGCCGCGAGAACAGGCGCGCCGGGCGCGAGGGGAAACCTAGCCGCCGAGGTCGTCCTCGGAGGGCTCGAGCCATTCCAGGATCTGCGCGACCCGTCCGGTCGGCAGCGGCTTGCCCGCGGCGCGCATCGCCTCCTCGTTCGCCAGCCAGGACCTGGCCTCCAGCAGCTCCTCTTCGCTGGCGCCGAGTCCTGCGATCTCGGCCGCCGCCGCCTCGTCGAGCGGACCAAGCACGCGTTCCAGAGACTCTCGGTTGAGGATCGTCATGTCTGGACCTCCTGATTGTCGCCGACGGCGCAGCTCGGCTGCGCACATGCGCTGATCGAAAGCGGCTAACGAGGTGGCAGTTCCACGGGCGGACAGCCTGTCGCGCGGCATCCGACCTCATCCCGTAGGCCGAAAGATGGAGTCATGGCTGTCGCGCGCCCTGGAGCGGCAGGACGGAGACATCGCCCGCATCAGCGACCTCCGAAAGCGCGCGACGCCGCCGCAACTCCGGCCCAAAAAAGCGGCGCGAGCGGACCCTCAACGCCTTGAAATCCCTTGAACAATACCTAGCGGCGCCGCAGCGGAAAATCTTCCTAAACCGCGCAACCAATCTGCGCGTAGGCAGTTAAGCGCGATGCCACGTGCGAGCAATAAAGTGCACAGTCCATGGCTTACTGATGGAGTGAAAGACCGTGTCCGTTGCGTTGACCTTGCCTTCTGCCGAAGGCGGGCTGCGCCGATACCTAACCGAGATCCGGAAGTACCCGCTGCTCGGCAAAGACGAAGAGTACATGCTGGCCAAGCGGTGGCGTGAACACGAGGATCCGGAGGCGGCGCACCGCCTCGTCACCAGCCATCTGCGACTCTCGGCCAAGATCGCCCTGAGCTACCGCGGCTACGGCCTGCCCATGGGGGAAGTGATTTCCGAGGGCAATCTCGGCCTCATGCATGCGGTGAAGAAGTTCGATCCCGACAAGGGCTTCCGGCTGGCCACCTACGCCATCTGGTGGATCCGGGCCGCGATCCAGGAATACATCCTGCGATCCTGGTCGCTCGTGAAGCTCGGCACCAGCGCGGTGCAGAAGAAGCTGTTCTTCAACCTGCGGCGCGCCAAGGCCCGCATCTCCGCCCTTTCGGACGGCGACCTGCGGCCCGAGCAGGCCAAGGCGATCGCCTCCCGCCTCGGCGTCCAAGAGGACGAGGTGATCACCATGGATCGCCGGCTGGCCTCGCGCGATGCGTCCCTGAACACCCCGCTCGCGACGGATTCCGAGCAGGAGTGGCTGGACGTTCTCCAGGACGATCAAGCCGTCGACCCCGAAGAGGCCGTCGCCGAGGCGGAGGAGCGCTCGCTGCGCATGGATCTGCTGGCTCAGGCCATGCAGACCCTCAACGAACGCGAACGGGTGATCTTCACCGCGCGCAGGCTGCAGGACCCGCCCGCCCTGCTCGAGGAGCTGGCCCGGGACTTCGGGGTCAGCCGTGAACGGGTGCGGCAGATCGAGGTTCGCGCCTTCGAGAAGGTGCAGGGCTTCGTCACCGAGGGCGTGAAACGCAAGCTCCGGGAGAAGCGTCGCAGACGCGCCGCCGAGGTGCTTGCTGCCCGTGCCCCGGTTGAAACGACGGCGTGGTCCGCGGCCTACGCGTGAGGCGGCGCCTGGAACACCCCGCCTGCGGCCGCCGTTCGGGCCTCGGGCGGGCGTGATCCAAAAGGTGAGTGCATGCAGGATGCGACCAACCGGCTGGCGGCGATCGCCAACCCGGCCGAAACCTTCGCCTGGACCAAGCTGATCAACACGGCCGGCGACCTGGCGGTCAACCTCGCTGCGGCCGTGGCGATCCTCGCCGTCACCTTCTGGCTGGCGGGCTGGGCCAACCGATTCGTCCGCGCCGCCTTGGGCCGGGTTCATCCGCGGCGCGGCGCGCCGGATGTCACCTTGCAGACCTTCGCTGGCTCGATGGCCCGCAACCTGGTGCTGGTGGTCGGCTTGGTCGCCGTTCTGCAGCAACTCGGGGTGCGCACGACTTCGATCATCGCCGTGCTCGGTGCGGCGTCCCTGGCGATCGGGCTGGCGCTGCAAGGCGCGCTCTCCAACGTCGCCGCCGGCGTCATGATCCTGCTGTTTCGCCCCTATCGCGTTGGCGACATCATCGAAACCGGCGGCCGCGTCGGCCGCGTCGAGGCGCTCGACCTCTTCGTCACCGAACTGGCGACGCTCGACAATCTCAAAGTCGTCATCCCGAACAGCAAGGTGTTCGGCGACGTGGTCGTGAACCACACCCATCACGACCGCCGCCGCGCCGATGTATCCGTGCGCCTCCCCGCGACCGTCGACGCCGCAGCTGTCATGAACCGCCTGCGCCAGCGCCTTGGTGAAGATCCTCGGGTCCTGAAGGACCCCGCCCCGATCCTCGAGCTCACGGGCCTGGGAGAGGCCTGGGCCGAGCTCACCGTTCGGCCATGGACCGAGCGGGAGAACTATGGGCGGCTCAAGGCCGACGTGCTTCTCTGGACCAAGCTCCTGGAGAAGGACCTCCAGTCGCCCCTGCCGGCGACGGCGGAGGTGGAAGGCGACCGTCCACGGGAAGAACAGCGCCCGCGCCCGGCGCTCGCTTAAGGGGCCGTCCAGATCAGCCTGTCGCCCGGAGCCCCTGCTGGGCGCCGCCTTCGGCCCCGCCAACCAGGTCCGCGAGCTCGGCTTCACGCGCCGAGCGGCTCACGTTGAAGCGGATCAGCACCATCTCGTCCGCCGCAGGGTCAGGCCACGGCGCCGTTCCAAGGTCAGGCGCTTCGCCCGCCGACACGATCTCCCAGCCGCTGTCGCCTGCACGGGCCAGTACGTAGTTCCCGCTCCGCCCCTTGAGAAGCGGCGCGCGCGAGAGCGGCATGTAGCTGTACCCGGCGCCCGACGCGCCGCGGAAGATCAGATAGTTCGACACGGGGTGGGCCTCCTCGCCCCGAGCATCTCATGCAGGCCGCCGCCGCGTCAGTCGCCCCATCGCGCGCCTGTGGATTTCCTGTGGACGCCGGGCGCACGGCGACGCTTGCGCGCGCGGGATGCGGACAGCACGGTTCGCGCATGCGCCTGCAGTATGGCCGCCACCAGGGACGGACCGCCGAGACCCTCCTCCTGAGGGCGCCGGACTACGCGCTCTGGGTGATGGGCCATCAGCCCGACGGCCGACTGGCGCAGTACTTCCGCGAACTGGCGGCCGCTTTCGACGCCCGCCCGCTCCAATGTGATTGCCAGGCCTGCGGAGCGCCGGCCACCCGGGCCGCCGCCTTGCCGGAGCGCAGCGAGCTCTACTTCTTCTGCGACGCCTGCGCCCTCTATCCCGACGCGCCGCCGCTGGGAACGGCCCAGGACCTGCGGACCCTGAAGGACCTTGCCGACCACGTGGAGCGCACGGCGCGTCGCCGAGCGGTCGCCCGGCTCCGCGCGCTGGTGCGCCGCATGGCCCAGGCCAAAGGCCTGCCGCGCCGGATCACGGAGCCGGTTGCGGAGGCCTTCTTCGCCGGCGAAGTCGCTTAAGAGAGCGCCGGCGTCAGCCGCCAGTCGGCCAGGTGGTAGGCGAGCAGCGCCGCCGCCACGAACAGGCCGCCGGTGAACACCAGATCCTCGATCCAGTCGACCGCCCCCGGCTGACGCTCCAGCATGATCTTCGGGTTGTAGTAGAAGATCGACACCAGGATGATGGCGGCCGTGAACAGCAGCGCCAGCCAGGGCGCCCAGCTGAAGCCGGCGAACAGGGTCGCAATCACCGCGCCGGCCACAACATAGGTCGCCAGGCCCTGGGTCGCGAACACCTTCATGTTGTCGTGGCGCGACACGCCCGCCTTGGCGGTCGCCCGCCAGAGTTCGTAGACAAAGGCGAGCGCGAAGGTGGCGCTAAGCACCCAAGCCGCGTGCGTGACGAGGTCGTTCATGCCTTCACTCCGTCTTCCCGCTCACCATGAGCGGCGCTTCAGGAGCTAGGGCGCGCGCCTCTTAGCGTAACGGCCCGGATCATCGGCGCCGCGGCCGATCCTTCGGCGGCTCGGGCGCCGGCCGCTCCCGGGCGTCCGGCCGCAGCGCCCGGATGGCGCGGATCAGCTCGTTCCGCCGGGTGGCCGGCTCCGGCATCGTCTTCACGAAGGCGCCGACGTCCTTGGCCAGGGACTTGTCGGCCGGGTCGCTGGACCGGGCCAGCGCCTGGGCGACGGCCGCATAGGCGCGGCGCACGGCGGTCTGCCGGGCCAGGATCTGCGCTTCCCAGGGGCGCTCCATGGCCCCGCCGCGGGCCAGCCGCGCGGCCTCCCGATACGCCGCGTCCAGAACGCGGGGGGCCGGCCCCTGCCCTCGCTCGTAGCGCTCGCGCATTTTCCGGATCGGTGTGCGCTCCGCCTTCTTGGTGATCCCGCGCGTGCGCCGCAGCGTCGCCTCGGCGGCCACGCCGCGCTCGCGCAGCTTCTCCGCAAACCTCTGCCGCCACGCCTCCAGGTCCGCCTTGCGGGGGCTCAAGCGACGCCCATCCTCTCCCAGCGAGCGGACGCTGAGGTGCACATGCGGGTGGCCGGCGTCCGTGTGCAGGGCGAAGGCGTAGTCGTGAGTCTCGCCGAAGGTGTCGCGCGCGAACGCCCGGGCCGCATCCCGCATGCGGATGTAGTCCGTGCCCGGCGGCATCGAGAGCACGATCGAGACCGACATCGAGGCGTCGCTGCGCCGCTTCAGGTCGTCCGCCGCCCAGTCCGCGCTAAGCTCGCGAACGGCGTCCAGGCCCTGCAGCTGCTCCCCGTCGCGCCCCTCCAGCGGCAGTTCGCCGTCGCGCGAGATGTACTCCAGGTGCGCCCTCAGGTGATCCCCGTCCCGGGTCTTGCCGGTGATCTTCACCATCACCTCCGACGCGCGCCGCACCACATTGGCGAGCCGCGCCTTCGGGTCGCGGCCATGGGGGGCCGGCGGCAGCACCGGCACGTCGGCCACCCGCCGCCCGCCCCGGGCGATCGGCGCCCAGAGCTCGTCGAAGCCGCGGACCTGGGCGAGCGGGCTCATCGCTCCTCTCCGGCCCAATAGGACAGGTCGCCCTCCAGCGCGGCCCGCACGCCCTCCAGCTGAGCGCGGACTTCCTGCCGGAAGGCCAGGAGCTCCCGGGCGATCGCAGCCCCCTCCCCGCGGCTGTGCATCGCCTGCACCGCCTGGTTCAGGTTCACCCCGATCCGGCGCAGGTCCCGGCGTATGTCGAGCAGCGCCTGGGCTTCAGCCCGGCTGAGCTGGGGCCGCCCCAGGAGCCGGCGGCGGACTAGGCCAACCACCCACTCCGTCCGGCGAAGACCCGCCGCGCGGCAGGCGGTGTCGAGGGCGGCCAGATCCTCGTCGCGCAGGCGAATGGTCACCTTCTCCGACCGGCCGCGGGCGCGCGCCTCGGGCTCCACGGCGGACAGCGGCGCAGACCCGCCGCCGCGCAGGACGGTCTCGATCATCTGGCGCAGGAGTTTGGATCGCCCGCCTCGGGACGACGCGAAGGCGTCGAAGCGGACGGCGAGATCGTCGGACAGCCGCACGCCGAAAAACGCCATGACGTCATCGTGGCGTTTAACAATGCCGGCGGCAAGCCTATCCTGCCCTACTCTCCACAAACCCCTTCACGTTTGGTCGAACAAACGTCTGGCGCTTTGAGGAAGCGGAGCCGTGCCGCGGCTGGACCCCATAAGCAGCCGAGTCCCGGATGAGGTAAAGCGGACTCCGCCAGCGCTGCGGACGAACCTCACGCTGCGCAAAAAGGGGGAGCCGAAGCTCCCCTCAGAAGGGCGGACATCCCAGGAGCCGATCGGCGGCCTCCGGATCGTAGCGGTCCCAGAACGCCGCCTCGGACGGATCGTCCGCCAGGATGCAGCGGTCCATCCAGGCGTCGGCGGCCGGCGGATTGCGTGCTTCCCACTCCGCCTGTTCGCGCATCTCGGTTTCGTAGGCGCTCATTGCCTCGTCTTCGACGATCGCCGGCACGTCGCCGCGATCCCAGAGCGGCATCAGCACCGGGTAGTAGCGATGATATCCGGCGTCCCCGGCGTCCAGGCTGGTCAGGAACGCGCGCCACTCGTTGAGCTGTTGGGCTTCCGAGAGCTGGGTCCAGGTGGTGAAGAGGTCGATCGAGGCCATGGGAGGATCTCCGTCCTTGAGCCGCTCACCGCGAGCGGCGACGGCCTCTTCGGGACAGGCCTGGGCGCCCGGCAGTCACCGGAGCCCGCGGCGAAAGCTGGGGGCGGAGGGGAACGGCGCAGCCGTTGACTTACGGGCTGGCCTGGCACGATGGGACGACGACGCGCAGCGCCCGCGCCCCGCCAGGGGCGCTCCGTCCGGCGCCTGCCCGAAGGGCGCGCCGGGAGCAGCGGTCAGGCTGGTCGCGACGGCCCCCGAAAGCGGTTGAGCGTTCGAGCTTCGGGCGACCGCCAGGATGTCTCAGGTTATGCGCGACGGCCCGCCGGGAGCCGATCGGCGCAAAGGCGCTGCAGTTCATGGCAGAAGAGGCGTCCGGCTGGCCCCGGAGGCGCGTCCATGCGCCAGCCGAGCCACGCCGTCGCGAAGGTGACGCCGTCCGGACCGAACTCCTCCACCGGCAGGCGAACCAGCCGTCCGGCGGCGAGGTCGTCCGCCACGAGCCACAGGGGCAGGCTGCCCCAGCCGACACCTGCCACAAGGAGCGCCCGCTTGCTCTCATTGTCGCTGGCCCGCCACACGCCGGGCGACAGCACGCCGAAGTCCTGGCCCTCGGTGAGCTGGGACGGGTCGGGCACCACGATCTGGATGTGGTCGGCGAGGGCGATCCGCGTCAGCGGCTGGCCGCGCCGGGCGAGCTTAGCGAGCGGGTGATCGGGCGCAGTGACCGCGGCGCGCGGGATGTCGGCCAGGAACGACAGCTCAATCGTCGGGTCCGGGATGTCCGCGCCGGTCACGGCTAGCGCACACTGCCGGCTACGCAACGCCGCAATCGCCGATCCGAGCGGCAGGGTCCAGGTCTGAACGCCCACTGTGGGATAAGCCTCACGCACCGCCCTGAGGGCGGCCGCCGCCAGCGGCAATGGGAACTGCGGGTCGAGCGCAAGCGTGAGCCCAAGCTCCAGGCTTTGGCCGAGCCCGCGGGCCCGTGCGCGCAGCACGTCGGCCTTCAGGAGGAGGGCGCGCGCGTCGCCCAGCAGGGTCTGGCCCTCGGGGGTGAGCACCGGACGGCGGCCCGACCGGTCGAACAGGCGCACGCCCAGGTGCGCTTCGAGTGACGCCACGGCATGGCTCACTGCCGACTGCACCCTGCGCAGCCGTTGGGCGGCGGCGCGGAAGCTGCCAGCCTCGGCCACAGCCACGAAGACGCGCATCTGGTCGAGGGTGAGGGGGTCGATCACCGATCTATTCCATCGATCATATCCAGCAAGATTTCAGCGATTGCGCCGATCGCGTCGAGCCTCATCTCCAAGGCGAACCCATGGAGGCTTTCCGATGCAGCAGATCTATCCTGACCTCTGGCAGACCCGCCCCGAGCAGCCGCTGCCAAGCGTGCCCGATCTTGTGACCCGCGCGTATGTGATCACCCGGCCCGATGGAAACCTACTGATCTACTCGACCGGCCTTCCAGACGAGCACCAGGCGATCCGCGATCTAGGCGGGATCCGGCGCCAGTACCTCAGCCACGTGGACGAGGCGGGCCCGGCGCTCAAGACCCTGCGAGAGGCGTTCGGCGCCGAACTGTGGGGCCATGCCGTCGAGGCCGAGGCCGTGGCCCGCAGAGCGGGCGTCGCGCCGGACCGGACGTTCGCCGGTCCAGAGACGCACGGCGACCTGGACGTGTTGCCTCTGCCCGGCCACACGCCCGGCAGCACGGCCTATCTGTACCGCTCCCCTCACGGGCGGACCTACCTCTTCACCGGGGACACCATCGGCCGCGACGACCACGGCGCCTGGACCGCCGGCTATCTGCCATTCAGCGACAGGGTGCAGTTGGTGACGACCCTCAGGCGGCTGGGAGAACTTGCACCGGACGTCGTGCTCTCCAGCGCCTTTGGCCGCAACTTCCCCCACACGGAGATCTCGGCGCCGGGGCAGTGGCGGGCCGCCGTGGACGAGGCCCTGGCCCCGCTTCTGAAGGCGGCCTGAGCGGCTGGATGTCCAGCGGCCGCAAGGCCGCGTCAGTCCAGCGGGTGGATGCGCAGCCGCCGACGGCTGATCCAGCCCACCAGCGGCCGGTCGGAGGCGTAGTCGTAGGCCTCCACCTTGGCCCAGGCGTCCTTGGCCTCCAGCACCCGCAGCGGCTGGTCCGGATAGATCGCCCGGATCGCCAGCGCCTTGGCGTCCGGCGCCGTGCGCAGCCAGGCCTTGTCATGGACGAAGCGCATGTCGCGCTGATCCCGCACCGGCGGCTGCGCCGCCTTCAGCTCATCCAGCTTGGCGATGACCGCGGCCGTGTCCGGCCCGCGCCGCCCGGCCTCATCGCCCTGGTAGGCCATCCAGGCGATCCCGACCGAGATCACGCTCATCAGCGTGCCGACCACGGTCATGACGCCCATGAAGGTGATCGGCCTGTTCTCGCGCCGCAGGACCTCCGCCACCAGCTCCGCCAGGCGCGCCAGGGCGGCCTCCAGCCGGTCGAGCCGGGCCGCCTCGTCGGCCTCGTCCAGGGCGGTCACGCCGGACATCACCGCCGCGAAGACCGGCGCGTCCGGGTCCAGGTCCTCGCCGTAGTGGGCGAGCACTGCGGCGGAGGCGCCACGGGCGGCGACGCCGTCGAGCCCGGCGACGACCGTCGCCTGGAAGCCGGGCCGCTGCATGGCCTCCAGGACGCGGCTGGCGAGGTTCGCCTCGGCCGCGTGCAAGGCGCCGATCGACGCCAGCGCCGCGCCGGGCAGCCGAAAATCGAACTGGGTGCGCAGCAGCCTGGCGACCGAGGTCGCCTCGCCGAACAGCTGGTCGTAGACGCCCAGCTTCGGCTGGAACCCTGGCTGGGCGAGGTGCGGGTAGACCTGGCCGATCCCGAGGACCTGAGTGGCCCGCCGCACGCTCGCCTGCATCTCGGCGATCGCCGAGCCGGCGCCGAGGAGGTCCTCCAGCGGCGAGCGGAAGGTCGGCAGCCGCGCAGCCTGCTCGGCGGCCCGCAGCATCGCCGAGGCGGTTCCGCCATAGAGCGCCCTTTCGGCCGCCAGCAGGCTGGACGCCGGCTTGAACATCGCCTCAAGCTTGCGATCCCGCTCCATCATCTCCTGCATGGGGCCGAGCACCTTGTAGGTCTCCCCCAGCCGCAGGACGCTGGCGGTGCGCCGCTCCATCTCCTGCCTCATCCGCCGGGCCGGGGCGAGCGCCGCCTCGGTGTTGGCGAAGAGGATGCGGCGCAGCCGCTCGGTCTGGCGCTCGTCCGGCTGCAGGTCGGCGGCCTCGCCGGCCTCGGCCGAGAGCGGCCCCATGACCGGATCGCGCGCATCCAGGAAGCCGCCCGCCGCAGCCTCCAGCGCCTCACCCGTGAGCCCGGCCACCGCGGACGCGTCCAGCGGCGCGCCGTCGGGCCGCCGCGCCTGCTCGGCCAGGAGGTCGCGCATCAGGGCGCGGCCGTCCGGCCAGCGGCTGCGCTCCATCCCCGTGCCGAGCCAGATGTAGAAGCGGCTCTTGCGCGCCTCGATCACGACGTCGCCCAGGCCCTCGACGGCGAAGACGACGGGATTGCTGAAGGCGGAGAGGTCGATGGGCTCAGTCACCCGAGCACTTTAATCCAACGGCCGGAGATTCGCGCCGCGACGACGGGCGGCGCCTCATGCGCCGACGTCGCTCTGCGCGCGGCAGCCAGGGTGAGGGCGCCTGCGCCGCGGCTGGCCGCAACCGGTCTTGCGGACGTCCGAAGCCAGATTAGGCTTCGCACCCGAGCACATTTGGAGCGCCCCGATTGGCCGGACCCATCGATCTCGCACCGCTTCTCGGCCGCTGGCGCACCAAGATGCGTTTCCCGAAAGAGACCTTGGACGGCGAGGCCTCCTTTGAGTGGCTCGATGAAGGGGGGCTCATGGTCATGCGCTCCCGCACGCTTGAGGCAGCTCTCCCGCCAACAGCCGTCGCGGTCATCGGCTTCGACGACAGCTCGGAGCGCTGGTCGATGGTCTACCACGACGACCGGGGCGTCTCGCGCATCTACGCCATGACCTTCGACGGGACGACCTGGACGCTGCAGAGCAAGCCTAAGGACTTCCACCAACGCTTTCGGGCCACCGTTGCGCCAGCCTCGATCGAGGGGGTGTGGGAGAAGTCCGACGACGGCCAGACCTGGGGGGAGGACTTCAGCCTCACCTACCTGCGGGCGGCTTGAGACCGCCCCCAGCGCTGTGCATTCGCGCGCCGGCGGCCGGCGGCTCAGGCGCCGCCCAGGTCGCTCTGCGCGCCCAGGCTGACGTTGGCGACGGCCACCACCATCTGGGCCAGGGCGAAGGGCTTGGCGAGCATGATGCTGCCGGGCACGCCGCGCGAAGGCCACTCGTGTCCGCTGGCGCCGCTGACATAGATGATCGGCAGGTCGCAGAAGAGCTCGCGCGCACGCCGCGCGACGTCCCACCCGCTGCTATCGCCCTTAAGGTCGATGTCGGTCACGAGCGCGACGAAGTCCGCCCCCGGCGTCTCGAGCAAGGCGATGGCCGCCGCGCCACTATCCACCGCCGTAACGCGGTAGCCGCCCTCCTCCAAGGCAGTCACGCCCAGATCGCACACGGCCGGGTCGTCCTCCACGTAGAGCACGAGAGGCGCCGGCTCGACAGGCATGACTTCCCCAGCAGGCTTAAGCTTGCGTCGGCTTCCCGACAGTCGGCTTGGAACGAACATGCCCGGCGGAGGTTCCCTCCCAACGGCGCGCTTCACTCCCGAGGCGCAGGCGAGCCGACATGGCCTTTGGAACACGCATCTCCGCCCGCATCACCCGAGGCGGGCTGTTGCTCGACCTCTTCCGGGAGGGCGACGGCGGCCTCATCCTCGTCCCGACCGTGCCGGACTGGGAGCTGAACGCCGCGAGGGCGCATCGCCGCGCCACCCGGCGCCCCCTGCTGCCGCAAACCGCCGCCGACGCTCAGCTCTGATGGACCGCTGACGCGGCCAGGTCGCGGCCCGCTCGACCCGTTGGGCCGCCTGATCGCGGAAAGCTGAACCGCGCGCCGCAGCCCTTGCGCGACGCCCTGGGGCGCCTACATGGCGGGATGCGGGACCGGGCCCCTCTGACGATCACCGTGATCGTGATGTCGGACCGCACAGGTGCGCCTGGGGTCCGTTGTGCTCGTTTCCGCCTGATGGCCGCCAGGTGCGCCTCCAAACGGAGGAGCACATGAAACACATCCAAGTCTGGCGTCTGCGCCAGAGCTACCGCGAGCTGCTGCGGATGATCCGGAGCATCAGTCGCAATCCCGCCGCCCGCGACCAGGCCCCCGACCACGCCAGCGACCTGCTGCGCCGCAAGGACGAGCTTCGACGCGCCATGATGTTCGCGGAGCTGGGTCTTCAGCCCGTTCCGGTGCGTCGCCGTCGCTAAGCGTTGAAGCCAGCGGCGCCGCGCGCCGCGCCTTGCGGGATCTCACATCATGGACATGCTCATGACGGCCGTGCTCGGCCAGCCGCTCTGGATGTGGCTGGCCTTCGCCGGCCTCGTCATACTTCTGCTCGTGCTCGATCTTGGCGTGCTGCACCGTGACCAGCACGAGATCGGGGTGCGCGAGAGCCTCCTGCTTTCCGGCGGCTACCTGGGCCTGGGCCTCGCCTTCGGGGCCTGGGTCTGGCACCAGCTCGGCCGCGAGCCCGGCATCGAGTACGTGACCGGCTTCCTGATCGAGAAGAGCCTGGCGCTCGACAACATCTTCGTCATCGCCACCATCTTCGCCGCCTTCGCCGTGCCGCGGGCCTACCAGCACCGGGTGCTGTTCTGGGGCATCCTGGGCGTCATCGTCCTGCGCGGCGTCATGATCGGCTTCGGCGCGGCCCTGGTGGCGAGCTTCGAGTGGGTGCTCTTCATCTTCGCCGCCCTGCTCATCGTCATGGGGGTGAAGATGTTCTTCGCCGACAAGGCGCCCAAGGACCCGCACGACAGCCCGGTCTACCGCTGGCTGACCCGCCACATCCGCGTCACGCCTGACCTGCATGGCTCCCGCTTCTTTGTGAAGCAGCCCGGCCGGACCGGCAAGCTGGTCTGGTTCGCAACCCCGCTGTTCATGGCCCTGGTCATGGTGGAGCTGGCCGACGTGGTGTTCGCGGTCGACTCCGTCCCCGCGATCTTCTCGATCACGACGGATCCCTACATCGTCTACACGTCCAACATCTTCGCCATCCTGGGTCTGCGGGCGCTCTATTTCGCCCTGGCCGCGGTCGTCGCCCGCTTCGCCTATTTGAAGCAGGCGCTGGCGGCCCTGCTGGTCTTCATCGGCGCCAAGGTGTTCTTCGCCGAGGCCATGGGCTGGGAGAAGTTCCCCGCACCGGTGTCCCTGGCGGTCACCGCCCTGCTGCTGGCCGGCGGCATCGGCTGGTCGCTGTGGAAGACCCGCCAGCCCGCCGCCGTGGCGGCCCAGTAGCTCCAGCGAGGCGCAGGTCCCGGCCTGCGCCTCGCCGCGCCCAAGGGCCGCCGTCCGCGTGAGGGATCGCAACCCGCATGGGCGGAGACCCGGAACGGGGCTCCGGGAGCCGGCCAGGCCGGCGAGTAGAGCCCGGCCCGCCGCGCCAGCGGCGGGACACGCCCAACCTCTCGCGGCCAAAGGGACGCGCAAGAAGTTGTCGAAGTTGCGAAAGTTGCATCC
Source organism: Phenylobacterium sp. (assembly GCF_013911965.1). Lineage (GTDB taxonomy): Bacteria > Pseudomonadota > Alphaproteobacteria > Caulobacterales > Caulobacteraceae > Phenylobacterium. The sequence continues at coordinate 23,741 of NZ_JACESE010000011.1, read as the reverse complement.
AAGCCGCAACAGGACCATATTGCAGCCGAGGAGTCCGCCCATGGCCCAGGCCCAGAAGTCCACCGACGGCGGCGCGATGCGCAAAGGCGCCACGCGCAACGCCGGCAGCGGCCAGTTCGTCTACGCCTACAAGGTCAAGGGCGGCGCCCGGGCGCTCGAAAAGATCACCCCGCCTAAGGACGCCACCCTGGTCATCATCCCGGAAGGCGCCGCCGACCAGAGCTACCTGGAGAGCTCGGGCCTGGTGGAACGCTATGGACAGGTGCGGGTCCAGGACGCCAGGGGCCGCATCCTCGAACGCGCCCAGCCGGGCCCGACTGCGGTCATCGACACCGAAGCCTTCGAGCCCAGCGCCAAGGCCCGCGCCCTGCTGCGCGGCGTCCGCACCGCCCAGGAGGACCTGAAGCGGGCCGGCGGCGCCTATGAACTGGGCGAGGTGCGCGCCCTCCTGAACGGCGTCTCCCGCCAGGCGGTGGAAAAGCGCGTCCGCGAAGGCTCGCTGCTGGCGGTGCCGGGCCCCAGCAACCGCCGGCGCTTCCCCACCGTCCAGTTCACCGACGACGGCGAGGTGGTGGACGGCCTCCGCGAAGTCCGCCAGGCCCTGCCGTTCCGCAATCCCTGGGCCGTGCTGAACTTCCTGGTGAACCCCGACGATCGCCTGGGCGGCCGCCGACCGATCGACGCCCTCAAGGCCGGCGAAACCGACGAGGTCGTCGAGGCCGCGCGCCGCATCGGCCAGCAGGGGGCGTGACGGCGCCGCGCCCGCCCGCGGACCTCGCCGGCCGCACGCCGCTCACGCTCACTCTGACGACAGGGACCGAGCTGCACAGGTTCTACCCCGCGGGCCTCGAGCCGATCTATTTCGACAACAGCCTCTCCGGCCGGCTCAACGCGCCGGACGGCCGCTACGGCGTGCTCTACGCCGCCGCCCGGCCGCAGGGCGCCTTCGCCGAGACCTTCCTGCGCACGCCCGGAAAAACCCTGCTGGCCCCGGAGCTCATCGCCGCCAAGGGCCAGGCGCTGCTGAGGACCCTGCGCCCGCTCACCTTGATCCAGCTGCACGGGCCGGGCCTCGCGCGCCTGGGCGCCACTGCCGAGGTGACGCACGGCGGCCTGCCCTATGATGCGCCCCAGGCCTGGTCGGCGGCCCTGCACGACCATCCCCTTCAGGCCGACGGCGTCGCCTATACGGCCCGGCACGACGACGCCGAGGTCTGCTACGCGATCTTCGACCGCGCCGCCACGGCGCTCACGCTTGAGGCCAAGACCGAAGACCTCGACAACGAGGAGGGCTTCTACCTTCTGGCCGAGCACTATGGCGTGGGCCTGGCCCCCGCCCGCTAGGCGTCCAGACGGGGCGCGAGGCTGGCGCGATGGCCCTCCGAGACTCGGCCGAGCAGCTCGGCCACCGCCGCCTCCAGCATCTCGCGCGCGTCGTCCTTCCCCATGCCGGCCCCGACGCTGGCCAGCGCCGCCGCCTTCATCAGCCCGAGGAACACCGCCTCCAGGGCGCCGCCAAGCGACAGAGAGGCCGGCGCCTCTTCCACCAGCGGCCGCATCACCGCCAGCACCCGCTCATAGGCCGCCTCGGCGAGGCCCTCGTAAGCCTCCCAATCGAGCCCGCCCTCGACCCGGCTCGGCCGCGCTGGAGCCGGCGCTGCGGCCACGGCCGTTTCGATCTCCTCCACCGCCGCGTCCACCAGGCCCGGGAGCTCGCCGGCCCGCCGGTCGAGCTCGGCCCAGGGGATCACCCGCACCCCCAGCCCCTCCTGCGCGACCAGTTCGGACTCGCAGCGGCCGGCGATGCGGGCCTGGACCGTCAGCCCTTCGCCCTCGCCCCATTGGGTGAGCAGGCGCACCCGCATCTTGCGCGGCGAGCGCTGGCGATGGTGCTGGGCCCGCGCCAGGGCCTCGGCGACGGCGGCGCCCACTTCGGTCTGGTTCGGCATCGGCGGTCCTCCCAAAGCCGAGGCTGCGGCGATTCCATGCCGGCGCCGATTCAGCGGCGGTCGCCCCCACCAGGCCGCCCGCTAATCCGAACCCTTCAGACTGTAGCGATGCTCGGGCGGGATTTCCGCCGCCGTGTTGGCCGCAACCTCGGCCTCGGAGAGATCCTCCGAGGCCGGAGCGGCGCGTTCGCTCTGTTTTAGCCAGTGGAAGGTCTCGGCCGAGACGATGTACACGGTCTCCCGCCCCTCCCGGGTGACGCGGACCGGCGCGCTCAGGGCGAGGTCATGAAAGGCTGCGAAGTTGTTTTCGACCTCGCCGGCCGAGGCGGTGACAGGCACCAGCGGTTCTCCCAGCGTCCTCATCCGACGGAACACACGACAAGGACAAGGCCCGCCCGGCGAACCGGGCGGGCCGCGCGCGCCCTCAGAAGGGGATCTCGTCGTCGAGGTCCGGCTCGGGGGCGGCCTCGCCCTGGGCGGCCTCGTCGCGGGGGCTCGCCAGCTTCTCCACCCGGTGGCCGGCGCCGGTGACGGCGATCTTGGTGGCCTGGCGCTTCTGGCCCTGAGCGTCTTCCCAGGCCTCGTTGCGGAGCATGCCTACCACCTGGATCAGGTCGCCCTTGTCGACGTACTCCTCCAGGAACTTGACCGTGCCCGGGGCGTAGGTGACCACCCGGTGCCAGGTGGTGCGCGACTTCTTCTCTCCGGACTGCCGGTCGCGCCAGCGTTCCTCGGTCGCGAGGCTGAAGTTGGCGACCTTGTCGCCGGAATTGAGGGTGCGGATCTCCGGTTGGGCGCCGATGCGGCCGGTGAGGACGACGAGGTTCATGGGGTGGCTCCTTGGGCTTGACCGGCCAGACCTGTCTGACCGGCTCGCGGACATCGCCGCGATCACGTCCCCTTCGGACCAGGGCCGTCAGGGCCGGGACGAAAGCCCGCGGGCGGTGGAAACCGGCCTGCACAAGCGCAGCGCGGAAGGCCGGAGGGTCCGCCGGCCCGCGCCTCGCCCCGCGAGGTCGGCTTTTGGACCGGGCCGGCCCGGGTCAGGGATCGTGATGGAGAGCGGCGTTCCTGCGCGCCGACCGGACCGGATCAGGCTCCCGCCAAAGGACCTCGCCCCGGCATCCTCGGCCCCACTGCCCCGCGCGGAGCGCCGGAGCCGAACTCGACCGCCAAGGCCACAACCCCCTCGCGCACCACAGACCTGGCAAGCCGGCCGCCGAGAGATCAGCGCGGCCAAACACCGAGGTCAGCGCCGCGCGCCGGAGAGGAAGGACCGCGAGGGCGACGAAGCCGGGCCGGCGCAGGGTTGGCCTCTCCGGCCGGAGGCCGGCAGACCCTGGCCGCAAGAGGCGGCCGCGAAGGAAGGCGACACCGGAGCCGCCGGGAGGCGGGTCGCGCGCGTCCTCGAGCCGGCGGGCAGGATCAGGCCGCCGCGCCGAGCGGCTCCAGATGAGAAGCCTCGGACCCCCACGCCGCGGACCGGCGCCCGGGCGGCGCCAGGGCGGGCAGCGGACGGCTGGCGACCCGGGCGCGCTGGGTGAGCGCGAAGGTGTAGACGTGGTTGCCCGGATGCCGGCGGGGCCGCAGGAACCCTGAGGCTGCCAGACCGTCGTACCAGCCGCGCAGGTCATCGCCCGTGGGCGCGGGCGCGCCGCGGCGCACGAGCTCGTCGACGGCGTAGGCGAAACCCCGCTCGCCGCCCCGGATCTTGGAGGCGGCGCGGGCGGAGAAGACCCGCCCGTCCGGTGTCACGTGCTCGGTGCGCGGACGCGCCCGCCCGCGGTAGGCCAGGCCACGGCCGAAGTCCCGGTAGACGGCGCCGATATGGCCGGGGCTGGCGAGACGGCCGCCCGGCCCCACCCGCGGCATAGGGTCGGAATAGGCGATCACCGCCTCGATCTCCGGCTTCTCCCGCCGGAGCAGCCGGAACGCACGGGCCAGGAACCAGGTCTCGCCGTTGCCGGCCACCTCGTCCAGCAGCACGAAGCGGCCGAGGTCGGCGCCCGCCCGCGGCTCAGGCAGGCCGGTGTGCCGCGCCACGCAGCGGTCGTTGATGGGCACCGAGAAGGCGGCCACTCCGACCAGCTGCGAGCGTCCGGCCGGCCCGGGCCCGAAGAGGCCGAGGCTCAGCCGCGCGGCCGGGAAGCTGCCGGCGTAGTGGTGGCGGACCACGAAGGCGCGGGCGAGCGCCGGGCCGATCACGTCGACGGCGTAGGCGGCCGGATCGATGACGGTCGCGTCGGGTACGAACAGCGCCCGCCGGTCGCGCCAGCGCTGGCTGCGCTGCGCGCGCCGGCGTGCGGCGGGCGAAACAGTCTCCATCAGGTCCATCGGGCGAGCTCCTCCAGGCGTTCGCCCCAGCCGGCCCTCCCTTCGCCTCCCGACCGGAGCGGGAGCGGCGGCCCGCCAGGGCCGCCGCGCGGCGCCTATCCGGCGCGGCGGCCGCTGATCGCCACGTGCCGAACGCCGCTCTCCACGGCCTTCTGGCCGAGGTTCAGGGCCGGGCCGAAGGGCTTGAGGTCCGCCGCCCGCGCCGCATCGAGGCTGTTGGGAAGCGTCAGCACCAGCACCGGCTCCAGCGCCAGCATGTCGTCGTTGGCCCGGAAGGGCGCGGCGGTGCGGAACTGGTCGAAGTCCGGCTTGGCTGCGATGTGGTCGACGCCCTGACGGCGCGCCCACTTGATCGCCAGGCGCTCGGCGCCGTTGAGGCCCGTGGTGGCGAGCTTCATCTGCGGCCAGTGGGCGAGCGCCCAGTTCAGCGCGTCGAAGATGCGGCTCACGTCCGCCTGGGTGTCGGCCTTGGGCGAGCCGCGGAAGGCCACCACCTGGGCGCCCGGCTCGACGCTCGCCTGGGCCCGGGCGCGCTTGGCCCGGAGCGCCTCCCGGGCGTCGATCTGGGCCGCGGTCGAGGCGGTGCGCCGGACGCTGCCCCGCCACGGCGACCAGATCTCGCCGGTGATGAGGGTGTAGGTCTCGCTGGCGCGGTCGCGGATCAGCTCCACGGCCTGGACGGCGGCCTCGGCGGCGTGCGCCTTGCGGGTCGCCTCCTGCAACTCGACGTCGGCGATCTCCGAGCCGTCGAAGTCGCGGGTCAGCCGCTTCACCTCGTCCGACGCCCGATCGGCCTCCCGCTGCAGCCGAAGCGCGATCGACTGGAACGCGCCGATCAGCCCCTCGGCGATGGTCGTCTGGAAGTCCTCCAGGGCGGTGTCGGCGGTGACGTCGAGGGTCTCGGTCATCAGCGCCTCGCCGAGCTGCAACAGCTCGTCGCGCTCGGGATGGTCGCGGCCGTCGTGGGCGGCGGCGCAGACGCCTTCGAAGGTGGAGAGGTCGGGGGTGAGGAGAAGGGACATGGCAAGGGCCTTTCAGGGACGCCGGAGCTGCTCCGGGAGGGCGGCTTCCTCGCCGCGCCTCTGGACCGCCCGGGCCCCACGAGCGGCGGGCCTCAAGGGGCCGCGGCACGCGGATCGCCGGCGACGGCCCGCAGGGCCGCCCTTGAAGCCCGCCGATCTTGGGGCAAGGTCCAGCCTGAACCGGCGCGGCGGAGCCGACCGCCAGCCGCTCCGCTCGCCCCGAAGACCGCCGACGCCCCCTTCCCCGCCCCGACACCGGCGGCGCCCGGCGTCAGAAGAGCCCAGGTTGGCTGTCGCAGGCCACGCGCGCGCGGCCGGCGATGCGCTCGGCGAAGCGGAAGGCCTCCATCCAGTCGTTCTGGTCGCCGCCCTGACGGCGCGCCGCATAGGACCAGTCCATGGAGTCGGCCGAGTGGAGCATCGACCGCACCGCCGCGCTGCGCAGGGCCGTGAGCTTGACGCCGAAGCCGTGCAGCCGCAGGTCCGGCCGGGCGCGCAGGATGCGTCCGAGGATCACGCCGATCGCGCGCGGATCGCCCTGGCGCTTGCAGACCGATCCGACCCCGACCCAGGCGCCGTGACCCAGCCGCGCGCCGTAGTCGTCCAGGTGCCGGCGGTAGTCGTCCGGGGTCCAGCCCTGCAGCACCGGCATCAGCCGCACGCGCCCGACCCCGGCCGCGCGGATGGCGTCGTAGCGCTCGAGCGTCAGCCGCTGGTGCGCCCGCACCGAAAGCCCCGTGCGGTCCAGCATGGCGGGCTCGCACATCCAGTCCTGAGAAACCGCCGCCTCGAGCCCGGAGCCCGGCCAGTCGCCGAAGCGGCGCACCAGGGCGGCGTAGTCGTCCGGGCTCTCGGCAAAGCCGCCGCTCAGCGCCACCTGGGTGAAGGCGCCGGAATCGAGCATCCAGCCGTCGCCCTGCCCCACGAAGGCGATGCGGCCGGCGCGGCTCCGCAAGGCGTTGGCCGATATGCAGACGGGGTGCCCGCGAAGGCTGAGCGGCCAGCCGTCCTTCGGATGATGCACGCCGACGAAGAAGCGCACTTCAGCGCTCCGGCGAGGCGGCGGCGGTCCGCAGCGGATCTACCAGGGCGCCGTCGTCCAGCCGCAGGAGAACCTCGGTCTCCAGGACCTCGAGCCCGTTGACGTCGATCAGCACCAGCCGGCCGCCCTCGCGCACCGGGCGCTGCTCTTCCCAGTACATCTGGGTCTCTCCGCCGTATTCGACGCAGAGTCGGCCTTGCGCGTCGATCTCGGCCGAAGCGATCAGGGCGCAGCCCGGCGTGCGCTCAAGGGTCCCGCGGATCTCCACGGCGGGGTCGTCGCGGCGGACCAGCTGTCCGACCGGATGGCCGCCGACGAAGGGCGTGGAAGGGGAAGTCAGGGTGGTCTTGGGCGCCTCCTGTGGCTTGGCTCACCCCGCGCCGCCCTCCCCTCCTCCTTGTGACGCCGTGTGTGATGGCCGCGGGCCGGCGAGCGCCCGGCGCACCACGTGCCGCCGCGAGCCGGCGCGGCCGACCTCCTCAAAGCCGTGGTCCGCGTAGAGCGACCGAAAGCCCATGTTGCGGTAGCTCGGCGACTCCGGATCGACGGGGTAGGCCTCGAGCACCGTTCCGCCCTGGGCCCGCGCGTAGTCGGCGGCGGCCTCCAGCAGCTTGCCGGTGAGGCCGCGCCCGCGATGCTCGCGGCGGATGAAGAAGCAGGTCACCGCCCAGATCCCGGCCTCGGCCTGGTCCTGGTCGGGCCGGAGCCGCGTGAAGCGCTCGCGCGGGCCGACGGAGCACCAGGCGGCCGGCTCGCCGGCGACGTAGCCGATCAGGCCGATCGGCACGCCCTCCGCCAGGCGCGCCTGCAGGGCCGCCTTTCGGTCCGCGTTGCGCGCCGAGGCGCGGTTCGCCATCGGCCGCCAGGCCATGCACCAGCAGTACTTGGGTCCGCCGCGCCCTTCGAACAGGCGCTCGAGGTCGGGCCAGGTCGCCGCGGTGACCGGCCGCACCTGGAAGTCAGGCTCGTCCATGAGCCCTAGCTAGGGCGCGCCCGCCGCGGCGCCAGACTGAAGCCGCAGATGTCAGCGCGGGGCGACGCCCGCCTCGGCCAGGGCGGCCCGTAGCGCGATCCAGGCCTCGAAGATGAGGTCGGCCTCCTGCGCGTCCCCTGCATGTCGCCGGGCGGTCTCGCGGTCGGCGCGCTTCACGAACTGCGCCAGCGCCCAGGCTTCGTCCGAGGAGAGGGACAGGGTGAGGTTCATCGGCTCGGGCATGGGTTCTGGCTCCTGCAGGTGAAGCTGCATGGCCCGGAGGGGCCGGGTCAAGCGGGCCACGCCGGCGAGACGCCCGCTCAGTTCGGCCCGGCCGCCTCGCCGAAGGCCCCGGCCGGCAGCCGCCAGGGCCGGGTGAAGACCGGCGCGATCCAGGTCGTCGCGCCCGCCTGAGCCGCCAACGCGGGGTTCGCCAGCGCCGCCGCATAAGGCCGGCCGCGGTCAGCAAGCTCGGAGACGCTGGCGTGCTGCTGGATCGTCAGGCCGCTCGCCGCCTCCCGCTCTACGATCCGCCGGAACGCCTCGGGATAAAGGGCGCGGAGCGTCGCCCATTGGTTGGGCGAGCCGAAGATGCAGCTGCGACAGCTCACCCGCGACCACCCAAGGCCGTAGGCCGGGTGCGGGGTCACGCCATAGCGGGCGATGATCGCCCACACCTCGGCCTCCGGCCAGGACAGCACCGGCCGCCAGTGGTCGATCCGCCGCTGCCGGGTCGCGGTCCGGTGCGGGCCGAAGGGCGCGTAGCGGGCGCGCATGGGGCTTTCCTCGGCTCGCTCGCCGGTCACCACCAGGGTCTCGCCGGCCAGGAACCGCGGCTGGTTGCGGATCAGCGCCGCCATCACCTCGATCTTCAAGGCGCTGCTGCACCAGCGTAGCCGCAGGTCGGCGCAGACCTGGGGGAAGCGGCCACGCACCCCCGGCGGGCCCTCCCCGCCAGCCCGGCCGAGCCGCCCCTCCGGCGTTTCGAACAATGCCGGGGCCGTGGGCGCGCCGTCGCGCCCGAGCTCGGCGGCGAAGCCGCCGGCCCGCCAGGAGAGATAGGCCGGGACGCCGAAGGCTGCGCCGAGCGCGCGGGCGTAGGCCGGGGTGCAGGGCCAATCCATGAACGCCTCGCCGCCGTCGACGTCGTGATGGTGCAGCTCGATGCCCTCGGGCGGCACGCCGAGGTCCAGCAGATGCAGCAGGGCGGCGAGCGAGTCCTTGCCGCCGCTGAAGGCCACCAGCACGCGGTCGTAACGGGACAGGTCCGGGCGCATCACCGAGCCCCGTCCGATACGCCGTCATAGAGGGTCGGCGCGGCTTCGAGCCGCCAGGCCTGGCCCGCCGTCTCGTCGAAGAGCTGCAGCCACTGCCGCATCTCGGGCCGCTGCTCGGCGGGGCGCTCGGCCGCGCGGCCCTGCCAACGCACCAGGGCGTCAGGCGCCAGCGCCTCGATGGCGTCGACCTCGTCCTGCGGCAGCAAGCCTTCGCTGCGGATGAAGGCGGTCATCGAGCCCGGGCGGGCCTCCGCGCCGCGCCGGCCGGCGACGGCTTTCCGCCAGAGGCCCTCGATGGTGCGCAGGCGCGGCCGCGCGCGCGCCTCGATCAGAACGATCTGGCGCAGCTGCGCCGTCGGCAGGTCCCGGACCTCGGACGGCCGCGAGGCGGTGCAGAAGAAGCACGCCGACTTCGGCGGCGTCGGCAGATCTTCCCGCTCGATGCGGGCGGCGCAGTGCTCGCGCGTCCAGCCCCATTCCCGCAGGGGATAGCGATGGCTGTAGAGAGGATCGTCCCGCTTCGCCGCCTCGGCGTAGCGCCGGTCGTCGGCGCGGCTGCAGTCGAAGCCGATCAGCTTGACCACCTTCTGGCCGCGCGCCCAGGCCGCCTGGGCGGCCGGCCACCGTCTCGCCCAGGCGTGCTGCGGCGCGACCTTCCATTTCTGCGAACACGTGCCCCGGCCGAAGGCGATGCTCGGCAAGGTGCCGTTGGTCAGCAGGTTTTCGGTGAGGGTTCGGTAGGGCGGCCAGTTCTTGAAGCGGGCCGGCTGGTAGCGGACGACTTCCGACGGCACGCCCCGCTCGCTCAGCCAGCGCCGGAACAGCGGGATGAAACGGTAGGTCTCGAGCTTCTCGGCGCCTGTGTCGGCGAACAGGACCTGGTCGACGGGCTCGCCGCGGCTCACCAGCTCCACCAGCATCGCCGTGGAGTCGAGGCCACCGCCCCAGGCCGCCAGCACCGGCGGCCGATGATGACCAATTCGCATGGGAATCCTCCGGGCGCCTCGGAGGACCTGCGCCCCCGACCGGCTGCCCGCCCCGTCCCTCCCGTTCGCTTTGCTGCGGCTGTGCTTGCCCGCGAGCCCCGGAGTGTGGACTATAGTGCTCAGCCACCCTCCACCGGAGCTGCCTCATGGCGAAGGTCCGCTACTTCCTCGTGCCCCGCGAACGGCATTGGACGCTGCGCTGCGCCCGCCGACGCATCGGCGCCTTCGCCGACCGCTCCCAGGCCGTCGGCGCGGCGATCGCCGTCGTCTCCGTCGCCCAGGTGCGCGGCCGTCCGATCGAGGTCCTGGAGCAGGACCCCGACGGGCGCTGGCGCGAGGTGGCGCCGGCGCGCCAGCGCCTGGTATCGCCGCTCATCGTCTGAACGCGAGCGCCCCGGCCTACATCAGCCCCTGGGCGCGAAAGCTAACCACCTCGTCGCCGGCCACCAGGAAGTGGTCGTGGACGGCGATGTTCAGCGCGCGCGCCGCTTCGACGATCTGGCGGGTCACGACGATATCGGCCTGCGAAGGGGCGGGATTGCCGGTTGGGTGGTTGTGGGTGAGGCAGCAACCGCTGGCGTTGAGCTCCAGGGCTCGGCGCACGACCTCGCGCGGATAGACCGGCGCGTGATCCACCGTGCCCTCGCCCATCAGCTCGTCGGCGATGAGCTGGTTGGCGCGGTCGAGGAACAGAACCCGGAACTCTTCTCGCGCAAGCCCAGCAAGGCGGCACCGCAGATAGGCCTGGACCGCGGCGAAGGAGTTCAGGAGCGGGCGCCGCAGGATCGGGAACTCGACGACGCGGCGGGTCGCCTCCTGCAGCAGCTGCAGATCTAGGGCCACCTCGTGCGGGGCGACCTGCAGCAGCTCCGGAAGGGTGGCGCCCAGCACCCGGGCCATGCAGCCGAACCGGGCGAGCAAGGCGTGGCTGAGTGCGGCCGGGTCCGCCGCCCCTGACCGACGCAGGAGCAGGGCCAGGGTCTCATGCTCCGGCAAGCTGTCGATCCGCGGCGCCAGGGCCGCCAGCGGCCGGCTGGCCGGCGGCGCCGCGGCGAAGCGCGGAGCCGCCTCGGAGAGCGTGTTCGTACCGGGGGCCGTCATGACAGGGCTCCGGCGTTCGGCGCCGGCGCGACAGCCTCGACGCGCTCGATGTGGCTCTGGTAGCCGCGCAAGCGATAGAGCCGCCCGTCCGTGCTGGCGCGGAAGCGCCAGGACCGCCCCGAGCGCACGGCGGTGAACAGATCGCAGTCGCCGCTCGGCAGGACGAACGGCCCCTTCGTCTTCACCAGCGCGCCGTCGACCAGCCGCCGCGACTGGCGGGCCGTCAGGTGCGCCCAGCAGCGCTCGCGCCAGGCCCGCGCCCACCCTTGCGGATCCTCGGCGTCGGAGAGCGGCGTCAGACGGCGCAGGATGCGCTCGGGGCATTCGCTTTCGACCGGGCCCATGTGCTCGGTCATGTCCTTGTAGCCGAAGGCCAGCCCGTCGGCCCCGCGGCGGAAATCCACCAGGAAGACGGCGGCCCAGACTTGCCGGGTCCCGTCCGGGGCTATGTGCTCGACCGCGGCGTAGTAGACGCGCAGGCGCACGATGGCGGAGTCCAGCACGCGGCGGCGCCCGCGGGCGTCCGACCAGGACAGGAGACCGTTGAGCTCGGCCTTGGGGTCGGCGGGGCGCTCGAAGGCGTAGGTCCATCCCACGGCGCGTCTCCTCAAACCCGCTCGCCGGCGAGCGCGCGGCGGACCAGGGGATCGGCGGAGATCGGGGGCGCCTTGCGCGGCTGGTGGGCCGCGCGGTGATGGCCGGGGCAATACGGCCCCCCGTCCGTGGCGCACCCGCACAGGCTGAAGTCCGGGCCGAGCGGATCGCCGATCGGCCACTTGCAGCATCGCGGCGGCAGGTCGGCGAAGGCGCGAAAGAGCCCCCGCCCTTCCGGCGTGACGACGACCGGCGCCGGCGGCGGCGGCGCCAGGCGCGGCCGCGGGAGGCGCGCGGGCGGGCGCGACCGGCGCGATGAGGTGGGCCGCGGCGGCCGCGGCGTCGCCGGCCGGGTCCCGGTGAGCTTCAGGCGGTGGAGCTTGCCGATGACGGCGTTGCGTGTGACGCCGCCCAGCGCCTTGGCCACCTGCGCGGCGCTGAGGCCGTCGTTCCAGAGGGACTTCAGACGATCCACGCGGTCGTCGGTCCAAGCTTGATCGGACATGGGAGGAGCCTCCGCTTGCGCGCCCGGAACTGAGCGCGCCTCCCCCGTCCCTTCCCTTTCCCCTCCGGCCGCTCAGGCGGCCGCCCGCGCCTCGTCCGCCGTGCTGAACGCCAGCAGATAGTCCACCGCCTTCTGCGCGTGACCGGAGGCCTCCAGGAGCGCGCCCGGGCGCTCGCGCAGGATCCCCGCCCAGTGGGCGAGGTAGGCGGCGTGGCTGTCGAGCAGCTGGGGCCTGAGGCCGATCCGCAGGCCGAGCGCGGCGGCCCCGATCTCCGCCACGAGTTCTTCGAAGGCGTAGGCGGCGTCGCCGAAGCGCTGGCCGAACACCCGGTTCAGCCGGTGCGGGGCGCCCGTCCAATGCAGCTGTTCGTGCGCCTTGGTGGCCAGGAAGTCGTCGACGCTCACGAAGGACTCCGGCGGCGGCAGGCGGATCACGTCGCGATCACGAAGATAGGCGGCCATCGCGCCGCCCAGCTCGACCGTCGCGGGCACAGCGTCCAGCACCCGGTTGCGCGCCGCCGCCCGGGCGACGGGATCGACCGCCGGCGCGGCGAGGTAGCGGTCCGGGCAGCCGCTGAGCTGCTCGGCGTTGAACACCGTGTAGCCCTTCAGGTAGCGCAGCACGCGCGCCCCATCGTCACCCGGCTGGTCGGAGGCGGCGGCTTCGCCCTCGACCGTGCGGGTCTTGTAGAGCACGGCCGGCGCGCCGCGCTCGCCCTTGCGCACCGGAGCTTCGATGTCGAGCGCCTGGCGGAAGGTGAACCAGTAGGGGGAGGCGTAGCCGCGCACGGCGCCCACGAAGGCGAGCAGCCAGGCGTTGCTGCCGCTGAACGGCTCGCCGTCGGCCCGCAGCGGCGCGGACGGCTCCCGGCCGCCGGCCCAGGGCTGGCGCCACGGCGGCACGCCGCGTTCGATGCGCGCGATGAAGTCGGCCATCAGGGGCTCGAGGGGATTGGACATCGGGGGGCTCCGTGCAGGTCCGCGCAGGCCATCCCGCGCTCGCCCGACCGGGCCCTCCCCTCGCCTTTCGCCATGCGGCTACGAAAAACCCCCGGCGGGTCAGACCGGGGGCGGGTCGTAGGGGCGGCGCCGGCCGCAACAGGGCGCCGCCGCGGCGATGAACCGAAAAGCGAAGATCTGGTTCCCCGCGATGCAGGCCTCCGCCGGGATGTTTGTTCAAACAAACCCGGCGGCAGCGCGAGTCCTCAGGCGGCGGCCTTCAGCAGGGTCTGCGGCGGCCACTTGGCGAGGACGGCGGTCAGCACCTGCGGCTTGTCCACCGGCACGAAGACGCGCGGCGTGTAGGCGATGATCTCGACGAAGCAGCCGAGCGCCTGGAAGACCGAACGCTGTCCGGCGGCCCCGACGATCTCCAGCCGGAACCGATCCATGACCTTGGCGCGTCGCAGCCAAAGGCCGCCGGCCAACGCAATGGAGGTGTTTTCTTGGAGCACCAGCTGTGCGGCGCTCGCGCCATCGCCGACCGCGGTCGCCACGTCGCTGAGGCCAAGCCCCACCTTCAGCTTCGCCGCGTCCGACGGCTCCAGCACCCGGCCGAGCCAGCGGCGGCCGTCCGGCGCCTTCAGGCGCCGCACGAGGGTGCGCTGATCGGGCAGGCTGCTCCACACCGGCAGCAGCAGGCCGGTGGCGAGAATGAGGTCGCGCGTACGCCACGGGTCGGCCTCGGCGATCTCCGTCGCCCAAGCTTTGCGCCAGGCGTCCTCGTCCACGGGCTCCCACGCCGACTCATCGAAGCTCTTGAGCGAGAGGAGCGAGCGCTTCTCCGGCCGAAGCAGCCGCACGGCTGGGACCAGCCGGTCCTGATCGTCGGTCGTGGTCAAGCCCTGCACCACGAGGGCGGCGCGCCCGGATTTGCTGTTGACGGCGAACGCCAGCGAGGCGGCGTCCTGGCCGCCGAGCGCCTCGTCGGCCGACATGAGCTCCCGGCGCGTGCGGACCGCGAAGGTGATCAGCTTGGTCTCCGCGCCCGTGGCGGTGTCGGTACGGACCACCTCCTCCGCCAGGATGCTGACGTCGTCGGCGTCAATGTCCTCGAGACCACGGTCAAGCGCCCCGGCGGCCGCAGCGCGCTCCAGGATGCCGGCCAGCAGCGACTCGAACGCCTCGAAGAGGGCGTTCTGGTCTTCGATGCGAAGCGCCAGCATGCGGTTAAGGAAGGTATTCATCGGCGGCAGGTCCTCGGGCGCCTTCAGCGCGCCCTCGGCGTCCAGCAGATGCAGGCCGGTCTTCCGCTCGAACGTCTCCCGGTCCATGGCGGCGACGTCGCCCCAGTGCAGCGCGACGTAGAAGGCCTGTAGCGCGCGGTGCGCCCAGGGGCTTTCGAGGTTGTCCTCCGCGCGGAAGAGCCCCTGCCCCGCCGTCCGCCGCTCCCCCTTGGTCAGGGCGCCCAGGCTGTCTAACCGCCGCGAGATCGTCGAGGTGAACCGCTTCTCGCCATGGATGTCCGTGGTCACCGGGCAGAACAGCGGCGCACTCGCCTGGTTGGTCCGATGCGAACGGCCGAGCCCCTGGATAGCGACGTCCGCCCGCCAGCCGGGCTCCACCAGGTAGTGGCGGCGTCGCTGGGTGTTCGCGCAGGCAAGGTCTGCGTGATAGCTGCGCCCGGTCCCGCCGGCGTCCGAGAAGACCAGGATCCGCTTGCGTCCCGACATGAAGGCGTCGGTCTCGGCGCGGGCCGCCGAGGCGCTGCGGCGTTCCACGACCCGCCGCCCGTCGCGGGTGACGATCCTGCGGGAGCGTCCGGTGATCTCGGCCACCTGGTCGGGCCCGAAGGCCTCGATCAACGCGTCCAGCACGCCCGGGACCGCCGGCAGGCAGGCGAGCTCGCTGACGAGCGCCTCGCGCAGGCGAAGCGCTTCCTGGCTGAGCACCGGCCGGCCGTCGACGATGAGGGGGCGCAAGGTGACGTTTCCGTCCTCGTCCTCGATGCTTTCCATCGCCGTGACCGGGAAGGCGCCCATGAGGTAGTCGAGCGCCTGGTCCTTGGGCGTCAGATCGACGGCCAGGTTGTTCCACTCCTCCGGCGGGATCTCGGCGAGGCGCCGCTCCATCACGGCCTCATGGGTGGAGACGATCTGGACGACGGCCGAGCGCCCTTGCACGAGATCGTCGCGGACGGCTGCGATGAGGGTTGGCGCCTTCAGGCCCGAGAGCAGGGCGCCAAAGAAGCGCAGCTTCGCGCCCTCGAACGCCGACATGACGGCGGAGGCCGCCTGGCCGCTCTTCGGTTTGCCGTCTTCGGTCACGCCGACGGCCTCCAGAGCGGCGCGCAGGTTCTGATGGATCACCTGGTAGGCGTCGGCCCAGGCGTTCCAGATCGCGATGTCGTCGGCGGTGAGGACGTGCCGGACCGCCTCGTACTCCACGCCTTCGAAGGAAAGCGAACGGGCGATGTAGAGGCCGAGGGCCTTCAGCTCGCGCGCGATCAGCTCCATGACCGCCACGCCGCCCTTCTCCACCGCGTCCATGAAGGCGTCGCGGGTGGGGAAGGGCGCCTCCGGTCCGCCCCAGAGGCCGAGCCGGGCGGCATAGGCGAGGTTCTCCGGCGTCGTGGCCCCCGTGGCGCTCACGTACATCACCCGCGCCTGCGGCAGCCGGTTCTGCAGGGCGAGGCCCGCCATGCCCTGCAGCGAGGCCTTCTTGGGGCCGCGCCCGCCCTTGCCCCCGCCGGCCGCATTGGCCATGGCGTGGCCTTCGTCGAAGACGATCGCGCCGTCGAAGTCCTCGCCGAGCCAGGCGATGATCTGGTCGAGGCGCGAGGGCTTGTCGCCCCGCCCCGGCTGGCGGAGGGTGGCGTAGGTGGTGAAGAGCACCCCTCGGTCCAGACGGATGGCGTCGCCCTGCTTCCAGGCGCTCTGCGGGGTGATCTCGCGCGCGGCGCCGCCGATCGCGGTCCAGTCGCGGCGGGCGTCCTCCAGCAGATGGTCGTTCTTGGAGATCCACAGGGCGCGCACGCGCCCCTGGGCCATGTTGTCGGCGATGACGGCGGCGGCCTGGCGTCCTTTTCCGCAGCCCGTGCCGTCCCCCAGCATGAAGCCGCAGCGCAGCTGGAAGGCGCCGGGCACGTCCTCGCGCGCGAGGGCCAGACGGTGCGGCGCGTCGCCGAGCGTCCACCAGCCGGGCAGCGTCCTGGCGTGGGCCTCGCCGGCGTAGATCACCGTCTCGAGCTGGGCGTCGGAGATCAGGCCTTCGGCCACGAGGCGTGGCGGCAGGACGGGCCTGTAGGTCGGGGCTGGCGGCGCCACCGAGGCCATGGCGGCCGACTCCACCAGCGGCGAGGGATGCGGCCGCGTGTCGGGCGCGTTGACGCGGCTCACCCGGAAGGCCTGGTAGAGGCCGACGTCGCGGCCTTCCCCGGTCCAGGGCATGGTGGCGTAGGCCACCGGCGCGCTGCCGCCCAGGAAACTCAGCCGGTTGACCGGTCCGGCTAGGGGTCGGGCCCGGGGCGCCAGCAGCGCCGAGGCCGAAGCGGCGCGGAAGGCTCGCGGCTTGGCGGTCGGACGCGCGGGAAGCGCGGTCGCGGCCACGGCCGCCTCGGCCACGGTCTCGGCGAAGCTCACGGCAGGCGCCGCCGCACCCGCGGCCTCCGCCCGGTCGAGGACCAGAAGGCCCACCTCCACGGAGGTTCCGTGCTTGGCGAAAGCCCCGGGCGGAAAGGCCAGGGTGGCGACGAGCTGGCCGCGGCGCTGCAGCGCCTCCAGGGCGGCGCGGTCGTCGAACAGGCGCGCCGGCACGATCGCCGACATGCGCCCGCCGATCGCCAGGCAGTCGATGGCGGCATGCAGATGCCGCTCCAGATGCTGGAACGGGGGATTGAGGACAGCGGCGTCGAAGCTGCCGGCGGCCGGCAGGAGATCCTTCAGGTGAACGGCGTCGTGGCTGACGCGCGCCGCCGCGGGGAACAGGCCCTCCAGCAAGGCCGTGCGATGGGACGCGATCTCGTTGAGCGTAAGCTCGACCCCGCAGGCCTCCGCCAGGATCGCGATCAGGCCCGTCCCCGCCGAGGGCTCGAGCACCCGGTCGCCGGGCCGCACCTGCGCCGCGGCGACGGCGACGGCGGCCAGGACTGGGGGCGACGAGAACTGGTCGAGCGCCACCTGCTCCTCGCTGCGGCGCGTGTGGGTGGGGGCGAGCGCCGTCAGGTTCGCGAGCAGCGCCACGATCTCGGCCGGCGCGTCCTCCAGCCGCCCGAGCTGCGGAGCCAGGCGGCGAAGCTGCAAGACCAATGCGGCCTCCACCGCGTCATAGGCGTCGCGCCACAGCCAGGCGCCCTCGGCGTCCGTGCCGCCGAAGGAGGTGGTGAGGGTGGCGGCGACGTGGCGCCGGTCGAGCGGCCGCGAGCGGTTGAGTTGCGCCGCAAGCGCACGGGCGGCGGCCAGGGTGTTCACGGCCTTGTCGCCTGCCGGGGCGGCGCCGAAGAGGGGAAGCGGGGCGTTCATCGGGCGGTCCTGATCGCCGGCGGCGGAGGGCGCTTCCCTCCTCTCCCGCGGGCTCGCAGGCCCCCTGCCCTGCCCTTCTCCTTTGGCCGGCGGCGTGCGGCGCCAGACCAAGGTGCAAGTAAACGCCCCACCGGCGGTGCCGATGGGGCGCAGGATCAGCCGCAGGCCCGATCAGGCGGCGGCTTGTTGGCCGTCCGAACCGACGGCGAGGCCGTCGACTTCGTCCGGTCCCGGCTCGGCGTCAGCGACAGCCTCCTCATCGACCACCTCGACGGGCGCCGCGGCGGTCCAGGAGAGCACCGAAGGCGCCCATTGGCGCTCGGCGGCCGCCTCGGCGACGAACGCCACCAGCTCGTCCTTCTTGAGGGTCTTCACCCGCGGATCGTCGACGCCCATGTCGTCCAGCAGCGACAGCAGCTGCTTCTTGGGATGGACCGAGAGGAAGTCGACGTCGGGCGTCCAGTGGGCGGCGATGTCGGCCCCGCACAGCTCGGCGATCTCCGCCGCCTCGGCTCGCGCCGCGCGGCGAAGGCTGGTCGTCCGCTCTTCCCGGACGTTCAGGCTGATCGCCACGAGTTCGGCGAGCAGCGCCATCCGCTCCCCGTGCGGCAGGCTTTCGACCCACGAAATGGGGCGCAGTCCCGACGCCAGGTAGGCCGCGCGCCGCTGATCGAGACGCGTCCGCACCTCGCCATCCAGCGCCGGAATGGCGGGGGTCTGGCCACGGCGGTAGCCGGTCGCGGAGATCACCAGGGCCGACTCGCCCTGATAGACCGGGCCGTGCAGGGCCAGATGCTTGAAGAGCTGGGCCACGAGGGCGACGAGCGCAGCGCCCGGATTGTCCGCCAGGTCGCGGATCAGGGCGCGGGTGGCGACGTCGGTCCGGGTCTCGTGAAGGACGTGGCTGGCGCCCTCCACCTCGACCTCGATCGTCGGCACGTCGATGTCCGGCGCGGCCGGAGCGGCGATCTCGTCGTCGTCCGTCTCTTCGTCGAGGCTCTCCTCGGCCTCATCGACCGCAACCGGCGTCCCGAAGAACTCCGCCTTCACGCCCGTGCCGCCGTCGGGGGCGAGCAGCACCGCGCCGAGGGCGAGTCGCTTCAGGGGCGCCGCCGCGACGTCCATCTTGGCCATCAGCGCCGGCAGGATCTTGGCCGGCGCTTCGTCGGCCGCGAGGTCCTCACCGTCCAGCGCTGCCACCGCTTCGGCGGCCGCCCGCCGCGCCTCGGCCAGACGCGTCTTGGCCGCCTCATCCAGGTCGCCGACGTAGACGTAGGGCAGGGTCTCGAAACCTTCCGGGGCGCGGTAGCCCGTGTCCCGGCCGATGAACACCGCGAGCCCGGCCGCCTTGAACGCATCGACCAGCGGCTGAACGCGGCCGCGCCAGAGATCCTGCAGCATCTCGGGATCGAGCAGCCGCTCCGGCATCTCGCCGAAGAGGTCCGTCTCGACCCGGCCGCCCGCCGCCGTGTAGCGGTCGAGGCCCACCAGGGCAAAGCGCTCATCCTCGCTGGTGACACGGTCGGTCGCGAGCGCCTGGTGCAGCTGGTACTCGTGGAAGTAGCCCTGCAGCGCGGTCGCGGCGAGCTCGCCCTGGGTCTTCCGGTCGGGCAGCCGAGCGAACAGGCGCACCTGCTTGAGGCTGAGGTTGCCTCTCCGGTAGGCCTTGAGCACGTCGCCATGGACGTGGGCCAGCGCTTCCAGCCGCTTGATCTCCAGCTCGTCATAGCCGAGCGCGCCGGCGATCGAGGCGGTGTCCATCTTCTTGCGCCGCATCTTGCCGATCGCCTCGATGACGTCGGCCATGTGGACAGGCGCGCGCTCGACATTGGTCAGCATCGCCGCGGCCGCCTGGGCCTCCTTCGTCTCGAAGAGCTCGCACTTGACGGGGAAGCTCGCCTCGAGCCGACCCGACTCCAGCAGCACCTGAAGGGCGAAGAGCCGGCGGCGGCCGTCCAGCACCATGTAGGGCTTCTCGCCCTTGCGTCCGGGCCGGATCGCCAGAGGGATCACGACATTGGCCGCCGCGATGGTCTCGGCGAGCTGCGGCACGCCCTCGTCGGCGGGCGTCTTGAAGCGGATGTTCTCGGGCGCAAGCGCCAGGTCCTGCAGCGGCACATGCACCTGGGTTGCGGCGGGCGTGGTGGTGACGTCGGTCATGGGGTCGGTTTCCAGCGCCTTGAGCGAGGGCCATCCTGCCCTTGGGCGCACCCTCCCCCGCCCTACCCTTCCACTTTTTGGCGCTGCCGCCGGACCGGCTCCACAGCCGGCGCCGCGTCGTTCCAGTCGCCATGGGGACGGGGCGGCAGCAGGATCCGGGTCCGGATTCCCGCCTGGCGCAGCGCCTCGGAGAGCTCGCGCGCGGAGCGCTCCCCGTCCTTGCCGCGATCGGCCGCGATCCAGACGCTCCGCACGCCGTCGGGCGCGCGCCAGGACCTGAGGTTGCGCGTCGACATCAGGGCCCAGCCTGGGCGGCCGAACCGTTCCGCCGCCGATAGGACCGTGAAGACGCCTTCCCCCACCAGGAGGTCGGGCTCCACCGGGTTGAGCCGCACCGCCGAGCTGGGCGCGATCACGCCGACCGTCTTGCGGGGCAGGCGAAGCCGACGCGTCCGCTGCCCGTTCGGATCGAGGTAGGTGATCTCGACGGCGGTGAGCTCGCCGTCCGGTCCGCGGATGCCGGCGAGCAGCGCAGGTCGCGTCGGCGCACGGGGGCGATAGGCCGAGATCGGCGCCGCGGGATGGTGCCGCAGCGCGTCGGGCCCGGGCGCCTCCCGCCGCACCCGCCGCAGCCGCAGGTGCGTCTCCGACAGGCTGCCGGCCACGGGCCGCGCACCATCCCAGAGCCGCCGCGCCGCATCGATCCGTTCATGGTCGGAGGGCTCCGGACGGCCCGGCCGTAGGCCGGCCGCCACGGTCAACCCGGTTGGCCGGTTCAGGTCGTCGATCAAGTTGCGGGCGCGAAGATCGTCCAGGATCTCCCGCCAATCCGCCCCGTTGAAGGCATGGACGAGAACCCGGCCGTCCACCAGGCGCAGCGACACGGACCGATCATGGGCGCTGTGGCCGGGCGCCGGGACATTGGCGCGCGAGCCGCGGGCATAGAGGTCGCCGCCCAGGGCGGCCACGATGCTGTGCAGGGACATGGGAGCCTCCTTCCGTCTCGCCCATCGGGCTCTCCTGCCGCGCCCTCCCCCGCCCCTCAGCCGTCCAAAGTCACCGCGAGGAGCTTCACCGTCGCCGCTGGAACCCGCTCGGCTACGCCGTCGAATTCCACCCAGATCCCGTCGGCGACGCTGGGACGGTCGAGCAGGAGGCGCCCCTGGCGGCGACCCACCTGCACCCGCACGACCGTCTGTCCTGTCGCCGCACCCGCCGCCGCGGACGGCGCCGCCACGACCGGATGCTCCGCAACGACGTCCCGCGGGGCGGGGGGCCGTGCGGCCTTCGGTTCGGATGACCGGGGTGTGGGCTGCCGCGAGGGTTTGAGCGTCGCGGCGAAGGCGCGCGCGGCCGCCTGGGTGATCTGGGCAGGCTCGCGCTCGGCCAGCCAGGCCTGGGTCCGGCGAGGGTCCGCCTTCCACGCCCCCCAGATCTCGTAGAGGGTTCGCGCCCCGAGCCCGTCGGCCCGGGCGCGAAGCTCGGCCGGCATCTGCGGCACGGCGGCGTAAATGGCGATCAGGTCCTTGCCGCGGCCAAGCCGGCGGGCGATCTCCGCCTGGCTCTTGCCGAGCGCCAGCAGCCGGGCGACGGCCTGGGCCATGTCCGCGGTCGAGAGCGGCGCGCGCTGCTCGTTTTCAATGAGCTGGTCGGTCAGGGCGTCGGCTTCGTCGACCTCGCCCGCCTCGACCACGGCGCGGATTTCAGCAAGGCCCGCCAGCCGCGCGGCGCGGAACCGGCGGGCCCCGTAGCGGATCACATAGCGCCCGGCTTCGTTCGCTGGACGCACCACGATCGGCTGCTTCAATCCCCGCGACTTCAGGGTTTCGGCGAGCGCCGCCAGTTCGTCGGGGTCGAAGGCCTGGCGCGGGTTGGCTGGGTCCTCGTCGATCAGATCCAGCGGCAGGCTGAGGACCGTGTCGGCGGCGGCGCCCAGCGCAGCGCTGAGGTCGGCGAAGGTGTCGAGGAAGCCGGATTCTGCCATCACTTCAGGCCGGTAAAGCATCCAAACGGGACTTGATGGTGGCCAGCACGCCACGGATCTCGCGACCGGCGTCCTGCGCAGCGGTCTTCTTCAGCGACCACACCGGCTGGCGAAGGTCGAGCGCCTCCGCATAGCCCTGGCGCTGGGTCAGGACCGCTTGGCCGGGAAACATGATGCGGGCGCCCTGCTCGCGCAGGAGGCTGGTGAGGTTCTCCCGCTGCCGAGGCGAGTTGCTCTGGAATCGGGACGGAAGCAGGCCGAGGAAGTCGATCGGCCGACCGGCCCGGGCCGCCTTCTCCACCGTCGCCTTCTGCGCCCAGAGCTGTTTGACGCCCTGAAGGGCGTAGGTTTCCAGGTCGATGGGCGAGACCAGGCTGCTGGCCACCATCAGGGCGGCGTAGTTGCGCCCGCTCCAGGTGGGCGGGGTGTCCAGGACCGCATAGTCGAACCGGTCCGCCAGGGCCGTGAACGCCGTGCGGTAGTTGAGGACGGCGCTCGCGAGGGCTCCATCGACCCGGTCCAGGCCGCGGTCACCCGCGAACAGCGTGACGCCGGTCGCGTCCTCGAGCGACGGCGGCGCTTCGAAGAAGAGCAGGCTGCTCGGCCCGACCTGGCGGGTGTTGGCCAGGCTGTAGCTCGCATTGCCCTGCGGATCGAGATCGACGAACAGCACCCGCGCGCCGGCTTCGGCCAGAAACCAGGCGGCATGCACGGCGAGCATCGTCTTGCCGACGCCCCCCTTCTGATTGTTCACGACGAGGGTCTTCACAGCGCGACGTCACCCGTCCGAGTCATCGTCCCAGGGCGCGCCCGAGCGATAGCCGCCGCCGCCAAACGCCAGGAAAGGGGCGGTGATGACGAACAGCAGAAGCGCCAGCACACCCCGGCCTGCGCCGCGAACAACGGCGCCGGGCCGGGGAAGGCTGGCGAGCCCGAAGCGGTAGAGGCCGCAGAACAGGGCGACGCCCAGCGCGACCCAGACCCAGAAGTAGGTCGCCAGCAGGTCGCTGACCTTGTTGTCGAGCAGGAAGCGTTCGAGGTCCATCCGGCGGCTCCAGAGGCGGGCTCACCGATTCTGAGTGCTTCGGGCCGGGCATTGCAACCTTGAGCGGAAACGCTTCTGCTATGCCCCCTTCCCTCCCCTTCGACTTACAAAAACGACCGCTGCGAACGCAGCGGGTGATTTCTAGATTCGTAGATTCAGATTCAGAGCGAGAAGTACGGAGGAATCTCAGTAGCTTAGCAGAACCGTCCTGACTGCGCGGGGGCAAGTTCCTGACCGGACGGGGGCCTGATCCTGACCGATCGGGGGAGCTATCCTGACCCTTGGGGGGCATCCTGACCAATTGGGGGCGCCGGGCCAACCGGCGAGTATCCTGACTTGTGTTTTGAATGAAGGTCAGGAAAGCTGCGGCCGTCAAGGTCCTGAGATTCTCTGTGGAAGCCAGCGCCGACATCGTTGTCGAGGAGCCGACGGCCGAGGGCGAGCCAGGGCGCGCCATGCGCGTGGCCCATGCCCTGCGTGCGCGCGACGGCGATGAGTTCGCCAAGCCAGGCAATCTCGTCGAGGTCCGGTTCGTCAAGGGACAGTCCCTGAGCCTGACGGCGTCTCGACTTCTCGCCTTGATGATCCTGACCGCCGGCGGCGACGCCTGGCGGCCGGTCGCGCACAAGATGCGCAAGTCGGACATCCGCCGCGGCCACAAGGGCAACGAGCGCATCGCCGACATGCTGGAGGAGCTGCACCGGACGCTCTTCGCCATCGATGACCTGTCTTGGCGCGGTCGAAAGGCGACGAAGCGCTTCCCGCTGATCCAGTCCTCACGCGAGGAGGTGGAGGAAGACGGCGCCGAACGCGGCTGGATCGAATGGGAGTTCACCCCCGACGCGCGCCGGCTGATCAAGGAGTCGGAGACCTATGCGGTCCTGAACCGGCAGGCGGTGCTGGGCTTCCGTTCGACCTATGCGCTGCGCCTCTACGAGATGGGCGCCCTGCGCATCCATCGCCGGCAATCCACCTGGCGCGGCGACATGACCGCGCTGCGCGCGGCGTTCGGGATCGCGCCGGAGCTCTACAAGGATTTCGCCCAGCTGCGCCGCAAGGTATTGGAGCGCGCCAAGGCCGAGATCGATCAGCTCGCCCACTTCACCGTCGAGTGGCGGGAGATCCGTCGAGGGCGCGCCGTGGTCGAGATCGAGTTCGTCTTCCATCCCAAGGACGCGCCCGAGCAGCTGGCGACGGTCGTGGAGAACGAGCGGCATTCGGCCGGCCGCCGCGCCCGGCGGGAAGACGCGGTCGAGGTCGTGTTGGATGTGGCGCCGCCCCTCCCCTCCCCGCCGCGCAAGCTCGCCGCC
>NZ_JACESE010000010.1 GCF_013911965.1 Phenylobacterium sp. | reverse complement strand
GCACATAGGCCGCCTGGGGCGCCGGCGCCCGAACCGCAGCCGGAGCCGCCAGCCCGCAGCCTGGCCCGTCCCGCGCCGGTTCCGCCCAAGGTGGTCAAGCCCATCCCCGCCCCGCCGGCGCCCCAGGCGGCCTATGTGCTGGTCTCGCAATCTCAGATGGCCGGGGCGATCACCGCCGGCGACGGGCCGGGCGGCGGGCTTTCGGGTTCGGGCGCCGCCTCAGGCCAGGGCCTGGGCGCGGGCGGCGGCGGGGACGAGTGCAGCATGGTCCGAAGGCTGGAGGCCGCCCTGCGCCGCGATCGTGACGTCACCGCCGCCGTGCGGGCGGCGTCGAACGCGGCGGACGCCCGCGGCCGGGCCCTGCACGTCTGGGACGGCGACTGGGTGATGACGCCCGGCGAATCCGGCAAGGGCCTGGCCGGCGTCCGCCAGGCCATCGCCATGGAGGTCGCCTTCGCCCCCGAAGCCTGCCGCCGCGATCCGGTGCGGGGGCTGGTGCTCCTGTCCCTGGCCGACGGGCCCGCCGCGCCGCGGGTGGCGCTGGGGGCCGGGACCTGGCGCTGGGCGGACCTGCTGCGGCCGTAAGCCCCTCCGGCCCTCCGGGCCACCTCCCCCTCGCGGAGGGGGAGGATCTGCGCAGTGCGTCTGGCGCGCTCGGTGCGAAAGATGCTCCCCCTTTTCAGGGGGAGCTGGCGCGGAGCGCCTGAGGGGGTCTGCGGCTGCGCCCTCGTTGCCCGCCCCAACGGAAACCCCGCCATGCTCCCCCTCAAGACCCCAAACGGGCGGGCGGGAGGAGACCACAGGATGGCGCGCTATCCGACGTGCTGCATCATCGGGGCCGGGGCCTCGGGCTTCACCACGGCCAAGAGGCTGAAGGACGCGGGCGTTCCCTTCGACGTCTACGACATGTCCGACGACATCGGCGGCAACTGGTACTTCGGCAATCCCAACGGCCTGTCGGCCTGTTACGAGAGCCTGCATATCGACACGTCCAAGTGGCGCCTGGCCTTCGAGGACCTGCCCGTCCCCGACGACTGGCCCGACTTCCCCCATCACAGCCAGATCCTGGATTACTTCCGAAGCTACGTGGACCGCTTCGGCCTGCGCCCGCACATCACCTTCAACACCGCGGTGACGAAGGCGGTGCGAAAGGACGGCGGCGGCTGGGAGGTGACGCTCTCGACCGGAGAGACCAGGGCCTACGACGTGCTGATCGTCGCCAACGGCCACCACTGGGACCCGCGCTATCCGGACTATCCCGGGACCTTCAACGGCGCGGCCTTCCACGCGCATGACTATCGCAGCCCGTTCGCGCCGGTCGATCTGCGCGGCAAGAACGTGGTCGTCGTCGGCATGGGCAATTCGGCGATGGATATCGCCTCGGAGCTCTCCCAGCGGCCGATCGCCAGGAACCTGTGGGTCGCCGCCCGCCGGGGCGTCTGGGTGCTGCCGAAATACATGAACGGCAAGGTGGCCGACAAAGCCTCCATGCCCCACTGGATGCCGCGCAGGCTCGGCCTGCGCCTGGCGGCCAAGCGCATCCGCAAGATCGTCGGCAACATGGAGGACTACGGCCTGCCCAAGCCGGACCACGAGCCGCTGACCGCCCACCCGTCCGTCTCGGGCGAGTTCCTGACGCGGGTCGGCTGCGGCGACGTGAAGGTCAAGCCGAACATCGCCGAGCTGATGGGCGATAAGGTCCGTTTCGAGGACGGCAGCGTCGAGGCCGTGGACGCCATCATCTACGCCACCGGCTACAAGATCAGCTTCCCCTTCTTCGAGGACGAGGCGCTGAAGCCCGACGCGGCCCACCGCTTCCCCCTCTTCAAGCGGATGATGAAGCCGGGCGTGCCCGACCTCTTCTTCATGGGCCTGGCCCAGCCCCTGCCGACGCTGGTCAACTTCGCCGAGCAGCAGGCCAAGCTGGTCGCCGCCTGCCTCACCGGCCGCTACGCCCCGCCCTCAGAGGCGGAGATGAAGGCCATCATCGCCAAGGACGAAGCCCTGCACATGGGCCACTTCTACGAATCCGCCCGCCACACGATCCAGGTGGATTTCGGGATCTATGTGCATGACCTGATGAAGGAGATCGGGCGGGGGGAGCGGCGGGCTAATAGAGAACATAGCGCGACAACCCGCAATGGTTGCGCTTGCCGAACGACTCGTTGATGACAGTGTTATGAGAACTCCCGGACATATTCCAGAAGGGCTACTAGCCGCGGCTAGAGAAGGTCGGCTCGTCCTCTTCCTCGGAGCGGGTGCCTCGAAGGGTGCCGAGACCACTTCAGGTCTGAAAATGCCCGACGGCAACGGGCTCAGGGATCTCATTGTAGAACGCTTCCTCAAGCCCGCCCATCAGACTCTCGGTCTCAAAGACGCCTATGATCTAGCCTGCTCAACCCGAAGCACTAGAGAACTTCAGAAGTTCATACACGACAACTTAGTCGACTTCGCGCCAACCACCGCGCACTATATTATTCCCACGCTTCCTTGGGCGGGAATAGCTACAACAAACTACGACCTTCTGGTCGAGCGTGCTTACGAGCAGGCAGGCCAAGGCGACCGTTTAGTCGTCTCTTCACGTGACGGTGATGTTGCTCTTGATGAGATATCACGATCTAAAACTGTGTATCTAAAGCTACATGGTTGCCTGACGGAGCACGAGGACATTGACGCCCCACTAATCACTAGCACTGAGCAAATTATCGGTCACTCAACAGGACGATCAAATCTGTTCAAAACTTTCCTTGAGTGGGGCCAAAACAATCCAATGGCGATTGTCGGATATGGGATGTCCGACGAGAATATGCGTAGAGTATTTCAGCGCCTGATCGACGAGCGCGATGGGCGACCCAGGCATTATATCATCCGCCCGGGGTGGGACGAGCTTTACGAGGGCTACTGGCGGGATAGGCGTTTTGAGCCTGTCGACATGACATTAGAGCAGTTCCTATCTGGTCTAAAAAGCGGACTCCCAGCAGCATCCCTCCAGCTTGCTACGCTGGCGCGCGAAACTCGCTCAACAACACTCACTCGCTTTATTAGCCACAAATCCGCGCGGGAGAGTTCACACCTTATTCAGTCGCTAGAAACCGTCTTTGAGCATGTGGTCGCCGAAGGCACTTCTACCGGAGACGCGAAGGCTTTCTACTCTGGTGTGAACCAAGGTTGGTTTCCGATAGAGGCGAATCTCGATGTTCGCCGAACACCTATCAACCAAGCGCTGCGTCGGTGGATAATCCCAACCCCGAGGGAATCGATTCCCAAGTTCGACCTCATAAAAGGCCATGCCGGCTCAGGAAAGTCTGTGGCCCTCCGCAGGATCGCCTGGGAGGCCGCCGGGACATACGAGCGTATGGTGTTAATGCTGCGCCCAGGCTCCCGTATAGACATAGAGGCTGTTGAGGAGATTGTCGGCCTCACAAACCAGCCCCTGTACCTGTTCATCGATGAAGTGGGTGAACATGTCGATGACATCCGCCACCTAATCGAAAAGGGGACCGTAAAAAAATGGCCCCTGGTCATCGTGGGCGCCGAGAGGGTGAATGAGTGGAACTCAGTTGAGTCTGAGTCAGACCTATTCGCGGACGATAGCATAACACTCGAATTGCTATCGGCGCCTGAGATCGATGAACTGATCCGCCTTCTAGAGCAGCACGGCTCCCTTGGCGAGTTGAAGTCTCTGAGTCATGACGACCGCGTGTCGCGCTTCAGTGACATGGCGGGGCGCCAGTTGCTCGTAGCACTCCACGAAGCGACAAATGGCGCCTCTTTCGAAGACATACTTGAGAGCGAGTATGATGGCATCCCTTCCGCCGAAGCAAAGAGCCTGTACCTCGACATATGTGCACTTCACAGATTAGGGCCGCCAGTCCGAGCAGGTCTCATTTCGCGTGTACACGGTATCGGCTTCGATGAGTTTCAACGGCGCTTTTTTAAACCGCTCGAACATGTGGTGGTCGTATCCAACCGGAGATTCCAGGGAGACTTTGTTTATCAAGCGCGCCATAATTATATCGCAGAGGTTGTATTTGAACGCGCAGCTAGGACACCGGCTCACAAGCAGGAGATAATACTCCGTCTGATTGACCACCTGAACACAGAGTATTCCTATGATGAGCTCGTTCTCTATGAGCTGATAAAGGCAAGACAAGTCGCCGACATGCTCCCCGACCGGGTCATGGGGATTACCGTCTACGAGTCTGCCGCCCGGAGCGTAGGCCGGACTGTCGGCGTCCTGCATCAGTGGGCGTTATATGAGCTACGCAAGGCAGGAACCCGTGATGGGCTTGATCGAGCGGAGCGTCTGGTGAAAGAGGCGTTAGAAGAGGCACCCAAGTCCTCATCTCTGAGACACACACTTGCGGAGATATCCCTGCGTCGCGCGGAGTTGGCGCGTAGCGATTTAGAGGCGTCTGTCTTCCGCAATGATGCGGCAAGGGTTGCTAAGCAACTGGTGGCAGAAGGTCGTTCTTCGCACGCTCACCATACGCTCGCGAAAGTGGCGCTCGCAAATTTGGACCAAGCCCTTCGGAATGAAGGGGACAACCCATCTGCACTCAGCACTCAAGCAGTCAACTCTGCCGTTCAAGATGCAGAGAGCGTGATACGTGCAGGGTTAAGCCGCTATCCTACCGAGCCGTACCTCTTGATGGCAGAGGCCGAACTTGCCGGCAAACTCAGGAATGCAGACAGAGCACTAGTGTCATTGGCGCGGGCGTTCCAGAGCAATCCAAAGGCCGAATTGGTCGCAAATCGACTTGCTCTGCTTCATACGGCAAAAGGTGACCTTTCTGCAGCCTTACAGACCCTTAAGACTTCTCTTGATCTAAATCCCGGGAGCAAGCTTCTTAATTTCCGCTTTGCGCGCCTTTATGCCCAGGCGCACCCCGCCGCAGAGCTCGATGACGGTCACACGATACTGAAATATCTAAAGCGTGGTGTGAATCAGGGAGCTTCTAATCTGGACTCACAGTTTTGGCATGCTCGGCAGCTATCTCTGTGCGGAATGGAGAGCGCCGCAAAGGAAGCATTTGAGCAAATTCGCCGAACGAAGAGTTCTCTCCGCGTTCGTGAAGAGCAGGCGTTTGTGAGGGACGAGAACGGTGCGCCTCGTTGGTTTAACGGAAGCATCACCAAGGTGGAGAGTGGGTATGGTTTCATCCAAGCGAACTCCCCCGATATATCCGTCTTTTTTCGAATTACACCCGAGTTCGATGCTTCAGCGGATAGCCTGGGGCTAAAGGTTCGATTTCAGCTGACGTTTAACGAACGGGGTCCGATCGCTCACGCGATCAATCCCGCTGTCTAGAGACGCAAGTCGCCATCGACCCCCTCTATCGCCGCGCCAGATAATATCGATTACCGCGATGCAGCATGGGGTGGTAGGAAGGGGGCGTTTCCTCCCTTTCACCCACCCAACGCCTGGAGAGAGCGCATGCCTGCCGCCGTCAATTCGACCATCCTTCCCTTCACCACCCAGGCCTATAAGGACGGCAAGTTCGTCACGGTCAGCGACGCCGACCTGAAGGGCAAGTGGTCGGTCTTCTTCTTCTATCCGGCCGACTTCACCTTCGTCTGCCCGACGGAGCTGGAGGACCTGGCCGACAACTACGACGCCTTCCAGAAGCTGGGCGTGGAGATCTATTCGGTCTCGACCGACACCCACTTCTCGCACAAGGCCTGGCACGACTCCTCGCCGGCCATCGGCAAGATCAAGTACACCATGCTGGGCGACCCCTCGGGCCTGATCACCAACAACTTCGGCGTTATGCGCGAAGGCCAGGGCCTGGCCGACCGCGGCACCTTCCTGGTCGACCCGGACGGCGTGATCCAGTTCATGGAAGTGACCGCCGAGGGCATCGGCCGTAACGCCGCCGAGCTGCTGCGCAAGGTCAAGGCCGCCCAGTACGTCGCCGCCCACCCGGGCGAAGTCTGCCCGGCCAAGTGGGAAGAGGGTGAAAAGACCCTGGCCCCGTCGCTGGAGCTGGTCGGCAAGATCTAAGCGCGTGCTTTTGCGTTAGCGCATAGACGACGGGCGACCGTCGCCGCAGGTGGGGATACCTGCGGCGGCGGTTCCTCCGCCGGACGAGACGTTTCCTCCCCGAACCCCCGCCCGCCTGCGGCCAACGGACCCGCAGGGCGCGGCGACGCCATGGAGCTCGCAACCAATGTTGGACGCCGGACTGAAAACCCAGCTTCAAGGGTATCTGCAGAACGTGACCCAGCCGGTGGAGCTGGTGGCCTCGCTCGACGACTCGGCCAAGGCGGCCGAGATGAAGGGCCTCCTGGAAGACATCGCCTCGGTCTCGGGCGGCAAGGTGAGCGTGCGCCTGGACGGCGACGACGCGCGCAAGCCGTCCTTCGAGATCCGCCGGACGGGGACCGACATCTTCGTCACCTTCGCCGGCCTGCCGCTGGGCCACGAGTTCACCTCGCTGGTGCTGGCCATCCTGCAGGTGGGCGGCCACCCGCCGCGCATCGAGGCGGACCTCGCCGAACAGGTGAAGGCGCTGGACGGCGACTTCCTCTTCGAAACCTACTTCTCGCTCTCGTGCCAGAACTGCCCCGACGTGGTGCAGGCGCTGAACGCGATGAGCGTGCTGAACCCGCGCATCCGCCACGTGGCCATCGACGGCGCGCTCTTTCAGGGCGAGGTCGAGGACCGCAAGATCATGGCCGTGCCCACCGTCTTCCTGAACGGCGAAAGCTGGGGCCAGGGCCGCATGGGCTTCGAAGAGATCCTGGCCAAGATCGACACCGGCGCCGCGGCCCGCGAGGCGGAGAAGATCGCCGCCAAGGAGCCCTTCGACGTGCTGATCGTCGGCGGCGGCCCGGCCGGCGCGGCGGCGGCCATCTACGCCGCGCGCAAGGGCATCCGCACCGGCGTCGCGGCCGAACGCTTCGGCGGCCAGGTGCTGGACACGCTGGCCATCGAGAACCTGACCGGCACGCCGCACACCGAGGGCCCCAAGCTCGCCGCCGACCTGGAGCGCCACGTGCGCGACTATGAGGTCGACATCATGAACCTGCAGAAGGCGGCCAGGCTGATCCCGGGCAAGCAGCCCGGCGACCTGATCGGCGTGGAGCTGGAGAACGGCGCGACGCTGAAGTCCAAGACCGTCATCCTGGCCACCGGCGCCCGCTGGCGGCAGATGAACGTGCCGGGCGAGGCGGAGTACCGCAACAAGGGCGTGGCCTACTGCCCCCACTGCGACGGGCCGCTCTTCAAGGGCAAGCGCGTGGCGGTGATCGGCGGCGGCAATTCCGGCGTGGAGGCCGCCATCGACCTGGCCGGCATCGTCGCCCACGTGACGCTCATCGAATACGACGGCAAGCTGCGCGCCGACGAGGTCCTGCAACGGAAGCTGAAGAGCCTGAAGAACGTCGACATCATCACCTCGGCGCTCACCACCGAAGTCCTCGGCGACGGCGGCAAGGTGACGGGCCTGACCTACAACGACCGCGGCACGGGCACGTCGCACACGGTCGAGCTGGAGGGCATCTTCGTCCAGATCGGCCTGGTGCCGAACACCGAATGGCTGGCCGAGGGCGGCGTGGCGCTCTCGCCCCGCGGCGAGATCGAGGTGGACGCCAAGGGCCAGACCTCGGTCGCCGGCGTGTTCGCCGCCGGCGATGCGACGACGACGCCCTACAAGCAGATCGTCATCGCCATGGGCGAAGGCTCCAAGGCCGCGCTCTCGGCCTTCGACTACCTGATCCGCCTGGCCCCGGCCGAGGTGGAGGCGCAGGCGGCCTGACGCGCGCGAGCGCGAGAAGGAAAAGAACCACAAAGCTCACGAAGAGCACGAAGGACGCTTCGGCCCCTTCGTGTCCTTCGTGTCCTTGGTGGTGGATTTTAGACGGCGCCTGCGGGGCGTGAGGGCGGCTCCTGGCGGGCCGTCTTTTTGCTGCGGCGCTCTGTCGCAGGAACCCGTAAGGGTTGCAGCCTCAAGACCCGATTAACCCTGGCCATGTGACCAGTATCCTCGGACGAGGACGCGGCCGGGGGGCCCAGCCTGTCCGGGGGGGCACAAGGCGATGTTTTCGCTCAGCGCATCGGCGCGCAGCCGGCAATCTATTGAACTTACGGAACTTCGCGCTCTGGCGGCGGCGATCCACCGCTCCTCGGCGGTGATCGAGTTCGATCTCGACGGAGTCATACTTTCGGCTAATCCGAACTTCCTGGCGACCATGGGCTATGCCGAAAGCGAGGTCGTCGGGCGAAAGCACAACCTGTTCGTGGCGCCCGACTACGCCCAGAGCGCGGCCTATCGCGACTTCTGGGCCGCCCTGCGCCGCGGCGAGTTCCTGTCGGACAAGTTCCTGCGCTACGGCAAGGACGGCCGCCGGGTCTGGATCCAGGCCAGCTATAACCCGATGTTCGACGCCGAGGGCCGGCCCTACAAGGTGGTCAAGTTCGCCACCGACGTCACCGCGGTGGAGGAGGAGCGCGAGCGCCTGCAGGCCGCCCAGCACGAGGCCCAGCTCGGCGCCCAGCAGACCGTCTGCAGCGCCCTGGCCGCCGGCCTCTCCGCCCTGGCCGAGGGCGACCTGCGCGCCCGCATCGACCGCGACTTCCCCGAGGCCTATGCCGAGCTGAAGCGCGACTTCAACGCCGCCCTGGACCGGTTAAGCGAGGCCATGGCCGCCATCGTCGGCGTGGCCGACCAGCTGGGCGTCTCCACCGGCGAGATCAGCAGCGCCTCCGACGACCTGTCGCGCCGCACCGAGCAGCAGGCCGCCAGCCTGGAGGAGACGGCCGCGGCGCTCGACGAGATCACCGCCACGGTGAAGGCGACGGCCGAGGGGGCCCGGCGCGCCCGCGACGCGGTCTCCGCCACCCGCGCCGGCGCCGAGGCCTCGGGCAAGGTCGTGCGCGAAGCCGTCGCCGCCATGGGCCAGATCGAACAGTCCTCGGTCCAGATCGGCCAGATCATCGGGGTGATCGACGAGATCGCCTTCCAGACCAACCTTCTGGCCCTGAACGCCGGCGTCGAAGCCGCCCGCGCGGGCGAGGCCGGCAGAGGCTTCGCCGTCGTGGCCTCCGAGGTGCGGGCGCTGGCCCAACGCTCGGCCGACGCGGCCAAGGAGATCAAGACCCTGATCAACGCCTCGGCGGCCCACGTCGCCGGCGGCGTCAAACTGGTCGGCGAGACCGGCGAGGCGCTGGAGCGGATCGTCGGCCAGGTCGGCGAAATCAGCGGCCTGATCGCCGAGATCACCGTCTCGGCCGAGGAGCAGGCCAGCGGCCTCGCCCAGGTGAACACAGCCGTCAATCAGATGGACCAGATCACCCAGCGCAACGCGGCCATGGTCGAGGAATCCACCGCCGCCAGCCACGCCCTGGCCCAGGAGACCGCCGAGCTGGTCCGCCTGGCCGGCCGCTTCCAGTTCAACGGCGCCGTGCGGGCGCGCGCCGCCGCCCCGCCGCCGCGCAAGGCGCGGCCGATGTCGCACGGCTCTGCAGCGCTCAAGCTCGCCCCGGCCACGGATGCGGAGGGTTGGGCCGAGTTCTGAGGTCGAACCTCAGGCCGACACGAAGAGGGCGGCGCCGTTCGGCTCCGCCCTTTTTTCAGGCCGTCAGGTCTCCTCCGGCGCCTGAGCCTGGAGGGCGGCGTTCATCACCTGCAGCTTGGCCCGCAGGTCGGCGATGTCCTCATCGGACATGGGCAGGCGGCGCACGACCTCGCAGCGCACGTCGGCCACCTTGTCGCGCAGGTCCCAGCCGGCCTGTGTCAGCTTCACCCAAACCAGCCGCTCGTCGGCGGTGTCGCGGGCGCGGACCGCCAGACCGGCGGCCTCCATCCGCTTGACCAGCGGGGTCAGCGTGCCCGTGTCCATGGACAGCGTGCGGCGCAGGTCGCGCATGGTCAGCGGCCCCTCGGCCTCCCAGAGCGCGATCAGCACCAGATACTGCGGATAGGTCAGGCCCAGGGGCTCGAGCAGGCCGCGATAGATGCGGGTGACGTGACTGGAGGCCACCTGCAGCGCCAGGCACAGCTGCCGGTCGACGAAGAGTTCCCGGAAACGGGGATCAAGCGCGTCTGCGGCCGGAGGGGCGGTGGTATCGATCGAGACGTCGGACATGGGGAAGAGGCCAGGACGCAGCCACGCGCTGCATGAGCCACCCTGAGCCCAAGTGGTTAATCAAATCTCAATAGAATTATTTCTGATCCTATCGCATTTGATACAATCACTTGTTAGGGATTGTGCGTGAAAAGGGGCTCATCTTCCTCCAGAAGTGACAGGAAACCCCAATGCTGCGTCTCGGTTCCAAGCGCCAGAAGGCCAAGGACCTCGAACTCTTCGAACTCCAGGCCAAGTCGGCCGCCTTCGAGCGTTCTCAGGCCGTGATCGAGTTCGAGCTGGACGGCGCCATCATCCACGCCAACGCCAACTTCCTCGCCACCATGGGCTATTCGGCCGAGGAGGTGGTGGGCCGTAAGCACAGCATGTTCGTCTCGCCCGACTATGCGCAAAGCGCCGAGTACAAGGATTTCTGGGCCACCCTGAACCGCGGAGAATTCTTCTCCGACAAGTTCCTGCGCTACGGCAAGGGCGGGCGCGAGGTCTGGATCCAGGCCACCTACAACCCGATGTTCGACGCCGAGGGCCGCCCCTACAAGGTCATCAAGTTCGCCACCGACGTCACCGCCATCGAGGAGGAGCGCGCCCGCAACGAAGCTGAGCGCCGCGAACGCCTGGCGACCCAGCAGAAGGCGATGGCCACCATCGGCGAAGGCCTTTCGGCCCTGGCCGACGGCGACCTGCGCGCCCGCATCGAGGGCGACTTCCCGACCGAGTACGCCGACCTGCAGCGCGACTTCAACGCCGCCATCGACCGCCTGGCCGAGGCCATGGGCGCCATCGTCGGCGTGGCCGACCAGATCGGCGTCTCCACCGGCGAGATCAGCAACGCCTCCGACGACCTCTCCCGCCGCACCGAGCAGCAGGCGGCGAGCCTGGAGGAAACCGCCGCGGCGCTCGACCAGATCACCGCCACGGTGAAGAAGTCGGCCGACGGCGCCCGCCAGGCGCGCGAGACGGTGTCCTCCACGCGCGCGGACGCCGAAGCCTCGGGCAAGGTGGTGCGTGACGCTGTCGCAGCCATGAGCCAGATCGAACAGTCCTCGGCCCAGATCGGCCAGATCATCGGCGTGATCGACGAGATCGCCTTCCAAACCAACCTGCTGGCCCTGAACGCCGGGGTCGAGGCCGCCCGCGCCGGCGAGGCCGGCCGCGGCTTCGCCGTGGTCGCCTCCGAGGTGCGGGCGCTCGCCCAGCGCTCGGCCGACGCAGCCAAGGAAATCAAGACCTTGATCGGCGCCTCCACCAGCCACGTGGCGGGCGGCGTGAAGCTGGTGGCCGAGACCGGCGAGGCCCTGGAGCGCATCGTCGCCCAGGTGGCCGAGATCAACGGCCTGGTGGTGGAGATCGCCGCATCGGCCGAAGAGCAGTCCCTGGGTCTCGGCGAAGTCAACACCGCCGTTAACCAGATGGATCAGATTACGCAGCAGAATGCCGCCATGGTCGAGGAGTCGACCGCCGCCAGCCACGCGCTCGCGCAGGAGACGGCCGAGCTGAACCGCCTGATGGGCCGGTTCAAGTTCGCCACCGACATCCGCCCGCGCGCCGCCGCTCCGGCCAAGGCTCCCCGCCCTGTCGCCCCGGTCCGTGCGCTGCGTTCCACGTCACGCGGCTCGGCGGCGCTGAAACTGGCGCCCGTGGCCCAAGAGGCCGGCTGGGAGGAATTCTGAAGATGAACGGCCAACCCAATATCGCCGCCGGCGCCGAGCTGATCACCGTGGTGGTCGGCGGCCAGCAGTTCGCCATGGACATCCAGAAGGTCCGCGAGATCCGCGGCTGGACCACGTCCACGCCTCTGCCCAAGGCGCCGGACTATGTGCTGGGCATGATCAACCTGCGCGGCGCGGTCCTGCCGGTGCTGAACCTGGCCACCCGCCTGGGCCTGCCGGCCAGCGAGGCCAAGGCCTCCTCCGTGGTCATCGTCGTCGACCTCGGCGGCCGCACGGTGGGCCTGCTCGTGGACGCGGTGTGCGACATCCTCGCCGTCACCGAAGGCCAGGTGCAGCCGGCGCCGTCCATCGGCGGCGGCGCGGCCCAGACGCTGGCCTACGGCATGATCACCACCGAAGAGGGCATCACCACCCTCATCGACCTGTCCGGAGTCCTGCCGCCGGAATCGGAGCTGGCGGCGGCCTGAGCCGCCTCAGCACTCCACCACATTGACCGCCAGGCCGCCGAGCGAGGTCTCCTTGTAGATCTCGTTCATGTCCTCGCCCGTCCGCTTCATGGTGGCGATGACCTTGTCGAGGCTGACGGAGTGCTGGCCGTCGCCCAGCAGGGCCAGGCGCGAGGCGTCGATGGCCTTCACCGCCCCCATGGCGTTGCGCTCGATGCAGGGAATCTGCACGAGCCCGCCGATCGGATCGCAGGTCAGGCCGAGATTGTGCTCCATGGCGATCTCGGCGGCGTTTTCGATCTGGGCGTTGTTCCCGCCCATCGCCGCCGTCAGCCCCGCCGCGGCCATGGAACAGGCCACGCCCACCTCCCCCTGACAGCCGACTTCCGCGCCGGAGATGGAGGCGTTCCTCTTGTAGAGGGCGCCGATGGCCGCCGCCGTGAGCAGGAAGGTCCGCCGCCCCTCCGGCCCGCCACGGTGGAAGCGGTCGTAGAAGCGCAGCACCGCCGGCAGCAGGCCCGCCGCCCCGTTCGTCGGCGCCGTCACCACACGGCCGCCGGAGGCGTTCTCCTCGTTCACCGCCAGGGCCCAGAGATTGACCCAGTCCAGGGCCGCCAGGGGGTCGCCGATGTTGCGCTCCATCCTGGCGGTCAGGCCATTGAACACCTGCCGGGCGCGGCGGCGCACCTTCAGTCCGCCGGGCAGGCAGCCGTCCTGGCGCAGGCCGCGCTCGATGCAGGCCTCCATGGCCTCGAAGATGGCGTCCAGGCCGGCGTTCACCTCGGCCGGCGGCCTCAGGGCCGTCTCGTTGCGCCACATGAGTTCGGCGATGGTGATCTGCTCGCGCTCGGCCATGGCCAGCAGTTCCTCGCCCGAACCGAAGTCGTAGGGCAGCGGGGCGGCGGCGGGCGGGGCTGAGCCGAACTCCGTCTCGTCGACCACGAAGCCTCCGCCGACGGAGAAGAAGACCTGTTCGGCCAGCGCCTCGCCGGCCTCGTCCAGCGCGCGGAAGCGCAGGGCGTTGGGGTGCTGGGGCAGGCGTTCGCGGCCGCGCCACAGGATGTCGCGCTCGGCGTCGTAGGAGATCTCCGGCCCCGCGCCGCCCAGGGCCATGCGCCCGGTGGCCGCGATCTCCGCCAGTCGCGCCTCCCCCTCGTCGGGGTCCAGGGTCGCCGGTGCGAAGCCCGCCAGGCCGAGGATCACCGCGCGGTCGGTGGCGTGCCCTTTCCCGGTCATGGCCAGCGAGCCGTAGAGCGTCGTCTCCACCCGC
Organism: Phenylobacterium sp.; assembly: GCF_013911965.1. Lineage (GTDB taxonomy): Bacteria > Pseudomonadota > Alphaproteobacteria > Caulobacterales > Caulobacteraceae > Phenylobacterium. Next base: position 153,955 of record NZ_JACESE010000010.1, on the reverse strand, counting down.
CTCGCCCGGTCGAGCCGGCCCTCCTCCGTCAGCCGTGCGACGAAGCGGGCCGCCGCCGTCATCGGGCCCATGGTGTGGGAACTGGAAGGGCCGACCCCGAGCTTGAAGAGGTCGAACACGCCGGCGGACATGGAGCTTGATCTTTCGTCTGGTGAAAAGGGCGGCTGGACCTTAGCGGCGCGCAAGCCTCTGGCCAGGACCGGCCTAGCCTGTGCCGCGAAGTCCGGCGGAAATGCCTGCGACAGTGAACTCCACCGCCCGTTTCAGGCGCGGATCGTCCTCCCCGCGGCGACGGCGGGCGAGGAGTTCGAGCTGCAGGCGGTTGAGCGGTGCGATGGATTCCGAAGCCACCGCCACCCATTCGGCGAGCGCCGGCCGATCGTCGAGCAGCCGGCTGCCCCGCCGGGCGCCGATGGCCAGTTCGCAGGCCTTCTCGTACTCGGCGCGTATGGTGTCCATGATCGCCCGGCCGGCCTCGCGGTCAGGGAAGAGGGCCGCATACTCCGACGCAAGCTCCATGTCGGCCTGGGCGAGCGCCAGCTCCATGTCGGAGAGCAAGGCCGGAAAGATGCGCCCCACATGAGCCATTTCCGCCAGTTCGCTGCGCGAGAGCCCGGCCCGCTCGACGCCGCCGGCGAAGCCGAACCAGCCCGGCAGCATGAAGCGGGACTGGGTCCAGCTGAACACCCACGGGATGGCGCGCAGATCCTCGATCCTCCGGCTCTTGGTCCGCGAGGCCGGGCGGCTGCCGATGTTCAGCTCGGCGATCTCGGCGATCGGCGTGGCCGACCAGAAGAAGCCCTCGAAGGCCCGATTGTCGTAGACCAGCGCCCGATAGGCGGCGAAGGCCCCGTCGCGCAGCCGCGCCAGGCGGCCGGCATGTTCGTCGCCCGGCGAGATCTGCTGGCGCGCGCCCGCGGCCAGGACCGCGCCGACCAGCTCGTCCATCCGGCGACGGGCCGATTCCTCGTCCCCATAGCGGCGGGAGATCATCTCCCCCTGCTCGGTCCAGCGCATGCGGCTGGGGATTACCTCGAACGGCTGAGCCATGACCGAGGCCGCCGCCGGCCCGCCGCCGCGGCCGATGGAGCCGCCGCGGCCGTGGAAAATCTGCAGGGCGGCGCCGTTCTCCAGGCAGGCGGTGGACAGTTCGCTGGCCGCGCGGGCGACGTGCAGGCGCGAGGCGATATAGCCGCCGTCCTTGTTGGAGTCCGAATAGCCGAGCATCACCTCCTGGAAGCCGGCCTCGCCGACGGTGGCCCGCGCCGCCGGCGTGGCGAGCCAGCGGCGGATCACGCCGGGGGCATGCTCCAGGTCCGAGATGGTCTCGAAGAGAGGGGCGATGCGGATGCGGGTCTGGATGTGCGCGCCGCCGCGTGCGAGCCCCGCCTGCTTCATCAGCACCAGCAGGGCCAGGATGTCGGAGAGGTCGGCGGCCTTGGAGATCACATAGGCGCCCAGCGCCTTAGGCCCGAAGAGATCCAGCGCGCGGGCCGCGGCGTCGAGGATGGCGAGCTCGCGGTCGGTCTCTGCGGTGTAGTCGATATAGGGCGAGCGCAGCGGCCGTTCGTGCTCCAGCTCGCGGCTCAACACCGCCACGCGCGCGTCCTCGCCGAGGGCTTCGTAGTCCGCCTCCACGCCTGCGCGGGCCAGCAGCTCGGCCACGACACGGGCGTGCACGTCGGCGTTCTGGCGCAGGTCGATGGTCAGCAGGTGAAAGCCGAAGGCCTCGACGGCCAGGATCAGCCGGCGCAGGCGGCGGCCCACCAGCCGCTCGCCGCCATGGCGCACCAGCGACTCCACCACCTGGCGCAGGTCCTCGGCGAAGGCCTCCGGTTCGGCGTAGGGCTCGGCCTCCGAAGGGCCGAGGGCGAAGGCGACGGGCTGGCCGGTCAGCTTCTGGGAGACGGCGTTCAGCCGGTCGTAGATCTCCTCCAGCGCCAGCCGATAGGGCTCGTCGCGCCGGTGCGGCGAGGGATCGGGCATGGCCTCGCCCAGTTCGGCGAGCCCCGGCGAGACCTGCGAGAAGGAGGACGAGATGGCCAGATCCCGCCAGAGCGCCCGCAGTTCGCCCGCATAGAAGTCGCAGATCACGCGGGCCTGGGATTCCAGCGCCCGGTTGAGCGCCGCGGCGTCGACGCCCGGATGGCCGTCGCGATCACCCCCCAGCCACGAGCCGAGGCTCAGCACCGGCGGCGTCTCGGCCTGTCCCGCCAGGCCCTGCCAGTCGGCATAGAGGGAGGCCACGGCCGGCAGGACCGACTGGCGCACCACCGAGAGCACGTTGCGGATTTCGTCGGCGACGGAGATCTTCTCCGGCCGGTTCAGCCGCGTGCGCCAGAGCAGCGCCACCTCCCGGAACAGCGCCTCGCGCGCCTCGGCCTCCAGCGCCGGCGGCAGGCGATGACGGCGCAGGGCCATCAGGCGGGTGATCTCGGCCTCGCGGTCGACCACGGCGCGGCGGCGCACCTCGGTGGGGTGGGCGGTGAAGACCGGCGCGACCCTCAGGCGGGACAGCGCCTCGGCGATATCCCGTTCGCTGCGTCCGGCGCGCGCGAGGCTCTCCACGGCTCCCCGCAGGGTGACGGCGCGGGCGCCGCCGGTGGCCTGGGTCTCGGCCAGCTTGCGGCGGCCGGCGACCTCCTCGGCGAGGTTCTCCAGCAGGGCGTCGCAGGCGAAGGCGCGGGCCAGGAACTCCGCCTCGCCCGCGTCGAGGCCGGCATAGGGGCGCAGTCCCTCGGCGGCGCGGCCGGCCCTGACCTGGGCCGCGGCCTCCTCCCCGTCGAGATAGGCGATGGCCTCGTTCAGCAGCTCCGACAGGAGCTGCGCCTGACGGCGCACTTCGCGCGCCGCATCGGCCGCATCTTCGGCGAGGTTCAGCGGATCGAGGCGGGAGAGGTCGCGGGAGGCTTCCATGGGCTTCATCCTGACTCGTTCGCGGCCGCAGCGACAGGGCGGCGGGGATCGCCGGCCGGCCATTTCCCCCGGCGCCCGGGCCTTAGTCGCCCAGCAGGTGCAGAAGGACCTCGCGACGGTGCGGCGCCCGCCGGTGTTCGAAGAGATAGACGCCCTGCCAGGTTCCGAGCGCCAGCCGCCCGCCGGTGAACGGAACCGACAGCTGGCTCTGGGTCAGGGCGGCGCGGATGTGGGCCGGCATGTCGTCCGGCCCCTCGGCGTCGTGGACATACAGCCCCCGCCCCTCCGGCGCGATGCGGGCGAAGAAGGCCATCAGATCGGCCTGGACGTCGGGGTCGGCGTTCTCCTGGATCAGGAGCGAAGCGGAGGTGTGGCGGCAGAAGACCGTCAGCAGCCCCTGGCGAAGGCCCTGTCCCTCGGCGAAGTCGCGGATCTGCGGCGTGATCTCGTAGAGACCTTGACCGGCGGTCGAGAGGGTGAGGCGATGGTGGGCCTGACGCATGGCCCACCCTCTCCTGCGGCGGCGGGGTGACGCAAGGGCGCCTTTGACAGGGCCAGGGTCACCGGCCCAACCTTCGCCCATGAGCCAACTGTCCGAGCTTCCCGCCCAGCCCGCAGGCGTCCCCTGGCCGACCGGCGAGTGGACCACCGGCCCGCTCCGCGTCCGCGACGCCGCCGGCCTTTCGGCCCTGATCGAAGAGGCTTTCGCCGCGCCCGACACCGAGCGGCTGGGCGAAACCCATGCGCTGGTCATCGTGCAGGGCGGCCGCCTCGTGCTCGAGCGCTACAACGACGGCTACGGACCGGACCAGACCTATCCGTCCTGGTCCAAGGCCAAGAGCATCACCCACGCCCTGACGGGCCTGCTGGTCGACGACGGGCGGCTGGACATCCACGCCCCGGCCGACGTGCCGGAGTGGCGGACGGAGCCCGGCGATCCCCGCGCGGCCATCACGCTCGACCAGCTCCTGCGCATGTCGAGCGGCCTCGCCTTCGTCGAGGACTACGTGCCCGGTCACGTCTCCGACGTGATCGAGATGCTGTTCGGCGCCGGCAAGGCCGACGTGGCCCACTATGCGGCGAGCCGGCCGCTCGCCCATCCGCCGGGGACCTTCTGGTCCTACGCCAGCGGGACTACCAACATCGTCGCCCGCTGCGCGGCGCGCGCGCTGGGCGTGGATGCGGCCGGCTTCGAGGCCTTCATGCGCGAGCGGCTGTTCGAACCCAGCGGGATGCGCAGCGCCATCCCGAAGTTCGACGCCGCCGGGACCTTCATCGGCTCGTCCTTCTGCTTCGCCACGGCCCGCGACTTCGCCCGCTTCGGCCTTCTCTACCTGCGCGGCGGACGCTGGGACGAACGCCAGATCCTGCCGCGCGACTGGGTCGACTACGCCCGCACCCAGACGCCGCAGCCGGCGGAGCGCGAAGGCGACTACGGCGCCCACTGGTGGCTGAACCTCGCCGGTCCCGGCTCCTTCAGCGCCAACGGCTATGAGGGCCAGTACACGGTGGCCGTTCCGGACCTCGACCTCGTCCTCGTCCGCCACGGCAAGACGCCGCTTGCGAAGAAGGACGCGGTAAAGGCCTGGATCGCCGACGTGGCCGACAGCTTCCGCTGAGACGGCGGGCGGACGCCCGGCCCCTCAGTTCACGCGGCGCTCGCGGCCTTCCCAATAGGGCTCGCGAAGCTGCCGGCGCAGGATCTTGCCCGAGGCGTTGCGCGGCAGGGCGTCGATGAAGTCGACGCTGCGCGGGGCCTTGAAGTGGGCGATGCGGGTGCGCGCAAAGGCGATGATGTCGGCCGGGTCGGGCCGGGTCCCAGGCTTCGGCGCCACGATGGCCTTCACCGCCTCGCCCCACCTCTCGTCGGGCACGCCGATCACCGCCACCTCGGCCACGTCCGGATGGCCGTAGATCGCGTTCTCCACCTCGGCCGGATAGATGTTCTCCGCGCCGGAGATGATCATGTCCTTCACCCGGTCGTGGATAAAGAGGTAGCCGTCCTCATCGAGATAGCCGGCGTCGCCCGTACGCAGCCAGCCGTCCTCGCCGACGGTCGCGGCGGTGGCCTCGGCCATGTTCCAGTAGCCGGCCATGTTGGCGCCCGACCGGGTCGCCACCTCGCCCACCGTGTTGGGCGGCAGGCTGTTCCCGGCCTCGTCGATGATCTTGATCTCCACGCCGGGCATGGGCAGGCCGGCCGAGCGCATGCGCGGATTGCCAGCCGGGTCGTGGTCCTCCGGCGGCAGGTAGACGATGGTGCCGCAGGTCTCGGTCATGCCGTACTGCTGGACGAAGCCGCAGCCGAACACCTCCATGCACTCGCGCAACAGGTCGAGCGGGATCGGCGAGGCGCCGTAGAGGATGTACCGCAGCCGGCTGTAGTCCACCTCGCGCGCCCGGGGCTGACGCACGACGATCTGCAGGGCGGCCGGCACCATGAACATCTTCGAGACGCCGTCGCCCTCGATGAAGTCCAGGACCTTGAAGGGATCGAACTCGCGCGCCACCACGCCCTTGGCGCCGTTGTAGAGGCCGACGATCCCCCAGCCGGTGCCGCCGATATGGGCCACCGGCATGGCCACCAGGCTGACATCGTCCGGGCCCCAGCTGTTCCAGGCCATCTGGGCGTCGGCCGCCCGCCGCCGGCCGCCCAGGATGTTGTCGTGGGTCAGCATCACGCCCTTGGGCTTGCCCGTGGTGCCCGAGGTGTAGAGCTGGACGACCACGTCGGAGGTCGAGATCGGCCGCTTCGGGTCTGCGGCCTCGGCGGCGTCCCGCCAGGCCTCGTAGGCCTGATGGTCGGCGCCCTTGGGCTCCATGGCGATGAGCCGGGGCGAGGGCGAGAGGCCGGCGGCGACCTCCGCGGCGCAATCGGCGCACTCGGGCCCGAAGAAGAGGATCTTGGCCTCCGCGTCGGCGACGATGCCGGCCACCTCCGGCGGGGCGAGGCGCCAGCCCACCGGGGTCATCACCGCGCCCGTCTTGGCGGCGCCGAAGAGCAGCTCGAAATAGTGGTCGCTGTTCTTGCCGAGATAGGCGATGCGGTCGCCCTTCCCGACGCCCGAGGCCAGCAGGGCGTGGGCCACCTGGTTCGCATGGCGATCGAATTCGCCATAGGTGGTCTTGCGCCCCTCGAAGGTGAGCGCGACCGCCTCAGGCCGCTCCCGTCCGTGATAGCGGGGAATGTCGCCCAGCGTCGGCATGGCGTCGAAATCGACCACCGGCGCGCCGGACGGATGGGCTTCCTCGGTACGCATGAGCACCTCCCTGGGATCTTCTTGTTCTGCGAACAGAAGACCGGGGCGCCGCAGGGTCCGTCAACGGCGAGCGCGCCGGGGGCTCGCCGCGTCAGTCGTCGATCGTCCGGCGAAGCGGTGCGAGCGCCACCAGGCTGACCAGGGCCGCGCCGCCGAGATAGAGCCCCACCGGAACCAGGCCGCCGCGGTCGGCGAGGATCTGGGCCAGCATGGGCGCCAGGCCGCCGCCGATGATGCCGCCGACATTGAAGGCCATGGAGGCGCCGGTGTAGCGGACCCGCGCCGGGAAGAGGCTGGGCAGGAAGGCGCCCAGCGGTCCGTAGACGAAGCCCATGAAGAGCAGGCAGAGCGACAGGAAGGCGAAGACCAGCAGCAGCGAGCCCGAGCCGAACATCGGCGCCAGAAGCAGCCCCGCCCCGATGACCATGGCGCAGCCCCACATCAGCACCACCCGCGGCGTCGTCGCGTCCGACCAGTAGCCGGCGAGCACGATGCCCAGGGCCATGAACAGGATGGCGCCCAGTTGGATCCCTAAGAAGGTCTCGCGCTCGTAGCCCAGCGTGGTGACGCCATAGCCCAGGGCGAAGGCCGTGGAGAGGTAGTAGGTGGCGAAGCAGGCCACCACCGCGAAGGTGCCGCCCAGCGTCTGCAGCGGATAACGGGCGATCAGCTCGAAGAGGGGCACCTGCGGCGGCGGCCCCTCCTCCATCGCCTTGGCGAAGGCCGGCGTCTCGGTGAGCCTCAGCCGCACCCACAGGCCGACGGCGACCAGGACGGCCGACAGCAGGAAGGGCAGGCGCCACCCCCAGGACTGGAACTGTTCGGGGGTGAGGACGAGGCCGAGGATCAGGAAGAGGCCGTTGGCGGCGATGAAGCCCACCGGCGCGCCGAGCTGGGGGAACATGCCGAAGCGCGCCTTCCAGCCGGGCGGCGCGTTCTCCACCGCCAGCAGGGCCGCCCCGCCCCACTCGCCGCCCAGGCCCAGCCCCTGGCCGAAGCGCAGCAGGCAGAGCAGGGCCGGCGCGATCCAGCCGGCGGTGGCGTAGCCGGGCAGGAAGGCGATCAGGAAGGTCGAACCGCCCATCAGCAGGAGCGAGGCCACGAGCGTCGACTTGCGCCCGATCCGGTCGCCGAAATGGCCGAAGATGCTGGCGCCCAGCGGCCGCGCGAAGAAGGCGATGGCGAAGGTCGCATAGGAGGAAAGCAGCTGCGCCGAGGGCGAGGCCGCCGGGAAGAACAGCGGCCCGAACACCAGCGAGGCCGCCGTCGCGTAGATGTAGAAGTCGTAGAACTCCACCGCCGTGCCCACCAGGCTCGCGCCCAGCACCCGGCGGGTCGACGGCGCCTGCAGCGCCTCGGATCCTTGCGACATGGTTTCCCCCTCCCGTCGTGGGGCACGGGCTTGGCCTTCGCTCGCCCCGAGGTCAAGTCCCGCGGGGTTTGCACCCGCCCGCGCGAGGCGCCAACGTGACGGTCAGGAAGAGCCGCGCGACAGCGGCCACCGCCCTGGGGAGGGGCGAGCGGACATGACAGCACTGCCCAAGACCGGCGCCGCCTGGGCCGAGGTCGCCGAACGGATGCGCCAGATGGCCGGCGGCGACGTGAAGTGGCGCGACGGCAAGGCCGCCGTCTACGTCTTCAACGCCGGCCCGGAGATCGAGCAGGTGCAGAAGGAGGCCTACGCCCTCTTCGCCTCGGAGAACGGCCTCGGCCCGGCCGCCTTCCCGAGCCTGAGGCAGATGGAGGCCGAGGTCGTCGGTTTCGGCCTCTCGCTGCTCCACGGACCCGAGGGCGCGGTCGGGAACATGACGAGCGGCGGGACCGACTCCATCCTGATGGCGGTCAAGGCGGCCCGCGACTTCGCGCGCCAGGACCGCGGCCTGACCGGCCCGCTCAACCTCGTCCTGCCCAGGTCGGCCCATCCGGCCTTCGACAAGGCCTGCGCGGTGATGGAGATCGAAGTGCGGCGCACGCCGCTCGCCGGCCTGCTGGCCGATCCGGACGCCATCGAAGCGGCCTGCGACGACCGCACGATCATGATCGTCGGCTCGGCCCCCTGCTTCCCCTATGGCCTCATCGATCCCATCGCCGCGCTCGGCGAGCTGGCGCAGCGCAAGGCCCTGTGGCTGCACGTCGACGCCTGCGTCGGCGGCTATATCGCCCCCTTCGTGCGGATGAACGGGGCGCCCGTGCCGGCCTTCGACTTCGAGGTCCCGGGCGTCTCGTCCATGTCGGCGGACCTGCACAAGTACGGCTACTGCGCCAAGGGCGCCTCGACCGTCTTCTTCCGCAGCGAGGCGCTGCGCCGGCGGATGATCTTCGAGGTCGGAGACTGGCCGGCGAGCAAGATGGTGACGCCGACGCTCGCTGGCACGCGGCCCGGCGGCGCCATCGCCGCGGCCTGGGCGGTGATGAACGTGCTGGGCGAAGAAGGCTACCGCGCCAAGCACGGCGAGGTGACCGCCGCGCGCGAGGCCATCGAGGCCGGGGTCCGCAGCCAAGGCTGGCGGGTGCTGGGCGAGCCCCTGCTGGGGATCACCGCCTTCACGCGCGAGGACCTGAACCCCTTCGCCGTGCTCAAGAAGCTCTTCGAACGCGGCTGGGTGACGAGTGCGGTGACCGAGCCGCGCGGGCTCCACCTGATGCTCTCGCCGGTTCACCTCGCCGTTGCGGATCGCTATCTGGAGGATCTGGCCTGGGCGAGCGACGCCGCGCGGGCCGATGGGGGCAAACCGGCGGAGGCGAGATATGGCGGATAGGCGCAGGTTCCCCTGGTGGACGACGCTGGCGCTCGCCGCGCCCCTGGCCGGCGCCGCCGGCTTCCTCTATGCGCGCTCGCGGCTGAACGACGAACAGGTGCCCCAGAGCGTCTTCCTGCCCGGCGTCGGCCCGGGCGTGACCGTGCTCGCCATCTGGGCCCATCCCGACGATGAGATCACCTGCGCCGGCACGCTGGCGCGGCTGGCGAAGTCCGGCGCACGGATCGTGCTGCTCTACCTGACGCGCGGCGAAGCGGCGCAGGACACGGGCTACGACCGGGATGAACTGGCGCGCATCCGGATCGAGGAGGCCAGGGCCGCCGGACGGCTGCTGGGCGCGGTCCATACCGAAGTGCTGGACTTCCCCGACGGCGGCCTCTGGACGCTGAAGCCTGAGGAGGCCAAGGCCGCCATCCGCGACGCCATCGGCCGGCACCGTCCCCAGGTGCTGATCTCCTTCGACGAGAAGGTGGGCTTCTACGGTCATCCCGACCACGTGAAGACCGGCGTCTGGGTGCGCGAGGTGTTCGAGGATGCGCCCGCAGAAGGCGCCTGGCCGCGCCTGCTCTATCAGGTGACCCTGCCCCGCGCCCTGGTCCGCCTGGCCCTGAAGCTGGTCAGCGCCTTCCGTGAGCACTATCCGCGCGACCCCGCCCGCGGCCTGCCGCCGCCGGAGCTGGCGGTGAACATCGCCAGCCAGGCCGCCGTCAAGCGCGCCCTGCTGGACGTCCACGCGTCGCAGCGGGCGATCATCGCCGACGTCCAGCCCGGCTACGACAAGGTCCCGGCCTGGCTCTACTACCGCCTGTTCGACCGGGAGTATTTCGTCAGCCACAGGCGGCGCTAGGCCGCGCTGGCCCAGAGCGGCGAGGAGGCCTTCATGAAGCGCAGGCAGAAGGTCACGCGCGCCTGGTCGCGCCCGCTCTTCGGGTCCGCGATCAGCACGTCGTACCAGACGTTCTCCGTCTTGGGGCTCTCGGTCAGGGCGTGGACCCGCGTGCGGCCCACATAGCGGGCGCCGGCCCGAAGGGGGCCGTGCAGGAACTGGATTTCGAGCGCCCCGAAGAGGCCGACCGCCTTGGCGTCGCCGACCACCGCCGATCGCGCGCCGTGGGCCAGGTGGACGACCATGGACGGCGGCAGGACGGCGCGATCGTCGGCGTAGAGGTCGAGGGCTTCCGTGATCGTCTCGAGCCGCGACGTCAGCGTCTCGCGCGGGGCGGTCAGCGGAATGTCCTGCGCCTCGTCCCCCACATGGAGGTGCGAGAGGATGCGGATGGCGCTGCGCGCGGCCGGCTCCTGCGCCTGCAGCCGTCGCCCCAGTTCGGAGCCGGCATCGGCGTGATCGGCGGCCGTGCCCTCGCAGATCAGATCCATCTCCTCGTTGAACATGCAGAGGCTGGCCCGCTCGCGGCCCGGATGCAGCTCGGCGCGGACGGCCTCGCCATCCACGGTGGCCTTCTTGAACTGCAGCGAGAGGTTGCCGCCCTCGAACCACCGTTCGCCATAGGTCTGGAGGATCAGCGGGACGAACTGGTCCATGTGGATGGAGCCGGCGACCGTGCCGCCCCGGAAGCCGAGCCTTGTGGCGGTGGCGTCCTCGTGGATGGAGCCCTTGGCCTCGCCGGCCATGTTGCGGGGTGAGCGGAACGGCCCCTGAAGCCCGTCCCGCGCGCCCGCCCGTTCTGCGACGCGCATTCTCGTTTCCTTCCCTGGCCCGGTCATGCGCCGGGCTCTTGTTGGGTTTCTTGCAGGGAAAGCGGCGGGCCTTCCGCCGAAATCCCCGGCCGGAAGCTTGCGCGGCGTCTTGGCCGCACGGCTCCGACAGCGCTATCCTGACACGGCCCCGTCAGAGGGTCACGGCGCGAAATGACGCTGATATATGAGGTGGAGGAAACGATGGACGCACCCGTGGCGGAGCGCGATCTCTCGCGCCGTGCTTCCGACGAGGCCCCCTTCCGCGCCACGGCCCGCGACTGGCTGGCGCAGAACTTCCCCAAGTCTCTCGCCGGCCGCGGCCCGACCGGCCCCGGCGACGAGGGCCCCGATGACAGCGACGCCAAGGCGTGGAAGCAGCGCATGGGCGGGAAGGGCTGGGGCGTCCCCACCTGGCCCGCCCAGTACGGCGGCGGCGGCCTGTCGCCCGCCGAGGCCCGCGTCCTGGCCGAGGAGATGAAAGCGATCGGCGCCTATAACCCGATCGGCGGGATGGGGGTGATGATGTTCGGTCCAACCCTGCTGGAATACGGCACCGAGGCGCAGAAGCAGCGGCACATCCCGCCCATCGTCCGCGGCGAACTGCGCTGGTGCCAGGGCTTTTCCGAACCCGGCGCGGGCTCGGATCTCGCCTCCCTTTCGACACGGGCCGAGGACAAGGGCGACCACTGGCTGGTCAACGGGCAGAAGATCTGGACCTCGGGCGCGCACCTGGCCGACTGGTGCTTCTGTCTGGTCCGCACCGACACGACCAAGAAGCACGAGGGGATCAGCTTCCTGCTGATCGACATGAGATCGCCCGGCGTGGAGACGCGGCCCATCAAGCTGATCGCCGGCAACTCCCCCTTCTGCGAGACCTTCTTCACCGACGTGAAGGTTCCCAAGGACAATCTGGTCGGGCCGCTGAACGGCGGCTGGACCATCGCCAAGCGGCTCCTTCAACACGAGCGCAGCGGCCTCGCCGGCGCCGCCGGCGCCCAGCGTGCGGCGGTCAAACGGCCCCTGCCCCAGATGGCCAAGGACTATGTGGGCGAGGACGAGAAGGGCCGCATCGCCGATCCCGATCTGCGCCATCGCATCATCAACTACGAAATGGACCTGAAGGCCTTCCAGCAGACGGCCGAGCGCGTGGCCCTGGAATCGAAGTCCAACAGCGGCCCCTCGGCGGCGACCTCGATCATGAAGAACGCCGGCTCCTTCCTGCGCCGCGACGGTGCCGAGCTGGCCGTGGAGATCATGGGCTGGCGCGGCCTGGGCTGGGAGGGCGAGCCCTTCACCGAGGACGAGCTGGCGGCCACGCGCCTCCTGGGCAGTTCCAAGGCCGGCACCATCGCCGGCGGCTCGCAGGAGGTGCAGAACAACATCATCGCCAAGCGCATCCTGGGCCTGCCCGACCCGATCAGTTCGGCGGCCAGCCGCTAGGCGGACCGGACGGCCGGCGGTGTAACCGCCCGTTGCGCCGCCGAGGCGAGGCCCTATCTAGCGCGCGAAGAACGGGAGGAATGCGATGAGCGAGGCGATCGGCCCGGGCGACCTTGTTCTCTGCGTCAACGCCGCCCCCAATCACGCCACCGGACGGCCCGTGCCCCTGCAGGCGGGCGAGACCTATCGCGTCTGGGCGGTCATGGACTTCGCCTGCCCCTGCGGCCGCTCCGACGCTCTCATCGACGTCGGCATCGACTTCGCCTGGTGCCAGTCGCGGTTCAGACTGCTCCCCAAACCCAAGGCCCAGGCCCGGCCGCAGAAGGTCTCCGCGCCGAAGGAGAAGGAACGGGTGCGGTGAGGCGGCCCGCCGCCCTCTCAATCCAACCCAAGACCGGCGCATGATCACCGTCTGGGGCGGGCAGACCTCGCGATCGATCCGGGTCGTCTGGCTGCTGGAGGAGATGGGCCTGCCCTATCGCGTGGCCCAGGTCGATATGCTGGCGCCCGAGCAGGACCCGGCCTTCCTGGCGATCAACCCGGCCAACTACATCCCCGCGCTGCAGGACGGCGAGGTGGTGATGGTCGAGTCCATCGCCATCATGGAGTACCTGATGGCCCGCTATGGTCCGACGCCGCTGGCGCCGCCGGCGACCGATGCGGCCTTCCCTGCCTATCAGCAGTTCCTGCATCTCGGCGAGGCGGGCCTGGCGACCCTGATGATGCCCGTGGTCGTCAGCCGCTTCATCGCGCCGGAGGCCGAGCGGGAGAACTGGGGCGCCCAGTGGTGCCTGCAGTCGTTTCAGAAGCGGCTGAGGCTGGTCGATGCGCAGCTAAGCCGCTCGCCCTACCTCGCCGGCGAGGCCTTCACCGCCGCCGACATCTCGGTGACCTACGCGCTCAACCTCGGCCACCGGAACTGCGGCCTCACCCTCACCGACGCCCAGCAGGCCTACCTCGCCCGCACCACCGGCCGCGAGGCCTACGAGCGGGCGATGGAGCGTTCGCATGAGGGGGTGGGCGGCTAACGGAAAGTCGTGCAGGAGCGGACTCCGCGAGAGTGGGCTAAGGGTGGAAAGCGGACATGGACGCACTATGCTAGAGCTATGGAAATAGCGCGGGGTTTGATGCTCTGGATTGGCGCCGCATTGCTCGGCACCGCCGGAGCAACCGTGATGTTGCACATACTAACGGGGGGGACGTGGAACCCGCATGACCTCCGTCCCATGTCGGCGATCGCAGTCCTGACACTGCTCTGGACGGTGCCCGGGTCAGCTCTGCTCGCGCTATGCTTCGCATGGACGCGTGGGCGGGGCTTCTCGTTGGAAGGACGTCTTGCGCTCACCGTCCTGCTTGGCGCAGTCGCGGGCGCGGCGATCATGGTGCCAGCTGGAACTTCCACAGCGATCCTGCTCGGTCTTGCTTACGGGCTGGCGACGGGTGTCGCCTGGGCCGCATTGCACATGATGCTATACGGCCGCGACAAAGGTGACCGCGCGGGCAGCCGACCCGCCTAGTGTCCGAAATGGGTCGGCAGCAGACCGCCCTATTCCCGCTTCAGCCACCGCTCGGTCAGCATGTTCCCCCACCACTGGGCGCGGAAGTCGGCCTTGATGGCGTCGGGGTCGTAGGCGGGGCTTTCGACCCATTCGATGAAGGACTGGCCCGCAGGCTCGCCCTCGGCCAGGTAGCGTTCGAAGGTGTAGTCGAGCACGCCGGTCTTGCCCGCCTTCACGTGCAGGTAGCGCAGGTGGAGCTGGTCCATAGCCTCGCGGATCGTCTTCCCTTTGCGGAAGTGCATGTAGAAGACGCTCATGATGCCCGCCCGGTCCGCGCCGGACTTGCAGTGCATCAGGGCCGGGTATTCGATGGTCTGGAAGAGATCGCGGGCGCCCAGGACGCGGGCGCGGCTCGGCACCTCGCGCGAGGTGATGGTGAAGTCCACGAGCGTCAGGCCCAGCCGCTCGCAGGCCTCCTTCTCCAGCACGTGGAAGCTGCCGTCGAACCCGCCGCGCAGGTTGATGATCGTCTTGATGCCCTTCGCCTTCCAGCCCGCGAGCTGCTCGGGCGAGGGCTGGTTGGTGCGCACCAGCTCGTCGCTGATCCAGTGGGCGTTCTGGAAGCGCAGGCGCAGGAAGGCGTGGTCATTCCACATGTAGTCCCGCAGGGCGCGCTTGCGGCCCTCCGGGGTGCTCAGGTCGAATCCGGCCAAGACGGGCTCCCGAAACTTTGCGCCTAACTAGGGGGTGAACATCGAAAACGGAAGCCTTCCAGGCGGTTGGCCTCGCGCGCGAGCGGGCGCGGCCTTGACTTGCGCCCCCTGACGGACGACCCCAGGGCCATGAGCACTGCGGCCCCCATCGACGCCCCGGACACGCCTGTGCGCGTCCTGATCGGCCGGATCGCCCAGGTCTATCTGAAGCCGCGCTGGAAGGGCTTTGCGGTCGCCCTCGTCGCCGCCGTGGTGGTCGCCTTCTGCAGCGCCAAGCTGGTGCAGATCCTGGAGCCGGCGATCAACGACCTGCTGGTGGTGCAGAAGCCCGGCGCGCTGTGGTCCATCCCGCTCGCCATCGCCGGCTATGCGCTGCTGCGCGGGGTCGCCCAGATCACCCAGGCCTCCCTGGTCAACCGCATCGGCAATGGCGTGGTGGGCGATGTGCAGGTGCAGCTCTTCGGCCGGCTGGTGCGCGCCGACCTCGCCCGCCTGCGCAGCCAGCATTCGGGGACGCACGTCGCCTCGGTGCTCTATGACGCCAACCTGATCCGCGAGGCGGCGACCTCGGGCCTGGTCAACTACACTCAGCACTTGCTGACGGTGATCGGGGCCGTCCTGGTGATGATCTCCAACGACCTCGTCCTGACGCTGGCCATCCTTCTGGCGGCGCCGGCCGCCGGCGGCATCATGCGGCGCTTCTCCAAGAAGACGACCAAGGCGGCCAAGGGCGCCATGGCCGAGACCTCGGCGCTTTCCACCGCCATCATGGAGAGCCTGGACGGGGTCCGGGTCGTCAAGATCGAGAACCGCGAGGCCCACGAGGAGGCCCGCGTCGGCCAGGTCGTGGCCCGCCGCCAGAGCCATCTGGTGAAGGGCGCCAATGCGCGCGCCGCCGCCGCCCCGGCCACCGAGACCCTCATGACCCTGATCGTCGCCGCGGTCATGGCCTATGCCGGCTGGCGTGCGGGGACAGGCGACATGAATGTCGGCGCCTTCGTGGCCTTCATCGGGGCCCTGGGCGTCGCCTCCCAGTCCCTGCGCCAGCTCGCCAATCTGCAGACCGTCTTCGCCGAGGGCCTCGCCGGGGCGCGCCGCCTGTTCGCCGCCCTGGACGTGGAGCCGGAGGTGCGGGACGCGCCGGGCGCCCGCAGCATGGCCGAGAGCCAGGGCGCCATCGCCTTCGAGAACGTCGCCTTCACCTACGGCGAGGGCGCACCGGCCCTGAACGGGGTCAGCCTGCAGGCCAGCCGGGGCGAGAGCATCGCGCTTGTCGGCCCCTCGGGCGGGGGCAAGAGCACCATCCTGAACCTGATCCCGCGCTTCTACGACGTGACCGGCGGGCGGGTGACGCTGGACGGCGCCGATGTCCGCGACCTCACCCTGACCTCCCTGCGCGACCAGATCGCGCTGGTGACGCAAGAGCCCTTCCTGTTCGACGACACCATCCGGGCCAACATCGCCTATGCCCGGCCCGACGCCACGGACGACGAGATCGAGGCCGCCGCCAAGGCCGCCGCCGCCCACGACTTCATCATGGCTCTGCCGGAGGGCTATCGCACCGTCGTCGGCGAGGCCGGCGCGCGGCTGTCGGGCGGACAGCGCCAGCGCATCGCCATCGCCCGCGCCTTCCTGAAGGACGCCCCCATCCTGCTGCTGGACGAGGCCACCAGCGCGCTCGACACCGAGAGCGAGGCCCAGGTGCAGGCGGCCCTGAACCGCCTGATGGCCGGGCGGACGACCATGCTGATCGCCCACCGCCTGTCGACCGTGCGCGGCGCCGACCGCATCTATGTGATCGACAAGGGCCAGGTGGTGGAGTCCGGCGACCATGCCGCCCTGGTCAAGGCCGGCGGCCTCTATGCGCGCCTGGCCAAGAGCCAGGACCTGGAGACGGAGAGCGCGGCTTGAAGGGGCTCCTGCGCCGGCCGGGCGTCCAGGCGGTCCTGGGCTGGGTGCTGGCGACCTATCTGAAGCTCGTCCTGCGCACGGTGCGCTGGCGGCACATCAATGTGGACTGCGTCGAGCCGGTCCTGGCCGGTGAGTCCGGCGCGCTCGCCCTCTTCTGGCACGGCCGCATCCCGCTCTGCCTGTCGGTGGCCCCGCAGTGGTGGCGCAAGGGGACGCGGGCGCTGATCTCGCCCTCGGCCGACGGGGAGTTCATCGCCCAGGCTCTGGCGCGCGCCGGCTTCCCCGCCATCCGCATGTCCTCGGCCAAGAAGGGGGATTCCGCCAAGGCGCGCGCCGCCGTCGCCGGCTTCCGCGAGGCCATGACCTGGGTCGGCCAGGGCGGCGCCCTGGTCATCACCCCGGACGGGCCGCGCGGACCGAACGAGGTGATCGCCGCGGGCGCCCTGCAGATCGCCAGGCGGGCCAGGGTTCCGGTCTATCTGATGGGCATCGCTGCCGCCCCCGCCATCCAGCTCGACACCTGGGACAAGGTGATGCTGGCTGCGCCGTTCGGCCGCGGGGCGGTGGTCTGGGAAGGCCCGCTGACCGTCCCCGCCGAGGCCGGCGAGGCGGAGATCGCCGAGCTCTGCGCCGACTGGTCCGCCCGCCTTTCGGCCATCACCCGCCAGGCGGAACGGGAGGTGGGCCGCACGCCGTTGCCCGACGCGCCGCGGAGTGGGACATAGTCGCCATGGCGCACGATCACTCCGGCCATCACCACGGGCACGCTCACGATGATGGGCATGGGCATGGGCACGATCATGGCCACGCCCACGGACTGGGCGGCCACCATCACCACGCGCCCAAGGATTTCGGCCGCGCCTTCGCCGTCGGGGTGGCGCTGAACACGGGCTTTGTCGCCGCCGAGGTGGCCGCCGGTCTCTGGTTCGGGTCGCTGGCCCTGCTGGCCGACGCCGGCCACAACCTGTCGGACGTGATGAGCCTGCTGCTCGCCTGGGGCGCGGCCGCGCTGGCCAAGCGCAAGCCGGCCGGCCGGCGGACCTACGGCCTGCGCAAGGCCACCATCCTCGCCTCGCTCGCCAACGCCATCCTGCTGCTGGTGGCCGTCGGCGCCATCGTCTCCGAAGCGGTGCGGCGGATCATGGATCCGGCCGAAGTGGCGGCCGCGCCGGTCATGGCGGTCGCCGCCATCGGCGTCGTCATCAACACCGCCACGGCGCTGATGTTCATGGGCGGCAGCAAGTCGGACCTGAACGTCCGCGGCGCCTTCCTGCACATGGCCGCCGACGCCGCCGTCTCCCTGGCCGTGGTCATCGGGGCCGGCGTGATCGCGCTCACCGGCCTGCTCTGGCTCGATCCCGCGCTCAGCCTGCTGATCGTGGCGGTGATCCTGCTGGGCACCTGGGGCCTGCTGCGCGACTCGGTGGACCTGGCGCTGGACGCCGCGCCGCGCGGCGTGGATGTCGAGGCCGTCCGCGCCTGGCTGGCCGAGCGGCCGGGAGTCACCGACGTGCACGACCTGCACATCTGGGCCATGAGCACCACCGAGACGGCGCTCACCGCCCACCTGACGCGGCCCGTCAACACCGATCCGGACGCCTTCCTGCACGATGTCTGCGAGGGGCTGCACCACCGGTTCGACATCGGCCACGCCACCCTTCAGGTGGAGACGGGCGACGCCGCCCATTGCCGCCTCTCGCCGGCCGAGGTGGTGTGAGCGCACAGCCGCGTTCGCCGGGCCTCGCGGCCTACCGGCTGGCGCTGGGCGCGCTCGAACCCCTCGCGCCCGCCCTGCTGCGCGCCCGCGCACGCCGCGGCAAGGAGGATCCCGCCCGCCTGGCCGAGCGGCTGGGGCGCGCCAGCCGGGCGCGGCCCGAGCGCGGGCTGGTCTGGCTGCATGGCGTCAGCGTGGGCGAGAGCGTATCGCTCCTGCCCCTGGTCGAGGCCCTGCGCGCGCGGCGGCCGGACCTGACCCTGCTGGTCACCTCCGGCACGCGGACCTCGGCCGAGCTGCTGGCGCGGCGCCTGCCGGACGGGGTGATCCACCAGTACGCGCCGGTGGACGGGCCGCGCGTCATGGCGCGTTTCCTCGACCACTGGCGCCCAGGCCTCGCCGTCCTGGTGGAGAGCGAACTCTGGCCGAACCTGATCTGCGCCGCAGCGAAGCGCGATGTGCGCCTGGCCCTCGTCTCGGCCCGGATGACCCAGAAGAGCGCCGAGGGCTGGAGGCGCCGGGCGCCGGGCGCCGCGCGCGCCCTGCTGAACGCCTTCGACCTCGTCCTGCCGCAGGACGGCGAGACCGAGCGGCGGCTGCAGGCCCTGGGCGCGGCCACGGGGCCGCGGCTGAACCTGAAGCAGGTGGGCGCGCCCCTGCCCTGCGACGAGGACGAGCTCGCACGGCTGAAGGGCCAGATCGGCGAGCGGCCGGTGGTCCTGGCGGCCAGCACCCATGTGGGCGAGGAGGCGCTGGTCGCAGAAGCCTTTGCGCAGGTCCGCCGACAACACGCGGACGCCCTTCTGGTGGTCGCACCGCGCCATCCGGAGCGCGCCGGCGCGGCGCAGGACGCCCTGACGGCCGCAGGCCTCACCGTCGCCCGCCGCAGCCAAGGCGAGGCGCCCCTGGCCGAGGCCTACCTCGCCGACACGCTCGGCGAGCTCGGCCTGCTCTTCCGCCTGGCCGATGTGGTCGTCATGGGCGGGGGCTGGGCCGAGGGCGTCGGGGGCCACAATCCCCTCGAGCCGGCGAGGCTCGGCTGCGCCATCCTCACCGGGCCGCACGTCTTCAACGCCCATGAGACCTATGAGGCCATGTTCGACGAGGTCGCCGCCCTCTGCGCGCCCGACGCCGAGACCCTGGCGCGGCACGTGGCCGGCCTGATCGACAGCCCCATGATCGCCCGGCGCATGGGCGAGGCGGCCCTGGCCCATGCCGAGCGCCACGGCGCGGCGCTCGGCGTCGCGCTCGACCTGCTCGATCCGCTGCTGCCGGAGCCGGGCCTGTGAAGCTCTCCACGCCGCGCTGGTGGTATGTGCGCGAGCGGCCGCCCATGCCGGTGACCCGCGCCCTGCTGACCCCGCTCTCCTGGGTCTGGGCCGCGGTGACGGCGCGCAAGATCGCCCGGGCGCGACCGGTCGATCCGGGCGCGGCCGTCGTCTGCGTCGGCAATCTCACCATGGGCGGGACCGGCAAGACGCCGGTGGCGCGCGAGATCCTGCGCCGGCTGTCGGAAAAGGGCCTCGCCGCCCACGCCTTGTCACGCGGCTATGGCGGGTCGCTCGCCGGGCCGGTCCAGGTCGACCCCTTGCGCCACACGGCCGCGGAGGTCGGCGACGAGCCGCTGATGCTGGCCAAGACCGCGCCCGCCTGGATCGCCCGGGACCGGGCGGCCGGCGCCCAGGCCGCGGCGGCGGCGGGGGCGGAGGCGATCGTCATGGACGACGGCCACCAGAATCCGAGCCTGACCAAGGCCCTGTCGCTCGTGGTCGTGGACGGCGAGACGCGCAATGGCGAGTGGCCGTTCGGCGACGGCGCGGTCTTTCCCGCAGGCCCCATGCGCGAGCCGCTGAAGGCCGGGCTGGCGCGGGCCGACGCGGTCGTCCTGATGCTGCCGGCCGACATGGACGCCCCCGATCCGGCTCTGGTCCGCCTGTTCGGCGCGACCCCGGTGCTCGTGGCGCGGCTCGTCCCGGCCGAACCGCCGCCGGTCGGGCCACAGCTCGGCTTCGCCGGCGTGGGCAAGCCCTGGAAGGTGGAGCGGTCCCTGAAGGCGGCCGGCTGCGAGCTCGTCGACTTCGCGCCCTTCCCCGACCACTTCGCCTACGACGAGGCGACGCTCGGGCGCCTGGAGGCCCGAGCGAGGGACTTCAATGCGGGTCTCGTCACCACCGAAAAGGACTGGGTGCGGCTGCCGCCGGCCTGGCGGGACAGGATCGCGGCCTGGCCCGTTCGGGCGGCCTTCGAAAACGAAAAGGCCCTGGACGATCTGCTCGCCAGGGCCCTTCCGAAGTCGGCTTAGCGCGGTCGCTTAGGCGCCGGCCTTCTGGGCGAAGGACCAGCCGGCCTTGGCGAGAGCCGGCACCCGCTCGGCCATGGCCGCAGCCTGCGGGCTGTTGGCGGTGCCGTCGCGAACGCGGCCGACGATGCCCTGGATGATCCCGGCCAGACGGAAGATGTTGTAGGCGAAGTACCAGTTGAGATCCGGCACGCCGTCCCGGCCCGTCAGGCGGCAGTATTCGGCGACATACTCGTCGATGGACGGCACGCCGTGGGCCTTCAGGTCCGGGATGTTGGCGATGGTCCCGTTGACCCAGTTCATCAGCAGGTAGGTGAAGTCGGCCAGGGGCTCGCCCAGCGTCGACAGCTCCCAGTCCAGCACGGCGATCACGCGGGGCTCGGTGGGGTGCAGCACCATGTTGTCGAGACGATAGTCGCCGTGGACGATGGAGGTGCGGTCCTGGGCCGGCACCGTCTGGGGCAACCATTCGATCAGCCGCTCCATCTCCTCGATCTTGACGGTCTCCGAAGCGCGGTACTGCTTGGTCCAGCGGTCGACCTGCCGGCCCATATAGTTGCCGGGCTTGCCGTAGTCGCCGAGGCCGATGGCCTCGTGGTCGGTGTTGTGCAGGTCGGCCAGGGTCTTGAGCTTGGCCATGTAGATCGGCCGGCGCTCTTCGGGCGTGTACTGGGGCAGCTGCTGGTCCCAGAGGATGCGGCCCTCGACCATGTCCATGACGTAGAACATGGTGCCGATGACGTCCTCGTCGGTGCACAGGCCGTAGGTGCGCGCCACCGGGAAGCCGGTCGGGTAGAGGGCGGTGATCACCTTGTATTCGCGGTCCACCGCATGCGCCGAAGGCAGCAGCTTGCCCGGCGGCTTGCGCCGCATGACGTACTTCTTGCTCGGCGTGACGAGCTGATAGGTCGGGTTGGACTGGCCGCCCTTGAACTGGCGCACCTCCAGCGGCCCTTCGAACCCTTCGACATTGGCCTTCATCCAGGCCTCGAGGCGGGCCTCGTCGAACCTGTGCGATTCCGCCACCGGCTTGGTGCCGGTGTTGAGCTTTTCCCGCTCCTGTTCGGCGGCGTCGGCCATGGGCGCTCCCCTTTACTGTCGAGCCTTTTGGGCGTCGGGTTCGTACGCTTGTTTGAACCACCATACCGAGCCGCGACAGGGCGCCGCAAGGCGTTCGGCGCCCAAGCGTACCGGAAACTAGAATTCCGCCACCGCGCCGGCCTCAGCGGGCGAGCGCGCGCCAGCCGATGTCGGTCCTGTGGAAGCCCCCGGGCAGATCGATGCGGGACACCGCGTCGTAGGCCGCCTTGCGCGCCTCGACGAGGTCGCCCCCCAGGGCGCAGACGTTCAGCACGCGCCCGCCCGAAGCCCGCAGCGTTCCGTCCGCGTCACGGCTCGTGCCGGCATGGAAGACCACGACCTTGTCGCCGAAATCGGCCTCGGCCCCGGCGATCGCCGCCCCCGTCACGGGCTTCTCCGGATAGCCTTCGGCGGCCATGACCACGCAGACGGCCGACTCCTCCCGCCAGACCGGCGGCGGCAGGCGGTCGAGCTCGCCCTCGGCGCAGGCCATCAGATAGGGGACGAGATCGCTCTCCAGGCGCAGCATCAGCACCTGGCATTCCGGATCGCCGAAACGGACGTTGAACTCGACGAGCTTCGGCCCGTCCCGGGTAGCCATGAACTCCACGAAGAGCGCCCCACGATAGGGCGCGCCCTCCGCGGCGATAGCGGCGAAGGCGGGCTCGGCGAGCTCGCTGCGCACCCGCTCCACGAGTTCGGCGGTGAAGAGAGGCGCGGGCGAATAGGTCCCCATGCCGCCGGTATTGGGCCCCTGCTCGCCGTCGTAGGCGCGCTTGTGATCCTGGGCGTGACCGAAGACGATGGCGTGCTCGCCGTCGCAGAGGGCGAAGAGGGAGCCGATCTCCCCGTCCAGGAACTCCTCGATCACCACCCGCGCGCCCGCCGAGCCGAAACGGCCGCCCAGGGTGTCGTCGATGGCGGCTTCCGCCTCGGCGCGCGTCTTCGCCACCGTCACGCCCTTGCCGGCGGCGAGGCCGTCGGCCTTGACCACATAGGGCGGCTGGAAGCGGTCGAGCGCGGCCTTGGCCTCGGCGGCGTCCTCGCAGACCACATAGGCGCCGGTGGGCAGGCCGTGGCGCTCGCAGAAGGCCTTGGTGAAGGCCTTGGACGATTCCAGCTGGCCCGCCTGGCGGGTGGGGCCGAAGCAGGGGATCTGCGCCTCCCCGAGCGCATCGGCCAGGCCCGCCTCCACCGCGGCCTCCGGCCCGATCACCACGAGGTCGGCGGCGGTCTCCCGGGCCAGGGCCACGAGGCCCTCGACATCCGTCGCCTTGACGGGCCGGACTTCGCCGTGAGCGGCCATGCCGGGATTGCCCGGCGCGATCACGAGCCGCGAGAGCAGCGGGGACTGGGCGATCTTCCAGGCGAGCGCGTGTTCGCGGCCGCCCGATCCGACGAGCAGGATGTTCATGGCGCGGCTTTGCCGCGCCCGCCCCCGGGGGTCAAGCCGGCTACGGCCTTAGGCGTCGACGTCCAGCGAATAGCCGGCCGAGCGCACCGTACGGATCGGATCGACCTCGGTGTCGCGGTTCAGCGCCTTGCGCAGGCGACCCACATGCACGTCGACCGTGCGGGCCTCCACATAGACGTCCGAGCCCCAGACGGCGTCCAGAAGCTGCTCGCGCGAGAAGACCCGGCCGGGATGCTGCATCAGATAGTCCAACAGGCGGAACTCGGTGGGGCCGAGGTGGATCTCCTTGCCGCCGCGCTTCACCCGGTGGGCGACCCGGTCGATGACGAGATCGCCGATGCGGACCCGGTCCTCCGCCAGGCCGGGCCGCAGGCGGCGCAGGACGGCGCGGATGCGGGCCGAGAGCTCGGACATGGAGAAGGGCTTGACGATGTAGTCGTCGGCGCCGGTGTCCAGACCGCGGATCCGGTCGGTCTCCTCGCCCCGGGCGGTCAGCATGATGATCGGGATGTTGCGCGTTTCGGTCCGCGCGCGCAGGCGGCGGCAGACCTCGATGCCCGAGACCTTGGGCAGCATCCAGTCGAGCAGGATGAGGTCGGGCAGCTTCTCGTCGACCATCACCAGGGCTTCTTCGCCGTCGGCGGCCACCGCCACGGCGTAGCCCTCTTTCTCGAGGTTGTAGTTCAGCAGGGTCGCCAGGGAATCTTCGTCTTCGGCGACCAGGATATTGGGGGTCATGAGGCTCGCTCCCGCCACTAGCGCTGCAACGGATCGGTCTTCGGCCGCTCACCGGCGATCAGGTCGTCCCCGGTGATCTCGTAATGGATGATCTCGGCGATGTTCGTGGCGTGGTCGCCGATGCGCTCCAGGTTCTTGGCCACGAACAGCAGGTGGGCGCAGGCCGTGATCGTGCGCGGATCGCCCATCATGTAGGTCAGCAGTTCGCGGAAGAGGCTGTTATAGTGCTCGTCCACCTCGTCATCGCGCGACCAGACGGCCATGGCGCGGTCGAGGTCGTTGGAGGTGTAGGCGTCCAGCACCTCCTTCAGGCGCGAGACGACCAGCCGGCCCATGCGCTCGATCGAGCGGGTGAGCGGCACCATCGGGTCGGACTCGATGATGACGATGGTCCGCTTGGCGATGTTCTTGGCCAGGTCGCCGACGCGCTCGAGGTTGTTGGCGATCTTCATGGCCGCCACCGTGCGGCGCAGATCGTTGGCCAGGGGCTGGCGCAGGGCGATCATGCGGATCGCCTTGCGCTCGATGTCGGCCTGCAGGACGTCCAGCCGCTCGTCGCGGGCGATCACGGCGTCGGCGGTCTGCTGGTCGCGACGGACGACCGCCTCCAGCGAGTCGGCCACCGCCGCCTCGGTCAGCCCGCCCATCCGAGCGCACTCGGCGGTGAGCATGTTGAGCTCGTCTTCGTAGGCCTTGACGATGTGTTCGTTCATGGCGGCGTCCTCTTCCCGGCTCAGCCGAAGCGGCCGGTGATGTAGTCCTGCGTGCGACTGTCGCGCGGATTGGTGAACAGCTCGTCGGTCGGCCCGGCTTCCACGAGCCGGCCCATGTGGAAGAAGGCGGTGCGCTGCGACACCCGCGCGGCCTGGGCCATGGAGTGGGTGACGATGACGATGCAGTACTGGCTGCGCAGTTCGTCGATCAGTTCCTCGATCTTGGCCGTCGCGATGGGGTCGAGCGCCGAGCACGGCTCGTCCATCAGGATGACTTCAGGGCTGACGGCGATGGCCCGCGCGATCACCAGACGCTGCTGCTGGCCGCCGGACAGGCCCGTGCCCGGCTGATGCAGGCGGTCGGCGACCTCGTCCCACAGGCCGGCGCGGCGCAGGGAGGATTCGACGATCTCCTCCATCTCGGCCTTGGTCGAGGCCAGGCCATGGATGCGCGGACCGTAGGCGACGTTCTCGAAGATGCTCTTCGGGAAGGGGTTCGGCTTCTGGAAGACCATGCCGACGCGCGCGCGAAGCAGCACCGGATCGACGCTGCGGTCGTTGATGTCGTCGCCGTCGAGGACGATCTTCCCCTCGACCCGCGCCCCCGGAATGGTGTCGTTCATCCGGTTGATGCAGCGCAGGAAGGTGGACTTGCCGCAGCCCGAGGGGCCGATGAGCGCGGTCACGGCGCGGTCGGGCATGTCCAGCGACACGTCGAACAGGGCCTGCTTGTCGCCGTAGAACACCCGCACGTCGGTCGCCGCGACCTTGGCGGCGGCGGTGCGGACGCCGGCCGGGGCATGGGCGAGCGCGTCGTCGCGTTGGTTGGGCATGGCGGGTCTCGAAGGGGAACGGAGGGTCGGGATCATAGGGCTCACCAGCGGCGCTCGAAACGGCGCCGCAGGAGCACGGCGGCGAGGTTCATGATCACCATGAAGACCAGGAGAACGATGATGGCGGCGGCCGTGCGCTCATGGAAGGCGCGCTCCGAGGCGTTCTCCCAGATGAAGATCTGCACCGGCAGGACGGTGGCCGCGCTGGTGAAGGTCTCCGGCACGCCGGGGACGAAGGAGACCATGCCGATCATCAGCAGCGGCGCGGTCTCGCCCAGGGCGTGGGCCAGCGACAGGATGGTTCCGGTCAGCATGCCCGGCATGGCCAGGGGCAGGACGTGGTGGAACACCGTCTGGGTGCGCGAGGCGCCCACGGCGAGCGCGGCCTCGCGGATCGAGGGCGGGACCGCCTTCAGGGCCGAGCGGGTGGCGATGATGATGGTCGGCAGCGACATGAGCGCCAGCACCAGCCCGCCCAGCAGGGGCGAGGAGCGCGGCACCGCCAGCCAGTTGATGAACACCGCCAGCCCCAGCAGGCCGTAGATGATGGAGGGCACGGCGGCGAGGTTGTTGATGTTCACCTCGATCAGGTCCGTCCACCGGTTCTTCGGCGCGAACTCCTCCAGATAGGTGGCCGCCAGCACGCCGATCGGCGCCGCCAGCAGGGCGGTCACCAGAAGCATCATGGCCGAGCCGACCACGGCGCCGAGGACCCCCGCCTGCTCCGGCTCGGTGGAATCCGAGGAGGACAGGAAGGTCCAGTTGAAGCCGCCCTTGACCAGGCCCCTGGCCTTCAGCTCGTCGAGCCAGTCCAGCTGGCGGTCGCTCAGGGGACGCGCGCCGGCCTCGGTCGCCCGCTCGATCTGCCCCTTGTAGTAGAGGCTCGCATTGGCCTTCATCGGAGCTTCGACGGTGATCGTCTGGCCCACGAGCGAGGGATCCTCACGCAGGCGGTCCAGAACCAGGTAGCCGACCTCGCTGGAGAGAATCTCCATCATCTCGGAGGAGGCCTCGCCATAGGCGTCGTCGGTCTCGCCCAGCATGGCGAGCACGGAGTCGGCCGCCATCAGGTTGAAGTTCGATCCGGCGAGATCGGCCATATCGACGCGGTCGGCGTCCACCTGGACGGGGACTTCGATCCGGTAGTCGACGAAGGTCGAATAGCCCTGCAGGCCGATGCGGCCGAGGAGGACGACCAGGAAGGCGAGCGCCAGCACGATGGCCGCGCGGCCATAGAAGCGGAAGCGGGCCTCGGCCCGATAGCGCTTCTTCAGACGCGCCTGCGCCTGCTCGCGGTTGCGCGCCTTGGCGGCCTGGGCGGGGTTCAGGGCGACGTCAGTCATACTGTTCCCGGTAGGTCTGGACGATGCGCAGGGCGATGATGTTCAGCAGCAGGGTGACGAGGAAGAGCGTCAGGCCCAGGCCGAAGGCCGACAGGGTCTTGGGGCTGTCGAACTCCTGGTCGCCGGTGAGCAGGGTGACGATCTGAACGGTCACCGTCGTCACCGTGTCGAGCGGATTGAGCGTGGTCTTGGCCTGCAAGCCGGCGGCCATGGTGACGATCATCGTCTCGCCCACCGCGCGGGAGACCGCCAGGAGCAGGGCGCCCATGATGCCCGGCAGGGCGGCGGGCATGATGACCCGGCCGATGGTCTCCGACTGGGTCGCGCCCATGGCCAGGGAGCCGTCGCGCAGGGACTGGGGGACGGCGTTGATGATGTCGTCCGACAGCGAGGAGACGAAGGGGATCAGCATGATCCCCATGACGGCGCCGGCCACCAGGGCCATCTGGTTCTGCACCTGCATCAGGTACATGCCGACCCCGTCCAGGGGGCCGCCGACCAATTGGGCGCCGATGCTGTTGAAGAAGCCGCGGAAGAGCGGCCCCACCGTCAGGGCGGCGAAGAAGCCGTAGACCACCGTCGGAATGCCGGCGAGGACTTCGAGCAGCGGCTTGACCACCGCCCGCGTCGTCCGGCCGGCGTATTCCGAAAGATAGATGGCGGCGAACAGGCCGACGGGCGCGGCCACCGCCATGGCGATGATCATGATCAGGAAGGTGCCGGCGAAGAGCGGCACGGCCCCGAAGGCGCCCGAGGAGGCCACCTGGTCGGCGCGGATGGCGATCTGCGGATCCCAGGTGAGGCCGAACAGGAACTCCGTCACCGGGACGGACTGGAAGAAGCGCCAGCTTTCCCAGACCAGGGAGGCGACGATCCCGACGGTCGTCAGGATGGCCACCACCGAACAGGCGATGAAGATGGCCGAAATCCAGCGCTCCACCTGGGGCCGGGCGGCGTAGGCCGGCCTCAGCCGCGGCCAGGCGTAGGCGGCGCCGGCCAGCATAAGGGCGACGGCCGCGGCCAGGGCGCCGAAGGTGATGGCGCCGTCGAGCCGCTCGGCCTGCGCCACCTTGGCCGCAAAGGCGTCGCCGAGTTGGCCCTCATAGACGCGATCGCTGGCCCGCGTGCTGCGGACGGTGGCCTGCACGTCGTTGAAGAAGACTTCCTGGGCGCTCGGCGCCAGTTCGGCCACCGCGGCGGGAACCTCAGCCCGCAGGGCCGCCTGTTCGATCCGTCCGCCCAGCACGGTGACCAGGATCAGAAGCAGGGCCGCCGGCGCCGCCACCCACAGGGCGAAGTAGGCGCCGTAGTATCCCGGCAACGAATGGAGCGTCAGCGCCGTGCCGCCCGCGGCGCCCAGCGCCTTGCGGCGTCCGGCGGCGTAGGCGGCGGCGGAGAAGAGGACGAGCGCCGCGAGGGCGATCCAGGTGAGCATTCGGGCCTTCGATCAAGGACGGCGGGCGCGCGACAAGCGGCCAAGGCGCTTTCACCCTGGCCTCTGACCATGCGGCGCGGAAACTGCCCTCCCTTTGCTGATCGTACGTGACAGTCTCATGACACTTTTGCGACATCGCTCGGCTTGTTGAGCGGCGCTTCGCCGCGGGCTTTGCGCGCGTCGACAGGGAAGTAGGCGGTGAAGGTCGCCCCTCGGCCCAGGGCGCTCTCCACCACGAGCCCGCCCCTGTGGCGGTTCATGATGTGCTTGACGATGGCCAGGCCCAGGCCGGTTCCGGACTTCTCGCCGCTCTTCTGGCCTTCGACGCGGTAGAAGCGCTCGGTGAGTCGCGGCAGGTGCTCCCGGGCCATGCCCGGCCCGTCGTCGCTGACGGAGAGGGCCGCATAGCGCTCCGGGCCATGGTCGGGGGTGAGCAGCGGCAGGCGGGCGGCGTTCTCCATACGGCCGGCTGCGGCCGCGTCGGCGCTGAGGCCCCACTCCAGGCGAACCCGCACCTCCCCGTCCGGCGACGAGTACTTCATGGCGTTGTCCACCAGGTTCTGAGCCACCTGCACGATCTGATCGCGATCGCCGACGACCTTGACTGTTCCCCTCGGCGGGAGCTCCACGGCCATGCGGATCTTCCGCTCCTGGGCTATCGGGGCGACCGCGTCGACCACGTCGCTTACGGCGGCGGCCAGATCGACCTCCTGGTCGGGCGCCACATGCTCGTTCAGTTCGATGCGCGACAGCGACATCAGGTCGTCGATCAGCCGCGACATGCGCTCGGCCTGGACCTGCATGATGCCCAGGAACTTCTCCCGCGCGCCCTCGTCGGCGCGGGCGTGCCCCCGCAGCGTCTCGATGAAGCCCGACAGCGAGGCGAGCGGCGTGCGCAGCTCATGGCTGGCGTTGGCGAGGAAGTCGGCCCGCATCCGTTCCACGCGCCGGATCTCGGTCTCGTCGTGCAGAACAAGCAGGGCGAGCCGACCGCCGTCCGTCCCCATGCCCAGAGGGCTCGCATAGGCGCGGAAGATCCGCTCCTGCGTGCCGCCAGGCTCGTAGATCGCCTCGCCGGCCAGGGCGCCGAAGAGGGCTTCGTCCACCGCCTCCAGGACGTCGGGATCACGGATGGCCGTCACCAGCAGGCCGGCGTCCCGCTGGATCTTCAGGACGTCGCGCGCGGCGAGGTTGACGAGGACGAAGCGCCGGCCGGTAAGGTCGTCCGGCTCGTAGGCCGAGATCACCATGACGGGATCGGGCAGGGCGTTGATCACGGCGGTGTAGGGCAAGGACGGCTCGCCGGCGCTCACCTGGGCGTGTGTCTGGGCGACTTCCTCGCGCAGCAGGGCGGCCTTTTCCCGAGCGCGCGCCGCCTGCACGCCCGCCAGTCCCGCGAGGGCGGCGGCCAGCAAGGCGCCGGCCACCGGGTGCGCCCCGCCCACCAGGACCAGCAGCGCCACCGCCGCGACGGCGGCCCCGCCCATGACGAGCACCGGCCCCGCCGAGCTGACGCGGCGCGAATTCAGGGGCGACGGCGGCGTAAGCAGCGACACATCGAATCTCCGTTGGCGGGATCATCCACCAAGCCGCACCCCTGTGTCATCGACGTGACACCGCCCGAATTCGTCCGAAACGTGACCCGCAGGCCGCGCGGCGTCCGGAACTCAGCTCCGCACCCGGCGTTCGTGTCTCCCGGGGCGTGGGGGGATGACCGGCATGACCGAAAAGCAGACAACCTACTTGGCCGACAGCCTCCTGACGCCGCGCGCGGGCGTCGACGACCCTTTCGCCGCGGCCGTGCACGCGACCCGCATGCCGATGATCATCACCGACGCCCAGGCGCCGGACATGCCGATCGTCTTCGCCAACGACGCCTTCCTGGCCCTGACCGGCTATCGGCGCGACGAGGTGCTGGGCCGCAACTGCCGGTTCCTTCAGGGGCCCGAAACGGACGCCGCGGCCGTCAGGACGCTGGCCGAGAGCATCGCCGCCGGCCGTCCCGCCACGGTCGACCTCCTGAACTACCGCAAGGACGGGACGCCGTTCTGGAACGCCCTGCAGATCAGCCCGGTGCACAACGCCGAGAACGAGCTGGTCTTCTTCATCGGCTCTCAGATCGACGTGACGGCGCGCCGGCAGGCCGAGGACAGCCTGGCGCGCGATCGCGACGGGCTGGAGAGCGCCGTCAGCGAAAAGGCCCGGGCCGCCGAGAAGGCGCTGGCCGAGCGCACGGCGCTGCTTCACGAGGTCGACCATCGCGTCAAGAACAACCTCCAGCTCATCAGCTCGCTGCTGGTCCTGCAGACCCGGCGCACGCGCGATCCCGATACGCGCCAGGCCCTGCAAAGCATGCTGTCGCGGGTCAGCGCCATCGCCACCGTCCATCGCCGCCTCTTCCAGAGCAAGGACATCGAGCGCTTCGACGTGGCGGCCTTCGTCCGCGATCTGCTGGGGGACGTGTCGACCAACCACGAGGAGGTTCGGGTGAGCCTCGACCTGCAGCGCGTCGACATCGCCGCCTCGCAGGCCGCGCCGCTGGCCCTGGTGGTCAACGAACTGGTCGACAACGCCTTCAAGCACGCCTTTCGAGAGGGTGAGGGCGGCCACCTGAAGGTGCTCGTCCGGCGCCTGAACGGCCACTATGTGATCGAGATCTGCGACGACGGGGTCGGCCTTCCGGCGGACGGGCGCTTCGAGCGCGGCTTCGGCCTGACCATCGTCGACCTTCTGACCCAACAGCTGCGCGCCGATCTGACCCTGCAGGACGGGCAACCTGGAACGCGCGCCGTCGTTAAGTTGCCTGTGAACGGAACCGCGTGAGCCTGATGCCCGAACCTCTGAAGGTCCTGATCGTCGAGGACGAGGTGCTCCTCGCCGTCGAACTCGGCTTCCTCGTGCGCGAGGCCGGCTGCGAGGACGTGGGACACGCCATGGACTCGGCCGGCGCCGTGAAGCTGGCCAGCGCCCTGCATCCGGACATCACCCTGGTGGACGTCCACCTCAGCGACGGGCCGACCGGCGTCGACGCCGCACGCGAGATCGCGCAGCGGAACGACGGCGTCGTCCTGTTCATGACCGCCAACGTCAAGCGCCTGCCCACGGACCTCGCCGGCGCCTGCGGCGTGATCGGCAAGCCCTATTCCGACAAGTCGGTGCGGCGGGCCCTCACCTATCTGGCCGGCTGCCTGCGCGAAGGCTGCGCCGGCGGACCGCCGCCGATCGGGCTGGAGCTGTCCCGCGACTTCAGCGCCCGCTGGGGCGTCGACCAGTTCGCCCAGGCTGGCTGAGTCCCATGGCCGCCCTCCCCCTGCCCGAGGTCATCGGCATGAGCGCAGGCCTCTGCTCCATGGCCAGCTTCACGCCCCAAATCGTCAAGACGTGGCGGGAGCGGGACGCCCGTTCGATCTCGCTGCGCATGTATGTGGTCACCGTCAC
Organism: Phenylobacterium sp.; assembly: GCF_013911965.1. GTDB lineage: Bacteria > Pseudomonadota > Alphaproteobacteria > Caulobacterales > Caulobacteraceae > Phenylobacterium. Next base: position 122,752 of record NZ_JACESE010000010.1, on the reverse strand, counting down.
CGGCTTCTCGCTCTGGGTGGCCTACGGTCTGATGATCGAGAGCCTGCCGGTGATCTTCACCAATGTGGTCTGCCTGACCCTCTCGGGCCTGATCCTCGCCATGAAGTGGCGCTTCTCCCGACGCGGGCCGGCCGATGAGGGCCTCGAGCCGAGCGGCTGACGGACGCCTGTTGGCGCCGCCGGACGGCCTCAGTAGGATCGCGCCGAACCGGGCGCGGCCTTGCGCCCTTGTACCCCGAAGTCTGCGCGCACCGCGGCCGTCCGCCGGCCCTGCGCCTCCAGGACCTGCCCCCGCATGCAAGAACGGATCGCCGAGGCTGACGCCGCCTTCAAGGCCGGCCGCATCGAAGACGGCATTCGCATTTCCGAAGCCCTGCTGAACGACGAGCCGAACGCGCCGCAGGCGCTCTATCGCAACTTCTCCTCCCTGCTGTTCCGCCGCCAGTTCTACGAGAAGGCCGCGCACTGGGCCCTGCAGGGAACGAAGGCCTATCCCCGCGATGTCGAGCTCTGGAACCTCCGCGGCGTCGCCCTCCGTCGGCTCGGCCGTCTGGAGGAGGCGCGCGAGGCGCTGGATGCGGGGCTGGCCGTCCAGCCGAAGAACGAGGCCCTCCTGCAGAACAAGGGCAACGTGCTCAACGATCTGCGCGACGGCCCCGGCGCGGTCGCGATCTTCACACGGCTGGTCAAGGCCCATCCCACCAACGCCGAGTTCCAGCGCAGCCTGGGACGCGGCCACTGGCGCGCCGGCGATCTGGAGAAGGCGGAGATGCGTTTCCGCCTCGCCAGCAAGCTGAAGCCCGACATGATCGACGCCTGGCTCGACCTGTCGGCGGTGATCGCCGATGCGCGCGGCCCCGAGAACGCCCTCGAGACGCTCGACGAGGCGATCGCCCTCACCGGCTCGCCCCGCCTGATGGAGGCCAAGGCGGTCGCCATCCGCCGGAGCAACCAGCTGCGCCGGGCGGACAAGTATCTCCGCGAACTGCTGGAAAGCCAGCCCGAGGCCGCCTGGATCCACCATCAGCTGGGCGCGGTGGTCAGCGACTGGGACCGCGAGCGGGCGAACCGCCACCTGCGCCGGGCCGTCGAGCTCAAGCCCGACGACGTCGAGTACCGCATGGCCCTGATCGAGAGCCTGGCGCGCTCGCGCTATGGCGACGAGGCGCAGCATCTGGACGACGCCTATGCCGAGCTGAAGGCCGTGCGCCAGATGGCGGCTCTAAGCAACGGCGCGCACCTGAAGGTCGCCTCCGAGGTCCTGTCGCGCGTCTGCGATTTCGACGGCCTCGACGAGGTCTGCGACTTCACCGAGACCGGCCGCCTGTGGGCTTCGCAAGGCCGCCACACCGCCCTGCTCAGCCAGCTCTCGCGCGTGCGCACGGCCGAGGACCGGGACGAACTGGTCAGCCAGCACCGCACCTGGGGCGATGGCGTGCAGGAACGCACCGCCCGCTATCCCCTGAAGCGGCCGGCCGAGCCCCGGCCGGACAACGGCAAGATCCGGGTGGGCTTCATGTCCTCGGACCTTCGCAACCACCCCGTGGCCTATTTCGCCCTGCCGCTCTTCGAGCACTACCCGCGGGAGCGTTTCGAGATCTACTGCTACTCCTACTACCAGGGAACCGAGGACGTCCTGCAGAAGCGCATCACCGACTTCGTCGACGTCTTCCGCTGGAAACAGGACCTCAGCGACTTCGACGCGGCCCAGATGATCTGCGACGACCAGCTCGACCTGCTGATCGAGCTCGGCGGCTCGACGCACATGAACAAGCTCAACGTCATGGCCTGGAAGCCCGCGCCGCTCCAGGCGAGCTGGCTCGGCTATCCCCACTCCTCGGGCCTGTCGAACATCGACTATCTGATCGTCGATCCCTATCTGGCCCCGTCGCGGCCCGAGCTGCTGATCGAGGATCCGCTGCTCATGCCCGCCAGCTGGATCGCCATGGGCGAGCTCGCCTTCCCAGAACGGCCGATGAACCTCGAGCCGCCGCAGGTGGCCAAGGGCCACGTGACCTTCGGCACGGCCAACAATCCCTACAAGTACAGCCGCGAGATGCTGCGTCACTGGGCGCGGGTGACGGCGGCCGTGCCGGATTCGCAGTTCATGTTCGTGCGGCCGGAGGGCGGGACGGCGACCTTCCGCGACCACATCGCCGAGATCTTCGCGGCCGAGGGCGTCGCCCGCGAGCGGCTGCGCTTTGAAGCCATCCGCGGGGCCCACATGCCCTTCTACAATGAGATGGACATCTCGCTGGACACCTTCCCCCAGACCGGCGGCACGACGACCTGCGAGTCGCTGTGGATGGGGGTTCCGGTGGTCAGCCTGGTCGGGCCGGCCCTCTTCGAGCGGCTGAGCTACTCGATCCTGTCCAATGCCGGTCTGCCGGACCTTTGCGTCGGCGATCTCGACGCCTATCTCGAGACGGCCGTGAAGCTCGCCACCGACGTGGACCGGCTGCGGATGCTGCGCCGGGAGTTGCGGCCGCGCCTCAAGGCGAGCCGCCTGGGCCAGACCAAGGCCTTCGCCGAGGATTTCTACCGGATGATCGACGCCGCCGTGACCGCGCGGCGGGCCCAAGCGGTCGAGCCGGAGACGGCCGCCTAGCCCTGGAAGAACTGAGGATCGGCCAGGGCCTGGGCGATCACGGCGGCGGGGTCGCGCGGCGCCACGCCCAGGCTGCGCATCCGGGCCGTCGCACAACGGGGCGCCGGGGGGACCGGCCTGTCCTCGCCCAGGGTGAGGCTCCAGCCCGCCTGCGCGAAGACGGCGGCCAGTTCGCGGTTGGACAGATTCCGGCCGCTGGCGAGGTTCACGATCCCCTCGGCGCGGCCGTCGGCCATGGCGATCAGGCCCGCGACGACATCGTCGGCCTGGATATAGTCGCGAACCGCGGCCGGCGCGGAGGCCGGCAGGTCGATCGACCTTTCCCGCCTCGCCCGCGCCAGCAGGTCGGAGAGAAAGCCGCCCGCGTCCGGCGTCCAGTCGAAGACGTTGGAGAGACGCGCCACGACGCCCCGGCTGTCCGACCGGGCCAGGGTCAGGTTCTCGCCGAGCGCCTTGGAGAGATCGTAGACGTTGCGGGCCGCGGCGGGATCGAAGACCAGCCGGTCGGCCTCGTCGCCGCCGGCCTCGCCCAGGCTGTCATAGACCCGGGTGGACGACAGATAGATCAGCCGCTCGAACCGTCCACGCTTGAGCACCTGGGCCAGGAAGCCGACATGGGCCTCGACCGTGTCGAAGGGCCGGACGTGAAAGTCGCCGGTCAGGCCGGCGCAATAGAAGACGGTCCCCAGGTCCTGATCGAACAGCTCGGCGTCGTCGCGGGCGGGGGCGTAGACGCTGTCGCCGCGCGCCCGCAGGGCGGCGGACAGACGCCCGCCGATGAAGCCGCGGGCGCCGATGACGGTGAAGCGGCTCATGCCGACCCGCGCTCACCGATGCGGCGCACGGGCGCGCCCGCATAGACGCCGTAGGGCTCCAGTCGGCCGCGCACCACCGAGCCGGCGGCGACCACGCAGCCCTGGCCGATGACGGCGCCGTCGAGGACGACCACGCCGGCGCCGAGCCAGACATCGTCCTCGATGACGATGCCGCCGCGGCTCTCCATGAAGCCCTGGTCGCGGATCCGGGTGTTGCGGTCGGATATCTGGTGATTGGTCGGCGCAAGCGTGCAGTTGGCCGCGATCAGGACCGCATCGCCGATCCGCACCCCGTTGCCGGTGTAGATCACCGTCCCGGAATTGATCGCGCAGTCGGCGCCGATCACCACCTCGCCCGCGCCGCCGGCCGGCTTGATCTTGACGAAGGAGTCGATAAGCGTCCGCGCGCCGATCTCGATCAGGGTGCCGCGCACCGAGCGTTCGATGTCGGCGAGCGGCGAGACGGTGGCGGTGGGATCGATCTTCAGCATGTCGGACTTGCCTCAGGCGCCACGGAAGTCGGGATAGGCCGCGTCACGCTCGGAGATCACCTCCGGCGGCGCCGGCCAGCGGATGGCGAAGGCCGGATCGTTCCAGCGCACGCCCGCGCCGTGGCCCGGCTCGAACATGGGCGCGATCTGGTAGAGCACGTCGGTGTCGGGCAGGAGCGTCAGGAAGCCGTGAGCGACCCCTTCGGGGATGAACAGCGCCTGGCCCTCGTCCGCGTCCAGGACTGCGCCGGTCCATTTCAGATAGGTCGGGCTGTCCGGGCGCAGATCGAGCGCCACGTCGAAGACGCGGCCGCGCACGGCGCGAACCAGCTTCGTCTCGCCATGCGGCGCGGGCTGGTAGTGCATGCCGCGCAGGGTGAAGGCGGCCGTGTTGCGCGACAGGCTGGTCTGGGCCGGGGCGAAGGGTATGCCGGCGGCGGCGAACTCCTCGGGGCAGTGCAGCCGGGCGAAGGCGCCGCGCGCGTCCTGCACGGGCTCGATCTCCACCCGCATGACGCCGGCCACCTCCGTCGGCGAAAACCGCATCAGTCGAGGATCTCGGTCTTGGGCGAGGCGATCACGAACCGGCCGCCCCAGGCGCGGATATAGGCGAGCTGCGCCATGATCTCGTCCTTCAGGTTCCAGGGCAGGATCAGCACATAGTCGGGCTTCACCTCGGCCACCCTTTCGGGCGAGAGGATCGGCACATGGCTGCCGGGCAGAAACCGGCCCTGCTTGTGCGGATTGGCGTCGAAGGCCGCGACGATGTCCTTGTCGGTCACGCCGGCATAGTTGAGGAAGGTGTTGCCCTTGGCCGCCGCGCCATAGGCCGCCACCGACTTCCCGTCCGCCTTGGCCGCCTTCAGGAAGGCCAGGAAAGAGTCGCGCACCGCATCGACGCGGGCGGCGTAGCCTTCGTAGGTTTCCAGCTTGTGCAGGCCCGCGGCGGCTTCCCGCGCGCGAAGGGTCTTCAGGGCGTCCGTCTCCTGATGGCTCGAGCCCTCGTGGGCGCAGAAGAGGCGCAAGGAGCCGCCGTGCGTGGGCAGCAGCTCCACGTCGAAGGCCCGCAGGCCGTTGGCGCGCAGCACCTGGGCCACGGCCAGCAGGGACAGGTAGGAGAAGTGCTCGTGATAGATGGTGTCGAACTGCACCAGCTCGAGCATGTTGAGGAAATGCGGAAACTCGAAGGTGAGCACGCCTTCGGGCTTCAGCACCTCGCGGAAGCCGGCGACGAAGCCGCCGATGTCCGGGACGTGGGCGAGCACGTTGTTGGCGGCCATCAGGTCGGCCTTCACTCCGCGGGCGGCCAGTTCGCGGCCGGTCTCGCCGTTGAAGAACATGACCTCGGTGGGCACGCCCTTGTCGATGGCCGCCTGGGCGGTGTTGGCCGTGGGCTCGATCCCCAGCACCGGCACGCCGGCGGCCTTGAAGTGCTGCAGCAGGTAGCCGTCGTTGGACGCCACCTCGACCACGAGCGAGTCCGCCCCGAGACCGAAGCGCGCGATCATGGCCTCTGCGTAGCGGCGGGCATGCTCCACCCAGCTCGCCGAATAGGAGGAGAAGTAGGCGTAGCCGGAGTCGAAGATCTCGTCGGCCGCCACGGGATCGTCCACCTGGACGAGGAAGCACTCAGAACAGACCCGCGCGTGCAGCGGATAGGTCCGCTCGTTCCCGGCCGCGAGCTCGGCTGCGGTCAGGTTGCTGTTGGCGAGCGGCTGGGCGCCCAGGTCCACCAGGGTGTGGGTCAGCGGCGTGCGGCAGAAGCGGCAGACGGGCGTCGTCATCAGAGGCTTTCGTAGGCGTCGATCTGGGCCAGACAGAGGTCGCGGGCGGCCTCGCCCTCCCCCTGCCGGCGGTACCATTCCATGGTCCAGGCCACGGCCGCGGGACCGTCGAGGCGGCTCTCGAAGCCGAGCGTGCGCCGGGCGAGACCGGCGTCCACGGCCAGCATCTTCGCCTCGATGGAGGCGAGGTCGGGCTCGTGCCGCCACGGCTTGGCCGACAGGGCCTGCGTGGCCTGGGTGGCGAGCTCGCCGACGGTGATCTCGGCCGCGCCGGGCCTGGGACCGAAGTTGAGGGCGCGGGGCGTATCCTTCCGCGTCGCCAGCGCCTGGGCGTAGACCAGATAGCCGGCCACGCAGTCGAGCACGTGCTGCCAGGGCCGCGTGGCCTCCGGGTGGCGCAGGACCACGGCCTCTCCGGCGCGGGCGGCGCGGACGATGTCGGCCACCAGCCGGTCGCGGGAGAAGTCGCCGCCGCCGATGACGTTGCCGCCGCGGGCGGTGGCGACCGGCACGCCGGCCCTGTCGAAATAGGACTTCGCGTAGCTCGCCGTCACGATCTCGGCGCAGGCCTTGGAGGCGGAATAGGGATCCTTGCCGCCCAGGGCGTCGCCCTCCTGGAAGGCGCGGCCGGCGTCGTTGTTGGCGTAGACCTTGTCCGAGGTGATGACCAGAACCGCCTTGAGCGCGTCTTCGTCGCGCAGCGCCTCCAGCAGGTGGGCCGTCCCCATGATGTTGGTGGCGAGCGACCCCACGGGATCCTCGATCGCCGCGCGGACGATCGGCTGGGCGGCCATGTGCAGGACAAGGTCGAAAGGCCGCGCGCCGACTGCGTCCGTCACCGCCCGGCGATCGCGCAGGTCGACCGTGTGCGAGGCCGTCAGGTGCTCATAGCCCAACAGGTCGGCGAGCGCCGGCGTCTGATCGGGGGCCAGCGCCAGGCCCGTCACCTCTGCGCCCATGCGGGCGAGCCAGAGGCCGGCCCACGAGCCCTTGAACCCCGTATGGCCGGTGAGAAGGACGCGCTTGCCCGCCCAGAAGGCCGGATCGGGCCGGCTCATGCCCAGAGGCGCCAGGGCGCCTTGCCCGAAGCCCAGAGCGCCTCGAGCTGGTTCTTGTCGCGCAGGGTGTCCATGGCGGCCCAGAAGCCGTCGTGACGATAGGCGATCAGCTCGCCGTCGGCGGCCAGGCCTTCGAGCGGGCCCAGCTCCCAGACGGTGGAATCATCCTCCACCCGATCGACCACGGCGGGGTTGAGCACGAAGAAGCCGCCGTTGATCAGGCCGTTGTCGCCGGGCGGCTTCTCCACGAAGCGGTCGACCCGGTCGCCGGTCATTTCCAGGGCGCCGTAGCGGCCGGGCGGAGCGACGGCGGTGACGGTCGCATCCTTGCCGTGGGCCCTGTGGAACTGCGCCAGCTTCTTCAGGTCCACGTCGGCGACGCCGTCGCCATAGGTGAAGAAGAAGGGTTCGCCGGGATCGAGGAACTGCCGCACCCGCTTCAGCCGGCCGCCGGTCATGGTGTCGGGGCCGGTGTCCACCAGGGTCACCTTCCACGGCTCGTGGTTGGTGGCGTGGTAGTCGATGGCCCGGTTGGCGAGGTCGACGGTGAAGTCGGCGTTATGGAGCACGTAGTTGGCGAAGTATTCCTTCACCACATAGCCCTTGTAGCCCAGGCAGACGATGAACTCGTTGAAGCCGTGGTGCGAGAAGAGCTTCATGATGTGCCACAGAATCGGCCGGCCGCCGATCTCGATCATCGGCTTGGGCCGCAGGTGGCTTTCCTCGGAAATGCGGGTCCCGAGCCCCCCGGCCAGGATGACGGCTTTCATGGTCGCGCCCCTTCCCCGATCCGTCAGGCGATCCGCTTGACGAAGGCGTCGGGCCAGTAGGTGACCCGCTCGGTCACCGCGCCCTCGTTGAACGGGAAGGCCGGCTCCTCGATGACGAAGCGCTTGTCTTCCTCGACGAAGGCGTGGGCGGCGGCCTTGGGATTGTTCCAGGTCCAGTCCTCGGCCGTGCGCGGGCCGCCGGCGACCTGTTCCATGATCCCGTCGGTGGCCACGATGTAGGAGCCCACCGGCACCAGGTCGGCATAGGCGCGCAGCTCGTCGAGCACGTGGCCCTTGGTGTGGTTGGAATCCAGCACCACCAGGGCCTTCTCGCCCGGCTTCACCAGGGCCTTCACCTGGTCGACCACTTCGGGCGCGGTGGACGAGCCTTCGATCAGCTCGATCCGCTTCTTCATCGGGTGGGCTTCGATGGCGCTGCGGTTGTGCGGCCGGATCTCGATGTCGATGCCGATCACGCGGCCGTGGCCCATGGCCTCGAACAGCGAGGCGTAGAAGATCAGGGAGCCGCCGTGGGCGACGCCGGTTTCGATCAGCACGTCAGGCTTCAGCGCATAGATCACTTCCTGCAGGCGGATCATGTCCTCCGGCAGCTGAATGATCGGCCGGCCCATCCAGGCGAAGGAATAGACGTACTTCGAATCCCAGGTGGCCCGGACCCAGGCCTTGGAGGCCGCGGCGAATCCTTCGGCGGTGGAGAGGCTGTGGCGCACTTCCTTGTCGCCGTCGCGGACGACGACTTCGCCGCGCTCTTCGTCGATGATGGTGATCAAGACCCCGACCTTGTATGCCTTTGGCGGACCACAGAATCCGGCCCGCTTCATTCGTCCCCCTCTTATCGCGCATCTGCGGCCCGATGAAGCCGTAACCCGCGCCGGGGGCCCAAGGAGCCGCGCCGCAGGCGAGGAGCACCCGTGGAGCCGAAGGTCGACTTCATCATCGCCGGCGCTCAGAAGGCCGGCACGACGGCGCTGTTCGACTATCTGGGGGACCACCCGCAGATCGGCCTGTCGGACGTGAAGGAGGTCCACTTCTTCGACGACGAGGCCCGCGACTGGGCGGCGCCCGACTACGGCGACTACCACGCCCGCTTCGGTCTGTCCGACCGCACCAAGCTGTGGGGCGAGGCCACGCCCATCTATCTCTACTGGAAGAACAGCCTGGAGCGCATCCGCGCCTACCGGCCCGACATCCGGCTGATCGTCCTGCTGCGCGATCCGGTGGAGCGCGCCTTCTCCCACTGGAAGATGGAATATGCCCGCGGCGTGGAGACGGCGCCCTTCGACTGGTGCGTCCGCCGCGGCCGCACGCGCCTGTTCGACGCGCAGCCCTGGGGCTGGCATCGGGAGTTCAGCTATGTGGAGCGCGGCTTCTACGGCGAGCAGATCGAGCGGCTCTTCGCCCTCTTCCCGCGCGAGCAGGTGCTGATCCTGCAGGCCGGCGCCCTGGACGCCGATCCGGCGGCTACGCTGTCGGAGGTCTGCGCCTTCCTGGGCGTCGGGCCCTTCCCGGAGGTCCGGCCGCGCCGGGTGCACGAGGCGCGCGACATCGCCTATCCCTCCCGCCTGACGCCCGAGGACGCCGCGGCTCTGCGCGCGATCTACGCCCGCGACATGGCGCGCCTGCAGGCCCTGACCGGCCTCACCTTCGGCTAGCGGCGCATCGCCGCCGGTGCTAGCGGAGGCCTTCCTCCCGGCCGAAGATGCGACGACATGACCCTTCAGACCTGGTGGCTGTTCGTGGGCGCGGTCTTCCTGCTCTCGGGCACGCCCGGACCCAACATGCTGCACATCCTGTCGCGCAGCGTGGACCTGGGCCTGCGCCGCAGCGTGGCGGCCATGGCCGGCTGTCTGAGCGGCATCGTCCTGGTTCTGGCGGCCTCGGCGGCGGGACTGGCCACCCTGTTCCTGGCCCTCCCCGGCGCCTTCGAGGTGCTGCGCTACGCCGGCGTCGCCTACCTGATCTTCCTCGGCGTCAAAGCCTGGCGGAGCGAGGCCCGGCCGCTCGACGTCGGATCGCCTGCGCTCGCCGCCGCCCTCTCCCCGGCCGCCCTCTTCCGGGGCGGTTTCGCCATCAGCATCAGCAATCCCAAGCTGATCCTGTTCGCCGCGGCCTTCCTGCCCCAGTTCATCGATCCGGCCCTGCCGCGGGCGCCGCAGTTCGCCATGCTGGTGCTCACCTTCGCCGTGGTGGAGAGTTTCTGGTACGGCGTCTATGCGCTCGGCGGACGTTCGCTGGCGCGCCATCTGAGCCGGCCCGCGGTCAAGCGTCTGTTCGACCGGGTGACCGGCCTCATCTTCATCGGCTTCGGCCTGGCGCTGCTGCGGGTGAAGCCCGGCTGAGGCGTCGCCATAATTCCGTCGGCGGGTTGGGCCAGGCTGCGCCCCTGCCTTCGTCTCGGGAGACCCTGCGTGAAGCCCTCGCCGCTCGCCGCCCTTGTCCTGCTCGCCGCCTGTTCTCCGGCCGGACAGAGTCAGGGCGAGCCGCCCCAGGCGGCGGAAGCGCCGGCGGGACCGCAACTCGTCTTCCCGGTCGACTGCGTTCTGGGCCAGACCTGCGAGATCCAGAACTATGTGGACCGCGATCCGGGCCCCGGCGCGAAGGACTATCGCTGCGAGGAGCGCACCTACCAGGACCACAAGGGCGTCGACATCCGCGTGCCCAGCATGGCCGCCCAGCGGGCCGGGGTCTATGTGCTGGCCGCCGCGCCCGGCGTCGTCGCCCGGCTGCGGGACGGCGTCGCCGACGTCTCCGTCCGCTCGGCGGACGCCTCTCCCGTCGACGGCATGGAGTGCGGCAACGGCGTGGTGATCGACCACGGCGAAGGCTGGGAGACGCAATACTGCCACCTGGCGCGCAACAGCCTGCTGGTCCGGCAGGGCGAACAGGTCCAGGCGGGCCAGGCCATCGCCCGCATCGGGCTGTCCGGGAACACCGAATATCCGCACCTGCACTTCACGGTGCGCCGCGACGGCCAGGTGGTCGATCCCTTCGCCCCGGACATGTCCGCCGGCGGCTGCGCCGCGCGCGGCGCGCTCTGGTCGCCCGCCGCCCTGAAGGCCATGGCCTATCGCGAGGGGGCGGTGCTGAACACCGGCTTCTCCAGCGGGGCGGTGAGCATGGAGGCGCTGGAGGACGGCGGGGTCGCCGACGCCGCCCAGCATGCGCCCGCCCTGGTCGCCTATGTCCGTGCGATCGGTCTGGAGGGGGGCGACGTGCAACACCTCAAGGTCCTGGCTCCGGACGGAACCGTGCTCGCCGAGACCGCGGAGGAGCCCCTGGACCGGGCCAAGGCCCAGTACCTGCTCTATGCCGGGCGCCGCACCCCGGCCGAGGGCTGGCCGCCGGGCGCCTATCGGGCGCAGTACTGGGTTGAGCGGGGCGGCCAGCGCGTCCTGGAACGCGAATTCCAGCTCGCCTTCTGACGTCCGGCCGCAGTCGCCGCGCTGGCCGCAGGGGGAAAAGCAGCGGATTCCCGTCGCTTGCCCGACACAGGCTCTTTCGCACTGCGGCGGACTAAGCTACAGTTTGATGTCAGCCCTGCTCTCCAAGGCTGTGTCGCTTCGGCCGGGCCATAGCGCCCATGCCAGCTATGGCCCGGCCTCACGCCCTTCCCGACAATCCGATGCGTTCCGCAGGCCCTATCGCCCGCCGCCGTCGTTCTGCGCCTCCGGCTCGGGGGGCACGTCGGCATGGCGCGCCAGGCGCAGGACGTCGAACTTCATCATCCAGGTGAGCGAGCGCTCCACGAAGGGCCGCCGATCGGCGGGTGCGGCCTGGACGATCTGATGAACCCGGACGCCACCGCCTGCGGCGACCTGGTCGAAGATCGCCTTGCGTTCGGCCGGAAGCGCCATGGCCCATTGGCCGGCGGCGGCGAGGTTGCGCGAGAGGCGCGCCTCGGCCTCGGTCCAGTCGGCCACCGATCCCACCACGATCCGGTCGGCCGGATGCAGGGCCTGCGTGGGATAGCTGGCGAAGAGGGTGAGCGGGTCGAGGCGGCGCGGGTTCTTGAGATGGGCGGCGATGGCCGGCGGCTCGGCCTGGGCCGCGGCGCGGCGGCTGGCCAGTTCGCCCCAGAAGGCCTGGTACCGGGGAATGACGGCCTTCCAGTCGAGCGCCTCGTCGATACGGCGGCGCCCGGCCGCGCCCATGCGGCGGCGCAGGTCCGGGTTCTCGACGAGGTCGAGTATGGCCCGGCTCGCCGCCTCCAGGTCGATGGACACCATCTGGGCGACGGCGCCCACATAGTTCTCATAGGCGGTCCAGCCATAGTCGTGATGGAAGACCAGGTCCTCCGTCAGGCCGGGCCTGGGGGCGCAGGTGGGGATTCGGAAGCCGTCGAGCCCGTGGCGGACCGTGTCGCGATAGCCGTTCCAGTCGCTGACCACGCAGGGCAGGCCGGCGGCCATGGCTTCGGCCGGCGTCAGGCCGAAGGTCTCCTGGATGTTGTCGGAGAAGGAGATGAAGAGGTCGGCCGCCGACCAGATGGAGAAACGGGTGTCGGGCTTGCGGCCGTCCACGGCGTGATAGGTGACGCTGGGGCAGAAGGCGCGGGTGGCGGCGTGGAACCCCTCCCAGTCCGCCTCGGTCGGCGCCCAGCCTGAGACGATCCAGTGGATCGGCTGATCCGTCCGGCCGGCGACGCGCTCCAGCGCCTGGGCCATCAGGGCGGGGTTCATCTTCGCCAGGACATTGAGCCGCCCCACATAGAGCGCCGCCACGGCGTGCTCGGGGATGCCCAGGCGTTCGCGCCAGGCCGCACGGGCCTGGGGGTCGTGGCGGAAGTCCTCGCCGTTGACGCCCAGCGGCAGGGTGGTGAGTTGCGGCTGCGGCAGTCGGGTCGCGCCCAGGCGCAGGCGGAGATCCTCGCGCACCGCCTCGAGCTGTAGCTCCACACTCTGCCGGACCGCGGCCGAGGTGCAGATCAGGCCGTCCCATGGCTCCAGCGGACTGATGACCAGATCCGCCAGGGCGTCGATGGCCCGGTGCGTGGCCGTGGTGTGGGTCAGGCCGCACAGGCTGTAGCGGCTGCGGCCGTAGCGCCGGCGTCGCCAGGCCTCGTCCCCGATCGTCGGGCTGGGGATGAAGACGCAGCCGGGGTCCTGGAGGCCCACCCGGTCCTGCATGCCGATCCAGCGTACCGGACGGCCGGGCGGCTCGATCGCTTCAAGCAAGGCCTCGAAGGCGGCGTGCCGCTGGTTCTTGGCCTTCCAGAGATGAAGGCGGTCAGCATCCGCGTGGCGGATGAATCCGCGGAGAAAGCTCTCACCCGCGGAGTGGCGGCCCATCAGCCGCTCGCGGTCCGTGGCGTAGCCGTCGGGATGGAAGAAGATGGCGGCGTTGGTCATGCGACTGCCGCCTTAGCTCGAAAGCCGTGGTCCCGGAAGGTTCAGCGGACGCTGTTACGGGCACGAAAAAGGGGCCGCTCCGAAGAGCGGCCCCCAAGATCGTTTCCGATCGGTCGTGGCTTAGGCCACGAAGTCGGTTTCGTCGATCGTGCCGAGCTGGACGCCCACCAGGTGGACGACCGTGCCGACCGCGTTCGTGCCGGTGATGTCGGCGAAGACGTACACGTCCGCACCGACGTCGACCACCACGATGTCCTGAGCGCCGCCCTGGATGATGCTCGAGGCGGTGTTCAGAGCGGTCGCGTAATCGGCGACTTCGTTGGCTTCGATGTAGTTCGTAGCCGTGCCGGCGATGCCCACGTTGATGGAGTCATCGGCCGTCGTGAAGTCGGTGATCCGATCGATCGGCGTGCTGTTCGACGTGTCGCCCGCGCCGAAGACGAAGACGTCAGCGCCAGCAGCGCCCGTCACGGTGTCGGCGCCAGCGCCGCCCGTGATGGTGTCGGCGTTCGCACCGCCGGTGATGCTGTCGTTGCCCGCGCCGCCGACCGCGGCGTTGGCGCCGTCGCCGGTGTTGAGGGTGTCGTTGCCGTCACCGCCGGTGACGGTGTCGTTGCCGGCGCCACCGGTGACGGTGTCGTTGCCGGCGTCACCCGCCATCACGTTGTTGCCGCCAGCCGAACCGTCGATCGAGTCGTTGCCTTCGCCGCCGGAGGCGGTGTCGTTGCCCGCGCCGGTGGTGAGGGTGTCGTTGCCGGCCTGACCCGAGATGGCGTCGTTGTCGCCGCCGCCGTCGACTTGGTCGTTGCCGTCTTGACCCACGAGCGTGTCGTTGCCCGCGCTGCCCGACACGTTGTCGTTGCCCGCGCCGCCGTCGACGGAGTCGTTGCCAGCGCCGCCATCGAGGGCGTCGGCGCCGTCTTCACCGTAGATGACGTCAGCGTCGGTGCCGCCGAGGACCGAGTCGTTGCCCAGGTTGCCGTTCAGGATGTTGGAACCCGAGGTGCCGACGATCGTGTCGTCGCCTTGGCCGCCCAGCAGGGTGTCGTTGCCGGCGCCAGCCGTCATCGAGTCGTTGCCGAGGTTGCCGTTGGCGCGGTCGTTGCCGGCGTCGCCGTCCATCTCGTCGGCGTCTTGACCGCCGTACAGGGTGTCGTTGCCCGCGCCGCCGTTGACGGAGTCAGCGCCGACATTGCCCTGCAGGTAGTCGTTATTGTTGCCGCCGGCCAGCGTGTCGGTGCCCGTGCCGCCGAAGGCGGTGTCGTTGCCGTCGCCGCCCGTCAGGTTGTCGGCGTCGTCGCCGCCATCGATGTAGTCGTTACCGGCGCCGCCATCGACGGTGTCGGTGCCGGCTTCACCCATGAGGGTCTGGTTGCCAGCGGCGCCGAGCAGCGAGTCGTTGCCCAGGTTGCCGTTCAGGAAGTCACGGCCGTCGCCACCGTTGATGGTGTCGTTGCCCTGACCGCCCAGCAGCGTCTCGGCGTAGGTGGTCGAGGAACCGCCCGTGATCGAGTCGTTGCCGAGGTTGCCCTGGATCCAGTTGTTGCCGGTGCCGGCCGCCAGCTGGTCGTTGCCCTGACCGCCGTACACGACGTCAGCCGAAGAACCGGCCGAGGTGGTGTCGTTGCCGGCGTTGCCTTGGATGAAGTTCGCGCCTTCCAGGCCGGCCAGGCTGTCGGCGCCGTCGCCGCCGAACAGGCCGTCCATGGCGGACGAACCGGATTGGGTTTCACCCGCGGCCGGGTCGCCGACGAACAGGACCGAGCCGTTCGAGAAGAAGAAGTCGTTCTCACCGTAGATGCCGGTGCCGAAGATCTTCGTCACGCCGTTGTAGGTCAGGCTGACGCGCGCCGGATCGGCGCCCGCTGCCGGGATGTAGCGGACCGTCACCTGCGAGGCAGAGGCGTTCGCGTCTTGGAACGCCAGCTGGTCGGTGCCCGCGGTGTACCCGAGCGCCTGCGCAGCCGTGATGGTCTCGAAGAAATAGTTAGCCATGCTTCTCTCCAGTCAGTGTCACATGGACCCCAGAACGCCTGGCCACCATCACTCGGATGGAGCGGTCCTAGCGGTCCCTACGCGACGCCATAGCACATGGACGTGGCGAAGGTTAAACGAGCCCGAGGAAGAGGTATCGGATGCTCGGTCGATACGCAATACGAAAAAGCACCCCGTCCCGAGGCGGACGAAGCCGCGAACCACAAGGCCCGCAGGCGCCTTCCTACTCCTCGCGCATGGCCTCCCCGATCGTGTCCGTGAGCGGATTGACCAGGTAGGAAAGGATGGAGCGTTCGCCGGTGACGATCATCGCCTGGGCCGGCATGCCGGGGGACAGTTCCTGACCGGCGGGCAGCTCCTTGAGGGCCTCCGGCGCGATGCGCAGATCGGCCTGGAAATAGGCCTCGCCGGTGTTGGCGTCGAGCAGGCGGTCGGCCGAGACCGTCACCACGGTGGCGTCGAGGGGCGCGACCTTGCGGGAATTGAAGGCCGAGATGGTCACCCGCGCCTCCTGGCCCACATGGACGCTGTCGATGTCCTTCGGCGGAATACGCGCGGTGACGATGAGCGCCGCGTCGGCCGGCACCACGTCCATCAGCAGTTCGCCGGGCGCCACCACGCCGCCGACCGTGAACTGGGTCAGGTTCAGCACGTAACCGGCCACGGGCGAGCGCACCGTGGTGCGGTCGAGCACCTGCTGGGCGGCGGTCAGCCTGGGGCCCACGTCCGAAAGCTGGGTCTGCATCTGGCGCAGCCCTTCGGCCGCCTGGCTGATTCGCTCGTCGCGCAGGGTGGTGAGCTGCAGGCGCGCCTCGCCCTGGGCCTGACGCAGACGGTTGAGCTCGGCCAGGAGGGCGCCCTGACGGCCTTTCAGCTCCGACAGGCTCCGCTCGTAGCGCAGGATCAGCGTCTTGGGCGCATAGCCCTTCTCGAAAAGCGTCTGGTAGCCGGCCAGCTCCTCCTCGGTCAGCTCGATCTGCTGCTCGACGGAGTCGATCTGGGCCTGCACGCCGACCATCTGGGTCGCCAGCTGCTCGACCCGCTGGGTGAGCACCGCCTGCTGACTCTCGAAGAACTGCAGGCGCGTGGTGAACAGGAGCTGCTGGTCGCGGACGATCCCCGCCACCCGCGGGTCGGACATCCGGCTGGTCAGCGCCTCGGGGAAGGTCAGGTTGCGCGAACCCGTCGATTCGGCGGCGAAGCGCGCGACCTGGGCCAGCACCGCGTCCGTCTGATTCTGCAGCACGTCGACGGCCGCCCGGGCCTGGACGTCGTCGAAGCGCAGCAGCGGCTCGCCCGCCTCGACCAGTTCGCCCTCGCGCACCAGGATCTGCGAGACCACGCCGCCTTCACGGTGGCGCAGGGTCTTGCGGTTGGCCTCCACGCGCACCTCGGCCGGCGCGACGGTGGCGGCGCTGATATTGGCCAGGGCGGCCCAGATCAGCAGGCCGACCACGAAGACCCCGACGAAGATGCAGCCGACGACGATCGGCCGCCACAGGCGCTGCTTCAGCTCGCGGTCCGGCTCGTGGTCGCCCACGTCGAAGCGCGCATCGAGCGGACGGATGGGGCCCAGCACGGGTCTGAACGGCGTCAGGTCGAACTTCATCGGCCGGCCTCCACGGGACGGACGGCGGAGGGCTGGGCGAAGCGCGCCATCACCGCCTCGCGCGGGCCGAACAGCTCCATGCGGCCCTCGCGCAGGACGAGCATCTTGTCGGCGGAGCGGAAGACGTTGGGCTTGTGCGAGACCACGACGATGGTCGCGCCGCGGCTCTTCATCGTGTCGATCGCCCGCATCAGCGCTTCCTCGCCCTCGGCGTCGAGGCTGGCGTTCGGCTCGTCCAGGACCAGCAGGCGCGGGTCGCCGAGCAGGGCTCGGGCCAGGCCGATCCGCTGCCTCTGGCCGGCCGAGAGCACGTAGCCGCCGTCGGTCAGCTCGGTCTCATAGCCCTTGGGCAGGCGCAGGATCAGCGGGTGGACATTGGCCATTGTGGCGGCCTCGACCACCGCCTCATCGGGGACGTCGGGGCGGAAGCGGGCGATGTTGTCGCGGATCGTGCCGGCGAAGAGCTCGGTGTCCTGCGGCAGGTAGCCGACGTGGCGGCCGAACTCGGTGCGGTTCCAGCTGAACACGTCGCCGCCGTCGAGGCGCACGTGTCCGGCGTTGGGCCGCCACACCCCGACCATCAGGCGCGCCAGGGTGGACTTGCCGGCGCCGGACGGTCCGATGACGCCGAGCATCTCGCCGGGCTCGATCTTGAAGTTCAGGCCCTGCAGCACGTAGCGCTCGGCGCCGGGCGGGGCGAAGCTGACGCCCTCGATGGACAGCTGGCCGAGCGGCCGCGGCAGGCTCGTGCTCGGCGGGGCGATGGAATAGGCGTTGAACAGGGCGTTCAGCCGGTCGAAGGCGCGGCCCCCGTTGACGACGCCGTCCCAGGCGCCGACCAGGCGTTCCACCGGCTGCAGGGCGCGGCTGGCCAGGATCATGTTGGCGAACAGAAGCGCGGGGTGGATCTCGCCGGTCACCACCAGATAGGCGCCCAGGCCGATCACCAGGATCTGGATCGCCATGCGGGTGAACTTGGTGGCGTTGGACAGCACGCTGGTGCGCTGCGAGGCCCAGGCCCCGCGCTCGATCGACTGGGTGCGGAAGGTCGACCAGCGCGCGCCGAGCGCCTCGAGCATGCCCATGGCGCGCACGACCTCGGAATTGCGCAGACCGGCCTCGGTGAAGGCGTAGCCCTTCAGCGCCGCCTCGTTCGACTGCTGGAGCGGCGGACGCGACAGCTTGTCCTGCAGCATGGCCAGGCCGAACAGGGCGGCCGCCCCGGCCAGGGTCAGCACCCCGACCAGGGGATCGATGACGAAGAGGATGCCGATGAAGAGCGGCATCCACGGCAGGTCGAAGACGGCGGCGAACACCGGTCCGGTCAGGACCTGGCGAAAGCTGTCCAGGTCCCGCAGGGCCTGGGAGCGCGACTGGGCGCCGCCGCGCCGTTCCTCGAACAGGGCGGCGAAGACGTGGCTGGAGACGCGCTGATCGAGCATGATGCCGTAGTTGATCAGCACCCGGGTGCGGAGTTCGTCGATGACGCTGGAGATCAGGAACACCACCAGGGCGCCGGCGGTCAGGACCAGCAGGGTCGGCACGCTGTAGCTCGACAGCACGCGGCCGTAGATCTGGAAGGTGTAGAGCGGCAGCGCCAGATAGAGCAGGTTGCTGACGAGGCTGAACAGGCCCGCAAAGGCCAGCGGCGAGATCCCCTCCTTCAGGGCGCGCGTCAGCAGATTGTCCGGCAGGGACGCGAACGGATTGAGGATCTTCATACTTGGGAGCGTCCGTCGCAGCCTGAAACGACCCGGATTGCGGGCGGCTTGAGCCGGCGACACATGACGACCGCAGGCCTGCAAGTCAATGGCGCCTCCCGCTCCCGGGCGGCCACGCCACAGCAAGTCCCGTGCCTGGAGACAGCGCCTGTCCGGGGCGCCGACGACCGGCTCCCGTCCCTGGGACGAGGTCTAGCGATCCGATCGCCGGGCCCAGTGTTCGAGCGGCGTCAGCCCCCCTTCGGCGAGTTCGGGATGGCTGGCCAGATAGGCCGCCGAGGAGAAGCCCGGCCGCGGTTCCTCCACCTGCCAGGCGCCGCCGGTCAGATAGTCCACCAGCGGGTTGACCACCCGCAGGCCGCGCGCCGCCTGATGGTGGCGCGACACGAACCAGCCGCTGGGATCGCGGCCTTCCAGGCCGCCGGCCAGCACGTAGTGCGTGAGCGGCTCCTGGCCGCTGGCCGCCACGTCCGCATTGCGCTCCAGATACCAGGCCGGATCGAAGAGGGGATGGGGCTTCAGCCCCGCGCGCCAGCCCGCCGTCAGATAGTGCAGCAGGGGCGGCGTCCCGCGCTCGGCGGCCGCGATCTGGGCGTCGTAATAGGCGGGGTCGAACAGGGGGTGCGGACTCAGGCCCTCACGCCAGCCGGCGTCCAGATAGTGGGCAAGCGCATTAACGCCCGCCGCGGCGAGATCCTGACGCTGGGCGACATACCAGTCGACGCTGAAGAGCGGATGAGGATCGCGGCCCTGCGCGGCGCCCAGGCGCACGAAATGCTCCAGGGGCGACAGGCCCGTGGCGGCGAGATCGGCCGCGTTGGCCGCGGCGTAGAAGTGGGGATCGAAGAGCGGGTGCGGCGTACGGCCCTCCGCCGCGCCGGCCGTCAGATAGTGCAGAAGCGGCGCTGTCCCCAGGGACGCCACGTCCGGATAATGCTGCAGATAGAAGTCGTGGCCGATCAGGGCGGGCGGCTGGGCCCCGGCCGCCGCGCCGCCGCGCACGTGATTCAGCATGCTCCGCCAGGCCGAAAGCCTTCCGCGGAGCCCGCCCCCAGCGGCCCACAGCCCCGACCGGGCGAGGATCACGGTCCGGCCCGGCGCGCCCAGGCGCAGCAGCAGCCGTTCGGCGCCCCGAGCGAGCCGGTTGCGCCGGCGCGGCCTGGAGCGCGCGGCCTTTCGATGCAAGGCGACCAGCGCCTGGCGCGCCTCGCCCTCCCGCCGCGCGCGGCCGGCGAGGGCGGCGCTCAGGGCGACCGCGAGGCTGGCCCGTGTCACGGCGACTTCGCCCTCGGCTCGAGCCAGATCGGCCACCAGCCGGCGATGCTGCTCGGCCACGCGCCGGGCCTTGTCCACCAGCGGATGGATCGCCTGCGCCGGCTGCGCCGTCTTCTCGTTTCCCGCCATACGATCCGCTGTCGGACTGGCCTTGGCCATTGTCAAGCTCACGCCGCCGGCTGCGCTGCGGCGTGGCCCGAGGCGATCAGCCATTCCAGGTAGCTTCCCGGCCCCGCGGCGAAGGGATCGGCGAAGTGGGCGCGCAGGTCGTCGGCTTCGCGCCAAAGCACCCGATGCGCCTTGGCGATGGGCGTTCCGTCCGCATAGTCGCCATAGGCCCAGTAGCGCGCCGGGATGGCCGGATCGGTGGCCGCGGTCACCTGGCGCTTGTACCAGTTCCAGATCTCGTAGACCTCGAAGTTGTCGCCCGCATACTTCTTGGTCATCAGGTCCCCGGTGGGGCCGAGCTTGGTGAAGTGCCAGAAGCGCAGCGGCGCCCCGTTGACCGTGATCGCCCCGTCCTTGCCGATCGCCACCCTGCGCTGGGACAGGTTCCAGCTGGCCACGTTGTAGCCGGGGTCGCGCACCACCTTCACCTTGTCGAACAGCGCCGGGACATGGTCGCACCAGCGCTGGTCGACGAAGAGGCCGCGGGGCATGTCGTCATAGCAGAAGGACAGCAGCCGGTCGTTCCACCACCGGGCGAAGCGGGCGCCCTCCCCCGTCGTCCGGATGGCGACGAAGCCGAGATTGAAGATCCCTGTCCGCGAGGCCGACAGGTCGTTGTCGAGGATGGCGGTGCGGTCGGTGTTGGGATCGATCAGATGCGGCGTGAGCAGGATCTCGTCCTGCTGCAGCATCTCTATCAGGGGGTCGAGCGGCGCCAGCAGGGCGGTGTCCGGATCGAGATAGATGACGATGTCGGCCTGGTCGCAGGCCTGGTGGATGAAGGGGCCCTTCACCGCCGTGCAGACCTCCACGACATCGTGCCGGAAGAGCCAGGAGCGGAAGTCGGCGATGCCCAGGTCCTGGGCCCAGACCACGCGGTCGAACGGCTCCCGGGCGGGGTCGAAGTCAAATCCCGGCGGCGGCTCGTCGGTGATCAGGGCCACCAGCTCCCAGTCCGGGTGGAACCGGCGCAGGGTCGCGTAGAGCACGCGGGCGCGGTTGAGATAGGAGAAGGTGAAGCTGGAATAGCAGAGGACCTTCACGCCGCGGCCTCCTCGTCCAGCAGGTCGATGGTGAGGCTGCTGAAGACCAGGTCGCTGAGCTGCGGCGCACGGCGCGCACGGGCGAGCTGAAGCACCTCGCCCGTCTCGAAGAGGTCGAACAGGGCCGCCTCGGTCTCCAGCAGCCGGCCGAGCCCGGTGGCCTCGACGAAGGCCGCGACATTGCCGCTGTCGGGACCGGTCAGGATGGCGGCGCCGGAGGCGGCCGCCTCGTGCGTGGTGAAGGAGAAGGTCTCGCGGCAGATGGACCAGATCATCACGGCGTCCACCTCCAGCGACTCGATCGCGTCCTGCATGGCGCGCGGGCTCGCCTCGCTGACCGTCACCGGATGGAAGCGGGCCGGCAGGCCGCCGACGTCGTCGCGGGCCAGATGGAGGAATTCGTAGCGGGGATCCTCGGCGAAGCGCAGGACGAGCTCGCGGAAGACCGGCCAGCCCTTGAGATTGCTGGGCAGGCCCGGAAAGGCCAGACGGAAGGGGCGGTCCCCCGCCGCGCCTGCCTCGGCGGCGCCCCTCGGCTGCAGCCGCGCAAGGGGCGCGACCACTTCACGCACCGCCGGCAGATCGGCGCCGCGCCGCCAGGTGTCGAGCGCCGCCTGACTGGGGGCGGCCACCGACAGCCGCAGGGTCTCGAACAGGCGGCGATGCTCGTCCATGTGGAAACGCCGGGCCTCGCCATAGAGGCAGATCCCGCAGGCGGCGCTGCCCGGGGGCGGCGCGCCGCAGTCGGCCACGTCATTGCGCAGAAGGTGATAGCTGGCGCAGGCGCTGGCGAAATCGTGCACCCAGAACCAGCCGTCCCGGAATCCGGCCGCGCGGACCACCCGCAGGATGTCGGTGACGGCGTGCCCCAGGAGGCTGTGAATGGCGAGGCTGCGACGGCCCGGCGCGATGTCCTGCAGCGCCGCCTCGAGCACCTCGGCGACGAGACTGGCGGGATAGTGGCCGATGTGTTCGCCGTTCCACAGCAGGCCGAGCAGGTCCGCCTGGCTGGCCGGCCGCAGCATGGGCCGGGAATTGGCCGGGTAGAGGTGCAGGTGGTCGCGGCCCGTGGCGGCCGCCGCGGCGCTCTCCCGCTGAAGGCAGAGCTGAACGCCGCCGAGATTGGCGGCGAAGTCGTCGTGGCTGACGGTCAGGTGCAGGTCGGCAAGCCCGCTCCGGGAGACCGACAGCTGCTGGCGGAGGTCGTCCGCCGTCCCTGGCGCATGCGGCTCGTCAAAGGCGGCGGCGGCGGCCATGCGCTCGGCGAGCGGCGTCAGTCCGGCGAGGACGCGGTAGCGGAAGCCGAGCTCGAGCTTGGCCGTCCGCCC
Organism: Phenylobacterium sp.; assembly: GCF_013911965.1. Taxonomy (GTDB): domain Bacteria; phylum Pseudomonadota; class Alphaproteobacteria; order Caulobacterales; family Caulobacteraceae; genus Phenylobacterium. The sequence continues at coordinate 100,718 of NZ_JACESE010000010.1, read as the reverse complement.
CTCGCGGCGGCCCGCCTGGAGGAAATGGACGAACGGATTGACCCCCGCCGCGGCGATGTCCGGATTGAGCTCCAGATAGTCCGAGACGGAGAACCAGGGCGCCGGGTCGCGGCCTTCGCGCCAGCCGGTGGTCAGGAAGTGGTCGAGCGGATCGCCGCCGCCTTCGGCCACGTCCGCGTTCTCCGCGAGATAGAAGCGGGCGTCGAACTCCGGCTCCACGAGCTCGCGGTGGAGGATCGCCGGCGAGACGGCCTCGCCGGCGCCCGACGAGGGCCCATCGGCTTCCGGCGGCTCGGGACGGTAGGTCCAGGCGGTCCGCTCGCGCCGGCCCCGGTAGTAACGCAGGGCCTGGTCGGACGACTGGATGGCCCGGCCCTCGTGGCGGCCCTGGGCCAGGAAATGGGCGAACGGGTTGGCGCCGGCGGCCTCGATCTCGGGATAGGCCGCCAGATAGGCGCGGGTGGAGAACCAGGGCGCCGGGTCGCGGCCTTCGCGCCAGCCGGCGTTCGCGTAATGGGCGCTGGGTTCGACGCCGGACTGGGCGACGTCGGGATAGACGCTGCGGTAGAAGTCCGGGTCCAGCGCGGTGGAAATCAGCGAAAAGTCGGCTTGATCGGCGGCCGCGGCGGCCATGCGGGGCTCCCCTCTGCGAGGCCGGCCGGCTGTGTGCAACATATGGCTGACCGGATCAACCGCCGGTTCTCGCCTTGCGGCGCGGCGCGCGGGGCCATAATGCACAGGCGTGACGCGAACGACGAGCCCGACCGCCGAAGCCGCCGGACCCGCCCCCGCCGGGCGGGCGGCCTATCTCGTGCTCGGCATGCATCGCTCGGGCACATCGGCGGCGACCCAGGTCCTGGCCCTGGCCGGGGCGGACCTGCCGCAGAACGTGATGCCGGGCGACGAGTACAACGCCAAGGGCTATTTCGAACCCTGGCGCATCGCCATCTTCAACGACCAGCGCCTGCGGGCGGCCGGCGGCGCCTGGGACGATCCGTTCGCCTTCCCCTATCGGCCGCTCGAGCCGCGGGAGGAGCGGCGCTGGGTCACCCGCGCCACCGATCTGTTCGACGAGGAGTACGGCGCGGCCCGCTATCCCCTGATGAAGGACCCGCGGGTCAGCGTGCTGCTGCCGCTCTGGCTGACGGCGCTGGCGGAACTGAGCTTCGCCCCGCGCGTGGTGATTCCCGTGCGCCACCCGCTGGAGGTGGCCGGCTCGCTGGCCAAGCGGAACGGATTCCCGCCCGAAAAGTCGGTCCTGCTCTGGGCCGCCTACATGCTGGCCGCCGAGGCCGGCTCCCGCGGCCTGCCGCGGGCCTTCGTCTCCTATGAGGGCCTGCTGGCCGACTGGCGCGGCCAGGTGGAGCGTATCGAGAGCGGCCACGGAGCCCGGCTTCCGAAGCTGGACGCGCGGGCGGAGAAGGCCATCGACGGCTTTCTGACGTCGGAGCTCCGGCACAATGCCCCGGTGGGGCGCCTGGCTGAGACGCCGGTCAGCGGCCCGCTCGCCGCGCGCGTCTTCGAATGGTTCGAGGCGGCGGCGCGCGGCGAAGCGCCCCCGACCGACGTTCTCGACACGGTCGCCCTGCAGTTCGCCGAACTCAGCAAGGCGATGAGCGCCTTCGTCTCGCCGGTGACCTGCGCCCTGGATCTCGCCCGCTCAGACCTGCTCGAGGCCCGGCAGCGGGCGGAGTTCGAAGAGGGGCGCGCCGGAGCGCTGGACGCGGAGGTCCGCGCGCTCCAGGCCGCCCGGGAAGCCGAGGCGAAGCAGGCCCGGACCCTGATGGCCGCCGCCGAACGCGAACTCGACGAGATCCTCGGCGACAGCTGACCGCCGCCCCGGAGACCCCGTGCCCCCATCCGAGACCTCTCCTCAGGCCGAGGCCGCCGCCGACCTCCTGGACCGGCGCCGGCGCGGCCACCTGCAAGCCGCCGCGGTCGCCGCCGACCGCTGGCGCCGTTATCGCGAGGCGGCCGGCCGGCGGGCCGGGGGGCTCAGCCTCCCCCGCCTGGCGCGCCGGGCCCACCCCGTTCTGGCGCGCGGCAAGTGGCCCGGCCGGGCCCTGCTCATCCAGCTCTCGGGCGTCTGGGATCCCGGCCAGACCCGGAGCCTCGGCCGCGAGGCCGCCCCGGCCTCGACCCTGGCCGACTATGTCCGCGCCGGCCCCGATCCGCTGTTTGCGCCCCGCGCCCTGTTCGATCAGGCCGCCTATGTGGAGCGCAACCCGGAGATCCGCGGCTCGCGCTGGGCGCCGCTGGCCCACTACCTGGTGCTCGGGGACGCCGCAGGGCGCGATCCGCATCCGCTGGTGAGCGTCGTCGACTACCGCCTGCGGCACGGCGAGGAGCTGGAGGCGACCGGGCTCACCGTCCTGCAGCACTTCCTCCTGGGCGGCGCGGCGCGGGGTCTCGACCCCCATCCGCTGTTCGACATCCGGTACTATGTGGGCCAGTGCGAAGCGGTGGCGGCCACCGGCGAGAACCCGCTGCTGCACTATCTGCGCGAGGGCTGGCGTCAGGGCTTCGACCCGCACCCGCTCTTCGCCAACGACTGGTACCTGGACCGCTATCCCGAGACCGCCGTCGCCGGAACAGCCCCCCTGCTCGACTATGTGAGCGCCGGAGCCGACGCCGGCCGCGATCCGCACCCCCTGTTCGACGGGACCTGGTACGCCGAGCGCTACCGCGACCTGCGCACGCAGGGCTTCAACCCGCTGGCGCATTTCGTCCGCTTCGGCGCCCGCGAGCACCGCAGCCCGAGCCCGCACTTCGATTCCGGCTTCTACGTGCAGCAGGAAGGGGCCATCGCCGACGGGACCGACGCCCTGACCGACTACGTCACGCGGGGCGCCTACGAAGGCCTGTGGCCGGCGGCCGACTTCGACGAGGCGGCCTATCTCGCCGCCAATCCCGAGGCCGCCGCAGCGGCCATGAGCAGCCTGGAGCACTGGGCGCGCAACGCCGGCGAGAAGCCCGTCGGCCTTTCGGGCGTCACGGGCGCAGGCGCGGCGGGCCTGTTCGACCAGCTGCGCGCCAACGGCCGGACTCGCGATCCCGCCGCCTATGACCTGCAGGCCTATGCCGAGCTGACCGCCGTCCGGCGCCGGATCGAGGCCGACCGGATCGAGGCTTTCGAGCCGACGCCGCCGCAGATGGTGTCGATCAGCGGCGACCTGGCCGAGGCGGCGGGCAGGATCGTCCTGCCCGAACCGCAGGCGCCGCGGGTCTCGATCATCATTCCGGCCTACAACAATCTGCGCTTCACCCTCGAATGCCTCAGCGCCCTGGCCGCCGCCGGCGGCCTGGCCGAGGCCGAGACCCTGGTCATCGACGACGCCTCCAGCGACGCGACGCCCGAGGTCCTGAGCCGGGTCGCGGGCCTGCGCATCGTCCGCAATGACGAGAACCTGGGCTTCATCCGCACCTGCAACCGCGCCATCGACGAGGCTCGCGGCGAGGTCCTGGTCTTCCTGAACAACGACGTGCAGGTGCGGGCCGGCTGGCTGGCGCCGCTGGTCGCCGCCCTGGCCGATCCGCAGGTCGGCGCAGCGGCGCCCAAGATGCTGTTCCCCGACGGCCGGCTGCAGGAGGCCGGCGCGCGGATCAACCGCGACGGGACGAGCGAGATGATCGGCCTGTTCCAGGATCCCGATCAGCCGCGCTGGAACGTGCGCCGGGAGGTCGACTACGCCTCCGGCGCCTGCCTGGCGGTGCGTCGCAAGGACTTCGCCGACCTTGGCGGCTTCGACACCCACTTCGCCCCCGCCTATTGCGAGGACGCCGATCTCTGCTTCCGCCTGCGGGAAAAGGGGCTGAAGATCGTCTACGAACCGGCCTCGGTGATCGTGCACCACCTGAGCGTCACGGCCAATTCGATCGACGCCGGCTACAAGCACCGCCTGGCCACCCGCAACCAGCAGCGTTTCGTCGAGCGCTGGGCCGAGGCGCTCGACAAGACGAACCGTGTACGGACGATCGCCTTCCACCTGCCGCAGTTCCACGCCATTCCGGAGAACGACCGCTGGTGGGGGGCGGGCTTCACCGAGTGGACCAATGTCACGCGCGCCCTGCCCAACTATCGCGGCCACTACCAGCCGCACCTGCCGGCGGATCTCGGCTTCTACGACCTGTCCCAGGCCGAGGCGCTGAAACGGCAGGCCGAGCTGGCGGCGCGCTACGGCCTCTCGGGCTTCTGCTTCTACTACTACTGGTTCGCAGGCGGACGGCGCGTGCTGGAGAAGCCGCTGCAGCACCTCACCGCGCCCGATGCGCCCGACTTCCCCTTCTGCGTCTGCTGGGCCAACGAGAACTGGACCCGGACCTGGGACGGCCAGGAGAAGGATGTCCTGCTGGCCCAGACCTATGACGCCGACGACGCCGCGGCCCTGATCACCGACATGTCGGCCCTGCTGCGGCGCGACAACTACATCCACATCGACGGCAAGCCCCTGCTGGTCATCTATCGTCCCGGCCTGCTGCCCGACGCCGCAGAGTGGGCGCAGGCGTGGCGCAAGACGGCGCGGGCCCTGGGGATCGGCGAGATCTACCTCGCCTTCGTGGAGACCTTCGACGTCGCCGGGACCTATCCCGACCCGGGCGCGATCGGCTTCGACGCGGCCATCGAGTTTCCGCCCATGGGCGCGGCCCAGGCCATCAGCCCGCCCGGCCCGCTCTACAACCGCGCCTTTGAGGGCGTGGTCAGCGACTACCGCCAGCTCGTCCGCCACTATCTCTCGGCGCCGACGCCGGGCCACAAGCGCTTCCGCGGGGTCTGCCCCTCCTGGGACAACACCGCCCGGCGGCAGGACCACGCCTACGTCTTCCACTATGCGAGCCCCGGCGCCTTCCAGGCCTGGACCGAGGCCATGCTGGCCGAGACGCGGCGTCAGAACTTCGGCGAGGAGCGGATCGTCTTCGTCAACGCCTGGAACGAATGGGCCGAGGGCGCCCACCTGGAGCCCGACGTGCGGTTCGGCCACGGTTGGCTTGAGGCGCTGAAGAACGCCGCCGACGCCGATCTGCTGGAGCCGCCGCCATGAGCCTGCCCGACTCCGGCCTCGGCGAACTGACCGTGGTCGGCCATCCCTTCGCACCGATCGGCATGGGCGAGCACCTGCGCTCCACCGTCCGCGCCCTGCGGGCGGCGGGGGTCCGGCCCAGGCTGCTGGACGTCTATGGCCTCGACCGCGGCCGCGACCCGGATCTCGAGCGGGCCTTCGGCGACGACGTCACGCGCCGCCTGTCGCGCCACGCCAACCTTTTCTGCCTGAACGCCGACGAGGTCGAGACGGTGCGGGAGCGGCTGGACGGCGCCGACTTCGCCGCCGCCCGAAACATCATCTTCCCCGCCTGGGAGCTGCCGAAGTATCCGACCGCCTGGGCCGAACTGCTGTCGGGCTTCGACGACATCTGGGCGCCCTCGGCCTTCGTGCAGACGGCCCTGACCGAGGCGACGGGCCGCGACGTCGCGCGCATCCCCCTGGCGGTGGACATGAAGCTGTCGACCTTCCTCGGCCGGCGCTGGTTCGACATTCCCGAGCACGCCTTCGTGGTGATGTTCGCCTTCGACTTCTCGTCCTACGCCGCGCGCAAGAATCCGGAGGCCGTGCTGGCGGCGTTCGAACAGCTCGTCGCCCGCAGGCCCGAGGCGCCGCTGCATGCGGTGATCAAGTTCAAGGGCGGCAAGGCCGACGATCCGGCGCGGAAGGCCCTGGAGGCGCGCATCGCCGCCCTGAAGGGACGTGTCCAGACGATCACCCGCGAACTCTCCGACAACGAGGTCAAGAACCTCTTCCGCTGCGCCGACGTCTTCGTCTCCCTGCACAGGTCCGAAGGCTTCGGCCGCGGCATGGCCGAAGCCATGGCGCTGGGCGTGCCGGTGGTCGCCACGGGCTGGTCTGGAAACATGGACTTCATGGACGGCGCGACCGCCGCGCTGGTGAACCACGCCATGGTGCCCGTCGGCGCCGGCCAGTACATCCACGGCGAGGGCCAGTCCTGGGCCGATCCGGACGTGGCTCAGGCAAGCCGCCTGATCGAGCAGATCCTGGACGATCCGGCCGCCGCCCGCGCCCGGGCCGCCGCGGCCCGGAGGCGCATCCGCACCGAGCTCAGCGCACGGGCCGTCGGGCTGCGCTGCGTGGAGCGGCTGCAGGCCCTGCTCGGCTGAGCCTCAGGTCTTCGGACGCAGCGCGTCCGGCGCGGCGGGTTCGACGTCCGGGGCGGCCGGGGGCGGCTCGGTGACGGCGATCTGGTGGATCAGGAATTCGCCGCCTTCGGAATCGTCCAGGTCGATGCGGATCTGGTCGATCAGCGAGGTCGTCCAGTCATCCCCGCCCATCACCGGCTCGGCCATGTCGAAGGCCAGCACCACCGTCTCGTTCACCAGCGGCTGCGAACCGGCGGGAGGCTTGTCCATGAACTCGGCGGCCTCGCCATGGGCGGCCGTCGAATAGTGCAGCGAGCCGTCCCAGATCTCGGCGGCGCGCAGGCGGGTGAGGCGCACCAGGACGAGACTGAAACGGGCCCCGTCGAGCTCCAGTCCGCTGGGGCTGCGAATGGCGGCGTCGACGGCGCGCTCGGCCACGCGCAGGCCCGCGGTCTCCGCCGGCAGGAGTTCTCCGCCGCTCATGACGAAGCCGTCCGTGGACCCGTCGAAGGTCCAGAGGCGGCCGGCCTTCAGCGGCTGACCGCGCCAGGTGAAGGCCTCGGCCGACGCGTCCCAGCCGAAGGGGCCGGCGCGCTCCACGGCGTCGTCGGCGGAGAGGTTGGCGGGAGGCAGGCCGGTGGCGGGGGCGGGTTGAGGCGTTGGATTCCGCTGCGGCTCGCGCGGACGCGGCTCGTCGCACCCGGCGAGGAGAAGGCCTGCGGCGACGAGGGCGAGGAGCGGGCCCGGCAGTTTCGAGCCGGCCGGTTTCGAGCGGGCGGGTTGCGGGCGGGCGAGCGGCATGGGTGCGCCTCCGTTCGGCCAGTCAGCGCAGCCGGCGCCGAAAGCGGCCGTAGGGGGGTTCGAGGGCCAGATAGAGGAGGCCCGACAGCGCCGCGACGTCGAGGAAGTACAGATATCGATAGTCGCAGGCGAGAGAGATTACGGCGAAGGAGGCCGTGAAGGCGAGCGCCGACAGCAGCATGGCGGCGATGACCAGGTCCGTCGCCTCGCCCCGCCAGACGAGCACGCCCGCCACCACGAGGGCGATCAGGGCGTAGAAGACGTGCGAGAAGACCGGCGTGTCCAGGAACCAGGTGGCGTAGTTGTAGAGGGCCTGGTCCTGCGGCTCGACCGTCTGGATCAGGTTGAGGCTGGCGATCAGGGGCTCGGGGCCCGCAACCCCCACATAGACCGGCAGGCAGGAGTCGATCTTCGGCGTCGCGAACACCTGCAGGAAGACGGCCCAGCGGTGCTTCAGATAGGCGTCGGGATGCTCCAGGACGATGTCGCGCCACTGCTGGAACACCGTGGCGTCGGAGAGCTTCCACAGCCGGCCGATCTCGGGGTCCCGGCCCATATAGTCGACCCGCTCAGGGGTGTAGAGCGCGGTGGCGCGGTAGCGGATGGTGCGCTCCGCCTCCGGATCGGCGGCCCGGATGTGGTCGAGCGGCAAGGTGGGCTTGGCGGCCACGGAGCCCGCGATGTCGTAGTGCGCGATGATGCGGATGCCGCGCGCGGCGCCCTTGTCGGGTCCCGCCTGCGGCGGCGCGGCCAGGACGGCCATGAGGCTGGAGAGGGCGAGGGTGGCCACCAGCCCGCCCAAACCCCAGACGAGGCTGGACCGCCATCCGCGAAGGCGCGCCGTCCAGGCCAGGACGAGGGCTGCGAAGACGATGACGATCAGTCCGTTCTGACGCGTCTGGGCCGCCACGGCGAAGGCGAGCATGGCGCCGGCCAGGGCGAGCCACGGGCGCCGCGGCCCGTCCCAGACCCTGACCGCCTGGGCGAGGCAGGCGAAGCCGGCGATGGCGAGATTGGCGAACAGCACGTCCTTCCAGACGATGCCCTGGTAGATCAGCAGGATGGGCGAGAGCACCATCAGCACGGCCAGGGCCACCGAGGGCCAGGAGACGTGCCGGCGCAGGCTGCGGAAGGAGAGGAGGCTGCCGGTCAGCAGGAAGCCGCTCGCGGCCACATAGAGGCCGGTTCCGGGGACCACCTCGTCGAACGCCCCGAGGATCCAGGCATAGACCACCGGCCCCCAGGTCTCGCGCACCTCGAAACGCCCCTCGCGAAGCTGGGCGAGCGAGTCGTAGGACAGGTGACCCGGCAGGTTGAAGGCCAGCATCAACACGTAGCCGGTCAGCAGCACGGCCCCGAGCGCCTGGCTCGCCGTGAAGCTCGGCTTCGGCAGGATCTTCATCGTGGTTTCTCGCCCCTCAACGGGCCACTCGTACGATGGGCGGGGCGGTCCAGAAAAGAGGCAATCGCCGCCATTGGCGCAGCCCTGCTTTCATGGTCATTTGCCACGATGAGCACGGACGGACTGGAGATCAGGCCCGCGGGCGTTTCCGCCGGCCAGCTGAACGCCTATTCCGAACTGCTGTCGCGCGTCTTCGGCGCCTCCTCGAAGTTCACCCCCGAAGCGATCGCCTGGCGCTATCGCGACAATCCCGCCGGCGAGGTGGTCGGGGCCGACGCCTGGGCGGGCGAGACGCTGGCGGCGCACTATGTGACCTGCCCCATGACGGCCGAGGTCGAGGGGCGGACGCTCACGGGCCTCCTCTCCCTCAACACCGCCACCCACCCGGACTTTCAGGGCCGGGGCCTCTTCACCCGTCTGGCGCAGGCGACCTACGAGGACGGCGCGGCGCGCGGCTACGCGTTCGTCATCGGCGTGGCCAACGCCCAGAGCACGCCGGGCTTCCTCCGGAAGCTCGGCTTCCAGCACGTCGCGCCCCTGGAGGCCGGCGTCCTGACCCACACGCCGCGACGGTTCGCAGCGACGCCCGTGGCCTTCGCCGGCGCCTGGACGCCGGAAATGCTGGCCTGGCGGCTGCTCAATCCGGCCGCGGACTATCGGGCCAGCCGGCACGGAGAACTGACCGCCGTCTGGGCCGACACCCACCTGCCCGGCATACGCTGCGTCGCCTTCCTGGCGGGGCCGCCGCCCGAGACCCTGCATGCCCGGCCGCTGGGTCTTTCGCTGTACCTGGGCCTCGACCCGCGGCTGAACCTGGGCCGGCTCGGCCTCGTCCGCCTGCCGGAGCGCCTTCGGCCCTCGCCGCTCAACCTGATCTACCGGCCCCTTGGCGAGGCCGCCCCGCGCCAGCTGGACGCCCGCGCCGTGGCGCTGAACTTCCTCGACTTCGATCCCTACTGAGATGGCGGTCGTCTACGTTCTGGCCCATTTCGACGACGAATACGCCGCCCTGCCGCTGATCCGCGAGGCGCAGGCGCGCGGACAGGCGCAGCACTTCCTCTATCTGGCCGACTATCGAAGCCCGCAGATCGCCGCGCGCCGGCTGGCGGAGACCCGCGCCTTCCTCCGCCGCCTGGGCCTGCCGCCCGAGGCCGCCCGGCACGTGGGTCTCGGCTCCGGCGCCCAGGACGGCCAGCTCCATCGCCACGCCGCGGGGCTGATTCCGCGCCTCGACGCCGCGCTGGCCGCGGTCGGACCGGCGGAGCGGTTCGTCGTCGCCGCCTGGGAAGGCGGCCACCCGGACCACGACGTCGTGGCCGCCCTGGCGGCGCGGGCGGCGCGCGGCGCGCCCATCGAGCAGTTCGCCCTCTACAACCGCCGCGGCCTTGCCGCCCTTCCCTTCCAGGCCGGCGTCCCGATCCCGGAGAACGGCCCGGTGCGCAGGGTCCGGCTGAGCGCGCGCCACTGGCTGGCCTGGGCCGCCGCGGTCGTCGACTATCCCTCCCAGGCCAAGACCTGGCTGGGGTTGTGGCCGTCCATGTTCGCCAACTACCTGCTGCGCGGCGGCTATGGCGCGCAGGGTCTCGACCCGGCCCGGCTCGAAGCGCGGCCCCACGAGGGGGACCTGCTCTATGAGCGGCGGTTCGGCGTCTCCTACGCGGAGGTGGCGCGCGCCGTGGCCGCGGTCAGGTCCGCCCCTGGGCCTGCATGACGACCAGCAGCCCGAGGATCATCAGGCCGTAGCCGGCGACATAGCGCCAGCTCATCGGCTCCTTGAAGATGAAGTAGGCGAACACCGGCACCAGGGACGACCCCACCACGGCGAAGGCGTAGGCCCGCGACAGCGGCACCCGCGTGAGGATGTAGAACCAGAACAGGGCCGTCAGTCCGTACCAGGCGAAGGCCCCCAGCAGGGGCAGGTTCTTGAGCAGGCGTAGAGGGAGCGCGCCGTCGAGCCGGGCGTGGGTCAGGGCCGCCCATTTGAACATCACCTGCCCGGTCGGCATGATCACCGCGAACAGGCAGCACAGCAGGAGGTCGCGCAGGCTCATGCGCTCCGCGGCCCCGCATCGGCGGCCGCCTCGGCCTCGGCATGCGCAGCGGCCTCGATCCGCTCCAGCGTGCGCAGATAGGGATGGATAGGCCGCGTCGGCACGTTGACGACGTCGAAGTTCATCGCCTGCAGCAGGAGCTGGACCCCGATGATGACCGGCAGGGCCGCGGCCATGACCACGCCGGCCGACGCGGCCTGGCCCGGCTCGCGCACGGCGATCCAGTGCAGGGCGTAGAGGGCGCCGAAGGCCAGGAAGGCGGCGCCGAAGATGAGCTCCAGGGTCGCCACGTTGAAGTCGCGCACGAAGTACTGGCCAAGCACCCGGCGGACGAAGTTCTGCAGGTGCCTGAGCGCGAAGGGGGCGACCACCGACCTGACGCTGAGATTGCTGACTTCGTCGCCGTAGCGCGCGGGGATGGGCACGTCGCGGACGACCGCGCGCAGGGTGCCCAGGTGGTAGAGCAGGTCGGTTTCGAAGAAGAACCGCTTGGCCACCCGTTTCTGGGTCACGAGCCGGGCGACGCTCGCCTCGATCGCCGTGAAGCCGTTCGTCGGATCGAAGCTGGTCCAGTACCCCGTGGACAGCTTGGCCAGGAAGCTGAGGCCCGCATTGCCGAAGATGCGCACCCTCGGCATGGACTGGAGATGGCTGATGGAGGTGAAGCGGTTGGCCTTGGCGTAGTCGGCCTCGCCCAGCAGGATCGGCGCGACCAGTTGCGGCAGATAGGCCAGGTCCATCTGGTCGTCGCCGTCGACCTTCACCAGAATCCGCCCGCCCAGCCGGGCGGCCTCGGCATAGCCCGCCATTGTGGCGCCGCCGACGCCCTGATTCTGGGGCAGGCGCAGGACGCGCACGCGCGGATCGCGCGTCTGCGCCTCGATGAAATCGCCCGAACCATCGGGACAGGCGTCGTCGACGCAGACGATCCCTTCGACCCAGGGCGGGGTTCGGGCGATGACCTTCAGGATATGGTCGCGGACCTTGTAGCAAGGGATGACGAGCCACACGCCCGCGCCTTCCAGCGCCGGCTCGCCGACGCGCAGTTCATAGGCGGGCCCGGCCGGGGGCCGGGTGATCTGATCCATGGACGACATCGGCGGCGACCCCCTGGGCTGGGGGCTAGCACGCGCCTGGGTCGGTGGAAAGTCGCAGGTCGGGCGCCATGCTTGCGCCGCAAAAATGCACCTGATACCAGCGGCGCTCGCTTTGGGAGACCCCATGGAATCCGCTCAACACATGCTGCGGACCGGACGGCGGGGAACGCTGTTCGAGTTCAGCATGGCGCTGCGGGACCTCGCTACGTCCTGGGACCGCCGCGGCCTGGCCTGGTCGCTCGCCTGGCACGACGTGGTTTCACGCTACCGCGGCTCCATCCTCGGCCCGTTCTGGATCACCATTTCCATGGGCCTGATGGTGCTCGGCATCGGCGTGCTCTACGCCAAGCTGTTCGGCCAGCCGGTGGCCGACTTCATGCCTTTCGTGGCCATCGGCATCGTCTCCTTCGGCCTGATCGCCACGACGATCAACGAGGGCTGCGAGACCTTCGTTCAGGCTTCGCACATGCTGAGCCAGACGGCCCTGCCGATGTTCACCTTCATCTGGCGGACCGTGCTGAGGAATCTGATCGCGCTCGCCCACCACGCGGTGATCATCGTGGCGGTGATCGTCGTCTTCGGGCTGTGGCGCGACATGAACCCCTTCCTGTCGCTGGGGGGCCTGCTGCTGACCGTGGTCAATCTGTCGTGGATCAGCATGCTGGCGGCCATCACCTCGGCGCGTTTCCGCGACGTTCCGCAGTTCGTCGCCTCGGTGATGCAGTTCGCCATCTTCATGACGCCGGTCTTCTGGAAGCCGGACGCCTTTCCCGAGCGCCACGCCCTCCTGACGCTCAACCCCTTCTATCACATGCTGACCTCCATCCGTGCGCCCCTGCTGGGCGATCCGGTGGATGGCCTGTCCTATATCATCCTGGCCGTAATGGCCGTGGCCGGCTGGGCGGTGACCTTCTCGCTGTTCGCGGTCACCCGCCGACGGATCGTGCACTACCTATGAAGCCGCCCCAAGTTTCGGTCTCCGTCACCGACCTGACCCTGCGCTTCCCCGTCTATGGGGTGGACGCCAAGTCGCTGAAGAAGAACATCGCCCGCGTGGCGGTGGGCGGCCGCCTGGGCGCCAGCAACACCGGTTCGACCGAGGTCACCGCCCTCTCCAACCTGAACCTGAACCTCCGGGCCGGCGATCGCCTGGGCCTGATCGGCCACAACGGTTCGGGCAAGACGACCCTGCTGCGCGCGCTGTCGGGGGCCTATGAGCCCGACGAGGGCCAGATCGAGGTGCGCGGCCGCATCGCCGCCCTGCTCGACCTGTCGCTCGGCATCGATCCTTCGGCCACCGGCGTGGACAACATCCGCCTGCGCGGGCGCATCGCCGGCATGTCCTCGAAGGAGATCGAGGAGAAGATGGACGAGATCGCCGAGTTCAGCGGCCTCGGCCCCTTCCTCGCCATGCCGATGAAGACCTATTCGGCGGGCATGCAGGCGCGCCTGGCCTTCGCCGTCGCCACAGCCGTCGAGGCCGACGTGCTGCTGATGGACGAATGGATCTCGGTCGGCGACGCCGACTTCCAGAAGCTGGCCCATCGTCGCCTGCTGAACCTGGTGGAGCGGGCCGGCATTCTGGTGCTGGCGTCGCACGACACCGAACTGTTGCGCCTCTACTGCAACAAGGTGATGCGGCTGGAGGGCGGAGTCGCGTCCGAGATCAAGGACATCCGCCGTCTCGACGAGCTGTTGAACGCCGCCTGACATTGCCGCACGCAAGCTGCGGCTGTTAGACGAGGGGCGGTCGCCGGGGAGGGGTGCGCTTGGACGTCGTCTTCACCATCGTCTCGCGCAACTACGCCGCCCAGGCCGCCGTGCTCATGCGCAGCCTGGCGCAGGCGGAGCCCGACTGCGCCCGGGTGGTGATCGGGGCCGACGGCCCCATTCCCGAGCTCGAGCCCTATGCCCGCGTGATGGAGGCCCGCGAAACGGGCGCGCCGGTCGCGGCGATGAGCGTCTATTACGACGCCCTGGAGCTGAACACGGCGGTCAAGCCGCACGCCTTCCGCCGGCTGCTGGCGGAGCCGGGCGTGACGTCGGTCACCTATCTCGACCCGGACATCTTCGTCTATGCGCCCCTGGACGAGGTGCGCCGCGGCCTGGACGAGGCGCCGCTGGTCCTCATTCCGCACCTGACGCGGCCGCTGGCGGGCGAGGCCAACCCCAACGACCACACCATCCTCACCTCCGGCGGCTTCAACCTCGGCTTCATGGCGGCCCGGCGCGAGGACCAGGTCTTCGCCCTGCTGGACTGGTGGGCGGAGAAGTGCCGCTTCGACTGCCGGGTGGACTTCCAGAACGGCCTCTTCACCGACCAGAAATGGATGGACCTGGCGCCGGGCCTGGTCAGCGACCTCGCCATCCTGCGCGATCCGGGGCTCGACATCGCCTATTGGAACCTGGAGGGCCGCACGCTCTCGCACGGGCCGGACGGCTGGCGCGTGAACGGCCGGCCGCTCGTCTTCTTCCACTTCTCCGGCTTCGATCCGGCGCGGCCCGAGGTGCTGAGCAAGCATCAGGACCGCATCGTCACACCGCCGGGCTCGCCCCTCGCCCGCCTGCTCGCCGACTACGCCAAGGCCCTGCTCGACAACGGCCACGCCCAGGCGAGCCGCACCCCCTACGCCTACGCCGCCTTCCCCTCGGGGCGGCCCGTCACCGGCGCGATGCGCCGCCGGGCCCTGCGGGCGGCGCGCGAGGGCCTGCGCTTCGACGCCGGGCTGTCGAACCAGGTCGAGGCCTGGCTGGACGGCCCCGACCCGCTGGGCGCCTCCGAAGGCCTGCCCGACGTGACCCGCGAGATGGACCAGGTGTGGCGCGAAGACGCCTTCGCCGCCGCCCGCTTCGCGCGGGACAGTCTGGACGACCGCCTGGCCTTCCACGCCTGGTTCGGCGAGCGCCGGCAGACGCAGGAGGCGTCGCGCCAGGCCGCGGAAGCGCTGCTGGAGGCCTGGCGCGCCGGCACGCGGCACGCCGTGCCGTGGCCGCAGGAGGATCGGCCCTGGACCGGCGCGGCCGCCGGGGTGGAGGACTGGCTGACCGCCCCCGGGGAACGGCCGCTGCCCCGCGCGGCGGCGGCGCTGCTCTCCGTGCGTTCCGATCTGCGGGCGCGCTTCGACGGGGCGCCGCCCGAGACGCTCTTCGCCTGGCTGATCGGTCCCGAGGCCCAGGCGCGCCGCTTCGCGCCCGCCCTGGTCGACGGCGCCGCCCGGCTGCGGCTCTCGGACGGGGGCGCGAGCCTGATCCAGGCGGCGCGCTTCGCGCACGCCGCCGAACCCGGCCTCTCGCCGCTCAAGCTTCAGATCAGCGCCGGCTACGGCCTGGGCGTCCGCGCCGGCTGGACCAGCGACATGCTGCGCGAGGTCCGGCGCGACGGCGACCATCCGGTGGGTAGCCTTTCCTCCCCCTACCCCTTCCCGCGCGTCCTGCTGTGGATCTGGGAGAGCCGGCCGGACCTGCAGCGGCTCTTTCCCGTCCACACGGCCCTGGGACGGCTGCGCTATCTGCGCTGGCTCATCGGCGGCGGCTTCGCCGAGTACGACATCGAGACCGACGGCCTGCCGGAGTCCCTGACCCACAGCGCGGCCTTTGCGACCACGCGCCTCAGCGTCCGCAACGCCGCGCCGACGGCCCGCGCCGGCCGGCCCGCCCGGATCGCCGCGGTCGTCGTGGTCGAAACGCTCACCAAGGACATGGCCGCCTGGCCCAACGGCGTCCTGGTCTTCGAGGCGGCCTGCGGAAAGCTGCGGCGGCCGGACGGCGCGCCTGTCGGAGAAGTGGCCGCCGACATGGCCATCTTCGCCACCCGCCCGGCCTTCGCGCCGGCCGACGCCATTTCCCTGATCGCCCATGGCGTCCGGTGGGAAAGGGCTGCGGGCGCCTGGGCCTCGGACGGCCTCTGCGGCCTGGCCGACGGTCATCCCGCCTGGGGATTCGTGGACGAGGTCTGGACCGACCGCCCCTGCGATCACGCCGCGCCGCGACCGGTGCGCGCCCTGTCGCCCGAAGCGCCGCTGCAGGCCCAGCTGGCCGGACTGATCGCCGCATGAGCCTTCTGGGCCAGGCCCGCCGCGTCTGGCGCGGACTGGCGCCCGAGGGCGTGCGCCGACTGGCCCAGCCGATCCTCGCCCCGATGCTCGAGGCCCACGTCCGCCGGCAGGCCCGCAAGCCTCACGGCGCCGATGGGGCGGCGGGCGGTCCGATCCGCATCGTCGGCTATTTCGAGGGGAGCCACGGCATCGCCGCCTCGGCCAGGCTGGCGGCGCGCGCCTTCGAGGCTCTCGGCGTGCCGGTGGAGCGGATGGACGCCGCCGGGGCCGCCTTCTCCTGGGCGCCGGCGGGCCCCGCGCCCTCGCCCGCCTCGGCCTGGATCTTCCACCTCAACGCCCCCGAGATGCTGGCCGCGCTCGGCCAGATGGGGCCCCGACGGGTCGTCGGTCCGCGCTATGGCTACTGGGCCTGGGAGTTGCCGAGGGCGCCGAAACCCTGGCTGAGCGACGCCGCCATGGCCGACGAGGTCTGGGTCCCCAGCCGCTACGTGGCGCAGAGCCTGGCGGGCGCGCGGGCGCCGGTTCGGGTGGTGCCCCACCCCCTCTTCCTGGAGGACTATGCCGAGGTCGTTCCCGCGCCGAAGCGGGCGGCGTTCCAGGCGGTGGCCCTGTTCGACTTCAATTCCTCGGCCGCGCGGAAGAACCCGCAGGGCGCCATCGCCGCCTTCGTCCAGGCCTTCGGCGCGGATCCGGCCGCCCGGCTCGTCCTGAAGACGCAGAACGGCGCCCTCCACCCGCAGGCCCTCGCCGCCCTCCGCCGGGGGGCCCCCGACAATGTCGAGATCATCGATGCGAGCTGGCCCTATTCGCAGGTGAAGGCGCTCATCGCCGGGTCCGACGTGCTCCTGTCTCTCCACCGTGCGGAAGGCTTCGGCCTGACCCCGGCCGAGGCGCTGGCGCTCGGCACGCCGGTGATCGCCACCGACTGGTCCGGCGTCAGCGACTTCCTGGATTCGAGCGTGGCGATCATGGTCCCGGCCGGCCGCACGCCGGTGGACGACCCCCAGGGCATCTATCGCGGCCAGGAATGGGCCGAGCCGGACATCGCCTTCGCCGCCCGGGCCCTGACCGAGCTGAGGGATGACCCCGCCCGCGGACGTTCGCTCGCCGCGGCGGGTCGGCGGCGCGTGACCGAGCGGCTTTCGCCCCAGGCCTGGTTCACCACCCTGCCCGAGGCGGTCAAGACCGCCGCCATGCGCGCCGTGGGCGAGCACAAGCGAGCGCCCGCCCGATCCGTCTAGGCCGGGCGCCAGGCCTCGGCGGCCGCATAGAGCTCATACTCCCACGGAAACAGAGCGGCGTAGGCGGCGCGGTGCGGCGCGTAGTCCTCGTCCGGGTCGCCCGCCCGCTGCGGTTCGCCGGCCGTGTTCACCCACTGCGCATCGGCCTTCGGACGGGACAGGATATCGGCCAGCCGGCCGACATCCGAGGCGAAGCGCTCCAGAAGGCCGACGAAGACGAAGCCACGGTCGAAGGCTTGCGCCGGAGGGGCGGCGAACGGCAGCTGGGCGGAGGTTCCGAAGGGGTCTTCCTGCTCGACCGCGAAGGCGTGGCGGCGGCGCATCCAGGTTTCGAAGCTCGGCCCGTCGTCCAGCTCCGGCACATGGCCCCCGGCGCGCTTCTGGTAGTGCAGATACTTCCACTGCGAAACGAAGCGGTCGAACGGCTCTCTCAGGAAGACGATGAAATCCTCCGCGTCGGGATAGTAGTCGCGCACCCCGATGCCGCGCACCCGGTTGAAGTGCCCATGAACGCAGTCGCCGGGCTGCGGCTGGAACCGTTCCGGCGGCTCCCCCTGCAGTCCGCGATAGTGGAGCTTGAGGCCTTCCCCGAACCAGTCCTGCAGCGTCTTTCGGAGGCTCGACCCGGCGGCCTTGGGCACGTGCAGCGAGTAGAGCGGCCGATCGGGCCTGTAGGGGTTCGCCGGCATGTCAGCAGCTAGTCCGTTCGCAGATGGGGGCGCGCGGCGCGCCTTTCCCGCCTGCCATAGCGGCAATGGCGCCGCCAGGCCAATCCGCCGGAACCCGCGCCTAGAGATCGAACCTCACGCCCTGGGCCAGCGGCAGGGTCTTGCCGTAGTTCACCGTGTTGGTCGTCCGGCGCATATAGGCCTTCCACGAGTCCGAGCCCGCCTCCCGGCCGCCGCCGGTCTCCTTCTCGCCGCCGAAGGCCCCGCCGATCTCGGCGCCCGACGGGCCGATATTGACGTTGGCGATGCCGCAGTCGGACCCTTCCATTGAGACGAAACGCTCGGCCTCGCGCAGGTCGAGGGTGAAGATGGAGGACGACAGCCCCTGGGGCGCGGCGTTCTGCAGGGCGATGGCCTCGTCCAGGTCGGAATAGCGCATCACATAGAGGATCGGCGCGAAGGTCTCGCGCAGCACGACCGGCGTCTGCTCGGCCATCTCGACAAGGGCGGGGCGAACATAGCAGCCGGGCGCTTCCAGGCGCTCGCCGCCCTGGAAGGCGCCGCCCTGGGCGCGCGCCTCCTCCAGCGACCTGGCCATGCCCGCGGCCGCGGCCTCGTCGATCAGCGGCCCGACCAGCACGCCCTCGGCGCGGGGATCCCCCACGGGGACGGAGGCGTAGGCCGCCTTCAGGCGGGGCACGAACTCATCATAGACGCTGTCGTGCACGAACAGCCGGCGCAGCGTCGTGCAGCGCTGGCCCGCCGTGCCCATGGCGGCGAAGGCGACGCCGCGCAGGGTCAGGTCGAGATCGGCCGAGGGGGTGACGATGGCGGCGTTGTTGCCGCCCAGCTCCAGCAGAGCGCGGGCGAAGCGCTGGGCGAGCCTGGGGCCCACCTGCCGCCCCATGGCCGTAGAGCCGGTGGCCGAAACGAGGGGCACGCGCGCGTCGTCGACGATGGCTTCGCCGACCTCGCGGCCGCCGATCAGGACCGTCGAGAGGCCCTCCGGCGCCTCGCCGAAGCGGGCCGCGGCGCGCTCGAACACCGCCTGGACGGCGAGCGCGGTGAGCGGCGTCTTCTCCGAGGGCTTCCAAACCACCGGATCGCCGCAGACGAAGGCGAGCGCCGCATTCCACGACCAGACGGCCACGGGAAAGTTGAAGGCGGTGATGACGCCCACGACGCCCAGCGGATGCCAGGTCTCCATCATCCGGTGCTCGGAACGTTCCGTGGCGATGGTCAGGCCGAAGAGCTGGCGGGAGAGACCCACGGCGTAGTCGCAGATATCGATCATCTCCTGGACTTCGCCCAAGCCTTCGGAGGTCACCTTGCCGGCCTCCAGGCTGACCAGGCGACCGAGCGCGTCCTTCGAGGCGCGCAGCTCCTCGCCGAGCAGGCGGACGAGCTCGCCACGGCGCGGCGCGGGGATCTTGCGCCAGGCGAGGAAGGCCTCGTGGGCCCGGGCGATGGCGGCCTGCGCGTCCGCCGCCGACGCGTCATGGACCTGGGCGATCACCTCGCCGCTGATCGGCGAGCGGACGGCGCGGTTTCCGCCCGTCCAGAGGGCGCGGTCGACGCCAAGGGTCTCCAGGGTGCGGACGACGTCCTCGGCCACGTCGGCGGCGGGCGCGGGTTTCAGCGAAAGGGTCATGGGAACTCCTGCGTCAGGCCGTGCGGCGGGCGTCTTCGTCGGCGGCGTACCAGCGGCCGAAGCGGTTAGCGAGGAAGCGCTCCAGCGGAATGTCCTCCTGGCGTACGAAGCCCCGCTGGGGCAGGTCGCCCGCCGCCAGCATGTCGGCGACGGCGCAGACGGAAGCGGCCGTGGTGATCTGGATGGCGCTCATCAGCTTGCCGCCGACAGCTTGCGCATAGATGCGGTTGACGTAGGTCTCCTGCATCAGGGCGCCGTCGCGCAGGCCGCTGACGGTGACGAAGACGATGACCACGTCCTGCAGGGTGGCCGGGACGGCGTGCTCGAGAATGTCCTTGAGCAGGTCGCGCCGGTCGGAGAGGCGCAGGTCCGACAGCAGGGTCTTCATGATCGCCGCATGTCCGGGATAGCGGATGGTGCGGTAGTTCAGGTTGCGCACCTTGCCGGCCAGGGTCTCGCACAGGCTGCCCAGGCCGCCGGAGGTGTTGAAGGCCTCATAGGCGACGCCGTCGAGGGCGAACTCCTCGCGTCCTTCCAGGGCCGGAACCTCGCGCCGCTCGCCCTGGACGATGGCCTCGCAGGGCTCGCAGTACTCGTTGATGACGCCCTCGGTGCTCCAGGTCAGGTTGTAGTTCAGCCCGTTGGACGGATAGCGCGGCAGGGCGCCGACGCGCAGGCGCACGTCGTGCAGCTCGTCGAAGCGAGCCGCAAGATCGGCGGCCACGATGCTGATGAAGCCGGGCGCCAGGCCGCACTGGGGGATGAAGGCGCCGGTGGCGTCCCTGGCCAGCTCACGGACCTGCCGCGTGGAGGCGACGTCCTCGGTCAGGTCGAGATAGTGGGCGCCGACCGCCTTCACCGCCTGGGCGATGGGCACGGTCAGCTGGTAGGGCGCGGCGCTGATGACGGCGAAGACGTCCTTCAGCTTGGCCGCGAGCGCGGCCGGATCGGAGACGTCGACGGCGATCCTCTCCACGCCTTCGCCGGTCTTGAGCGCGGCCAGCCGCACCTCGTCGCGATCGACGACGGCGACGGCGTAGGCGCCGGAGCTCTGCAGCATGTCGACGATGGCCGAGCCGATCTTTCCGGCCCCGATGACGGCGATCTTGCGCATGGACGTCCTCCCTGCCGCGGAGTGCGGCGGAAGCAGATTCCACTGCCCCGTCGTCGGTCTCAATTGCACTTTCGTCGAAGCGGCCGCATGGTTTCGGCGATATGACGACGATCTCTGGACATCTTGCCGATGGATGACCTCGACGAGCGGCTCCTGGCCCGCCTGCGGGAAAACGCCCGCGCGCCGGTGGCCGAGCTGGCCCGGGCGCTCGGCCTGTCGCGCACCACCGTCCAGAGCCGCATTGCGCGGCTGGAGCGGACCGGCGTCATCGCCGGCTACGCCGTCCGCACCTCCGAGGCGCACGAGCGGGGCCAGATCCACGCCTTTGTCCTTCTGACCGTCGAGCCGAAGGCCGCGGGGATCGTGGCGGCCGAAATGAAGAAGATGCCGGGGGTCCGGCGGCTGCAGTCGGTCAGCGGCGCCTTCGACCTGATCGCCACCGTCGCGGCCCCGGACGTGGCCGCCATGGACGCCCTGATCGACCAGATCGGCGCCTTGGAGGGCGTGGAGCGGACCAACTCCTCGATCGTGCTCTCCACCAAGTTCGACCGCTGAGCGCCGCCGCAGGAACCGCCGCCGGCGCCCGCGGATTGCTGCTGGCGAACGAGGAGCCAGCCATGAACGACAACCGCGAACAGTTCCGCGAGAACGCCGAGAAGGTCGCCCGCCAGGAGCGCGGCGTCCAGGACCAGGTCGAGCGCGCCGAACGCGCCTCCTTCCAGGACGACGACGCGCCCAAGGCCATGCAGGCCGGCGCCCGAGAGTACCCCGTCCCGCCGCTGACCCAGCAGCACCTGGAAAAGCCCGGCGTCGAGGCCGACCTGAAGCTGGAGCCCATGTATGACGCGCCCTTCTACAAGGGGTCGGGCAAGCTGGAGGGCTTCGGGACCCTCGTCACCGGCGGCGATTCCGGCATCGGCCGGGCGGTCGCGGTGCTGTTCGCCCGCGAGGGCGCGGACGTGGCCATCGCCTATCTCGACGAGCACGAGGACGCCGAGGCGACCAAGGCCGCGGTCGAGAAGGAAGGCCGCCGCGCCATCCTGCTGCCGGGCGACGTGGCCGATCCCGCCTATTGCAGAGACGCCGTCGCCAGAACGGTTGAGACCTTCGGCCGGCTGGACGTTCTGGTCAACAACGCCGCCTTCCAGGAGCACGAGCACAGCTTCGAGGACCTGACCGAGGACCACTTCGACCGGACGATCAAGACCAACCTCTACGGCTACTTCCACATGGCCAAGGCCGCCGTGCCGCACATGAAGCGCGGCGCCTCCATCGTCATGACCGGCTCGGTGACCGGCCTTCTCGGCAACAAGGCCCTGGTGGACTATTCGCTCACCAAGGGCGGCATCCACGCCTTCGCCCGTTCGCTGGGCTCTCATCTGGTGGACAAGGGCATCCGGGTGAACGCCGTGGCCCCCGGCCCCGTGTGGACGCCGCTGAACCCGGCCGACAAGATGGACATCACCAAGTTCGGCGCCGGCACGCCCATGGGCCGCCCGGCCCAGCCCGAGGAACTGGCGCCGGCCTATGTCTTCCTCGCCTCGCCCCAGACGGCCAGCTACATCACCGGCGAAATCCTGCCCGTGATCGGCGGCTATAGCGGCGGGTGAAATCGGCGATGCGGCGGCGAACGGTTGAAGCGTTGCCGCGTTCAACCGGGCGATGACCCAATCCTCAGAGTCCCGCGCCGGCTCCGCCCTCTCGCCGGCCTTCGTTCGCCGCGTCCTGTTCCTGGTGGGCGTGGGCATTGTCCTGCTGGCCGCCTGGCAGCTGCTCGACGTCCTGCTGCTCGCCTTCGGCGCCGTGATCGTCGCCGTGGTCCTGCGCAGCCTGTCCGAGCCGATCGAGAAGCACACGCCGCTCGGGCAGGGGTCGTCCCTGGCCGCCGCGGGCCTCCTCATCGTCGTGCTCTTCACGGGCGCCGGCTGGCTGTTCGGGGCGACGGTTTCGGCCCAGGTCGAGGATCTGACGGAGCGCCTGCCGAAAACGCCGGCGGAATTCCGCGCCGTCGTCGGCGAGCTGCCCATGGCCGACACCATCATGGCCCAGGTGAACGGCTTCGACCTGCAGAGCGCCGGCAGCGCCGCGGGCCCCATACAGAGCATCGCCGGCCGGATCGGCGGCTACGCCATGACGGTTGTGGGCGCCCTCGCCAACCTGCTCGTGGTCATCTTCGCCGGCATCTATCTGGCGGTTCACCCCCGCGCCGCCCGCAACGGCCTCCTGGCCCTCGTGCCGCGGGGACCGCGCGAGCCGCTCGCCCACGCCCTGGACACCAGCGGCCGGGCGTTGAGCCGCTGGCTGCTCGGCCAGTTCGCCTCCATGACCATCGTCGGCGTGCTGACGGGGCTGGGCCTCTGGGCCATCGGCCTGCCCTCCCCGGCGGCGCTCGGCCTCTTCGCCGGCATCGTCGCCTTCGTGCCCGTGGTGGGGCCGATCATCTCCGTGATCCCCGCCGCCCTCATCGCCCTGCAGGAGGGGCCGATGATGGTGGTCTGGACCATCCTGGTCTACATTGCCGTCCAGCAGGTGGAGAGCAACCTCACCTATCCCCTGATCCAGAAGAAGGCCGCCGACCTGCCGCCGGCGCTCACCCTCTTCGCCGTGCTCGGCTTCGGCGTGCTCTTCGGCCCGCTCGGCGTCGTCCTCGCCGCGCCCCTGATGGTCGTCCTCTATGTGCTGGTGAAGATCCTCTACGTCCGCAACACGCTGGGCGAAGAGACCGAGGTTCCGGGCGAGAAGCGGGACTGAGGGGAGCAAGCCGGGATTGCATCCGTTGCGGAAGCGACCGGCGCCTTCCTGAGGCGGAGCCTCGCCCGCGAGCGCCGGATGCCGTGATCCGTTTTTCATCACTTTGTCCGGGATCGACGCAGCTTTCTCAAAATCAGGGATCGCCGTACGCAGCATATTGAAGCCCATTCCGCTCCGGCGCTTGTTTTCGCCAGCAGCATCGGAGGGACCGACATGGGCGGAGCGTCTAAGAGAGTGCGTGGGTTCTGGATGGGCGCGATCTCGGCCCTCGCCCTTGCAGCAGCGGCCGCACCGCCTGCCGCCCTGGCCCAGACGCCGCCCGCCCGCGGCGTGGCGGGCATGGCGCGGACCGACGGCTACATCCCCTTCTACTGGGACGCGGCCAAAGGCCGGGTGCTGCTGGAGATCGGCGCCTTCGACACCGACATCCTCTACTATGTCTCGGCGGCCAGCGGCGGCGGCTCGGTGGAGTTGCCCTTCGACCGCGGCATCCTCACTTCGACGGTGATCCAGTTCCAGCGCGTGGGTCCGAAGGTGCTGGTGATGGAGCAGAACACCGACTATCGCGCCACGGGCGGAGCGGCCGCGCGGGCGGCCAATGTCGCCGCTTCCTTCCCCACCTCCCTGCTGGCGGCCCTGCCGATCGAGTCCGAGACCGGCGGCAAGGTGGTGGTGGACGCCACCGCCCTCTTCATGCGCGACGCCGCCGGCGTCGAGGCCCAGATGCGGCGCATGAACCAGGGGGCGTTCAAGTTCGACCCCGCCCGCTCGACCTTTTTTCCCGCCCGGATGAAGGCCTTTCCCGAGAACACCGAGATCGAGACCCTGGTCACCTTCAGCGCCGATGCGCCCGGCGCCCTGGTGCGCAATGTGGCCCCCGACGCCCGCCACGTGACGCTGCGCATCCACCACTCGTTCCTCAAGGCGCCGGAGGGCTACACGCCGCGGGAGGCCGATCCGCGGATCGGCGTCAGCACCCTGCGCTTCCAGGACTTCTCGAAACCGATCAGCGAGGCGCCCAAGGCCGAATGGGTCACCCGCTGGCGCCTGGAGAAGAAGGATCCGGCTGCGGCGATCAGCGAGCCGAAGGAGCCCATCGTCTTCTACTTCGACCCGGCCATCCCCGACCCCTTGCGCAAGGCGATGAAGGAGGGACTGCTGTGGTGGAACGCCGCCTTCGAACAGGCCGGCTTCCGCAACGCCATCGAGGCCCGCGACGCGCCCGCCGACATGGACCCCATGGACATCCGCTACGCCTACGTCCTGTGGATCGAGCGGGACGAGCGCGGCTTCTCCTCCGGCGGCACCTATCGCGATCCGCGCACCGGCGAGATTCTCGGCTCGAAGACGCGGATGGACTCCCACCGCATCCGCACCATCGCCAACTATTTCGACGCCTATGCCGGCGGCCTGGCCGAAGACGGGAGCGGAATCACCGTGGCCGATCCCGGCCTCGTCTCGCCCGAGGGCCTGGATGGCATGCCGCCGGCCCAGCGGGACATGGTTCTCCTGCGCCAGGCCCTGCTGACGGCGCACGAACTCGGCCACGCGCTCGGCTTCGGCCACAACTTCGCCTCCAGCCTCAACGACCGCGCCTCGGTGATGGAATATCCGACGCCGCGGGTGGCGGTGAAGGACGGCAAGCTCGACCTTTCCGAACCCTTCCAGAAGGCCATCGGCGCCTATGACGCCTACATGGTCCGCTACGCCTATGCCGAGACGGCGCCGGCTCAGGAGAAGGCGGTTCTCGACGGCGTCATCGCCGACATGCGGCGCGACGGCATCCTCTATGTGCCGACCACCGATCCGCGCTGGACGTGGTACGACGACCGCGCCACGCCGACGGAGTATCTGCGCGAGACGATGGCGGCCCGCGAGATCATGCTCGCCGAGTTCGGGCCGGACATGCTGAAGCCCGGCGAGCCGGTGGGCGAGCTGCGCGACATGCGCCTGTGGATGGCCTATCTCCACCACCGCTGGGCCATCGAGAGCGGCCAGGCCTATGTGGGCGGCCTCTTTCAGAACATCGTGGTCAAGGGTGAGGACCTTCCGCCGACGGAGTTCGTGCCCGGCGCCCTGCAGCGCGAGGTGCTGGGGCTGCTGATGGACTCTCTGTCGCCGGCGCGCCTGGCCCTGCCCGAGAGCCTGCTCGTCCAGTTGACGCCGGACCCCGGCCGCAATCTGGAGGACCTGTCGGAGGACGCCGTCTTCGACCAGCTCAAGGCCGCCCGGATCCTCTCGGCCCTGGTGCTGGAGCCGCTGTTCGACAAGGATCGCGCCGCAAGGATGGTCGCCCTGTCGGCCCGCCAGCCCGACGCGCTGAGCTTCCCCGAGATGGTGCAGGCGGTGATGGGCGCCACCTGGTCGGCGCCGGACGCCGGAACCGCCCAGGCCCGCGCCCTGCGCCGATCGGCCCAGCAGGCGGCGCTCGATTCCATGATGATCCTGGGCGCCCAGGCCGACGCCTCGCCGGAAGCCCGGGCCTATGTGCTCGACACTCTGGCCCAGCTGTCGGCCAGCCTGCGGTCGCGACGCGACAGCGACCCGCTGACGCTCGCCTTCTATCGTCAGACCGCCCGGGACATCGACCGCTATCTGGAGGACCCCGCCGCCCATGCGCCCAAGTCGGCGATGCCGGAGTGGGGCGGCGGGCCGCGGTCGCGGTTCCCCATGCCGCCGGGGCCGCCGCTGGGCGGCTAAAGGCTAGGCGGCCTTGCGGAAGTAGCAGGCGGTGGCGTCGCTCGGCAGGAGGCGGAGCAGCGGAT
Organism: Phenylobacterium sp.; assembly: GCF_013911965.1. Lineage (GTDB taxonomy): Bacteria > Pseudomonadota > Alphaproteobacteria > Caulobacterales > Caulobacteraceae > Phenylobacterium. The sequence continues at coordinate 74,974 of NZ_JACESE010000010.1, read as the reverse complement.
AGACGCCGAGACTGAAGAGGTAGCTGGCCGCCGACAGGGCGATCGGCTCGTCCTGGACGGCGCGGATGCGGCTCCACAGACCCCTGAGCTCCAGGGTCGCGAGCCGGCTCTCGCCCGCGGGCGAAAGGCCTTCCCGCCGCGCGGCCGTCTGCAGGTGGGTCGGGGTGAAGTACCAGACGTGGGGCGAGGGCAGGCCGCGCTGCCACAGGCGGTCATAGGCCCCCGAGAGGCCCACCCGGTCCAGGGCCGACGCCACGCGGAAGAAGAGCCCGCGCTTGTCGGGGCAGTTGAGGCAGAGGACGCCCCCCGGCGCCAGGTGGCCGGCCGCCGCCGCCAGGGCGCCGGACAGATCCGGAATGTGTTCGAGCACGTCGTTGAAGACGATGACGTCGAAGCGCGCCTCCGCCGGCAGGGCGTCGGGGAAGAAGCCGTGGCTCACCTCGGCGCCGCGGCTGCGCGCCAGTTCGACGACGTTGGCGTCCGGCTCCACGCCATGGGCCTCGAAGCCCGCCGCCTGCGCCTGGTCGAGCAGGAAGCCCGGTCCGCAGCCGACGTCCAGCAGGCGGCGGGCCTCCGGCGCGAGCCGCCGGAGATCGGCCAGCAGGCGGGCGTTGTTGCTGCGCCGGACGCTGTCGAGGCCCGCGGCGCGGGCCGCCTCGTCGATGCCCGCATGGCTGGCCTCGCCCGGGATCTGCACCGGCAGGGCGGCGCTGAGCACGCCGCACTGCGCGCACCGCGACAGCCAGTCGTGGCGGTAGGGGAGCAGTTCGCCCCCGCAGACCTGACACTGCGCCGCACTCGCCATGGACCAACACCTCCGGACGCCGCCTTTTGGGGGACTTGGACGGCCTATGCAATCCGCGGCGTGCGGCCGCTGGCCAGCCGGCCGCACGCGCCGGTGACAGGCGCGCGCGGCTGTGGGAGCCTGCCGCCGCCGGACCTGCGGCGCGTCGGAGGAGTGGGGAGATGATCGAAGCCGTCCTGGGTGCGGCCGCCGTCGCGGCGGCCGCCTGCGCGCCGCTCCAGGCCCTGATGGAGGAGACGCTGGGACCCCGCGGCGAGATCGCCGCCGGCGCGGTCGCCTATGTGGGCCTGGCCGATGCGCCCGGCTGCACGGTCAGCCTCCGCGGCGGGACCGAACTGGGCGCCGGGGTCTTCGAGATCGCCTCCAAGATCGACTCCGCCCTGGCGGCGCAGGGCTGGCGCCGGGACCCGTCCGCTGACGCCGACGGCGCCGGGGCCACGGCGGCCGGCTATGTCCGGGACGACCGGCGGCTGACGGTGACGGTCGAGCGCGACCAGCCCGAGGCCGGCCCATACGCCGTCGTCCTGGGCCTGAGGTCGGCGTCGGACCGTTGAGCGGGCGCCCGCCCGCCGCCCGCTATTCGATGATCGGCGGCAGAGGCGCGGGTTCGAGCCTCACCACCAGCGGGTTGGGGTCCAGGTCCAGCATGGCGCCCGTATTGGCGTCGACGCCTATGCCGATCAGACCACCGACGATCACATTGCCGGCCATGGCCACGCCGCCCGGGCCGGAGACGTGGTGGGTGACCTGGCCGCGCCAGGGCTTGTAGCCCGGCTTGGTGATGTCGACGGTGAACTGCGACTTGCGCGGCATCTTGAAGGCGCACGGCGTCTGTTCGCAGCGGAAGCCATTGCTGGTGCGCACCTGCGCGCCCGACGGACTCGTCTCGACGGTCCAGGTCTCGTTGGCGCCGCGCGTGACCGTAGCGCAGGCGCCCAGGCTCAGCGCCGCGGCGAGCGCGACGCAGTGACGAACAGACATACGGAGACTCCCCCACCACAGCTCCCCCCGGAGCCGGGGTCCAGCCATACAGCGAAGGTTGTCCAGCGACAATGTCGCGCGCCATGCGAGCGCGCCGAAGACCGCGCCGCCCCGACCGTCGGCCAAGACCTGAGCGCCGCAGCGACGCGAGAGACGGAAGGAAATGGCGCGCCCGGAACGATTCGAACGTCCGACCCTCAGATTCGTAGTCTGATGCTCTATCCAGCTGAGCTACGGGCGCGCACTTGCCTTGCGGCGAGGGCGCGGAACCTAGTCGGGCTTTTGCGAAAGTGCAAGCCGGGTCCGGGCAGGAATTTTGTGGAAAGCGGCTCAGGCCCCCTCAGCTGAGGTCGCGCCAGCAGCGGACGGCGGCGTCCGGCCAGGGCGTCGCGGCATGGACGCCGCGGGCGACGGCGCGGGCCAGGACGTCGGCGGCCAGGGCGCCGAGCCGCGCGATCTGGAAGTCGGGCCGTTCGCCCAGGGGCCGGCGGCCGGTGGACAGGGCGAAGACCACGTCGCCGTCGAACGGGGCGTGGACGGGCCGGATGGCGCGGGCCAGGCCGTCCTGGGCCATCACCGCGATACGGCGGGCCTGGGCGGGCGTCAGGATCGCGTCGGTGGCCACGCAGGCGATGGTGGTGTTTGTCCGCGCCTTCGGATCGGCCTTGGCCAGGCCCCAGTCGTCGGGATCGGCGGAAAGGCCGGCCGCGCCCAGTCCGCCGAATTCACCGCCCTGCTCGTAGGGCGCCGCCCAGAAGGTCCGCCCGCCGGGCGCCACGACGGAGCCGAAGGCATTGACCGCCACAACGGCGCCGACAGTGAAGCCGTCGGCGGTGACCACGGAGGCCGAGCCCGTTCCCCCCTTCAGCTGTCCGGCCATGGCGCCATATCCGGCCCCCGCCGTGCCGAGAGCGAAGGCCTCGTCCGCCGCAACGGCCGCGGCCCGGCCGAGGCGCCGGTAGGGCGGATCCTCTCCCCAGGCCTTGTCGCCGCCATTGGCGAGGTCGAAGAGGATGGCGGTCGGCACGACGGGCGAAGGCGGCACGGCGGGATTGGCGGCCACCAGGCCGTAGCCGCGGCCCTGCGCGCCCAGCCAGGCGGTCACGCCATCGGCGGCCGCCAGGCCGTAGACCGAGCCCCCCGAGAGGACCACGGCGTCGATCGCGTCGACCAGGTTGTGCGGGTCCAGGGCGTCGGTCTCGCGCGTGCCCGGGCCGCCGCCGCGGACGTCGCAGGCGGCCACGGCCCGCTCGTCGGGAAGCACCACGGTGACGCCGGTGCGCGCCGAGACGTCGGCGGCCTGACCGACCCTGAGCCCCGGAACATCTGTGATCAGGTTGCGCGCGCCGGGCCGGGCGGTGGTGATGGTCATGCGGGCCGTCTCCCTTTGCGCCTGCCTCGCACGCAGCAGCGTTTCTTGTCCACGGCGGGACCGCTAAGGTGGCGTGCTTTCACACTCCACAAGCCCGTACCGGAGCGCCCGTGTCCCTGCGCCGTCTCGCCTCGCCCCTGCGCCAGCTGTCCATCCTCGTCCTCGCCGCCGCCACCGCCTGCGCGCCTCTGAGCGCCTCGCCGCCGGAGGCGCCGGCCACGCCGCGCGCCTCCCCGGTCCAGGGGCAGGCGATGGTGGCCGCCGCCAATCCCCTGGCGGTGGAGGCCGGGCTCGACGTCCTTCGCCGCGGCGGATCGGCGGTGGACGCCGCGGTCGCCGTGCAGGCGGTTCTGGGCCTGGTCGAGCCGCAGAGCTCCGGCCTCGGCGGCGGCGCCTTCATGGTCCACTACGACGCCGAGACGGGAAAGGTGACCGCCTATGACGGCCGCGAGACCGCGCCGGCCGCGGCCACGCCGGCCCTCTTCCTCGACGCCGACGGCGAGCCCCTGCCCTTCTTCACGGCCCTGCTCTCCGGCCGCTCCACCGGCGTCCCGGGGGCGGTGGCCATGCTGCACATGGCCCAGAAGGATCACGGCCGGCTGGCCTGGCCCAGCCTGTTCGAGGGCGCCGAGCGACTGGCCTCGCAGGGCTTCGTGGTCAGTCCGCGGCTCGAGGGGATGATCGACAGCCGCGCGCCCCAGGCCGCCCAGCCGGACGCGCTGGCCTATTTCACCAAGCCCGACGGGACCAAGTACCGCGCCGGCGACGTTCTGAAGAACCCCGCCTACGCGGCCACCCTGCGCAAGATCGCCGCCGAGGGGCCCGACGCCCTGCTGGAGGGCGAGATCGCCCGCGCCATCGTCGCACGCGTGCACGAGGGCGAGCTCGCCAGCGCCATGACGCTCGAAGACCTCGCGTCCTACGAGCCGAAGAAGGGCGAGGCGCTCTGCCGCCCCTACCGCGTCTACATCGTCTGCGCCCCGCCGGCGCCGTCGGGCGGACCGGCGGTGCTGCAGGGACTGGGCATTCTCGAGAACACCCCGATCGCCAACCACGGCCCGGCTGATCCCCAGGGATGGTACCTGTTCTCCCAGGCGAGCCGGCTGATGTACGCCGACCGGGACCGCTACATGGGCGATCCGGACTTTGTGGACGTGCCCACCGAAGGCCTGCTCGCCAAGGACTATCTGGCGCAGCGGGCGGCCCTGATCGGACCGGCGGCCGGGCCGCCGCCGCAACCGGGCGCGCCCGAGGGCGCGGGCGTCCGCGCCCCCGACAACACCAAGGAGCCGGGCGGGACCTCGCATTTCGTCGTCGTCGACGCCGAGGGGAACGTCGTGTCGATGACCACCACGGTGGAGAGCCTGTTCGGTTCGGGCCGCATGGTCGGCGGCTTCTTCCTGAACAACCAGCTCACCGACTTCTCCTTCGCGCCTGAAACCTCGGACGGCGCGCCCGCGGCCAATGCGGTGGCGGGCGGCAAGCGGCCGCGGTCGTCCATGGCGCCGCTGATCGTCCTGAACCAGAAGGGCGAGTTCGTGGCCGCCCTCGGCTCGCCCGGCGGCTCCTCCATCCTGGCCTACAATCTGAAGGCCCTGGTCGGGGTGCTCGACTGGCGCCTATCCATGCAGGACGCCGTGGCCCTGCCGAACCTGATCGCCCGCGGCGCCTCCTACATGGCCGAGACCGACAAGTTCGCGCCCGGCGTGGTCGAGGGGCTGGCCGAGCGCGGCGTGACCTTCACCGCCGTCGGCGGTGAGGGATCGGGCCTGCACGGGGTGATGGTGACGCCGCAGGGGCTCTCCGGCGGAGCCGACCCGCGGCGCGAGGGCGTGGCGCGCGACCTCCAGGCCGCCGCGCCCTAGTCGGCCTCCGTCGGGGCCTTGCGGCGCGGCCGGGGCCTGGGCTTCGGGCCGCCGCGCCCCTTCGCCTGGACCCTGGCCGGCGCGCCCGGCAGACGCAGCTCGAAGGTAGAGCCCTGCGGGCCGCTGCTGGCCAGGACGAGGTCGCCGCCGTGGCCCTGGGCGAGCTCGCGGGCGATGGCCAGGCCCAGGCCCGTCCCCCCCGGCCGTCCCGAGCCGGCGAACGGCAGGAAGAGGCGTTCGCGCACCTTGTCCGGCACGCCCGGTCCATTGTCGCTGAGGCGCACGAGGCTGAGATCGCCCTCGCGGATCAGCGCGACCCGCACGGCCCCGCGCCCCTGGCGTTCCGGCTGCTGCTCGATCGCCTCGCGGGCGTTGCGCATCAGGTTGACGAGGATGCGGTGCAGCTGGTCGGGGTCGGCCAGGACGCGGTCGGCCGGATCGAGGTCGGAGTCCAGGCGGACGCCGCTTTCGGATAGGCGCGCCTCCTCGGCGGCCATCTCGACGGCCTCGGCCAGCAGCGCCGGCCGGGCCTCCGGCGCCGGCTCCTGGCTCCTGCCATAGGCCAGGACATGGGAGGCGAGCTTCACCGCCCGGTCGAGCGCGCGCTCCAGCCGCGGCAGGGCCCGCCCGACATCGGGATCCTCCGAAGCCGCCAGCCGCTCCGAGGCGATCTGGGCGCTGGTCAGCATGTTGCGCAGGTCGTGGTTGATCTTGGCCACGGCCTCGCCCAGGGCCGCCAGACGCGCGCGGGAATTGAGAGCGGCGCGGACGTCGGCCTGCATCCGGGCCAGCTCCACCTCGGCGCGGCCGACCTCGTCGCGGCGGCCTGAGAGCTTCACGGTGGCGCGCGGATCGTCGGGATCGGCGCGGAACAGCTCCATGCCCCGGGTGATCCGCTGCATGGGGCGAACGAGGAAGAGGTTCAGCGAGAGATAGACCAGTCCGCCGGCCACCGCCGAGACGAAGGCGGTGACCGCCACCAGCCGCCAGAGATAGGCCGTCAGCTCCTGCTTCAGTTCGGCGTCGGGCGCGACGATCTCGATGAACTCGGCGTCGCGGAAGCGCGGTTCGGCGACCACGCGCACCATGCGGTCCTCGCCGCCGAAAAGTGTCTGGAAGGGCGCGGCGAGCCACGAGGCCGGGGCCTGGTCGCGCAGGTCGACGAGATAGGGCGTGCGGCTCATGCGCTGTCCGCGCAGAACGAGGCGGCGCACCCCGTCGCTCTGGATCGCCACCCATTCGACCCCGGCCGCTTCCAGGATCTCCGAGGAGAGCTGCTCGCTCACCACGCGGTCGGGCGCGACTTCGGTGGCGAGGGACGCCAGTTCGGCCGCCCGAATCCGATCGAGCAGCCACTGCTCTTCGAAGGCCGCCAGCGTCGGCGGCACGATGATGGCCCCGCCCAGCAGGACGAAGAGGATCGTCAGGATCAGCAGGCGTGCGGAAAGGCCGCCCGGCCAGAAGAAGCCGCGCCTGTCAGGGACCTTGTCTGGGGCCTCATGTCCCGCTGGCGAGGGGGGCTCCGCCATGTCACGTCCGTTAATGCACGTCGCTCGATTGGGCAACGCGACAGATGGCGGGCGGTGGCGCGCGGGGGCTCAGCGGGCGCCGATCGCCTCGGCGGTGGACGCAAAGCCCTCGGCCCGCAGGCAGGCCGCCAGGTCGCGCTTGACGCGGCCCACCAGGCCCGGTCCCTGAAAGACCAGCGCCGAATAGAGCTGCACCGCGCAGGCGCCGGCCCGGATCTTGGCGTAGGCGTCCGCGCCGGAGGCGATCCCGCCGGCTCCGATGAGGGCGAAGCGCCCGTCCGACGCCGCATGGAACTCGCCGAGCACGCGGGTCGAGAGGCTGAGCAGGGGCGCCCCGGACAGGCCGCCCGCCTCCCCTGCCCGGGCGGACTTGAGCGCCGGCCGGGTGATGGTGGTGTTGGAGACGATCACCGCCTGCAGGTCGTTGGCCGCGACCACGTCGCTGATCGCCTCGACCTCGCCCGCCTCCAGGTCCGGCGCCACCTTCAGGAAGATGGGAACCCGTCCCTCCGCCGGCAGGGCGTCGCGCGCCTCGGCGATCCGCCCCAGAAGCTCCTCCAGCGCCGCACGCGTCTGCAGCGCCCGCAGGCCGGGCGTGTTGGGCGAGGAGATGTTGATCGTGAAATAGCTGGCCAGCCCCCAGAGCCGCTTCAGCCCGACCACATAGTCGCCGATGCGGTCCGCGGACTCCTTGTTGGCCCCGATATTGGCGCCGACCACGCCTGCGCGGCGCCGTGACAGGCGGGCGGCGAAGGGCTCCAGCCCCTCATTGTTGAAGCCCATCCGGTTGATCACCGCCCGGTCCTCGGTCAGGCGGAACAGGCGCGGGCGCGGATTGCCCGCCTGCGGCAGGGGCGTGACCGTGCCGCATTCGACGAAGCCGAAGCCGGCGGCCAGCATGGGCGCGAACACCTCGGCGTTCTTGTCGAAGCCCGGCGCCAGACCGACGCAGTTGGGCAGCTTCAGTCCCGCCACGGTGGCGCTGAGGATCGGGTCGTCGGGGCCGCTGTCCCGGGGCCCCAGTCCCGCCTGCAGCAGCCGCAGGGTCAGGCGGTGCGCGTCCTCCGGATCAAGGCCGCGCAGGGCTCCGGCCGCGAGGTCGTGCAGCCGGCTCATGTCAGGTCCCCGAGGTCCGGGACGCCGTCCGCGCCGAGGGGCGCCGTGCGGACGGAGCGGACGTGTTCGGCGGACAGCGGACCGTAGAGATGCGGAAAGAGGTCGCCGCCACGCGACGGCTCCCAGCGCAGGGCCTCGCCCAGATCGTCGCTTTCCACTTCGAGCACGACGAGCCCCTCATGCCCCGCAAAGTGGCGTCGGGCCGTCTCGGCCGCCTGGGCGGCGGTGGAGAAGTGGATGTAGCCGTCGGCGAGATCCACCGCCGAGCCGTCGAAACGCCCGGCGGCCTGGGCCGCCGCCCACGCCTCGGCCGCGAGGATCTTGTAGATTCGGGTCAATCGTACCCCCCGCGCGGCGGCAACAGCAGGCCGTCATAGGCGGGCCGGCCCTGACCGTCGAAGAGGAAGACCGCCGCCGCAGAGGTGGGAAAGCGCGAGCGCGCCGCCGCCATCAGCTCGGGCGAGGCGCCGCCTTCGATGAGCAGGCGCAGGACGAGCTCGTGCAGGCCGGGATTGTGGCCGACGACCAGGATGGTGGCCCCCTGGCCGGCGCACTGGCGGACCAGGTCGAGCACCTCGCCGGCCTCGGCGTGATAGAGGCCGTCCTCGAAGCGGACCTCGCAGGCCGGGCAGGTGGGCGACAGCGCCTCCCAGGTCTCGCGCGTGCGCGCCGCCGCCGAGACCAGCGCCAGGTCCGCATGGAAACCCAGGTCGGCCAGCCGCTCGCCCGCCTCACGCGCGTCCTTGACGCCGCGCGGCGTCAGCCGCCGGTCGAAGTCCTCGCCGCTCCAGGATTGCGTCTCGGCCTTGCCGTGCCGAAGAAGGATCAGCCGCTCCATGCCCCCTCCATAGCCCAGGCGGAGCGGTTCGCCACTCCCTGCCGTGACGTGAAGCTGTTGACAGCCAACCAGCTTGGCGGTCCAAGGCGGCATGAGCGACACGGTGGTCACAGCGCCTGCCATCGAAACCAACGGCGGGACGTGGCGCTGCCCGGCCGACAAGGTCCTGCGCCTGGATTCCGGCGCGACGCTGGCGCCCCTGGAGATCGGTTACAAGACCTACGGCCGGCTGAACGCCGATCGCAGCAATGCGGTGCTGGTCTGCCACGCCCTGACCGGCGACCAGCACGCCGCCTCGACTCACCCGATCACCGGCAAGCCGGGCTGGTGGAGCCGGGTCATCGGGCCGGGCCTGCCGCTCGATCCGGACCGGTACTTCATCATCTCCACCAATGTGATCGGCGGCTGCATGGGCTCGACCGGTCCCTCCTCGACCAATCCGGCGACGGGGAAGAGCTGGGCGCTGACCTTCCCGGTGATCACCATCGCCGACATGGTGCGCGCCCAGGCCATGCTGCTGGACGCCCTGGAGATCCCCACCCTCTTCGCCGTCGTCGGCGGCTCCATGGGCGGCATGCAGGTGCTGCAGTGGGCGAGCGACTATCCGGAGCGCGTGCAGTCGGCCGTCTGCATCGCCGCGGCGGCGCGCCATTCGGCCCAGAACATCGCCTTCCACGAGGTCGGCCGCCAGGCGATCATGGCCGACCCCGACTGGCGCGGCGGCGACTATGAGCGGCACGGCGTGCGGCCGGAGAAGGGCCTGGCGGTGGCCCGCATGGCCGCCCACATCACCTATCTGTCCGAGGCCGCCCTGCAGCGGAAGTTCGGACGCGAGCTGCAGCGCGACGGACTGTCGTGGGGCTTCGATGCGCCCGACTTCCAGGTGGAGAGCTATCTGCGCTACCAGGGGGCGGCCTTCGTCGATCGCTTCGACGCCAACTCCTACCTCTACATCACCCGGGCGCTGGACTATTTCGACCTCGCCGCGAGCCATGGGGGCGTGCTGGCCAACGCCTTCAAGCGGGCGCGGGAGGTGCGCTTCTGCGTGCTCTCCTTCTCGTCGGACTGGCTCTATTCGACCGCCGAAAGCCGCGACATCGTCCGGGCGCTGAACGCCGCCGGCTGCCGGGCGAGCTTCGTCGAGATCGAGACCGACAAGGGCCACGACGCCTTCTTCCTGGACGAGCCGGTGATGGACTCGGCCCTGCGCGGCTTCTTCGAATCCCAGGCCCTGCTGCGGGGGCTGCCGTGACGGCCGCCCTTCGCGAGGACTTCAAGGAGATCCTGCGGCTGATCCGTCCGGGATCGCGCGTGCTCGACATCGGCTGCGGGGAGGGCGAGCTGCTCGACCTGCTGGCGCGGGAGAAGCAGGTGGACGGCCAGGGGCTGGAGATCAGTCCGAGCGGCGTGTCGGCCTGTCTGGCGAAGGGGATCTCGGCGGTCCAGGGCGACGGCGACAAGGACCTGGACCACTTCCCCACGGCGGCCTTCGACTACGCCATCCTGTCGAAGACCCTGCAGCAGATGCGCGAGCCGCGGCACGTTCTGTCGGAGCTGCTCCGCATCGCCGACCGGGCGGTGGTCTCGGTGCCGAACTTCGGCCACTGGCGGGTGCGCTGGGCCCTGCTGACCACGGGACGCATGCCCGAGACCAAGGCCCTGCCGGAGCCCTGGTGGTCGACGCCCAACATCCACCTGTGCACCCTGCGCGATTTCACCGACCTCTGCGAGGAGCTGGACCTGCGGATCGAGGCCTGCGCGGCGGTCAGCCGGGGGCAGCCGGCCCGCGCCATCGATCCCTCGCGCGCGCTCGAAAACTGGCGGGCCGAGACGGCGCTCTTCCTGCTGACGCGAGACCGGCCGGCCGAGGCGAAGACCCCGGCCGGCGCGACTCTCAACGGCGATCTCTTCGGCTAGAAGACCAGCCGGGCCGTGACCCGCGCGTCATAGGCCTCGTAGTCGTCCCGAATCTCGCCGCCGCCTTCCAGCGCCAGGTCGAAGTAGCGGCTCTGGCCGCGGATGCCGGCCCGCAGCACCGCGGCGCCGTCCTCAAGCTCCGGCGCAGCCAGGGTGAAGCTCGGTCCGCCGCTGACGAATTGCGCGGTGGTCGCATCGGGGCCGTCGCCGGTGAGCGCGCGATAGCCGACCGTCACCTCGGGACGCCAGACCATGGTCTCCGGATCGCCGAAGCGGACGCCGAAGGCGACGCCGGCGAAGGCGGCCAGCTGCTGGCTCGTCCGCGCCTCGATGGCCAGGTCGATCGCCTCGCCGCCGCCGCTCTCGGTGCGGCCGTCTTCCTTGAAATAGAAGTAGTCCGCCTGGACGAGGGGCTTGGCGTAGAAGCGGCCCGCCTCGGCGGTGTAGGAGAGGCCCAGATGGGCGGCGGCGGTGACCGCGTTCCACTCAGAGCTCGCCTCGCGGGTGAGGCCGGCGTCGGTGTCGACCACCGCCCGGTCGCCCTGCAGCCAGGCATAGCCGCCCGTCAGCCCCGCCGAGGCGTGCAGTCCGCCCATCTGGTTGCGCCAATAGCCGCCGGCCGAGAGGGCCGAACCGGTCAGCTTCTCGGCTGCGGCCGCGCCGTTCTCGTCCACCGTCACGTTCAGGAAGCTCGCCTGCAGGCCGAGGGCGCCCAGCGGCGTGTCCGTCGCCTCCACGCCGGTGGCGAAGCCGAAGCCGCCGGCCTCGAAGCCGTCGGCGCCCTCGAGGTCCTGGCGGTGGATGACGCCGATCTCCTGGGCCCAGACGCGCATGCCGCGTCGGGGCAGCAGGGCCTCGGTCTCGTCGATCGCCCGGCCCGTCGCCTCGTTGGCCGAGGCCATGATGCGGAACAGGCCGCCCGCATAGTCGGGCAGGAACTGGTCGTAGAGGCTGCGGAAGCCCTCGGCGTCGGTCTTGTCGAGCAGGGCGTCGCGCACCGCCTCGTCGCGATCGAAGGCCTCGAAGACAGCGTCATAGGCGGACGCCTCGGCGGCGTTCAGGCCCGCCTCGGCCGCCGTACGCCGCCGGACATCGGCGATCAGCTCTCCCGCCGCCTCATCGGCCCGCAGGCTGGTCTTGTAGAGCCAGGGCCCTTCCGTCAGCAGGCTGTCATCGAGCTGGCCCTGCACGTCGAGGCTGGCCGCATCGATCAGGGTGAAGCTGGCCGGCTCGGTCAACTTGGTCTCGAAGCGCAGGCCGACCTTGGCGCCGTCCGCCAGCGTCGCGGCGCCGGCGACGTTCAGCCGGGTGGCCGTCCCGGCGACGGGATCGGCCGTGACCACCAGTTCGCCCTCGGACCCGAGGTCGAGGCGGGTGAGCGCCAGCGCGCCCGTATTGGTGGTGGTGAGGCGGCCCTCGGCGATGGTCATGGCCAGACCGCCGCCGGCGTCGGTGAGATCGCCGCGCAGGGTCGCTCCGCCGTCGATGACGAGCGTGTCCGCGCCCGCCCCGAAGGCGACCTTGCCGTTCAGCGTGCCGGCCAGCAGTTCAAGGCGCGCGTCGCCCGAGCCGAACAGCACGTCGCCGACGATGGCCGGGGTGATGTCCTCGTCGGCGTTGGCGGTCTGCCGCACCGTGACGCCGGCGGTGTTGGCCCGCAGGTCCAGGGCGATGGTCTCCCCGTCGATGACGGCGCCGTCCTCGGCGTCGTCGGGAAGCACGAAGGTGGCGCTGATGCGGTTGGTGTTCTCGATCTGCCGAAGGGACCCGGCGGCGTCGGCGACCGCCACGGCCGAGCCCTTGGTCCCGGTGATGGTCGTCGAGATCGTGCCGTTGTTGGTCAGCCAGAGCGCCGAGGCGCCCTGATCGATCTGAACCGCGCGGGCCGCGACCGCGCCGTCGGCGGCCACCACGGTCTGGATGATCCCGCTGTTGGCGAGCGACGGCGCGCTGGCGCCGGCCTTCAGGTGCAGAGCGACCGCGCCGGCTTCGCGGGCGGTGGCCGAAACCTGGCCGTCGACCTTCACGCCGCCCTGGACGTCGACGGCCCCGCCACGGCCGCCGATTTCGACGCCCAGGCCGCTGACGCCGTCATAGATGCCGCCGCCCTGGACCGTGCCCTTGATCACCAGGCCGTAGGCGTCCGCGCCGGTTCCGACGGCGCCGAGGCGGATGGCGTCGGCCCCGCCGATCTGCATCGCCGCAGCCTGGCCATAGCTCGTCACGACGCCCGTCGTCTCGGCGCTGTCGGCGACGCCGTCGCCGTCTTCGTCGTCCTCGTCGGCGTCATTGTTCGGGGGCGGCGCATCGACGAGGACGCCGCCCTGGACGCTGCCCTGGATCCGCACCGCCGGGCCGCCCTGCAGCAGGTCGTCGGCGTCGAGCTTGCTCGTGTCGCTCGGACGGGTCGTGTAGCGGTAGCCGGTGGCGGTGACGGCGTTGCCGAGCACGAGCTTGCCGCCGACGTTCTCGTCCACGGCGACGCCCACGGCGCCCTCGCCGAGGACGGCCACCGAGCCGGTGGTGCGGACGTCGCCGCCGACGGTGCTCGCCGCATGGACGCCGTAGGCGCGCGTCCCCGTGACGCTGACCGAACCGGCCGTCCGGATCGAGCCGTCGACGGCCGTCTCCGCCGAGACGCCCGCCGAGTCGTTCCCCTCCACCGTGATGGAGCCGGCGGTCTGGACGATCGAGCCGTGGAAAGCCTCCGAACCCGTCACGCGGACGCCATGGCGGTTGGAGCCGGTCGCGAAGGGACCGTCATTGTCGCCGTCGCCGTCGGTGTCGGACACCGCGGTCGACTCATCCACCGTCAGCGTGCCCGAGAGCGTCACCTCGCCCGTGCGGCCGCCCTCGATCAGCAGGGCCGTGGCGCCATTGGCGTCGGTGATCGCCGCCGTCCCGGCGATGGACACGTCGTTGTCGCTGTTGAGGGTGACCGCCGTTCCGCCGGTCGGCTTGACCGAGCCGCCGCTGGCGATGGTCAGGTCGTCCGGCGCTCCGGAGTTCGCCGTCGCGGTGGCGACAGGGGTGGTGACCGCCGTCGAGATCGTCGTTTCCGCCTGAGCCGCGCCCGCGGCCGCCCAGAGCAGCGGCGTCGCCGCCGCCGCGCCCAGCCATCGCCTGTCCATGGTCACCCCTCCCGTCACGCCATCGTGAAGGTCGGGGATGCGGCCCAATTACGGAGGAAGTCGGGATGGATTGGGGCCATCCCAAGGCCAATCAAGGCCCTGATGTGGCGCGGGTAACACCGATACTCCGGCGCGAACCCTTCGGCCGGCTCGCCTCCTGGCTGTCATCAGCCGGCGATGGCGGCGGCGTCACGGTCGCCGGTGCGGATCCGCAGGGCCTGTTCGAGGTCGAGGACGAAGACCTTGCCGTCGCCGATCTTGCCGGTGTTGGCCGTCCGCGCCACGGCCTCGACGACCGCATCGGCGATGTCGGAGGGGACGGCGATCTCCAGCTTCACCTTGGGCAGCAGCTTCACCTCGTACTCCGCGCCGCGATAGACTTCGGTCTTGCCGCGCTGGCGCCCGTAGCCGCGAACCTCGGTGACCGTGAGCCCCGAAGCGCCGGCCTCGGTGACCGCTTCGAGCACCGCATCGAGGCGGCTGGGCTTGATGACCGCGACGATCATCTTCATGGCGGCGCGTCTCCACTGGCGGCCGCGAAGCGGCCCGATGAACCTAAGCTAGGGCTTTCCTCACAAGGCTCCAAGAGGCGCGGTCCCTCACAGGCCAGGGCGCCTGTTCACTAGGCGCCAGGCCTAACGGCCTCGTCGGCGGAGGGGTTGCGCCGCACCGCTTCGCGGGCGGCGGGGACCGGCGCCAGGACCGGCCGGGCGAGCCTTGTCCGCGCCCGTTGCGGCCGGGCCTTGATGGCATAGGTCTGCTTGACCGCCTCCATCAGCACGACCCCGGCGAACCGGCGCCACAGGCGCGACCCCGCCTGCTCGAACGGTTCGGCCCAGCCGGCCATCCAGGGCGCCGGCGGCACATAGAGGGCCCGTGTATAGCCGGAGGGCTCCAGTTCGGCCTCGCGCATCAGGGCGGCGAGCTGGCGGCGGGTATAGGGCCGGCCGTGGCCCAGCGGCGTGCTCTCGGCGTTGGCCCACAGCCCGTCGCGGGCGGCCACCGCGACGATCACGCGGCCCGAGGGCGCCAGCACGCGCCACACCTCGCGCAGCAGGGCGGCGGCGTCGTCGCTCTCCTCGATGGCGTGGACCACGAGGATACGATCGAACAGGGCGTTGCGGAACGGCAGGGCGTCCTCGTTGACGAGCGTCGTCAGATTGCCCGCCCCGCCCGGCCAGATCTCCACCCCCTGCTGCGCCGGCATTGCGGCGACCGTACGCCGCGCCCGTTCGCGCAGGGGCCCGAGGAAGGGCGTCGCATAGCCGAGGCCCAGGACGTCGAGCCCGCGGGCGTCGCCCCAGGCCTCGGTCACCTTGCGGCCGATCATGACGCGCGCCGCCCGGCCCAGATCGGAGGCGTAGAAGGCCCGCAGCTCAAGGATGTCTCGACGCATGGTCAGGAGGGTCTAGGATCAATGCGACCCCAAGACTAGATCGGCGCGCGGGCGATTGTCCCGCCGGCGTCGCAGGAAGGAGACCCCGCCATGGCGCTCGACGTCCACCAGTTCCCCTGCCTGTCGGACAACTACGGCTTCCTCGTCCGCGACGCGGCGAGCGGGCTGGCCGCCTGTATCGACACGCCGGACGCCGGCGCGATCCTGGGCGAGCTCGACAAGCTGGGCTGGAAGCTGGCCCTGATCCTCAACACCCACTGGCACCCCGACCACGCCGGCGGCAACGCCGAGATCCAGGCCGCGACGGGCGCGCAGATCGTCGGGCCCGCCGAGGTTCGCCGCATCGCCCCTCTGGATCGGGAGGTGGCCGACGGCGACACGGTCGAGCTGGGCGACACGCGCTTTGCGGTGTTCGAGGTGGGCGGCCACACCCTGGGGCACATCGCCTACTACGACGCCGCCGACGACATCGCCTTCGTCGGCGACACCCTCTTCACCCTCGGCTGCGGGCGCATGTTCGAGGGCAAGCCCGACCAGATGTGGGCGAGCCTGCAGCGGCTGGCGGCCCTGCCCGACGAGACGCAGGTCTACTGCGCCCACGAATACACCGCCGCCAACGCCCGCTTCGCCCTTTCGGTGGACGGCGATCCGGGGCTGAAGGCCCGCGCCGAGCAGATTTTCGCCGCCCGCGAGCGGGGGGAGCCCACAGTGCCCACGACCATCGGACTGGAGAAGGCGACCAACCCCTTCCTGCGCGCGCCCCTGCTGGCGCCGGGCCTGGGCCTGAGCGGCGCGCCGGACCACGAGGCCTTCGCCGCCGTCCGGGCGGCCAAGGACAACTTCAAGGGCTGAGCGGCTCAGCGCACGCCGGCGGCGGCGACGATCTTCTGCGAGGAGGGCCGGCCCGCAAGGCCGTCCTCCGGCGTGATGGTGATCAGGATCACCCCCGCACGCAGGCTCGCCCCCGGCCGCTTGCCTTCCACCAGGGTGACCTTGCTGACCTTGGTCAGCGCCGCCCGCCCCTCGGCGTTGGCCGACATGCGCACCACCGCCTCGGCCGCGACCATGGCGGCGTCGGCCACGAGCGGCGCGGTCTGCGGCGAGGCGTCGGCTTCGAAGGGGATCAGGCGCCGCGCCGCGCGGCTGGCCCGGGCGCTGGCCTGGGCCAGTTTCTGCAGAAGAGCCTCAGGGCCCAGGACCGGCAGCCGCAGGGGGTTAGAATCCCCGACCAGGGCGGCGGGGGCGCCGGAGGGCCGCTCCTGGGTGAAGACGGTCAGGCCGCCGAGACGGGTGGCCCGCAGGACCGGCTCGCCCAGATCGTTCTTGTAGATGATGTCGCCGCGCGGCGCCGGCTGGGCCTGCAGCACCCAGACCTCGGCGCTGTTCTCGAACTTCATCAGCGGGCGCGGCGTGGAGCGGTCGAGCACGAAGGCCCGCCCGTCCTCGACCACATAGCGGCCGACCGGCGGGGCGGAGAAACGCCGGCCGTCATAGCGGCCCTCGCCGAACAGGCCCTCGCGCAGGGAGCCCGGCGCGGCGGAGGCCTGCGTGGCGGCGGCCAGCATCGCGGTGACGAGAGTCGCCGCGACGAGGACGCGCAGGGGCAGCACGGGTCGAGCGCTCATCATGGGCGTTAACACATGCCGTGGGACTGGGGCGCTTTTTGGACGGCGCAGGGTCGTCTAGCCGACCATGTACTGGCCGCCGTTGAGCGAGAGCGTCGCTCCGGTGACGTAGCCGGCGCGCTCGCCGGCCAGGAAGGCGACCATGTCGGCGATCTCCTCGCCGCGCCCGAGGCGACCCACGGGGATCTGGCCGACAATGCCCTTGAGCACCTCCTCGGGCACCGAAGCCACCATCTCGGTGTCGATATAGCCCGGGGCGATGCAGTTCACCGTCACGCCCTTGCGCGCGTTCTCCAGGGCCAGGGCCTTGGTGAAGCCGATCATCCCGGCCTTGGCGGCCGAATAGTTGGTCTGGCCGACCTGGCCCTTCTGCCCGTTGATCGAGGAAATGTTGATGATCCGGCCCCAGCTCCGCTCGCGCATGCCTTCGATCACCTGCCGGGTCATGTTGAAGAGGGAATCCATGTTGACGCGGATGACCTCCGACCACTGATCGGCGGTCATCTTGTGGAAGAAGCCGTCGCGGGTGATGCCGGCGTTGTTGACCAGCACGTCGACGGGCCCGAGCTCGGCGGCGACCTTCTCCACCGCCGCGCGACAGTCGTCGAAGACCCCGACATTGCCCTTCACGACCATCACGCCCAGCTCCCGGGCGCAGGCCTCGGCGGCGGCCTCGTTGCCGGAATAGCCGGCCGCCACCTCGAAGCCGTCGGCCTTCAGCCGCTGACTGATCGCCCGGCCGATGCCGCGCGTCCCGCCCGTCACGAACGCCACTCGTCCCATGATGTCCTTCCTGTCGTCCTCGGAAGCCGGCGGTTATGGCCCGTCCTGGCTCAGATCTTTTCGACGCACATGGCCACGCCCATGCCGCCGCCGACGCAGAGGGTCGCCAGACCCTTCTTCGCGTCGGATCGTTTCATCTCGTAGAGGAGCGTCGTCAGGATGCGCGCGCCCGAGGCGCCGATCGGGTGCCCGATGGCGATGGCGCCGCCATTGACGTTCACCTTTTCGGGATCGAGCCCCAGTTCCCGCACGACGCAGAGGGACTGCGCGGCGAAGGCCTCGTTGGACTCCACCAGGTCGAGGTCGCCGACGCTCCAGCCGGCCTTTTCCAGGGCCTTGCGGCTCGCCGGGATCGGGCCCGTGCCCATGATCTCGGGATCGACGCCGGCATGGGCCCAGGAGGCGATGCGGGCGAGCGGCTTCAGCCCGCGGGCCTGGGCTTCCTCGGCGCTCATCACCACCAGGGCGGCGGCCCCGTCATTGATGCCCGAGGCGTTGGCGGCGGTGACCGAGCCCTCCTTGTTGAAGGCGGGGCGCAGGCCCGAGACGCTGTCCATCGTCACGCCGTGACGGATGTACTCGTCCTGGTCGACGACGGTGTCGCCCTTGCGGCCCTTGATCGTCACCGGAACGATCTCGTCGGCGAACTTGCCGGCCTTCTGGGCGGCCTCGGCGCGGTTCTGGGAGGCGACGGCGAAGCTGTCCTGGTCGCCGCGGGTGATCTGCCAGCGGGCGGCGATGTTCTCGGCCGTCTGGCCCATGTGATAGCCGTGGAAGGCGTCCCACAGGCCGTCCTTGATCATGGTGTCGACGAAGCTCAGGTCGCCCATCTTCTGGCCGGAGCGCAGATGGGCGGCGTGCGGCGCCTGGCTCATGCTCTCCTGGCCGCCGGCCACGACGATCTTCGACGATCCCTCGGCCACCTGCTGGGCGGCGAGGGCCACGGCCCGCAGCCCCGAACCGCAGAGCTGGTTCAGGCTCCAGGCGGGCGCCTCCACGGGCACGCCGGCGCCGATGGCGGCCTGGCGGGCCGGCCCCTGGCCGGCGCCGGCCTGCAGCACCTGGCCCAGAATGACCTCCTCCACGTCGGAGGGCTTCAGGCCGGCGCGCTCGATGGCCGCGCCGATGGCGGTCTTGCCGAGTTCATGCGCCGGCAGGCTGGCGAGCGCGCCATTGAAGGCGCCGACCGGCGTGCGGGCGGCCGAGACGATGACGACGTCGGTCATGGGAGGCTCCTTCGCGGTGTCGCGCTTATCTATCGAGCACGGGCAGCCCCTTGGGCAAGGGGCGCGCGCGGCCTTGGATGCATTTGCGATTTCCCTCGCATCCGCGATACTGCGCCGCAAAGCGCGCGGGCGTCCGCCGTCGGACCCGCGAAAAAAGGATTCGGGATGGCCGAGACCCAGGACAAGGGCGCGAAGCCCGGCGACGACCGCGTCGTCATCAAGAAGTATGCGAACCGGCGGCTCTACAACACCGCCTCCTCCTCCTACGTGACCCTCGAGCATCTCGCCGACATGGTGAAGCAGGGAGTCGACTTCGTGGTCTATGACGCCAAGACCAACGAGGACATCACGCGCACCGTGCTGACCCAGATCATCTTCGAGGAGGAGAGCCAGGGGCAGAGCCTGCTGCCGATCCAGTTCCTGCGGCAGCTGATCAGCTTCTACGGCAATTCCATGCAGGCTTTTCTGCCCAGCTATCTGGAGCTGTCCCTGGCCACCTTCGCCGAGCAGCAGGAGCGCCTGCGGAGCCAGTTCTCCCATCTCGGGAGCGCGCCCATGGCCGGCTACGAAGAGCAGATCCGGCAGAACCTGGCCATGTTCGACCGGGCGATGAAGATGTTCACCCCCTTCGCCTACGCCCCAAAGGCCGGCGAAGGCGCGCCCAAGCGCGAGCCCGCGGCGCCCGAACCCGCGCCGGCCGCGCCCCAGGACGACATGCTCAGGGCGCTCCAGGAGCAGATGGCCGCCATGCAGGCCCAGATCAACAAGCTGGCCTCCAAGGAGTGACTCTTGGCCCGGCTTGGGCGTTCCTTAAGGATCGCCCGGCAATCTTCGCCGGTTCAGATGGAGCCGAACGCCCGTGACGTCGCCGATCGATCCCGTCCGCCGCGCCGCACGCCTGCGCCGCCTGCGTCGGCGCGCCGACGGCTCCGAAGACACCGGCGCTCCGCAGGATGAAGCGCAACTGCCCGCCGTGGCCGAGCCTGCGCCCCCGCCGGCGCCGGCGGCCCCGGCCGGCGGGCCTTTGGGTTTCACCGCCCATGTCATGGCCCAGGGCGAGCAGCGCCGGGGCCTGAAGGGCGGCCCCGAGACGCTTCAGACGGCGCGTCAGGCCTATAATCGGACGGAGTATTCCGGACAGGCCGACCGCCGCGCCCCCGCGGGCCGCATAGCGCGCACCAAGATCTAGCCTCTCCCGTCGCCGCGCAGGCGGGCGAGCTCGGCCTCCAGGACGGCGACCCGCTGCTCCAGGGCGGCGATGCGGGCCTCCGGGCCCGCGCCGGGCGTCGGCGTGGACACCCCTGCGCTCCTGGCCACCTCGGCCGGCGTGACCCCCAGCACCTCGGCGAAGACGCCCACCTCGTCGGCCGACAGTTCGCGCTGGTCCTTATAGGCGAGCGCCAGATCGGCCTCGCTCATGCCTGCGGCCGCGGCCAGGATCCGGCGGTTGAGCCCCCGCTCGGCCAGGCGGGCGTCGAACCATTGGGCGTCGAAGAAGAGCGCCATGACGGAACCCCTGATTGGCGCCGGTCTTGCTTAACCGGCGTTGACCTTTCCTGTTTCGTCCGGGCCCTTCCGCATGCTTCTCCGCCTCACCCGCGTCTTCGACATCGCCGTCGTCACCCTGATCTTCACCGCGCTCACCTGACGTCTCAGGCTTCGCCCGGCCCGAAGTCGATGTCGCGGCGGGCGGCCACGATGGTGACGATGAAGCCGGCCAGCACGTCCAGAAGCACCATCACGGTGATCAGGAAGAAGGTGGAGGTGGCGAAGGCCGGCGCCAGGAGGAACTCCACCAGGCAGACGATGAACAGGATCATCGACAGGGCGTGGTTGATGATGGCGATCCGCCGGCTGGTGGTCGATTTCAGCAGTTCGATGAACAGCACCACGAGCGAGGCCGCCAGGAACAGGTCGCCCAGGCTGACGGACCAGTCCACGTTGGAGGCCATGCGGATGGTGAACAGCTCCTCGCCCATGCGCAGCCCGGCCTCCACCGAGCCGAGCCCGCCCAGCAGACTGAGCGCGACGAGATTGTAGACGGCCACCGGCAGGGCCAGCAGCGGAAATGCGGCGAACATGCAGACGCCCTCCCCCAGCGGGCCTCCCCGGCCCGATGCGGGACATTAGCGCCGTGCGACGACAGCCGTGAAGGGGCCGCGCGCCAGACGGGAACCGGCCCTAGACCTCGTCCACGCCCTGCGGCAGGCGCGAGCGCGACTGCAGCCACATGACGCCCAGGAGATCCGAGGCCGAGGCCCAGAGCCGGCCGAGGTTGGTGTATTTGGACCGGCCCGTCTGGCGATGACGGTGCCCCACGGGCCGGAACTCGACGCGGTAACCCTCCCGCAGCATCAGGGCCGGCAGGTAGCGGTGGATATGGTCGAAATAGGGAAGGCGGAGGAAGGCTTCGCGGCGGAACGCCTTGAGCCCGCAGCCGGTGTCGTCCGCCGTATCCCTCAGAAGCCGCTTGCGCACGCCGTTGCCCAGGCGGGAGGCCACCTTCTTGGCCCGGCTGTCCTGGCGGCGGACCCGCTCGCCGCCCACCATGGCCAGGTCCGGCCCGCCCGCCAGCAGGGCCTCGACCAGGGCCGGTCCGTCGGCGGGGTCGTTCTGACCGTCGCCGTCGAGGGTGACGATCACCGGAGCCCGCGCCGCCATGACCCCGGAGCGGATCGCGCGGCTCTGGCCGGAATTGCGGCGGTGGGACAGAACCCGCAGTTGCGGAATCTCGGCCTTGAGGGCGGCGAGCGCGGCTCGGGTGCCGTCGCGGCTGGCGTCGTCGACGAAGATGATCTCGACCTGGCGGCCTGCGAAGGCGGCGGCGATCTCCCGCGCCAGGGCCGGGGCTGCGCCCTCTTCGTCGAAGACGGGAACCACCACGGAGATGTCAGGCGATTGGCTCATGCCCCTCCATAGCGGAAAAGGCGGCGCGCGGAAGGATCGTGCTACCACCACGCCATGACGTTCCAGTCGACTCTCCAGTGGGCCAGCCGGGGCTGGCGCGGCCCGGCGTTCGCCGCCCTGGTCGCGCTGATCGCCGGCCTGCCCGGCGTCTTCGCCATGCCGCCGCTCGACCGGGACGAATCGCG
Source organism: Phenylobacterium sp. (assembly GCF_013911965.1). Taxonomy (GTDB): domain Bacteria; phylum Pseudomonadota; class Alphaproteobacteria; order Caulobacterales; family Caulobacteraceae; genus Phenylobacterium. The sequence continues at coordinate 53,298 of NZ_JACESE010000010.1, read as the reverse complement.
ATTCGCCCAGGCGACGGCGCAGATGCTGGAAACCGGCGACTTCGTGGTGATCCGGTTCCAGGACGAGCCGCGCTTCAAGAAGCCGATCGGCATCCACTGGCTGCAGGCGGCCAGCGTCTCCCTCGTCTCGGCGGCGGAGGATCGGGAGATCTGGGCCTATCGCCTCCCCTCGCTGCTGGGCGCCATGCTGGCGGCGGCGGCCTGCGCCTGGGGGGCGGCGGCCTTCTTCGGCCCCACGTCGGGCCTGCTGGCCGGCGCCATGCTCGGCTCGACCTTCCTGCTGTCCACCGAGGCCTTCATCGCCAAGACCGACGCCGTGCTCTGCGGGTTGACGACCCTGGCCCTGGCCGCCATGGCGCGGATCTACGCCGCGGCGCGGGAAGGGCCCGCCGTGAGCTGGCGGACGCGCCTCCTGTTCTGGACAGGACTGTCCGGCGCATTGCTGGTCAAGGGTCCGGTCGCCCTGGTCGTCGTCGGGCTGACGGCGGCGGCGCTCGTCCTCTGGGACCGGCGCGCCGACTGGCTCGCGCGGTTCGGCTGGGCCTGGGGCCCGATCCTGCTGATCGCCCTGGTGGGCCCCTGGGCCTGGGCCGTCACCGTGGCCACAGACGGCCATTTCTGGCGGGAAGCCATCATGGGCGACCTGGCGCCGAAGCTGGCCGGCGGCCATGAGAGCCATGGCGCCTGGCCCGGCTACCACACGCTCGGCGTCTGGTTCCTGGCCTTTCCGCTGAGTCTTCTCATCCCGGCAGGCCTCATCTTCGGCTGGCGCCACAGGGCCGAGCCCGGCGTCCGCTTCGCCCTCTGCTGGCTCGTTCCGGCCTGGCTCTTCTTCGAGATCGCGCCCACTAAGCTCGTCCACTACACCCTGCCGACCTACGGCGCCCTGGCCTGGCTGGCGGCCGCGGCCCTGCAGGCGCCCATCGGACGGCTGGGACGCTGGAGCGGCGCGATCCTTGCCGGGCTCGCGGGCCTCGTCTTCGCCGGCGTCAGCTTCTATCTCGTGTCCCGGTTCGGCGGCGCGGCCGACGCCACGGCCGCCGCCGCAGCCGGCGGCTTCCTGGCCGCCGCCGGCCTGGTGGGCGGCTTCATGCTGGTCAGCAAGGCGCCGAAGGGTGCGATCGTGGCGGCCATGGGCCTGGCGATCATGGGCCACGGCGTGCTGGCCGCGGCCCTCGTCCCAGGCCTCGCGCCCCTGTGGCTGTCGGAGCGCGTCGCCCGCGCCATGGCCGAGGCCCGTCTGCTGCCCCGCCAGGGCATGGCGCCGCCGCCCGTGGCCGTCGCCGGCTACGCCGAGCCCAGCCTGGTCTTCGCGCTGGGCACGCCCACCGACCTCGGCGACGCGCCCGAGGCGGCCCTGGCCATCGCCACCTTCCGGCCCGCCGTCGTCGAGGCGGCTCAGGAGGCGGCGTTCCGGCGCCTGCTCGACGCCCGCGGCCTCACCGTCCGCCAGGTGCGCGAGGTCCGGGGCCTGAACTATTCCCACGGCGCCCCGGTGCTGCTGCGGATCTATGTGAACGCCGAGCCGCGGCCCGCCCAGCCGCGGGCCCTGCCCCCCACGGAGGCTGCGCCATGAGCCGCAGGATCGAAATCGTCGAGGTCGGACCGCGCGACGGACTGCAGAACGAGTCCGCAATCCTCGAGGTCGACCAGAAGCTCGCCTTCATCGACCGCCTGCGAAGGGCCGGCGCCCGGCGGATCGAGGTGGTCTCCTTCGTCAATCCCCGCCGCGTGCCGCAGATGGCGGGCGCCGAGGAGATCATGGCCGGCCTCCCGGCCGCCGAGGGCCTGTCGCGCATCGGCCTGGTGCTGAACATGAAGGGCTGGGAGCGCGCCGCGGCCGCCGGATGCGAGGAAGCCAATGTGGTGGTCTGCGCGACCGACGGATTCGGCGTCCGCAACCAGGGCGCGTCGGTCGCCGAACAGATGGCGACGCTGGCCGCCATCGCCGAGCGGCGCGCCGCCGAGGGGGGGCCGGCCTTGTCGGTGACCTTCTCCGTCGCCTTCGGATGTCCCTTCGACGGGGAGGTGAGCGAGGATCAGGTGGTCGCTCTGGCGCGCGAAGCCGGCGCCCTGGGCGTGCCGGAGATCGCCATCGCCGACACGATCGGGGTCGCCGACCCCTGGACCGTCCGCCGTCGCATCGCCGCCGTGCGCGCCGCCGCGCCCGAGGCTCGCCTGCGCGTCCACTTCCACGACACCCGCAACACCGGACTGGCCAACGCCTATGCGGCGGTCGAGGCCGGCGTGCAGGTGCTCGACGCCAGCTGCGGCGGGCTGGGCGGCTGCCCCTTCGCGCCGAACGCGACGGGCAACATCGGAACCGAGGACCTGGTCTACATGCTGGAGCGGGCCGGGTTCGAGACCGGCTATGATCTCGGCCGCCTGATCGAGACGGCCCAGTGGATGGCGGAGATCCTGGGCAAGCCGCCGGCCGCCTCCGTCAGCCGGGCCGGTAGCTTTCCGAACGCCTAGATCGCCCGGCCGGTGATCCGCCACAGGATCGGCCGCGCCACGGCGGCGCCGACCACCAGGGGGCCGATGAGCCAGGCGGCGACGCGCTGTCCGAGCCCCTGGGCCCGCTTGCGGAAATAGCGGGCGAGACCGAGGCCCTTGTAGAGTTCCACCCGCAGCGGACTGGCGCGGCTGGTGTGGCCCAGATGGACGACCTCGGCGGTCGGGTGGAACATGACTTCGCCGCCCGCCTCGCGGACCCGCCAGCACAGGTCGATGTCCTCCACGTGGAGGAAGTAGCCCTCGTCGAAGCCGTTGATGCGACCGTAGTCGATGCGGCGCATGGCGAAGAAGGCGCCGGAGATGGTCGGCACCGCGCAGAGCTCGGCCGGCGCGTCCTGATTCTCCCAATGCACTTCGTAGCGCTGGAGCGCCGGCACCCGGCGGGTGAGGCTGGAAAGCGACAGCAGGGCGGCCATGGGCGTGATTTCGCCCCGCCGTGCGCCGCGCTGCTCGCTGCGGTCGGCGTTCAGCACCCGCCCGCCGACGAGCCGCATGCGCCCCCCCTCCAGCACCGCCGCGGCGAGGGCGGAGGCCGCGCCGGGCTGCAGGAAGGCGTCGGGGTTGAGGAAGATCAGCACATCACCCGTGGCCGACTGCGCGCCGATGTTGGCGCCGCGGGCGAAGCCCACATTGCCGTGGCCCGTGACCAGGCGCAGCCGCCGGTCGCCGGCCGCCACCGCGCGCATCGCCGCCGCCTCGCGTGCGTTCGAGCCGTTGTCGACGAGGACGAACTCATCCACCTCGGGGTCGGCGAGCACACAGGCGAGGCTCTGCTCGAGCGCCTCGCCCGTCATGTACACGACCATGATCACCGAGATACGCGCCCGGGGGGCGATGCCGTCCGGCGTCGCAGCGGATTCGACCGCTACGAAGGATGCGCCGATGTCGTTCATCCAGCCTCCATGGCCTCGGCGGACACCGAATACTCCGCCTCGCCCCGAGCCTCGCGCTCAACATCGGGCGGAAGCGCCTCGGTGGCAAGCCTCGTCACCGCCTCGGCCACCGTCAGGATCTCCTGCCCCTGCGAACCCAGGCGCCGCAGGGCGACCTTGCCCTCCTCCGCCTCGCGACGACCGACCACGGCGATCACGGGCGCCTTGGCCAGGCTGTGCTCGCGAATCTTGTAGTTGATCTTCTCGTTGCGCAGATCGGTTTCCACCCGCAGGCCCGCCGCCGTCATCTTCGCCGCCACCTGACGCGCGAAGTCGTCGGCGTCGGAGGTGATCGTGGCCACCACCACCTGAGTCGGGGCAAGCCAAAGCGGGAAGGCGCCGGCATAGTTCTCGATGAGCATGCCGATGAAACGCTCCATCGAACCGGCGATCGCCCGGTGCAGCATCACCGGCCGCTGCTTGGAGCCGTCCTCGGCGATGTAGGAGGCGTCCAGGCGCTCGGGCAGGACGAAGTCCAGCTGCAGCGTGCCGCACTGCCAGGTCCGGCCGATGGCGTCGCGCAGGTGGAATTCGAGCTTGGGCCCATAGAAGGCGCCTTCGCCGGGCAGATGCTCCACGCCCATGTTCACCGCCGCGCGCGCGGCGCGCTCCAGCTTCTGCTCGGCGATGTCCCAGATCTCGTCGGTGCCGGCGCGCACGTCGGGGCGCAGGGCGAGCTTCACCGAGTGCAGCTCGACGCCGAAGTCCGCATAGGCCGAGTTCAGCAGGCGGACGAAGCGGCGCGTCTCCTCCTCGATCTGGTCCTCGCGGCAGAAGATGTGGGCGTCGTCCTGGGTGAAACCGCGGACGCGCATGATGCCGTGCAGGGCGCCCGAGGGCTCGTAGCGGTGGCAGGCGCCGAACTCGGCCATGCGCAGGGGCAGGTCGCGGTAGGACTTCTGACCGACGTTGAAGATCTGGACGTGGCCCGGGCAGTTCATCGGCTTGACGGCCAGGCTCTCGCCCTCCTCCGTCTCGCAGACGAACATGTTGGCCCCGAACTTCTCCCAGTGACCGGAAGCCTCCCACAGGGAGCGGTCCAGGATCTGGGGCGTCTTGACCTCCTCGTAGCCGTCGGCGGCGAGCCGACGACGGATATAGGCTTCCACCGTGCGGTAGAGGGTCCAGCCCTTGGCGTGCCAGAAGACCATGCCCTTGCCCTCTTCCTGGATGTGGAAGAGGTCCATGGCCTTGCCGATCTTGCGGTGGTCGCGCTTCTCGGCCTCCTCGATGCGCTGGATATAGGCCTCGAGGTCGGCCTCATTGGCCCAGGCCGTGCCGTAGATGCGCTGAAGCTGGGCGTTGCGATGGTCGCCGCGCCAGTAGGCGCCGGCCAGCTTGGTCAGCTTGAAGGCCTTGCCCACGTGCCGGGTCGACGGCAGGTGCGGCCCGATGCAGAGGTCCTTCCAGCCGCCCTGCCAGTAGACGCTGATCTCCTCGTCGGCCGGCAGGTCCTCGATGATCTCGGCCTTGTACGCCTCGCCGATCCCCTTGAAGTGGGCGATGGCCTCGTCCCGGTTCCAGACCTCTCGGCGGATCGGCTCGTCGCGCTCGACGATCTCGCGCATCTTGGCTTCGATCTTGGGGAAGTCGTCGATGCTGAAGGGCTCGTCGCGGGCGAAGTCGTAGTAGAAGCCGTCCTCGATCGACGGGCCGATCGTCACCTGGGTGCCGGGGAAGAGCTCCTGCACCGCCTCGGCCAGGACGTGAGCGGCGTCGTGGCGGATGGTCTCCAGGACCTCCGGATCGTCACGCGTCAGGATCTGGAAGGCGCCGCCGTGGCGCAGCGGCCGCTCCAGGTCGAGGAGCACGCCGTCGACCTTCACCAGCACGGCCTTCTTCTCCAGCGACTTGGAGATGCCGGCGGCGATCTGGCGGCCCGTGACGCCGTCCTCGAACTGGCGTTTGGACCCGTCGGGGAAAACAAGCTCGATCATGATTCACACGTCCATTTCCGCGCCTCGGGCCTCTCGGAGCCGGGCGGCGGGGGCGGCGGGTCATATCCCGAACCGCCCCAGGGGTTGCATCGGCACAGCCGGCTGGCCGCAAGCATCGAGCCGCGCCAGGGGCCGTGGTCGATCAGGGCCTGGGCCGCATAGTCCGAGCACGTCGGCAGGAAGCGGCACTGGCGTCCGATCAGGGGGGAAAGCGTCAGCTTGTAGGCGCGGTGGGCGCCTCTGACGCAGGATTCGTAGAGAGTCATGCCGGCCGCAGGCTTGCGAGTCCTCGCAGCGCTTACGTCTCAGGGGCGGTCAAATCAAGCCGCGCCGGCGCGGCTAGTTCGCTCCATGGCCTGGCGCACGGCCGCGGCCGCGGCCTCGAACGCCAGCAGCGTCGAGGCGTGTCGGGCGGGATAGTCCTTCACCGGCGCAAGCATCGAAAGGTCCGAAAAACGTCCTTCGGGCGGCTCTCCGCCCGCCTTCAGCATAGCACGGAAGGCGTCGCGGGCCATCTCGATCTCGGCCAGGCTGGCGCCGAGGACGTGCGCGCCCAGGACCGCGGCCGCGGCCTGGCCGAGCGCGCAGGCCTTCACGTCCTGGGCGAAGTCGACGACGCGGTCGCCCTCGACGGCCACGTCCACCACGACGCGGCTGCCGCACAGCTTGGCCGTCTTCTCGGCCGAGCCGTCCGGCGCAGCCAGCCGGCCGGCGTGCGGCAGGTTGGCCGCCAGGCTGAGCAGTTTCGCCGAATAGAGCTCGTCGATCATGGGCAGGATGTAGGCGCTCAGGCCCGCGCCCGCCACGCCGCCTCGGCGCGTTCCTTCAGCGCCTCGCCCATGGCCGCGAAGCCGCGTCTGAGCGGGCGCTGGATGCGCTTGGCCGAGCGGGGGCCGAGCAGCCCCAGGAACCACTCGCCGTTGGAGAGGATGCAGGCATGGTCGGCCACCTGCTCGATCTCGATGTAGCGGATGGCCGTGCCGAAGCCGCCGGCGACGCTGGTGCGCCAGTGGATCTGCTCGTTGGGCACCCAGTCGACGATCTGGGCGCGCACCTCGCGCGGCGCCTGTTCGGGCAGGGTGAGCGTCAGCGACAGCGGCGCGCCGATGGCCAGCCGGCCTTCGGCGCGGGAATAGAGCGGGTTCCACTCCGGCCAGGCCGCCGGATCGGCGAGGTTCTCCCACAACACGTCCGGCGGGGCCTGCACGCCGATGCGGTGCTCCACCTTCAGGCCCTTGGGTCCGGCCGCCTGCTTCTTCTTGCCGAAGCCGAAGCCGGGCATGAAGGAGGGGCGGAGTTGGCTGTCGTTGCGGTTGGGGCTCAGCATGGTCAGCTCGGCTCCTTCAGGCGCCAGGTGGCGCCGGTCGCGGAGTCCATGACCTCCACGTTCAGCGCGTTCAGTTCGTCACGGATGGCGTCGGCGCGGGGCCAGTCCTTGGCGGACCGCGCCTCGATACGGGCGGCGATCAGCGCCTCCACCCGCGTCTTCAGGTCCTCGTCGGCCCCGCCCTGGAACCAGGCCTCCGGGTCCGACTGCAGGAAGCCCATCAGCCTGCCCGAGGCCAGCAGCTCGCCCTTGGCCCTGGCCTTCTCTTCGGGCGAGCCGGTCTCCAGCGCCGAGGCGAGCGCGAAGAGCTCGGCCATGGCCTGGGCGGTGTTCAGGTCGTCTTCGAGCGCGGCGAGGAACTTCGGCGCCGGCGCATCGGTGGACGGCGTGACGTCGGCCGCCCGCCGCAGGGCGCCGTAGAGCCGGTCGAGCGACTTGCGCGCCTGCTCGATCAGCTCGCCGGACCATTCCAGCGGCGCGCGGTAGTGGCCGACGAGCAGGGCCCAGCGCACCGCCTCGCCCGGCGCCTGCTTCACCAGGTCGTGGACAAGGACGACATTGCCCAGGCTCTTGGACATCTTCTCCGAACCGAAGTTCAGGAAGCCGTTGTGCAGCCAGTAGCGGGCATAGTCGCCCGTATGGCCGCCCTCGCAGCCGTGGGCGGCGCAGACGCCTTGCGCCAGCTCGTTCTCATGGTGGGGGAAGATCAGGTCGTTGCCGCCGCCATGGATGTCGATGGGCAGGCCGAGCGCCTGTTCGATCATGGCCGAGCACTCGATGTGCCAGCCGGGCCGCCCCGGCCCCCAGGGGCTCTCCCAGACGGGCTCGCCCGGCTTGGACGGCTTCCACAGGACGAAGTCGGCCGGGTGGCGCTTGTAGGGGGCCACATCCACGCGGGCCCCGGCGATCAGGTCCTCCAGGGAGCGGCCCGACAGCTTGCCGTAGTCGGGATAGGCCTGGGTGTCGAAGAGGACATGGCCTTCCGCAGCGTAGGCGCCGCCCTTCTGGACCAGGGTCGCGATCATCGCCTGGATGGCGTCCATGGTCTGGGTGGCGCGCGGCTGGAAGGTGGGGCGAAGCGCGCCCAGCGTCGCCATGTCGCGGTTGTAGATCTCGATATAGCGCTCGGTGATCACGTCGATGGCGACGCCCTCGGCCTGGGCCTTGGCGTTGATCTTGTCGTCCACGTCCGTGACGTTGGCCGCATAGAGGACCGCCTCGTCGCCATAGGCGTGACGCAGCAGGCGGAAGAGGACGTCGAACACCACCACCGGGCGGGCGTTGCCGATGTGGGCGTAGTTGTAGACCGTCGGTCCGCACACATACATCGTCACCCGCTTGGGATCGGCGGGAACGAAGGGCCGCTTGGCGCGGGCCATGGTGTCGTAGAGATTCAGGGACATCGGCTACACTGACGCTGCGGAACGGTTGCCCGGTCGGGCGCTCGACCCATATACAGATCGCCCGGGCGGGAAGACAGGGGGCGCATCTGCTCAAGCTTCCGGCCCGTAGAAAAGGGTGGCACGCGTCATTTCCGGGACCTTCGTCCCGGCGCAACTCAGCCCTGGAAAGACCCATTCACGCCATGGACGCCATCACCAGCGACCGGAACCTGAACGGTCCGGACTCCCTTCAGCCCGTCGAACGCCCCACTCGCGAAGAGGCCATGGCCGCCGTTCGCACCCTGATCGCCTGGGCGGGGGACGATCCGCGCCGCGAAGGCGTGCTCGATACGCCCAAGCGCGTGGTCGACGCCTATGCGGAATGGTTCGAGGGCTACGGCGCCGACCCCGCCAAGGAGCTGTCGCGCACCTTCGAGGACGTGCAGGGCTATGACGACATCGTCATGCTGCGCGAGATCGAGGTGGAGAGCCACTGCGAGCACCACATGGCGCCGTTCCTGGGCAAGGCCTATGTCGCCTACATGCCCACCAACCGCGTCGTCGGCATCTCCAAGATCGCCCGGGTGGTCGAGATCTTCGCCAAGCGTCTCCAGACCCAGGAGACCATGACCCAGCAGATCGCCGACGCCATCACCGACAGCCTGCGCCCGGCCGGCGTGGCCGTCCTGATCGACGCCCAGCACCAGTGCATGACCACCCGCGGCGTCCACCACCGCCACGTGGGCACCATCACCACCCAGTTCACCGGCGTCTTCCGCACCGACGCCAGCCTGCGCCAGCGGTTCCTGGACTTCGTCAACAAGCGCTGAGGCGTAGGCCCCCTCCGGCCCTGCGGGCCACCTCCCCCTCGCCGAGGGGGAGGATCTGCTCAGCGGTTGCGGACATCTCGGCGCCAAGATGCTCCCCCTCCCAGGGGGAGCTGGCGCGAAGCGCCTGAGGGGGCGTCCGCCTCCGCCCTTTGCGGCCGGTGGACCAGGGTCACCAGGACGAAGCTCAGCATCATCAGCAGGTACCAGGAGCCCATCTTGGCGACGGAGACCGGCGTCCAGCCGTCCTGCTGCTCGGGATAGACCCAGGCCGAGGCGTAGGTGCCGAGGTTCTCCGCCACCCAGATGAAGAAGGCCGTCAGGACCGCCCCCAGAACGAGCGGCATGCGGCGCGCCGTCCGGTCCGGCGTGAACCGAATCCAGGTGCGCCCGAAGACGAGGACCGACAGGGCGAACAGGCCCCAGCGGATGTCGGGCAGATAGTGGTGCGTGAAGAAGTTGGCGTAGGACAGCAGCGCCAGGATCCACGGCGCCCAGAGCGGCGGATAGTTCTCGAACCTGATCTCCATCAGCCGGATGATGCGGGCCATGAAGGAGCCGACGCAGGCGTACATGAAGCCTGAGAAGAGCGGGACGCCGCCGATCCGCAACAGGCTCTCTTCCGGATAGGTCCAGGACCCTTGCGCGGTCTTGAAGACCTCCATGGCCGTACCGACCACGTGGAAGACGGCGATGACCACGGCCTCGCGCGGCCGCTCCAGGCGGGTCGCCAGCAGGAAGACCTGCAGGGCGACGGCCGCGATCACCAGGAAGTCGTAGCGGGCCAGCGGCGCATCGTCCGGCCACAGGAAGTGCGTGCCCACCAGCAGGGCCAGCATGGCGCCGGCATAGAGGCAGGCCCAGGCCTGCTTCAGGCCGAACAGCAGGAACTCGTAGGCGTGGCCGCGCCAGGGCGAGCGCTCGGCCCAGGGCCTGGCCCAGGCGTCGAAGGCCTCGACCCGGCCCTTGATCCGGTCCTTCAGGCTCAGCGTCGGAGCTCCGCCAGGAGCAGGTTGGCGGCCGCCTCGGGAGAGCCCTCCCCGGTCAGCGCCACGGCCACGAAGGCGCGGGTCTGCATCGAGTAGGCGACCACGGCCTTGGCGCCCGGCAGGCCGCCGGAGTGGCCGAGCCAGACGTCCGTGGCGGCCGGGTCGGCGGCGGAAAGATCGCTGACCATGACGCCCAGGCCGTAGTGGCCGGGACCGACGCCGGTCATCGGATAGAGACGGTAGAAGCGGCGGCGGGTCGCCTCCGGACCGTGCAGCCGGTCGGCCAGCAGGTCGCGCCAGAAGCGCACCATGTCGAGCGAGGAGGCGGCCACGGCGCCGGCGGCATAGGGCGTGGAAATCTCGTCGGCCGTTCCCGGCGCGGCCTCGGCCGGCGCCGGCGGCGCAAGCCCCTCGACCTTGGCCTGCGGGGCGATGAAGACGGTGTCCTCCAGCTCGCGCCGGGCGGCGATCCGCTCGGCCAGGGCCTCATGCCAGGGCTTGCCGTCCACGGCTTCGATGATCTGGCCCAGCAGGACGTAGTTGGTGTTGGAATAGGACCAGGCCGCCCCCGGCTGGAACAGCGGCGGATGGGCCGCGGCGACGGCGAGCAGCTGCTCGGGGCTCTTGTAGCCGGGCGTCGCGCGCAGGGTCTCGTCGGCCTGGAAGCTGTAGAGGCCGCTGGTGTGGGCCAGCAGGTCCTCGAGAGTGATCCAGGCGGCGTTCGGCATCGCCGGGGCCCAGCGGTCGAGGGTGTCGGTCAGGGACAGCTGGCCGGCCTCGACCATCTGCATGACGGCGGTGGCGGTATAGGCCTTGGCCACGCTCGCCCAATGGAAGCGGGTCGGCAGCGGGCCTTCATCGGCGCGCCAGGCCTGGGTCCAGACGCTGCCGTCGGGTTCGGCGACGGCGGCGGTGATCGCCTTGACGCCCGGCATCTTGCCGACCGCCTCGGTCAGGCGGGCCTCGTAGTTGTCACGGATGACCGGTTGCAGGCGCGTCGAGGCCGAGGTCTTGGCGATCTCGAACTGCCAGTCGCCGATCTGCTGGCGTAGAGCCCCGCCGGCATAGTCGGCGCGGCCGTCCTTGGGCGGCTCGGGCTTCCGCCGGCCCAGGCCGAAGGGCCAGGCGGCGAGGGCCGGCGCCGGCGCGGCGGCGGCGGCGGCGGCCGAGGCGATCAGGGCGCGGCGGCTCAGGCTCATGGCATGTCTCTCCCTCGCTCGGCCTCCCCCTGGACCGGAAGGAGGGCTATAGCATGGCCATGTCCGAGCGCTTCCCCACCCTGACCGACACGCACGCCCTCGAGCGGGGCGAGACCATCGCCCCCCGCTTCGACGACAACGGCCTGATCGCCGCCATCGCCACCCACGCCGACACTGGCGAGGTGCTGATGTTCGCCTGGATGAACGCGCAGGCCCTCGACCTGACCCTGAAGACGGGCAAGGCCCACTACTGGAGCCGCTCGCGCCAGGAACTGTGGCTGAAGGGCGAGACCAGCGGCCAGGTTCAGCTGGTCGTCGAGACGCGGATCGACTGCGATCAGGACTGCGTCTGGATCAAGGTCCGGCCGCAGGGCGACGGCGGCGCCTGCCACGTCGGCTTCCGCTCCTGCTTCTATCGCGTCGTCGAAGACGGGAAGCTGGTGGAACGGCCCGAGTGACGGGCGCCGCCGGTCCTGCCTAGACCTTCGTCAGGCCCGACACGCCGCCTTCGCCGGGCGTGGCGGTGAAGGCCGCGCGCACGCCCGTCTCATAGTCCTTGGAGACGATGGAGGAGACGGTCATCAGCTCGCCCTTGACCTCGTCCGGCGTCAGGGTCAGCAGGACGAATCCCTTGGCGTCGTGGTCGGAGAAGACGATCTCCTTGGCGCCCTTCATGTAGAGCTCGCCCACCGGCAGGCCCTTCACATAGTCGCCGGCGCCGGGGCTGGTGATGCCGGTCGTGCCGAACTCCACCGCGCGCAGGGCGCCCTCGTCGTCATAGAGCTCGTTGGCCCAGAAGGCGTGGCTGTCGCCGGAGATGACGACGGCCTTGGCGCCGGCGGCGGCCACGGCGTCGTAGAGGCGCTCCCGCGCGGCCGGATAGCCGTCCCACATGTCGAGACCGTAGGGCAGGCCCATGGCGGCCAGACGCTCCATCTGGTCGATGCGCTTGGCGATGTCCTCCGGCTGGGTGGCGATGGCGGCGGCGACCGCCTCCTCGCCCAGCACCGAGCGCGGGCTCGGCACGTCGACCCGGGCCATGACCACCTGGTTGCCCAGCACCTGCCAGGTGCGGCCCGCCTTGACGGAGTCGGCGACCTCCTTGGCGAACCAGGCTTCCTGGGCCTCGCTCATCATGCGGCGGGCGGGATCGTGCAGCTTCTTGCGGAAGGCCGGGATGTCGGGCTTGCCGTCCACCACGGGCAGGTCGCGGGCGTAGTCGAGCTGCTCGTCACGGGCCGTCAGCCGCGTCTCCAGCATGATCAGGCTGACCAGGTCGCCGAAGTGGAAGGTGCGGTTCATGGCCTCGAAGGCGCCGCCGGGCGCCGGATCGCGGATCGGCATCCACTCGAAATAGGCCTTGAGCGCCGCGGCCTTGCGGGCGTTCCAGTCGCCCTCGGCCTCCGACTGGTGGTTCTCGGCGCCGCCGAACCAGGAGTTGTTGGCCGTCTCGTGGTCGTCCCAGGCCACGATCCAGGGCGCGCGGGCGTGCGCCGCCTGCAGGGCCGGGTCCGACTTGTACTGGGCGTGGCGCGTCCGGTAGTCGGAGAGGCTGACGATCTCGTGCGGCGGATCGTGCGGCCGCTCGCCCGCCACGGCCGAGGTCATGCCGTAGGAGCCTTCGCCCCCGTACTCGTAGATGTAGTCGCCGAGGTGGACGACGGCGTCGAGCTTGGGCAGGTCGGCGATGGCCTGGTAGGCGTTGAAATAGCCGTTCGGATAGAGCGAGCAGGAGGCCACCGCGAGGACCACCTCGAGCGTCTCGCCGGTGGAAGGCGTCCGGGTGCGGCCCATGGGCGAGGTCACGCCGTTGGCTTCGAACTCGTAGGTGTAGGCGCGGTCCGGATCGAGGCCGGTGACGTCGATCTTCACCGTGTAGTCCCGGTCGGGGCCGGTGACGCCGCTCCCCGACTTGGCGCTGCCCGCCCGGCGGTCCACCGGATTGATGCGCCAGGTGTAGGCGATGGGCGCGCTGGTCTCCGCCTTGGGCGTGATGCGGGTCCACAGGATCATGGCGTTCGGCAGGGGATCGCCGGAGGCGACCCCGTGTTCGAAGGCCACGGGGCCCTCATAGGCGCCCTGGGCCAGGGCGCCGCTCGCGGGCGCCGCCGCACCGAGGCCAAGGAGGGCGAGCGCCCTGCGTCGATCGATCTTCATGATGGTGTCCCCCAACTCGCGCCATGTGGTCGGCCGTGCAATAGAGAGCGCTTCTGCGACAGGAGAATGATGCCCATGGCCAGCGAGACCCTGCACGTCCCTCGGGAGAAGCTTACGAAAAAGACGCTCCAGCTCCACTATGCGATCGCCTCGCTGATGGAGGAGATGGAAGCGGTCGACTGGTACCGTCAGCGCGCGGACGATTGCGACGATCCCGAGCTGAAAGCCATCCTTCTTCACAACGCGAAGGAGGAAATGGAGCACGCGGCCATGGTCCTGGAATGGATCCGCCGAAATGACGAGCAGTTCGACGGCCAGTTGCGCGAGTACCTGTTCACCGAAGGCTCCATCACCGGCCAGGAGGAAGAGTCGGCGGGCAAGCATGGCCTCTGAGGCGGGCCTTCCGCCGAGCGAGACCGACGACGGCGAGGCGGCCGACGTGCTTCGCCTGGAGATCGGTCCGGACGCCGCCGGCGAACGGCTGGACAAGGCGCTGTCCAGCCTGGCCGAGGGCCTGTCCCGGGCCCGCCTGCAGGCCCTGATGGCGCAGGGGGCGGTGACGCGGGACGGCCTGGTCCTGACCGACCCCTCCGCCCGCGCCCAGGCGGGAACCTACGAGGTGGCGATCCCGCCGCCGGCCCCGGCCGAACCCGAGCCGCAGGACATTCCGCTCGCCATCCTCTTCGAAGACGCCCACCTCATCGTGGTGGACAAGCCGGCGGGCATGGCCGTCCACCCGGCGCCGGGAACCCCGGACGGCACGCTGGTGAACGCGCTGCTGCATCACTGCGGCGACAGCCTCTCGGGCGTGGGCGGCGTGGCGCGGCCGGGCATCGTGCACCGCATCGACAAGGACACGTCGGGCGTGCTGGTCTGCGCCAAGAGCGACGCCGCGCACCAGGGCCTGTCGGCCCTCTTCGCCGCCCACGACATCGAACGGACCTATGTGGCCCTGACCCGCGGCGCGCCCTATCCGCCGCGGGGCACGATCGAGACGCGGCTGGGCCGCTCGACCCACGACCGCAAGAAGATGGCCGTCCTGCGCACCGGCGGCCGGGAAGCCGTCACCCACTACGACACGACGGCGATCTTCGGCCCGGCCGAGCGCCCCCTGGCCGCCCGCGTCGCCTGCCGGCTGGAGACCGGTCGCACGCACCAGATCCGCGTCCATCTGGCGTCGAAGGGCGCGCCCTGCCTGGGCGATCCCGTCTACGGCTCGGGCATGCCGGCCGCGCCGGTCCGCGAGGCCATGGCCCGCGCCGGCCTTTTCCGCCAGGCCCTGCACGCCGCCGTCCTCGGCTTCGTCCATCCGGTGACCGGGGAAACGGTCCGGTTCGAGAGCCCCCTGCCCGCCGATATGGCGCAGCTTGAAGCTCTGCTCACCCAGCTCTGAGAATTTCGCGAAGCCGACATCCGCCAGGCGCCTTGCTTGCGCCCAGATCGCCGCGTAGAAATACCTGAGTTGAGAAGTCGGATTTTATCGGGCCGTCTCCTCCCCGACGGTCTTCCGCCCGACGAAACCAATACCTATCTGGGACGGTTGAGGGGGCGGACGGTCCGCGCGCGTCTGGCGCGGCGACCCGACAGTCCGCAGGAAAAGGGGATATGCCATGGCTGCGAACACGCTCGCCGTCATGTCGCCGGAAGGCGGCCTGAGCCGGTACCTGAGTGAGATCCGCAAGTTTCCGATGCTGGCCAAGGACGAGGAGTTCATGCTCGCCAAGGCCTGGCAGGAGCATGAGGATTCCGAGGCCGCGCACAAGCTCGTCACCAGCCACCTGCGTCTCGTGGCCAAGATCGCCATGGGCTATCGCGGCTATGGCCTGCCGATCGGGGAAGTGATCTCCGAGGGCAATGTCGGCCTGATGCAGGCGGTGAAGAAGTTCGATCCGGACAAGGGCTTCCGCCTGGCCACCTACGCCATGTGGTGGATCCGCGCCTCGATCCAGGAATACATCCTGCGCTCCTGGTCCCTCGTGAAGATGGGCACCACGGCGGCGCAGAAGAAGCTGTTCTTCAACCTGCGCAAGGCCAAGAGCCAGATCAGCGCCTTCGAGGAGGGCGACCTGCGTCCCGAACAGGTGCGCGAGATCGCCACCAAGCTCGGCGTGCTGGACGAAGAGGTCATCTCCATGAACCGGCGCCTCTCCGGCCCGGACGCCTCGCTGAACGCGCCGCTGCGTTCGGACTCCGAGAGCGAGTGGCAGGACTGGCTGGCCGACGACGACTCGCCCAGCCAGGAGAGCATCGTCGCCGAGAACGAGGAGCGCGGCCTGCGCATGGGCCTGCTCGAGGAAGCGATGGCCGAGCTCACCGACCGCGAGCGTCATATCCTGACCGAGCGGCGGCTGAAGGACGACCCGACCACGCTGGAGGAACTGGCCAGCCAGTACGGCGTCAGCCGCGAGCGCGTGCGCCAGATCGAGGTGCGCGCCTTCGAGAAGCTGCAGAAGTCCATGCGGGCCGCCGCCGAGGAGCGGAACCTGGTCGCCGCCTGAGGCAGCCGAAGGAAGCAGGATCGACGGCCGGCGGAGACGCCGGCCGTTTTTCTTTGGGCCGGCTCAGGCCACCCGCTTGCGGCCGCCCTGGGCGTCCTGCGGCATGAAGGCCGACAGGGCCGCGACGTGGAAGGCCACCTGGGCCGCGTCCAGTCGGCGAGGATCGACGACGGTGGCGAGATAGCGCTGGAACTCGGCCGCCGCCGAGGCGAGCTTCAGGTCGCCGGTGGAGACGGCCACCTTCTGCAGGTCGGCGCCCTGGGCCTGCATGGCGCGATAGGCCTGGGCGGGATCGCTCTCCAGCGCGCCGGCCGCCGATTTCAGGATCTTGATCGCCTGGGTGATGCGGGCCTTTTCGGGCGTCGCGCGCGCATCGGAGCGGCGCTTCAGAGGACCGCTGTAGTCGCCCGAGTTGAAGCGGCGACGGTCGGGGCCGACATAGGTCACCGCCTCAACCCAGTCGCGCGGGTGCAGGGTCACCGCCTCCAGCCGCTTGAGCAGGTCCTTGGTCGTGAAGGGCTTGCGCAGGAATTCGTGGACCCCTGCGTCGCGGGCGCCGAGCACGGCGGCGGCCGTCGGCTGCGCCAGGATCATGATCACCGGCGCCTGGCGGCAGGAGGCCTCGCTGCGGCGCAGCCGTCGGGTGAACTCGATGCCGTCCACGCCGCCGCGCGCGGCGTGCTCGATGAAGATGATCTGCGGGTCGATCGCCTTGAGCAGCTCCATGGCCTTGCCAGCCGTCGGCGCCACCCAGACCTGGCAATGGGTCAGGCTGCGCATCAGGTCGGCCAGCATGCGGCTGCTGGCGGCTGACGGATCGATGACCAGGGCCCGCTTCAGGGCCGGGGCCATACGCTCGATCAGCTTGCGATCGTCATTGAACACTGGGGAACTCCGCGATTCCCCAGATGCTCGCATGGGCCCGTAAAGAACCGCTTACGCCGGCGCCCGGCTAGCCCTGGAAAGGGTCCAGCATCATGATGATGTCGTCCCGATCCGGGCTCGTGGACAGCAGCACGGCCGGCGCGCCGATCAGCTCCTCGACCCGGCGGACATACTTCACCGCATTGGCCGGCAGGTCCTTCCAGGAGCGCGCGCCGCGGGTGCTCTCGCTCCAGCCCTCCATCTCCTCGTAGATGGGCTCGATCGCCGCCTGGTCGCGCAGGCCGGCGGGCAGGTAGTCGATGGTCTCGCCGTTCAGCCGGTAGCCGACGCAGACCTTCAGCGTCTCGAAGCCGTCGAGGATGTCGAGCTTGGTCAGCACCACCCCCTGCACGCCGCCGACCGC
Organism: Phenylobacterium sp.; assembly: GCF_013911965.1. GTDB lineage: Bacteria > Pseudomonadota > Alphaproteobacteria > Caulobacterales > Caulobacteraceae > Phenylobacterium. The sequence goes on along the minus strand of NZ_JACESE010000010.1, from coordinate 36,245 downwards.
CACCGACTGGCGCACCAGCACGGCGTCGAACCAGCCGCAGCGCCGCGGCCGGCCGGTGACGGTGCCGAATTCGTGGCCCCGCTCGCCCAGCAGACGGCCGGTCTCGTCGTTCAGCTCGGTGGGGAAAGGCCCCTCGCCGACGCGGGTCGTATAGGCCTTGACGATGCCGAGCACATAGCCGCCGGCCGTGGGACCGACGCCGGCGCCCGCCGCGGCTTGGCCGGCGACGGTGTTGGAGGAGGTCACATAGGGATAGGTGCCGTGATCGACGTCGAGCAGGGTCGCCTGGGCGCCTTCGAACAGCACCCGCTGGCCGTCCTTGATGGCGTCGCCCAGCACCCGCCAGGCCGGCTTCACATAGGGCAGGATCTTCGGGGCCACGGCCTCGAGCTGAGCCAGCACCTCGGCCGGGGTGATCTCCGGCAGGCCGAGGCCGGCGCGCAGGGCGCCGTGGTGGGCGAGCAGGCGCTCGATCTTGACCTCAAGCGCCTCGCGGTCGGCGAGGTCGGCGAAACGGATGGCGCGGCGGCCGACCTTGTCCTCGTAGGCCGGGCCGATCCCCCGCCCGGTGGTGCCGATCTTGCCGGCGCCGGCGCGGGCCTCGCGCGCGCCGTCCAGGTCGCGGTGCAGGGGCAGGACCAGGGTGGCGTTCTCGGCGACCACCAGATTGTCGGGGGTGATGGCCAGACCCTGGCCCTGGGCGCGCTCGATCTCGTCCAGCAGCGACCAGACGTCGACGACGACGCCGTTGCCGATGATGGAGAGCTTGCCCTGGATGACGCCCGACGGCAGCAGGGAGAGCTTGTAGGTCTTGTTTCCGACCACGATGGTGTGGCCGGCGTTGTTGCCGCCCTGGAAGCGGACGACCACCTCGGCCCGATTGGCGAGCCAGTCGATGACCTTGCCCTTGCCCTCGTCGCCCCACTGGGCGCCGATCACCGTCACATTGGCCATGAAGATACGATCCTTCCGCCTGCCGAGCGGATCCATCCCGCCCTTCGACAGGCGCTCGGCGGGAGGATTTGATCGATTTTGCGCGACCCGCCGGCCGCCTTCGCGGCCCGTCCGGGTCAGAAGCTGTAAATCAGCCGCACGCCCGCATCGTCAAGGCCCTGGTTCTTGCCCTGGTGGAAAATCTGGGCGTTGGAGATGTGGACCCAGGAGAGCTCGGCCGAGAAGCGTTCGGTGAACCGGTAGCCGAGCGACAGCTCGGGCTGGAAGAGCACCTGGGACCCGAAGTCGATCCGGGTGTTGTAGAGCTCCAGGCGGCGCGCCACCTCCTCGGGCGGCAGGCCCGGCTCGTTCACCGGCGGAAGCCCCGCCTCTCCGTCCGTGTAGGCCAGGCCCAGCCCCGGGCGGACGTAGAGCCGCTCCGTGAGGCCGATGGGCCAGGAGAGGCCTGCGGCCACGAAGTTGCTGGTGTCCTCGCTGTTGATCGAGACGAAGGCGTGGGCCTGGGGTCCGCCGAAGATCTGTTCGATACGGTCGGAGCGAACGCCCAGATGGATGTCCACGCCGCCCTCTCGGCCCGCCGCCCCGGAGCCGATCGCCTCGCCGATGAAGGTCACGTCGTGGGCGTAGGCGCCGAACAGGAATTCCGCCCCCTGGGCCGCGCCGGCCCAGCCCAGGGCGAGCGCCGCGCCCGCCGCCGCTACAGTACGCATCATGGAAGCCCCCGATCCAGTCTCGGCACCTAAGCACAGGCTTGGGCGGCGCAAAACCGTCGCGTGAGGCGCCGGCCCGCGCTATCAGCGAAGCATGACCCGACCGCGTTTCCATCTCGCCTTTCCCGTCCATGACCTGGCCGCGGCGCGCGCCTTCTACGGCGGCGTGCTGGGCTGTCCGGAAGGCCGTTCGAGCGACTCCTGGATCGATTTCGACTTCTACGGCCACCAGATCGTCGCCCATCTGGCGCCCGAGGAGGCGGGCCATCGCCAGACGAGCGCCGTGGACGGCGAGCAGGTGCCGGTGCGCCACTTCGGCGTCATCCTGGACCTGGAGACCTGGGGCCTCCTCGCCGAGCGGCTGAAGGCGGCGGGGACGAAGTTCATCATCGAGCCGCAGGTACGGTTCCAGGGCCTGCCCGGCGAGCAGGCGACGCTCTTCTTCCTCGACCCTTCCGGCAATGCGCTGGAGTTCAAGGCCTTCGCCCGCGACGAGATGGTCTTCGCGAAATGAGCGTCACCCTCTCCGACATTCAGGCCGCCGCCGTCCGGCTGAAGGGCCATGCGGTGGAGACGCCGCTGGTCGAGAGCCCCGCGCTCAACGACCGCGCCGGACGCCGGGTGCTGCTCAAGCTGGAGACCCTGCAGCGGGTCGGGGCCTTCAAGTTCCGCGGCGCCTTCAACCGGCTGTCGCAGCTCGACGCCGATCAGCGGCCGCGCGGCGTCGTGGCCTTCTCCTCGGGCAACCACGCGCAGGGCGTGGCGCTCGCCGCCCGCCTGTTGGGCATGCCGGCCCTGATCGTCATGCCTTCCGACGCGCCGGCGGTGAAGGTCGCCGCGACCCGCGGCTACGGGGCGGAGATCCGGCTCTACGACCGCATGACGGAGAGCCGCGAGGCCATCGCCGCCGGCATCGCCGCCGAACGGGGCGCTGTGGTCGTGCCGGCCTTTGACGATCCGGACATCATCGCCGGCCAGGGGACGGTGGGGCTCGAACTCGCCCGCCAGGCCGAGGCGCTGGGCGTCCGCCTCGCCGCCGCGGCCGCGCCGATCAGCGGCGGCGGTCTCATCTCGGGGCTCTCCATCGCGCTCAAGGCCCAGAGCCCGGAGACCGAGATCATCGGCGCCGAACCGGCCGGCTATGAGGATACGCGCCAGTCCCTGGCCGCCGGCGAGCGCGTGGTGATCAAGCCCGCGGGCCGCACCCTGTGCGACGCCCTGGAATCGCCCTTCCCCGGCGAGATCACCTTCCCGATCATGCGGCGCAATCTGGCCGGCGTCGCCGTGGTCACCGACGCCGAGGTGGCGGACGCCATTCGCACCGCCTTCGCCTTCCTCAAGCTGGTCGTCGAGCCGGGCGGCGCCGCGGCCCTGGCCGCCCTGCTGGCCGGCAAGATCGCCGGAGAGGGACCGATCGCCATCGTCCTCTCCGGCGGCAATGTGGACCCGGAACTCTACGCCCGGATCCTCAGCGGCGAGGTCTAGAGGCGGTCCTCCGGGGTCGCGCCGCCAGGCGCCTCGCGCGGGGTGACCAGGCGCGCGAGCTTCGGCCTGATCCACTGTTCGAAGTCGTCGACGAACTCGTAGACCACCGGCACGAGCACCAGCGACAGGATGGTCGAGGTGATCAGGCCGCCGATCACCGCCACGGCCATGGGCTGGCGGAACTCCGCGCCCTTCTCCAGAGCCATGGCGGTCGGCAGCATGCCTGCGGCCATGGCCACCGTGGTCATGACGATGGGCCGGGCCCGCTCGCGGCAGGCCTCGATGAGGGCCTCGCGCTGGGGCATGCCCTCGCGCTCGCGCTCGATGGCGTACTCCACCAGGAGGATCGAGTTCTTGGCCGCCAGGCCCAGCAGCATGAGGAAGCCGATCATCGAGGGCACCGACAGCGACAGCTGGAAGATCAGCAGCCCCAGGAAGGCCCCGCCCACCGCCAGCGGCAGGGCCGAGAGGATGACGACCGGCTTGAAGAAGCTCCGGAACAGCAGGATCAGCACGCCGAAGATCATCGAGACGCCGGCGAAGATGGCCATGCCCATGGAGCCGAACAGCTCCTGCATCGCCTCCAGTTCGCCCGTCTGGGCGGGCGCGACGCCTTGGGGCAGATTCTTCATGATCGGCAGCTGCTGAACCTTGGCGTAGGCGTCGCCCAGCTCCACCCCGTTCAGCTCGGCCTGGACGGTCTGCTGGCGCTGCCGGTTCAGGCGCTCGATCTGGGCGGGTCCGGCCTGGAACTCCACGTCGGCCACGGCTCCCAGGGTGGTCACCCCGCCGCTGGCCGTGGGGAGCCGCAGATTCTTGATCGTCTCCAGGTCGGCGCGGGCGTCGGCCGGGAGGCGCAGACGGATGGGCAGGCGCCGCTCGCCGATGGTCAGCTTGGCGACGTTGGCGTCGATGTCGCCCACGGTCGCCACCCGGGCCACGCTGGCGATCTGCTCGGCGGTGACGCCCAGGCGGGCGGCCTCGGCGTCGCGCGGCCGGATGATCAGCTCGGGCCCTGTCGGCGGAACCGACGGACGCGGCTCGGCGATCTCGGGCACCGTGCGCATCTGGCGCTCCAGTTCGAGGGTCGCCTCGCGCAGCTTGTCCGGGTCCTGGCTGGTCAGGATCACCTGTAGGCCCGCCTGGCCCTGCGAATCGAGGAAGGTCACGCGCGCGTCAGGAATGCGCCGCAGCGCTTCGCGCATCTCCCGCCGGATCTCGGCGCCGGAAAGGTCGCGGTCTTCGTCCAGGAGCACGGTCACCGAACCGCTGCGCAGGTCGCCGCCGCCGCCGCCGCCCAGCGAGCCCGGCCCCTGGGCGGCCACGGTCGAACCGATCTGGGCGAAGACGTCGGTCACCTCGGGCCGGTCGGCGAAGGCCGCATTGATGCTGCGGACAACGCCTTCCATGTGCTCGACGGTCGCGCCGGGCGGACCTTGCACGTTGACATAGAGGTAGTCGGGATCCCCGGGCGGCTGGAACCCCTTCGGCAGAAGGGGGATCAGCAGCAGGGAGAGGATGAAGAGCACGCCGCCGGCCACCGAGGCGAGGATCCGGTGGTCGAGGGCCCATTCCAGGGTGCGACGGTAGGGCCCCGTGAACGGCTTGCGTTCGTGCGGGTGGGTGGTCGGCTTGAGCAGATAGGCGGCCATCAGCGGCGTCAGCAGGCGCGCCACCAGCAGGGAGAAGATCACCGCCACCGAAACGGTCAGGCCGAACTCGCGGAAGAACTGGCCGGCCATGCCGCCCATGAAGGAGACGGGCGTGAACACCACGACGATCGAGAAGGTCGTGGCCACCACCGCCAGGCCGATGGCGTCGGCGCCTTCCAGGGCCGCCTGATAGGGCCTCTGCCCGGCGGCGACCCGCTTCTCGATGTTCTCGACCTCCACGATGGCATCGTCGACCAGAATGCCGATCACCAGGGTCAGGCCGAGCAGGGTCACCACGTTCAGCGAGAAGCCGAGCCAGTCCATGACCAGGAAGGTGGGGATCAGGGACAGCGGCATGGCGACCGCCGCAATGAGGGTCGAGCGCCAGTCGCGCAGGAAGATGAAGACCACGAGCGCGGCCAGGATCATGCCTTCCATCAGCACGTGCTGGGTGGCCCGGAAGCTGGCGCGGGTCTCGTCGACCGAGGAAAAGATCTTGGTGAAGGTGACGCCGGGATACTGGCTTTCCAGCCGCTCCAACGCGTCCAGCACGCCGTCCTCCACGGCCACGTCGCTGGAGTCGCGCGTCTTCATGACCATGAAGCCGACCACGGGCTGGCCGTTCAGGCGTGCAAAGCCCCGCACCTCGGAGGAGCCGTCGCCGATGTCGGCGATGTCGTCCAGCCGGACGAAACCGCCCGCGCCCGTGGGAATGGTCAGGTCGCGCAGGGCGTCGACCGTCTCCACGGCGCCCAGGACGCGGAGGGTCTGTTCCTGGCCCCCGATGCTCACCCGCCCGCCGGGGGCGTCGAGGCTGAAGCCGCGCAGGGCGTTGTTCACCTGGGCCGCCGTCAGGCCGCGGGCGGCCATGCGGTCGGGGTCGAGGATGACGTTGATCTCGCGCGTGACGCCGCCGACCCGGGCGACCTGGGCGACGCCTTCCTCGGACTGAAGGGCTCGGGCCAGCGTGTCCTCGACGAACCAGGACAGCTCAGCGTCCGACATTTCGGGCGCGGCGACGGCGTAGGTCAGGATGGGCTGGGAATCGAGCTCCACCCGCTGCACGGTCGGCTCGTCGATCTCCCTCGGCAGGATGGCGCGCGTCTGGTCGATGCGCGAGCGGACGTCGTCGGTGGCCTTCTGCAGATCCTCGCCCAGCTCGAACTCCACCGTCGTCGAGGAGACGCCCTGGCTGACGGTCGAATAGATGTTCTTGACGTTGGGAATGCCGGCCAGGGCGTCTTCCACCGGCCGGGTGATCTGGGTCTCGATCTCGGAGGGCGCGGCCCCGCTCTGCGTCACCAGCACGGAGACGGCGGGAAACTGGACGTTGGGGAAGAGCTTCACCGGCAGGTTGCCGTAGGCGATCATCCCCGCGATCGTCAGCGCGATGAACAGGACGACGACCGGAACCGGGTTCCGGATCGCCCAGCTGGAAATGCCCAGGTGGCGTTCGCCGTTCATTTGGCGGTCTCGGTCTTGGCGGCCGGCGCCTTCGCCGCCGGGGCGGCCGCCGCAGCGCCCTTACGCACCGGTCGAACGGTGTCGCCCTCAAGCAGGAAGGCCGAGGCGCTCTCGACCACCAGCGACCCCGCCGGGGGGCCCTTCTGCAGCTCGACCAGTCCGCCGCCGCGGGCGCCGGTGGAGACCGGGACGCGATCGACCTTGTTGTCGGGTCCCACGACCATCACGCTGGCGCCGTCGCCGTCGTAGCGGATGGCGGTCTCTGGCACGGCGACGCTGTCCTCGCCGGCCCCCGTAAAGGCCGCACGCGCAAAGCCGCCGGCGCGAATGTCCGGCCGCTGGGGCAGGCGCACCCAGACCGTGCCGAGGCGCGTCTGCGGATCGACCCGCGGACTGACCAGGCGCACCGTGCCCTGCACGGCCTGTTCGTTCTGGAGAATGACGCGGACCGGCTGGCCGGCGCGAACCGAGGCCAGGTCCGCCTCGGAGAGCTGGGCCTCCAGCTCGATCAGCCCGTCCCGGGCGATGACGAACCAGGGCTCGCCGGCGCCGGCCGCCAGGTCGCCCGGACGGATGTTGCGGGCGAGCACGAGACCTGACACCGGCGCGCTGACGTTCAGCTTGGCCTGCCGGGTGCGCAGGTCCTTGAGCCCCGCCGCCTGGGCCTCCGCGGCGGCGCGGGCGGACTGCGCCTGATAGCGCCGCTGCTCGATCTGCTCGTCCGACAGCACGCCCTGGCCCTCGAGGCCTTCGACGCGGGCGGCCTGGGCCTCGGCCTGGGCGGCCTGGGCGCGGGCCTGGGCGAGGGCGGCTTCCTGCTGTTCGATCTGGGCCTGCAGGAGGGCGCCGTCGAGGCGCGCCAGGGTCTGGCCGCGGCGGACATAGGCGCCCGGCTCCACCAGGACCTCGGCCACCCGATAGCCGCTGACCTCGGGATTCACGGCCGCCTCCTCGCGGGGGACGAGGGGGCCGGATGCGGTGACGGCGCCGGAGATCGCGCGCTCGGCCACAGGGACCACCGTGACGGAGCGGGCCTGCTGTGCGGCGCTTTCCGGCTCCGGCTTGTCGCCGCACGCCGCCAGACCGCCGAGGGCGGAGATCGTCGCCAGCAGCAGCAGCTTACGCGAGACGGAGGAGGATCGGATCAGTCGGGTCATGCGCGCCCCTCAGCGGGCCGAAGTGGAATCGGAGAAGTCGTCGGCGGGCCAACCGCCGCCGAGCGCCTTGTAGGCCTGGACGGCCCGGCGCTGAGCCTGGACCTGGGCGGCCGTCAGCTGGGCGCGGACGGCCCGCCAGGACTGCTCGGCCGAGAGCGCGGTCTGGAGGTCGGTGACGCCGGCGCCGTAGCCGAGGCGGCCGGCCTCAAAGGCCCGCTCGGCGCGCGCCTCGCCCTCGGTGAGCAGTTCGACGCGGCGGCGGTCGGCCGCCAGTTGCACGAGCGCGTTCTCGGCCTCGCCATAGGCGGTCTGAACCACCCGCTCGTAGTTGATCACCGCCTGCTCGGTGCGCGCATTCTGGGCGCGCAGGTCGAGGAGCAGCTGCGGAATGTTGAGCACGGGCTGGGAGACGTTGGCGCCGATGCTCCAGTTCTGGGTCGTCGCCGAATAGCCCGGCTGCTCCTGCTTGGAGATCCCCAGGCCCGGCGTCAGGGTGAAGGTCGGGAAGAAGGCGAGCTGGGCGTAGGTCAGCCGGCCGGCGGCCGAGCGGATGCGGGCCTCGGCCTCGCGCACGTCGGGACGGCGGGCCAGCAGCTCGCCGGGCAGGGAGGCCGGCACGGGCGGCACGAGGCCGGGCGCGGCCTCGACATCGACGCTCTGCACCGGATCGACGCCGCGGCCGACGAGCACCAGCAGGATGCGCTGCTGGGCCTGAAGCTGGGCCTCCAGATTGGCGACCTGGGCGCGCGCCTGGGCGAGGTCGCCGGCGATGCGGTCGGCGTCGGAGCTGGCGGCGATGCCGAGTTCGACGCGCCGCTCCGCAAGGTCCGCGAGGGATTCCTGGATGCGCAGCGTCTCGCGCGCATCGGCGAGCTGGATCGCCAGGCCGCGCGCCTGGAAGTAGGCGTCGGCGACATTGGCCGCCAGGCTGGCGCGCGCGCCCTCATAGGCGAAACGGGCGGCGGCGGAGTCGCCGCGGGCGGCCCGGCGGGCGGCGAAGAACCGGCCGAACAGGTCCAGTTCCCAGCTGACGTTGAAGTTCGCCTGGTAGCTCTCGCTCTCGCCCGAGGTGGACAGACCCGGGATGTTGATCTCCTGCCCCTCGACCTGCTCGGTCTCGGTGCGGCGCGCCGAGCCCGTCAGCTGGCCCTGAGGCAGGAAGGCGGTGAGCGCCGAGGCGGCCGTGGCGCGCGCCTCGCGCAGACGGGCGGCGGCGCTCTGCGCATCGGGGCTGAGCACGAGGGCCTGCTCCACCAGGGCGGTGAGCTGCGGGTCTTCGAAGGCGAGCCACCACTGATCGAGGACGGCCTCGTCCAGGCCCGCGCTCGGCGGGGCCTGATAGGCGGCGGGCAGGTTCGTCACCGGCTCGCGGGGCGAGGCGCAGGCGGCGAGCGCCAGGCACGTCACGAGGGCGAAGGTGGAGAGGAAGCGCATGCGGTCTTCTAGGAGCCTCTGCCGCGAATCGCACGGCATCATAGAACAGCGGTGGCGATCCGCGTCCCGGGATGGCTTCCAGAACACAGGTTCGCGACTGCCCTATTGCAGCAGCGATAAATTCTCCGCCGCCTGATGTCACACGCTGTTACATCGCCGGTGGCGCAGCGGCGCCATGCGGACTAGGGTCGCGGTCACCCAAACCCCAGTCTGCAGAGTTCCGATGAAGACGCTCCTTCTCGCGGCGGCCGCGACCGTCGCCTTGGCTTCCACGCCGGCCCTGGCCCAGTCGGTCATCTCCGGCGCCGAGATCGGCAAGCACATCGAAGTGCTCGCCTCCGACGCCTTCGAGGGCCGCGCGCCGGCGACCCCGGCCGAGGAAAAGACCGTCAACTACCTGATCGAGCAGTTCAAGGCCGCGGGCCTGAAGCCGGCCGGCGACCTCAAGGACGGCCGGCGCGCCTGGACGCAGGACGTGCCGCTCGCCCGCTTCGAGATCGAGGGCCCGGTGGCCACGACGGTGAAGGCCGGCGGCGAGACGCTGACCCTCGACCAGGGCGAGGAGATCGCCATCCGCGCCGCGGCCAACGGCCAGAAGCGCGTGGAGATCCAGGACGCGCCGGTGGTCTTCGGCGGCTACGGCGTCGTCGCGCCGGAGCGCGACTGGAACGATTTCAAGGGCATGGACCTGAAGGGCAAGGTGGTCCTCGTCCTGGTCAACGACCCCGACTACGAGACCGGCGAGGGCGACTTCGGCGGCAAGGCCATGACCTATTACGGCCGCTGGACCTACAAGTACGAGGAAGCCGCCCGCCAGGGCGCGGCCGGCTTCCTGGTCATCCACGAGACGGCGCCGGCCTCCTACGGCTGGGCGACGGTCAAGAACTCCAACACCAATGAGATCTTCGACATCGTCCGCGCCGATCCGACGAAGGCGCACGCCCCGCTGGAAGGCTGGGTGCAGCGCGAGGTCGCCGTGGACCTGCTCAAGCGCGCGGGCCTGGACTTCGAGGCCCTGAAGAAGGAGGCCCAGACCCGCGCCTTCCAACCGAAGGTCCTGGAGGGCGTCACCTTCTCCACCGCCTTCGACGTCGACGCCCGCCAGGTGGTCAGCAAGAACGTGGTGGCCGAGGTGACCGGCGACGAGCGTCCCGACGAGCGCATCCTCTACACCTCGCACTGGGATCACCTGGGCGTGGGCCTGCCGGACGCGCAGGGCGACACCGTCTATAACGGCGCGCTGGACAACGCCGCCGGCGTCGCCACCGTGCTGGAGATCGCCGAGGCCTTCGCCAAGGGCGAGCCCCCCGCCCGCAGCGTCGACTTCCTGATCGTGACGGCCGAGGAAAAGGGCCTGCTGGGCTCCGAATACTACGCCGCCAACCCGCTCTACCCGCTGGAGAAGACGGTGGCGGTGCTGAACCTCGACGCGCCCTCCTCCGCCGGTCCGGCGAAGAACTTCTCCGCCGCCGGCGACGCGGCGTCGGATCTGCAGGACATGCTGATCGCGCAGGGCGCCGAGCTCGGCCGCACCTTCGCGCCCGATCCGCGCCCCGAGGCCGGCGGCTTCTTCCGCTCCGACCACTTCCCGTTCGTGAAGATGGGCGTCCCGTCGATCTCCTACCGCTCCGGCGACGAGCTGGCGCAGGGCGGGGTGGCCGCGGGACAGGCCTGGTCCAAGGCCTATACCGCCGACCGCTATCACCAGCCGGCCGACGAGTACGGCCCCGACTGGAACCTGGACGGCATGGCGCAGGACGGCCAGCTGCTGTACGCCCTGGGTCAGGAACTGGCGAACGCCGAAACCTGGCCGGAGTGGAAGGCGGGGTCGGAGTTCAAGGCCGCCCGCGACGCGAGCGCCGCGGCCCGCAAGTAGGAGAGGCTCATGACCGGGACGGTGCGCGCCGGCATCGGGGGCTGGACCTTCGAACCCTGGCGCGGCGTCTTCTATCCGAAGGGGCTGCGGCAGGCCGACGAACTGGCCTATGCGGCGCAGCACCTCCCGGTGATCGAGATCAACTCCACCTACTATTCCAGCCAGAAGCCCGAGAGCTTCGCCAAGTGGGCGGCGGCGACGCCGGAGGGCTTCGTCTTCACGCTGAAGGCGTCCCGCTTCTGCACCAACCGCAAGGTGCTGGCGCAGGCCGGCGAGTCGATCGCCAGGTTCCTGAACCAGGGGATCGCCGAACTGGGCGACCGTCTCGGGCCGATCCTGTGGCAGTTCATGGCCACGAAGAAGTTCGATGCGGCCGATTTCGAGGCTTTTCTCGACCTCCTGCCCGGCGACCTCGAGGGCCGGCCCCTGCGCCATGCGGTGGAAGTGCGGCACGAGAGCTTCGGCGATCCGGCCTTTCTGGCGATGTGCCGGGCGCGCAATGTGGCGGTCTGCCTGACCGAACACGCCGAGTTTCCGATGATCGCCGATCCGACGGCGGACTTCGTCTACGCCCGGCTGATGGCCGGCTCCGACGCGATCGAGACGGGCTATGAGCCGGCGGCGCTCGACGCCTGGGCCGATCGGCTGCGGGTCTATGCGCGGGGCGATCGGCCGGACGACCTGCCGATGGTCGAGGCGGTCGCGCCGGGCGGCGGGCCGCGGGACGTGTTCGCCTTCTTCATCAGCGAAGGCAAGGTGCGGGCCCCGGCTGCGGCCCAGGCCCTGATGCGCCGCATCGCCGGCTGAAGACGCACGAAAACGCCTCCGCAGCGGACCGCGGAGGCGTCAGATCGCAAGAATACGAATTCTGTTGGAGAGCAAGCCTTGCCGGCTTAGCTGCCCGGGAACCGCATCGGCACCTTGACCTGACCGGTCTTGGAGCCCATCGGCAGCGCTTCGGCGACGCAGAGCGCGGCCTTGTCGAAGCCCTTGCCCGCAGCGCTGTCCTGCAGGACCTTGCAGTCCGACAGCTTGCCGCCGTCGGCCGTGCATTCCAGCATGACCGTCGCAGCGTCACGCGTATTGGCGTGCTTGCTGATGCAACGAGCCATGCTTTCTTCAAACGAAGCCGCCGCAGTGGCGGACGTCAGGACGAGGCTCACGAAGACGCCCCCACCAAGTGCGATGATCTTTTTCACCTACCCACTCCTTCTAGAACGGAAGTGAGGAGACCATCGGGGATTCAGGTTAAAATTGTCTAATGCGCCCAAGAAAAGCTTGGTGAAGGCAAATAAACCATGCCAGGCGCGCGGTTCACCGGCGATCTGTCTTTATGATTCAGCAGGATGCGCCGATCGCCCCTGGAACTCGCGTCCTGAAAGCGCCGCCGCACATCGTCGCAAACGCAACCCCTGGTGAGAAAACGTTAGCAACCTCACGTTCATCATGCCGCCGCCTGATGATGGGGCATGTGACCAGGGGGGTTTGGCGCAGATGCGGTTCCGGCTCGTTGACTTACCATTGATCGTGAAGATCGGCGTCGCGCCGGTCTTCGCGCTCGTCATGCTCGCGGCCCTCGCGGCCGGGACCATCTACATGCAGAGCGCCCAGACCCAGGCGCTGCAGCAGGTGGTCAACACCGACATGCCCAACAGCCTCCGCATCCAGCGGATTTCGGAGCGCATCAACGATGTGCACGGGCAGCTCTACTTCATCCTGACCCACCAGGCCGCCGGCATCGAGCTCGAGAAGATCGAGACCCAGAGCCAGCAGATGCTGGCCGACCTCGACGCGATCACCGCCGACGTGGCCAAGGCCAAGGCCACCGCGCCGGCCAGCCAGCACGCCAAGTTCGACCAGCTGATCAAGGACCTGAAGGAGACGCGCGACGCGCTCGACGTGATCGCCGCCATGATCAGCGTCGACTTCGGCACCGCGGCCAGCTTCGCCGCGCCGTTCGAAGAGCAGTACACCAAGATGACGGCCAACCTGCGCACCATCGTGCAGGAGACCCAGGCCGAGACCGACGCCCGCGCCGCCGCCAGCGAGGCCAAGGCCGACATGGCGCGCAACATCACCATCGGCGCGGTGCTGATCACCCTGCTGGCGGCCGGCGCCATCGCGCTGCTGTCGGTGCTGACCACCCGCCGTGCGGTTCAGAACATCGCCGGCGCGACCGAGCGCCTGGCCCGCGGCGACAACGAGGTGAACCTCGACGCCCTGAAGCGCGGCGACGAGCTGGGCGCCATCGTCCGCTCGCTCACCGTCTTCCGCGACAACCAGATCCAGATGGAGCGTCTGCGCGAGGAGCAGGAGGCTGCGCGCGCGACCGCCGAGGAGACCCGCCGCCAGAGCGCCGAAGCCGCCGCCGCCGTGGCCGAGGAACAGGCCGCCGTGGTGGGCGCCCTGGCCCAGGCCCTGGACGCCCTGGCCGACGGCGACCTGACCTATCGCCTGGAAACCAGCTTCCCGGGCGACTACCAGAAGCTCCGCGACGACTTCAACGCCGCCGTGGCCAAGCTGGAAGAGGTGATGGGCGCCATCGCCTCGACGACCAGCTCGATCACCTCCGGCGCCACCGAGATCTCGACCAGCGCCGACGACCTGTCGCGCCGCACCGAGCATCAGGCGGCCACGCTGGAGGAGACCGCCGCGGCCCTCGACGAGATCACCGCCACCGTCCAGAAGACCTCCGACGGCGCCGACCAGGGCCGTGAGGCCGTGACGTCGGCCCGCGCCGACGCCGAACGCTCCGGCGAGGTCGTCCGCCGCGCCGTCGCCGCCATGGGCCAGATCGAACAGTCCTCGGCCCAGATCGGTCAGATCATCGGCGTCATCGACGAGATCGCCTTCCAGACCAACCTGCTGGCCCTCAACGCCGGGGTCGAAGCCGCCCGGGCGGGCGAGGCCGGCAAGGGCTTCGCCGTCGTGGCCTCCGAGGTCCGGGCCCTGGCCCAGCGCTCGGCCGAGGCCGCCAAGGAGATCAAGGCCCTGATCAGCGCCTCGACCGAACAGGTCAGCCAGGGCGTGGGCCTCGTCGGCGAGACCGGCAAGGCGCTGGAGCGCATCGTCACCCAGGTCACCGAGATCAACGGCCTCGTCTCCGAGATCGCCGCCTCGGCCAAGGAGGAGGCGCTCGGCCTCGCCCAGGTCAACACCGCGGTCAACGAGATGGACCACGTCACCCAGCAGAACGCGGCCATGGTGGAGCAGTCCACCGCCGCCAGCCGCGTCCTGGCCGACGAGGCCCGCGAACTGGCCCGCCTGGTGGCCCTCTTCAAGGTCTCGGCGGCCCATGCCCCCAAGTCCGAGCGGAGCGCCGCGGTCAGCGCCTCGCGCCCCGCCGCCCCGGCGCCGCGCGCAGCCGCGCCTTCGCCCCGCCCGGCCACGGCCGGCGCCACGGCCCTGGCCATGAAGCCGGCCGCCGAGGAAGAGGGCTGGGAAGAGTTCTGATCCCGCCGAACAGAGCCGAACACGACGGAAGCGCGCGGCCCCCCGCGCGCTTCTTTCGTTTGACCTCGCCGGCTTGACCCCCCCGGCTTGACCTCCGCCGCGTCACGGGTCCGCACTGCCTCCAAAAGCAGGAGGACGACCCATGACCCCATTTTCGATGGACGACCTGATGTTCCGCCCCGGCCTGATGTCGGGCGAGCGCATCCTGATCACCGGCGGCGGCACGGGCCTGGGCAAGGTGATGGCCGAGGCCTGCCTGATGCTCGGGGCCACCGTCTACATCTGCGGACGCCGCGGGGGCGTCGTCGAGGCGAGCGCCCGGGAGCTGATGGACGCCCATGGCGGGCGCTGCGTCGGCCTGGCCTGCGACATCCGCGTGCCCGAAGCGATCGAGGCCATGCTGGACCAGATCTGGGCCGACGGCGGCGCGCTGACGGGGCTGGTGAACAACGCCGCGGGCAACTTCATCAGCCGGACGGAGGACCTGTCGCCGCGGGCCTTCGACGCCATCGCCAACATCGTCTTCCGCGGGACCTTCTTCGTCACCCAGGGCTGCGGCAAGCGCTGGATCGCCGAGGGCCAGAAGGCCTCCGTGGTCTCCATTCTCACCACCTGGATCTGGAACGGCGGGCCCTTCACCGTGCCCTCGGCCATGTCCAAGGCCGCCGTGGCCACCATGAGCCAGTCGCTGGCGGTGGAGTGGGGCTCGCACGGCATCCGCTTCAACAACATCGCCCCCGGCCCCTTCCCCACCGAAGGCATGAGCGCGCGCCTGAACCCGGGCGGCGACGGTCAGGAGCGGTCGAACGCCTATGGCGACATGAGCGCCAACCCCATGGGGCGCGTGGGCGACATGCGGGAGCTGGCCAACCTGGCCGTCTACCTGCTGCATCCCCTCTCGGCCTATGTGAACGGCCAGACCATCGCCATCGACGGCGCGGCCTGGCAGGCCACCGGCGGCAACTTCTCGCGCCTGCGCGCCTGGGGCGACGCCGAGTGGAAGGCCGCGCGCGACTCCATCCAGAGGACCAACGAAAAGGACCGGGCTCAGCGGACGGTCTGAGCGCCCTCGCCGGTATGGTTAATCACCTCTTAACGGCCCCTGCGCCACAAACCCTCTGATGCGCCGCCTGTTGCTCCTTCTCGCCCTCCTCAGCCTGCCGCTGGCGGGGGCGGAGCTTGCCCTGGCGCAGACGGCGCCGGCGGGCCCTGAGGGCCGGCTGTCGGCCAGCCGCCCGGACGCCGGGGCCCTGGGACTGCGCGGCGCGGAGGCTTTCGCCCCCCCGACGCCCGGAGAGGCCGAGGCCAAGGCCGAAGCCGAGCCGGCGGCGGACCTCGGCCTGCGTCCGCTGGGGGCGGCCGCCGCCCCGCCGCTCGCCTCCCTGCCGCCGGCCCCGGACGCCCGCCAGTGCCGCCTGGCCTGCGCGCAGGACTACTACTTCTGCCTGGCGGGCGACGCCTCCGACGAGTGTCCGCAGGCCTGGGGTCAGTGCCGCCTGGGCTGCGATCCGCGGACCGGCCTGGGCGGCTGAGGCGCCTGGCGCGAAGGCGGCGCGGACGAGCCTCGAGGCCTTCGCCTGCATCTGGATTGGCGCGCCGCCATTCGTGGCCCTAGAATGACGCCCGTCAGTTTTGCGTACGGAGTCGCATGTCCCAGCTCGCCCTCGCCCCCTCGGTCGGCAAGCGCGCCCAGACCAAGGCGCAGAATCGCACCGCCATCCTCGACGCCGCGCGGGAAGTGTTCGGGGAGCTCGGCTACGAGCAGTGCACCGTGCGCGACATCATCCGGCGCACGGGCCTGGCCGCCGGCACCTTCTACAACTACTTCAAATCCAAGGAGGAGGTGTTCGCCGCCCTGGCCGACGACGGCGCCAAGCGGTTCGCGCCGATCCTCAAGGCCCTGCGGAGCCAGAGCGCCGACTTCGAAGGCTTCGTCCGCGCGGCCCTGATGGCCTATTACCGCTTCCTCGCCGACGAGCACAGCAACTGGGCGGCGAGAAGGCCCGCCGACGAGCACCTGCACGTCCAGGGCCAGACGCCGGAGATGGCCGCCGTCTTCGACGAGGTGCGCGAGGCCTTCGTGGCCGAGATCGCCCGCGGCGGCGCGCCGGCCGCCGACGCCGACTATCTGGCCGCCGCCTGCATCGCCATCGCCCGCGAGGTGGGCGACCAGATGCTGAGCCGCCGCCCGATCGACGTGGACGGCGCTGCGGCCTTCTCCTGCGCCCTGATCCTCTCCGGCCTGAAGGGCCTTCCCCGGGCCCAGGGCGCGGGCGCGTGAGGGCGTTGGTCGTCGAAGAGCTGGCGCCCGACTACGGCGGCTGCGTCCTGAAGTCGGTCGAGACGCCGACGCCGGGGCCCGGCGAGGTGCGGGTCCGGGTCAGGGCAGCGGCCGTCAACTTCCCCGACCTGCTGCAGACGCGCGGCGAGTACCAGCACAAGCCGCCCCTGCCCTTCATTCCCGGCATGGAGATCGCCGGCGAGGTGGAGGCCCTGGGCGAAGGCGTGGACCGCTTCCGGATCGGCGACGCCGTGGTCGGCGGCGCGCGCATCGGCGGATTCTCGGAGCTGGCCGTCACCCCCGCCCTGGGGCTCAGGCCGAAGCCGGAGCGCCTCTCCTTCTCCGAAGCGGCCGGCTACGCCACCGCCTATCTGACCGCCTATGTGGCCCTGGTCCGCCGCGCCCAGGCGGAGGCCGGCGAATGGGTGCTCGTCCACGGCGCCGCCGGCGGGGTCGGCCTGGCCGCGGTCGACCTGGCCCGTCAGCTGGGGTGCAAGGTGATCGCCGCCTCGGCCTCGGACGAGAAGCTGGCCATCGTGCGGGAGGCCTACCGGCCCGAGGCCACGGTCAATGTCACTGGCGGTTTCCGCGAGGCGGTCAAGGCGATCACCGGCGGCGCCGGGGCCGACATCGTCTATGACCCCGTCGGCGGCGACGTCTTCGACGAGAGCGTCCGCTGCGTGGCCTTCAACGGCCGGATCCTCTCCATCGGCTTCACCTCGGGCCGGCTGCCGACGCTGCCGGTCAATCTCGCCCTGATCAAAGGCTTCTCGTTGATGGGCGTGCGGGCCGGCGAGTACGGCCGCAGGTTCCCTGAAAAGGGCCGCGAGAACCAGGAGGCCGTCTGGGCCCTGGCGCGCGAGGGGAAGGTGACGCCCCGGGTGCATGCGGAGTACCCTCTGGCCGACTGGCGCGCCGCCTTCGACAGCCTCGCCGAGCGCAAGGTGGTCGGAAAGGCCGTGATCCGGCCCGATCTGTGACCGCGGAGCTTCCGAGATGACCATCACCAGCGACGACGAACTCGAGGCCCTGCGCAAGATCGGCCGGATCGTCGCGCGGACCCTGGAAGCCATGGGCCAGGCCCTGGAGCCCGGCATGACCACCAAGGAGCTGGACGACATCGGCCGCGCCCTGCTGGAGGCCGAGGGGGCGCGCTCGGCGCCGGAGCTGGCCTACGGCTTCCCGGGCGCCACCTGCATCTCCGTCGGCCCCGACGTCGCCCACGGCATTCCCGGGGACCGGAGGATCGCCGCGGGCGACCTGGTGAACATCGACGTCTCGGCCGAGCTCGACGGCTTCTATGGCGATACGGGCGCCAGCTTCGCCGTGCCGCCGGTCTCCAAGACGATCGAGCGCCTGTGCCGCGACGGCCGCCGCGCCATGTGGAGCGGCATCCGCGCCGTGCGCCCCGGCGCGCCGCTGAACGCCATCGGCAAGGGCGTGGAGGGCTTCGCGCGGAAGAACGGCTACACCCTGATCCGCAACCTGGCGAGCCACGGCGTCGGCCGATCCCTGCACGAGGAGCCCGAGGGCCTGGCCACCTGGTACGACCCCGCCGACCGCCGCACCATCGGCGAGGGCCTGGTCTTCACCATCGAGCCCTTCCTGGCGCTCGGCGACGACTGGGTGGACGAGCTCGACGACGGGTGGACCCTGCGGCCCAGCCGCGGCGGCCCGGCGGTGCAGTACGAACACACGCTGGTGGCGACGAAGAACGGCCCGGTCATCCTGACCCTGGCGGCCTGAAACCAAACTATCGGGCGCACAGCGGTTGACGGGGCCAGGCCTTTCCAGTATCCACCGCGGCTCGTTTTTCTGACCTGGAGCCACCAACGTGAAGCGGACCTTTCAGCCGTCCCGACTCGTGCGTAAGCGCCGTCACGGCTTCCGCGCGCGCATGGCCACCAAGAATGGCCAAAAGGTCATTCAGCGCCGCCGCGCCAAGGGCCGCAAGCGTCTGAGCGCCTGAGGGCGTTCAGCCTTAAGCGGCATTGAGGTGTCGGCGTGACCGACGCCCCTATCAAGATCGAACGCCTGCGCAAGCGGCCGGACTTCCTGGCCGCGGCGCGGGCGTTTTCGTGTGCGCGCGGCGCCGTGGTCGTGCAGGCCCGCGACCGAAGCGACGCCGACCCGTTGGTCCGTGTCGGATTCACCGCCACCCGCAAGGTCGGCGGCGCCGTCGTCCGCAACCGCGCCAAGCGCCGGATGCGCGAGGCCGCCCGGCTCGTCCTGCCCGACTTCGCCCAGCCCGGACACGACTATGTGCTGATCGCCCGCGGCGGCGCGCCCACCCGTGCGTGGCCACGTCTGCTTGACGATGTGAAAAGCGCGCTGATAAGCCTCGCGGCCGAAAGCGACCGGCAGGCGCGTCCGTCTGCGACCGCATCCTCCCCTTCCGCCTGAGCGCGCGTCTCCATGCAAAACGAAAACACCCGCAACACGATCATCTTCGTGGTCAGCGCGGTCATCATCCTGATCGTCTACCAGTTCCTGGTGATCGAGCCGGCGGCCAAGCGGCGCCAAGCGGAGGCCGAGCGGGCCGCCGCCGCCGCGCCCGTCGCCCCGGGCACCAATACGGTCGGCGCGCCGGACTCCCTGCCGGCGACTGCGGCCCAGCTGGCGGACCGGGCGACGGTGGTCGCGACGACGCCGCGGGTGCCGGTGGCCACGCCCGCCCTGTCGGGCTCCATCGCCCTGCGCGGCGCGCGCATCGACGATCTCTTCCTGACGGACTACCGCACGACTGTCGATGCGGACGCCCCGCCCGTGGAGCTGCTGCGTCCCGAAGGCGCCGAGCACGCCTGGTTCGCCGAGTTCGGCTGGACGGGGGCGAACCTCGCCGGCCTGCCCACGCCCGACACCCGCTGGACGGTCATCGAGGGCGAGCGGCTGGCGCCGGATTCGCCGGTCACCCTGCGCTACTCCAACGGCCAGGGCCTGACCTTCACCCGCCAGATCGCCGTGGACGATCGCTACATGTTCACGGTCACCGACACGGTGGCCAACACGGGCGCGTCGGCCGTCACGCTCGCCCCCTACGCCTCGGTTCAGCGCCAGGGCGTGCCCGACGACCTCGGCCGCAACCAGATCGTCCACGAGGGCGCCGTCGGCTGGCTCGGCGACGAGCTGCGCCTGGTCAAGTACAAGAAGTGGGCGAAGGACGGCGGGCCGGAGGTCACCTCCACCGGCGGCTGGCTCGGCATCACCGACAAGTACTGGCTGGCCGCGCTCGTCCCCAATCAGGACGAGCAGATCAAGGGCGAGTTCCGCGTCACCGACGCCGGCGGCGGCCTGGAGATCTTCGAGGCCAACTATGTGGGCCAGCCGCACACCATCGCGCCCGGCCGCCAGATCACCGAGACGACCCGCCTGTTCGCCGGCGCCAAGACCGTTCCGGTGCTGAAGGCCTACGAGCGGAACCTCGACATCCCGCGCCTGGACAACGCCGTGGACTGGGGGAACTTCTGGTTCTTCACCCGGCCGCTGTTCTCGTTCCTGCACTGGCTCTACCAGCACATCGGCAATGTCGGCCTGGCCATCCTGGCGCTCACCGTCGTGGTGAAGCTGGTCTTCTTCCCGCTCGCCAACAAGAGCTACGAGTCGCTGACCAAGATGAAGAAGGTGCAGCCCCAGATCGAGGAGCTGCGCAAGAAGTACAAGGACGACCCGGCCAAGCAGCAGCAGGAGCTGCTCGGCCTCTATCAGAAAGAGAAGATCAATCCGCTGACGGGCTGTCTGCCCATGCTGCTGCAGATCCCTGTCTTCTACGCGCTCTACAAGGTTCTGACCGTCACGATCGAGATGCGGCACGCGCCCTTCTACGGCTGGATCCAGGACCTGTCGGCGCGTGATCCGACGACCATCTTCAACCTGTTCGGCGCCATTCCGTGGGATCCCTCGACAGCGCCGCTGATCGGAAGCTTCCTGAACGGGCCGCTGCACCTGGGCGTGCTGCCGCTGCTCTACGGCTTCACCATGTGGCTGACCACGGCGATGAACCCGCCGGCGGGTGATCCGATCCAGCAGCGCATCTTCCAGCTGATGCCGATCATGTTCACCTTCATCATGGCGCCGTTCGCCGCCGGCCTCCTGATCTACTGGACCTGGAACAACGTCCTGACGATCATCCAGCAGTACATCATCATGCGCCGCTTCAAGGTGGATAACCCGATCGACAGCCTGATCGGCCGCTTCACCGGCAAGAAGGCCGCCGGGTGAGCCAGCCCCCCGAGGAGATCTTCGACGCCGAGGCCCTGGAGCAGGCGCGCATCCTCTTCGCCCGCAAGGCGGAGTTCATGATGGGCGCCGTCTCCATCGACGGCCTGCCGGCGCCGGACCTGCCGGAGGTGGCCTTCGCCGGCCGCTCCAACGTCGGCAAGTCCTCGCTGATCAACGCCCTGGTGGGGCAGAAGCACCTGGCGCGGGCCTCCAACGAGCCGGGGCGGACGCGGGAGGTGAACTTCTTCGTGCTGGACGATCGCCTGCGGCTGGTCGACCTGCCCGGCTACGGCTGGGCGCGGGCGTCGAAGTCCGAGGTGAAGAAGTTCCAGAACCTGGGCCGGGACTATCTGCGCGGCCGGCCGAACCTGAAGCGGGCCTATCTGCTGATCGACGCCCGCCACGGGCTGAAGGCGGTGGACAACGAGCCCATGGACGCCTTCGACACCGCCGCGGTCTCCTACCAGATCGTGCTCACCAAGGCCGACAAGCTGAAGCCCGCCGAGGTCGAGGCGATGCGCGAGAAGACCCTGAAGGCCATCGCCAAGCGCCCGGCCGCCTTTCCGAGGGTGATCGCCACCTCCTCGGAGAAGGGCCAGGGCCTGGCCGAGCTGCGGGCCGAGATCGCCGCGGCCTGCGAGATCGGCGAGATCTAGCCGGCCGCGTCCGACCTCAGGGCTGCTTCACCACTTCGCCGCCCTTCATCACGAAGACCGGCGCCTCGAGCAGGGCGACGTCGGCCAGCGGATCGCCGGCCACGCCGACCAGGTCGCCCCAGGCGCCGGGCGCGACCACCCCGACCTGACCCTCCTGCCCCAGCGCTTCGGCGGCCGTGACGGTCGCCGACTGGATCGCCTGCAGCGGCGTTGCGCCATAGCGGACCATGACGGCGAACTGCTTGCCGTTGTCCCCATGCGGATAGACCCCGGCGTCGGTGCCGTAGACCATCTTCACGCCCGCCCTCAGCGCCTTGCGGAAGTTCTCCCGCTGGATCTCGGCGATGTCGCGGTCCTTGCGCAGATTGTCCTCCAGCACGCCGTTCTTGCGCCCTTCGGACTGGGTGTACTCGGTGTTGTAGATATCCATGCTGAAATAGGCCCCGTGCTCGCGGGCCAGCCGGATGCCCTCGTCGTCCACCAGGCTGGCGTGCTCGATGGTGTCGACGTCGCCCAGAATGGCGGCCTTGATGCCCGGCGCGCCGTGGGCGTGGGCGGCCACCTTCAGGCCGGCCATGTGGGCGGCTTCGGTGACGACCTTGATCTCGTCCAGCGACATCTGCTGCACGCCCGGCTCCGTCCCGCGGGAGAAGACGCCGCCGGTGGCGCAGATCTTGATCACCTGGGCCCCGTACTTGCGAAGCGTCCGGACGTTGCGCCGCGCCTCGTCGGCGCTGTCGGCGACATAGGGGCTCTTCTCCTCCATCGAGGGCGGGAAGAAGGTCGAGTCGCAGTGCCCGCCGGTGGCGCCGAAGGAATAGGCCGCCGTCACGATGCGCGGGCCGGGGATGTGGCCCTCGTCGATCGCCTCGCGCAGGCCGACGTCGCCATAGAATTCCGAGCCGACGTTGCGCACCGTGGTGAAGCCCGCCTCCAGCGTCTTCTTCGCATTGGCGGTCCCGACCGCCGTCCAGAAGGCGTCGGAGAACTGAAGGTAGTTGTAGCCGCCATAAACCGGGGTGGAGGTCAGATGGACGTGCATGTCGATCAGGCCGGGCAGCAGGGTCACGCCCGGCAGGCGGATCTCCGTCGCCCCCTCCGGCGCGGCCGCCGCCCCCGATCCGACGCGCGTCACCTTGCCGTCCGTGATCACCACCACGGGATCGGCGGTCATCTGGCCGGTGGCCGGATCGAGCAGGCGCGCGGCGCGGACGACGACGGTCTCGGCCTGCGCGGCCCCGGCCAGGGCGGCCAGGGCGAGGCCTGCGGCCAGGCGGCTGAAGTTCTTCGGATTCATGGCAAGCTCCCCGACTCGGCGGCCCCGCCGGGGCCAGAGCCTGGGCATAAGCGCCCGCTGCGCGCCCGTCGATTCGAAGATCATGCCCCGAGGATCGAATGGCGCCCGGGCGCCGAAGGATCGGGCGCTGGGTGACAGCAGGCCCTGCGTCCGCTATCGGGGCGCTCCGACCTGAAGGGAGCCCGCGCCACGTGACCGATATCCCCGAAGAAGAAGGCTGGGCGACCGCCAGGACCCTGGCCGAGGCCCTGCCCTTCATCCAGCACTACGACCGCGAAACCGTCGTCATCAAGTACGGCGGCCACGCCATGGGCGAGGAGTCGGTGGCCAAGCTGTTCGCCGCCGACGCGGTGCTCCTGAAGATGCTGGGCGTCCATCCCGTCGTCGTCCACGGCGGCGGTCCGCAGATCTCGCGCATGCTGGACAAGGCCGGGGTGAAGTCGAGCTTCGTCGACGGGCTGCGCGTGACCGACGCGGCCACCATGGAGGTCGCCGAGATGGTGCTGTCGGGCGCCATCAACAAGGAGATCGCCAACTGGATCACGCTCGCCGGCGCCGAGGCCGATGTGCGCGGCGTCGGCCTGTCGGGCAAGGACGCCCGGCTGATCACCGTCGAGAAGGCGGTTCGCACCCGCAAGGACCCCGACAGCCAGATCGAACAGGCGGTGGACCTGGGCTATGTGGGCGAACCCACCAAGGTCGATCCCAAGCTGATCGAGGCCCTGCTCTACGCCGACGAGGACTATGTGCCCGTCGTCGCCCCCATCGGCGTGTCGAAGGATGGCGAGACCTACAACATCAACGCCGACACGGTCGCCGGCGCCCTGGCCGGGGCGCTGCGCGCCAAGCGCATGCTGCTGCTGACCGACGTGAAGGGCGTGCTGGACGCCAATGGCGAGCTGATCCGCCAGATGAGCGTGGCCGAGGCCCGCGAGGCCATCGCTTCGGGCGTGGCCACGGGCGGCATGATCCCCAAGCTGGAGACCGCCATCAACGCCGTCGAATCCGGCGTCGAGGCGGTGGTCATCCTGGACGGCCGCCGGCCCCACGCCATGCTGGTCGAGCTCTTCACCGAGCACGGCGCAGGCACCCTGATCTCGGCATGAGCGCCGATCTCGTCCATATCGACACCTGGCTGTTCGACCTCGACAACACGCTCTACCCGGCCGAGTCCGGCTTCATGAGCGAGATCGAGGCGCGGATGACCGGCTTCGTGATGCGCGTGACCGGCCTGCCGCGGGACGAGGCCTTCGCCCTGCAGAAACGCTACCTGGCCGAACACGGCCTCACCCTTCGCGGGCTGATGGAGCACCACGGGGTCGATCCGCTGGAGTTCAACGCCCTCTTCCACGATCTTTCGCTCGACGCGCTCGCCCACGACGCCGAGCTGCTGGCCGCCCTGGACCGGCTGCCGGGCCGCCGGCTGATCTTCACCAACGCCGACGACATCCATGCCGAGCGGGTGCTGAAGCATCTGGGCCTCGACCATCTGTTCGACGACGTCTTCCACATCGAGTCCTTCGGCTTCCGCCCCAAGCCCGATCCGGCGGCCTTCGACGCCATGCTGGAGGCCCACGGCCTGGCGCCGGACGCGACCGCCTTCTTCGAGGATTCCGAGCGCAACCTGGCGCCGGCGGCGGCTCTGGGCATGACCACCGTCCTGGTGGGCCCTCACGCGCCGGCCTCGAGCGCCCCCTTCGTCCAACACCGCACCGAGAAGCTGGCGCCGTTCCTGGCGAACGCGCGTCTGAGGGAGACCCGCTGATGAGCACCGTGACCTTTGACGACCTGAAGACCGAGATCGAAGCCGCCTGGGAGCGGCGCGACGGCGTCTCCGTCGAGACCAAGGGCCCCGTGCGCACGGCGGTGGACGAAACCCTGCGCCTGCTCGACGAGGGCCGGCTGCGGGTGGCTGAGCGCGCCGAGGACGGCCAGTGGATCGTCCACCAGTGGGCCAAGCAGGCGATCCTGCTGTCCTTCCGCCTCAATCCCAATAGCGTCATGCACGCGGGCGCGCCGGGTCCCTATTGGGACAAGGTTCCGACCAAGTTCGACGGTTGGGACGCGCCTCAGTTCCAGGCGGCAGGCTTCCGGGCCGTGCCCGGCGCCGTCGTCCGCCGCGGCGCCTTTGTCGGCAGGAACGTGGTGCTGATGCCCTCCTTCGTGAACATCGGCGCCTATGTGGACGAGGGAACCATGGTCGACACCTGGGCGACCGTCGGCTCCTGCGCCCAGATCGGCAAGGGCGTGCACATTTCCGGCGGGGCCGGCATCGGCGGCGTGCTGGAGCCCCTGCAGGCCAATCCGACCATCGTCGAGGACGGCTGCTTCATCGGCGCCCGGTCCGAGGTGGCCGAGGGCGTCATCGTGCGCGAGGGCGCCGTCCTCTCCATGGGGGTCTTCATCACCGCCTCGACCAAGATCGTCGACCGCAAGACCGGCCAGGTCCATCGCGGCGAGGTGCCGCCCTATTCGGTGGTGGTTCCGGGCTCCCTGCCCGATCCGCACGGCGCGGGTCCGTCGCTCTACTGCGCCGTGATCGTCAAGACCGTCGACGCCCAGACCCGGTCGAAAACCAGCGTCAACGAACTGCTCCGCGACTGACCGCCAGCCGTCTCCGGCCCGCCGCACAGTTTACGCCCGTCCCCTGCCTATCCACAGGCAGGGACTGCTTTTTCCGCGCGTCACTCGCTCATTTTGAGCGGCGCCGCCGTTTCGCCGCATAGTGGAGTAGATTAGTTTTATTCGCAGAAGCGGCGACCCTTCTATTCTAGGTTAACAAAGTCTTCCCCCTCAGATAACCGCGTAAACCGAATAGAAGTTGTCGCCGCTTCGCCCGAATAACACGTACCGACGTCGTTAATACCACGTCAACCATAGGCGGAGCGGTGACCATGTTCTTGCTAAACAGGGATGAAGGGCGGCCACCCACCGCCTCTCGCGACCAGAATTCCGATGCTCACCAGGAAAGGCGTTGCTGGGATGAGCCGACGCCAGGTTATCTCGACCAGGACGCCATGCGGTTCTTCTACCGCTGGGGCGGACATCTCTCGGCGACGCTGATCCGGATTCGGGCCCGTTTCGACGGAGATCTGGACCAGTATGTCCTTTACCTGACCTTTCTCCTGGCGGAGCTCGCCGAAACCATGAACGCCGAGGCGGGCGCGGTGCGGCCGGCGCGCGGCATGAACGCCCTCAGCGTGTCGGAGATCACCGGCATCCCGCGCGAAAGCGCGCGCCGCAAGCTGCTGCTGCTGGCCGCCAACGGCTATCTGCACCGCGACGAGGAAGGCCTCTTCACCCTGGGCGACCGCTACGGCCTGGACGCCTTCTTCTCGGAGCTGAAGCCGCTCTTCTGGGACGCCGTGCGCCTCCCGCGCTGAAACGAGAGGCGCGCGGCGAAGCGCCTTAGTCGACCTCGTCCATCCAGCGCCACAGGCTGCGGATGGCCAGGGCCCGAAGGGCGGCGTCCTCGGAGATCGGGACAGGAAGCCCCGCCAGACTGAGGCAGTCGTTGAGCGTCAGCGGATCGCGAGGCGAATAGGACAGCCCCAGCGCCCGCGCCGTCTGCTGAAAGCGCCGCCAGGCGCATTCGACACCCGCCGCCGAACGAGCGGCCCCGAAGGGCAGAAGCCCTCCCTGCAAGACCCTCTGATAGGCCACAAGCGTGGCGCCGCCGCACAGCTTTGCGGCGATGAAGTCGAACGCCTCAGGGTCGAGCGGCTCCATGGCGAGATCCTCGGCCGGACAGCCGAGCAGCAGGGCGGACGGCGCCTCAGACCGGACGAAGGCGCTCATGACGACATTGCCCCGGTCGTCGGCGAAGGCGTACTGCAGCACGTGATCCCGCCCCTGCACGCCGAGCGAGCGAACCGCGAAATAAAGACGATCGGTTCCGACACACTTTTCCCTCACGCCCGGGATGTTCTTCAGAAGCTGGCCGGCGTCCTTGCGCGCAGGACGAACAGTTCGCAGGGCGAACCCCATCCGATTGGCCGCCGGCTTCTGACTCTTCCTGTGGAATATGCTGTGGATGAACATTCTTCGACTCCAACTCTGGAGTCATGAACTCATCTTCTCTTGAGAATGGGAATAATCGAGGTCCCTAGGCTGGGATGTTTTACGCACGTTAAGCAACTCAACTTGAGCGAGTTCAGGTCGGTGAGGCGCGTGATGCGAGCCATTGCCTGCGGGCCCCGCCACGGTTTAGGTGCAGCCATGCCCAGCCTCGACGCCGTTCGCCTCACCCAGGACCTTATCCGCCGCCCCTCGGTCACTCCGGCCGACGCCGGCGCCATGGACGTCCTCCAGGCGGAACTGGCGCGCCTGGGCTTTTCCTGCCGGCGCATGCGGTTCGGAGAGATCGAGAACCTCTACGCCCGCTACGGCGACGCCCGGCCCAATCTCTGCTTCGCCGGCCACACGGACGTGGTGCCGGTGGGCGACACCGCCGCCTGGAGCCGCGACGCCTTCGCCGGCGACATCGTCGACGAGATCCTGATCGGGCGCGGCGCGGTGGACATGAAGAGCGCCCTGGCGGCCTTCGCCGCGGCCGCCTCGGCCGCGATCGCCCGCGGCGAGGTCAAGGGGTCGCTGTCCTTCCTCATCACCGGCGACGAGGAGGGGGTGGCCACCCACGGCACCAAGATGGTGGTCGAGGCCCTGGCCGCCGAGGGCGAGGCGATCGACCACTGCGTGGTGGGCGAGCCGACCAGCGCCGAGACCTTCGGCGACATGATCAAGATCGGCCGCCGCGGCAGCATCAACGCCCAGATCACCGTGGAGGGAAGGCAGGGGCATGTCGCCTACCCCCACCGCGCCGCCAACCCCGTGCCGGTCCTGGTGCGCATCCTGGCGCGCCTGGACGCCCATGTGCTCGACGAGGGCTATACGGGCTTCCAGCCGTCCAACCTCGAGATCACCACGGTGGACGTGGGCAACGCCGCCACCAATGTGATCCCGGCCGCGGCCAGCGCCCGGGTCAATATCCGCTTCAACCCGGCCCATACGGGCGCGAAGCTGGCCGCCTGGATCGAAGACGTGGCGCAGGCCGAGGCCGCCGGCTTCCCCGGGACCGTCACCGTGACGCCCGCCATCAGCGGCGAGGCCTTCCTGACCGAGCCCGGCGACTTCACCGACGTGGTCGCCGCCGCCGTGCGCGATGTCGCCGGCCGGGACCCGGAGCTTTCCACCACCGGCGGCACGTCCGACGCCCGCTTCATCCGCGCCCTGTGCCCGGTGGTGGAGCTGGGTCTCGTGGGCAAGACCATGCATGCGGTGGACGAGCGCGCGCCGGTGGCCGAGATCCGCGACCTTCAGGCCGTCTACGAACGCCTGATCGCCCGCTATTTCGAGCGGTTCGGCGGCTGAGCGCACCGCAGGCGCGGTGGCGGCCGATCAGTCTTCCGCCGCTGACGCGTCGCCTTCGTACCTGACGCCGACGAGATAAAGGCCCTCGGCGGGCGCGACGGGGCCGCAGGCGCGGCGGTCCCGGGCCAGCAGCGCCTCGCGCACCCGTCCGGCCGGCCAGCGGCCGACGCCGACCTCGGCGAGGGTTCCGGTCATGGAGCGCACCTGCCGATGCAGGAAGGAGCGCGAGGCGAACTCCAGCAGCACCGCGTCGCCCTCGCGCCAGACGCGGGCCACGTCCAGGGTCTTCATCGGCGACTTGGCCTGGCACTGGAGATCGCGGAAGGTGGTGAAGTCGTGATGGCCGACCAGGGCCTGGGCCGCGACGTGCATGGCTTCGGCGTCCAGCGGCTTCTTGACGTGCCAGACCCGCCCACGGTCGAGGGCCGGCGGCGCCCGCCGGTTCAGGATCCGATAGACGTAGCGCCGCTCGGTGGCCGAGAAGCGGGCGTGCCAGCGCGGATCGTCCGGGACCTCCGCGGCCAGGACGACGACGGCCTCCTCGATCAGGTGGGCGTTGAGCGCATCGCGCACCACGTCGGGCTTCCAGTCCTTGTCGAGGTCGATGTGGACGACCTGGCCGGTGGCGTGGACGCCGGTGTCGGTGCGGCCGGCCGCCTGCAGACGCAGGTCCTGGCCGCAGAAGGCCTTCACCGCCCGCTCGATGGCGCCCTGGACGCTCGGCAGGCCTTCCTGGGCCTGGAAGCCGCGATAGGGGCGGCCGTCATACTCGACCGTGAGCTTGTAGCGGGGCATCAGGCGAGCCGCGTTCCCGCCGGCAGCGGGAAGCCGCGCAGGAAGACGTCGGACTCCTGCGGCCCGCGCCCCTCGCGCTGCAGCCGCATCAGGCGTACGGCGCCCTCGCCGCAGGCCACGAGCAGATCCTCGTCCAGCACCTCGCCCGGCGCGCCTTCGCCGTCCTCGCGACGGCAGGCGAGAACCTTGACGCGCACGGGCCCCTTCTCCGTCTGAGCGGTGAACCAGGCGCCCGGGAAGGGCGACAGGCCACGGATCTGGCCGTCCACCGCCGCCGCCGGCTTCGACCAGTCGATGCGCGCCTCCTTGGGCCGGATTTTCTTGGCGTAGGTGACGCCCGCCTCGGCCTGGGGAACGGCCTGGAGCTCGCCGATTTCGATCTTCGGCAGGCTCTCGGCGAGAAGGTCGGCGCCCAGGCGGGCCAGCCGGTCGTGGACGTCGCCGGCGGTGTCCAACGGACCGATGCGGGTCGTCGCCGTGGCGAGCACGGGCCCCTCGTCCAGCCCCTCGGTCATGCGCATCACCTGCACGCCGGTCACCGGATCGCCCGCCATCACCGCCCGCTGGATCGGGGCCGCGCCGCGCCAGCGCGGAAGCAGGGAGCCATGCAGGTTGAACGATCCGAGCCGCGGCGCGTCGAGCACCGCCGCCGGCAGGATCTGGCC
Organism: Phenylobacterium sp.; assembly: GCF_013911965.1. Classification (GTDB taxonomy): domain Bacteria; phylum Pseudomonadota; class Alphaproteobacteria; order Caulobacterales; family Caulobacteraceae; genus Phenylobacterium. The sequence continues at coordinate 6,778 of NZ_JACESE010000010.1, read as the reverse complement.
GTAGGCGACCACGCAGGCGGCGTCGAGGTCGAGCGCCTGGAAGGCCGCCACCTCGGCCGGGTCGCGCATGGAGGCCGGCGTGCGCACCGGCAGGCCATGGGCCTCGGCGAAGGCGTGGACCGGCGAGGGCTTGAGCGTCTGCCCTCGGCCCCGCGGCGCGGGGGGCTGGGAATAGACGCAGGCGATCTCGTGGCCGGCCTCGACCAGGCGGGCGAGGGCGGCGACGGCGAAATCGGGAGTTCCGAGAAAGGCGAGGCGCATGGACGCGGTTTAGCCGTCCGCCTAGGCTGCGCAAAGCCGTGGGGGGAACCAATCGCAAAGCTTGACCGTTAACCCGCGGCTTCAGGAGAAGAGGAGGCGTCTATGCGCACCACCATCATCACCACCCTGGCCGCCGCTGCTGCGGCCTTCGCCCTGTCGGCCTGCACCCAGGCTGAGCAGAACGAGGCGGAAATGAACGCCGAGAACGCGGCCGCCGAGGCCAACGAAGCCGCCGCCGACGCCGCCGATGCGGCGGAGGAAGCCGCCTCGGACGCCGCGGCCATGGCCGAGGACGCGGCCAACGAGGCCGGCGAGGCGATGGAGAACGCCGGCGACGCCATGACCGGTGCGGCCAACGACGCCGAAGCCGAAGTCGAGGGCGAGACGCCCTAAGCGATCTCTCTTCGGAAATGCGAAAGGGCGGCTCGCTTGGCGCGGGCCGCCCTTTTTCGTCGCGAGGGGCCGGGGGCCGCCTCAGGCCGCGCGGGCGTGCTTCCTGACCTTGGCGATGGCCCGGTCGCGCTTCAACCGCGACAGATGGTCGATGAAGAGCACGCCTTCCAGGTGGTCCATCTCGTGCTGGATGCAGACGGCGAAGAGCCCCTCGGCGTCCTCCTCCACCTGCTCGCCCTGATAGTTCATGTAGCGCAGTTTCACGCGCGCCGGGCGGTCCACCTCGTCATAGATCTCGGGGATGGACAGGCAGCCCTCCTCGTAGGGCGCGGTCTCCTCCGAGGCCCACAGGATCTCCGGATTGACGAAGTAGCGCGGGTGCTTCTCCTCGTCGGGTCCGGAAATGTCCATGACGATGACGCGCTTGGGCACGCCGATCTGGATGGCCGCCAGTCCGATGCCGGGGGCGGCGTACATGGTCTCCAGCATGTCGTCCATCAGGGCGCGCAACTCGTCGTCGACCTTGTCGACGGGTTGGGAGACCTGCTTGAGGACCGGGTTCGGGACCGTGAGAATTTCGCGGATGGCCATGACTTGCGAGGTAAGCGCGCCAATCCTGAGCGTCAAGGTCGGGCTTGTCGCAGATCAGCGATCCTCGCCCACCGCACGGATGTGGGGGGAAGGCTCGCTGTCGTCGGTCAGCTTGGCGAGCGGACGAACCGCCGTCTCGAGCGGCGAGAGTTCCGGCAGTTCGCGGCCCTCATGGTCCACCTTCAGGTCCTCGAAGCGCCGGGCCTGGGTCAGCACCTGGCTCTCCAGCGAGCCCACGAACTGATTGTACTTGCCCACCGCCTGCTCGAGGGCGCGGCCGACGCCCAGGGCGTGGCTCCCCATGACGGAGACGCGCTTGTAGAGCTCCCGGCCCAGGTCGGCCACCTGCCGCGCATTGACCGCCTGGTCCTCCACCCGCCAGCCATAGACGACCGCCTTGCACAGGGCGAAGAGGGTGGTGGGCGTGACGATGATCACGCGGCGATCCATGGCCTCGCTGAGCAGGTCGGGAGCCCGCTCCAGCGCCGCGGCCAGGAAGCCGTCGCCCGGCACGAACATGGCCACGAAGTCGGGCGAACGGTCGAACTGATCCCAGTAGGCCTTGGCCGACAGGCCCGACATGTGGCTGCGCACGCTCTGGGCGTGACGCACCAGGCAGGCGTCGCGGGCCGCCTCGTCCACAGCCTCCAGGCTCTCCAGGAAGGCGTTCAGCGAGCACTTGGCGTCGATCACGAAGACGCCGCCGCCGGGCAGCCGCACCACCACGTCGGGCCGGCGGCGGCCTTCCTCGGTGTCGGTCTGGGCCTGTTCCTCGAAATCGTACCGGTGGGTCAGACCGGCGGCGTCGAGCACGTTGCGCAGGGTCTGCTCGCCCCAGCGGCCCTGGACCCCGGCGCCGCGGCGGAGCGCCGCGGAGAGCTTGCGGGCCTCGTCCTGCGTGGCGGCCGAGGCCTTCATCAGCTGCTCGATCTGCGCCTTCAGACCGCCGGTCTCCTCGGCGCGGGTCTTTTCGACGGCCGTCACCTGTTCCTGGAACTTCAGCAGGGTTTCGGCCACCGGCTTGAGCTGCGCCTCCAGGCGCGCCTGGGCGAGCTGCTCGCGGTTCTTGAAGGTCTCGTCCGTGCGCTTGAGCAGCTCGTCGGCCACCCGGCTCGCCTGTTCGGCGGCCTGGGCGCGCAGGAGTTCGGCCTGGGCCTCGGCCTGCGCCTTGAAGGCGCGCAGCTCGGCCTCGGCGTCGGCGCTGCGGTCGCGCAGCTCCCAGAGGGCGGTCTGCGCCCGGTCGGCGCGCCGCCGTTCCAGTATGGCCCAGGCGAAGCCGGCCACGGCGGCGAGCGCGCAGACGAGGATGGCGATCAGAGCAGGGTCGAAGTTCATGGTCCGTTCCTAGCTGGAGTCGCGCCTCGAAGCCAGTCCGCCCAGGCCGCCTCGGCAAGCTTGACCATGGCAGGCTAGGCCAGAGTCGTGTCAGTCGTTCGGCGGTTTTGCTGCAGGATGGCCGCGCTCAGGCGGGCCGGCGTGCGCGCAGCGCCTGGGCGATCGTGCCGTCGTCCAGCCAGTCGAGTTCGCCGCCCACGGGCACGCCGCGGGCCAGCATGGAGATGGTGACGCCCGCGCCCGCCAGCCGCTCGGCCAGGTAATGGGCCGTGGTCTGGCCATCCACCGTCGCCGGCAGGGCGAGGATGACCTCCGACACTTCGGGCGCGCCGGCCCGCGAGACCAGCGGACCGATGCGCAGGGCGTCGGGCCCGACGCCGTCCAGGGCCGAAAGCAGGCCGCCCAGCACGTGATAGCGGCCCCGGAAGGCGCCGCCGCGCTCCATGGCCCACAGGGCGCCGACCTCCTCGACGACACAGATCAGGCCGGCGTCGCGCTGCGGATCGGAACACACCGCGCAGGGGTCCTGAGTGTCCAGCGCCCCGCAGACGGAGCAGGTCTTCACCCGCTCGGCCGCATCGGCCAGGGCGCCGGCCAGCGGCGTCAGAAGCTGTTCGCGCCGCTTGAGCAGGGCGAGCGTCGCACGGCGTGCGGATCGCGGCCCCATGCCCGGCAGCTTGGCGAGCAGAGCGATCAGGCGTTCGATTTCCGGTCCGGCGGAGGCGGCCAAGGGCGTCCGATCAGAACTTCGGCATGCCAGGCAGGCCCATGCCGGCCAGCGGACCTGCGGCCTCGCGCATCACCTCGGCCTGCATCTGGTCCAGCTTGCGCTTGGCGTCGGCGTGGGCGGCGACGATCAGGTCCGACAGCACCTCGCCCTCGCCCGGAGCCAACAGGCGCTCGTCCAGGGCCACGCCGGCCAGTTCGCCGGAGCCCTTGAGCGTCACGGTCACCATGCCGCCGCCGGAGGTGCCCTCGACCGTGGTTTCGGCGAGCTTCGCCTGGGCGTCGGCCAGCTTCTGCTGCATGGCCTGGGCCTGCTTCATCAGGGCGCCGAGGTCCTTCATGGGGCTCTAGTCCTCTTCGTTGTCGGTCTCGTCCTCGCCCGCAGGCTGGACGTCGGGTTGCGGCAGGGCGCGGACGCTGACGATCTCGGCGCCCGGAAAGGCCTCCATCACGGCGCGGACGAAGGGATCCTGCTCGATCTTCTGACGGGCCTCGCGCTCCTCGCGCTTCTGCTTCTCCCACAGGCTCTCGGCGCCGCCGCCGCCCTGGGCGGCGATCAGCCAGGGCGTGCCGGTCCACTCCTTCAGCCGGCCGGCCAGGCGCTGGATCAGGTTGTTGGGCGCGCCGGGCGCGGGCTCGAATTCGATGACGCCGGGGCGGAAGGCGATGGGGCGCATGAAGCGCTCGACGTCCAGGCGCAGCGAAATGTCGCGCTTCTGGTCGATCAGCGCGATGACGTCCTCGAAGCGGCGCAGGGTGATCTCCGGCGCCCCCTGCGGCGCCGGGGCGGCCATCTGCCGGGCCACGGCGCTGGCGCCCCCGCCGCCCCCGCCGCCGCCGGACGATCCGCCGCCGCCGGAAGGTCCGGAGCCCTGGGGCAGAGGCTCGCCGGCCTGCAGCTTCTTCAGCGCCTCCTCCGGCCCGGGCAGGTCGGCGGCGTAGGCCAGGCGGATCAGGGCCATGTCGGCGGCCGCAGCCGGGTCCGGCGCCCGGCGGACCTCCTCGTGCGCCCGCAGCAGCATCTGCCACACCCGCGACAGGGTGCCGGCCGAGAGCGCCGCGCCGATGGCGGTGAGTCGGGCGGCCTGCTCCTTGGGCATGATCAGGGCCTGCGGCCCGACCGCCTTGGCCACCGAGGCCGAGTGGCAGTGCTCCAGCAGGTCCATCATCACCTGGGCCGGATCGGCGCCGTAGCCATAGAGGCTGCGGAACGCCTCGATGGCCGCGCCCGCCTCGCCCTTCATGGCCTGTTCGAACAGGGTGATGGTCTGGGCCCGGTCGGCCAGGCCCAGCATGTCGCGGATGGAGGCGGCGCTGACCGTCTGGCCGGCCTCGGCCTGGACGATGGCCTGGTCGAGCATCGACTGGGCGTCGCGCACCGAACCCTCGGCGGCGCGCGCGATCAGCATCAGCCCCTCGGACTCCACACGGGCGCCCTCGCGCTCGCAGATCATCTCCAGGTTCTTGACGATCACCTCCGGCTCCACCCGGCGCAGGTCGAACCGCTGGGTGCGCGACAGGATGGTCACCGGCACCTTGCGGATCTCGGTGGTGGCGAAGATGAACTTGGCGTGCGGGGGCGGCTCCTCCAGCGTCTTGAGCAGGGCGTTGAACGCCCCGGTCGAGAGCATGTGGACCTCGTCGATGATGTAGACCTTGTAGCGCGCCTCGACGGGGGCGTAGCGCACCCCGTCGAGCAGCTCGCGCATGTCGCTCACGCCCGTGCGGCTGGCGGCGTCCAGCTCCAGCACGTCCATGTGCCGCCCCTCGACGATGGCGCGGCAGTGGCGGCCCTCCTGGGCCAGGTCGAGCGTCGGGCCGTGGACGGCGTCGGATTCGTAGTTCAGCGCCCGCGCCAGCAGGCGCGCCGTCGTGGTCTTGCCGACGCCGCGGACGCCGGTGAGCATGAAGGCGTGGGCGATGCGGCCGGCGGCGAAGGCGTTGCGCAGGGTGCGCACCATCGCCTCCTGACCATAGAGGTCCTCGAAGGTGCGCGGCCGGTACTTCCGGGCGATGACGGTATAGGCGGCGCTCCCTTCGGCCGCCGCAGGAACCGGCGGCGGCGCAGACGCGTCGCCGAACATGTCCGAGGTGTTCGGATCACGCTCGGGCGGATCGGGATCGAGCGTGAGGTCTTGGTCGGACATCGGGGGAGCGCTGGGGGTCGGGTGGAGACCGGACGACGACCCGGAGCGAAACTCGTTGCGGCTGCTTCCTTCCGGACCTGACCGGGTTGGCGAGGACTCCGTCCGCCGCCGATCTCCTGCCCCCAATATCGCGATGGAAAGGGGTGCGTGCAAGCGCGGGCGACGATAGAACCGCGTTCATGCCTCTGAACGCCTTCCAGAACACCTTCGCCGGCAACCCGCTCGACCGGGCCAGCGACCGGCGGACCGACGTCGCCTGGCTCGCCGAAATGCAGGCCTCGCCCGAATCGCTGGCCATGGTGCTGTGGAACGGAAAGCCCCTGTGCGAGGCCGCTCCTGGCGGCGGCGTGCAGATCGCCTATGTGCCCGCGACCATGTCCGACGAGCTGGCCGGCGGCGCCGAGCGGCTGCTGTTCATGGGGCTCTGGAAGGAGACGGCGGTCTTCGCCGTGGACATCGAGGGCGGCGTCGACCCGGCCGAGGGCCCCTTGCGCGGTCTGGGCGCCTTCGAGGACCTGCGCGCCGTGGCCATGCGGCTGACGCCCGCCGAAGCCGCCATGGCCGCCACGGCCAAGTCGATGTTCGAATGGCGCCGCCGCCACCGCCACTGCGCGGCCTGCGGCGAGCCGAGCCTCCCGGTGGACGGCGGCTGGAAACGCCAGTGCCCCGCCTGCAAGGCCGAGCACTTCCCCCGCACCGATCCGGTGGTGATCATGCTGCCCTACATCGGCGACCGCTGCATGCTGGGCCGGCAGGCCGCCTGGCCCAAGGGCATGTTCTCGGCCCTGGCCGGCTTCCTGGAGCCCGGCGAGACGATCGAAGAGGCCTGCGCCCGCGAACTGATGGAGGAGGCCGGCCTGAAGGCGACCACCGTCACCTACCATTCGACCCAGCCCTGGCCCTATCCGTCCTCCCTGATGATCGGCCTGCTGGCCGAGGTGGAGAACGACGAGGCCGCGCCCGACCAGACCGAGCTCTCCGAGGTCCGCTGGTTCACCCGCGCTCAGGCCCGCGACCTACTGGCCGGCAAGATCGAGGACGCCTCGGCCCCCGGGCCGCTCGCCATCGCCCACCAGCTGATCAAGGCCTGGGCCGAAGACGGCGGCTGAGGCCTCAGCGCACCTTCAGAACCAGCACCACCAGCAGGGCGGACAGGCCGAGGTGGACGAGCATGAAGCGCACGAGCACCTGCGCGTTGGACCAGCCGAGCGCCTTTCGGCAGTGGTCGTGCAGCGGAAAGCGGACGCCTGTCAGGATGGGGATCTTGAAGAAGCGGGTGACCGCCACCTTCACCAGGCCCGTCGCGCCGTTGAGCAGGATGACCG
>NZ_JACESE010000001.1 GCF_013911965.1 Phenylobacterium sp. | reverse complement strand
CCCGCGCCCCTGGCCCGTCAGGCCTTCGCGCCCCCCGCCGACGACTTCCCGACGACCGACTTCTCGCCCGAGAGCGAGCGGCCGCCGCTGGAGGCCGAGGACTTCGAGGCCGCCGACGGCTTCGGCGCGCCCCCTGCCGCCGAGCGCAGCCGGCCGGCGCCCGAACTGCCGGAGGATCCGTTCGCCGGCGAGGTGCTCGACCCGCCGCGCCGGGCCATCGCCGAGACCTTCCAGGCGCCGCGCATGACCGCCGCGCCGCCCGCCGCCGAGCTGGACGAGGCGGACTACGGCTTCGACGACGATCCGGAGTCGGACTTCATCGAGCCCGCCCCCGCGGCTGCGCCCGCCAGGCCCGCCTCGACGCGCGATGTGATCGCCCAGGCCCGCGCCGCGGCCCGCGCCAACCAGAACGCCGGCGAAGGCAAGGGCAAGAAGTCCAAGCTGAAGAAGCCGGAGCAGCCGAAGGACGGCGGCTCGCTGTTCAGCGGCTTTTCCATGCGGCCGAAGAAGCGCGCCGGCTCCACCCTGCAGACGGCCCTGCTGCTCTCGGGCGGCGCGGCCTTCCTGGGCATGGCGGCTGGCGGCATGATGCTGATCAGCGGCGAGCCGGCCGGCGAACTGCCGGCGCGGGTGGCCGATGCGGTCAGCGCCGCGCGGGACGGCGATGTCGAGGTCGCCGCCGTGGAGGGCGAAGCCTCCGCCCCGCGGGCGGCCCTGGCCATCGCGCCCGAGCCCCTGACGGGCGAGGCCGCGGGCGCGGAGATCCGCGAGGACCTGCCGGGCCTCTACGCCCAGGCCGTGCGCGGCGTCGAAGACGGGACCGACGGCGCGCTGGACGAGCTGAAGAAGGTGGCCAATCTCGGCTACGCTCCGGCCCAGTTCTACCTCGCCAAGCTCTACGAACAGGGCGGCGAGGGCGTCGAGAAGGATCTGGCCGAAGCCCGCCGCTGGACCGAGCGCGCCGCCCAAGGCGGCGACCGCAAGGCCATGCACAATCTCGCCCTCTACTATTTCGAAGGCGTGGGCGGGACGAAGAACTCCACGACGGCCGCCCAGTGGTTCCGCCGCGCAGCCGATCTCGGCCTGGTCGACAGCCAGTACAATCTCGGCCGCCTCTACGAGGAAGGCTTCGGCGTCAGCCAGAACGCCGCCGAGGCCTACAAGTGGTTCCTGATCGCCGGCAAGGCGGGCGACAAGGACGCTGCGGCGAGCGCCGAACGGGTCAAGGACGACCTCTCGCCGGCCGCGCAGGCGGTCGCCGAACGCGCCGCGGCGGCCTTCAAGGCCACGGCGCCCAGCGCGCCGGCGGCGGCCGCCCAGGTCGGCGCCTCTCCCGACGCCGTGCGCACGGCGCAACGGGCTCTTTCCCGCCTCGGCTACTATCAGGGCCCCTCGGACGGCGCGGCTTCGCCGGCCCTGCGGCTTGCAGTCGCCGCCTACCAGCGCGATCAAGGCATGGCCGCCACTGGCACGCTCGACCCGACGACGGTTTCCAAGCTCTCCGTCTTCACCCGTTGAGCCGCCGGACCGGCGGGTCCTGGGGCGCATCGCGCCTGAACTGACGAGTGAGGCGCGCAAGGCGTGGACATCTACCTGCCCATAGCCGAGGTCTCGGTGAACGCCGGGCTTCTCGTGCTCCTGGGCGCGGTGGTGGGCTTCATCTCCGGCCTGTTCGGCATCGGCGGCGGCTTCCTGATGACGCCGATCCTGCTGTGGATGGGCATTCCCCCCGTCGTGGCCGTGGCCAGCGAGGCCAATCACGTGGCCGCCTCCTCAGCCTCCAGCGTCATCTCCTACAGCCGCAGGCGGGCGGTCGACTTCCGCATGGGCGGCGTGCTGGCGGCCGGCGGCGCCGTGGGCGCGCTGGTGGGCGTGGAGATCTTCCGCTGGCTGCGCCTGCTCGGCCAGGCCGACCTCGTCGTCTCGCTGTCCTACCTCATCTTCCTGGGGGCCATCGGCGGCCTGATGCTGGTGGAGTCCCTGGGGGCGGTCCTGCGCCACAGGCGCGGCCAGGCGCCGGCGAAGAAGCGCGACCGCCGGCCCGTCTGGCTCTACGGCCTGCCGCTCAAGGTGCGCTTTCCGCGCTCGCGCCTGTACATCTCGGTGATCCCGCCGGTGGTCCTTGGCGTGTTCGTGGGCGTGCTCTCGGCCATCATGGGCGTCGGCGGCGGCTTCATCCTGGTGCCGGCCATGGTCTATATCCTGCGCATGCCCGCCAGCGTGGTCGTCGGCACCAGCCTCTTCCAGATCATCATCACCACCTCGCTGGCCAGCATCCTGCAGGCCGGGCGGAACCAGTCGGTGGACATCGTTCTCGCCACTCTGCTGCTGATCGGCGGCGTGCTGGGCGCGCAGCTTGGGGCGCGGGCCTCGTCCCGCTTCCGCGCCGAGGAGTTGCGGGCGGTCCTGGGCCTCATCGTGCTGATCATGGGGCTGCAGATGGGGCTCGAACTCTTCATCACGCCGGAGGACCCCTTCGTCCTGGTCGGGGGGAGCGAGTGATGGCCGTCCCCGCCCTGCCGCCGCCTCAGATCGAACAGCCCGAGCCCGGCCCGCGCGTCGCCGCCGCCCTGACCGAGGCCAACATCCGTGTCACCTCGGAGTTCGCCGGGGCCAAGATCGTGCTCTACGGGGCGGTCTTCGATCCCCAGACGCGGCCCGCCGACGTCGTGGTGATCGTCCGCGGCCCCGACCAGCCGATCCGGATCGCGCGCAAGACCCGGGTGGCGGGCCTCTGGATCAATTCCCGTCCTGTGGTCTTCGAGGGCGCGCCGGGCTTCTACATGGCCGCCTCTTCCCGGCCCCTGACTGAGATCGCCAGCTTCTCGACCCTGCGCCGGCTGGGCGCCGGCATCGACCACCTGCCGATGAACGCGCCCGACGAGGAGCGGATCGAGACCCGATACGGCGTGCGCGACGTCGTCGTCAGCCGCCTGGGCGCCGATTATCTCGACTGGCGCCGCGCGGTCATCCGGCTGAAGGAGGATGCGGGGCTCTACGCCACCGACCAGGACGGCGTGCGCTTCGTCGATCGCGGCCTGTTCCGCGCCGAGATCGACCTGCCGACCTCGGCGCCCATCGGCCAGTATCAGACCGAGATCATCCTCTTCCAGGACGGGGAGCCGGTCTCACGGCGGGCTCGGACCATCACGGTGGAGAAGGCGGGGCTGGAGCGCTGGCTCTTCCTCTTCGCCAACAACCGGCCCTGGCTCTACGGCATCGTCTCGGTGCTGATCGCGCTGGGGTCCGGCTGGCTGGCTTCGGTGGTCTTCCGCCGGCGTTAAGGCGGCCACGCCACCGCCGCTGAGTTCAATCCCGATCAGTCTGGCGTCAGCGACCGCCACCCGACCGCATGGACCTTGTCCCGGCCCAGCGCCCCGGCCAGCGGGGTCCGCGCGAACAGCCCCGAAAAGGCCGCATCCCGCAGGTTCAGCCCGCCGGCATAGGCGCCGAAGGCCGGCAGGATCATCCGCTCTCCATCGGTGGCGAAGCAGCGGCGGCGCACCGTGCCGCGGCCGGAGGTGACGCGGGCGCAGGGATGCAGGTGGCCCGACAGTTCGCCGAACTGCGGCCCCGGCTCGGGCTCGTGGCGCAGGGTGAGGGGCCCGAGGGTCAAGGTGTCGGCCACTTCGCCGGGCAGCCGCCGAGGGCCGTCGGCGTCGTGGTTGCCCACCAGCCAGATGAGAGTCCGGCCGCGGGCGAGGGCCGCCAGGCGTTCGGCGTCCTCGGCCGCCAGCCGATCCTCCGCCCGCCGGTCGTGGAAGCTGTCGCCCAGGAAGATGACCGTCCGCGGCGAAAGGGCGGCCACCTCCGCCTCCAGCCGGTCCAGGGTGTCGCGCGTGTCGTAGGGCGGCAGGAACTGGCCGCGGGCGGCGTAGGCCGAGCCCTTTTCGAAGTGCAGGTCGGCGACGATCAGGGCCGAATGGGCCACCTCCAGCAGGGCGCCGGAACGCCGCATCAGCACCTCGGCCCCGGCCAGAGCCAGGGCGATGCCGCCGCAGGGGCTCTGGGCGAAGGCGTAGCGGTCGGAGGCGGGGCGTGCGGCGAGGGCGGTCACGAGATGGCTTCGGCGATCAGGTCTTCGGCGGCTTCGGCCAGGATCAACTCGCCGGCCGCGCCTGGGACGCGCTCCTTGCCGATCTCCAGCAGCATGGGGACCGAGAAGGGCGACAGGTGGTCGAGGGCGGCGTGGCGAATCCGGCCACGGATGCGGGCCAGCATATGGCCCACGCGCGCCACGTCGATGAGTCCCGTGGCCGCATCCTCCCGCGCGCAGCGCAGCAGCAGGTGGTCCGGTTCGTGCCGGCGCAGCACGTCATAGACGAGGTCGGCGGAGAAGGTGATCTGGCGGCCGCTCTTCTCCGCGCCGGGGAAGCGCCGCTCGATCAGGCCGGCGAGGATCGCGCAGCCCTTGAAGGACCGCTTCATCATGAAGCTCTCGGCCAGCCAGTCCTCCAGATCGTCGCCCAGCATGTCTTCGGCGAACAGGGCGTCGAGGTCGAGCCCGTCCATCGGGTTCAGCGACCAGATGGCGAGGGCGTAGTCGTTGCAGACGAAGCCGAGCGGCGCGGCGCCGATCCGCTCCAGCCGCCGCGTCAGCAGCATGGCCAGCGTGGTGTGGGCCAGCCGTCCTTCGAAGGCGTAGGCGACCATGAAGTGGCGCTTCCCCCGCGGGAAGGTCTCCACCAGCATCTCGTCCTCGGCCGGGATGATCGATCGGTCGCGCTGGATCTCGAGCCACTCGCGCACGTCGGCGGGCAGGACCGACCAATGGCTCTGGTCGAACATCAGCTCGCGCACGCGCTTGGCCAGGAAGGTGGACAGGGCGAACTTCGAGCCGCCCCAGGAGGGCATCTTGGGGTCGGTGGCCGGCGCCGGGCTGACCAGGACGTCGAGCGCCGTCACTCCCATCAGCCGCCAGACCTGGCCGGCGAAGACGAAGGTGTCGCCGGGATCGAGCGCCTCCAGATAGCCTTCCTCCACCTCGCCGATCTTGCGGCCCGCCCGGCCGCCGCGGCCGGCGATACGCACGCTCAGCATGGCGGGCGAGAGGATGGCCCCCACGTTCAGCCGGTGGCGCAGCTTGGCGTCGGCGTTGCGGGCGGTCCAGCGGCCGTCCTGGCCCTTCACGATCCGACGGAAGCGGTCGTAGTTGCGCAGCGCATAGCCGCCGGTGGAGACGAAATCGACCACCTGCTCGAAGTCCTCCCACGGCAGGTCCCGATAGGGGCCGGCGGTGCGGATTTCCTCATAGAGGTCCAGGGCGTCGAAGGGTTCGGAACAGGCGCAGCCCATGACGTGCTGGGCGAGCACGTCCAGCGCGCCCACGCGCGGCGGATCGCCGTCGAAGCGGTTCTCGGCGATGGCCTCGCGGGCGGCCTGGCACTCCAGCATCTCGAAGCGGTTGGCCGGCACGAAAAGGGCGCGGCTGGGCTCATCCATCCGGTGGTTGGCCCGGCCGATCCGCTGGACCATGCGAGAAGCGCCCTTGGGTGAGGCGAGCTGGATGACCAGGTCCACGTCGCCCCAGTCGATGCCGAGGTCGAGGGTGGAGGTGCAGACCACCGCCCGCAGCTCCCCGCGGGCCATGGCGGCCTCCACCTTGCGCCGTTGCTCGGCGGCCAGGGAACCGTGATGCAGGGCGATGGGCAGGTCGTCCTCGTTCAGCTTCCAAAGCTCCTGGAAGGCGAACTCCGCCTGGAAGCGGGTGTTGACGAAGACCAGCGCCGTCTTCGCCGTCTTGATGGCCGCATAGACGTCGGCCATGGCGTGCTGGGCGGTGTGGCCGGCCCAGGGCACCCGGCCTTCCGAGAGCAGGAGATCGACGATGGGCGCCGCGCCGCCCGGACCGGTGACGAGATCCACCGCCGTCTCGGGCGTCTCGCCGCCCCGGCTCATCCAGCGGCGGATCACGTCGGGATCGTCCACCGTGGCCGACAGGCCCACCCGCCGCAGGTCGGGGCTGAAGGTCTGCAGGCGGGCGAGGTCCAGGGCCAGCAGGTCGCCCCGCTTGGTCGAATGCAGGGTGTGGATCTCGTCCAGGATGATGCAGGACAGGTGCTCGAAATAGGCCCGCGCGCCCTCCCAGGCGCAGAAGAGGGCGAGCTGCTCGGGCGTGGTCAGCAGGACGTCCGGCGGCTTGACCCGCTGGCGCTGACGGCGCGAGACGCCGGTGTCGCCGGTGCGCGACTCCGCCACGATGGGCAGCCCCATCTCGCGGATCGGCGTGGCCAGGTTGCGCTCCACGTCCACGGCCAGCGCCTTCAGCGGCGAGATGTAGAGGGTGTGGACGCCGCGCGGGCTGTTGGCCGGCGGGCGGGTGGCGAGGTCGATGAGGCTCGGCAGGAAGCCCGCCAGGGTCTTGCCCCCGCCGGTGGGGGCGATCAGCAGGGCGTCGCGGCCGGCCCGCGCCCGCTCCACCATCGCCAGCTGATGCGGACGCGGCGCCCAACCCCGCCCGGCGAACCAGTCGGAAAACTGCGCAGGCAGCAGGTCGGCGGGCAGGGCGGCGTCTTCGGCCATCGTCATCGCCTATATCATGTTCCCGTTCCGTTTCACGGCAAATCCGGCTAGGAGTCTCCGCCGTGAACGCCCCTGCGCCCGCCCTGGATCTCGCCCCCGCCCTTGTGGTCCTGCCCGGCCCGCGCGCCGCCGCGGCCGACGGCGAACGGGCCGAGGCCCTGCGGGCGCCCGATGCGCGCGATCTCTTCGAGCGCGGGCCGGTTCTGCTGGCCCATGCTTCCATGACGGCGCGCAGGCTGGGGCTCCATCCGCCGCCGCGCAGTCCCCGCACCTCCGACGCTCTGGAGCTCTTCGCCTTCGTGCGGCCGGCGCGGTTCTGCGCGCCGTCGGCGGCGGGGCTCGCCCAGACGCTCGGCCTGCCCGAGCCGAAGGGAGCTGCGGCCCAGGCCAGCGCGCTGCGTCAGGCCTGCCTGCTGCTGCTCGACGAACTGGCCCGCCATCCCGAACCCAGTCGCGAGGAAGCCCTGGCCCAGGCCGAGACCCTGGCCCGCGCCGGCTGGGCCTGGGGTCCGGCGGTGATCGGCGCCCTGCGCTCGGGGCCCGTGGGCAACGCCTTCCGCGGATCGGGCCTCGACGTCTGGACGCGCATTCCGGAGTGGGAGGATCAGGCGCCGGCCGGCGAGGCCGGATCGAAGCCCGTCGAAGGCGCCGAGGCCGCCAGCCGGCTGGCCGAGCTGCTGCATCGCGCCGGCCTCGACGAGGCGCGGCCGGCCCAGGCGGAGTTCGCCGCCGAAGCGGCCTACGCCTTCCAGCCGCGCGACCGCGAGGGCGAACCGCGCATGATGCTGGCCGAAGCCGGCACGGGCGTCGGCAAGACCATGGGCTATCTGGCGCCGGCCTCGCTGTGGGCCGAGGCCAACGGGCCGGCGGTCTGGGTCTCCACCTACACACGCGCCCTGCAGCGACAGATCGAACGGGAGAGCCACGCCCTCTTTCCCGACCCCAAGGTCCGCGCCCGCAAGGCCGTGGTCCGCAAGGGCCGCGAGAACTATCTCTGCCTGCTGAACTTCCAGGACGCGGCCAACGCCGCCCAGCTCGGCAATGGCGACCTGGTGGGCCTGGCGCTGGCCGCCCGCTGGGCGCGGGCGACGCGGGACGGCGACATGACGGGCGGCGACTTCCCCGCTTGGCTGCCGACCCTGTTCGGCGTGCCGACGCCCATGCAGGCCTCGGCCGCCAACCTCGTCGACCGGCGCGGCGAGTGCGTCCATGCCGGCTGCCAGCACTACCGCACCTGTTTCGTGGAGAAGGCGATCCGAGGGTCGCGCAAGGCCGACCTGGTCATCGCCAACCACGCGCTCGTCCTGACCCAGGCGGCCTTCGACGGCGCCCGGGCCGCCCGGGGGTCCAAGGCCGACACCGAGACGGCGCACCTGAAGCGGCTGGTCTTCGACGAGGGCCACCACCTGTTCGAGGCCGCCGACAGCGCGTTTTCCGCCGCGCTCTCGGGCGCCGAGGCCGCGGAGCTGCGCCGCTGGCTTCGCGGGCCGGAGGGCCGCGGCCGCCGCGGGCGGGGGCTGGAGGCCCGCCTCTCCGACGTCCTGGGCGATGCGGAGGAGGCCAGGCGCGCCCTGTCGGACGCCTTGCACGCCGCCGCCGCCCTGCCGGGAGAGGGGTGGTCCGGCCGCATCGCCCCGCCCAATGGCGAGGTGAACCCCATCGGCGCCATCGAGGCCTTCCTGGTGGCGGTGATGGAGCAGCTTCGCGCCCGCGCCGCGCCCTCGGACGTGGGCATGGAGTGCGCCGCCCGGCCGGCGCTCGATCTCGTCCGCGACACCGCCCGGGAGGCGGCCGCGGCGCTGGCCCGCATCGAGGCGCCGCTGCTGGCTCTGGCCCGTCACCTGGAAGACCTGCTGGACGACGAGGCCGCCGCGCTTGGGCCCAGCGAACGGGCCAGGATCGAGGGCGCCCTGCGCGGCCTCGATCGGCGGGCGCGCATGACCCTGCCGGCCTGGCGCTCCATGCTGCGGGCCATCGACGAGGACGCCGAGGACGATCCGGACTTCGTCGACTGGTTCGACGCGACTTTCCTCTATGGCCGGGTGGTCGACGCCGCCTGCCGCCGCCACTGGGTCGATCCCACCGAGCCCCTGACCAACGCGGTCATCGCGCCCGCCCACGGCGTGCTGGTGACCAGCGCCACCCTGGCTGACCCGGCGCTGGACGATCCCTTCGCGCTCGCCGAGATGCGCACGGGCGCGGCGCGCCTGCCCGACCGGCCCAAGACGCTGAAGCTCGCCTCGCCCTTCGACTACGCCGCCAACGCCCGGGCCATCGTCGTCACCGATGTGGGCCGCGAAGATCCGCGCCAGGTGGCCGCGGCCATGCGCGAGCTCTTCCTGGCGGCCGGCGGCGGGGGCCTGGGCCTCTTCACCGCCATCCGGCGCCTGCGCGCGGTGCACGAACGCATCGCAGCCCCCCTGGCCGACAAGGGCCTGGCCCTCTACGCCCAGCACGTCGATCCGCTGGAGGTCGGCGCGCTCGTGGACATCTTCCGGGCCGAGGAGGATTCCTGCCTGCTCGGCACCGACGCCGTCCGCGATGGCGTGGACGTGCCGGGCCGGTCCCTGCGCCTGCTGGTCTTCGACCGCGTGCCGTGGCCAAGGCCCGACATCCTGCACAAGGCCAGGCGCGCCCGCTTCGGCGGCAAGGGCTATGACGACGCCGTCGCCCGCGGCCGCATCGCCCAGGCCTTCGGCCGCCTGATCCGCCGCGCCGACGACAGGGGCGTCTTCGTCATGCTGGACGCGGCCGCTCCGACCCGCCTCTTCTCCAGCCTCCCGCCCGGCGTGGAGCTGCAGCGCATGGGCCTGGTGGAGGCCATCGAGGCGACGGCTGAGTTTTTGAAGCCGGAGTGAGGGGCGGCGGGACGGCCGACAACCCCCTCAGTCGCCTTCGGCGACAGCTCCCCCTGGAAGGGGGAGCATCTTTCCCGCCAGGCCTGCCGCAGCCCCGGCGCAGATCCTCCCCCTTCTACAGGGGGAGGTGGCCCGAAGGGCCGGAGGGGGCCTGCGGCCTCCGCGCCTCAACCCTCGCCCAAGGCTTCGGCCAGCCGGTCCAGGATGCTGGTCCAGCCCGCCTTCGTCCGTTCGGCGAAATCCGCCGGCACCTCGCCGTGGCGCAGGCTCACGCGGGCGCCTTCGCCCCGGTCGCTGACCTCCACCGTCACCGGCGTGGCGTCGGCCAGGTCTTCGCGGGTGGAGAACTCGAAGATCAGGGTGACCGGGCGCTCGATCTTCAGGTAGCGGCCATAGTGCTCGGCGTCGCCGCCCTCGCGGCGCTCCACGAAAAGGAAGCGGCCGCCCTCCTTGGGATCGATGGCCGCGGTCATCAGCCGCCCGTCTGGCGTGGCGAACAGCCACTGCGCCGCGCTCTTCAGGTCAAGCCAGGCGTCGAACACCTGCGCCTGAGCGGACCGGAAATCCCGCTCGACCCGCACCGTCGTCGTTTCGGCCATGGTCGCCTCCTTTGGCCTGGCAGCATGGGCCTGAGGCGGGGGCGGGCTCAAGGGGCGGCGTTGACGGGCGCCGCGTCCGACGCCTCGCAGTTCGCGTCCGGCGCCTCAGCCTTCTCGAGAGCGCGGACCAGCGCCTCGCGCATGGCGACCTCTGCAGCTTCGGCATCGGTGAGCCAGAAGAAGCCTTTGGCGTAGGGTTTGAGCGTCTTCAGATCGTGCACGGAAACGATCAAGGAGCGGGACTGAGCGACGGAATCAACCAGGCTGCGGCTCTGCGGCTCGGCGCGTCCGAACGGAACGGCGCCCAAGATCGCGACGGGCTTCCCCGGCTCATCGTCGGACGCCATCAACTGGGCGAAGAGCTTCCACTCAACGGCGACCGGCTCCGCGCGATCGGTGGATGCGATCACGACGGCGCGTTGGCCGACCACATCCTCCACCTTGACCATCGAGCCGGCGATAAGGTTGGAGAAGGAGCCGAGCCGCCGCGCCTCGATATCCTCGACGGTTCGAACGACCTGCACGCTGGCATAACCGAAGGACTGCTTCGGATCAGGTCGAGGCGCCCAGAACACGCTGGCGGTCCGCGCGCCGTCGTCGGCGATCTTGACCATGGCGCCCACCTTGTCGGCGAGATCGGTCTCAACCTCGGCCACGCACTGGAACTCGGCCGCCGCAGCCCTGGTCGCAAAGACCGAGAGCACCACAGCAAAAAGACTCCGATACAGCATGCCGACTTCTCCATTCCGTGTCGTAGGACCAGCCTACACGGAATGGTGGCGTGCAAAGCCGTCTAAGCCGTCGATTTCGAAAACAGCTGGATCACCAGCACGCCGGCGATGATCAGCGCGATGCCGATCAGCCCGGCCGGGTCGATCCGCTGGCGGAAGATGACCCAGGCGATGGCGGTGATCAGCACGATGCCGACGCCCGACCAGATGGCGTAGGCCAGGCCCACGGGCACGGTGCGGATCGCCTGGGACATGCACCAGAAGGCGATGGAATAGCCGACCGCCGTGACGATCGAGGGCAGGGTGTTGCGGAAGCCGTCCGAGGCCTTCAGCGCCGAGGTGGCGATCACCTCGGCGACGATGGCGATGGAGAGCCAGGCCATGCCGCCCATCAGCCGCCCCGCTTGCGGCCGAAGTCGGGCTCGGCGCTTTCCTGGCCGGCGGCGATGACGCCGCGACGGATCTCCCGCGTGCGGCTGAACAGGTCGTAGAGCTTGTCGCCCTCGCCCCAGCGGATGGCCCGCGACAGGGCCTGCAGGTCCTCGGTGAAGCGGCCCAGGATCTCCAGCACCGCGTCCTTGTTGGTCAGGAAGATGTCGCGCCACATGGTGGGGTCCGACGCGGCGATGCGGGTGAAGTCGCGGAAGCCGCCGGCGGAGTACTTCATCACCTCGGCCCGGGTGACCTCCTCCATGTCGGCGGCGGTGCCGACGATGTTGTAGGCGATCAGGTGGGGCAGGTGGCTGGTGACGGCCAGCACCAGGTCGTGGTGCTTCTCGTCCATGCGCTCGACCTCGGCGCCGAGCGCGGTCCAGAAGTCGGCCAGGCGCTGAACGGCCTCGAGATAGGCGTCGTCTTCCCGCGCCTGGGGCGTGAGGATCACCCAGCGGCGGTGGAAGAGTTCGGCGAAGCCGGCGTCCGGGCCCGACTGCTCGGTGCCGGCGATCGGGTGGCCGGGCACGACGAAGACGCTGTCCGGGACGGCCTCGGTCAGGGCTTCGGCCACGGCCGCCTTGACCGAGCCGACGTCGGTGACGATGGCGCCGGGCTTCAGGGCCGTGGCGCAGGCCCGCGCGGCCTCGCCGATGGCGCGCACAGGCGTGGCGAAGACGACGAGATCGGCGCCCGTGACCGCCTGGGCGGCCGTCTCCGACACCTCGTCGGCCAGGCCCAGCTCGGCGATCCGCGCCCGGGCCTCCGGGCTCGCGTCATAGATGGCGATCTGGCGCGCCGCGCCGGTCGCCCGCGCGCCATGGGCGATGGAGGAGCCGATCAGGCCGCAGCCGATGATGGCCAGGCGTTCGAAGAGGGGCAGGTCGGCGGCCATGGCTCAGGACGCCATGAAGTCGGAAAGGGCGTCCACGACGGCGCGGTTGTGCTCTTCCAGGCCGATGGTGAAGCGCAGGTGGTGCGGCAGGCCGTAGCCGCCGACTCCGCGGACGATCAGGCCGCGGCTGGCCAGGAAGGCCTCGGCCGCCTTGGCGGTCTTCTCGCCGCTCTGCGGGAAGCCGACGAGGACGAAGTTGGTGGCGCTCGGCACGGGCGAGAGGCCAAGCCCCCCCATCTGCTGCGACAGCCAGGGGCGCCAGCGGCCGACCAGCTCCAGGGATGCGCGCTGGAAGTCCTTGTCGGCCAGCGCCTCGATGGCGGCCATCTGGCCCGGGATGGTGGTGTTGAAGGGCTGGCGGATTCGGTCCATGGCCGAGATCATCTCCGCCGGGCCATAGGACCAGCCGACGCGCAGGGTCGCCAGGCCGTGCAGCTTGGAGAAGGTGCGGGTGACGACGACGTTGGTCGCGGTGCGGGCCAGATCGAGACCGTCCTCGAACTTCGGATCGTCGGCGAACTCGGCATAGGCGCCGTCCAGCACCAGCACGACGCTGGCGGGCAGGGCGGCGTGCAGGCGGCGCACCTCCGGGCCGTTGATCCAGGTGCCGGTGGGATTGCCCGGATTGGCGATGAAGACCAGGCGTGTGCGCTCGTCGACCAGCTTCAGCAGCTCGTCGACGTCGACGCGGTAGTCGGGTTCGGGCGCGCTGCGCACCTCCGCCTGACAGGCGCGGGCGGAGATGGCGTAGGCGCCGAAGGCGAACTCGCCCTGCACGATGTTGTCGCCGGGCTCCAGATAGGTCTGGCAGAGGATCTGGAAGATCTCGTCCGAGCCGCAGCCGAACAGCAGGCGATCCGGCTCCAGCCGGAACTCCGCGGCGATGGCTTCGCGCAGCTTGGTCGCGCGGCTGTCGGGATAGACGTGCAGCTGGTCGATGGCCGCGGCATAGGCGGCCTTGGCCCGGGGACTGCAGCCCAGGATGTTCTCGTTGGCCGAGAGCTTCAGCGGATGCTCGATCCCCTCGACCTTGGACTTGCCGGGCGTATAGGCGGCGATGTCGAGGATGCCGGGTTTGGGGATCGGCCGATCGGCGGCGGCGCGATCGGGAGCGGAAGCGTCGGACATGGAACCCAGGGGTGGCCGGAGGGGCGGAACGGCCCGGTCTTACACGTCGAAGGGCTCCGGCGCAGCCCCGATGACGCCCGACAGGCGCCCCGGCGCGCGGGCCAGGCGTTCGTCCTGCGGCTGATAATAGCCGGCGAGGGTGAAGAGCTTCAGGCCGCCGGCCTCGGCCAGCAGTTCGGCGGCCACGCCGTCACGGCTCAGCGTCTCGGCGATCCTGGCCGCGGGGCCGGGCGCGTCGGTGACCCAGAGCGTCACGTCGGCCCCCGTCGGCTCGACCTCCACCTCGGCGATGGCCAGGGCGGAGGGCGGGCCCCAGGCGTTGAGGCAGGGCAGGACCGCGAAGACCTTCAGGCTCGGCTCGGCCAGCAGGCGGCCCCACCAGGCGCTGTCGGGCGAGAGCGCCAGCACGCCCACCCCGCCCTTCACCTTGGCGGCGGCCACGGCCTCCTCCGGCCTGGCGGTCATGCGCAGACGCGGGGCCGCGCCGAAGCGCAGGCGGGCGAGCTCCACGGCGCGCGCCGGCTGCACGCCGCCCCAGACGGCCAGGTTGAACGGACCCTGCAGGGCAAGGCTCTCGGCCATCAGCTCGCGCCAGACGCGGATGACCAGCGCGTCGGTCGCGCCCTGGCGGGGCATGGCCAGCAGGCGGCGCAGGACCTGGGTCTCACGCCCGGGGCGCAGGCCGAAACGGTCGGATTCGCCGGCCGCGGCCTTGGCGGCGGCGACCTGCTTGGCCAGGGCGGCGCGCTCGTCCAGAAGCGCGAGCAGGTCGGCGTCGATCGCGTCGATGCGCGTGCGCACCGCCTGAAGCGATGCGGACGGGTTCGCGGCATTCTTCGCGTCGGCCATTTCTTCCCCCGAATACGAGGCCTGCGACCTAGGTCATTGCGCGCGGCCGCGCAATAGGGCCCTTCGCTGCATAAAAGTTGCAGTCGCAACCATCTGGCGGGCGATCAGTAGACCCGCGGCGCCGGACCGATGGCGACGGGGCCCAGGGTGGTGCGGCCGGCCTGGAAGGTGATGGTCGCCTGGGCGGTTTCGTCGGCCCCCTCTCGGGCGGCGGCCACCGCCGCGGCGGTCTCGGCCGTCTCCTCGGGCAGGACGCCGCCTTCGCCCATGGCCTCCAGCGCGCGCGGCGCCTGCCGAAGCGTCGTCTCCAGCGCGCCCACCAGCCGGCCGTCGTCGCCGACGCTCAGCACGCCCGAGCGTACGCCGATCACGGCCTCGCCCGCCGTCAGACCCGCCTGCTGCACCTGCATCGTCCCGCCGGCGTCGGCCCAGGCCCGCGCGGCCGAGGGCCAGTCGGCGCCGCGCAGGGCGCTGGCCTTGGTCAGGATGGAGTCCCACTTCAGCGCGATCTCGCCATCCTCGGCGATGTTGGCGAAGAGGCCGGAGAAGCGCGCCTGGCCTTCCTTGACCTCCACGAAGAAGCCCGCCTGATCCTCCGGCGCCGGACGCAGGTGGATCTCCGCCAGCTTGGCCGCCGACAGGCTGAAGGGCTGGGCCCCGGCGCCGGGCGTGAAGGTGAGGTCGGCGCACTGGAAGTCGAAGCGCGGGATCGCCTCGTCCAGGCCCGCCAGGCTGGCGCGCAGCACCCGGCCCTTCACCTCCACCGGTCCGGCCACCGGACGCGTGAAGGTCAGGCCCTCGGGGGCGGCGAAGATCCAGTTGCCCAGGCCGTGGATATAGGCCTCCGACTCCAGCCGCGGGGCGGCGAGCGCCCAGCCGGACGGTTCGCGGATGCGCGGTTCGGTCAGGGTGACGTTCAGGCGGAAGGGAAAGCCGCCGATGCTGCGTTCGCTCCAGGACACCTCATAGCCCGCCGCACGAAGGGCCTCCGCCGTCTCGTCCATACGGTCGGCGGTCTGGATGCGCAGCCAGAACCAGAAGCCGGTCCAGGCGACCATGGCCACCAGCAGCAGGATGAAGGGGATGAACAGGCCGGCGCGGCTGTGTTTGCGGACGGGTTCGGTATCGGGCACAGACATCGGAATCTATTTGGGGTGTCTTCGGGTCGGGTGGATGTCGGACGGCGTAGAGCGCTGGGTGTTCGGTTACGGGTCGCTGATGTGGCGTCCGGGGTTTTCGTTCGTCGAGCGGACGGCGGCCACCCTACACGGACGCCGCCGGGCCTTCTGCATCTATTCGGTCCACCACCGCGGCACCTATGAACGCCCGGGCCTCGTGCTCGGCCTCGCCCCGGGCGGCGCGGTGCGCGGCATGGCCTACCGCGTGGCCGAGGCCGACTGGCCGGCCGTCTACGATTACCTGCGCGAACGCGAACAGCCGACGGAGACCTATGTGGAGGCCCGCCGCTTCGTCCGGCTGGCGACCGGCCGCCGCGTGGAATGCCTCGTCTTCCTCTCCGATGCGGAGCGCCCGCAGTGGGCTGGGGCGCTGAGCCTCGAGCGACAGGCGGATCTGATCACCGGCGCGGTCGGGCTCTCCGGCCCGAACGAGGACTACCTCCGCGACCTCGTCGCCCACCTGCGGCAGGAGGGCATCGTCGACCGGTCGATGGAGCGGCTGCTGGCGCTGGTGGAGGGGCGGCTGGGCGCCTAGAGGTCCAGCAGCCGGTTCGAGGCCGTCTCGATGCGCTCTTCCAGGATGCGCATGAATTCCGCACGTTTCAGGCCGGGCGGGATGGGTTCGAGATATTCGAAGACGATCAGGCCGGGCTTTCGCAGGAAGCCGTGCCTGGGCCAGTGCACGCCGGAATTGGTGGCCACCGGATGCACCGGCAGGTCCAGTTCGCGATAGAGGGCGGCGATGCCGGGCTTGTAGTCGCCGGCCACGCCCGGCTCGCCGCGGGTGCCCTCGGGGAAGATGATCAGCTGGCGGTCGTGGGCGAAGCGGTCCTTGGCGTCGCGCACCAGCTTCTTCAGCGCCGCGGCATGACCCTCGCGGTCGACGACGATCATGCGGGCCTTCTGGGCGTACCATCCGAAGAAGGGAATCCACATCAGCTCCTTCTTCAGCACGAAGCAGGCGTCGGGCAGCCAGGTGAACTGGGCGAAGACGTCGAACATGCACTGGTGTTTCGGCGCCACCAGGGCCGCGCCCGTGGGGATGTGCTCGCGGCCGCGCACCTCGACGCGGATGCCGGCGATCCGCAGCAGGGCGATGACGCCGCCGGCCCAGAAATCGAGGGCCTTCAACACCCAGATGCGCGGGCCCAGCAGCAGGGGCGTGATGCTGATCGCCACCACGGCCGACCAGACATAGAAGAGCGCCACGAAGAGAAGGGATCGCAGGGCGGTCACGGCGGGCCTTTCCTAAAGGATTCGAACCCCTTGGTTCGGGCGCCGGCGCGCAAAGATCAACCGGCCGGTTGCGCCGCCGGGGCCTCGTCCTCGTCCTGCGGTCCCAGGCCGAGCACCGTCTCGCGGCCCAGGATCGCCAGGTACTTCAGGTATTCCATGGTCATCAGCCGCGCCCCGGCCGAGGTGCGCCACCAGTCGCGCGCCTGGAACTGCGGCGTGGGCACCGGATAGGCCTGGAGTTCGGCGTCCGGCAGGGTCGCGCCCAGCTCCAGCATGGCGCGCGGCATGTGGTAGTCGGCGGTGACGATGATCAGGCTGTCGAAGCCCCGGGCGGCGGCCCATTCGGCCGTCTCGCGGGCGTTGCCGCGGGTGTTGGCCGCCTCGAAGCCGAGATCCACGCAGCAGTCGTAGAGCCGGCGCACGGCTTTGGAGACGTCGCGGATGTCCTCGCGGCTGGCCTCGCGATTGACGCCGGAGACCAGCATGCGCTCGGCCTTGCCCGCCTCGAGCAGGCGCATGGCCGCGGCGATCCGTTCGTTGGAGCCGACGCCCGTCAGGGCGACCACGCCATCGGCCGGCGCCGGATCGGGCGCCGGGGTGGAGCGCTCCACGCGGGAGGCGAAGGCGAGCAGTCCCGCCGCCCAGATCAGGGCGGCGACAACGAGGACGGCCAGGGTTCTCATGCGGCGGCGTTCAACGGCGGAAGTTCAGGACAGCTCGCGGATCAGGCTCGTGGCGGTCAGCCGCGCGGCTGCCGCGGCCACCAGAGCTGCGGCCAGGGGGCACGGTAGAACAGCCAGCAGATCCGTCCAAGCCACCGGCAGCACAGGCGTCAAACCGTCGCCCCCGCCGGCCAGGCGCAGGCCCGCGCCAAGGACGGCCGCCGCGCTCGCCCCGATGGCGCCGGCCAGGGCGGCGATGCGTGCGAAGCGGGCCTGGAAGAGGCGGGCGATGAACACGTCCTCGGCGCCGGCCAGGTGCAGCACCTCGACCACCTCGCGCCGGGCCGCCAGCCCTGCGCGGGTCGCGAAGGCGATGACGGCGGCGGCGGCGGCGGCGATCAGCAGGAAGACGCCCAGGCCGATCCAGCGGGCGATGGCCGCTCCGCGCTGGATGTCCTCCAGCCAGGTGGAATGGTCGTCGACCACGGCGTCCAGGCCCCGCGCGCGCAGGGCGCGCTCCAGAGCCTCGGCGTTCGCCGGCGCCTCGCGCTCCAGGGTGACGGCGACCAGGCGCGGAACCGGCAGGTCGGCGAGGTCGGCGGCGTCGCCCAGCCATGGCGCGATCAGGGCCTCGGCCTTCTCCCGCTCCAGGGCGCGGGCCTCGGCCACGCCCTCCACCCCGGCCAGGGTCTCGGCGGCGCGGGCGGCGGCGGAATCGGGAGTCTCGGTCGCCTTGGGCCGGACGATGACCGTCATCTCGCCGGTGAGCTGGCGCGACCAGCCCGCCGCGGCCCGGTCGGAGGCGAGCACGCCCAGCGCCGTGAGGCAGGCGAGGAAGCAGAGCACCGCCACCACGAAGACCAGCGAGGAGTCGCGGCTGTCGCTCGCCGGCAGAAAGGGCGCCGGACGCCAGCGGGCCGGATCGAAGACGCCGTTCATGCGCGGCCCGCCGGGCTCAAGGGGCCCATGTGGACCAGCCGGCCGTCCTCCAGGTGGATGATGGGCTTGCCGGAGCGGGCGACCAGGTCCTGGTCGTGGGTGGCGATCAGCACGGTGGTGCCCAGGCGGTTCAGCTCCAGGAAAAGGCGCAGGATTCGCAGGCCCATCTCGTGGTCGACGTTTCCCGTCGGCTCGTCGGCCAGCAGGATGTCGGGCCGCCCCACCACGGCGCGCGCGATGGCCAGGCGCTGTTTCTCCCCGCCGGCCAGGGTCGGCGGATAGGCGTGCATGCGTTCGCGCAGGCCGACCCAGGCCATCAGTTCGGCGATGTCCTGCCGGTAGGAGTCCGGCTTGTGGCCGGCGATGCGCAGGGGCACGGCGACATTGTCGAAGGCGCTCAGGTGGTCGAGGAGGCGGAACTCCTGATAGACCACCCCGATGCGGCGGCGCAGGAAGGGGCGGATGTCGTCGGGCGCCTGCTCCACATCCTGGCCGAACAGGTGCAGGAGTCCCTTGGAGGGACGGGCGGCCAGATAGATCAGCTTGAGCAGCGAGGTCTTGCCCGCCCCGGACGCGCCGGTGACGAAATGGAAAGACCCTTGAGGCAAGGAAAAGGTGAGGTCCTTGAGCGTTTCCGGCGCGCGTCCGTAACGCATCGAGACGTCGTCGAAGCGAACCACGGCGTCATCGGCGTCGAGCGCCTCGTCGGCGTACGGGTTTCTGGACATGGAGACCGGAATCGGCGACCTCGAAAAGGTGTGCTGGAGGGTCCGATTCGGCGGCCATGATACTGACCTGTCCAGAATGCTCCACCAGCTATTTCGTGGACGACGCCAAGATTCCCGAGGACGGGCGCGTCGTGAAGTGCGTGAGCTGCGGCCATCGCTGGACCGCGCGCCGCGAGGTCGAGCTGGAGCTCACCGCGCCGGCGCCCCAGGCCGAGCCTCCCGTCGCCGATAGCGCCCCCGCCGCCGCCGATCAAGCCGCGCCCGAGCCGGAAGCGGAGTCTGCGGCCCGCGAGGGCCTCGCCCTGCCCAAGGCCTTCCGCGCCAAGGCGCACGACAGCCGCCGCATGCGCGAAGCCGCCACGACCGGCGTCGTCTGGGCCGGCATGGCCGCGGCGCTGGCGGTGATGATCGCCGTCGCCGTCGTCTTCCGGGTGGACGTGGTGCGCCTGTGGCCGAGCACGGCGGGGGCCTTCGCCGGGGTCGGCCTGCCGGTCAACAGCGTGGGCCTGGCCATCGAGGGCGTCGAGTTCGAGCCGGCCCTGCAGGACGGCCACGCGGCCCTGTCGGTCTCGGGCATGATCCGCAACATCGAGGACCGCACCATCACCGCCCCGCCGCTGCAGATCCGCCTGCTGAACAAGGCCGGCCAGCCGGTGGCCACAAAGATCGCGCGGCCCGCCGATCCGGAGATTCCGCCGGGCGAGACGCGGCATTTCGCCCTGGCCCTCATCGATCCGCCGGGCTCGGCGGCCGAGCTCGAGGTCACTTTCGCCCAGGTCAAGGCCCCGGCCGAACCGAAGCATCCCGAGACGCTGGACCTGCGCGGCGCGGCCGAGGCCAGCGCGCCGGCGCACGCAGAAGAGGCGGCGCATGCGCCGGCCGATCATGCCGCCGCCGCCGCGCACGGCCCGGCGATCCAGGACGCCAAGCCGCTGCCGATGGACGACCACGGCGACGAACATCATGACTGACCAGCCGACCGAGGTGCTGCTGCCCGAGGCCGAGGTCGCCGCCCGCGTCGAGAAGCTGGCCGGCGAGATCGCCCCGCGGATCGACGACGACACCGTGGTCATCTGTCTGCTGACCGGCGGCCTGTGGTTCTACGCCGACCTGACCCGGGCCCTGGCCCGCGCGGGCCGGCATGTGCGCTTCGACGCCCTGTGGCTCGCCTCCTATGGCGACGAGCGGGCGAGCCTGGGGCGGTGCGAGGTCCGCGCCGATCTCCAGCGGCCGCTCTCCGGCCGCCGGGCGCTGATCGTCGACGACGTGATCGACACCGGCCTGTCGCTCAGCGAGGCGGCCCGCCTGGTGCGGGATTCGGGCGCGGCCGAGGTCCTGACCTGCGTCTTCGCCGCCAAGCCCTGGCCCACGGCCCGCGCCATCGAGCCGGACTTCGTCGCCTGGCAGGCGCCGCCCCGCTTCCTGGTCGGCTACGGCATGGACGCCGCCGGCCAGCTCCGCGGCCTGCCCTATGTCGGGGCGATGGACTGATCGGGCCCTAGAGCCAGGGCGCCTCGGCCTCCCGCGCCAACATCTCCTCATAGGTCGGACGGGGGCGCACGATGGCGAACTGGTCGCCCTTGACCATGACTTCCGGGACCAGCAGCCGGCTGTTGTACTCGCTGGCCATGGACGCGCCATAGGCGCCGGCGCTCATGAAGGCCACAAGGTCGCCGGCCTCGAAGGGCGGCAGGGCGCGGTCGCGGGTGAAGGTGTCGCCGGTCTCGCACACCGGTCCGACCACGTCATAGGGGCGGGCCTCGCCCTCGCGCGGCCGGACGGCGCGGATGTCGTGATAGGCGTCATACATGGCCGGGCGCAGCAGGTCGTTCATGGCCGCATCGAGCACCAGGAAGAGTCGGCCTTCCGGGCGCTGGTGGACATGCACCACCTCGGCCAGGAGCACCCCGGCGTTGGCCGCGATCACCCGGCCGGGCTCGAAGGCGAGCTGGACGTCCAGCCCCTGCGTCGCCTGCGCCACGACCTGCGCATAGTCGCCCGGCGAGGGCGGCTCCGGCTGGTTGAAATAGGGCACGCCCAGGCCGCCCCCCAGGTCCAGCCGCTCGACGTGCAGGCCCTCGCCGCGCAGGCGGCGCACCAGGCCCGCCATCTTCTCGAAGGCCTCGGCCATGGGCGCAAGGTCGGTGATCTGGCTGCCGATGTGGCAGGCCACGCCCACGGGCTTCAGCCAGGCGCTGTTCGACGCCATGGCGTAGAGCCGCTCGGCCTCGGCGAAGGAGACGCCGAACTTGTTCTCCGACTTGCCCGTGGCGATCTTGGCGTGACCGCCGGCCGCCACGTCCGGATTGACCCGGAAGGCGATGGTCGCGCGCTTGCCCAGGCGTTCGGCGACCCTGGCGACAGCGGCCATTTCCGGCTCGGACTCGACATTGATCTCGCAGACGCCGGCCTCGAGCGCGAAGGCGATCTCGGCGGCGGTCTTGCCGACCCCCGAGAAGACGATCTTTTCCGGCGGCACCCCGGCGGCCAGGGCGCGGCGGATCTCGCCTTCGGAAACAGTGTCGGCGCCCGCGCCCTGACGGGCCAGAGTCCTGAGGACGGCGAGATTGGAATTGGCCTTGACCGCGAACGCGATCAGCGGATCGACCACGCCGGCGGCGACCAGCGCCTCGCGCAGCACCGTGTAGTGCCGCTCGAGGGTGGCGGTGGAATAGACATAGACCGGGGTCCCGACGGCCTGCGCGATCTCCGCCAGCGGCACGTCCTCGCAGAAGAGCTCGCCCCCCCGCAGCTCGAAATGGTTCATCGCGGATTGGCGTAGGGGTCGGGGAGGGCGCCTTGCGGGCCGGAGGCGGTGGGGTTCGAACCCGTGCCCTCGATGGGCAGGGTCCGCGGCGGCGCCGGATTGGTCGCGCGCACGCGGGGGTCGACCGTGTCCACCGGCTTGTTGGCGGTGGGGCGAGGACCCACGACGCGGCCCGTGGCGGGGTCGCCCCAGATCGGCGGCGGACGTTCCAGCGCGCCGGCCTTGCCGCAGCCCGCCAGGGCCAGGGCGCCCAGCAGGGCGAGGGAGAGGGGGGCCTTGGCGTTCATTTCAGCACGTCCTTCCAACGGGCGATCTGGCTGCGGACCTGATCGGGCGCCGTGCCGCCATAGCTCTTGCGGCTGGCGGCCGAGGCCGCGGGGGTCAGCACCTCATAAACGCCTTCGCCGATGCGCGGGTCCAGCGCCTTCATCTCGTCGAGCGACAGGTCGGCCAGGTCACAGCCCAGCTGCTCGGCCCGCTTCACCGCCGCGCCGGTCACGTGGTGGGCGTCGCGGAACGGCATGTCGAGGGTCCTGACCAGCCAGTCGGCGAGGTCGGTGGCCGTGGAGAAGCCGGCGCCGGCGGCCGCGGCCATGCGCCCGGCGTTGGCCGACAGATCGCCGATCATGCCGGTCATGGCGCCGATGGAGAGGTCCAGCACGTCGAAGGCCTCGAAGGTGGGGACCTTGTCCTCCTGCATGTCCTTCGAATAGGCGAGCGGCAGGCCCTTCATGACGACGGCGAGCTGGGTGAAGGCGGCCAGCATCCGCCCCGCCTTGGCCCGCACCAGTTCGGCCGCGTCCGGATTCTTCTTCTGCGGCATGATGGACGAGCCGGTGGTGAAGGCGTCCGACAGGCGGATGAAGCCGAACTGCGGCGTCATCCAGACCACGATCTCCTCGGCCAGGCGCGAGAGATGCGTGGCGCAGATGGCCCCGGCCGCCAGGGCCTCCAGGGCGAAATCGCGCGAGGAGACGCTGTCCAGCGAATTGGCGGTCGGGCGGTCGAAGCCCAGGGCGCTCGCCGTCGCATGGCGGTCGATGGGGAAGGGGGAGCCGGCCAGCGCCGCCGCGCCCAGCGGACACTCGTTCATGCGCGCGCGCGCGTCGGCGAAGCGGCCGGCGTCGCGGCCGAACATCTCCACATAGGCCATCAGGTGGTGGCCGAAGGTGACGGGCTGGGCCGGCTGCAGATGGGTGAAGCCCGGCATCAAGGTCTCGGCGTGCGCCTCGGCCTGGGCCAGCAGGGAGCGCTGCAGGGCCTGAAGCTGGCCGACCGTGCGGTCGCAGGCCTCGCGCACCCACATGCGGAAGTCGAGCGCCACCTGGTCGTTGCGCGACCGCGCCGTGTGCAGCCGTCCGGCCGCCGGTCCGATCAGTTCGCGCAGTCGGGCCTCCACGTTCATGTGGATGTCTTCGAACTCGTCGCGGAAGGGGAAGGTCCCCTCGGCGATCTCGGCTTCGATGCGCGACAGGCCGTCCTGGATCGCCGCTTCGTCGGCGGCCGACACGATGCCCTGCGCCGCCAGCATGGCCGCATGCGCGCGGGAGCCTGCGAGGTCCTGCGCCGCCAGCCGCTTGTCGAAGCCGATCGAGACGTTGATCGCCTGCATCATTTCGGCCGGCTTGGCCGAGAATCGGCCGCCCCACATGGCCTGGCCCCCGGAGGGACCCTGATCACCCCCCTGGCCAGAGGACCCGGACGTCGCCATATGGTCTGGCGTTTGCGAAGCTTTGGAGGCGTTGTCGGTCATGAGCGGTCAATCTGCGGCGAAACCCGGACCCGACCTGTTGCGGTGGCTCCTTTGGGGCGTCGCCGCGTTCGGCGTCGCCGCGGTGGTCTACATCATCGTTCAGGCAACCACCAATCCCGTTGCGCCGGGCGGTCTGGAGCGTGTGGCGAAGGGCGAGATGGCCGCGCTGCAGACGCCGGCCGAGCCGCTGCCCGCCCCGGTCACCACCATCTATGGACCCGAAGGGGAGCCCCTGCGCCTGGCCGATTTCAAGGGCGAGGTCGTGGTCCTGAACCTGTGGGCCACCTGGTGCCCGCCCTGCGTCGCCGAGATGCCGACGCTCGCCAAGCTGGCCGCCGACTACCAGGGCAAGCCCGTGCGCGTGGTGGCCGTCAGCATCGACCGCGAGGACGATCTCGAAAAGGCCCGCGCCTTCATGGCGAAGAATGCGCCGCTGGCCTTCTACAACGACCCCAACATGAAGATGGCCTTCGACCTGAAGCCCGCGGCGCCGGGCATGCCGACGACGGTGATCTATGGCCGCGACGGCGTGGAGCGGGGACGGCTGGCGGGCGGCGCCGACTGGTCCGGGCCTGACGCCAAGGCGGTCATCGACCACGTCCTGGCCGAAGGGTGAACCGCGTTTTCGATTGACCGGCGTCGGGCTGGCGGCGCAGGTTTGCGCCCGCGACAATCCGAGATTTGGGCCGAGCTACGCTGCGTTTCCCGAGGACTGCGATTGTTGACGGACGTCCGGTGCGCCCGGCGTCACGTTTCGTCAGCTAAGTCGGGAGACGACAGATTATGGCCTCTGGTACGGTCAAGTGGTTCAATACGACCAAGGGTTACGGCTTCATCCAGCCCGATGACGGCGGCAAGGACGTGTTCGTGCACATCTCCGCCGTCCAGCGTGCGGGCCTGCAGGCCCTGAACGAAGGCGACAAGGTCAGCTATCAGCTGCGCGAAGAGCGCGGCAAGACCGCCGCGGTCGACCTGCAGCCGATGTAAGGCCGCCACGGCGAACGCAAGAGGGGCGCGACGGGCAGCCGTCGCGCCCTTTTTTGCGCCCGCTGGAGCTACTCGGCCGCCCAGCGCACGTCCTCGGCGCGCTCCCGTTCGGGGCGGCGGCCGTCGTGATAGGCATAGGTCGCCACGGCCGCGGCGATGGCGGCGGGGCTCTCGGGCTCCAGCTCCGCCGGGCGGGGCCGGACGGCGCGACCGAACATCGCCTCGACGCCCTGGAAGGATCCGCAGGCCGCGAGATCCTGCGCCTCGACCTCGTAGCCGGCCGGCCCGGCGAGACCCAGGCTCTCGCGAAGATGGGCGATCTCTTCGGCGCCGGCCGAGGCGTAGACCCCGACCATCACGCCATAGGGATAGGGGGCGGGCAGGCCCGTCAGCCGCAGGTCCCAGGCGATGTTCGAGGCCAGCGGATAGAGCTTCATGTCCACCATGCCCACCAGGCGCGCCGCGCCGGCCGCGTGGGCGGTCTCCATGGCGGCGAGGAAGGTCTCGGCCACGCGCCGCCCGCCCCGGCGCGCGCGGCGATAGGCGTGGGTCGAGAAGATGCGGCTCATCTCCCAGGCGTCGGGGCCCTTCACCGCCGGCGCGCCGGGCGCGACCATGTGCGGATAGGCGTCGGCCAGGATGCAACCCTCGGTGGTCGGCCGCACCCGCAGGCCCACCTCGATACGGTCCTGCGGATCCAGTCCCAGCAGGTAGACGGCGTGTTCGTCGTCGAAGGCGTCGCGCTCGCCCGTCTCGTCCGACTGCAGGTCGGCCCAGCCGTTCTCCTCCACGAAGTGGACGCGCCGGAACTGGAACATGTCGGCCAGCTGCTCGGCGTAGAGGTGGCGGTTCTGGGCGGTGATGACGTGGATCACGGCGGGCGCTCCCGGACGGCGGATAGTCCGGAAAGCCTGACGCCCGGGCGCGTTCGGCCCTATGGGGAGATCACCCTATCGCGCCCTCAGCCGGGGTGGGGCGGGATGAGTCCCCGCGACATGGCCGCCGTCACCGCCTGCAGCCGCGTGGCGACGTCCAGCTTGCGCTTGGCGCTCTCGACGTGGTGGTTCACCGTCTTGGGCGAGATGTCGAGGATGGCCCCGATCTCCCAGTCCGTCTTGCCCAGGCCGACCCACTGCAGGCATTCCGTCTCGCGCTGCGTCAGCAGCCCGGGGCCCGGGCGGTCGGCGGCCTGCTCGTGGAGCCGCACGGCGAGGGTGGCGAAGACCACGCCGACGCTCTCCAGGAGGGGGCGGTGCTCTCCGCGGAAGCCGGCGAGGGGGCTGGTCATCCGCAGGACGATCTTCTCCGACAGCGGACCCGGCATCTGGACCACGAAGGCGTTCGCCAGGCCCTCGGCGCGGGCCTCACGCCACATGGTCTCGGCGGCGCCGGGCGCGGCGTCGCGCACGTCAGTCCAGGTGAAGCCTGTCTGGTTGGTGGCGATCCAGCGCGAGCACGGGTCCTGCTCGATATAGCGCTCTGTCCAGTAGCGGCGGTCCCAGGCCTCGAATCCGTGGCGGGAAACCACCGTGGGCGTGTCGGCGACCCGCAGGCCCGAGAGGCGGGTGCAGCAGTATCGGTCGAAACCGAACGACTCGAGCGTCCTGCGGAAGTGGGCCTCCAGCACCGGCAGGCTCCGATGCTCGGGCGCCTCGGAGAGGAACGCCCAGCTCAGGCCCTCGATGGTGCTCATCACGCCACTCCCCACACGACGGGGATCAGTTAAGCCGGTTCGCGCACCTTCGTCACCTCGAGGGCGTCGGTCTGGACCCCCATGGCGCGCAGGAAGCCGATCAGCGAGGACCGCGCCTCGGGCGTCAGCTGCTCGTAGGCGGTCAGCAGTTCGAGGGCGCCGGGCGTGCGCATGCGCGAGAGCAGGTCGAGATCGACGCTCGGCTCTTCGTCCGGCGTGTCCAGCACGTCGAGCAGGTCGGTGACGCGGCAGCGCAGGGCGCGCGCGATCTGGACGAGGCGCGAGAAGGAGATGCGGTTGGCGCCGTTCTCGTACTTCTGGATCTGCTGGAAGCTGACGCCGCACTGCTCGGCCAGCGCCTCCTGCGACATGCCGATGGTGCGCCGACGGATGCGGACCGCCGCCCCCAGGGCGATGTCCATGGGATCTGGTGTCTTGGGCGAGGATTCCGTCAAAGCCTTCTCCTTACTTGCGTGGCGGCGCAGGCCCGTTGTGCGAGCTTGGCCGCGGAAGGACGAATGCGCCGAACCCGCAGTCATTGCGAGTTGTCGCTTCGTCACACTACCCGCGTAGCGTCCGTCACGCGTGGGTTGCAAGAATGGCGTTCTACGAAAATGGGTAGATCGGGCCGCGACCGTAGGTCGCAACCGGCGGGCCGGCGCTCAACCGGGCCCGGCGTGCGCCGCAGACGCATCGGAGCCGGGGCTCGAGATCGGCGAGCCGCGCTCCGGCGAGGCCGCGCCGTTCCCACGCGGCGGTGTCGATCGGCGCGCGGGCGCCGCAGGACACGACTTCGCACCGCGCCCACAGGGCGTGGTTCGAGCCGTTCAGCTCCGAAAGGGTCATCCGCAGGTCGGCCGCCGGAGCGGGTCGGGTGTCGTCAGCCATGATCGCGCCTCCTGCGCGAACAAAAGCAGAACATTCGCAGTCCCGCGACTCCGCCCAGGCTGTATCGCCCGGCCTGGCCCGTCCTGGTCGTGGAGAATGCGTGCGAGAGGGTCGCTGATGCGGGCGACGATCCTCGACTGCCGATCCAGCCCCCTGTGACAGGGTACGCCTCGGGACGGATAGACCCTCCGAACCCCTTGAAACGATTCCGCAAATAGTCGCAGCCGCGAACTCAGGCGGCGGCGGTGACGTCTGGCTTCGCCTGGGCGTCGAGGAAGTCCAACAGGTCGGCGAGCGGCAGCGGCCTGGCGATCAGATAGCCTTGCACCAGGTCGCAGCCCAGCTCGGCAAGGGCGGCCTGGGCTTCCGGCGTTTCGACCCCTTCGCCCACCACGCTCATGCCGAGGCCATGCGCGAGTTCGATGGTCGAACGGACGATCAGGCGGTCGCGACGGCCCTGGTGGGCGGAGGCCGCAAGGCTGCGGTCGAGCTTCAGTTCGTCGGCTTCCAGGAGCTTGAGATAGGAGAGGGAGGAGAGGCCGACGCCATAGTCGTCGATGGAGATCTTCACGCCGGCCTTCCGGAAGGCGGCGATGGCCTCCACCGCGGCGGCGGGATTCTCGATCACCGCCGTCTCCGTGATCTCGAAACAGAGGTCGCCCGGCCCGCCTTCGATCGTCGCAAGGACGAAGTCGCGGAAGGCCTGGTCCCCCAGCAGCCGCCCGGAGATGTTCACCGAGACGAGGAGGCGGCGACCGGCCCACTGAAGCTGCTCGACGTCGCCGAGCGCACGGCGGATGGTCCACTCGGTGAGTTCGCGGATGGCGCCGGTTTCCTCGGCCGCGCTGATGAAGACGTCCGGAGGGATCGGGCCCCGGTCTGGATGTCGCCAGCGCAACAGCGCCTCGGCCCCAACGATGCAGCCGTCCTCGGCGCGGGCCTTCGGCTGGTAGTGCAGGCTGAGTTCGCCCCGCTCCAGGCCCTGACGCAGATCGCTCATCAGTGACAGATTCAGGTCCGGATCGGGGAAGGCCGCGGAGTCGAAGACGAGGCGCCGCCGATCGAGCCGTCGGCACTCGTCCAGCGCCGTGGTCGCCTGCTCCACCAGAGCTTCGGCGTCGAAGCCCGGCCCCTCGGCGTAGGCCACGCCGAGCCGCAGGAAGGCGTCGACGGCGAATCCCTGCACACGATAGGCCGGATTCAGCGCTTCCAGCGCTTCGACCTCGGCCTGAAGCGCGGCGAGATCGGGCCGCCGCAGGACAAGCCCCAGAACCCCCGTCGACAGATGCGCCACGCGGCTTTCCCGGCAGGTTCGGAGCAGGCGCGCGGCGATCTCCCGCACCACCTCGTTCGAGAGGCCGTAGCCGATGGCCGCACGCATGGCCGCATAGCGGTCGACGCCGAAGACGATCACCGCCACCGCGCTTGAGTCGCCCTGGCGCATGCGGGTCAGTTCGCTCAGCAGGGCGCGCCTGTTCGGCAGCTCGGTCTCGGGCTCGTGCATGGCCAGGTGGAGCAGGCCGGCTTCGCGCTCCTGGACGATGGCCGCCGCGCGGCGCCGGAGCTCCGAGCGCGCCGCCCAGGCGAGCGCGAGCGCCTGGGCGAGCAGCAGGGGGGCGATGGCGATGCTCACCGGCGTCAAGGCCTGGATCACCACCGGCAGGCCGAGCGTCAGGCCCAGGACGAGGACGTGACGGCGGCCGAGCTCGGTCAGCTGATCGGAGCGACCGCTCGGCCGGACGAAGGCGATCAGCCCCGCCGACAACAGAAAGATCGCTGGCAGGTTGAGGCCGATGAGCGCCCGGCCCTGACGGAGGCTTTCGAAGGCCAGGGCGTGGACAAGCACGCCCGGCAGGACGCCGTAGCGCGGCGTCGAGAAGTTGTCCCCGAGCTCCAGGGCCGTGGCGCCCACGAGGAGGGTCCGGCCGCGAACCGCCTCCGGATCGAAGCGGTTCTGATAGACATCTTCGAAACTCAGGCGTGGAACCTCGTCGACGCGTACGGCGTAGTCGATCCCGAACGCCTCGGTCCGTCCGTAGGGCGCTTCGGACAGCAGGGCGGCCATGGACGGCCGATATCCGTCCTGGGTCTCGAAGCCGCGGATATAGCGCCGCACGCGGCCGTCCCGGTCCACGGGCACGTTCACGCTCGCCAGCAGGGCGTCGTCGGACAGCTCCGCAATCGGCCTGTTCTCGACCAGCTCACCCGATCGGCTGTGGGTGCGAGGCTGCACGAAGGTCGGCAGGATCACGCCGCCGGGCCAGGCGGATATGGCCTGGCCGAGCCGCGCGTCGGCCTTCGGCGTCGAGCGGGCGCTGAAGTCCACGTCGAAACCGACGCTCTGCGCCCCCGCGGCTTGAAGATTGGCGATCGCGCGGGCGTAGCGCTCGCGGCTCCAGGGCCAGCGTCCCGCAGCCTCCAGGCTGGCGGCGTCAATCTCGACGACCACGACCTGGCCGGTCGCCGCACGTTCGGTCAGACGAAAGCGCTGGGCGGCCAGGGCGTCCTCGATCGGGCGCAGGGCGCCGCCCGCCCAAAGCACGACGATCAGCGCCGCCAGCAGCAGGACGGGCAACCCGCCCCTCAGACGGGCGCGCCAGGGGGCGGGCAG
This sequence comes from Phenylobacterium sp., assembly GCF_013911965.1. GTDB lineage: Bacteria > Pseudomonadota > Alphaproteobacteria > Caulobacterales > Caulobacteraceae > Phenylobacterium. The sequence continues at coordinate 323,925 of NZ_JACESE010000001.1, read as the reverse complement.
GGCGCGCACGACCTAGGGCCTCTGACCGCCGCCCTTGCCGTTGCCGTTCCCGGGGTTCTCGGGCGGACCGTTGCCGTTGCCGTTCCCGGGGTTCTCAGGCGGGCCATTGCCATTGCCGTTTCCGGGGTTCTCGGGAGGGCCGTTGCCGTTGCCGTTCCCGGGGTTCTCGGACGGGCCATTGCCGTTGCCGTTTCCGGGGTTCTCGGGCGGGCCGTTGCCGTTGCCGTTCCCGGGGTTCTCAGGCGGGCCATTGCCGTTGCCGTTTCCGGGGTTCTCGGGCGGGCCGTTGCCATTGCCGTTTCCGGGGTTCTCGGGCGGGCCGTTCCCGTTGCCGTTCCCAGGGTTCTCGGGCGGACCGTTGCCGTTGCCATTCCCAGGGTTCTCAGGCGGGCCATTGCCGTTGCTGCTGCCGGGGTTCTCGGGCGAACTGTTCCCGTTGCCGTTCCCGGGGCTCACAGGCGGACCATTGCCGTTCCCGTTCCCGGGGTTCTCGGGCGGGCCCTTGCCGATGCCGTTCCCAGGGTTCTCAGGGGGGGCGTTTCCGTTGCCGTCGCCTGTGAGCGGCTGACCGACCTGGGCGAGCACCGCCGCAGAGGCGCGCGCCGTGTTTACGGCGGCAAGTTCCCCCCCTGCGACAGCCGGGCCGCCGGGTTCGCCAGCGGTTCCGTTGATCGCGGGCTCGGCCGTAACCTGGGCGTTGCCGGACGACTGGGACGGACCCTGGGCGCCGCCAGCCTGAGCCACGGCCGCGACCGGCCCGGGGCCGGTCAGCAGACCGTCCGAGGCCTGGCTGTAGTCGAGGGCGGGCAGGGACTCCGCCGCCGCGACCGGGCTCGGCGCCGGGTCGGGGCGAGTCACGCCGACCTGGCCGGGCGCATCGCGCGCCACGCGTCCGGTCACCCCGGCGGGAATGTCGCTGGCTTGTCCGCTGCTGTTGGCGCGGACCTCGACCAGACCTTCGGCCACGTGAACGGAGTCGCCGGTCGGCCCCACGGCCACGGTGAAGGTGGTGCCCTTGACCACGGCGGCCAGCAGGGGAGTGTCGACGCGGAAGTGCGGCTTGCCCTTCTTGTCGACCTGGAAGAGCACCGAGCCGAGATCCTGCATCATGCGGGTCATGCCCGATCCGTCGTCGCTGGCGACGGTCATCCGGCTGTTCGGACCCAGGACGACCCTCTGGTCGCCGTTGGTCAGCACCGCACGCGCGCCGCCGGCGGTGGTCAGGTTCGCGCCTTCGGGGACCACGACTCCGCTTGCGGCGTCCGTCGCGGCCTTTCCGGGGGCCGCCAGGCGAACGCGCCCTTCGACCTCCACCAGCCGCCAGTCGGCGGCGAACGCGGCGCCGCTCAGCAGCAGAGTGCTCGCGAGCGCAGTGGCCGAAGCCAGAAGATTGAGCCGCATGTCTCAAGCCTTTCGTGTCTGAACCAAGTTCTTCGGCTCAGTTCGAACGTCGGACTTACACGCAGCAGGGCTAACCGGCCCCTAAAATGGGTACAAAATTATAGTGTTAGCGGCCTGTTCACCAAGTTGAACGATGGTCCTTAACTATGTTCATGAGTTCCGGCCGGGGCTGGCCAGAGGCAATCTCGCGCAGAGCGGCCCCCGTCCTGGCGGGCCTGGCGGCGCTGCTCGCCTGCGGGTTCGGCGGCGGTCCGGCCGATCGCGCCATCGCCCTGCAGGAGGCCGAAGGCGGCGGCTCGTCCCCGCCGGCGCAAGGCCGCGCCGTGCTCACCGCCATGACCATCGACGGCGTGACCGCCTATCCGATGGCCGAGCTGGCGCCCCTCTACGATGATCGGCTGGCCCGCGAAGCCGGACTGGACGACCTGATCCGCGTGGCCGAGGCGATCACCGCCAAATATCGCGCAGACGGTTACTTCCTGACGCGGGCGGCGGCGCCCTACGAGATCGCCGACGGCCAGGGTCGGCTTGTGGTCTATGAAGGCTATGTGGGCGAGGTCGCCTTCGAGGGGGACGCCGTTCCGGCCGTTGGGGCGCTCTTCGCCGATCTTCCCGACCGTCGTCCCCTGAAGCTGCCCGACCTCGACCGCAGGCTTTCCCTGGCCGGCGACCTGCCTGGCGTGAAGGTGACCGCGCGCCTGGAGCCGATCCTGGAAGACCCGGCCCGCCACCGCCTGGTGGTGCGCACCGACGCGCAGCGTCTGACCGCCAGCCTCTATGCCGACAACCGTGGAACGGACTCCGCCGGGCCGCTGCAGGTCTATGCCCGCGGCGCCCTGAACTCCGCAGTGGTCTCCGGCGACCAGTTCGCCGTGGGCGTGCTGACCACGCCGGAGGACGTGGAGGAATTCGCTCAGGCCGATCTCTCCTACTCGATCCCCTTGCGGGGCGGCGCGCGGGTGCGGGCGCTCGTCACCGCGTCGACGGCCGAGGGCAAGGCCGACGGCTTCAACGCCGCCCTCGGCAACGAGAGCCAGTCGGCCTCGGTCCGGCTGTCGGTTCCGGTGGTGCGCCAGCGGGATCGCTCCCTGTGGCTGGCGGCGACGGCGGAGGCGCGACGCGTCGAACAGAACTGGTCCACCGGCGATTATGAGGACGAGATCCTGGTCGCCCGCGCCTCCGTCAGCGGCGACCGCGACTGGTCGGGGGGCTACACCACCGGCTTTGCTCAGGTCTCTCACGGCTTTGGCGGCTTCGGCGGAGAGCCGCCTGACGGGCGCACCCGCTGGGACGCCGACGCGCGCTTCTGGAAGGTCAACCTCTACGGCTCGCACTACCGCGACATCGGCAGCAAGGCCGGCCTGTTCGTCGCGGCGTCCGGGCAGTGGTCGCCCGACCCCCTGCTGTCGTCGGAGGAGTTCTCGGCGGGCGGCCTGCCGGTGGGGCGCGCCTACGACTATGGCGAGGTCATGGGCGACCGCGGTCTGGCGGGGCAGGCGGAGCTCCGCATCGGCTGGGATCCGCACCTGCGGCCGCTGACCTTCTTCCAGACCTACGCCTTCTTCGACGGAGCCAAGGTGTGGAACTACAACGCCGCGCCCGGCTGGAAGTCGGCGGCGCTCACCTCGGCCGGCGCCGGCCTGCGGCTGGTCTTCGACGACGTGGCGCTCCGCCTGGAGCTGGCCAAGCCGCTCACACGGACGCCCTACACGCAGGGCGACCGAGGGCTCCGCGGCTTCGTATCCCTGTCGGCGAACTTCTGAGCGTCCGGGAACAGCGGGGGGCGGCCGCCCGTTCCCGCGCCATGCTGAAAGCCACCGATCACGCTGCGCCGGAGCGGCGACGCTTCAAGGGCCGGGTCGCCGTCGTCACCGGCGCCTCGGCCGGCGTGGGCCGCGCCACGGCGCTGGCCCTTGGCCGCGAGGGCGCGCGGGTGGGCCTCATCGCCCGCAACGCCCAGGCGCTGGAGGCGGTCGCCCGTCAGATCCGCGCCGCCGGCGGCGAGGCCCTGGCCCTGCCGCTGGACGTGGCCGATGCGGCGGCCGTGGAGGCGGCGGCCGAGCAGGTCGAAAGCCGCTTCGGCCCGCTCGACCTGTGGGTGAATGCGGCCATGGTGACGGTCTTCTCGCCCGTCTCCGAACTCGAACCCGACGAGGTGCGGCGGGTGACCGAGGTCACCTATCTCGGTTCGGTTCATGGCGTCCTCGCCGCCCTGCGGCGAATGCGGCGGCGCGGACGCGGGACGATCGTGCAGGTGGGATCGGCGCTCGCCTTCCGGGGCATTCCCCTGCAGTCGCCCTACTGCGCGGCCAAGCACGCCATCCGCGGCTTCGTCTCCTCGCTTCGGGCCGAACTGAAGCACGAGCGGAGCCGGATCCGCCTCACCGAAGTCCACCTGCCGGGGGTGAATACGCCCCAGTTCGGCTGGGCGCGCACCAAGATCCCGCAGCAGCCGCGGCCTGTGGGCCAGCCCTGCCGGCCGGAGGTGGCGGCCGACGCCATCCTCCATGCGGCGCGCCACCCCAACCGCGACTGGTGGCTGGGCTCGGCGACCGCCCAGACGGTGCTCGGCCAGGCCGTCGCCCCGGCGCTGATGGACAGGATCATGGCCGCCAAGGCCTGGGAGGGTCAGTTCACCGGCCAGCCGGGCGAGGCCCGCCCGGGAAACCTCTTCGAGACCGTCGCCGAAGGCCATGCCGTCTCCGGGCCCTTCGCCGCCGAGGCGAAGGGCGAGGCGATGCTCACCGAAGGCCCGATCACGCGCATGGCCGCCGTGGCCGCAGGCGCTCTCGGCTTCATGCTGCTTGGCGCCCTGCTCGCGCGCCGGTGATCGCCTCAGTCGCGGGTGCGGCGCTCCTCGGCCGGCCCGCGCGTCCGGGAGAGGTTGTAGGCGGCGTCCACCAGCGAGAGGTGAGACAGGCCCTGGGGAAAGTTGCCGAGGAAGGCGCCGGTGCGCGGGTCAACCTCCTCGGGCAGCAGTCCGACGTCGTTGGTGAAGGACAGCAGGCGCTCGAACAGGGCCTCGGCCTCCTCGCGCCGGCCCTGCATGGTGTAGGCGTCGACGAGCCAGAAGCTGCAGGCCAGGAAAGCCCCTTCGCCCGGCGGCAGGCCGTCGTCGTTCGTGGCCGTGTCGTAGCGGCGGATCAGGCCGTTCCAGGACAGATCCTGCTCGATCGCCTCGACGGTGGCGAGCATCCGCGGATCGTCGGGGGCCACGAAGCCGACCTGCGGCAGGAGGAGGAGGCTGGCGTCCACCTCCGCCGAACCGAAGGCGCGGGTGAAGCCGCCCCGCTCAGGGTCGAGGCCGTCCCGCAGGATGGCCTGCCGGACCTCCTCGCGGCATGTGCGCCAGAGCTCGGCGTCGCCGCGCAGCCCCTGCTGCTCCACCGCCTGCACGCCGACGTCGAAGGCGACCCAGGCCATGACCTTCGAATGGGTGAAGTGCTGCGGCGGGCCGCGGACCTCCCAGATGCCGGCGTCCGGCTCGCGCCAGCGCTCCACCAGATGGTCGATGAAGGCGCGCTGGAGCGGCCAGCTGGGGTCCTGAGGCGCCTGGCCGTGGCGGCGCGCCTGGTGCAGGGCGTCCAGCACCTCGCCGAAGACGTCGAGCTGGCTCTGCCGGAAGGCGGCGTTGCCGATGCGCACCGGCTGGGCGCCGTTGAAGCCGGGAAGGCCGGGCTCGATCCACTCGATCAGGCGCTGCTCGCCGGCCACGCCATAGACCGGCTGCACCGCCCCCGGTTCGCCGGCCACAGCCCGCACCAGCCAGTCGCGCCAGGCGCGCGCCTCCTCGAACAGGCCGGACTCCATGAAGGTGAGCAGCGTGAAGGTCGCGTCGCGCAGCCAGCAGTAACGGTAGTCCCAGTTGCGCTCGCCGCCGGGATGTTCGGGCAGGGAGGTGGTGGGCGCCGCGACCATGCCCCCCGTCGGGCGATAGGTGAGCCCCTTCAGCACCACGAGCGAGCGCCGCACATCCTCGGCGTAGGGGCCGCTGTAGTCGCAGCGCGAAATCCAGTCCCGCCACCAGTCGAGGGTGGCGCTCAGCGCCGCGTGCGGGTCGATCGGCCGGCGCGCCCGCTCATGTGAGGGCGAATAGGTGAGCACGAAGGCGCGCCGCTCGCCCTCGGCGATGGCGAAACGCGCTGTGGCCCCGCCTTCGGCCGGGCGCAGCTCGGCGTCGGCGGTGAGCTCCGCCGCGTGGGGCCCGGCCACCGCACGCAGGCTGTTCGGCGTCGCCGACTGAATCCAGGGGCGGCAGCGGCCATAGTCGAAGCGGAGGTCCAGCCGCATCTCCATGGGAACCCGGCCGGCGCGTCCCTCCACGATCCGCACCAGGTCGGAGGCGGCGCCGCGGACCGGCATGAAGTCGGTGACGGCCACGGCGCCGGAAGCGGTTTCGAAGACCGTTTCGAGGATCAGGCTGCCGTCCAGATAGCGGCGGCGGACATGGGCGAAGCCTTCCGCCGGACGCAGGCTCCAGCAGCCGTGGCGCTCGTCGCCCAGGAGCCGCGCGAAACAGGCTTCGGAGTCGAACCTCGGCCAGCAGAGCCAGTCGATCGCGCCGTCCCGCCCGACGAGGGCCGCGGTCTCGCAGTCGCCGATCAGGGCGTAGTCGCGCAGGTCGCGGGCGGCGGAGGACGGGCCGGACATGCGGAGGCAATTCGCCGTGGCCCCGCCGGTTCCCGACGACCCGGCTCAGGCGGCCGCGGGGCTCACCTCCTGCAGGACGGCGAACAGCCGGGCGGCGTCGATCGGCTTGGGCATGTGCAGATCGGCCCCGGCCTGGAGGCTGGCGTCCTGGTGCTCGGGCAGGGTGTTGGCGGTCAGCATGATGATGGGCGTGCGGCGGCGCTCGGCCCGCTGTTCGCGCTCGCGGATGGTGCGGATGGCGGTGAGCCCGTCCATCACCGGCATCTGCATGTCCATGAAGACCAGGTCGAACGGGCGGGCGTCGAAGGCCTGGCAGGCTTCGAGGCCGTTCTCCGCCAGCACCAGTTCGACGTCGAACTCCGACAGCAGCACTTCCAGGACGCGCCGGTTGGTCGGGTGATCGTCGGCGACGAGGATGCGCAGCGGGCCCTGGTCCTCGGCGTCGGCCGGCTGGTCGGCGTTCGCCGGGGCCTGGACGACGGCGAGCGGCAGGCGCACCCAGAACCGGGCGCCCTGGCCCGGCGTGCTGTCGGCGTCGATCTGGCCGCCCATCAGCTCCGTCAGCTCGCGGCAGATCGACAGGCCCAGGCCCATGCCGCCGTACTGCCGGCTGACGGAGGCGTCGCCCTGCTGGAACTTGCGGAACAGACGCGCCTTCTCGTCCGGATCGAAGCCGATGCCGGTGTCCTCGATCTCGAAGCGCCAGGCGTCCGGACCGTCCGCCGTCACGCGCAGGGTGATCTGTCCGGTCTCCGTGAACTTGACTGCGTTGGTGGCCAGATTGCTCAGGACCTGCTTGATGCGCACGGGATCGCCGATCACCGTCGCCTCGGCGGCCGGGTCGATCTCGATCCGCAGGGGCAGGCCCTTGGCCTCGGCGCGCGGCGACACCAGGGTCGCGACGGCGCGGACCGCATCGGCCAGGTGGAAGGCCTCCGGAGTGATCTGGACCGCGCCGGTCTCCATGCGGGAGACGTCGAGCAGGTCCGACAGCAGCCGTTCGAGCGTCACGCCCGAGGTGCGGATCAGGTCGACCATCTCGCGCTGGGCCGGCGTCAGGGGCGTGCGCTCCAGCGCCGCGGCCACGGCGCAGACGCCGTTCAGCGGCGTGCGGATCTCGTGGCTCATATTGGCGAGGAATTCGGCCTGGGTCCGCTGGGCGGCCACCAGCTGCAGATGCGCCCGGCGCGCGCGGGCCACCATGACGAGGGCCACGCCGCCAAAGGCGAGGAGCACCAGCGCCACGACCGGCGCCGACTGCCGCAGAAGCGCAAGGCCGGGCTTGTGCGGCGTCCAGGTGAGGGTGAGGGAGGGCGCATCCCCGAGTGTGTCGATGCGCACCTGGGCCTCACCCGGTTTCGCCGCCTCCTCGAGCCCGCTGCGCAGGCCCTCGAGCATGAAGCGGTCCTTGAGCAGTTCGATCGAGACCTGCTCGATCGGCAGGACGGTGAGCAGGACGGGCGCCCGGGCTCCGCGGATCGTGACACGGCCCTCGTCGGGCTGGACGAGGCTCGCCGTCAGCACATGGACACGCTCGCCTTCGACGACGAAGCGGCTCACCTGCAAGGGCGGCGGCGCGCCAAGGCGTGTCGGACGCCGGCGGGTCTCGAGCGCGCGCAGCTCGGCCAGCACGCGCCGCGTTCCGGCGGGCAGGACCGCCTCGCTGGTCGGCCGCGACGTGCGGCCGTGGCGGACATAGATCGGCCGGTCCTGGGCGTCGAGAACCAGCAGGTGCTCGAAGTCGAAGCCGAGGGCATAGAAATCGTTGAGGTTTTCGTCCGCCCACGCGGTGTTGAAGGCGTGGTCGAGATGGACCACCGCCTCGTCCCAGCGGGTCTCGGGGAGGATCGCCGCCTCGATCTCGGCGAGGCTTGCGCGCACCCCGTCCCGCACAAGCGCCTCCTCGCGTTCACGAGCGCTGGCGTCGACGTGGCGGCTCCAGAGCGCCAGGCTGAGGACGAACACGACCATTGCGGCGATCGCCAGCGCAATGGCGGGAGCAAGCAAGGCTCTTTCGCCGAGGCTGCGCATCCTGACCCTCCGCATGACCGAGCGAGGATGGCCGCGTCGTCCTTAAGCTTCGGTATATCGGCGTTCGTCCAAGCTGCGACTCCTGGCCGCAGGGTCAGAGCCGGCGGTCGTCCCGGTCGGAGCGCACCTTGACCGGCGCGGGGGCGGGCCAGACCCGCACGGCGACGGCGGCCGTGATCGACCCCAGCACGGCGGCCAGGGCGCCGGCGGCCTGGACGTCGTTCATGCCGGTGGCGATGAGGCGGCCGGCCATGGCGCCCGAAACGAAGACGAGGGAGGCGGTCCCCCACTCGGCCATACCTTGCGAAAACAGCGCTTTGAGCATCGGGCGGACCCCACTTCTGCGGACGCGGACATCCTGCCGGGGCGCCCTTAGCCAAGTCTTACAATCGCGGGCCTGCGTCATCGGGGCGCACGTGGCGGAACGACGAAGGCCCGGGCGTCGTCGCCCGGGCCTTGCCTGCATCTGCGGCGAAGGCGCCCGTCAGAAGGTCATCGGCTCTTGTTCGGCCGCCGGGGCGGCGGGCCCGCTCGGCTCCGTCTGGGCCGAAGGAATGTCGAGCGGCGTCGTGTTGATCGTCGGGGCCGGCGCGCTCGACTGGGCCGCGGCCGAGTAGGGGATGGGCGCCTCGGGCAGTTCCGCGGCGACGTCGGCGCCGGAGTCGAGCGCGCTCGGCGCGGCCGGCGCGGCGGCCGGTTCCGAAGCCGGCCGCGCCGGGGCGCGGCGCGCCGCCGGGGCAGGTTCGACGGCCGCTTCGGGCGCCGGTTCGACCGCAGGCGTCGCGATCTCCGTCTCGGGCGCGGCGAGCGTGTTGGCGGCCAGGGCCGTCGGGGCGGCCTGCGAGGTCAGCTCCGCCTGCGGCGCAGCCTCCGGCGCGGCCGTCTGCGGCGTCCCGGAGCCGGTCATCAGGGCCAGCCCGCCCAGCAGGGCGACGCCCACCACCGGGGCGACATAGAGGGCCGGCGGAACGCCCTTGCGCTTCCGCGCCTCGCGGCGGGCATAGACCGGTTCGGGAATGAAGGCCGCTTCGGCGGCGGGATGAGAAGTCTCGCCGCGGCGGACGAAGGGCTCGTCGCCGGCGGCGGGGATGGAGCGTTCAGTCATGGCATCCTCACATTGGCGTGATATCGAGGAATGAAACGGCTCCGGTTGGTGCAGGTTCCAGAAATTGTGGACTGAAAACTTGCGGAGTCTGTGGAAGACTTGCGTATCAAGGGAAATTCGGGTGTGAGGATGACGTATCCGCAGGAGCGGCCTTGGCGAATGTTGACGAAATCTTGCCGAATTGCTGTCGGGTTTCGCCTTTATCGCGCCATGATCGTCCGTGGGAGCGATCTTGCCGCGCCGAGGGATCGGATCGGGCGCTGACGCGTCTTTGACCAGCTTCACCGGCGCGGCGTCTTGACCCATCCGCGAACGGACCGCCAAGGTGGGGCGCAGTGGGAGGGTGTGTATGCGCTTGAAAGCCCGGCTGGAACGTGAGTGGCGGTTCCTGCGCAGTCTCAGACGCACCCTTGGGCGCGTGAAGTCCATCGCCACCGATTCTCCGAACCTGATCTGCGACGATCTCCAGGCGGCGGTGGAGAAGTGGCGCGACCGTCCGGCCATGACCTTCGAAGGCCGCACGGTCAGCTATGGCGAACTGGACGCCATCGCCAACCGATACGCCCATTGGGGCAAGGGGCTGAACCTGCGGCGGGGCCAGGCCGTGGCCCTCTTCATGCCCAACCGCATCGAGTATTTCTGCGCCTGGTACGGGCTGTCGAAGATCGGGGTCGTCACGGCCCTGATCAACAATCAGCTGACCGGCGCGCCGCTGGCTCACTGTCTGAACATCTCCGGCGCCTCGCACTGCATCGTCGACGCCGAGACCGCCCCGGCCTTCGAGGAGGTGAAGGCGGAGCTCGAGAGCCCGATGCATGAGTGGATCCTGGGCGACGCGCGCGGCGAACAGCGCGATCTGGTCCAGGCGCTCAAGAGCTGCAGCCAGTTGCCGCCCGACCGGGAGGTGCGCGCCGGCATGACCGCCCGCGACACCTGCCTCTACATCTTCACCAGCGGCACGACCGGCCTGCCCAAGGCGGCCCGCATCACCCATGTGCGGGCCCAGCTCTACATGCGGGGGTTCGCCGGCTCGACCGGCGCGCGGGCGGACGACCGGATCTATGTCGCCCTGCCGCTCTATCACGCCACCGGCGGGCTCTGCGCCCTGGGCGCGGCCCTGCTGAACGGCGGCTCGGTGGTGCTGAAGAAGAAGTTCTCCGCCAGCAACTTCTGGGAGGACGTCGTCGCCCAGGACTGCACCATGTTCGTCTATATCGGCGAACTGTGCCGCTACCTGGTCAACCAGCCCGAGCACGAGGCGGAGACGCGGCACAAGATCCGGATGGCCTTCGGCAACGGACTGCGGCCCGACGTCTGGGCCCAGCTCAAGCGGCGCTTCCGCATCCCCGACATCCTGGAGTTCTACGGCTCCACCGAAGGCAATGTGTCGATGTTCAACTTCGACGGCCGCGAAGGGGCGATCGGGCGTGTGCCGCGCTATCTGCGCAAGCGCTTCAACATCCGCCTCGTGCAGTTCGACGTGGAGACCGAGACGCCGATCCGCGGACCGAACGGCTTCTGCATCGAGTGCGGCCCCGGCCAGATCGGCGAGTGCATCGGCAAGATAGGCGGCGACGCCCGCGCCGAATACACCGGCTATGTCGACAAGGCGGCCAGCGACAAGAAGGTGCTGCGCGACGTCTTCGAGAAGGGCGACGCCTGGTTCCGCACCGGCGACCTGATGAAGCAGGACGCCGAAGGCTACTTCTACTTCGTCGACCGCATCGGCGACACCTTCCGCTGGAAGGGCGAGAACGTCTCCACCAACGAGGTGGCCGCCCGCCTGCAGGAGGCGCCCGGGGTGCAGGAGGCGAACGTCTATGGGGTGGAGGTGCCGGGCGCCGACGGCCGCGCCGGCATGGCCGCCCTGGTCACGGACGAGGCCTTCGACCTGGCGGCCTTCGGCGAACACGTGGCCAGGGAGCTTCCCAGCTACGCCCAGCCGCTCTTCCTGCGCATGATGCCCGCCATGGAGACCACGGGGACCTTCAAGCAGCGCAAGGTCGACCTGGTTCGCGAGGGCTTCGACCCCGGCCAGGTGAAGACGCCGCTGTACTTCCGCGATCCCGACAAGGGCTATGTGAAGATCACCAAGACGGTGTTCAACAAGATCACCGCCGGCGGCTACAAGATCTAGGCGGCGGCTTCGGCGGCGTCCTGCACGCGAAGGCGGACGCTCAGTCGGCAGCGCAGGCCCTGGGGCGCGAAGTCGAGATCGGCCTGGCCGTCGATGTCGCCCTTCAGGCTGCGCTCGATCAGCCGCGACCCGAATCCCTGGCGCTGCGGCGGCGTCACCGTCGGGCCGCCTTCCTCCGTCCAGCTCAGTTCCAGCCGCGGCCGCGCGCCGTCGTCGTGCAGGCTCCAGCTCACGCGAACGCAGCCTTCCTGCGAAGAGAGGGCGCCGTACTTCGCGGCGTTGGTGGCGAGCTCGTGGAAGACCAGGCCGAGGGTGAGCGCTTCGGCCGGCGAGAGCGCCACCGACGGTCCCCGGACGGTGTAGCGGTCCGAGCCGTGCGGGCGCAGCTCCAGCATGATGACGTCATTCAGATCCGCGCCGCGCCAGACCGACTGGGTCAGCAGATCGTGGGTCGCCGACAGGGCCATCAGCCGCGCTTCGAAGGCCGCCTTGAAGGCTTCCGGATCCGCGCTGGTGCGCAGGGTCTGGGCGGCGATCGACTGCACCGTGGCCAGGGTGTTCTTCACCCGGTGATTCAGTTCGTCCAGCAGGAGCTTCTGCTGCTCCTCGGCCCGGATCCGATCGGTGACGTCGCTGCCTTCGACGAAGACGCCCCACGGCGCGCCGCGGGCGTCGAAGATCGGCTGGAAGATGAAGTCGACGAAGCGTTCCTCGGCTGCGGCGTCCGGCGCACGCTGCAGCATGACGCTGGCCGCGGCGCCGATATAGGCCTGTCCCGTCCGCATCACCTCGGCGAGGATGTCGGGGAAGGGCTGTCCGTGGAGTTCGGGCACGGCCTCCATCAGCGGCCTGCCGATCAGGGGGCGGTGGCCGACCAGCTGCTGGTAGGCGTTGTTCACCAGCCGGAAGGTGTAGTCCGGGCCCAGCAGGACGGCCATGAAGCTCGGCGCCTGCATGAAGAGGTTGCGGAGCTGGTTGGTCTCCTCGACCAGGACGAGGTTGGTCTCCTGCAGTTCCTGGGCGCGCTGGAGGAGCTGGGTGGCGCCCTCCACCGGCGGCTGGGGCGCCGGTTCGCCGCCGGGGCCATAGGCCATGTCCTTCAGGCGCTGGATGTCGGTCACGTCGACCGTGTTCTGCAGGAGGAAGGCGACCTCGCCCGCCTCGTCGAAGAGGGGCGTGTGGACGGCCGACCAGTAGCGCATCTCGAACCCGCCGCCGAGCGAACGGGGCAGGGGGATGGCGTAGGGAATGAGGGCCAGGGTGTCCGGCTGGCCGGTGGCGAACACCCGCTCGAAGGATTCGCGAAGCTGGCGGCCGCTGGGGCCCTCGTTGGGAAACAGCTCGAACATGCCGCGGCCGAGCAGTTCCTCGCGGCTGCGCTCCGTCACCGCCTGATAGGCCAGATTGGCTTCCACGAAGCGGAATCCCCGGTCCAGCACCACGTGCGGACTGGGCAGATTCTCGAAAAGGGTGCGGAAATCGATCTGCGGCAAAGCTTACCCCCAGTCGCGTAACGCTTTGACGAGCCAAGCGATCCACCAGAACGAAAGTCGAATAGCGGCCGTCCGGCGGCGCATCAAGCTCTCCCGCGGCGACGAAGGCGCGCACCTGTCTGAACCTGCGCAAACCGCCTATATCGGGCCCATGGTCGATACCGCCGCCGCGCCGTTGACGGGCGCCGCCCTCATCAAGGACGAAGTCAAGCGCCTGCCCGACGCGCCGGGCGTCTATCGCATGATCGGCGAGGACGGCGAGGTCCTCTATGTCGGCAAGGCGCGTTCGCTGAAGAAGCGGGTGACCCAGTACGCGCAAGGGCGCTTCCACACCCAGCGCATCGCCCTGATGGTCGACCTGACCCGGTCGATGGAGTTCGTCACCACGCGGACGGAGACCGACGCCCTGCTGCTCGAGATCAACCTGATCAAGCAGCTCAAGCCGCGCTTCAACGTCCTGCTGCGGGACGACAAGAGCTTCCCCGAGATCGTCATCCGCCGCGACCACGAGGCGCCGCAGCTGCGCAAGCACCGCGGGGCCCACACCATCAAGGGCGACTATTTCGGCCCCTTCGCCAGCGCCTGGGCGGTGAACCGGACGCTGAACACCCTGCAGAAGGCCTTCCTGCTGCGGTCCTGCTCCGACAGCGTCTACGAGACGCGGACCCGGCCCTGCATGCTGCACCAGATCAAGCGGTGCGCCGCCCCGTGCACGGGACTGGTCTCCATCGAGGACTACGGCGCCCTGGTCGAGGAGGCCGAGGCCTTCCTGCGGGGCAAGAGCCGGGCGGTGATGGCGCGCATGTCGGCCGAGATGCAGGCGGCCTCCGACGACATGGAGTTCGAGCGCGCCGCGCGCCTGCGCGACCGCATCCGGGCGCTCGCCTCCGTCGCCCAGGAGACGCAGATCAATCCCGAGAGCCTGGAGGAGGGCGACGTCATCGCCCTGCACGGCGAGGGCGGCCAGGCCTGCGTCCAGGTCTTCTTCTTCCGCGCCGGCCAGAACTGGGGCAACCGCGCCTACTTCCCGCGCGTGGACAAGAGCGACGAGGAGGCCGACGTGATGGCCGCCTTCCTCGGCCAGTTCTACGAGGACAAGCCCATCCCCCGCCTGATCCTGACCAATGTGGAGCCGGCCGATTGCGATCTGCTGTCGGAGGCGTTCGCGCTCAAGGCCGGGCGCAAGGTGGAGATCCTCAAGCCCCAGCGGGGCGAGAAGCGCCAGCTGGTCGACCACGCCCTGACCAACGCCCGCGAGGCGCTCGGCCGCAAGATGGCCGAGAGCTCGGCCCAGTCGAAACTGCTGGCCGGCGTCTGCGAGGCCTTCGGTCTGGAGGCGAGTCCGGAGCGGATCGAGGTCTATGACAACAGCCACATCATGGGGACCAACGCCGTCGGCGGCATGATCGTGGCCGGCCCCGAAGGCTTCCTGAAGAGTCAGTACCGCAAGTTCAACATCAAGGGGACGGAGCTCACCCCGGGCGACGACTACGGCATGATGCGCGAGGTGCTGCGCCGCCGCTTCGGCCGTCTGGTCAAGGAGGAGGAGGCCGGCGAGAGCCCGCCCCGGCCCGATCTCGTCCTCATCGACGGCGGCGCCGGACAGCTCGCCGCGGCGCTGGAGATCATGGCCGATCTCGGCGTCGACGACATCGCCGTCGTCGGCGTGGCCAAGGGGCCGGACCGGGACGCCGGGCTGGAGCGCTTCTTCATGGAGGGGCGCGAGCCCTTCATGCTCGAGCCCAAGTCGCCCGTGCTCTACTACCTCCAGCGCCTGCGCGACGAGGCCCACCGCTTCGCCATCGGCAGCCACCGCACGCGCCGGGCCATCGACATGAAGAAGAACCCCCTGGACGAAATCGAGGGGGTGGGGCCGGGGCGCAAGCGCGCCCTTCTGCACGCCTTCGGCTCAGCCCGGGGCGTCAGCCGCGCCTCGGTGGAGGACCTGGCCAAGGTCGAGGGCGTGAGTCAGGCGCTCGCCCAGCGGATCCACGCCTTCTTCCGCAAATAGCGCTCCGAAGAGCGGGCCTGTGCGTTATGGTCGGCCCGAAACCAAGGAGACGCCCATGCTGCTTCGCCTCGCCCTCGCCGCCTCTGTCCTGGCCGCCATTCCGGCCGCCGCCGGCGCCAGTTCGCCCGACGCCTGGAACGAATTCCGCGCGGAGGTGCGCAGCGCCTGCCTGGCCGCCGGCCAGGCCCAGGGCATGAGCAACCCGACCATCGTGGTCCATCCGTTCGGCACCGAATCCTATGGCGTTGCGGTGCTGCGCCAGGGCGAGGAGCGGAAGATCTGCGTGTTTAACAAGCAGACCAAGGCCGTGGAGCTCACCTGATCGACGCGGAGCCCTGAGCGATGAAAGCCCTGCCGAACATCCTGACCTCGCTGCGTCTGATTCTGGCGCTCTTCATGTTCGTGGCCCTGGCGACCGCGGCCGGGGGCGCGCCATGGCTCAGCGAGCGCCTGACCATGGAGGACCAGTTCGCCCTGCAGCGCTGGGCCTTCTGGGCCTTCGTGATCGCCGCGACCACAGACTGGTTCGACGGCTGGCTGGCGCGGAAGTTCGACGCGGTCACCGTCTGGGGCGCCATCCTCGACCCCATCGGCGACAAGGTGCTGGTCTGCGGCGCCATCCTCGGCCTCATGTCGCTCGGTCCCCAGCCGATGGTCTTCCTGCCGGCGGGCCTGATCCTCTTCCGGGAATTCACGGTCAGCGCGCTTCGCGAGGTGGGGGCCGGCAAGGGGGTGAAGCTGCCGGTCACCCTGCTGGCCAAGTGGAAGACCGCGCTGCAGCTCACCGCACTCGGCGCCGAGCTGCTGGTCGCCTCCTGGGGCGCGTTCGGCCTGCCGATGACGCCGGAGACCCTGGGTCCCGTCACCCTGGTGGCGCACGGCCTCTTCTGGCTGGCCGCGGTGGTGACCGTGATCACCGGCGCCCAGTACTGGGAGCAGACGCGGAAGGCGCTGGCGGAGTAGCCGGCGCGGACCCCGCCGGCCGCCGCGGGCGCGATCCCGGCGGCCGGTCGGCCTGCATCAGACGCACCAGCATCGCGTCGCCCGCCATGCGCAGCATCATCGGATCTCTCCCTTCGCCTCCGTCGCGCCGGTGTAAGAAGATAATGCGAATGAATCGCAAATCTGGTCAAGGCTTCGTGCGCAGCGGAGCCTATGGGACAGCCGGGGCGTTGTGGGGGCAGACACGTGAGGAGCAGACTATGCGCTATGTAACGCTTCCCGTGGCCGTCGCCGCCGTGGCGCTGGCCACCGTCCCGGCCCCCGTCGCCGCCCAGACCGGCGGGACGTCCCTGGGCAACTTCTTCAACTGCGAGGCCTCCGGCCAGCGCCAGGAGACGGGCGCCCTGCTGGGCGGCGTGGCCGGCGCCCTGCTGGGCAGTCAGGTCAGCAAGAACGAGCGGGCGCTTGGCGCCGTGCTGGGCGCGGGCCTGGGCGCAGCGGCCGGCTCCTGGATCGGCTGCAACATGCAGGTCAGCGAGCAGGCCCGCGCCCGCAACGCCTTCGAGACCGCCCTGAACACCAATCGCACCCAGACCTGGCAGGATCCGACCACCGGCGTCAGCGGCCGGGTGGAGATCATCGACGCCAATGTCGGCGGCGCGGCCTCGGCGGTCAGCTACGGCCAGCCGGCCTCGTCCACCAGCCTGCGCTACGGCTCTCGCGTGCAGCCGCTGCGCGTGGCCTTCGAGCCGACCAACGCCCAGTTCACCACCAGCAACGCCGTGAACCTGCGCGCCGCCCCGACGACCAGTTCGGCGGTGGTCGGCCAGCTTCGCGCCGGTGAGACGTTCAACGTCGCCGGTCGCGTCTCGGGCGACCGCTGGCTGCTGGTGGAGCAGAACGGCTATGTGACCGGCTATGTGGCCGAGTGGGTGGTCCAGCCGGCCCGCACCGGCGGCTACGCCCAGGCCAACTGCAAGGTCGTGCAGCAGACCATGTATCCCCGCGTCGGTCGGGCCCAGACCGAACGCTACACCGCCTGTCCCGCCGCCGGCGGCGGCTGGCGGCTCAGCGCGGCCTGAGGGCGCGAGCCATTGCAGGACCTGCGAGGGCGGTCGGCGCAAGCCGGCCGCCCTTCGCATATGGGCCCGTCAGGACATGGGATTGGCTTCCGGCGGCGGGTCGCCGGGCAGGGGGATGAACTCCTCATCGTCGGCGTCGGGCAGCTTCATGCGGCCGGCGCGCCAGTCGGCCTTGGCCTGCTCGATCCGCGCCTTGGACGAGGAGACGAAGTTCCACTCAATGAACCGCTCGCCGATCGGCTCCCCGCCGAGCAGCATGACGATGGCGTCGGTCGCCGCGGTGAGCACCACCGGCTGACCGGGAGCGAAGACCAGCATCTCGCCGGCCCCGAAGGTGCGGCCGTCCACCTCCACACCGCCGCGGGCGACATAGGCCGCGCGCTCCGGGTATTCGGCGGGAAGCTCGCCCCGCGCCCCGGCTTTCATGGTCCAGTGGACGTAGAACATGGGCGAGCGCACCGGCACCGGCGCCTTGGCCCCAAAGGCCGCCCCGGCGATCAGCCGCGCGGTCAGGCCCTCGGCCTCGTAGGCCGGCAGGTCGGAAACGTCGAAATGGGCGAAGCTGGGGTCGATCTCCTCCTCGCCGTTCGGCAGGGCGATCCAGGTCTGGATGCCGTCCATGGTCCCGCCGTGGCTGCGCAGGTGCTCGAAGCGTTCGGAATGGGTGACGCCGCTTCCGGCCGTCATCCAGTTCACCTCGCCGGGCTTGATCTCCTGGTGGGCGCCCACGCTGTCGCGGTGGGTCATCTGGCCCTCGTAGAGATAGGAGAGGGTCGAAAGTCCGATATGCGGATGGGGCCGCACGTCGACGGTGCGCGGGAAGCCGGCCGTGAAGCTCGCCGGCCCCATATGGTCGAAGAAGATGAAGGGCCCGACCATCCGCCGTTTGGCGAAGGGCAGCACCCGCCCCACCTCGAATCCGCCCAGGTCGCGCCTGCGCTGCGAAATTACCAGATCGATCATGGTCCGCCCTCTGTCGCCTCGGTCCAGCGCCAATATAGGGTGGCGCGGCCGCCCTGGCCTGCATCGCCTTGTGCGGCGTCGAAGGAGTTTGCTTGCAGACCTACCGTCCGCCCCGCCACCTGCTGATCGTCGCCGCGCTGGCCCTCCTCGTCGGCGGAATGTCCCTCGTGCGCGAGGTGACGCGCCAGAACGACGGCTCGGACCTGAAGGTGGCGGAAGATCTGCCGCCGGCGGTCCGCGCCGACCTGCTGGACGCCGCCCAGACCGCCTACGGCCTCTTCGATACGCCGCAGTTCGCGCAAGCCCTGGCCGCCGGCGCGGGCGGCCAGCCCATCTATATCTCCCGCGACCGCCGCGCAGGCAGCGTCGCCGAGGTGCTCGAACGCCTGCGGAGCGAGGGCCGCTTCCTGCCCGTGCGCCTCGTCCTGATGACGCAGGGCGAGGCCAACGCCGCCTGGCACTACGCCGCCGGCGGCGGGGTGGGCTATTTCACCCAGGACGGCGAGATCCATCTGCCGCCGGAGGTGGCCGCCCAGTGGCGCGCCGAGGACCCTGTGGTCCGCTCCTGCGCGCTGAACACCCTGGCTCACGAGATCGCCCACACCGTCTCGGTCTCGCCCTTCGTCTTCACGCCGGCCTTCACCGACACCTCCCTGGACGCGCCCACCATCCCCGGCCGCCGCCCCGGCGAAAGCCCCATCGGCTCCTACCTGATCGGCTCGGCGGCCCAATGCGCCTGGCTGGCGCGCCAGGGCCGCATCGAAGACGCCGAACTCGGCGCCTGCGTCGAGGTCTTCGGCGCCGCCGGCTTCAACGACCGCTGCGCGGCGTTCGGGGGAGGGGAGCCGGTACGCGAGCGGGCAGGCCTGCCGCCGCCGATGCCGGGGTTGTGAGGGGGTGGCGGCGCCTCGCTGATGCGCGTATCCTATGCGCATGGATAACGCACGTATCTCGGCGCGTCAGCGCTTGAACCTGACGCTCTCGGCGCCCCTCGTCGAGGAGGCCAAGGCGCTCGGCCTCAACCTTTCGCGGGCCTGCGAGAGCGGCCTGGAGATGGCGGTCGCCGCCGAGCGCGCCCGGCGCTGGCAGGCCGAGAACCGCCCCTTCTTCGACTGGTACAATGAAAAGGTGGAGCAGGACGGTCTCCTGCTGGGCCGCTACCGCCAGTTCTGATGAAGAACGGCGTCTACAGGCTGCCCAGCGGCGTGCTCGTCGTGGACGTGCAATCCGATCTCCTGAACCCCACGGCCACCCGCGTGGTCGTTCCGCTCATCGCAGCGGCGGATCTGAAAGGCGCCCAGCCGAGTCGGCTGACGCCGCACTTCGAGGTCGAAGGGGCGGAGTTCATGCTCCTGCCCCTGCAGATGGCCGCCGTCCCGCTCCGCGAACTCGGCCGGCAGCCCGTCCGTATGCTGTCGGACGCCGAAGCCTACGCGGTCAGCGGCGCGCTCGGTGTGCTGTTCGAGGGGGTGTGATTGCGCCACGGTGAACGATGGCGTGGATGCCGGGGCTTCAGATCGGCTGGTGCGCAATCCCGGTCCTGCGGCTTGCCATCGCCCCGCTTTCCCGCGTTCTAGGGCCATGGGCCGACACGAACCGCCGCGCGACCGTCTGAACCGCCGCTTCCGCACGGTGCGCTGAGCCGATGGTGCGTCGCGCGTCGAGCGGAAAGAAGACCCTGTCAGAGGCCAATCTGGCCGCCCTGGGCGCCGAACGGCTGGCCGCGATCCTGGTGGAGACGGCCAGTCCCGCCCTGACGCGTCGCCTGCGCATGGAGCTGGCCGCCGAGGTGGGCGCCGCCGACCTGGCCTTCGAACTGGACAAGCGCCTGGCCGCGCTGGAGGCCAGCCGGACGCGGGTCTCCTGGCGCAAGCGGCCGGAGCTGCTGGCCGAACTGAAGACCCTGCTGAGCATGATCGTCGGGCGGCTGGCGGAGATGGAGCCGGCGCTGGCGCTGGACCGACTGGTGGCCTGGTTCGATCTCTATCCCGGCCTCACCCGCCGCGTGCAGGACCCGAAGGGCGAGCTGGCCCAGATCTTCGACGCCGCCGCTCACGACCTGGCCGCGCTCGCCTCGCGGCTGGGGCCGGAGATCGCAGCCCCGGTCCTCAGCGAGCCCCTGACCACCCGGCTGTCGGACTGGGCGGTGTGGATCGGCCGTTGCGCAGGCGAGCTGAGCCCGGCGCTCGCGCAGGCGCTGCTGCGCGACCTCACCGAAGGCCGCCCGCCGCCCACGGGACGCCTGGCCCTTGTGGTGCGCCGGCTGGCCGACCGGGCCGGCGACCTGGACCTCTGGATCGCCTCCCTCTCCGAGGCCGACCGGAAGAAGCCCGACATGGGCGCCGAGATCGCCCGGCGCCTGGCGCTGGCCGGCCGGGCCGAGCCCGCGCGGGCGGCGCTGGAGGCGGCGCGGGTGTCCAGCCCCGCCGCGCGGCCGGCGCGGGGCCGGGCCGCCGCTGGACCAGAGCCGCAGTCGGAGGCCTGGTGCGTCGCCGAGATCGCTGTGCTGGAGGCCGAAGGCGACGCGGCCGCCGCCGACGCCGCGCGCTGGGCGCTGTTCGAGCGAACGCTCTCAGTCGACACGCTGCGGGCCTTGCTCGCCAAGCTGCCGGACTTCGAGGACGTGGTGGCTCTGGACCGCGCCTTCGCCATCGCCGCGGCGTACGGGGACCTGATGCGGGCGCTCGCCTTCCTGATGGCATGGCCGGCTCACCGGGAGGCCGCGACCCTGATCGCCGCGCGCAGGGGCGAGCTGCGCGGCGCGTGGAACGACCTGCCCCAATGGGCCGAACAGCTTTCGGCGCGCCATCCGGTCGCCGCCCTCCTGCTGGTCCGCGCCCGCGCCGCCGCCCTCCTGCGCCTCGGCGCCGGCTTCACCGACGAGGTCCGGCGCCTGATCGACGAAGCCGAAGCCCTGGCGGTGGGGCTGAACGACCCCAGCGTGCCGACGCACGAAGCCTTTGTGGCCGAGTTGTCCAGGCCTGCGAGCGGGCCCGCGGCGCGCTATCGTTGAGAGCGGCGCCTAGGCGGGGGAGCGATAGTCCATTCCGGCTTCGAACGCCCGCGACAGCGTCGCCACCGTGTCCCGCAGCATCGTCTCGATCGGGGCGTCCGCCGTGATGAGCTGTGCGACCAAGGCCGGATGAATGAATATGGTCACGGCGTCTCGAACCACACCTGAAGCGATGTCGACGTCATCGACCTTCCACTCGCCGCGCTCGACCCCTTGCGCGATGAGTCGCGCGATGAGCGCCGTCATACGCTCGGTGTAGGCGGCGATCATGTCGGGGCGCTCGACCAGAATCCGCCGATAGAGGTCGTGGATCTCGCGATCGCCGATGAAACGCTCGCGCTTGCGGCGGTGGAGATCGAGAAGCATGGCCAGCAACCGGTCGGCGGCGGGGCCGTCGCCTGCGACATGCGCGACGGCTAGGGCCTCCTCGTCGCGCATCGCTTCTTCGACGATCGCATCCATGATCGCCCCCTTCGACCGATAGAGGCGGTAGAGCGCGGCGTGGCTGACCCCCAAGGCGCGGCCAATGTCGACCATGTTTGTCTTCGTCTCGCCAAAGCGGCGGACCAGCGCCTTCGCGGCTTCCAGGATGGATGAGGCTGTGAGCGCGTTGGAGGGCGAAGGGGGCATGGCCCCCGGATAGGCTCCGCCCAACCTGTATGCAACAGGATCAAGATTACAAAAATAGTAGATTGTAATTCGGATTCGTCCGGCGCATACCGATGGGTGTCTTAAGGAGGCGCCCCAATGGCGATCGCGTTCGTGACCGGAGGGACCGGGCTGCTGGGCGGCAGGCTCGTGGAAACGCTGCTCCGCGACGGCTGGACCGTCAGAGCGCTGTATCGATCGCCCAAAGACGCCGACCGTCTCCTGGCGCTCGGCGCCGAGCCGGTCCAGGGCGACCTCGGCGACATCTCCTCGCTTCGCCCCGGTGTGGCGGGTGCGGATGCGGTTTTCCATTGCGCTGCGCTCTTCACGATGTGGGCACCCCCGGCGGAGTTCGAACGTGTGAATGTGGAGGGCACTCGCAACCTGCTCGCCGCAGCCTCAGACGCGGGGGTCAAACGCTTCGTCCAAATCGCGGCCGCCGGCGTCGTGATGGGAAGGCGGCGCGCAATGACGGGCGTGACGGAAGATGCGCCGCTCGCCTATCCCGCCTGGGCCCCCTATCTGGCCAGCAAGGCTCGGGCGATGAGGCTTGTGGTCCAGGCCGACGCGCCTCGGGGGATGAGAACGACAGTGATCATGCCGCCGCTCATCTGGGGGCCAGGCATGCCCATGTTGGAGGAGGTCGCGAGGGACGTCGCAGCGGGCCGTTTCGCATGGCCCGGCGGCGGGCGGCAGATGATGTCGACCGCACATGTCGACAACGTGTGTCATTGCGCGATCCTTGCGGCCGCACGATCTCCGGGCGGCCGGGCCTACTTCGTCACCGACGGTGAAGACCGCACAATGCGAGAGGTCATGACCGCCTTGCTCGCCAGCCGCGGCGTCAAGGTGGACGCCCGGGACGTCCCGATCGGAGCGGCGTGGCTGATCGCGACCTTGATGGAAGGCGCCTGGCGCATCTTGCGTCTGAAGGGTCATCCGCCGCTCACGCGGCAGATGCTGCGGCTGGTCGGCTACGATTTCACGATCTCGGACCGGCGCGCCCGTTCAGAACTCGGCTATGCGCCGGTCGTGAGCTGGCAAGATGGCCTGACGGCGATGCAAGCGGCGTCGGCTTGACCTGGCGCATGTCCGCGGCCGCCTGGTCCGAGAGCTCATGGCGAGACAAAGCGGTATGACCTGGGCGCCTGGTGTCAATTGGGCGCTACGGTTCGCCTAGGCCTCGCCGAGGCAACCCTGCCGTACACAGAAGAGGAGGTGATCGAGACCGTGCCGATCGTGAGGCCGGTGCTTGAGCAGATCGCCCACAAGTGGTCGATCCTGGTTCTCACCTTTCTCTGCGAGGAACCCAAGCGCTTCAATGCACTCAAGCGGCGCCTCGACGGCGTCACCCAGAAGGCGCTCACCGACACGTTGCGACGGCTTGAGCGTAACGGGCTCATCGACCGGCAGGTTCTTACCGCCTCGCCCATCGCCGTCGTCTATTCGATCACGCCGCTGGGCAGGACGCTTAAGAACCCGCTCCTCGCGCTTTACGACTGGGCCCTCCGGCACGAAGGCGACCTGCAACGCGCCAACGAGCGGTTCGACCGGAAGCAAGGGGCGAAACCGCCGCCCGAGCCATGAGGGAGGGGCGGGTTCTGGCGGCCTGATGTCGTGGCCCCAGCCTAACCCTGCGCGCTCACATAGGGGCTCACCAGGCCGAGCGGGGCCGCCGTGGTGTTCTTCACGCTGCGGATGACGATGCGGCTTTCGATGTTGGAGACGAGGCCGAGCGACAGGATCTGGTCGCGCAGGAAGTTGTCGAAGGCGTGCATGTCGCGGGTGACGATGCGCAGCTCGTAGTCGGCCGCGCCGGTGACAGTGGCGCACTGGACCACCTCCGGCAGCTTGCCGATGGCCTGTTCGAAGGCGTCGAGATTGTCGCGCGTCGGCAGGGACAGCTTGACGGTGCAATAGACTTCGAAGCCCAGGCCGAGGCGCTCGCGGTCCAGGATGGTGACCCGGCGCTGGATGACGCCTGCATCCTCCAGCCGCTTGATGCGCCGCCAGCAGGGGCTGGAGGACAATCCGACCCTCTCGGCGATCTCGGCGACGGACAGACCTGCGTCGTGCTGGATCAGGTCGAGAATCTTGGCATCGACCGCATCGAGAGTCTCGGACACGTTTTTCTCCCGCTTTATGCCCACTCGCGCCCACTTCGTGCCCCGGAACCGAACGGTGGGGGCACGCCTTTGGTAAGCAATTGCGGCCTTCTTATATGATCTTCTAATCAATTAGGGAGCCCCAAAGGGAAAGATTTTGCGATGCGCCACAACGAAGTGACGCTGGACGACAAGTTTCTGCTCACCGAGGGTCGCGTCTTCATCACCGGTGTGCAGGCCCTCGTCCGGGTGCTGCTCGACCAGCACAGGCTCGACCAGGCCGCAGGACTGAATACGGCGGGCTTTCTGTCCGGCTATCGCGGCTCGCCGCTGGGCGGGCTCGACCAGCAGGCCCATCGCGCGGGCAAGCACCTGTCGGCCGCCCATGTCGTGTTCAAGGAAGGCCTGAACGAGGACCTGGCCGCCACCGCCGTCTGGGGCAGCCAGCAGGCGAACCTGTTCGCCGGCCCCAAGTACGACGGCGTCTTCGGCATGTGGTACGGCAAGGCGCCGGGCGTGGACCGCACGGGCGACGCCTTCAAGCACGCCAACTTCGCCGGGACCTGGCCCAAGGGCGGCGTGGTCGCCGTGGCCGGCGACGACCACAACTGCAAGTCCTCCACCCTGCCGTCCCAGTCGGAGTTCGCCTTCCAGGACTTCGAGATGCCGGTCCTGTCGCCGGCCGACGTGCAGGAGGTGCTGGACTACGGCCTGATGGGCTATGCCCTGTCGCGCTTCTCCGGCCTGTGGGTGGGGCTGATCGCGCTCGCCGACACGATGGATTCGGGCATGACGATCGACGCCTCGCTGGCGCGTCACCAGTTCGTCCTGCCGAAGTTCGACATGCCCGCGGGGGGCCTGGGCATCCGGCTGAAGGACCAGCCGATGGAGAAGGAGCAGCGGCTCCGCACCTACAAGATCCCCGCCGCCCTGGCGTTCGCCCGCGCCAACCGGATCGACCGCGTGACGCTCGCCTCGCCCCGCCCGCGGCTGGGCGTCGTCTGCCAGGGCCAGGCCTACAAGGACGTGGTCGAGGCCTTCGCGGCCATGGGGATCAGCGCCGCCCAGGCCGCCGACCTCGGCGTCTCCATCTACAAGGTGGGCATGCCCTGGCCCCTGGAGCCCACCGGCCTGCGCGCCTTCGCCGCCGGGCTCGAAACCCTGATGGTCATCGAGCACAAGCGCCCCCTGATCGAGGGGCAGGCCCGCGCGGCGCTTTACGACCTGCCGGCCCAGGCGCGGCCGAAGATCATCGGCAAGGCCGACGAGCAGGGCCATCCGCTGCTCTCGGAGCTGGGCGCCCTGTCGGTGGCCGAGATCGCGCTCGCCATCGCCGACCGCCTGCCGCCGGGTCCGCACATGGACGGTGTCTATGACTATCTGAACCGCGTCTCGGCCGCGGGCGTGGCCGCCGTCAGCCTGTCCTCGGACCAGCAGCGCAAACCCTTCTTCTGCTCGGGCTGCCCGCACAACACATCGACCCGCCTGCCGGAAGGCTCCAAGGCGCTCGCCGGCATCGGCTGCCACTACATGGCGAGCTTCTCCGACCCCAACACCGACCTGAACAGCCATATGGGCGGCGAGGGGCTGAGCTGGGTGGGGGCCGCGCCCTTCACCTCGGAGAAGCACGTCTTCGTCAATCTGGGCGACGGCACCTACAACCACTCCGGCTCGCTCGCCATCCGGGCCGCCGTCGCGGCCGGCGCCAACGTCACCTACAAGCTGCTGTTCAACGACGCCGTCGCCATGACGGGCGGACAGGCGGCCGAAAGCGGCTTCACGCCGGCGCAGATCACCCGCCAGCTCGCCGCCGAGGGCGTGGTCCGCACGGTGATCGTGGCCGACGATCCCGACCGCTACAAAGGCGTCACCGACCTGGCCCCCGGCGTTGAGGTCAAGCCGCGGTCCGATCTGATGGCCGTGCAGCGCCAGCTTCGCGATACGGATGGCGTCACCGTCCTCCTCTACGATCAGGTCTGCGCCACCGAGAAGCGCCGCCGGCGCAAGCGCGGGACCATGGCCAAGGCCGAGCAGCGGGTGATGATCAATCCGCTGGTCTGCGAGGGCTGCGGCGACTGCTCGCGCGCCTCGAACTGCGTGTCGGTCGAGCCGCTGAACACCGAGTTCGGCCGCAAGCGGAAGATCAACCAGTCGACCTGCAATCAGGACTATTCCTGCCTCGACGGCTTCTGCCCCTCCTTCATCACGCTCGAGGGGGCGGAGAATCCGCACGCGGCCAGGCTGCCGGCCCTGACGGCCGACTCCACGCCCCTGCCCAACTTCGAGCCGTCGGCGGGCGTCAAGAACATCGTCTTCACCGGCGTCGGCGGCACGGGCGTGACGACCACGGCCTCCATCCTGGCCATGGCCGCGCACGTGGACGGCAAGGCCGCCTCCGTCGTCGACATGACCGGCCTCGCCCAGAAGGGCGGGGCGGTCTTCAGCCACGTCCGCATCGGCGATGGCGAACACAGCGTGGTGGGCGGCCGCACGCCGGCGGCGAGCGCCCATGTGCTGATCGCCTGCGACGTCATGGTGGCGGCCGGCGCCGACGCGCTCGCCCTCTACGCCAAGGACCGCACCCTGGGCTTCGGCAACGCCGACCTGTCGCCCACCGCCGACTTCGTCACCGACCGCGACGTGCGCTTCGATTCCGGCGGCATGGCCCGGCGCATCTCGGCCGCGGTGAAGGCCTATGACGAGACGCCGGCCCAGCACATGGCCGAGACCGAGCTGGGCGACGCCATCTTCGCCAATATGATCATGCTGGGCTTCGCCTGGCAGAAGGGCGTCATCCCCGTCTCCAGCCGCGCCCTCTACCGGGCCATCCGCCTGAACGGGGTGGCGGCCGAGGCGAACCTGCAGGCCTTCGAAATGGGCCGGCGCGCCGCCCATGACCCGCAGAGCCGCGGCCGGCGCGAGGCCGACGTGGCCACGCCCGAGACCCTGCCGCTGGCCGAACTGATCGCCCATCGCACGCGCGAACTGGCCGCCTATCAGAACGGCGCCTATGCCCGCCGCTATTCCGACCGGGTGGCGGCTGTCGCCCGGGCGGAGGCGCCCTTCGGCTCCGAGGCCCTGACCCGCGCGGTCGCCATCAACCTCTACAAGCTGATGGCCTACAAGGACGAGTACGAGGTCGCCCGCCTCTATACGGACGGCCGCTTCGACGCCTATCGCGCCGGGACCTTCAAGGGCGGCAAGGCCAAGGTCTGGCTCGCCCCGCCGATCCTGGCGCCCAAGGACGACCGCGGAAATCCGAAGAAGATCGCCTTCGGCGGCTGGATGCTGGACGCCGCCTTCCCGGTCCTGGCCAAGATGAAGGGGCTGCGGGGCACGGCCTTCGACCCCTTCGGCCGCACCGAGGAGCGGAAGATGGAGCGCCAGCTGATCGCCGACTACGAGGCCGACCTCGACCGGCTGACCGCCGAACTCTCGGCCGATCGTCTGCCGCTGGCCGTCGAGATCGCCGAGGTCCCGCAGGACATCCGAGGCTTCGGCCACATCAAGGAAGCCTCGGTCGGCCCGGCCAAGGCGAAGGCCAAGGCGCTGTGGGCGAAGTGGGAGCGGGCGGAGACGCCGGTGGCGGCCTGAGCCGGGGTCAGACTGAGCGTCTGAACCCCCGCCGTCGTCACCCTCGGCCTGCGCCGAGAGGGCCTCTCGCGCTCTCGCCCGCCCGCGGCGGGGACCCCCGGGGCCAAGCCCGGGGGTTGACGCTCTTGCGGGAGCGGCGCGGCGGCTGTCTTCACGCCGCCAGCACGACGCCCCGCCCCGGCGCCAGGGGATTGGCCGCCGCCCGCTCGGCCCGCAGCGCCCGCTCCAGGCTCTGATCGCCGCCGCGACGGGCGGCTTCGATGAGCGTCAGGTCGAAGACGTCCCGCTGGGCGTGGCTGCCGCCGAACCGCTGCAGCCGGTGGCGCACGCCCCGCAGCAGGTCGCTCGCCCTGGCGTAGTCGCCCTGACCGAAGGCGAAGAGCGCCTCGCAGACCGGCCGGCCCACCTCGGCGGCGAACAGGGCGTTGTCCCCCGGCCCGGCCGCCGCGGCGGCTTGCGCCTCCAGCACGGCCTTGGCGTCGTCCGCCCGCCCGGCGCCCACGAAGGCCATCATGGCGTGGGCGTCGTCGAAGGCGTACTGGCCGCGCGACGTGCCGGCATAGACCTCGGCCAGGCGCGCCCAGCGGTCGCCCGCCTCGACGCCCATCAGCTTCAGCCGCCAGAGCAGGGCGGCGGCGTCCACCATGTCGAAGGTCATGTCCGACGGGGTCCCGTAGATGGGCCCGTCATAGAGGGCGAGGACGGAGTCCACGTCCCCCAGGCCGAGGTGGAAGAGGGCGAGGTGCCACCAGTTGTGGACGGCCAGCATGCTCTCCGGCGCCCAGGCGGCGTTCTCCGTCCGCATCCAGGCGATCCCGTCGGCCCGGCGGTCCTGCATCTCCAGCACGTGGGCCACGGCGTGCTGAGCCCAGTTGTTGCGGGGCTCCAGCTCGACGGCCCGGCGGCCGGCCGCCTCGGCGCGGTCATAGAGCGCGGTCTCCTCCAGCCCGAAGGCGTGCATGCCCAGGACGGCGTGGTGGTCGGGCATGCCTTCGGACCAGGCGGGCAGGGCGCGGCCGATCCGGTCGCGCAGATTGCGGCTGTCTCCGACCAGGAAGTCCATGAGCTGGCCCGCCTGGAGGGCCAGCACGTCGCGGGGAAATTCCAGGCTCACATCCTCCAGAATGCGTCCGGCGGCCCGGATCTCGCCGGCCAGGAGGCTGCCGATCGCCGCCAGATGCCCCTGCTCGCGCCGCGTGGCCGGCAAGTCTTTGGCCGCGGCGAAGGCTTCGGACCCAATGACGGCGGTCGCGGCGCTGCCGCCCAGAAGCGTCATGTAGGCCTTCAGCACATGGGCCATGACGAAGTCCGGACTGTCGGCCAGGGCCGCCTCCAGCGGCGCGAAGGGCTCGCCGGCATAGCAATGGTAGGCATGGACGGCCTGTCGGTACGCATCTGCCGAAAACCGGCTCGCTCCAGACAATTCCAGCCCCTGATGATCTCGAATCTGCACGTTTCTGTCTCCTCGTTCAGGCCGAGAGGAGTAGAGCTCCGGCGGTTCAACCTCTAGCAGGTGCGCGGTCGGTTCGGCGAACGCTGGAATTTTAGTTGGAATTCAAGTATCTGCAGCGCCAGCGAGAAGAAGGAGCCTGGCCGTGGCCAGCCCGAGCCTCACCAAAACTGCACCTGCGGTACGGTCCCCTGCGGCTCAAAAGCCCAAGGGCGAGCGCACGCGCGATCGGATTCTGGATTTCGCCTATGACAGCGTAATCCGCAAAGGATTCGCCGCCACCTCGATCGAGGAGCTGGTCGAGGCGGCCGGCATCACCAAGAGCGGCTTCTTCTACCATTTCAAGGACAAGACCGATCTCGCCCGGCAGTTGATCGCCCGCTATACCAGCGAGAACGCCAGCTTTCTCGACGACATGGCCGAGCGGGCGCGGGAACTCTCCGACGATCCGCTACACAGCTTCCTCATCTTCCTAAAACTCTATGCCGAAGCGATGGAGGACATCCCCGACTCTCATCCCGGCTGCTTCGTCGCCACCGTCACTTTCCAGGACCAATCCTTCGACCGCGAGATGCGGCGGCTCACCGTCGACAGCGTCATCGACTGGCGCGAGCGCTTTGTCGGCTGGCTGGAGGAGATCGCCGCGGTCTATCCGCCACGGGGCAAGCTCGCCATGGTGGACCTGGCGGACTCCATTCTCGCCTTCACCTATGGCGGCATGACGCTGGCCAAGGCGCTGGACGACAACAGCGCCATCAGCCGCCAGGCGATGATGTTCCGTGAGACGGTGCGCCTCTACTTCCAGCCCGACTGAGGCTTCCGCCGGCACGCGAGCCGGGCTAGGGCTTGCCCATGGCCGATTTCGATTTCGACGCCCTGGTGGTGGGCGCGGGCGCCGTGGGGCTCGCCTGCGGATATGCGCTGACCCGGCGGGGCCTCACCGTCGTGGTGCTCGAGCAGGATGTGGCCATCGGCCAGGGCGTCTCCTCGCGCAATTCCGAGGTGATCCACGGCGGGCTCTACTATCCGACGGGCTCGCTGAAGGCGCGGCTCTGCGTGCAGGGGCGGCGGATGCTCTATCCGTTCCTGGAGGCCCGCAACATCGCCTTCGACCGCTGCGGCAAGCTGGTGGTGGCCAACGGGGCCGACGAGGTCGCACGGCTCGAGCCGATCCTGGAGCAGGCGCGCATCAACGACGTGGAGGGCATGGAGCTGCTCTCCAAGGCCCAGGCGCTGGCCCTGGAGCCGGAGCTGTCCTGTGACGCCGCCCTGATCTCGCCGCAGAGCGGGGTCTTCGACAGCCACGGCTACATGCTGGCCTTGCAGGGCGAGATCGAGGCCGGCGGCGGGGCCGTCGTGCTCTCCACCCCTTTCGAAGGCGCCGAGCCGCTGCCGGGCGGCGGCTGGCGCATTCGGGCCGGCGGGGCGGAGCCGACGAGCCTCAGCGCGCGCCTGCTGGTCACCGCGCCCGGCCTCTCGGCCCAGGCCGTGGCCGGCGCGATCGAGGGCTTCCCGCGGGAGGAAATCCCCGAAGGCCACTACGGCAAGGGCCGCTATTTCCGCCTGCAGGGCAAGGCGCCCTTCGCCCGCCTGATCTATCCGCCGCCCATCCCCGGCGCGCTCGGCACCCACTATCGGCGCGACCTGGGCGGCCAGGCCGTGTTCGGGCCCGACCTGATCTTCGTCGACGAACTGGACTACAGCGTCGATCCCGACGCGGCGGCGGGCTTCTACGCCTATGTGCGCAAGTTCTGGCCGGCCCTGCCCGACGACTCCCTCTCCCCCGACTATGCCGGCATCCGGCCCAAGCTGCACGGCCCGGGCGAGCCGCATCCCGACTTCCGCATCGACGGCCCGGAGGCGCATGGCCTGCAGGGGCTCGTCGCCCTCTTCGGCATCGAAAGCCCGGGCCTCACCTCGTCCCTGGCGATCGGGGAGGAGGTGGCGGGGCGGTTGGGTCTGGCGGAGGCCTGAGGGGCCGCAGACCCTGTAGGCAGACACATGGTCCTGGAGTGGCTGGGATGACCTGGAATGACCCTGAACATCATGGGACGGGGCCTTGTGAATCAAGGCTCGGGGGCGCGTCGGGCGGGGCTGGAGGCCGGCAGGGCTGTGTCCAGGGATATCGGGCGGATCGGGCGATCTGGCGCGATTTAGACAGTCAAAACCGGAGTGGCGGTTAGACATTCGAGGCGGCGCGTAGGGGCCTTCGAGGGCGGCGCGGCCGTTGGGCCGCCGGCCCTTATGAATCAAGGTCGGAACGGGTTTGAAGGTCGCTCGAAGGGTGTTCGAGGCGTGGGTGAACAGAGGCCTCAGCGCGGGCCAGGCCTCGCCGGATCTGGGAAACGAACTGGGAAATGTCCTTCCCAGTTTCGCCGGGCGTTCCCAGTTCCGAAAACGCTAAGAAAGACAAATGGATAAGAATCGGTCGGGCCGATCTGGCCGGGCCGAAGTCGAACTCGAACTGGGAAGGCGGTCTGGGCCGCCGGTCTGGCCAGGATCATCGTTCCACGGTGGAACGATGATCCTGGATCTGGCGATCATCGCCCCACCGTGGGGCGATGATCCGCTGGGTTTTCGCCACCGTGGCGAAAACCCCTTCAGCGTGGCCGTACTGGGTCGCCAGGGCGACGTGCGCCACCGTGGCGCGCCCTATGGTGGGGCACGTCTGCATCGGCCCCGCGATCTGCGGCGCCAATCCGATCATCGCTTCAATCTGAAGCGATGATCCGCTGGGGGTTTGCCCCACGGTGGGGCAAACCTATGACGCGCGGCGGAGGGTCAGGGAGCCCAGGATGCGGCCGATCGGGGAGACGTCGACTGGGGGTTTGCCGCACCGTGCGGCAAACCCCCTATGGCGCACGCCTGCATTCCGGCGCTCGACCTAGCCGCCACCGCTCACCAAGAGGCTGGCGATCCGCTCGATCTCATCGGCGAAGTCCGTCTTGAGGATCTGGATCACCCGATCGCAGTCAGCCGCGTCGCGGCAAAGTTCCTGCTTAAGGCCGACGTTCGTGGCCGTGATTGCGAGCCCCATAAGCTGCATCATTGCCTGCTCAACATTGTCGAGGAAGACGGCGTCAACGTTCGCCTCTTTCATCTCATCGAAGGGAAAGACTGCGAGGGCGGCGCGCAACCAATATGCCGCCTCGACGCGACCGAATATGTGCAGTCGCAGGGCGGCGTCGAGCGCGCGCCCGTAATCGGCGGCTGCTGGGCTAACCAATAGCTGCAAATACTTATTCGGCACTGCGCCGCGGTCGCGCCACTGCGAAATAGCGGAGCGATTTACGCCCAACTGACGAGCTAGCTCGGAGTCGTTCTTTGCGTTCAGCGCGACCCGCAACGCCTCGATGTCGTCCGCCACAGCCATTTAATTGTTTACACGTGAACGCTTGTCGCTAGAGTGTTCACGCGTGAACATCCATTGCACGTGAGCGACGTTAACAATCATGACCCCGAGCCCAGGCCCCGATCTGCTGCGCGAGGTGCGCATCGGCTTCATTCGACAAGGTTCCTCTCTGAGGGCGTGGTCGGCGGAGAACAGCGTCAGCGCCAGCTACCTGATCCAGGTCCTTCGCGGCCGCACAAATGGCCCCTGCGCCCAGGAGTGGCGTAAGCGGCTGATCTCCGATGCAGGAATTAGCGCGGAAACCGCATCCACCCAACGTCCAAAAGCGCGGGGCTGCTAGACATGCGCCCCCTGGCGATATCCGACCTGTACGTGATGGCCGCAGAGCCGCGGGTGCGCGACCTGGAATTGGGGGAGCGCCTCGGATTCGAGCGCGTCAGCAATGTTCGAAACCTGATCCGCAGGAACGCCGACGAACTCGCGGACCTAGGGGTTCTCGCCACCGTGGCGAAAACCTCGGGTAAGGCCGGCGGGCGCCCGACTACCGAATATCTCCTGAACGAAGCGCAGGCCCTGCTGGTCTGCATGTTCGCCCGGACGCCGGAGGCGGCCGAGGTGCGCCGCCAGGTGATCGAGGTCTTCATGGCCTGGCGTCGCGGGGAGCTTCAGGCGGCGCCCCGAGGCGACGTGACGCCCATCGCGGCCGGCGACCCCGTCGCCGCCCAGCTCGCGCGTCTCACCGAACGGCTCGATGCGCTGGAGGGGCTGGGGCAGCGGCTGCGCGACGGCGATCACGGCGCACGCGCCCTGGCGCTGACGCACGCCGATGTGTGGGCGGAACTTCGGCCCGGACGACGCCCAGCCCTCTTCGGGGATGTGGAGGTCCGGCAGCACATTCTGGCGACCCATCGTCAAGGCCGGATCGATGACGTCCTGGCGGGGATGAGGGAGCGGTTCGGTCCCGCAAGGACGCCAAGCCGCAGCACCTTGCATCGCTGGTGGCTTCGGCTGGACGAGTTGAAGCGCGCGCGGGGGGGCGGTCTCTGATGGCCTCCGCAGCGCCTGTTGACCTGCCGATTTCGATGATCAGCGTCGGCCCGCGGCTTCGCCCGGTCGATCCCGCCGCCGTCCAGAACCTGCAGGTCGCCATCCAGGAGACGGTGTTCTTCGGATCCATTCTGGTCCGCCCCATCGCAGGCGAGGAGGGCGAGCAGCGGTACGAGCTGGTCGCCGGCGCCCACCGCCTGGCCGCCATGCGCGGCCTGGGCCGGGCCACCATCCCAGCGACGATCCGGCCGCTGAGCGACGACGAAGCGCGTCAGATCGAGATCGACGAGAACCTGGTCCGTCGCGGCCTCACGCCGCTCGAGCGGGCGGAGATGCTCGAGGCGCGGTTCGCCGTTTGGAGCCGCCGGTTTCCGGACCGGATCAGCGTTGAGGAAGGGACCCTCCAGCGCAAACGGGGCCGCCCGAAAAAAGAGGTAAACATTACCCAATTTACGGGCGGGGCGCCCCAGACCATGGGCTTCGCCGTCGATACGGCGGGCGAGGTCGGCCTGTCAGAGTCCACGGTGAAGCGCGCCTGGGCGACCATTAATGGCCTCTCCCCCGAGCTTCGCGCCCGCATACACGGGACCTGGATTGCGAAGGCTGAGGGGGTTCTCTGGGGCCTCGCCGGCCTCGGCGATCCGGCCCTACAGGCCGCGGCGCTGGAGCCGCTGCTGGCCGGCCAGACGAAGAACGTCTCGGCGGCGGTGGCGATCGCGGCTGGGAAGCCGCCGCCGGCCGCCAAGGCCAAGGCGCGCGACATCCCCGGCGAGTTCGAGAAGCTCTGGAAGGTCGCCACGCCCAGTCAGCGCCGAGCGGTCCTGGACCGGCTAGCGGGGCTTTCCCTGCCCAAGGGCTGGGCGGTGATCCCGACGGATGCGCCGGAGTACGGCGCCTATCAGGCGCGCGTGGCGCCCAAGGCGGTCGAAGAGGTCGAGACCGACCTGCTGGGAGGCGACGATGCGTGAGCGCCTTTCGCCATCCATCCGTCGCGCTTTAGCAGGTCTTCTAGGTCCGGTGCGCCAGTGGGTCGGTCCGCGGCGCTTCAATCGTTGGCTGGCGCCCAAGGTTGACCCGGTCCCGCATGAGTTTCCCATGGGGGCGGACGAGCGAGATCGATATCTTGCCAGGAAAGAGCGGTACTTAGCTTCCGTTCGAGGTCGTCGTGAGCTGCGACCTCAAGATTCATGTTCACGCTCTGCGCCCGGAGACTCTCAATGAGCTTCCGCTGCGCCGCGAGCGCGTCCTCGACATGGATCACCGAAATCGCGTTGTGGCGTACGAGCGCCGCCACGATTGCGGCGAGAAACGCTGTGTTGGCGGTCGCCGCTGGTACGGCGTCGCCGGAAATGGCCTCCACGAGGGCTTCCAGTGAGCCCAAGCGGTCCAAGATTTCGTCCAACGCCGCGCCCTCCCGGAGATTCGCCCGTCGCAGGATAACGGCGCGAGGTGCGGTTGCACCCCTGCGGCGGCGGCCAACCGGGACGGAGGTCGCCCATGGCTAAGGCCAAGGGGGACAATCGGACGGGCGATCTGTTCGACGTCGAGCGGGTCTGGCCGGTGCGGGCGCCGCAGAGCCTGCCCAAGGCGCTCGACATGAAGCGCCAGATCTCCATGTCGATGATGGAGGCCGTCCGCGAGAGCGGGAAGACGGTTCCGGTCATCGCCGCCGAGATGACCGAGCTGCTGGGCGACGACGAGGTCACGCCGCAGCAGCTCTACGCCTACACCGCACCGTCCAAGACCACCCACAACATCAGCCTGGTCCGCTTCATCGCCTTCGTGCGGGCGACCGGCTGCCTGTGGCTCTGGGACGTGTGCCTGCAGGACGAAGGCCTGCTGCTGCTGCAGGGCGAAGAGGCCCGCCACGCCCAGGCGAGCCTGACCTTCGGGCCGGAACTCCAGGCGGCCAAGGCGCTCGTGGACGAGTGCCTGCTGGACTGGTCGTCGGAGACCGGCGCTGAGCTGCGCACCATCGTCCAGAACGCCTTCAACGTGGACAAGCAGAACGACGTCTCGCCGGCCCGAATGTTCTCGCTGCTGCGCTACCGCATCGAGGACGAGCGCTGGAAGCGCGCCATGAAGGCGGTCACCGACAGCATCCGCCCGATCGGGACCAAGGAGTATTTCCGGTTCCATCGTCGCGCGAGCACCAGCGCTCCCTGGCAGCTGGTCACCATCGATCTGGCGGCGGCGTGATGGAACGGCCCGCCATCTCCCAGGCCATCGGCCTGGCCGTGGACGCCCACGGCCTGGTCCACCTGCGCCTGCTGAACAGCCAGGGGGGCAAGCTCGCCATCCTGGTCATGGCGCCCGAGCAGGCCCGCAAGGTCGCCGCCACCCTGAATCAGGTCGCCGACAAGGCCGCCCAGGTGGCCGCCACCCCGATGACGGAGGTCCACTGATGCTCCGCGATCCCGAAGTGCTGGACATCATCTCCTCGGGCGTCCTGCTCGGCCGGGCGGCCGAGGCGCTGTCGCCCTTTGAGGCCGAGACGGTGGCCGAGATCGGCCAGCGGTTCGTCACCTATCGCCGCGAAGCCGTGGTCACCGAGGCCGAGTGGCAGGTGCTGCGCACCGCGCTGGAGGCCATGCGCCGCGCCATGGCGGAGCGCCTGGCCCAGGGCGAGGCGGAGGCGGCGTGACATGCTGACGCCCCGCAAGGTCCGCATCGCCGAGGTGGTCGCCGCTGTAGCCGAGCAGGCCGGCATTACCGTCGAAGCCATGCGGGCCGACCGTGCGCCTCGCGGCGCGGCGGTCGAGGCGCGCCAGCGGGCTGCGATGCTGGCCCGGGCGCTGCGGCCGGACCGCTCATGGATCCAGCTCTGTGAGGCGCTCGGCCTGACTCTTGTGGGCGCTTACGAGGCTGCCGGCGCCGCCTCGGTTCGTTGCCGCCGTGGGGAGGCGTCTGAGCTGACCGCTGTCGAGGAGATCTGCCGGGAGATCCTCGGCGTGCCTGTCCCCGACCTCAACCTGCCATCGCCGCAACGGCGCCACCTGACCCGCGCCCTTCGCCAGGCCCGCCGCAGCGCGGCGGCGGCGGAGAAGGCAGCGGCCAGCGCTCTGGCGAACCGTGAACAGTGGGCGGCGCGGGTGCAGGCGCTCTCTCGCGAAGTCGAACAACTCGGCGGTGGCTCATGAGCTTCCCAATCCGCCACATCGTTCGCGTCACCGATCACGCCGTCATCCGCTGGCTGGAGCGGGTCGAGGGCCAGAACGTCGAGCGCGCCCGGCAAGCGATCCTGGCCTGCGACCCGCAGGGATGGATCGCCAAGGGCGCGGCCGGCCTGCAGCTGCCCAGCCTCGGTGTCCGGCTGGTCGCGCGCCAGGGGACCATCGTCTCCGTCATCCCGCTTCACGAGGAGCCGCGCTGATGGCTCGCCGCAAGATCTCGCGCCGGCCGGCGCGTCAGACAAAAGTGGTGGCCTGGAGCCCGGCCATCGAAGGGCTCTTTCGCATGGCGGCGGTCGGTTGGACGCCGCCGGCGACGGTCCGTGTGAGCCAGGGCGGCGCCAGCATGACCTGGTCGGCCGACTTTTCGGACGAAAAGGGCCAGCCTTTCACGCTGAAGGTGCGCCTGCGCCGCGCGAAGGATGGCTGGAAGCTCGCCGAAGAGACGCTGCAGACGCGCCTGATCTATCGGGCGGGAGCAAGCGCATGAAGCCCGGACGCATCCCCTGCGAGGTGCTGACCTGCCGTCGCACGGCGCCTGCCGATCGCTACGAGCCCGGCACCAGGATCATCTGCGGCAAGTGCGCCCGCTTGGCGACCCCGGAAGCGCGGAAGGCCTACAGCGTGGCCGCCCGGGCGGTGCGCCGTCTCGGCGACGACGGGCTGTTCGCGTCTCCCAACCAGCTGGACCAGGCGCACCGCGCGAAGCACCTCGCCTGGGAGCGCCTGGTCGCGGAGGCGAACGAAGCCAAGGCGGGGCTGTCATGACCGCCGCCCGCGCCTTCAGCGGCCGCCACGCCATGCTGGCCAAGATCCATCTGGCGGCCAAGGAGCTGGCCCTGGACGAGGACGCCCGCCGCGACGTGATCGAGCGGGTGACCGGCGGCCATCGCTCGGCCGGCGATTGCACCGACGCCCAGCTCGATGCCGTGCTGGCCGAGTTCAAGCGGCTGGGATGGAGGCCGAAGCCCGCCGCCCGGGCGAGAACGGGTACGGCGCCCGTTTCCCGCCGCAAGGCCGCGACCCATCCGGTCGCCCTGAAGGCGCGAGCCATGTGGATCTCGCTCTGGAACCTGGGCGTGGTTCGCTCGTCCACCGAGGCCAGCCTGGAAGCCTTCGCCAAGCGCCAGCTGGGCGTCGATCGGCTGCAGTGGGCCGACCAGGCGCAGGGCTACCGCCTGATCGAGGCGCTGAAGGCCATGGCCGAGCGCGCCGGCTGGAGCCAGGATCTGTCGCTGATCAAACCGGACCGGCAAGTCTGGACGCTGAAGGCCCGCCTGCATAACGCCCAGCTGCGCCAGCTCGGGGAGCCGCCGGCGCGCCTGCAGGGCGTCAGCGAAGGCGAGCTGGACAAGATGATCGCGGCCGCCGGCGAGCTGCTGCGGGCGAGCCTTGCCGCGGGCGAAGGTGGCTCTGAATGACCGGGAGCTGGTTCCAACTGTCCCGCGATGTGATCCAGCGGGTGCATGATCGGCTCGCCCGCTCGATCTACCTGAAGCACTTCTTCATCGGCCCTGAGCTGTGGAGCCTGCCGCGTCCCTATGACGCCGCCATGTTCGACCAGGCGGTCAACGGCGGCACGACGGCGGCGATCAAGATCCTGCAGCGCGCGTTGAACCGGCAGGGCAAGCCGTTCCTGAAGGTCGACGGCCAGCTCGGCTGGTCGGCTGAAACGGCCCGCACCGTCCGTGCGCAGATCCTGGGCGTGCGCATCGACCAGGTCAGCGAGGCCGTGTCGCCGACAACGCCGACGGCCGGCCCATGAGCGAGCTGCAGGACGAGTCCCAAGCGCGTGAGGCTCGCGCCGCCGAGGTGGCGGCGACAGCCTCGAACGTCGCCCTGTCGGTTGTCGAGGCGGTGCAGCTGCTGGGCGTGGAAGGCGTCTTCCACGAGTACCAGAAGAAGGCCGTCGCCCTATCGCACCAGCACGAGCTGGTCGTCATCGAGAAGAGCCGCCGGGTCGGGATCACCTGGGCCTTCGCCGGCGATGACGTGATCACGTCCGCCACCGATCGGAGCGCGGGCGGCGAGGACACGCTCTACATCTCCTACAGCCAGGACATGGCGCGGGAGTACATCCAGGCCTGCGCCGGCTTCGCCAAGGCCTTCATGGGCATCGACGCCGCGGTCGGCGAGATGATGTTCGAGGACGAGGTGCCCGGTCAGGACGAGACGAAGCAGATCAAGGCCTTCCGGATCGACTTCGCCTCCGGCTTCAGCATCCAGGCGCTCTCCAGCGCGCCGCGTTCTCTGCGGGGCAAGCAGGGCCGGGTCCGCATCGACGAGGGCGCCTTCGTCAACAGCCTGGACGACCTGGTGAAGGCCGCCATGGCGCTGGTCATGCTCGGCGGCTCGGTCGTCATCATGTCCTCGCATCACGGGGTGGACAGCGACTTCAACAAGCTGATCCAGAGGATCCACGCTGGCGAGCAGGAAGGCGTCGTCCAGCGCATCACCTTCGCCGACGCCGTGGCCGACGGCATGTACGAACGGGTGGCGAAGATCCGCGGCCTGCCGCTGACGGCCGAGGGACGGGAGGCGTGGGTCGCGAAGATCCGCAAGCTCTACGGGGTCCACGCCGCCGAGGAGCTGGACTGCATCCCATCCAAGGGCACCGGCTCGTGGCTCACCTTCGATGAGATCGAGCGGGCCGAGGACCCGGCGATCCCGGTCCTTCGCCTGGCTTGCGAAGACGCCTTCACCTTCCAGCCGGACCACCTGCGGCAGGCCTTCATCCGGGAGTGGTGCGAGGCGCACCTGCTGCCCGAGATCCGCAAGTTCGGCGCGCACGACATCGTCAGCGTCGGCGGCGACTTCGCCCGGCGTTCCGACCTCTCGGTCATCTGGCCGCTGGTCGAGGAGCCGGACCGATCGCTGCGGACGCCCTTCGTCGTCGAGATGCGCAACGTGCCTTTCACCGAGCAGGAGTACCTCTGGAAGTACCTGCTCCATCGCCTGCGGCGATGGCGGGCGGCGATCGATGGCCAAGGCAACGGCCTCTATCTGGCCGAGCGCCTCGTCCAGGCCTTTGGCGCCCGCGTCCTGGCGGTGCTGAACACCAACACCGCCTGGTGGCGCGAGCATGGTCCGCCGGTGAAGCAGCGCTTCGAGGACAGCCGCTTCAAGATCCCCCGCGACCGGGACACCAGCGCCGACCTGCGGGCCGTCAAGGTTCAGGGCGGCGTGCCGACGATTCCGGAAGAGCGCGCCACATCAAAGGGCGAGGACGCCGCGCTCTCGAAAGCCTCGGCGGACCTCAAGCGCCACGCCGACGCCGCCGTCGCCCTGGTGATGTCCGTCTTCGCCCTGCGCCAGGGCGTCGCCGGCGAGATCGACTTCGCAAGCACCGGCTCCGTCCTGCCGAGCGATCCGGTGCTGGTCGAGAGCCGCGGCTTCGGCGTCGCGGCCTCCGAACTCCTGCTCCACGGGTACTGACATGGCCGACGAAGAGCCCGCAGCCGCGCGGCCCGATCTCCAGGAGATCGCCACCTCCCAGGACGGCCGCGACATCACGCGCCCTTTCTTCGGTCCGTTGCTCGACCACGAGGACAGCGTCCTGCGGGGTCTCGGCTCTCGCTGGGACCTCTATCGGGAGATCCGCCGCGACGGCCAGGTCCACGCGACCTTCCAGCAGCGGCGCCTCGCCGTCGTCGCCCGTCCGCTGGTGGTCGAGCCTGGCGCCAAGGATGCGCGTAGCGTGGCGGGCGGTGGGAGCGGTTCATGCGCTCGGCCTCGACGCGGCCGTACGCCACCTACCACCACACCCCGCAGGAGCACCCGCGCGAGCACCACAAGGCCTGGGACAAGATAACCCTGCCGGTGACCCATCCCTTCTGGAAGACGCACTACACGCCCAACGGCTGGGGCTGTAAGTGCTACGTCACCTCAAGCCGGCGGGCGGAGGCGGTCACCTCGGAGGCCGAGCTGAAGGCGGCCGGCGCCTACGACCAGGTCCCCTGGACCAACCGCCGCACGGGCGAGACCTCGCTGGTCCCCAAGGGCATCGACAAGGGCTTCGACTACAATGTGGGCGAGGCGCGGCTCGCCGGCCTGGCGCCGCCGGCGATGCCGGAGCCGCAGCGGGCCTATGTGGCGGGCGATCGCCGGCCCCGCGCGCTTCCACCGCCGCCCGCGCCGCGCCCATTGCCGCCCGACGTAAAGGTCCGCCCGGATCTGCCCGCCGATCCTCAAGCGGTCTTCGAAGCCATGTCCAAGGTGGTGGGCAAAGGAGAAGGCGAGGTCTTCATCGACCGCGCCCAACTGCCCGTCGTGCTGGGTCAGCGCATGTTCGAGCGCCACGATCCGGCCGGCGCCAGCGTCGGCGCAAAGCCTGGTCTCGCCTCGCGCGCCGAGCTGGCGGAGATCTTCGGCGCCGTGCTGCGCGACCCCGACGAGATCTGGGTCTCCCTTCAGGCGCGGGACGACGGCTCATCTGTGATGGTGCGGACCTATGTCGGAGCGTTCGACGCCATGGGCGAGACCGGCCGCCGCCTGTTCGTCCTGGCCTTCCACGAGGGCGCGGCGCGCGGCGTCTGGATGGGGGCGACGGCCTTCGGCCCCGGCAAGCGAGACAAGCCCGCGACCCAGGAGGCGGCGACCAGTCAGGGCTTCCGGGTCGGCACCCTCGTCTATCGACGGAAATGAAAGAGGCCCGCGAGGGGCGACCTCCGGGCCTCAGTGGCGCTGCTCTGGAGCCCGTCGCCGGGGGC
Organism: Phenylobacterium sp.; assembly: GCF_013911965.1. Classification (GTDB taxonomy): domain Bacteria; phylum Pseudomonadota; class Alphaproteobacteria; order Caulobacterales; family Caulobacteraceae; genus Phenylobacterium. Next base: position 283,022 of record NZ_JACESE010000001.1, on the reverse strand, counting down.
GACAGCGCCTCCCAAATATGTGCCTCGAAGGCTCCGAATGCAACGCTCGCCAGAAGCGCCCCAGGAACGCCCGAGACCCCTTGGACGCTCCGAAGGCCGCTGACACCCCCTGAACGGGGCTCTCAGGCCGTTCGAGGGCGTTCGAGGCGCGTTCGAGATCGGAAGGAGGGTCGCCGGCCGCAGGTGGGTTGAGGACCGCAGGGGCGGACAATTGTCCGGGCTACGGCGCGGCCGGCGCGATCCACAGTGACGCTCAATGCAGCGGTCGTCCAGCGGCGACCGCGGATCTGTCTGAAGAGTCGTCACGCCCATGCTCCAATCGATCCAGGCCTTCAAACCCGGCAAGCACCGGGCCGTGGACGGCAAGGTCTACGAGTTCAGCGAAGCCCAGGTCGCCGAGATCGCCGCCAGCTATGACCCGGCCCTGTCGGCTGCGCCGATCGTGCTCGGCCATCCGAAGATGGACGATCCCGCCTGGGGCTGGGTGAAGGGCCTGCGGGTCGATGAGGCCGGCGCGCTGGTGCCGGAGTACGAGAAGGTCGATCCCGCCTTCGCCGAGGGCGTCGAGGCCGGCCGCTACCGCTACACCTCGGCCGCCTTCTATGCGCCGGACGACTCCCGGAACCCCAAGCCCGGGACCTGGTATCTGCGCCACATCGGCTATCTCGGCGCCACCCCGCCGTCCGTGAAGGGCCTGCGGGCCGCCTTCTCCGAGGAAGAGGCCGGCTTCGTCGCCTTCGGCGCGGCCGACGGCTACTGGGTGAAGGACATCCTGCGCGGCGTCCGCGACTTCTTCATCGAGAAGTTCGGCCTCGAGGACGCCGACCGCGTCATCCCGAGCTACGCCATCGACAACATCGAGCGTGAGCCCGCCCAGCCCGGCTTCGCCGAGGGCGGCCAGGAGCCGACCACGGGCCAGGAGACGACGCCGGCGATCTCGGCGAGCGCAAGCGAGGGCGGTGAGCCCGGCGCCGATGCGCCGCAGGCGGACGCCGATCGCGAAGCCGCGCTGGCCGCACGTGAGGCCGATGTCGCCAAGCGTGAGGCGGCCTTCGCCGAAGCCGACCGCGCCGCCGCGCGCGCCGAGGACGGCGTCTTCCTGGACGGCCTGGTGAGCGAGGGTCGGCTTCCGCCGGCGCAGCGCGACCGCGCCGCGGCCCTGTTCGCCCGCCTTGGCGGCGACACGACCGTGGAGTTCGCCGAGGCTGGCGCCGATCCGCGCGCCGAGCTGCGCGAGCTGCTGGACGGCCTGGGCGTGAGCATCCAGTTCGCCGAGTTCGCCCGGCCCGACGGGTTCGACCCCGCCGACGCCATGGCGGCCCCGCAGATCGCCTCGCGCATCCGCGAGCTGATCGCCGAGGCTGCCGCCCGCGGCGAGCACCTCTCCCCCTCACAAGCCGCCGCGCGCCTCTAGGCCCGCGCAAGGAAAGACCATGCGCAATCTTCCCGCTTCCCCCTTCACCGCCGGCGCCGCGATCGCGGGGCGCCGTTTCGTCAAGTTCAGCGCCGAAGGCACGGTCGTGCAGGCCACCGCCTCGACCGACGCGATCATCGGCGTCTCCGACAGTCTGGGCGCCAAGGCCGCCGGCGACATCGTCGACGTCTACCAGCTCGGCACGCACATCGAGGTCGAGGCTGGCGGCAATCTGACCCGGGGCCTGGAGATCACCTCCGACGCCAACGGCAAGGCGGTCACCGCCGCGCCGGCCGCCGGCGCCAGCTGCCGGACCGCCGGCATCGTCCAGGGCTCCTACGTCGCCGGCGACGTCGCCGAGTACCTGGCCTCGCCCGGCTCGAAGACCACGCCCGCCTAAGGCGCGCCCGCTCCCACTCCTTCAACGATCCAGGATCTCGCCGCCATGGCCCGCCCCTTCCCCGTCAACCCCACCCTGACCGGCATCGCTCTCGCCTACACCAACGAGGAGATGATCGCCGACCAGGTGCTGCCTTACGCCTCGCCGGTGAAGACGGAGGAGTTCACCTACCTCCGCTACGCCGAGGGCGAGGGCCAGACCGTGCCCGACACCCGCATCGGCCGCCGCTCCGAGGCGAACACGATCGAGGTCAGCGCGACCGAGGAGACCTCCAAGGTCGTTCCCCACGCGCTCTCCGACCTGATCCCGATGTCGGACCTCGACAATGCGCCCCAGGGTTACGACCCCAAGGCGCACGCCACCGAGACCGTCACCGAGCTGATGGTGCTGCGGCGCGAGGTGGACGTCGCCGGCCTGGTGCATGCGCCGGCCTCCTACGCCGCCGGCCATAAGACCCAGCTGGCCGGCGCCGATCAGTGGTCCGACCCGGACTCCGATCCCTTCCAGGCCATGTGGGACGCGCTGGACATCCCGCTGATGCGCCCGAACATGGGCGTGATGGGTCGGTCGGTGTGGAACAAGATCGCCACCCATCCGAAGCTGATCACCAAGCTCTACGGGGCGGCGTCCACGGTGGGTAAGGCCCGCCTGCAGGACCTGGCCGACATGCTGGAGATCAAGAAGATCCTGATCGGCTCGGCGCGCGTGAACACCGCCAAGAAGGGCCAGCCGGTCAACCTGCAGCGCGCCTGGGGCAACCACGCGGCCTTCCTGTACATCAACCCGCTCGCCAACAACGAGCGCGGCATGACGTTCGGCATGACCGTGCCGATGGGCCAGCGGTTCGCCACCCGCGAAATCCCGGAGCCGAAGATCGGCATCGAGGGCTCGCTGCGCGTCCAGGTCGAAGATCGCCGCAAGGAGCTGATCACCGCTCCCAACTGCGGCTACCTCTTCCAAGACGCGATCGCCGCGGCCTGATCGATGCAGATCCGTCTTCTCCACATCGGCCTGACCTTCGGCGGCGTGACGCACGCCGAGGGCGCGGTTCTGACCGCCGGCCCCGAGGGCGACATTCCCCTCGAGCTGGCGAACGCCCGACTCGCCGCCCGGACGGCCGAGCGGGCCGATGTGGCGGAGACGCCGCCCGCCCTGGCGGCGGCCCTCGCCCACGTCGAAGAGGGTCTGATCGGCCTTCAGCCTGTCCTCGAAGCGGTCTTGATCACCGTCGAGAGCGAGGCCGACGCCGTCGCCGCCCTCGTCCATGAGCGGCTGCGGGCCGCCTTCGCGGGCCTGGAGAGCCTCGGCGGCCGGCTTCACGAGCTGACGCTCCGCGCCTGGGCTATCGCCGGCGGCGACAATTCCAGCGGGGTAGAGCAGCTGGCAGCTCACCTGGCTCATAACCAGGAGGTCGCGGGTTCGAGTCCCGCCCCCGCTCCCAACTTTTCCGAAGGGACCGCGGACGCGCCGGCGTCCGGGAGTGCGGCTGAGCCGCTTGGTCCCCAGGCGGCCGACAACGTCGCCGCCTCGGACGGCTCGGCCGCCGGCATCACGGCCGAGCCGGACGCTTCACCTGCGGAGGCGCAGGTGGGTGCGGCGGAGCCGGAGGCGAAGGCCTCCGGCGCTTCCAAGCCCAAGGCGGCCAAGGGGCGTCGGAACGCCTGACCATGGCCTACGCCACCGTCCAGCAGTTCGTGGAGAGCGTCAGCGAGGCCGAAGCCGTCGCGCTGGTCCGCGCCGCGCCTCCGGAAACCGGCTACGATGCCGGCCGGATCGGCCAGGCGTTGGACGACGCCTCGGACGAACTCGACACCTATTTCGCGTCCCGCTACTCCACGCCGCTCACGCCCGCGCCGGCGACGGCGACCCAGGCCGCGATCGCGCTGGCCCGCGAGGCGCTCGACCGGCAGGGCCGTGACCAGGTGAAGGCGGCGGCGTCCCGTTGGCGCGCCTGGGCGCGCGACGTGGCCAAGGGCGTCGCCGTGCTGGGCGGCGGTGTGGTGGGCGAGGACGTCCCGGCGCAGACGACCAGCTCGGGCGTGCAGCATGCCGGTCCCTCGCGGATCTTCGACGACGCCGGCCTCTCTAGCTATCTCGGGCGCGGCCGATGAGCGGCGTCGCCATAGAGATCCAACTCGAGGACGCCGGCGCGGGCGCGGCCCTGCGGGCGCTGCGCGAACTGGGGGCCAACCTGCGCCCGGTCATGGACGACATCGGGGCCGAGCTGGAAAGCTCCACCCTCGACCGCTTCGAGACCAACATCGCCCCGGACGGCTCGGCCTGGCCGCAGTCTCTGGCCTCCAAGCTCACGGGCAAGCCGACGCTTGTGCGCAACGCCTACCTGCGCGACAGCGTCCACTACCGCCTGGACGGCGACTCCGCCGTCGAGATCGGCGCGGGCGGCATCGCGGCCGACTATGCCGCCATCCACCAGACCGGCGGCGTGATCACGGCCAAGGGCGAGGCGCTTAACTTCACCCTGGCCAGTGGCGCCTTCGTCCAGGTGCAGAGCGTGACCATCCCGGCGCGGCCCTATCTCGGCCTCTCCGACGCTGACCGCCTGGCGATCGGCGACATCGTGGGCGACCACCTGGCGCGCGCCGCCGCGTCGGGAGCAGCCTGATGGAGGGGTTCTACAAGGCCGTCGCCGAGCGCCTTCGCCTGCGCTGCCCGGCCCTGATCCAGGTTGAGACCGGCACCGATGCGCGCCAGGCCGCCGAGATGCTGGCGCTGGGGCCGGACGTCACGGCCCTGGTGACGCCGCTCGCCGACCGCGCCGACCCGGTCACCGAGGCCAGCTTCATGGTCAGTCAGACGGAGCGCTGGCGCTTCGCCGTGACGCTGGCCCTGACCTTTCCTGGCGGTTTCGAGCAGTTCGAGCCCGCGCGCGACCAGCTGAAGGCCGCCCTGCGAGGCTGGAGCCCGCCGGAGGCGGCCACGCCCATCCAGTACGCCGGCTCGAGCCTGCTGCAGTACTCGGCCGGCCAGGACGGCGGCCGCTGGCTCCACCTCTTCGAGTTCAGCCTGACCTTCCAAGCCACCTACGGACACCAGTCATGAGCCGCCGCAAGTCCGCCGCGCCCGCGCGCACCTTCGTCAATCCCGCCGCGCCGCCGCGTCTGCCGGCCGACAGCGCCCGGGCGATCGCTCAGGCCTGCGAGGCCGCCGGCGCCGACGTGCCGGCGCACATCCAAGCCCAGCTCGAGCCCGCGCCGCCGCCGGCGGCCAAGGCCGAGGCTCCCGCCAACCCGCCGCCGGCCGCGCCGGCCCCGACCGCGAAGGACGCCTGACATGGCCGACCGCCAACTTCTCCTCATCAAGGCCGAGGCCAACTACGGCGAGGGCGCCGCGGCGGCCGCCGCCGACGTGATCTGGGGCGAGAACGTCGCCTTCCGCCCGATCGGCCAGGTGGTCACGGGCGCGCCGGCCAAGCCCGGCCTGGGCGGCGTGCGCGGCTTCAGCTACGGCGAACATGCCGAGCTGACCTTCTCCGTGCCCCTGGGCGGCTCGGCCGCCGCCGGCACCGCGCCCAAGTGGGGCGCCCTGTTCAAGGCGTGCGGCTGGGCCGAGACCATCGCCGCCGGCGTCTCGGTGACCTACAGCCTCGCCGCCGACCCGGCCGCCAGCCCCTCGGTCGCGCCGATCTGGCGCGACGGCATCCACCTCCACCAGCTGGTGGGCGCCCGCGGCCGCGTCGGCTTCACCTTCGAGGAGGGCCAGCGCCCGCTGGCCAACTTCGCCCTGCGCGGCCTGCTGATGCCGGTCGACGCCGGCGAGCCGCTCGTCCATGGCGACGCCGACTTCACCGGCTGGAAGGACCTGAAGCCGGTTTCGCAGGGCTCGACCCTGTTCTCGATCGGCGCGATCGAGCCGCCGCTGCGCAGCCTGACGCTCGAGCAGAGCGACAACGTCCTTTTCAGCGACCGCCCGAACCAGAAGTCGGTGGACCTGGTAGGCGCGCGGACCTGGAGCGGCCGCCTGCGGGTCTCCTCGCTCTCGCCCGACGACCTGAACTTCGAGGCCCTGCGCCTGGCCAACACGCTCTCCACGCTGGCCCTGACGCACGGGACGGTCGCCGGCCAGATCCTGACGCTGAACGTCAAGGCCGAGACCGGCATGCCGACCTACTCCGACGATCGCGGCGTGCATGTGAGCGAGGTCGACCTGATGCCCAAGCCCTCGGGCCTGTCGGTCGACGACGAGATCTCGCTCGTCCTGACCTGAGGCCCGCCGCGCCTCGCCCAGTTGGGCGCGCGGGGCCGACTGCTCCGCGCGCTCTTTGCGACCAAACCCAAGCCCCGCAGGGAGATCATGATCCATGGGCGCGAAATTCGACTTCCAGGCCCTCGGGCAGCCGCTCGAGGCGGACTGGCCCGTGCTCGTCCGCGTGCCGACGGACGGTGGCGAGACGGTGGAGCAGAGCTTCATGGCCCGCTTCAAGCTGCTGGACGAGGCGGAGACCGCCGCGCTCACGGCCGAGGCGGCGGAAGGTTCGCGGCCCTATGCCTGGATCGAGGGCTTCTGGCTGGGCCTGGCGGCCAGCGAGGAGACCACGCTGACGCCGGAGCTGCGCGCCCAGATGCTCGGCCGGCCCTATGTGCGCGCCGGCCTGGTCGGGGCCTATACGCGCTTCGCCCAAGGGGTGGCGGCAAAAAACTGACCGAGGCGGCGCGGCTGCTCGCCGTCGGCCGCCGAACCGCCACCGAGCTGACGCCTGCGGAGGTCGACGGCTTCGACGCCGATCTCGCCGCCTTCGGCATGACGCCCGCAGACCGCGCCAAGGCCACGGCGACCTTCGCCGCCATGGCCGCGCCCGATGCGCCCTTCGTGGTGTTCGGTGAGAACGCGCTCGCCGTGCGGCTCTTCATGGCGCTGGCCACCCAGTGGCGGATCTCCAGCCTCTCGACCATGAGCGCCGCGCGCCTGGTGCAGACCGGCCTCGACTACGGCGTCATCCGTGAGACGGCCGCCCTGACCGGCCTGGGCGAGATCGGCGCGGGCGACTTCCGCCGCCTGCAGGTGATGGAGGCCGAAGCCCTGGCCGCCTGGCGCGAAGAACGGGCGGCGCAGCGATGAGCGACCTTCGCGCCCGCCTGCGGATCGACGGCGACGCCAAGGGGGCCGTCGCGGCCGCCCAGTCGACCGAGCGCGCCCTTGAGGGCGTGGGGGCCAAGGGCCGCACGGCCCAGGGCGGGCTTACCAACGCCGCGGCCGGGGCCGACCGGTTCGAACGCTCGGCGACCGGCGCCCGCACGGCGGCCATGGGTCTGGCCTCGGCCTTCGCGGCGCTGGGCCTGCGGGAGCTGGCCGGCCATCTGTCGGAGTCGGCGCAGCAGGCGCAGGGCTTCTCCACCGGCCTGTCGGCCGTCGCCGGCGGCGCTCAAGGGGCGGCGGCCGAGACCGCCTTCCTGCGCAAGGAGTCGGAGCGGCTCGGCCTGGTGGTCCAGAACCAGGTGGAAGGCTTTATGAGCCTGGCCGGGGCCACCAACGGCACCGTGCTGGCCGGCGAGGCGACGCGCGAGATCTGGCTCGGCCTGGTGGAGGCCGGCACGGCGTTGAACCGCTCCACCGAGCAGCAGAAGCGCGCGCTCGAGGCCGTCAGCCAGATCGCGTCCAAGGGCGTGGTCTCCATGGAGGAGGTGCGCGGCCAACTGGCCGAGGCCATTCCCGGCGCGACCCAGATCGCCGCCCGGGCCATGGGCCTGACGTCGGAGGCCTTTATCGAGCTGGTCTCCAGCGGCGATCTGCTGGCCCGCGACTTCCTGCCGAGGTTCGCCCAGCAGCTGCGCAGCGAGTTCGGCGAGGCCGTCCAAGCGCAGATGATCACCCCGCTCGGGCTGGCGCGCCGGGAGATGGCCGCCACCAAGACCGCGCTATTCGATCTCAGCGCCGCCGGCGGCGAGGGCTTCCTGACCGGCATGACCGAAGGCCTGGCCGCCTTTAACGCCGAGATCCAGGACCCGGAGACCCTGGCCGCCGCCCGCGAGCTGGGCCAGACCCTGGGCGAGGCCTTCGGCACGGCCGCCGAGGCCGCCGCCTTCCTGGTGGAGCATATCGAGGCGGTGACCTTCGCCGCCGGCGCGCTGACGACGCTGACGCTGGCCCGATACCTCGCCGGCGTCACGACGGAGATCCTGCGCAAGACGGCCGCCGCGCGGGCCGAGGCGATGGCCACCCGGGAGGCCGCCGCGGCGACGGTCGCGCAGATTCAAGCCGAGATCCGCGCCGTTCCGGCCCTGGTGGCCAGCACCACCCAGACCCAGCGCCTCGCGGCTGCCAAAGCGCAGCTCGCGCTCGCCTCCCGCAACGCCACGCCGGGCATGCAGGGCTTCAATGCCGCGGCGAGCGGCATTGTGGGGCTGCTGGGCGGGCCGTGGGGCATCGCCTTCACCGCCGCCGGCGGCGTGGTCTGGTGGCTGATGGACCGGATGGCCGCCGCACAAAAGGAGGGCGCGGCCTTCGAAGATCGGTCTCTGCAGATCGGCCTCGCGTTGGCCGAGGCCGAGGCGGCCGGCCTCGACGCGGCCGAGGCGCTGGCCAAGTTCGGGTCCGAATCCGGCAAGTCGGTCAAACCAACCGAAGACCTGGCGTTCTCCCTCGCGGGCCTGGGCGACAAGTACGCCTATGTCGCCGCACAGGCGAAGAACGCCCTCGTCAACCAGCTTTTGCTCCGGCACGCCGACGCCCAAGCCGACGTCGCCGACCTTCGGAAGGAGGCCGAGCGCACCCGCAGTCGCTCAATGGGCCTGCTGGCGGCCAGCGCGGGAGAGGCGGGGCTGCCGGCCGACATCGTCGCCGAGGCCAAGGCCTCCATGGTGGAAGATCCAGCGGTCGCGGCGCTGCAAGCCAAGATCGCCCAGCGGCAGTCGGAGGCCGACAAGCTCGCCGCCTTGGCGCAGGAAGCCATCGCGCGGGACACGGCCTCGTTCGCGCCCCCGAGACCGCCGGCCGACGGCGGCGGCGGGTCAGCTGAGGACAGCAAGGCCGATCGCGCCGCCGAACGCCGCCTCGAACGCGCCCGCGAGATCGCCGCCCAGCTGAAGGTGGAGACGAAGCTCCTCGAGGAGCGGTCCGTGGCCGCGGCCCAGGGCGAGGCCGCGCTTGAGGCGCTGGCCGTCAAGGAGGCGGGCCTGCGCGTCCTGATGGACCTGGGCGTCACGAGCCTGGGCGAACTCTCCGGCGCCCAGCGGGAGGCCGCCGCCGCGGCGGTCGCTGCGGCCGAGGCGCGCGAGCGCCAGGCCATCGCCACCGACAAGGCCCAGCGGGTGGCGGGCGCCGTTCAGGACCTGGACCGCCGCATCGCGGCCGAGCGGGCGCGGACCGAGGCGATCGAGGGCGGCATCAAGGCCACCCTGGCCTGGCAGAAGGAAGAGTTCGTCCGCCAGGAGCTGGAGCGCCACGGCACCACCCTCACGGCCGAGCAGATCGCCCTGCTGCGGGAGAAGGCTGAGGCCCTCTACGAGGAGCGCGTCGTCGGCGACCTCGCCGCCGCCAACGAGGAGCGCCAGCGCGAGCTGAACCTCGCCCGCATGACGGTGCGCGAGCGCGAGATCGAGCGCCGCGCGCGCGACATCCTGCTGCGCCAGCAGATCGAGATGAACGGTCTCACCGAGGAGGAGGCGAAGATCCGCGCCCGCATCCTCGCCGGCCGCGAGCTGGAGGAAGAGGAGTCGGCCCAGGCCATCGGCCGCCTGAAGGAAGATCTCCGCGCGGCCTTCATCGAGTCGGGCGAGATCGGCTTCGACCAGATCGCCGACTATGCCGAGCGCAAGCTGCGCGAGGCGGTCTATGACTCGCTGCTGGCTGAGCCGATCGAGCTGATTATCAATGCCGTCGTGGGCGAGGTCAGCGGCCTGTCTCAGGCCATCGGCGGGCTCAAAGGCGCCGACATTGGCAGGCTACTCGGCAACACGATTGCTGGTCAGTCCGTGGGGTCTGCCATCGGCCAATCGATGGGTCTCGGGAGTGGGAATCAGAACCTAGACCTCGGCCTATCAACCGCTGGCTCGCTCGCTGGCGGAGCACTCGCCGGAACCATGGCGGGCGGCTGGATTGGCGCTGGCGTCGCCAATGCCGCTACAGCCCTTGGTGCGAGTGCAGCGCTGGCTGGCGGCCTCGGCACCATGATGATGAGCGCCGCTGTCCTCGGGCCCATTGGCGCGATCGCTGGCCTGGCGCTCGGGTCTCTCTTCAAGGACGATAAGCGACCCTATGCCCGGGCGGACATCGGCGTCCGGGATGGGCAGTTCGCCGTCACGGGCGGGCAGGAACTGGACGACGGTCCGTTGTCGGAGATGAACACGGCCGCCCAGGCGATCGTGCAGAGCCTCAACGCCGCCGCGGACCTCTTCAAGCTGGATCTGACCCAGTTCAGCGGCCCGACCTCCATCGGCTACGTTCAAGGGAAGAACACCGGCAGGCTGGGCCAGGGCTATTTCGGCGGCGACGGCGGTGGGTTCAACACCGGCGCTCAGTTCTCCAACTACGACGATCCGGAAGCGCTGGCGGCCGAGATCGTGCGGGCCACCATCATCCGCGCCATCGAGGCTGGCGCGTCGGACCTCTCTGAGGCCGAGAAGCGCGTGGTGCTGCAGGCTGAGAGCTTGGAAGAGGCCGCCACCAAGATCGCCGCGGGCCGGAGCATCGCGGAGTCGGTCGAAGACGCCATTCTGCAGCTGACCAACCCGGCCGAGTTCGAGCGCAAGCAGGCGCTGGCGGCGATCGAGGCCAGCTACCAGGCGCTGAAGGCCCAGGCGGACGAGCTGATCACCGCCGGCCTGGTCAGCGGCGACGTCCTGACCAAGATCGACCAGCTGCGCGACCTGCAGGTGGAAGACGCGCTCGAGCGCCTGGGCGAGGCGGCCGACAGCGCCAGCGAGGCCCTGGAGCGGGCCGCAGGCCTGCGCACCTCCATCGAGGACCGCATCCTGGAGCTGACCAACCCCCAGGGCTTCAAGGTCAAGCGAGTCGAGGACGAGATCGCCCAGATGCGGGCCGAGGCCGAGGCGCTGATCGCCCAGGGCGCCCTGTCGCCCGACGTCCTGCAGCAGCTGGAGCTGCTCCGCCAACTGGAGCTGGCCAACGTCTTCGGCGAGCTGAAGAGCGCGGCGGACGAGACGGCCGAGGCCTTCGCCCGCATGGCGCCGCGCCTGCAGCAGTGGATCGACCAACTCGCCGTCTCCGACTTCGCCGAGCTGTCGCCCCAGGCCGAGCGGGCCGAGGCGCTGCGGCAGTACGAGGAGGTCTATCGCGCCGCCCGCATGGGGGACACCGACGCGCTGGGGAACCTGACCGCCTATGCCGACCGCCTGCTCTCGGCCGACCGGGAGGCGACGCTCTCGGCCCAGGATCGGCTGGCCCTGGTCAACCGCGTGCGCGGCGAGGTCGGCGGCCTGATCGACTACACCGCGCCGTCCTCGGCCGCTGCCCCAGCGACGATCGCCGGCATGGGCGAGCTGCAGGCCCTGCTCAGCCAGATCTCGGCCAACACCGCCCTGGCGGTGATGAACCCGGCCAACGACGACGCCTCGGCCGCGGCGCCCGTGCTGGTGGTCAACCTGCCGACGCTCGGCCAGCTCTATGCAGATACGGCGGGCCAGCAGACCGACCGGCACCTGGCCGCCCTGGTGGAGCTGCGCAGCGCCATCGTCGCGGTCCTCGACCGCCATCATGGGGCGCTCACGGAGGACTTGAAGGCCCTTCGAGCGGCCGCCGAAGCCCTGCCGGCGGTCATGGACGAGCGGCTGACCGCCACTGAGGGCGCAATGGCCAGCCTGGCCTTCAGCGTCGCCGACCTGACGACCGAGACGCGGCTCGGCAACGCCTACCTGAAAACGGCGGTGGCAAGATGAGCGCGGTGATCCTGGTCGAGGTGGACCTGACGAGCCCGGAGGGCCAGGCCCACACCCTGCGGTTCGCCGACCGCGCCGTGCGGCCGTTCGGGCCGAACGACAGCCTTCGGCCGAACACCGCCTGGGACGACCGGCTGATCGAGCCGCCCAGCCTGCGCCGGGACCTCTTCGAGGATCTCGCCTCGCTCTCGCCCGGCATCGGCCTGGGCGTCATGACGCTGGCCAACGCCGACGGCGGCCTGGACGCCTATCGTGGCCACAGCTGGGGCGGCGTGCGGGTCTGGCGCTGGGAGGCGGGCTCAGACTTCGCCACGGCCGTCCCCGTGTTCGCCGGCGAAGCCACGGCCCCCACCATGGGCGTGAGCTCGAGCGCGCCGTCGCGCGCCCGCATCGCCCTCTACGACGCGCGGATCGAGCTCGATCGCGCCGCCAATCCGGAGACCTATGCCGGCACGAACGGCGAGGCCGGCGTTCTCTACGAGGGCGCGGCCGACGGGCTGAAGGGCCGGGCCAAGCCGCTGGCGCTCGGAGATCTTCGCGACGCCCACCTGCCGGCCCCTCAGGTCAATGCCGGCGCGCGCGTCTACCAGCTGCACGACGGGCTGGCGGCCGGATCCGAGCAGATCTTCGACCGCGGCGGCGCGGCTGGCTATGCCGACCAGGGCGATCTGGCGGGCGGGGCCTTCGATGCGGCCCTGCCGGCGGCGGCGTCCTATGTCACCGACCTGTCGCGCGGCCTCCTGAAGCTCAACGGCGACCCCGTCGGCACAGTCACCTTCGGCCTGAAGGGCGACGCCGAAGGCGGCTATGTCGAAACCGCCGGCCTCGTGCTCGCCCGCCTACTGGCCCGCGCGGGCGTGGCGGCCGAGCGGATCGGCGAGTCGATCGCCGGCCTCGCGCACGACGCCGTGGTGGGCATCTGGGCCAATGATGGCGTGCGGACGTCCGATGCGGCTGCCGCGATCGCCCGCTCCGTCCCGGCCGCCCTGCTGCCCGACCGCCTGGGCGTCTGGCAGGCCATCCTCTTCGGCCCGCCGGCGGCGGCCGAGACCTTCGCCATCGAGGCCGACCAGGTCGTGGCGCTGGCCGGCGATGAGGCCGCGCCGCTGCCGGTGGCCGAGGCCCGCGTGGGGTGGGGCCGGATCTACACCACTTTCTCCCGCGGCGACCTGGCGCCGGTGTTGCGGGACACCGCCACCGAAGCCGCCCTGGCCGAAGAGCACCGCTGGGCGACCGCCTCCGACGCCGAGCTGAAGGCGCGGCGGCCTTCGACCTGGCGCAAGCTCGAGGTCACGACGGCCCTGCGCCAGGAGGCGGCCGCCCAAGCCCTGGCCGACCAGCTGCTCGTCCTCTTCGGCCTGCGCCCCGACGGCCAGCCGCGGCAGCAGTACCGAGTGACCCTGCAGCTCGACGCCGATGTCCTGGCCGTGCCGCTGGGCGCCACGGTGCGCCTGGTCTATCCGCCGCGCGGCATCGATGAGCGCTTCGTGCTGATCGGCGAGGAGCTGTTCCGGCCTGGCCGCGACCGCGTCGTCTGGACGCTGTGGGGCTGACCATGGCGCTGGGCAAGATCACCGACATCAACCTGGCCAGGACGGCGACGCTGACCGGCGGCTCGACCTGGTCGACGGATCTTCCGCTGACCAACCTGACCACTGACGACCGCTATGTGGCCGCCCCGTCCCGCCAGCTCGACGCCACCGACCTGGAGAGCTGCTGGTTCGAGGCGGAGCTGGCCGCGCCGCGGGCGATCAACTTCCTGGCGCTGCTCTTCCACACGCTGAGCCTCGCGGCCCGTTTCCGCCTGACGGTGCGCGGCGTCGGCGGGACCTGGGATGAGCCCGCCCTGCAGACGGACTGGACCGACGTCTACGGCCGGCTCTTCGACTCCGCGGCGCTCGAATGGGAAGCGTCCAACTGGTGGACGGGCCAGATCACGGAGGAGGAGATCGACCTCTTCCCGCGGCATCTCTGGATCACGCCCGAGCCGGTGCTGGCCGCGGCGGTCCGGATCGAGATCGACGACGTCACCCATCCCGACGGCTGGTTCGACCTCGGCGGCCTCTGGATCGCGTCCAGCTGGTCGCCGGCCTTCAACTACGAGCGCGGCCGCAGCCTGACGCTCAAGGCCCGCGACCAGGTCGAGGAAGGGCCGTCTGGCCGTCGCTTCAACGAGGAGCGCGATCCGCGCCGGCAGCTCGCCGTCACCTATGCCGGCCTGACGACGACCGAGGCCTATCGCTGGTTCGACGCCGCGGCGCGGGTGCGGGTGACGCGCCCGGTCATCTTCATGCCTGACGCCGACCATGAGCCGACGCGGGTGCGCGAGACCTTCCCCGCCAACTTCGAGCAGCCGCCCGGGCCGCGCTTCACCTACGAGCACGCCCACCAGCTGGCCGCCACCTTCAGCGAGATCCTGGCATGAGCACCGCCCTCGAGCGCCTGGCCGACGGCTACTACAACTCCGGTCTGATCTCGCCGGCCAATCCCGGCGGCCTGGCCGGCAACGGCCACGTGACCAACTTCCCGGCCGCCCTGGCCGACGTGGGCGCGGTGGCCAGCGACATCGCCAGCGCGGTGAACCTGGTCCTCTCCGTCGAAGGCAACGCCCAGGCCGCGGCCCTTGCCGCCGGCGCTGCCCAAGCCTCGGCCGACGAGGCCGCCGGCTTCGCCGCCGCCATCGACCCCGCCCGGATCGACGCGCTCGAGCGCCGGGCCAAGTTCCTCTTCTGCCTCTCGGTGAGCTGACCCATGGCCCTCAAAGTCAACGACATCCCCTATCCCCAGGCGATCAAGACCGCCCAGGCGATCTGCACGGCCGCCAAAGCTGACGACGCCAATGTGGACGACGCGGTCCTGCTCTACGAAGCCGGCGATGGCGGCGCCCTGATCACCAAGATCACCGCCAATCCGCGGGGGACCGTCACGGCCACGCGGCTGGCCGTCTACCGCGTGAAGCCCGCCGCGCCGACCGTGGCCCAGCTGATCAGGGCGCGCACCATGAACGCGGCCAACCTCACCGCGACGGCCCACATCATCGAGACCGATCTCGGCTGGTCGGACTCGGTGCCGCTGAAGTGCCAGGCCGGCGACCAGATCTGGGTGGCCATCGGCGTCCAGCTGGCGGCCGGCATCGTCTTCGACGCCGAGATCGAAGAGTTCCAGGTCGAGGCCGCCTGATGCGGAGTTTGCGCTCCCGGCGCGTTTCCCAGCGCATGAACGCCAGCCGTTCTGGCCAGGCGCTCAGCGTCGCCGTCTTCCGGTTCGGGCCGGGGGCGGCGACCTGGGTCTGCCCGGCGACGGGCCGCTGGAAGTTCTATGTGCGCGGCCCGGGCGGTTGGGCGCTGAACACCGTGCCGAGCGGCGGCGGGTCGGGCGGGCTCGCCGTAGTCACCCGCCACGTCCTGGCCGGCGAAGCCGTCGTCCTGGCGATCGGCCGCGGCGCGCTGAACACGGCGACCGACACCACGGCGACCTTCGCCGACGGCCGGGTGGTGCGTGGCGGCAAGGGCGGGCAGCCGGCCGGCGGCCTGGTCGGCCAAGGCGGCGTGGCCGAAGGCGGCGACCTGAACCTCGCCGGCTCGGCCGGCGGCCAGCCTGGCCTGGGCGCAGACGGCGGCGCGGCCAGCCCTTCCGTCAACGGCGGGGCCGGCGCGCCCGGGCTTGACGGCCTGAAGGGCGGCGACGGCCCACCCACCAATCCGGCCGACACGGTCGCCGGCGTCGGGGCCGGCGGCTCCCTCAACAACAACAATCCCTGCCAGGCCGGCGGCAATGGCGAGATCATCATCGTGAGGCTCGACTGACATGGGCGTCGCCAACCGCGCCAAAGCCTACCACGTGCTCACCTCGGCCGGCTGGGCCGAAAGCGTCGAGTTCTACCTGGGCTCCGAGGAGAGCCCCGATGACGTCAGCGAGATGGATATCCGTCTCATACTGAAGCCGCCTCACATCCAGGCCGTCGATCTCAGCCAGTACGTCTCGGTCGACGCCCACGTCGTCACCTGGACCATCCCTGAGGCGGTGACCGAGACCTGGCCCGCCGGCGATGCCCGCCTGGAGCTGAACGTGCGGCCCGCCGCCTCGACAGTCGACCGCCATACCTTCCTGGCCACGGCCAAGATCCAGAAGGGGCTCTGAGGATGACCACGAAAGTCGTCACGCTCATCGAGCCCGACCAGCTGGTCGCCGAGGGCCGCACCATCGTGATCGCCGGCGTCGAGGGGCCGCAGGGTCTCTCCTCGGGCAGCGTGGACGGCCCGGTCGGCGCGACCAACGGCAACGTCGCCCTGTTCGACGGCGCCACGGGCACGCGGATCAAGGATGGCGGCTTCGTGCCGGAGAACGCCGCCAAGCGCGGCGTCGCCAATGGCTATCCGAGCCTGGGGGCGGACGGGAAGGTGCCGACCTCCCAACTGCCGGCCGCCGTGCTGGGGGCCATGAGCTATCAGGGGGTCTGGAACGCGGCGACGAACACGCCGGCGATTCCCGCCGCCTCGGCCGCCAACAAGGGGCACTACTACAAGGTCACCGTCGCCGGCGGGACGCCGATCGACGGCGAGGCCGACTGGCAGGTGGGCGATCTGATCGCCTCTAATGGCCTGACCTGGGACAAGATCGACAACACCGACCAGGTGGTCTCCGTCGTCGGCCTGCAGGGCGCCATCAGCCGAGCGGCCCTGAAGGTGGCTCTGGCCTATGACAAGGGCGATCTCGGGCTCAGCAACGTCGACAACACGGCCGACGCCGACAAGCCGGTCTCCGACGCCGTGCGGGCCGAACTGGACGTTTTGGGGCCGCTCTATCAGGCGAGCGTGGCGCTTACCCTGGACCTGGCCGAGCAGGAGATCGCCGCCCAGAGCCACGTCCTCTCGGCCGCCGACGACCGCAAGATGCTGGTCTTCACCAGCGATGAGCGGGCCATCTGCTACATCGACACCCTGCCGCCGGGCTTCGTCTGCGGCGTGCTGATGGCCGGCGCGGCGCCGGTCGAAATCCGGCCGGGCCTGGAAGACGTCGGCGCACCCGAAGGCGTCCTGGCCGTGACCACCCGATACCGGTTCGGCGTCATCCGCCGGCTGACCGCCACGCTCGCCGTCTTCCACGGCGGCGACGCCGAGCTGCCCGAGGGCGTGCTCGACCGCACCCTCTTTAACGACCCTGACGCCAGCGGGATCGCCGCTCTCGTCCTGCTCTGAAGGTGATCCCATGACCCATATCTCGATGCAGACTCCCGAAGGCCTGAAGAAGGTCGCCGCCAACGAGGGGCCGGACGGGATCGACCGGCCGATGCACCACTCCGAGATCATCGTCCTGCAGGCGACGCTGATCCGGCCGGCCGACACCACGGCGTACGTCGCCGGCGACGCGATCGGCGCGGCCGACACGGCCATCTTCGAGTTCAACTTCGGCGCGGCGGGGCTGAAGGCCGGCTTCATCACCCACGCGCGCCTGATCCGCGAGGACGTCGGGGTCACCGCCCCACGGTTCGTGGCCCACATCCACGACGCAGCCCCGGCGGCAGCGCCGGCGGCCGACAACGCGCCGCACCCGCTGCTGTGGTCCAACCGGGTCTCGCGCCGGGGCCTGATCGACTTCACCTCGCCGCGCGCCAGCGACGCGCCTGGCGGCACCTGCCTGGAATACGCCGGTGTCCTGTCGACCACGACGGGCGGCATACCGTTCAAGGCGGCCGACGGCATCGTGCGGGCGATCGTCTCGACTCGGGACGCGTTCGGACCGGGATCCGCCAAGGCGACGCTGCTCGAGCTGGGCGCGGTGGCCTGATGTCGATCCAGGGCGCCCTGGCCGCCTCGCTGCGGCGGTTCGATCCCTCGCCCGGCGCGATCCTGGATCTGCGCTTCAAGGGCGACTCGGAAACGGGCTATCGGCCGTTCTTCAAGCGCGAGGGGATCATCTATCCGACCGCCCGTCAGGTCCGACAGTTTTCGTCAGCCGGAGGCGCGGGGTTCGCCAGGGCGAGAATCAATGGTGACTGGCGCGCCTGGGCCGCCAACGATCCAGCGATCGGTGATGACGGCCTGGAGAGCTGGGAGGCGCGCCAGGAGATCCTCCCCCTGTCCTGCCGCCCGGCTGAGGCAGCGTGGGGAGTTACGCCCGTTGAGGTTCAAAAAACCAGCGGACCAACCTACTCCGGCATCTTCCAGTCCGCCGATGTTGCGTCGAACGGGGCCAACTGGAACCGCCTCACCATACCGAACGGCCAATCTGTAGTTGCTGGGCAGCTCTACAGCGTCGTCGTTCGCGTGGTCGCCGGCACCAGCGGGCGCATATATGTCGGGGTACGAGACCAGGCGACGACGAATATCTCGTACTACGTGGGGCTTCTGGACGCGCCGGTGGCCAGCGGCACCCAAACCGCAGGAACATTCACCCTTATCGAGAACGTCATGGAAACGGCGTCCATCCGACGCCTCGTCTTCCATTGGACCCCGAACTTCACGGGCGGGATCAACAACACTGGCGTTGGTCCTGGGAGCCCCGTGGTGGGCGAGACTATCCGCCTCCTGGGCATCTCGATCCAGCCCGGCCCTTACATCGCTAGTCCGCCCATCGACAACGACAACCTTGCCGCCACGCGCACCGCGACCGACTACCGCATCGGCGGACTGTATGCAGACCCGACGCACTACGGCGTCGCCCGGGTCTTCTGGGCGGCCGCTGACGGGGCTAGCGAGAGCCCCTTCCCCGTGGCGTTCGAGTTTGCCTCGGCAGCCGGACCCATGAACCGCGTCCTGTGGCGGCGCGCCACCACTACCTCTTCGCTGATTGTCCGTGTCGGTGACGTCAACATCTTCACCACGAACACGCCCGCGGTAGCTGGGACCTGGGAGACGGTGGCGTGGCGGTGCAAGGCTGGGGACTACGCCATGTCCCTCAATGGCGGCCCGCTTTCGGGCGGGAACAACGCAACCGCGCTGCCGCCGCTCACCACGCTTGGTCTCCTTGGCGCCTCGCAGGGCGTCGCCAACATCGGCAACAACAAAATGTCCCGCTTCGCCATCTGGAACGGCGACATCTCGGACGCTGCCCTGCGGGATCTGAGCGCGAGGGTTTCTAATGCCTGATCTTGTCTTCAGCCCCACCATGGTCGCCCAGGTGATAGGCTACGAGTACGGCCCCGAGCAGACGGACGCGGAGGGCAACGCCTTCCGTCCGATCTTGGGCGTCCTGCCGGGCGTCCGGATCGACGTGCAGCAGCGGTGCCTGGACCTTCACCCCGCGCTCGCTGCGTTCGCCGTGGAACCCGCCGAACCTCTGCACGACTGCGGTCCTTCGGGCGTCCGGCTTTATGCGGACAGCGTGGATCTGCTGGAGGCCGCGGCCCCGCCGAGCGATCCGCCGCACCCCTCGGACATCTTTGTGGCGGTGGCGGATGAAATGGGGCTTTAGCCTGCTCGCCCTGGCCCTGCTGCTGGCCGCCTGCGCCGGTCGGCCGCCGGCGGCCTCGCCCATGCCCGACGGCGACTGGACCTTGGCGCCCGCCGGCTGGACCGACCTGTGCGCCCGCGCGCCGGAGACGCCGCGGTGCTGAGCCTGGGCGAGGCGGGCTGGGCCGAGCTGACGGCCGTCAACGCGGAGATCAATGCGCGGCCTTATCGCGTCGACCTGGAGCGCTATGGCCGGCTCGACCACTGGACGCCGATCGACACCGCCGGCGGCGACTGCGAGGACTATGCGCTCGCCAAGCAGCTGGCGCTGCTCGGCCGCGGCTGGCCGCTGGCGGCCCTGCGCCTGGCCACCTGCTGGGTCGAGACCGGAGGCTTCCACGCCGTCCTGACGGTGGACTCGGCCGAGGGGACCTACGTCCTGGACAACCGCTTCACCGAGCCGATGCCTTGGGAGGTGCTGCGCCGGCGGGGCTACCGCTTTGATCGCCGGCAGGCGGCGCAGGGGCGGGGCTGGGTGCAGGTGCGGGAGCCTCGGCTTGGGTGACCGCCGGTTGCCCGAGCTGACGCAGCTCCCACACCACGCTCGTCATCCCGCAGGCGAAAAGGCCCGCAGCGAGAACCGTCAGGAACAGGCCTCCCGCGTTCGCCGCGTATCGGCCCCGTGGGTTATCTCGCGCCCACGCATGAGCCGCCATGATCAAAGGGAGCAGACCTGCGGCGGCGGTGCCGACGGCGAAATACGCCGCGGGTGCCCACGCAAGAACGGCAGCCAAATGGATCGCCGATGCATCCGCCTGCCCAACGATGGCTGCAGCGGCGAGGAAGCCCGCGCCATTGCCGATCTGGAGGGAGAGCATGAAGCGCCGGAACCAGAAGGTTGCGTTCTCCTGCGCCGCCCTTGCAGCTTCGCGCGCCACGGCATCGAGGGCGTCAGTAAAGCCCGTTTGCGCGATCGCGAGTTCGACAGAGTCCAAATCCTGTTCGGTCTCTCGAATCTTCCTCGCGATGAGGTCGCGGTCGCTCCAAGCCCCCCACCGCAAGTCCGTCTCATAGAGAGCAAGCTGCTTACGAAGCTCCTCGCGACGTTTCAGGAGCCGCGTACGAGGTTCGTCCATCATCAATATTCCCGTCGAAATCGACGGGGGTCTGGGCGCGCCAACGCCCAGAGCCGCGGGCTTGCACCCCGCACGTCCGGGGGGTGCACGCCCCCTTTCGCCCCGCCACCGGTCCGACCGGCGGGGCCAGTCGAGCAATGTTCATAAATGGAGTCGAGTCCCCCCTTCGCGCCCGTCCGGCCGGTCAAACCGGCGGCGCCCTATATCGGCGGCAAGCGCAACCTGGCCCGCCGCCTGGTCGAGATCATCGAGACCATTCCCCACCGGACCTATGCCGAGCCCTTCGTCGGCATGGGCGGCGTCTTTCTGCGGCGTCGATCGCGGCCCCCGGCCGAGGTCATCAATGACCTGTCGGACGACGTCTGGACCTTCTATCGGGTGCTGCAGGAGCACTACGGCTACTTCCGGGCCGAGCTGCAGTTCAAGCTGACCAGCCGGGCTGAGTTCGAGCGCCTGCTGGCCGTCGATCCCCGCACCCTGACCGATCTGCAGCGCGCGGCGCGCTTCCTCTATCTCCAGCGCACGGCCTTCGGCGGAAAGGTGACCGGACGCAGCTTCGGCGTCAGCCACCACCGGCCCGGCCGGTTCGACGTCGCTCGCCTGGGCGTCGTACTCGAGGACCTGCACGAGCGACTGGGCGGGGTTGTGGTCGAGCGTCTGCCCTGGCGGGAGTTCATCGCCCGCTACGACACGCCCGAGACCCTGTTCTACCTCGACCCGCCCTACTGGGGCTGCGAGGGCGACTATGGCGCGGCCCTCTTCGGCCGTGAGGAGTTCGAGGCCATGGCCGAGGTGCTGGCCGGCCTGCAGGGCCATTTCGTGCTGTCGCTGAATGACCGGCCGGAGGTGCGGAAGATCTTCGCCGCATTCGAGATCGCCTCGGTGGCCACCCAGTACGGCCTGACCGGCAAGGGCGCGACGGCCGCGGCCGAGGTGATCATCCAGCCGCGGCGACCTGGCCGTTGATCCTGGGCCGCCCGACGCCGTAGAAGGCGGCGTCGGCGTGCCTATGGAGATCCTGCAAATGGCGAAGAAGCCGCCGCCGGGCTACGTGCCGATCGTTGGGACCATCGTGGAGGACGGGAAGGTGATCCTGACCCAGCCTCTGCCCAAGCCGAAGCCCCAGAAGCCCTCCAAGCGCTGACCCGCCCATGCGGACCATCGGCTATTGCCGCCAGCGCGGCCTGCGCCTGCAGGCCGGCTGCAACGGGTGTCGAGCGCGCATCGAAGTGCCTTTGAGCGCCGTGTGCAGGGCCTTCAACGGCTGGACCGTCGAGGAGCTACAGCGCGCCGGCCACTTCGACTGCCCCACCTGCGGCCGCCCGCGCGGCGTCTCCGTCATGGGCCAGCTCTGGGGCCACGAAACCGACCTGGAGTGCTGGACCGACGGAGCCTGCCACTACCGGCCGCCGCGGACGGACGGGCTGTCGGCCTAAACCCAGTCGACGCCGATATGCCGCGCCA
The DNA here is from genome assembly GCF_013911965.1 of Phenylobacterium sp. Taxonomy (GTDB): domain Bacteria; phylum Pseudomonadota; class Alphaproteobacteria; order Caulobacterales; family Caulobacteraceae; genus Phenylobacterium. Next base: position 261,366 of record NZ_JACESE010000001.1, on the reverse strand, counting down.
CCTCGTTGGGGCGGGCGTGCGTCAACGCCTCTTCTAGCTGGTCCACCGTTCTTAGGGCTGACGCCTTGCTTTCTTCGACCGCCGCGCTGGTCGCCAGCGCCCCGGGACGATTGACAGAGTTGTAAAGCGCGGCGGCGGCCTCAAGCACAGCCACCATCGCCTGGTCTGTCTCGGAAGTCGGTTCGATGAGGCCGTGGATGTTTTCCATGGCGCTGCGGATATTCTTGAGGGGTGGCGGCGCGAACAGTGCTGTGGTCCGCTCGATCTGCCAGCGGGCGGCCTGAAGGTCGGCGGCCAGAGGGTGGTTCTCGGGTAGGCGCATGCTTGGGGTCCTCGTCTTGAGCGGCCCCATCCTCGCCGCGGTGCGGCTGGAGGTCAGGGCACTTTTGATGGCCCCGAGCTTCACATCACGACCTCAGAAGGTCACACCCCTCACATTGCGCGGCATTTTCAAACGACTCCGGAACCATCTGTCCGCTGCTCCGAAACCAAGTGTCGCGCTACAGACCCCCTCCGGCCCTTCGGGCCACCTCCCCCTCAAGGAGGGGGAGGATCTGCGCTGCGGTAATGGCGAGCTCAGTCCGGAAAGATGCTCCCCCTCAGCGAGGGGGAGCTGTCACCGAAGGTGACTGAGGGGGCCTAGGCTGCGCCGCCCAACTCACCCCGCCGGGACCAGCTTCAGGATGCGGCCCTGGGCGCTGTCGGTGGCGACGTAGATCGCCCCGTCGGGCCCGACCGCGACGTCGCGGATGCGCTCGCCGACATCGGTGAGCAGGCGGTCCTCGCCGGTCACGCGCTCGCCGTCGAGGGTCAGTCGGACGAGATGCTTGTCCTTCAGCGCGCCGACGAACAGGCTGCCCCGCCAGGCGGGGAACATGTCGCCCTGGTAGAAGACCATGCCGGAGGGCGCGATCACCGGATCCCAGTAATAGGCCGGCTGCTCCATCCCTTCCTTCTGGGTGAGGCCTTCGCCGATCGGACCGCCGGAATATTCCAGCCCGTAGGTGATGGTCGGCCAGCCGTAGTTCTTGCCGGCTTCGATGATGTTGAGCTCGTCGCCCCCGCGGGCGCCGTGCTCGATCTCCCACAGCTTGCCGGTCTCCGGGTGCAGGGCGGCGGCCTGCACGTTGCGGACTCCGAGCGCGAAGATCTCCGGCCGCGCGCCTTCCTGGCCGACGAAGGGGTTGTCTTCGGGGATCGAGCCGTCGGGATTGATCCGCACGATCTTGCCCAGTGCGGAGTCCATCTGCTGGGCCTGCACGCGGCCAGCCATGATCGAACGCTCGCCGAGCGCCACATAGAGATGGCCCTCGCGGTCGAAGACGAGCCGGCTGCCGAAGTGCTTGGTGGAATCCATCGCTGGCTGCTGCTGGTAGATGACCTGCACGTCCTCGACCCGCGGCGCGCCCCCGCCCTCGACGAGGCGTCCGCGGGCCACGGCGGTGGCGTTCTGACCGCCGCCGCGGGGCTCGGCATAGCTCCAGTAGATCAGCCGATTCTCGTCGAAGTCGGGATCGAGCACCACGTCCAGCAGGCCGCCCTGGTCGCGGGCGTCCACCTCGGGCAGGCCGGCGACCGGCTGCGAGAGCTCGCCGGCCCCGGTGACGATGCGCAGGCGGCCGGGCTTCTCGGTCACCAGCATGCGGCCGTCCGGCAGGAAGGTGACGGCCCAGGGCTTCTCCAGCCCGTCGGCGACGGTCACCACCTGATAGTCGACATCGGCCGAGACCTCCGGCGCGCGGGTCTGGCCGGGGAAGGCGGGCTGCTGCGACGGCGCGTTGGCCGGCCGGGTCTCCCACGGCTCGCCCGACGGCGCCGGGGCGGCGGACTGCTGGGCGTTTCCGTCCGAGCCGCCACAGGCGGCGAGAATGGCGGCGCAGGCGGTGGTGAGAAGCAGGTGTCGCACGAGCGGTCTCCCTTCGGTCCGGCTTTGCAAAGCGCGGCGGCTCAGATCGTTCCGGCGAGCGCCTCGAGCGCCTGCGCCGGGGCGGCGTCCTCCAGATGTATGAGCGACCACAGCGCGAAAAAGAGCAGCGGCCAGGCCTTCGAGGCCTCTCCGCTGCGGATGGCGGCTGCGGCCGCCTCCGCGCTCATCAGCCGCCGGACGGCGGCCACGTCGCCGATGCGCGCGGCGATCGCCTCGGCGCGCGGCGCGACCCAGGCGCCGACGGGGACGGTGAAGCCCTGCTTGCGCGCCCAGGGCTCGGCGGCCGGGCAGGCGCCCTCCAGCCACTTGCGCACCAGCCATTTGCCGTAGCGGCCCCGCACCTTGAACCGGTCGGGCAGGGGGAAGGCGAAGGCGGCGACCTCCGGGTCCAGGAAGGGCGTGCGTCCCTCCAGCCCATGCGCCATCAGGCAACGGTCGAGCTTGGTCAGCAGGTCGTTCGGCAGCCAGGTGGCGATGTCGGCGTACTGCGCCTGCTGCAGGCGGGTCAGGCCCGGCGGCGCCTTGGCCTGGGCGCGCCAGCGCTCAAGAGGGGCGGGGTCGTCGGGCCTGGGCTCGGCCGCCCGGCCGCCGAGCCAGGCCGGCCGCAGGGCGCGGCGGTAACGGCCATAGCCGCCGAAGAGCTCGTCGCCGCCCTCGCCGGTCAGCACGACGGTGAGCGTTCCCCTGGCCGCGGCGGCGAGCTTGTAGGTCGGCAGGGTCGCATAGTCGGCGGTGGGATCGTCCAGGGCGGCGGCCACGCCCGGCAGCAGGCTCCAGAAGTCCTCTTCGCCGAAGCGGATCTCGCGCCAGTCGAGGTCGAGGGCGCGGGCCACCCGCTCGGCCTGGCCGCGCTCGTCCCTGGCGCCGGGCGCTTCGAAGCCGCAGGTGAAGGCGGTGACCGGCCGTTCTTTCAGCCGGGCCATCAGGGTGGCCACGGCGGCGGAGTCGATCCCGCCGGAGAGGAAGAGGCCGTAGGGCACGTCCGAGCGCTGGTGGACGCGGACGCTGTCCTCCAGCACCGCGTCGAGCCGCCCGATCAGCGCCTGTTCGTCGGTGGGCGCGCGGCGGACGCCAGGCGCGGGCAGGGCGGACCGCACCTGGCGCGAGACGATGCGGCCGTCCGCCACTTCGCAGATCTCGCCCGGCGCCAGGCGGCGCACGCCGGGGAAGATGGTCTCCTCGCCCAGCGTGTAGCTGAAGGCCAGCAGTTCGCGCGCCGGCGCCTCCCGCATCTCCCGCGGCGCCAGGCCGGCGTCCAGGAAGGCCCGCGGCTGGGAGGCGAAGGCCAGGCCCGTCTCCAGCTCCATCACATAGAGCGGCTTGATGCCGAAGGGGTCGCGCGCCAGCCAGGTGCGGCCGTCGGCCCCGATCAGGCAGAACGCGTACATGCCGCGCAGCCGGCGGAAGGCGGCGGGGCCCTCCTTTTCGTAGAGATGCAGCAGGGGCTCGAAATCCGAGCCGGTGGCCAGGTCGCCCGCCAGGCCGAACTGCTCGGTCAGCTCCACATAGTTGTAGATCTCGCCATTGCCGATGACCGTGCCGCCCGCGGCGTGCAGGGGCTGCCAGCCGCCCTCGAGGTCGATGATGGAGAGCCGCGCATGGGCGAGCGAGGCGCCCGGCCGGTCCTCCACGCGCACGCCGTCCGGGCCGCGGTGGGTCAGGGCCTCGATCATCGGGCGGGCGGAGACCTCCCCGTCCAGAACGCCGGCGATGCCGCACATCAGCTCTCTCCGAAATCGGCGAAGAGCTCGCGCCACTGCGCGACCACGGCGGCCTGGCTGAATTCCGCCTCCACCCGGGCCAGGCCGTTCTGGGCCATGCGGATGCGCAGCATGGGCTCGTCCAGGGCGCGGCGGACGGCGGCGGCCAGGGCCTCGGCGTCGTCGACGGGGACGAGCAGGCCGTCCTCGCCGTCGGTGATCAGGGCGCCCGGCCCCTGGCTGGCGGCGGCCACCACGGGCAGGCCGTGTGCCCAGGCCTGGATCACCACATTTCCCAGCGGCTCGTAGCGCGAGGGGAAGACGCAGAGGTCGGCCGCCCGGTAGAGGGCCGAGGGATCGTTGCGCCAGCCCAGGAACCGCACGCGGTCGTTGACGCCCAGGCCGAGCGCCAGGGCTTTCAGCTTGGCCTCCTCCGGCCCGGCCCCGGCGATCCACAGATAGGCCTCGGGCAGGCGGGTCAGGGCGTTCAGCGTCACGTCATGGGCCTTGGCCTCGTGCAGCCGGCCCATGGAGAGCAGCAGGCAGGCGTCCCTGGGCGTGTTCAGGCTGGCGCGGTCGACCGGTCCGACCTCGGCGGGGGCGTCGGCGAAGTTGGGGATGTGGCGCACCTTACCGGCGGGCCAGCCCTGGGCCACGATCCAGTCGGCGATGTCCTCGGTGTTGGCCACCAGAAAGTCGAAGTCGCGGTAGTATTTCAGCTTGTAGTAGCCGCCCAGCCGGCCGATCCGCGCCCAGGGTCCCTTGGGCGTATGGCGCGCGGCCCGGTTCATCCAGGCGAGCGCCACCTTCACGTCGTGGGTTTGGGCGAAACGGGCGACCTTGCCGCGCGTGAAGAGGTCGAGCGGGCCGCCAAAGGCGAAGCAGTCGGTCGCCACGCCGGCGGCCTTCAGCGCCGCCTGCCGCCCCGCATGGGCGCGCAGGGCCGCGGCCTGGGCCACGCCGCCGGCCGAAAGGGCGCAGACCAGATCGACGAAGTAGGTCTCCGCCCCGCCGTCCCCGGCCGTTCCCAGAAGATGAAGCACGCTCATGCCGGGCGCGAACCTAGCCGGGCTTTTCGCCGCGCCCAAGCCGCTTGATGCAGCCTTCGGGAATCCCTATAAACCGCGCCTCGCGCGTCAGCGGCGCGAACCCGTGGCTGGGTAGCTCAGCTGGTTAGAGCGGTGGATTCATAACCCACAGGTCGGCGGTTCGAGCCCGCCCCCAGCTACCACACCTCCCCACCTATTGTTCTCGCAGCGTTCCGCGAGCAGCCCGTCCAGCGTGCCCTCAATCTGGATGTTGACGGAGCCGCCTCTCTCTTGGGTGAGCGGCGCGATGGAAACGCGCCGGACCAGACCGCGAACAGCCTCGCGAAGGCGGCGCGCCTCAGCCCTGCAGCTTAGCCACCGCCTCATCAAGCGCGACAATGAATCCGGATGCGTCGGAGAAGTAGTTGGTATAGGCCAGTTTGATCGCATCTTGCTGGCTTGCGCCGACAAGTACTACGTCCGCAACGTCCTGCAGTTCAGCTTCGACCTCTGAGTACCTGGAGACGGCGCTGGCGTTGTCAGCAAAACCTTCCGCGACAAGTTTTCCCTCCATATCGCCCGATGTGTAATTGATCAAAATGAAAAGGCGAGATGATCGCGCAAATCTCTGAAACTCAGAAGATGTCAAATTGCGGAGTCGCAATATCGCGTGAAGATCGCCTTCTAAATCATAATATTCACGAAGCAAATCTACGGTTGATAGATCGCCGCAAAATCCATCGCAATCCTCGTGAGCGCGAGCCAATATTTCGCTGCAAAGTAGGAACAATCTACTAATATCTTTGTTAGCTTGGCTAAATTTTAACCTAGTGGCATTAACAATATCGCTGATCTCTACCGCCGTCGCCCACGCATGCTGCACGACGGTTCTGTACTGAATCTCAACCCGTAGACCGTTCCATTTTACTCCACCCGTCGAGCCAACATTGTACTTGTAGGCGTCGTGGATCCCGCGATATCCGGAAGCCTTGGGCGTATCGATGTAGTTGTAACGGTCTTTTCCACCGACAAGCTCATGGGCAGCGCGTGAGGACAATACGCCCTCCCGAAAGGAGAACATTGTCGCGAGATCCGGGAAGATCAGTCGACAGCCTGCGATGTCGTGCATGCGAGAGAGCGACATGCCCTGCTCTCGCCCGAGCTTGTCGATAATCGTGGGCCTACGCTTCAGCCTCTGGGCGATCGTGATCTTCTCACCCTGCTCGAACCGGCTTCGACGGAAGCGCAAGGACGATTGAAAGGTGTTCAGCACATACAGGTGTGAAGCTCGCCAGTTGTCTAGAAGGGCCATGTCATTGGGGGTGCCACTGCCCGAACGAATACGCTCGCCCGCGCGATCCAACTGGCCTTTTGAGTATGCGCCAGGCTCAACGAATGGCATGCGCCCCTCCCAGTGAATGAGCTACTGATACAGTTCGGAACCGGTTCATCCATCGATTCTAGTAGAACTCGACCGTCTGTCTTCCAAGGGGACTGACGTTCTTTCAACGATCAAGCTCCTAGGGCATCAAGCGAGTTGCGCTCTAGCGGCTCTATGTGCGGCGGGGCTATCTGCCGGACGGCGCGGGCCTGACCTGGAACAACGAACCCGCCGAACCCGCCGAACCCGCCGAGCCCGGCGCCATGGTGCGGGTGGACGACGACCTCGTCCTTTGGCTGCGGAAGCCGCTGTAGGCACGGCCCCTCACCGCGTCGCGATCGACGCCCAACCCTCCGGCGCCGCGCCGCTCTTCGGGTCATGGCGCCACCAGCAGCCCTGGTGGGGCTGGTCGTGGGCGCGGGCGATGGGGAGGCCCTTGAGGTGGCAGAGCAGGAGGGTTCCGACGCCGCCGTGGGCGACGATGGCGACATCGCCGGGGCCGGGGTGAGCCTGCAGGGCCCTGGGCGGCGGCGGCCGTTTCCCAGCCGCGGACGCTCTCCTCCGGATGGGCGAAGAAGGCGTCAGCCAGGCGCTCGAACGGGTCGGGCGGGACGAAGCCGGTCGCGCTGCGGTCGTTCTCGCCGAGGTCCTCCCGGACCTGGACGGGCAGGCCGTGGCGGGCGGCAAGCAGGCCGGCGGCCTCGATGGCCTTCGTCTCCGTGCTGGCCCACACCGCCGAGACCCCCGCGACGACGTCGGAGGCGACGAAGGCCCGCATCCGCGCCACCCCGCGGTCGGACAGCCGCCAGCGCGGGACGGGAACGGCGGGATCGATCTCCACTTCGGGATGGGTGACGAAGATCAGGGCCATGGCGCGACGCTAGCCGCCGCCGGCCTGCGTGGACAGGTCGCTCGCGAGCCCCTACCACTTGGCGTTCGATGACATCGTTCTACGACCGCCACGTCCTGCCCCGCGTCATCTGCCTGGCCTGCGCCAGCCCGGCGGTCATGAAGCAGCGCGCCAAGGTCGTGCCCCTGGCCCGCGGCCGGGTGCTGGAGCTCGGCGTCGGCGGCGGGCTGAACCTCGCCTTCTACGATCCCGCCGGGGTCGATGAGGTGGTCGGCGTCGATCCTTCCGCCGAGTTGCGCGCGCGGGCCGCCGCCGCGCCCCGGGCGGAAGGATTGAAGGTCAGCCTCCTGGAGGGAACGGCCGAGGCCCTGCCGCTGGAGGATGGGAGCTTCGACACCGTCGTCTGCACCTTCACCCTCTGCTCGGTCGCCTCGCCGGCCGCCGCCCTGGCCGAGGCGCGGCGGGTGCTGAAGCCGTCCGGCCGCCTGCTCTTCTGCGAACATGGGCTGGCGCCCGATCCCGGCGTCGCCAGGTGGCAGCGCCGCGTCGAACCGGTGTGGAAGCGGCTGGCCGGCGGATGCCATCTGACTCGCCCGGTGGCCGGGACGATTCGCGGCGCCGGCCTGGCCATCGCGCGGCTGGAATCCATGTACCTGCCCAAGGCGCCGCGGATGCTCGGCTGGAACGAGTGGGGCGAGGCGCGGCCCGGATGAGACCGATGGCGCTGGCGGCGGGACGGTTTCGCGCCCTTGCACGGCCTCGGCGCCGCCCTGGCGCGCCCCAACCCCAGGACCCGAGATGCAGAGCGACCTGATCGACCGGATCTACGAATGCGCCGTCGTGCCTGAGCTGTGGCCCTCGGTGCTCGACGACCTGGCCCGGATGACCGACTGCCGGGGCGGGTTGCTGTTTTCCGCGCGCAAGGCGCTCTGCTGGACCGCCTCCGATTCCGTCCGCGACGTTTTCGAGGACTACGTCAACGACGGCTGGTTCATGCGCTGCCCGCGGCGTCCCTGCCTCATGAGCCAGGCTGCGCCGGCCTTCTTCGTCGAACAGGACTTCTGGAGCGAGGAGGAGATCGGCGCCGATCCCATCTATCGCGACTTCTTCCGTCCCCGCGGCCTGGGCTGGTCGGCCGGGACCGGCCTCCAGCTCCCCACCGGCGATTCCATCGTCTTCAGCGTCGAGCGCACGCTGGAGCGGGGACCGGTGGAGCCGGACCACGTCTCGGCGCTGAATGCTCTGCGGCCCCATCTGGCGCGGAGCGCCCTGGTCAGCGCACGGCTCAGCCTTCAGCGGGCGCAGGGCGCGCGCGAGGCGCTGGACGCCCTGCGCCTGCCGGCCCTGCTGCTGGACGAGACGGGGCGGGTGATCGAGGCCAACGCCTGGGCCGCCGACCAGACCGAGCAGGTCAAGTTCGGCGCGGGCCAGCGGCTGGCGCTCGCCGACAAGGCGGCGCAGGATCTGCTGAGCGCCGGCCTGAAGGCCATCCACGCCGAGCCGGGCGACAGCCGGTCCAGTTACCCCCTGCGGGACAGCCTGGGCCGGCCCGCCCTCGTGCTGCACCTCATTCCGGTCCGGCGCTCGGCGCACGACATCTTCGGCCAGAGTTTCGCCCTGCTTCTCATGACGCCGGTCTCGCGGGACCGGGCGCCGGCGGCCGACCTGCTGCGCTCGCTCTTCGATCTCACGCCGGCCGAGGCCCGCATCGCCCAGGGCGTCGCCCGCGGCCAGGGTCTGGAAGACCTGGCCGAGGCCGGCGGGGTCTCGCTCAATACGGTGCGCAACCAGCTGCGCCGGGTGCTGGAGAAAACAGGCTGCGCCCGCCAGGCGGAACTGGCCGCCCTGCTGGCTGGGGTGGCCCTGGGGACCGCATGAGCAGGGTTGCATTTTTTCCAGCGCCCGCGACGGTGGCGGCGTCGCTTCGTCCGGAGAAGATGCTCGCCCCATGCCCAGCCCGTTCGATCCCGCGCAGAAGAAGCTCGGCGCCGTCAGCTATGTGATCATGGCCGTCCTGGCCGTCGTCGTGCTGGGCGGCGTCTACGCCATGATGTCGCGCAGCCACGCCCAGGAGCTGGCGCGCTGGACGAGTTCGGGTCCGCCCTGCCCGGAAGGCGCCTCGCCCTATGCCGACGGAGCGCGCCCGAAGATGATGACCTTCGACTATGGCGGCGCCCAGATCAGCCGCCGCATCGGCCACGCCGACTGCGCCGAGCTGAAGGACGGGGTGTTGCCGGGCGGGGGCCTCTTCCACGCCTGCCACTTCACGGGGCCGGACGTGCTGCACGTGGTGAACGCAGGCGGCGAGAAGACCTATCGCGTGGGCGTCGGAAAGCCGGTCACCCTGACCCTGCGCGACGGCGGCGTCGGCTGCGCCATCGACCCGCCGGGCAGCCACCGCGCCGACTTCTGACCGCCGCCCGGAGGTTCTGGCTCAGGGCGTGTCCATACTGTAGGTTCGAACCCGGCGGCGGCCCTGGAGCCCTCGGCATATTGGTCGGACGGTCGCCGCAGCATCGAATTCGCCGCACGATTTCCCGGACGCCCATTACATGACCCCCGCTGACGATCTCCCGGCCACGGCCCGCCCCGCCATCGACAAGAAGGCCCTGCTCGAAAAGTACGTGGCCGAGCGCGACAAGCGGCTGCGGGCGGACGGCAATGCGCAGTATCTGCGGCTTGAGGGCCAGCTCTCCCACTATCTGGACGATCCCTACACTCCCTTCGTCGAGCGCGAGCCCAAGACCGATCACGTGACCTTCGCCTTCGTGGGCGGCGGGTTTGCGGGCCTGGTGACCGGGGCGCGGCTGGCGGAGGCCGGCGTCACCGACGTCCGGATCGTGGAGAAGGGCGGCGACTTCGGCGGCACCTGGTACTGGAACCGCTATCCGGGCGCCCAGTGCGACACGGCTTCGATGATCTACATGCCCCTGCTGGAGGAGACCGGGCATGTGCCGAGCGAGAAGTACGCCCACGCCCCGGAGATCCTGGCCCAGTGCCAGCGGATCGGCCGCCAGTACGGGCTCTACGACAACGCCCTCTTCCACACCGAGGTAGAAAGCCTGACCTGGGACGCGGGGCGGAGCCGCTGGATCGTCCGCACCAATCGCGGCGACGCCTTCACCGCCAGCTTCATCGGCCTGGGCACAGGGCCCCTGCACGTGCCCAAGCTTCCCGGCATTCCGGGGATCGGCGACTTCAAGGGCCACGCCTTCCACACCAGCCGCTGGGACTATGGCTACACCGGCGGCGATCCGTCCGGCGCCCTGATGGAGAAGCTGGCCGACAAGCGGGTGGCGATCATCGGCACCGGGGCGACCTCGGTGCAGGCCGTGCCCCACCTGTCGCGCGCCTGCGGGACCCTCTATGTCGTCCAGCGTACGCCGTCGTCGGTGGACGTGCGCGACAACCGGCCGATCGACGTCGACTGGTTCCGGTCGGTCGCCACGCCCGGCTGGCAGCAGCGCTGGCTGGAGAACTTCACCGCCAACCAGGCCGGCGGGACCGCGGACGAGGACCTCGTCATGGACGGCTGGACGGACCTGTCCCGTCGCATCCGCGCCAAGATCGGCGAACTGCCCGCCGACCAGCGGACGCCGCGCAACATGCTCGCCGCCTTCGAGGACTCCGACTTCGAGAAGATGGAGGAGATCCGCGCCCGCGTGGATTCCATCGTCTCCGATCACGAGACGGCGCAGAAGCTGAAAGCCTGGTACCGCCAGCTCTGCAAGCGGCCCTGCTTCCACGACGCCTATCTGCAGAGCTTCAACAATCCCAACACCCACCTCGTCGACACCGACGGCAAGGGCGTGGAGCGCATCACGGAGAAGGGCTTCGTTGTCGCCGGCGTCGAGTATGAGGTCGACTGCATCATCTACGCCTCAGGTTTTGAGGTGGGCACCGAATACACCCGCCGCGCCGGCTTCGACCTGACCGGCCGCGACGGCGTGAAGCTGTCGGAAGCCTGGGGCGAGGGGATGAAGAGCCTGCACGGGATCCACGTCCACGGCTTCCCGAACGCCTTCTTCGTCCAGCCGACGCAGGGCGCGAACCTGATCTCCAACATCCCGCACAACCTGACCGAGTCCGGGCGGACCATCGCCATGACGGTGAAGCACGCCCTCGAGCGCGGCGCGAAGGAGGTCGAGGTCACGGAGGCTGCGCAAGCAGCCTGGGTCGACCTCCTGCTCACGGGCATGGGCCGCATGATGGGCGCGCCGGACTGCACGCCGGGCTATTACAACAACGAGGGCCAGGATCCGGGGCCGGCGGCGCGCCTCAACGTCGGCTATCCGCACGGGGCCAGCGCCTTCTTCAAATATATCGAGGGCTGGCGCAGTTCCGGGCAGTTCGAGGGGCTCGCCTTCCGCTAGGGCGGCCTCGCCGGCGTTAACCTCTGGGCAAGATTTGCGCCCCTAAGTCCCGGCCCTTCGGGATTCCACCGTTCGGAATCCCAGGGCGTCCCGGGGGGGATCAATGAAAGTTTGGCTGCGCGCGGCTTCGGTCGCGGCGATTGCGTACGGGCTGACTCCGGCTGTCGGTCAGGCCCAGAGTCTCGACGATGTTCTGCGCCGGCTGGAGCGGCTGGAGCAGGAAAACCAGGCGCTCCGCCAGGAGGTGGAGAGCCTCAAGGCCGGCGGCGCGCCGGTCCTGCCCGGGCCCGTCGCCACCGCACCGGCCGCCGCGGCCGATGCGCCGCCGGCCGTGCCGGTTCCCGAGGTCGAGGCGCCGACGCCCGTCAACGACACGGTCGAGGCCCGTGTCGAGCTGAATTCCGGCTACTTCATCAGCCGGGCCAGCGACGTCACCTACCGCATGCTCGACCCGACCACCCATACGAGCCGCAAGCCGCTGATGCTGCTGGACGCGCGCCGCCAGGGCGACCTGCGCGACGGCGGCGTCTATCTGGGCGGGGCGATCACCGCCCTGGTCGACTATCAGGAGACGAACCGGAACTCGAAGTTCGGCTACCTGATGCGCCATCCCACCTCGGCCAACCAGATCGGCGAGACGGCGTCCGAAGCGGTGCTGCACTCGGCCCAGCTCAGCGTCACGGCCAATGTGACGCCCTGGATCACGGCCTATGCCGAGCTGCTCTACGATCCGGAGCAGAGCTTCGGCTCGGGCACCATCACCGCGCTCACCCGCAACCAGATGCAGCTGCGCAAGGGCTATGTCCTGTTCGGCGATCTGGCGGAAAGCCCCTGGTACGCGGCCGTCGGCAAGATGGAGGCGCCCTTCGGCCTGATGGACACGGTCAGCCCCTTCACGGCCTCGACCGTCTGGCACGCCTTCGGCGGCCTCGCCTGGGGCGCGCTCGCCGGCTATTCGGGCGATGGCCTGAACGTGGCGGTCGAAGCGGTGCAGGGCGGCTCGCAGTTCCGCTCGGTGGCCACCTCGGTGGAGGGCACGAACGTGCCGAGCCGCCTGAACAACTTCGTGGTCGACGCCAACTACACCTTCGACCTGGGCGGGGAGGGGCGCGACCTGATGGCCGGCGCCTCCTATCTGCACGGCAGCGCCTACTGCCACGCCTTCCCGGTGGTGCATTTCAACCCGTGCGTGGACGACAATCCGGCCTACGCCGTCTATGGCCAGCTCCACTACGACCGCTGGACCGCCAACGCCGAGTTCGCCAAGACGCTCGAGGAGTGGCCGGGCACCTTCAATCCGACCCCGCCGCTGAACCAGTTCGAGGCCAGCAAGGTGACGAGCTGGGGCGTCGGCGCCCGCTACGCCGCCGACCTGGGCGGCCACGAGCTGCACCTATCCGGCGAGTTCTCCACCTACATCGCCGGGCCCGAGGGCGCGCCCTGGCATCGGCAGGACCAGCTGGTCTTCGGCCTCGCCGCCTTCCCGGCTTCGCACGTGAAGCTGTTCTCCGAGGTGGTGCTGGTGAAGGGATACGTGCCGCTCAACTTCCTCAGCGGCGGCAACCTCGGGCCGGGCGTGACCTGGAGCGACGCCGACGGCCGCACCACGGTCCTCCTGGCCGGCGCCAACGTCGCCTTCTAGGGCGCGGCCTGGCGCAGCGCCTCGTAGCAGGCGTCCCAGACCGGCTCGCCGCCGAAGTGCTCCAGCAGGACTTCGGTCAGCCGGCGGACCTTGCGCGGCGCATGGTCGGCCGGCGGCGGACGCACGACATAGAGGCCGGCCTCCGGGATGGGGTGGTCGCGCACCAGGGCGACGAGTTCGCCCGAGGCGATGGCCGGACCGCACAGGAAGGTCGGCAGCATGGCCACGCCCACCCCGGCCACGGCGGCGGCCAGAAGCGCCTGGCCGCTATCGGCCTGGAAGCGGATCCTTGGGCGCAGGGCGAGCGCCCGCGCGCCTTCGCCGAAGCGCCACACCTCGTCGGGCTGGCCCACGGCGTCGTGGCGCTGAAGGTCCTGCGGCGTCTCCGGGGTTCCATGCCGGGCCAGGTAGTCCGGGCTGGCCACCACGGCGATGGCGATCGGCGCGATCCGCCGCGCGATCAGGCTCGAGTCCGGCAGGCGGCCGATCCGGATGGCCGCGTCGAAGCGTTCGCCGATCAGGTCCACATAGCGGTCGCTGTAGGAGGCCTGGATCTCGAGCTTCGGATGCCGCAGCGCGAAGTCGGCCAGGACCGGGCCCAGGTGCGTCGCCCCGAAGCTGAGCGGCGCCGACAGGCGCAGGCGTCCGCGGACCTCGTCGCCCTGGCTGACGGCCTCGCGCGCGGCCTCGACTTCACCCTGGATGGTTTCGGCGTGCCGCAGGAAGGCTTCGCCGGCCTCGGTCAGCGACACCCCGCGCGTGGTCCGCGCCAGAAGCTGCGCGCCCAGGGCGTCCTCCAGCCGCGACAGCCTGCGGCTGATGATGGACTTGGAGAGGCCCAGGCGCTCGCCGGCCCGGGTCAGGCCGCCGCTCTCGGCCACCTCGGCGAAGGTGAGGATATCCTCGAGATCCAGCATCGTCGTTCCTGATTGTGGAACGGACAGTCTCCCATTTCGGCCCTACTGTCGCTAGTGGGGCAACGCCACTTCCGTCCTGTCAGACAACACCGACGACAGGAGAGCGTCATGTCCAACCTTCTCGTGATCAACAGTTCCTCCAGCGGGGCGGAGTCCGTGTCGCGCCTGCTGGTGGAGGACGCCGTCGCCGCCCTCCTGAAGCAGACGCCCGACGCGCGCGTCGTCCGGCGAGATCTGGGCGAGACGCCGGTTCCGCACCTCACCACGGCGAGCCTCGCCGGGGTGCGCGGGACGCCGGAGACCGACGCCCATCACGCCGCCCGGGCGCTGTCCGACGAACTGATCGCCGAGCTGAGGGCCGCCGACACCATCGTCATCGGCGCGCCGATGTACAATTTCGGCCTGCCGACCCCGCTGCGCGCCTGGTTCGACCACGTGCTGCGCGCCGGCGAGACCTTCTCCTACTCCGAGGCGGGGCCCAAGGGGCTGCTGGAGGGCAAGAGGGTGATCGTCGTGGAAAGCCGCGGCGGCCTCTACAGCGAGGGCCCGGCCCAGGCCATCGACTTCCAGGAACCCTATCTGCGCCAGCTTCTGGGCTTCATCGGCCTCACCGACGTGACCGTCGTGCGGGCCGAGAAGATCGGCTTCGGCCCTGAGGCGCGCGCCGCGGCCATCGAGGGCGCCCGCGCCCAGATCGCGGGCCTGACCCGGACCGCCGCTCAGGCGGCCTGATGATGGTCCGCCGGGCGGCCGACAGCGCCGGCGGCCGCCCCCGACCTCAGATGTCGAGCCGATAGACGCGACGGGCCGTCCCTGCGAAGAGGGCGGCCTTTTCGTCGTCCGAGGCGCCGGCGGCCAGGCGCTTGAACACGTTCCAGAGGGTGACGTAGTCGCAGGTTCCCGCGTCGACGGGGAAGTTGCTCTCGAACATGCAGCGGTGCGCGCCGAAAGCCTCGATGCACGTCTCCACATAGGGCCGCCACGCCTCGGCGAGCTCCGCCGATGTGGACGGCCGGGGGGCCATGAAGGACGGGAATCCGGCGAACGGCATGGCCAGCCCGCCCAGCTTGCAGAAGACGGCCGGCGACTTGGCCAGTTCGAAGATGTTGTCGCGCCAGATCCCGAACCGCTCCTCCCGCCGGCCGGCATAGGCGCCTGTGCCGAGCGGCGTGCCCACATGGTCCAGCACGATGGTCGTCTCGGGAAAGGCGCGGGCGAGGTCGATCAGGTCCGGCAGTTGCGGCTCCAGCAGCCAGGCGTCGAAGGACAGGCGCCGGGGCGCAAGTTCCGCAAAGCCCGCACGAAAGGCCTCGGCCCGGTAGAGTCCGGCCGGACTGCGCGCCAGATAGCCGAGGATGCTGGGATCGGCGTCGTAGGAGGCGCTGTTGCGCACGCCCCGGAACCGGCCGCCGCCGGCGGCGAGGTGCGCGTCCAGGACGGGGCCGACGGCCGCGCCCAGAGTCAGGTCGGCGCGCCCGACGATGCCGGCGCAGGCGCGGGCCGCCCCATAGAGGCCGCTGGCGAACATGGCCGCCACGCCGTTGACGAACTCCGTCTCGCCGACGGGCCGCATCTGGACGGGCCCCTCCGCGCGGTGCATGGCGCTGCACTCCACGAAGACGGTGCCGATCACCCTGTGTCCGGCGTTCAGGTCCGCCGCCAGTTCGTCGGCCATGTAGTGCGGCGAGCGCCAGAGGGTGACCTCGAACGGATGCTCCGGCGGCGGGCTGGCGGCCGGGTAGCGCCCCCTCAGATCCCAGAGATGGTGGTGGGGATCGATGATGGGCAGATCAGGATCGAGGATTTCCTCGGCCGGGGTCATGGGGCTCTCCGAGTGAACGGGCGCCGGATCGGGCGCCCTGCGGCAATTGGACGCTCATCGGGACGAACTTGGAAAGGCTTCGTCAGGACTCGGCGTATCAATGTTCATCCGACGACGTTAGAGAGGCGGCACGGCTTGCGGATCCTCAATCTGGCCCGGACAAGAACGGCCGAGGTCGCTCCGGAGGCGCTTGCGCAGGCCCAGACGCCGGTGCTGCGAGGATACCTGCTGGCGGCCGGCCTCTACTACGTCATCGTCAGCCTCTCGCATCCGTTCTTCGAGGAAGGGGTCGCCCTGGCCGTCCTGGCGGGACTGTCGCTCCTGGCGGCCGGGTGCGCTCTTGGGCTGTGGTGGCGCTTCGGCGCGCCGGTGCGGCTCGTGTATCTGGAGCTCGGCGCCCTGGCGATGAACGGCCTCTTCATGGCCAATGTGGTCGCCTATCAGCTGCTGCACTTCGAGGCGCTGAAGCTCATCTATTTCGTGCTGATGGCGCTGGTCTTCGCCACCTCGGCGCCCACGCGCCGGGTGGCCTATGTGAGCACGGCCGCGGCGATCATCGGACTGGTCCTCATGGCGGGGGAAGCGCCGGAGCCGGTGATCAGCCACTATGGCTATGTGGGCCTGGCCAGCATGTTCGCGGCCATCGGCATGTCGACCCTGATGCGCGGGGCTGTCCAGCGGGAGATCCGGGCCCGCCTGGCCTCGGAGGAACTCAACGAGGCGCTGCGGCGGGAGCTGGACCGCAACAGGGCTCTGACCCGCGAGGCTCAGGAACTGGCGATCGCCGCCCACGCCGCGGACCGGGCGAAGGGCGAATTCCTGGCCACGATGAGCCACGAGATCCGCACGCCCCTGAACGGCGTGCTGGGCATGATCCAGATCATGCAGCGCGACCGCCTCTCGGAGCCCCAGCGGGAGCGGCTGGGCGTCGCGCGTCAGGCGGCCACCGACCTTCTCGACATCCTCAACGCCGTGCTCGACATCTCGAAGATCGAGTCCGGTCAGATGACCGTCAGTCCCGCGCCTTTCGAGACGCGACGCTTCGCCGAAACGCTCCGCCGCCTCTATGGCCAGATCGCCGCGGAGAAGGGGCTGCGCTTCGAACTCGCCGTCGACGCCGCCGAGGGCGAGCGGCGGTTCGGCGACGAGGTGCGCCTGCGGCAGGTGATCAGCAACCTGATCGCCAACGCCCTGAAGTTCACGACCAGCGGCGGCGTCAGCGTGCATATCGACGGCGATCACGAGACGCTCACCTTCTTCGTGGCCGATACGGGCCCGGGCATCCCGACTGACAGACAGACCCACGTCTTCGAGCGGTTCGTCCAGGCGGACGGATCGAACACGCGCCGCGCCGGCGGCACGGGCCTGGGGCTCGCCATCTGCCGCGAGCTTGTCCTGCTGATGGGCGGCGCCATCCGCTTCGAAAGCGAGCCCGGACGCGGCACCCGCTTCGACGTCACCTTGCCGATGCCGCGCCTCTCGCAGGCGGCCGCCGGCGGCGGGGCGGGGCGTACGGCCGCGGCCGCCGCCCTGGCGCCCGGCAGCCGCGTCCTGATCGTCGACGACGGTCCGGCCAACCGCGTCGTGCTCCAGGCGCTGCTGGAGGACGCCGGGTTTGACTGCACCTGCGCCGCCGACGGCCAGGAGGCGGTGGAGATGTCCGCCATAGCGCCGTTCGACGTCATCCTCATGGACGTTCACATGCCGGGCCTGGACGGGCTGGAGGCGACCCGCCGCATTCGCGCCCGGGAGGCGGGACAGGCCGCGCGGGGCGCGCCGGTGGTGGCGGTGACGGCGAGCGTGCTGGCGCATGAGAAGGAGCGCTATCTGGCCTGCGGCTTCGACGCGGTCGTCCCGAAGCCGGTCGAGCTGGAGGTCCTTCTGGAGGTCATGGCCGAAGCCTGCGCACGGCGCCGGTCGAGGCTGCGGGCCAGCGCCTGAACCTCACCGCGGCATAGCCCGAGGACGAAGGCGCCGCATCGCCAATCGGCGGGCGGGAAGGCTTCCGCGGACTCTGTCCAATCCCCTACGGGCCGCGCGCGGATCGCCTCTATGGAGAACTGGCCGCCTCGCTCGCCTCACCGGCCGGCTGCGAGGCGGTGGTGGGGTTTTCAAGCGTCGCCGATCCGCCGCCGCCGCCCAGCCGCCCCGCCAGCATCAGGGCGATCAGCGCCGCCACCACCAGGGCCACGATGATGAAGACCGGCTTGCGCGCCCCCGGCTTGCTGTTCACGGGCGGGGCCGGCGTCTCGCGCACGGGGCCGTCCCCGACGCCAGGCGCGGAATCGGCGGCCAGGGTGCGGCTCTCGCGGGGCTTGGTCATGGAATGGCCTCCAGGGCGGTTGCGAACCGAGGAACGGGCGGCGGGGCCCCTCGGTTCGACTTGGCCGCAGATCACGCCGTCGTGAAAATTTTCGCCGAAGGCGGAAACCGACCGGCGCGCTCAACGGTTTGTGATGCCGGGGGCGCAGAGGAGACCGACATGAAAATCAAGGATCAACTGTTCGCCGCCGCCGCCGCGACCGCCCTGTGCGTCGCCCCGGCGGCCTTCGCCCAGAACGCCACGGCCGGCGCGGGCGTCACCGCCGAGACGCCGGCCGGCGCCGCCGGCGCCAGCGCCTTCAGCGACACTCAGATCAACGGCTTCGCCTCGGCGATGAACGACGTCCAGTCGCTGAACGACGAGTATGCGCCGCGGCTGGCGTCCGAGAGCGACGCGGCGGCCAAGGCCGAACTGCAGACCGAGATGAACAGCAAGATGACCGCCGCCGTCGAGGGCGCGGGCATCACGGCCCAGGAGTACAACCAGATCGCCGCGGCCGCCCAGACCGACGCGGCCCTCCGCAGCCGGATCGGCCAGGCCATGCAGGCCGACGCCGCGGCCGGCGCGGACGCCTCGGCGACGGCGGAGGCCGACGGCGGCTCCATGGGGGCGGGCGCCGAAACGGACATGGGCGCCGGCGCGGACGCCAATATGGAGTCCGAGGCTTCGGCGACCGAACCTCAGATCTAGCGCGCAGGCGCAGGAACGTGGCGAGGGCGCGGCCTCTTAGGGTCGCGCCCGTCGTCCTGGCCGCCGCTCAGTCCGCCGATCAGGCGGCTTCGGCGGAGGCCGCGCCCAGGGCCTGCTGCAGGGCGCGCAGCAGGTTTTCAGGCTTCATCGGCTTCTCGACGACGCCGATCATGCCCGCGGCCATATAGGCGGCGGCGTCCTCGGGATCGGCATTGGCCGTCAGGGCGATGATCGGGGTCGCTGCGGCGGGGCCGGGCAGCGCGCGGATGGCCCGCGTGGCCGCCACCCCGTCCATGCGCGGCATCTTGATGTCCATCAGGATCAGGTCGAAACGGCCCGACCTGGCGAGCTCCACCGCCTCGACCCCGTCGACGGCGGTCTCGGTGGTGCAGTCGAACATCTCGCACAGGGTCTCGGCGACCATGCGGTTGGTGGCGTTGTCGTCGACGATCAGGACGTGGGCGGCCTCCTCGGAGGCCGGCCCCGGCGCGGCCTCTTCTTCGGCCTGCGCGCAAGGAACGTTGACGGTGAAGACGGCCGTCTCGCCCGTCCCGGCATTGGCTTCGGTCCGCAGCGCCCCGTCCAGGGCCGACAGGATGCGCTTGCCGAGCGCCGCGCCGATCGCGGTTTCCAGGCCGAAACGGGAGTCGATGTCTTCGATGCTGCCCGAGAGGCTGCGATCCATCATCTCGCCGGCGCCGCGTACGCGGCCCTCCAGGCGGAGCGTCGTCTCGTCGGAATTGGAGACGGTCAGGGAGGCTTCCACCGCGCCGTGGCGGACGCCGGACATGGCCTGGCCGATGAAGCCGTCGAACACCTGGATCACGCGCGCGGCGTCCACCAGGCCCGCCGCATCGGGATCGCCCTCGTAGGACACCAGCAGGGTGACGCCGCTCTCGCGGGCGCGGCTGATCCAGCGCTCCTGGACCTCGTCCATGATTTCGCGGAGGTGGCGCGGCTGCGGCGACAGGTCGAGGCCTTCGGCGGAGATGCGCTTCAGATCCCGGCTGGCGTCCAGCAGTCGGGCCACGCAGGCGGCCGCCTCCTCCACGCCCGCGACGCAGGCTTGCGCATCGGCCGGAAGATGCTGCCGCGCCAGGCGTTCAGTCAGGGCGAGAACGCCCTCGATCTGGACGTGGATCTCTTCCGTGACACGCTCGAAGAAGAACTCGGACAGGGCCATACCAGTCGGACACCGTGCAGAAACTGAACCGAGCATGGCCGAAACCTTTTGCGGAGACGTTAAGCGGCCGAACGTCCGGGCCGATCGTCGCCGTCGGGCCCAAAGCTTCACCTTCACCTGGAGATTCCGCCGCCGCTTTTCTTGCGGCGCAGCAAAAGGCTGAAGCGGGCTCTTTTCCTTCCCCGGGCGGGCGCGCATATGGGGGCGATGACGGACACTTCACGTGACCAGCGCGCGCTCGTGCTCTTCTCGGGCGGACAGGACTCATCGGTCTGCCTGGCCTGGGCGCTCGCGCGCTACGACCATGTAGAGACGGTCGGGTTCGACTACGGCCAGCGCCACGCCGTGGAGATGGAGGCGCGTCAGGTGGTCCGCCGCGGGATCGTCGGCGTCGATCCGGCCTGGGGGTCCCGGCTGGGCGAAGACCATGTCCTCGACATGCGCGGCTTCGGCGCCATCGGCGAAACGGCGATGACCCAGGCGCGGGCCTTCGAGGTCACGGAGAAGGGCCTGCCGAACACCTTCGTGCCCGGCCGCAACCTCGTCTTCCTGACCTATGCGGCGGCGCTCGCCGACCGGCGCGGGCTGCGCGACCTCGTCGGGGGCATGTGCGAGACGGACTTCTCCGGTTATCCCGACTGCCGACGCGACACGCTCGACGCCCTGGAGACGAGCCTGAATCTCGGCATGGCCCAGGACTTCCGCATCCAGACGCCGCTGATGCGCCTGACCAAGGCGCAGACCTGGGCGCTCTCCAGGACGCTCGGAGGCGAGCGCCTGGTCGAGCTCATCCGGACGGAGAGCCACACCTGCTATCGCGGCGAACGCGGCGAGGCGCACGCCTGGGGCCACGGCTGCGGGGACTGTCCGGCTTGCGACCTGCGCGCCCGCGGGTGGAACGAATGGGACGCCGCCGGACGGCCGGCGCTGTCGCTTTGAGCTATTCGGTCAAGGAGATCTTCCTGACCCTCCAGGGCGAGGGCGGCCAGGCGGGGCAGGCGGCGGTCTTCTGCCGTTTCGCCGGCTGCAATCTCTGGAGCGGTCGCGAGCAGGACCGCGCCAAGGCGGTCTGCACCTTCTGCGACACCGACTTCGTGGGCATGGATGGTCCTGGCGGCGGCCGCTTCGCCACGCCTGACGAACTGGCCGACGCCGTCGCCGCGGCCTGGGGCCCCGGCCGGGAGAACCGCCTGGTGGTCTGCACCGGCGGCGAGCCGCTGCTCCAGCTCGACCCGCCTCTGATCGTCGCCCTGCATGAGCGTGGCTTCCGGATCGCCGTGGAGACCAACGGCACGCTGCCGGCGCCGGAGGGCGTCGACTGGATCTGCGTCAGTCCCAAGGCCGACGCCCCTCTGGCCCAGACCGCGGGCCAGGAGCTGAAGCTGGTCTTCCCTCAGGCGGGGGTCGATCCGCAGCGCTTCGCCGAGCTCGATTTCGAGCGCTTCTTCCTTCAGCCCATGGACGGACCCGACCGGGCGGCCAATACGGCGGCGGCGATCGCCTATTGCCTTGAACACCCCCGCTGGCGTTTAAGCGTCCAAACCCACAAGTATCTGGGCATTCCCTGACGGCGCAGGCCGCCGCGGCGGCCCGTCCTACGTCCCCATCGACATGACTTCGCAGATTTTCGAGATCACCAAGGTCGCGACCTTCGACGCGGCCCACTACCTGCCCGACGGGCCCAGCGACAGCCCCTACACACGGCTGCACGGACATTCGTTCCAGGTGGAGGCGACGGTCGCCGGCACGCCGCAGCCGCCGGTGGGCTGGGTCGCCGACCTGGCCGAACTGGACCGCGCCCTGCGCGAGGTGGCGCTGGAGCTGGACCATGGCCTGCTCAATGAGAAGCCCGGGCTGGACAGTCCGACGCTCGAGAACCTCTGCCTCTATTTCGCCGAGCGCCTGAAGGCCCGCTTTCCAGGGCTTTCGCGGATCAAGGTCTCGCGTCCGACCATCGGCGAGAGCTGCGCCTACAACCTCTAGCGATCCTCGTCGTCATCGCCGCCGGGGATGACGGCGCCGGCGGCCATGCCGACGCCTTTGGCGGTGACGCCCACCGCCGCGCCGGTCAGGCCGATGGCCGTGCCGGCGGTCGCCCCCACGACGGCGGCGACGCAGCCCCCCTGGCTGAGGGCGAGTCCGGCCACGAGAGCCAGCTTCAGAAGATTGCGCGTCATGTCGTGGTCCCCCGGAACATGGTTTCCAGGAGACGCCGAAATGGTCACCAAAAGATGGCGCTACTCGTCGATCGGGTGCGACAGAGCGATCGCGGCGTCTGTGCTGCGCCGCCAGGGCCCGGCGTAGGCGGGATCGGCGCGCCGGCGGCGATCAGGGCCGAAATAGTCGGCCGTCCGGATGAACGGCCGGGGGTGTTCGACGATGCGGGCGATGCGCTCCAACACGCCGCGCGCCGTCAGCGGCTTGGCCAGGAACTCGTTGACGCCCGCATCGCGCGCCTCGGCCACCCGGCGCATGGTCGAATGGCCGGTGATCATGATCACGGGGATCATCTGGTTGGGGCTGTCGGGCGAATTGCGCAGCAGGCGCACGAAGTCGATGCCGTCCAGCGGCTGCATCGACAGGTCGGTCATGACGATGTCGACCTGATGATTGCGCAGCATCTGCAGGCCCTGCGCGCCGTCCGCCGCCTCGTGGATGTGGACCACGCCGATCGCCCGCAGAATCTCCGTCAGGAGAACCCGCATGTGGTGATTGTCGTCCGCGATGAGGATCCGGATGAGGTCGTATCGCAAAGGGGAAGCCCGTCTTCCTCGGCGGTTCTGATGTCTTGCCCTACACCTGAAGCGGCGCGTCGGGGCGCTCATTTCAGGCATGTGCCCACGCCGGTCAATCGCAAAACCGCGTTTCCCCATCGTGACTTAAAGCGGCGGGACGGGGCCTCGTGTTGCCGTCGCCTTCAGTCCGTCCGCCCCGGCAGGCGGCGCGCCTCGCCCATCTGGGCCCGATGGCGCAGCCAGGAGTCGGCCAGGACGCAGGCGGTCATGGCCTCGACCACCGGCACGGCGCGGATGCCGACGCAGGGATCGTGGCGGCCCTTGGTCCTCAGCTCGATCTCCTCGCCGGCCTCGTTCAGGCTTCTGCGCGGCGTGAGGATGGAGGAGGTCGGCTTGAAGGCCACGCGCGCGTTCACCGGCTGGCCGGTGGAAATGCCGCCCAGCACGCCGCCGGCCTTGTTGGACAGGAAGACGGGCTGGCCGTCCTCGCCCATCCGCATCTCGTCGGCGTTCTCCTCGCCCGAAAGGGCGGCGGAGGCGAAGCCGGCGCCGATCTCCACGCCCTTGGCGGCGTTGATCGACATCAGGGCTGCGGCCAGCTCGGCGTCCAGCTTGCCATAGATGGGGGCGCCCCAGCCGGCGGGGACGCCGAGCGCCTCCACCTCGACGATGGCCCCGGTCGAGGAGCCGGCCTTGCGGACCTTCTCCAGGTGCTCTTCCCAGACGGCTACGGTTCCGGCGTCCGGGCACCAGAAGGGATTGTTGCGGGTCTCCTCCCAGTCGAACCGGTCGCGGTCGATCCCATGGGGGCCGATCTGGACGACGGCGGCGCGGATGGTCACCCCGGCCAGGACTTTGCGCGCGACGGCGCCGGCGGCCACGCGGGCGGCGGTTTCCCGGGCCGAAGCCCGGCCGCCGCCGCGATAGTCGCGCACGCCGTACTTGGCGAAATAGGCGTAGTCGGCATGGCCCGGGCGGAAGGCCTGGGCGATCTCGGAATAGTCGCGGCTGCGCTGGTCGACATTCTCGATCATCATCGAGATGGGCGTGCCGGTGGTCACCTGGCCGTTCGTCCGCTCGTCCTCGAACACGCCGGACAGGATGCGCACCGCATCCGGCTCCTGACGCTGAGTGACGAACTTGCCCTGTCCGGGGCGGCGCTGATCGAGGAAGGCCTGGACGTCCTCGGCGGTCAGCGGAATGCCCGCGGGGCAGCCGTCGACGACGCAGCCGAGGGCCGGGCCGTGGCTTTCGCCCCAGGTGGTGACGCGGAAGAGGTGGCCGAAGGTGTTGTGCGACATGACAGTCGCGCTCTTAGCGCATTTCGCCGCAGGCGCCACGCATCGCGCGCAGGCGCGGCCGCTCAGGCGGCCCAGGCGGCGGCGAAGCGTCGGAGCAGGGTCCGGGCGGCGCTGGAGGCGGTCTCCTCCACCGCCTGCAGCCGGACGAACAGATGACCCTGACGGTGGCGGCCGCGGGCGGGCAGCCCCTCCTCCGGCAGGCGGACGAGTCCTCGGGCGGCGGCCTTCTTGGTGATCCAGATCTCGCGCCAGCCGAGCGGCGTTTCCAGTCGTGTCCGGCCGCCCTGCTCCAGCAGACGGCGGTCGACTTCGAGCGTCAGCCAAAGGTCGTCGCCGCGGACCATCAGCTGGCCGTCCCCGCGGACGGTGATGCGCAGCACGATGTCTCCCACCCGCAGCCTGTCGCCCGTCCGCAGACCTGGCGGCGCCTTGATCCGCAGGCGCCGGCCCTCGGGGGTGCGGTGATCCACCTCTCCGCCGCGGAAGGCGATCAGGGGCGTGATGCAAAGCAGGTTCGGGTCGGCGGCCTCTCGCCGGGGCGGCTGGGCGACGGGCGGCTGGATGAACCGATCGCGCGCCGGGCGTTCGCGGCGGAGCAACTCGTAGGCGGCCACCATGCGATGGAAGGCCTCGGCGCTGCCGCCGGCGCGGTCGGGGTGAACGGTCTTGGCGGCCACGCGAAAGGCGCGGCGCAGCTCGGCCGGCGTGGCCTTGGCGCCGACGCCGAGCAGCTCGCGCGCCCGCCGCGCCGTCATGGCCTCATCCGCCCCGCTCATCGGCCGTTCCATAGGACGAGCGCGGTCAACGTCGCGTTAAGCGCCTGACGGCGGCGGGCGGGCGCGCTATGACGCAGCCATGTCCGAGACGCCCGACAAGAGCCTGATCCCCGCCTCGCCCAGCGAGGACGAATATGTGCGCCAGGTCACCCAGGCCGAGCCGCCGCCGCTGCTGTCCGAGGACGATCCCTTCGCCCTCTTCGCCGACTGGCTGAGGGAGGCCGGCGAGAAGGAGCCGAACGATCCCAACGCCATGGCGGTCGCCACCGCCGACGAGCACGGCCTGCCCGACGTGCGCATGGTCCTGCTGAAGGACGTCGATCCGGAGGGGTTCGTCTTCTACACCAACCTCGGCAGCGCCAAGGGCCGGCAGCTGGCGGCCAATCCGCAGGCGGCCCTGCTGTTCCACTGGAAGTCCCTGCGCCGCCAGGTGCGCGTGCGCGGGACGGTCTCGCCGGTGAGCGACGCCGAGGCCGACTCCTATTTCGCCACTCGCGCCCGCCCGGCCCAGCTGGGCGCCTGGGCCTCGGAGCAGTCGCGGCCGCTCCCGGACCGGCTGGCGCTGGAGAAGCGGATCGCCGAGGCGGGCCTGAAGTTCGGACTGGGCAAGGTGGCCCGGCCGCCCCACTGGTCGGGCTTCCGCATCAGGCCCCAGACCATCGAATTCTGGCGCGACCGGCCCTTCCGCCTGCACGAGCGGCTGGTCTTCCAGCGCGCCGAAGGCGGCTGGACCACCGAGCGGCTCTATCCGTGAAGGACGCCTGAGCCTTGACCGATCCCGAAGAGGCCGAGGTCGCAAGCTGGCTGGAGGCCCAGGCCGAGCGGCGCATCGACACCGCCTGCGCCCGCGTCTTCCTGGCGCCGGAGCGCGCCTACAAGATCAAGCGCCGGGTCGAGCTGGGCTATCTCGACTATTCCACGCTTGAGCTGCGGCGCTGGGCGCTCGACCGCGAGCTGCGGTTCAACCGCGCCGCGGCGCCCGACATCTATCGGGCCGTGCGGGCGATCACGCGCGCGGCCGACGGCGGGTTGGAGTTCGACGGCGCCGGCGAGGTGGTCGAGCACGTGCTGGAAATGCGCCGCTTCGACGAGACTGCCGTGCTCGCCGCCCGGCCCTGGGCGGTGGACGGCGAGCTCGCGGACCGGCTGGGGCGCGTCGTGGCCGGCTTCCACGCCGCCGCGCCTCTGCGGCCCGAGGGCGGCGGAGGCCGGGCCCTGAAATTCACCATCGACTCCAACGCCCACCTGCTGCGCGAACTGGCGCCGCGGCTGGGCCAGGAGCGCGTGGAGACGCTCGTCGCGGCCACGGACGCGGAGTTCTTCCGGCAGGCGGCCCTGCTGGACGCCCGCGCCGCCGGCGGCTTCGCCCGCCACTGCCACGGCGACCTGCACCTGGGGAACATCCTTCTGGAGGACGGGCGGCCGATCCTCTTCGACTGCATCGAGTTCAACGACACCCTGTCGGAGGTCGATGTCCAGTACGACATCGCCTTTCTGCTGATGGACCTGGACTTCCGCCGCCGGCGCGATGCGGCCGTGCGCGTGCTCTCGGCCTATCTCGACGAGACGGCGCGCAGCTTCGGGCCCGAGCTGTGGGATGGGCTGGCCGCCCTGCCGCTGATGCTGTCGGTGCGCGCCGCCGTGCGCACCCACGTCTGGGCCCATGTGGGCGATGACGAATCCGCCAGCGCCTATCTCGACGCCGCCCTGGCGCATCTCTCGCCGCCGCCGCCAAGGCTCGCCGCCGTCGGCGGGTTTTCGGGCACGGGGAAGTCGACCTTCGCCCGCCTCATCGCCCCGGGCCTGGGCGCCTCGCCCGGCGCGGTGATCCTGAGGACCGACGAGGTGCGCAAGCGCCTGGCCGGCGTGGCGCCGGACGAATCCCTGCCGCCGTCGGCCTACGGCGCCGACTTCTACGCCCAGGTCTACGACACCCTCTTCGCCGAGGCCGGCCAGGCCCTGGCCGCGGGCCGGGCCGTGGTGCTGGACGCCACCTTCATCTCGCCCGACACGCGCCGGCGGGCCGAGGACCTGGCGCGGAAGGCGGGCGCGCCGTTCGACGGCGTCTGGCTGACCGCGCCGGTCGAGGTGCTGGCGCAGCGGATCGGCGACCGCCGGGGCGACGCCTCCGACGCCACGGTCGACACCCTGCGCATGCAGGTCGAGCGCGGCGCCGGCGAGATCGACTGGACCGTCATCGACGCCTCCGGCCCGGCGGCCGAGGCCGCCGAGCGCTGGAGCCAGGACCGCCGCTAGGCCTCGGCGGTCGCCGGCGTCCGGGTCTTGCGGCGGGCGCGCACGGCGCCGGCCAGGGCGTCGAGGGCCTGCACGGTGTCGTCCCAGCCGATGCAGCCGTCGGTGATCGACTGGCCGTAGGTCAGCGGCTTGCCCGGCGCGAG
This sequence comes from Phenylobacterium sp., assembly GCF_013911965.1. Lineage (GTDB taxonomy): Bacteria > Pseudomonadota > Alphaproteobacteria > Caulobacterales > Caulobacteraceae > Phenylobacterium. The sequence goes on along the minus strand of NZ_JACESE010000001.1, from coordinate 234,319 downwards.
GTCCTGGCGGCCGGCGACCAGATGGCTCTCGATCATCACCCCCATCACGCGGTCCTCGCCCGCGGCCATCCGCGCGCCGAGGTCGGCCAGCACCGCGGGCTGGTTCTCGGGTTTCTTGCGGCTGTTGGCGTGGCTCGCGTCGATCATCAGCCGGGGCGGCAGGCCCGCCTTCTCGATCAGGGCGCAGGCGGCGGCCACGCTGGCCGCGTCGTAGTTGGGCTCGGCCCCGCCCCGCAGCACCACATGGCAGTCGGCGTTGCCCGTCGTCGCGGCGATGGCCGAGCGGCCCTCCTTGGTCACGGCCAGGAAGTGGTGCGGCTGGCTGGCGGCGCGGACGGCGTCCACGGCGATCTGCACATTGCCGTCCGTGCCGTTCTTGAAGCCGACCGGGCAGGAGAGGCCCGAGGCCATTTCGCGGTGGATCTGGCTCTCCGTCGTCCGCGCGCCGATGGCGCCCCACGCGACCAGGTCGGCGATGTACTGCGGCGTCGTCACGTCCAGGAACTCGCAGGCCGCCGGCAGCTCCAGGTCGTTGATGTCGGCCAGGAGGCCGCGGGCGATGCGCAGGCCCTGGTCGATCTGGAACCCGCCGTCGAGGCCGGGGTCGTTGATCAGCCCCTTCCAGCCCACCGTGGTGCGCGGCTTCTCGAAGTAGACGCGCATCAGGATTTCGAGCTCGCCGGCATGGCGGCGGCGTTCCGCCACCAGCCGGTGGGCGTATTCCATGGCCGCGTCGGGATCGTGGATGGAACAGGGCCCCACCACCACCAGCAGGCGCTCGTCGCGGCCGTGGATGATGTCCTGGGCGGCCTTGCGTGCGGCGGTGACGGCGGCGGTGGCGCGCTCGGTGCGGGGGAGGGCGGCGATGATCTCGTCCGGCGGCGTCAGTGGCCTGATGGTGCTGATGCGCAGATCGTCGGTGGCGGCGGGGGTCGGCATGGCGGAGCTCCGGGAGGGCGTCCGGCGGCCAACAAAAAAGCCGCCGGTGGGCGGCGGCTGATGGTGGTCTGGTCTACGTCGGCATCACGTCAACAGAACCCCGTCCTCCGCCAGTGGCATCGGATAGCCGTAATACCAAAAGAGATAGGTGGCGGCGTTCGGGGTCATAACGGGGGTGAAATAACCCAGCGGAGCGGCCTTGTCACGCGCCTTGAGGCAAATCCTTGCTCGACCCGTCCCGCCGGCGCCGCGCGGCGGAGGGAGCGAGCCCTGCCGCCACCCGCCAGGGGCGACCGGCGTTGCCTAACCGCGGTCGCAAAACTAGCCTAGCGCCAAACCAAACACCGATAACCTTGGGAGACGCTCGGATGCTCGGCTTGATGCAGGACTGGCCGCTGACGGTCGACAAGATCCTCGACCACGCCAAGCAATGGCACGGCGATCGCGAGATCGTCACGCGCTCGGTCGAAGGGCCCATCGTCCGCACCACCTATGCCGAGGTGCATGAGCGGGCCAAGCGCCTGTCCAACGCCCTCCTGAAGCTGGGCATCAAGCCCGGCGACCGGGTGGCGACGCTCGCCTGGAACACCGCCCGCCACCTGGAGGCCTGGTACGGCATCATGGGCATCGGCGCGGTCTGCCACACGCTGAACCCCCGCCTGTTCCCCGAGCAGCTGGCCTACATCATCAACCACGCCGAAGACCGGATCATCTTCACCGACCTGACCTTCCTGCCGATTCTTGCGGCCCTGAAGGACAAGCTGCCGAACGTCGAGCGCTATGTGGTGATGACCGACGAGGCGCACATGGCCGACTGTCCGCTGGACGGCGCCCTGTGCTTCGAGACCCTGGTGGCCGAGGCCTCGCCCGACTGCGAATGGGGCGGCTTCGACGAGAACACCGCCGCGGGCCTCTGCTACACCTCGGGCACGACGGGCAATCCCAAGGGCGTGCTCTACTCGCACCGCTCCAACTTCCTGCACACGCTCACGACCATGGGGTCGGACGTGCTCGGCGTCGGCGCGGCCGACACCATCCTGCCGGTCGTGCCCATGTTCCACGCCAACGCCTGGGGCATCGCCTTCTCCGCGCCGGCGGTGGGGGCCAAGCTCGTCATGCCGGGCCCGAAGCTGGACGGCGCCTCGGTGCACGAGCTCCTGGAGACCGAGCAGGTCAACTTCTCGGCCGCCGTGCCGACGGTGTGGCAGATGCTGCTGCAGCACCTGCGGGAAACGGACGGGAAGCTGACGGCGCTGAAGAAGGTGGTGATCGGCGGCTCGGCCGTGCCGGAATCCATCGTCCGCGGCTTCCGCGACGAATTCGGCGTCGACGTCACCCACGCCTGGGGCATGACCGAGACCTCGCCGCTCGGCACCCAGGCGACGCCGAACCACAAGATCGCCCAGATGGATGAGGAGGCGCAGCTCCGCTACAAGCTCAAGCAGGGCCGCCCGCCGCTCGGCATCGAGATGAAGCTGGTCAACGACGCCGAGGAGCGCCTGCCCCACGACGGCGAGACCTTCGGCCGGCTGAAGGTCAAGGGCCCGTTCGTGGTCGGCGAGTACTTCAAGAGCGAGGGCGGCGAGATCCTCGATCCGGAAGGCTTCTTCGACACCGGCGACGTGGCCACCATCGACGAGCACGGCTTCATGCAGATCACCGACCGCGCCAAGGACGTGATCAAGTCCGGCGGCGAGTGGATCAGCTCCATCGAGATCGAAAACCTGGCCGCCGGCCATCCCAAGGCCGCGCTCGCCGCCGTGATCGGCGTGGAGCACCCCAAGTGGGACGAGCGGCCGCTGCTGCTGGTCAAGCTGCGCGAGGGCCAGACGGCGACCAAGGAGGAGTTCCTCCAGTTCCTCGAAGGCAAGATCGCCAAGTGGTGGATGCCCGACGACGTGGTCTTCGTGGACGACATCCCCCTGGGCGCCACGGGCAAGATCGACAAGAAGCTGATCCGCGAGCGGATGGCCGACTACCGCCTGCCGACCGCCGAGCCGGCGCCGGCCGCGCCCCTGGTCGCGGCGTCGCCCAAGCTCTATGCGCCGGAGCCTGAGCCTCAGGTTGAAGCCGAAGCCGCGCCGAGCGCCTCGGTCTGGACGCCGGCGCCGGGAAGCGGCGAACTCGCCAACGAGCGGAAGGAGTCCACTGGCTATGCCGGCGGCGAGGCGGCGGCTCCGGAACAGGAGGCCTCGGCGGACGCCCTCGGCCCTTTTCCCGATGAGCTGAAGGCGGAGCCGGCCGAATGGCCCGCCTATGAGCCTGTCCCGGAGACCCCGCCGCGCAACGACCCGCGCACCGAGGCCCTGGCCGACTCGCCGCTGTTCATCCCGGGCGGACCGTCTCGCGAACGGCCGGCGAAGAAGGGCTCGGCCCTGGCCGGCCTGTACATGGCGCTGGCCATCGCCCTGGCGCTCGCGCCTGCGGCCCTCTACGCGCTCGGCACGTTCGGATGGAGCTATGGGCTGGTGGAGGGCCAGGCGGCGCAGGCCGCGCTCGCCTGGGTTCCGCAGGTCGCCATGGCCAGCGCGCTCACCGGCGTGCTCGCCATCCTGGTCGCCGCGGTCGGGGGCTTCCGCCGCTACTGGGCGCCGGCGCTGACGGCGATCCTGATCAGCGTCGTCACCCTGGCCGTGCTGGCCGCCACCGGCGGTCTCGGCGTCTAGGCCGCCGGGCGGTAGGCGCTGTCGATCCCGGGCTCGCCGTCGGTCACCACCAGGCCGCGGCGGGTCAGGTCGATCATGTGGCCCAGGACCGAACGGGCCGCGGCCGGGTGCAGCCTCGGATCGACGTCGGCATAGAGCACCGGCACCATCTCCACGATCCTGGCGTAGCCGTCGGCGACGGCCTTCAGCACCTGCGCCTCGCGGGCGCGGCGGTGGGCGATATGGGCGTCGATGAAGGCGGTCACGTCGCGCACCGGCGGCCCGTGGGTGGGCCAGAGCACGTCGTAGCCGCCGGCCTTCACCTTCTCCAGGCTCTCCATGTAGTCGGTCATGTCGCCGTCGGGCGGGGTGATGACCGTCGTGGACCAGCCCATGATGTGATCGCCCGAGAAGAAGGCGTTCTCCTCCTTCAGGGCGAAGCAGATGTGGTTGGAGGTGTGGCCGGGCGTGGCCACCGCCTCCAGCGTCCAGTCGGGCCCTTTCAGCACCTGTCCGCCGCCGCACAGGCTCTCGTCGGGCGCGAAGCCGAAGTCGGCCCCGGCCTCGGTGCGGATCGTCGACTCCTCGGCCCGCATGCCGATGGCGCAGCCGTAGATCGCCGCCCCGGTGCGCGCCTTCAGCGGGCCGGCCAGCGGCGAGTGGTCGCTGTGATGGTGCGTGACCAGGATGTGGCTCACACGCTCGCCCGGCTGCAGGGCGGCCAGGATCGCCTCCAGGTGCTCGGGCTGATCGGGGCCCGGATCGATGACCGCCACCTCGCCATGACCGACGATGTAGGTGCCGGTGCCAGTGTAGGTGAACGGCCCCGGATTCTTGGCGATCACCCGCCGGATGAGGGGGGAGACCTGGTCGCAGCGGCCGTATTCGACGTCGATCTCGCGGACATAGGGGATCATCGGGGGATAACTCCGGCGGGACCGCCATTCCGGCGCCCTTGTTGCGCAGGCAGGGGCAAGACGGCGGAAAGGGTGTCGGTCATGATCGCGGATGCGGCCATCTTTGTCTCAAAACGGCTCCAGCGTGCGGCTTTCGCAGTCCTCTGTCTCATCGCCGCACAACTCGTCCTGGCGCTCGCCAGCTGCGAGGCCGAGCCTGCCGCCATGGCCGCCCGGGTTTCGCTGATGGAAGCGCTCTAGGCGAGGACGCCGGAGAGATCATAGCCCGCCTGGGCGCCCAGATCGATCAGCTCCTGCCGGCTGCGGGCGCCGGCCTGCGCCTGGCCCAGCGACCAGGTGACGATGCAGCGCGTGCCCGAACGGCAGAAGGCCAGGACCGGGCCGTCGGCGGCCTCGACCGTCTCACGAAGAGCCGCGACCTGTTCGGCGGTCGGACCGCCCCGGACGGGGATGGCGACATAGCCGAGACCCGCCGCCTTCGCCGCCGCCTCGATCTCGGCGCCGGACGGCTGGGCCGGGTCCTCGCCATCGGGGCGGTTGTTGACGATGAGCACGAAGCCCTGCGCCGCGGCGGCGGCGACATCGGCCGGCGCGATCTGCGGGCTGACGGAAAACTGGTCGGTCACACGGCGGAAATCGGTCATGGGCTCCCTTGAGGTCACGCAGGCCATTCGGCTTCGTTTGACATCATCGGGGCGCGATGGAAGTTTCGCAACGCCCGGCCACAGGCCCGCGGCGGAAGCGGAAGACCACCCACCCACATGTTGCGTTTCATAGGCCGACGCCTGCTCATCGCGATCCCGACCCTGTTCCTGGTCGTCACGGTCGCCTTTTTCATGATGCGGGCGGCGCCCGGCAGCCCCTTCGACAGCGACCGTAAGCTCTCGCCCGAGATCGAGGCCAACGTCATGGCCAAGTACGGCATGGACCGGCCGCTGCACGAGCAGTACGTCAACTATATCGGCGGGGTCCTGCAGGGCGATCTGGGCCCCTCGCTGAAATACAAGGACAAGTCGGTTCTCCAGATCCTGCAGGAGAACTACCGCGTCAGCCTGACGCTCGGCCTCTCGGCGATCGTGCTGGCCTCCATCATCGGGGTCAGCCTGGGCGTGCTCGCCGCCCTGCGACAGAACCAGACCACCGACTATGTGGTCATGACCGTCGCCATACTGGGGGTGTGCATACCCACCTTCGTGACCGCGCCCGTGCTGGTGCTGGTCATCGCCTCCAAGCTCGGCTGGCTGCCCAGCGCCGGCTGGAACGGCGGGGCCCTGCCCAATCTCGTCCTGCCGATCGTGGTGCTGACCCTGCCGCAGGTGGCCATCATCTCGCGCCTGACGCGGGCCGGCATGATCGAGGTGCTGCGTTCGAACTACATCCGCACCGCCAGAGCCAAGGGCCTGCCGGAAAACCGCATCGTCCGCCGCCACGCCCTGCAGGCGGCGATCCTGCCGCTGGTCAGCTATCTCGGCCCCGCCGCCGCCGGCCTGATCACCGGCTCCCTGGTGGTGGAGAAGATCTTCAACCTGCCGGGCTTGGGCAAGTTCTTCGTCATCAGCGCCCTGCAGCGGGACTACACCGTCGTCATGGGCATGGTGATCTTCTATGCCGGCCTCATCCTTCTCCTGAACCTGATCGCCGACCTGCTGCACGCGGTCCTCGATCCCCGCGTGAGGCTCGCATGACCGGCGCCATCCTGACGCCCGGCTCGCGCGCCGGGGCCGAGACCATGGAGAAGGCCGCCCGCGGCCGCAGCCTGTGGGACGATGCGCGCCGGCGCCTGTTCCGCAACCGCGCCGCCGTCGGGGGCATGATCGTCCTGGCCGTGCTGGTGCTCGCCGCCATTGTCGGGCCGTATCTGACGCCGTTCCGCTATGATGAGATCAACAAGGCCGACGTCTGGGCGCCGCCGCTGACCGCCGGCCATCTGCTCGGCGCCGACTCCCTGGGTCGGGACCTGCTGGCGCGCCTCCTCATGGGCCTGCGCGTCTCGCTCGCCATCGGCCTGGTCGCCACCAGCGTGTCGCTGATCATCGGCGTCGCCTGGGGCGCCGTCGCCGGCTATGTGGGCGGGCGCGTGGACGAGATCATGATGCGCGTCGTCGACGTCCTCTACTCGCTGCCCTTCATCTTCTTCGTCATCCTGCTGATGGTGACCTTCGGGTCGAACATCATCCTGATCTTCGTCGCCATCGGCGCAGTCGAATGGCTGACCATGTCGCGGATCGTGCGCGGCCAGACCCTGTCGCTGAAGCACAAGGAGTTCGTCGAGGCCGCCCGCGCCGCGGGCCTCGGCGGCGGCGGCATCATCGCCCGCCACATCATCCCCAACCTGCTGGGGCCGGTGGTGGTCTATGTGACGCTCACCATTCCGGCGGTCATCCTGGCCGAGAGCTTCCTCTCGTTCCTCGGCCTGGGCGTCCAGCCGCCCATGGCCTCGCTCGGCACGCTGATCGCCAACGGGGCGCAGGATATGGAGCTGGCCTGGTGGCTGCTGGTCTTCCCGTCGCTGACCATGGTGGTCACGCTGATGAGCTTCAACTTCATCGGCGACGGCCTGCGCGACGCCATCGACCCCAAGGACCGATAGCGCCGCCGGCCCCGGCCTACTGGACCCGGCGGGCGCGGACCGCCCGCTGGTCGTCCACGTTCATGAAGTAGCTGCCCAGAGAGGCCTTGCGGATCTCGATCTTGGAGCCGGCGCGCGGGCGGCGGCCGATACGTTCGGAATCGATCTGCTGCCAGACCGCTCCGTCCTCCAGCTCCACGACCCACTTGCCCTGCGAGGTCTGGTAGGCGCGCTTGGCCACGCCGGTGACATTGTCGATCTCCTCCGGCGTCGCGCCGCGCTCGAAGATGGCGATGGAGGGCAGGGAGAAGCCGAACGCCTGCTGGCGAACGGCGCGCGCCTGCTCGCGGTCCACCACCACCACGTCGCCCTTGGCCTCGGCCTGGTCGAGCACGCCGGCGGCGCGGTCGTAGCAGGCGAGCCGCGCGGCGTCCTCGGCCACGTTCCGGCAGTCGAGCAGGTTCTGCAGGACGGTCGCCCGCGCCGGCGTCTCCTGGGCGGCAGCCGCGCCCGCCAGGGCCAGACCCGCCGCCGCAGCCGCCAGTCCGAGCCTTGCTCCTGGCCAAAAACCTGTCATCGGTTCCCCCATGATGTTCACCTCGCGCATTGAAGAGGTCCGCCGCGCGCGGCGCAATCTCTTCTCGCCCGCCGCCGTCGTCGTCACCGCCGCGCTCGCCGCCGGCGCCCTCGCCCTGACCGCTTGCGCGCCGCGGGCGCCGGCGCGCCCGGACTGTCCCGAGGGCGAGGTCTGCCTGCTTCTCGGCAACGGCTCGGAAGCGGCCACCCTGGACCCGCACAAGGCCACCGGCACCTGGGAGAGCCGTATCCTGTCGGACGCCTTCATGGGGCTGACCCAGGACGATCCCTCCGGCAAGGCGATCCCGGGCATGGCCGAGAGCTGGGAGGTCAGCGACGACGGCCTCGTCTGGACCTTCCATCTGCGAGACGCGGTCTGGTCGGACGGGGTTCCCGTCACCGCCGACGACTTCGTCTTCTCCCTGCGCCGGATCCTGCTGCCGGAGACGGCCTCGGAATACGCCTCTCTGCTCTACTTCATCGAAGGGGCCCAGGCGCTGAACGAGGGCGACGCCGCCCCCGAGGCGCTCGGCGTGCGCGCCGTCGACGACAGGACGCTGGAAATCCAGCTGGTCCACCCCGCGCCGTACCTGCCGGAGGTGGCCAAGCACCAGACCATGTTCCCGGTGCCCAAGCACGTGGTCGAGAAGCTGGGCGAAGCCTGGGTGCGGCCGGAGAACATCGTCTCCAACGGCCCCTATGTGATCACCGAGTGGCGCCTGGGCGACTACATCAAGCTGGTGAAGAATCCCCGGTTCTTCGAGGCCGAGACCGTCTGCGTGGACCAGGTCTACTATTATCCGACCACCGATGCGGCGAGCGCCGAGCGGCGGATCCGGCGGGGCGAACTCGATATCAACTTCGACATCCAGTCGAACCGGATCGGCTTCCTGCGGGAGGAGATCCCGGAGTACATCCACACCCACACCTATCTCGGCGTCACCTATCTGGCGTTCAACTCCAACGTCCCGGCCCTGCAGGACGCCCGCGTCCGTCAGGCGCTGACCATGACGATCGACCGCAAGTTCATCACCGAGAAGCTTCTGCGCGGCGGGCAGCAGCCGGCCTACACCTTCGTGCCGCCCGGCGTGGCCAACTACGAGTCGCCCGAGCCGCCGGAATGGGCCGACTGGCCGCTCGAGCGGCGCAAGGAAGAGGCGCGCCGCCTGCTGGCGCAGGCCGGTTACGGGCCGGACAACCCGCTGCGGCTGGAGATCAAGCACCGCAATTCGCCCGATCCCGTGCTGTTCATGCCGGTGGTGCAGGCCGACTGGAAGGATATCGGCGTCGACCTGGCGCTGGCGCAGAACGAGACCCAGATCGCCTACGCCGCCTATCGGGCGCGGGACTTCGAGGTCGCCGACGCGGCCTGGGTCGCCGACTACAACGACGCCATGAGCTTCCTCTATCTGAACCACTCGAGCACGGGCTCGCAGAACTACGGCGACTACAAGAACCCGGCCTATGACGAGCTCCTGCGCAAGGCCGACAACGAGCCCGATCCGGAGATTCGCGCCGGCTATCTGGCCCAGGCCGAGCGGATCGTGCTGCACGACGCGCCGATCGCGCCTGTCTATTTTTACGTCAACAAGGCGCTTGTGAGCCCCAAGATCACCGGATGGGTTGACAACATAATCGACCACCACCGGACGCGATATTTGTGCGTGAAGGGGGAGTCTGGCGCCTCAGAGGGCATAAATTGATCGCGCCTTGCCGGAGTCGCGGCGTGTCTGTGTCCAGAATGTGACACGTAGCCGTCGAAAACATTGCTGCTTGTTAATGCCCGTTGACCCCCCTTCCGTAACCTCCGTAACTCCCAGGTAACCGGGGTCGCTCGCGACCTGCGGGGATGAACTTTTTGTGGGGAGCGGCCTTCGCTGGCGTCCGTCCGGGCGCCCGGTGAGCCGCTGGAGGATCTTGACCTTGAAAATCCAATCCAAGCGAGAGCGCCTGCTGGCGTCCTCGATGATCTGCGGTGTGGCGTTCGCCGCCCTGACCGCGACGTCGGCGTCCGCTCAGCAGGTCGCCGAGATCGAAGAGCTCGTCGTCACCGGCACCCGCGTGCAGGTGCCCGGCCTGGAATCGGCCAGCCCGATCGTCACGGTCGGCACCGAGGAAATCGCGCTGCAGCAGCAGCCCGAAGTGGAAAAGATCATCCGCTTCCTGCCGATCTCCGTCCCCTCGGACGGTGACGCCGTGAACAACGGCACCGCCGGCGTGTCGACCATCAACCTGCGGGGCCTCGGCGCTCAGCGGAACCTGGTCCTGATCGATGGTCAGCGGGTCATCCCGTACAACACCGACGGCCGCGTCGACGTGTCGGTCATCCCGACCGCCTTCCTCGAGCGCATCGACGTCATCACCGGCGGCGCCTCGGCCGTGTACGGTTCGGACGCCATCTCCGGCGCCGTGAACTTCATCCTGAAGAAGGACTTCGAAGGCGTCGAACTGGACACCAAGTACTCGGTGACCGGCGAAGGCGACGGTGAAGTCGTCACCACCTCGCTCACCCTCGGCTCGAACGTGGCCGACGGCCGCGGCAACGTCGCGATGAGCATGACCTATTCCAAGCGGGAAGGCGTTCTGCTCGGCGCCCGTCCGCTCGGCAACCTCGGCATCGTGACCGCCACGGGCGCCAACTACCAGAACTTCCTGGACGGCATTCAACCGACCCCGGCGCCCGCCGGCTGCGGCGGCCCGAACTCGGTGGCCGCCGGTGGTTCGACCACCACGGTCCCCACCCGCACCCAGATCACCGGCGTCGGCGCGGCCGCGTTCCAGTTCCGTGAAGACGGCACGCTGGGCCCGAACTGCGGCGTGTTCAACTTCAACCCCTACAACTACTACCAGACCCCGCTGGAGCGTTACGGCGCTACGGCGATCGGCCACTACGAGATCGCCGACAACGTCGAGGCTTACGCCCGCGTCCTATACTCCTCGACCAATGTGACCCAGCAGGTCGCCCCGTCGGGGATCTTCGGCAACTCCTTCATGGTGCCGCTGGCCAACCCGTTCCTGACGGCCCAGGCGCAGTCCACCCTGATCACCGCCGCCAACGCCGCCCTGGCTGCCGGCACCCTGCCGGCGACGAGCTGGGACGACGTCAACAACAACGGCACGGTGGACGCCGCCGACGACCTGAGCCTGGTGATCCGTCGCCGGACCGGGGAACTCGGCCCGCGTTCGACCGAGTACGACAACAACACCTTCCAGTTCACCCTCGGCCTGCGCGGCACGCTGATGGACACCTGGAACTGGGACGTCTACCTGCAGAAGGGTCAGGTCGACCGCACGAACATCTCGCGCGGCTACACCAACACGACCAACTTCGGGAACGCGCTCAACGCCGTCTCGCCGACCGAATGCCGCGTCGACACCGCCTCGTGCGTGCCGATCAACGTCTTCGGCGCCTACGGCACGATCACGCCGGAAGCTGCGGCCTACTCCAGCGCCACGGCGATCATCGCCGAAAAGTACGAGCAGACCGTCTTCAACGCCTCTGTCAGCGGCGAACTGGCCGGCTTCCAGAGCCCCTGGGCGTCCGCCCCGGTGGCCGCCGTGCTCGGCGTGGAATACCGTGAAGAGAAGGGCTCGTTCACGCCGGACGAATGCTGGAAGCTCGCTCCGGTCAGCTGCCTCGGCGGCGCCGGCGGCAACCAGCTCCCGATCTCCGGCGGCTTCGACGCCCACGAGATCTTCGGCGAAATGATCGTCCCGATCGCGATGGACCAGCCCTTCGCCCGTTCGCTGGGCCTGGAACTGGGCTACCGCTACTCGGACTACAACCCGACGGGCGCCAACAGCACCTGGAAGGCCGGCATCAACTACGAGCCGATCGACGGCCTGCGCTTCCGCGTCATGCGCCAGCGCGCCGCCCGCGCCCCGAACATCGGGGAACTGGCCGCGCCGGTGATCACCGCCCTGCGTAACGCCGACTACGACTACTGCTCGGTGGGCAACCCGAACCCGATCTCCGCCGAGCTCGCTCAGCGTTGTATCGCGACGGGCATGACCGCGGCTCAGGTCGGCACGGTGCAGGACATCGTCTCGGGCCAGATCAACACCTTCGAAGGCACCGACCTGGCCAACCTGCCGGACGCGGAAGTCGGTAACACGACCACCGTCGGCGTGGTGTGGGAGCCGACCTTCCTGACGGCCCTGCGTCGTCCGGTGATCTCGGTCGACTACTACGACATCGAGGTGAAGGACTACATCTCGGCCTTCTCGGCCCAGGAAACCCTCGACGGCTGCTACGTCTCGGGCATCCAGGAGTTCTGCGATCGCATCGTGCGGGTGAACGGCGACATCGCCTCGCCGGGCTCGGGCGTCCAGCGCTTCACCACCAACCTCGACTACATCCGCGCGGAAGGTATCGAAGCCTCGGTCAACTTCGGCCTGGACCTCGACACCGTCGGCCTGAACGAGCGCTGGGGCAGCCTGGCCTTCTCCTGGACGGGTAACTACTACCTGACCAACGAGTCGCGCTCGAGCCAGACCGTCCCGGAGATCGACTGCCTGGGTTACTTCGGCACGAGCTGCGGCAACCCGACCCACGAGTTCCGCTTCGTCCAACGGACGACCTGGACCATGGGCGACCTGCAGCTGTCCTACCTTTGGCGCTACCTCGGCGAAGTCGAGATCGAGGAAGTCCAGAAGCCGAACACCTTCGACGAGTTCGAGGAGATCGAGGCCTACAACTACGTCGACCTGGCGGCGAGCTACGCCTTCAACGACACGGCCAAGATCACCTTCTCGGTCCAGAACGTGTTCGACAAGGATCCGCCGGTTCTCGGCAACGAGGCCGCGACCACCTCGGCCAACTCGGGCAACACCCTGCCCAGCGCCTACGACGCGCTCGGCCGCATCTATGCGGTGGGCCTGAACCTGCGGTTCTAAAGACCCGCTGGAGAGCAAGAGCTGGGGCGGCGGACTTCGGTCCGCCGCCCTTTTTCTTTGTGCGCTGGAAGACCCGGGACAGGCGGTTCGGAAGCGGCCCGGGCGGGACGCGATCCCCGTCCCCGGTCCGGCCGATCGAGATCGCGCTGCGGGCGTGGCGCCGAGCGCGCGGCCCCGGCGCCTGTGACGTCTGACGGCACGGGATCGCCGCCCCGGCGGCTTCGATGCGCGCATGCGCGCTCTGCGGCGGGCCAGGCCGCCGCCGGCTCCTTCGGCGCTTCAAGGGCGGCGGGCGCCGCCCGCTGCGTCAGCGCAGAGGCGTGGGCGCCAGCACCATGCCCGCGCCCTGGCTGCGCAGGCGCTCTGTGGCGACGTTCTCCAGGATCGCCTCGGCGCGGGGGTCGCCCAGCACCCATCCGGCGGCGGCGAGCGTCCGAACCGAGACCGCGCCGACGCCAAGCACATTCTCCAGGGCTTCCAGCGGAGAGGCCTGCGGCGTCATCCGGCGAAGCCGCACGTCGCCCTCGATCTTCGCCAGAGCCTTGGCCTTGGCGACGGCCTGGTAGAAGCCGCCGAGCTCGTCCACCAGGCCGAGAGACTTGGCCTGGGCGCCGGTCCAGACGCGCCCGCGGGCGATCTCCTGGACCCGCTCGACCGGCAGGTCCCGCCCTCGGGCGACACGGGTGAGGAACTCCTGATAGGTGCGGTCGATCATCGCCGAGAAGGCGGCCTCCTGGGCGGGCGTGAACTCTCCGGAGAGATTGTAGACGCCGGCGAAATCGCCTCCGACGTCGAGCTGGCGCATGTCGACGCCGAACTCGGCCAGGGCCGGTCCGAAGGCGAGCTTGCCGCCATAGACGCCGATGGAGCCGGTGAGCGTCGTGGGCTGGGCGACGATCGCCGAGGCCTCGGAGGCGATCCAGTAGCCGCCCGAGGCGCCGTAGGTCCCCATGGAGACGACCACCGGCTTGCCGGCCGCCTTGGCGGCGCGGACAGCGGCCAGGATCTGTTCGGAGGCCGTGTCCGAACCGCCCGGCGAGTTCACGCGGAAGACGATGGCCCGGACGGCGTCGTCCTCGGCGGCGTTGTAGATCGCATCGGCGATGTCGTCGGAGTGGATCATCGCGCTGGGGGCCAGCGGATTGGCCGCCCCGTTGCGGCCGGTGACGATGGGACCCTCGGCCTCGATCACCGCCACCACCGGGCCCGAGCCTTCGCGCCGGCCGCTGGACCGGAGGTAGCTTTCCAGGTCGACGATCTCCGCATCGCCGCCCGCCTGGTCGAGCAGGGCGTGTTCGGCCTCGTGCGCCATGCCCAGGCGGTCGACCAGCTTCAGCGCCGCGGCGCGATCTGCGGGATAGGGGCCCGCCTCGAGCTGGCGGCGAAGCTCGGCGGGGGCGACGCCCCGGTCGGCCGCCGCCAGGGCGAGGCCGCTGGAATAGACGGCGTTCATCCAGGAGAGCTGCGCCGTGCGGTGCGCCTCGGTGTAGTCGGCGTGGAGGTAGCCGTTGACGGCGTTCTTGTACTCCCGGCGCTGCTCGAACTCCGGCTCGACGCCGTACTTGTCGAAGGCCCGCTTGAAGAACAGGTCCTCGACCGCGAAGCCGGTGACCTGCAGCGAGGCGCCGGGCTGCAGCCAGAACTCGTCGGCGGCGGCGCCGACCATGTAGGTCGAGCTGACCACGCCGGCCTGATAGAGGCCCTGGCTGTGGGCGATCACGGGCTTGCCGGCCTCGCGGAAGCGCTTGATCGCCAGGCGGATCTCGTCGGCGGCGCCGGGCTCCATGCCGGCCTCCGGCAGGCGGATCAGCAGGCTCTTGACCCGCCCGTCGGTCTCGGCGCGGTGCAGGGTCTCCACCACCGACATGACCGAAAGGCCGCCGCGCCCGAAGGGGGAGAGCGGGTTCTGGGCGTCCTGGTCGGTCAGCGCCTGGCGCAGGTCGAGCTCAAGGACCACCGATCCCGGCAGGGGCGCCGGCCGCGTGGCGCCGGCGGCGATGACGATCAGCAGGAAGGGGACGCCCACCAGGAACAGGATCAGCCCGGCGAAGACGCCGGCCATGGTGGTCAGGAACTGCTTCATCGATCGTCCGGGGCCAGGGTGGAAAGCGCTCCACCCTATATCGGCGCCCGTTGCGGGGAAATGAAGGCCGCGCCTAGGGCGTCGAGGGCAGGGCGTATCCCACCCGCGCTCCGGGCCCCAGGGGCAGGTCGAGAGCCGCCCAGCCGAGCACGAGCAGCAGGCCCGCCGCCAGGAAGCACAGGGAGTAGGGAACCATGGTGGCCATCAGCGAACCCACGCCGAAGTCTTTCACGTACTTCTGGCAGAAGCCCAGGATCAGCGGGAAGTAGACCATCAGCGGCGTCACGATGTTGGTGGTGGAGTCCCCCATCCGGTACGCGGCCGTGCTCATTTCGGGGCTGACGCCCAGCAGCATCAGCATGGGCACGAGGATGGGCGCCAGGGCCGCCCATTTGGCCGAGGCCGAGCCGATCAGAATGTTGATGCTGGCGGCCAGGACGACGATGCCCGCCAGCAGCAACGGCGTGGGCAGGCCCGAGGCCCTCAGGCCTTCCGCCCCATGGATGGCGATGATGGCGCCCAGGTTCGACCAGTTGAACAGCGCCACGAAGTGCGCCGCGACGAAGGCCAGCACGACATAGGGACCCATTTCGGCCATGGACTGGCCGGTCAGCCGGACCACGTCGCCCTGGCTCTTCACCGTGCCGGCGGCGACCCCATAGGCCACGCCGCAGACCAGGAAGAGGACGAAGAAGCCGGCCACCAGCGACTGGAAGAACGGGCTCAGCCGCTCCTCGGCCGGTGCGGCCGCATCGATGAAGGGCGCCCCGGGCGCGAGCGTCATGGCCGCCCAGGCCAGGATCACGGCGAGCGCGCCGACACCGGCCCACGCCAGGCCGCGGCGTTCCCGGGCGCCGGCCTCCTGCGGATCGGTCTCGGGGGCGGTCGTCGCCGCCGGCGTCCACGGGCCGAGCCGGGGCTCGACGATCCTGTCGGTGACGAACCAGCCGATGGGGGTGAAGAGGACGGTCATGGCCAGGATGAACCACCAGTTGCCGGCGATGTTGGCGGTCCAGTCGTCCTGCAGGAGGCGTGCGGCCGGCTCGGTGATGCCCAGCAGCAGGGCGTCGAGATGGCCGGGGAAGATGTTGGCCGAGAAGCCCCCGGAGACGCCCGCGAAGGCGGCGGCGATTCCCGCCACCGGATGGCGCCCGGCGGCGGCGAAGACCACGCCGGCCAGGGGCAGAAGGACCACATAGGCCGCATCGGCCGCATGGTTCGAGACGATGGCCACGAAGATGACGATGGGCGTCAGCAGGACCTTGGGCGCCTTGGCGACGCTGGCGCGCATCGCTGCAGCGAAGAGGCCGGTGCGCTCGGCCACGCCGGCGCCCAGCATCACCGTCAGGACATAGCCCAGGGGCGCAAAGCTGGTCAGGGTCCGCGGCATGTCCACGAACAGGCGCCGCAGATTCTCGCCGGTGGCCAGGCTGACGGCGCCGAGCACTTCACCCGTGGCGGGGTTGACGGCCGAAAGCCCCAGCCCCGCTGCGACCATGCTGGCGACGAAGACCAGGCCGATCATCCAGACGAAGATGACCACCGGGTCGGGCAGGCGATTGCCCACTCGCTCGATCGTACCCAGGAATCCGATGCCGGTCGCCAATGCCGCCCCCTCCACGCTGCACAAAGGGGGGAAGCTTGGCGATCAGGCGGCCCGAGGCAAGCCCTTTAGGCGTCCGCCGGCGCCGAAGCGGCCCAGGCCTCGGCGATCGCCGCCTGCAGAGTGGCGTTGCTGAACGGCTTGTGGACGAGCGCGACGTCGTTCGGCACCTCGACGTCGAAATAGCCGGTCAGCAGGATGATCGGCAGGTTCGGCCGCAGCGGCCGCGCCTGGCGCGCGAACTCCACGCCGTTCAGGCCCGGCATGGCGAAGTCGACGAGGGCGAGATCGACGGGCTCGTCCCGGGCGATCAGGTCCAGGGCCGTCGCGGCGCTGTCGGCCTCGACCACGTCGTAGCCGCAGTCGCGCAGGAAGCCGGCCGTCACCGACCGCACCGCGGCCTCGTCGTCGACGACGAGCACGCGGCGATCCCCGCGGGCCGGCGATGCGGCGCCCTCCGCCGCGGCGGGGACGGCGCTCTCGCCCGGCTTGACGGCGGCCCGCGGCAGATAGATGCGGATGTCGGCCCCCTGGCCCAGCTCGCTGCAGATCTCCAGGGCGCCGCCTGAGCGCTGGGCGAAGCCGTAGGCCATGGGCAGGCCGAGGCCCGTGCCCTTGCCCACGGGCTTGGTGGTGAAGAAGGGCTCCAGCACCCGCGCCAGCACCTCGGGGGACATGCCCTCTCCGCTGTCGCGGACGGAGACCCGAACATAGTCGCCCGGGGCCAGGTCGAGCCCCGCAGGCGGTTCCTCAAGGCTCAGATTCTCCGCCGTCACCAGGATGTCCCCGCCGTCGGGCATGGCGTCGCGGGCGTTCACCGTCAGGTTCAGCAGGGCCAGTTCGAACTGGTCGGGCTCGATCGCCGCCGGCCACAGGCCGGGCGCCACATCCCAGAGGGTCCGAACCGATGCGCCCAGGGTGCGCTCGACCAGATCGCGCGTTTCCAGCAGCAGGGCGCCGAGGTCGGTGACCTCAGCGCCGCGGCTTTCGGTCTGACGGCTGAAGCCCAGCAGCCGCTGGGTCAGCCCCGCGCCCTTCTGGGCCGCCAGGGTGGCGTTGTCGAGATAGCGGCGGACCGCCCGCTCGTCCCCCAGACGGCGCGCCGCCAGTTCCAGGCTGCCGATGATGGCCGTCAGCAGGTTGTTGAAATCGTGGGCGACGCCGCCGGCGAGGGTGCCCAAGGCGCGGAGCTTGTCCGACTGGCGCAGATGCATTTCCGCCAGCTTCTCGTCGGTCACGTCGCGCTCCAGCACCACGAGATGGCCGATCTCCCCATCCGCGTCGGGCACCGGCACCACGGAGGTCTCGAGCCACTGCGGTCCGGTCTCGGTCTGCCGCTCGTCCAGCACCTCGACGGTCCGCCGCTCATTCACCGCCATCTGCTCGGCGTCGGGACGCCCCCGGCCGCCGAGCTCAGGCTCGGTCCGGCCAAGGCTGGCCTCGGGCGGCAGGCCGAGCGTTTCGGCCTTCCTCTCATTGATGCGGACGAACCGCCCGTCGGCGTCCTTCACCGCCACGGCGGCCGGCAGGTGCGCCATCAGGCCCCGGAGGAGGGCGCGTTCCTGGTGCAGGGCGCGCTTCAGGCGGTGCTGCTCGGCGGCGGTCGCCACCATGGCCCGGAGCCCGTCGGGCTCCCAGGGCTTGGCCGCATAGCCCACAATGCCGCCCCGGTTGAGGGCGGAGGTGACGGAGCTCAGGTCCGCATAGCCGGTGAGCAGGATCGCCTGGGCGTCGGAGATCTCTCGCGCCTGGGCGAGGAAGGCGTCCCCGGTCATTTCGGGCATGCGCTGGTCGGAGAGGATCACCGCCACTTCGCGCAGTTCGGTCAGCCTTTGCAGGCCCTCCCGTCCGGATCGAGCCGCCACGACGCGATAGTCGTCCTCGAACAGGTCCTCCAGGGCGACCAGGATGTCCGGCTCGTCGTCGACGAGCAGCAGGATGGGACGGGAATCGGAAGCCGCGGTCATGCCTGGTCGTCCATCGGCAGCTCGATCAAGAAGCGCGCTCCACCGAGCGGCCCGTCCCCCACGCTGATTTCGCCCTTATGCGCCCGAACGACGGCATAGGCGATAGCCAGGCCGAGGCCCGTGCCCGAACCGACCGGCTTGGTCGTGAAGAAGGGCTCGAAGATGCGGTCGCGCACATCCTGAGGAATGCCGGGGCCGGAGTCATTGATCTCGATCCGGTAGGTCTTTCCGTCATCTGAGGTGGCGACCTCGATCACCCCCGGCCCGCCCAGGGCGTCGGCGGCGTTGGAGACGATGTTCATGACCACCTGGTTGAGCAGGGCGGGCGAACCGGTGAAGTGCGGTCTCGCCTCCAGCCGCCGGCGCACCTCGATGGCGCCCAGCTTGGGCGCCAGCAGGGCGAGCACGGTCTCGATGGCGTCCGGCACGTCCAGGCGCTGCACTTCGGCCTCGTCGAGGCGCGAGAACTTCCGCAGGTTGAGCACCAGGCCCTGGATGCGCTGAAGCCCGAGCCGCATGGCGCTGAGCCGCTCGGCCGCCTTGCCCAGAGCCTGTTCCTGGTCCGGCTCAAGGCTTGCGCTTTCCAGGACCTGCCGGGTCAGCCGCTCCACCGTGCCCTGGTGACCCAGGATGAAGGCCAGCGGATTGTTGATCTCGTGGGCGATGCCGGCCACCAGCTCGCCCAGGGACGCCATCTTGGCTGACTGGACCAGCTGAGCCTGGGCCTCGCGCAGCTGCCGGTTGGCCGCTTCCAGCTCGGCGTTGGCGCGGGCCAGCTCATCGGCCGCCGCCGCCCGGGCGTCGGCCTCCTCCGCGCGACGGGTCTCTTCGGCGAGCAGCTTGCGCCGGACCAGAGCCCGGACCCGCGTGCGCAGCGCCTCGTCGCTGTCGTCGCTGGCCGTCACGTCGTCGGCGCCGGCGTCGAACGCCGCGGCCAGGGCCTGGGGATCGGAAGCGCCGGGACCAATGAGGATGATCTGGAAGGGCGAGGCGAGCCGCTCGCGGATGCCGTCCAGGCTCCGGCAAAGGGCGAGGCCGTCCAGCGCCGCGCCGCGGGCCGGCGCGATCACGCAGTCGACGCCTTCCTTCGCCTGGGCGAGCGCAGCGTCGGCCTCGGCGGCCTGGACCACCTCGTAGCCGCCATGAGCGAGGACGGCGCTCAGCCGCAGCCGCTGCGTCGGGCTGTCGTGGGCGACCAGGATCCGGGCCGGCCGGAAATCGTCGGCCACGGACCGTTCCGCCGCCCCTGGCCTGCCGCGCCGCAGCAGGGCGCGGAGACGGGCCAACATGACGTCCACGTCGGCCGACTTGGCCACATAGGCGTCGGCCCCGCTTTCCAGGCCCTGGCGCTCGAGGTCCTGTTCGCGCGCGCTGGTCAGCATGAGCAGCGGCAGGGTGCGGGTGCGCCGGTTGAGGCGCAGCTGGCGCGACAGCTCGCGCCCGTCCATGCCCGGCAGGTGGAAATCGGCCACCACCAGGTCGGGCAGCGGCCCGTTCAGGCGCTCCAGGGCGGCTTCGGCGCTGCCCACGGTGTCGACCACATAGCCCTCGGCTTCCAGGCGGCCACGCAGGGCCAGAGCCTGGGTCTCCGAATCCTCGACCACCAGGACCCGGGCCGGAGGATCACCGGGAGTCACGAGGCGGCCCTGCCGAGGGAGGCCAGCTGCAGGATGCGCGGCGCGATCAGGTCGAGGGGCAGGACGTCGCGAGCCGCGCGCAGGCGCACGGCCGCGCCGGGCATGCCGTTCACCACCGCCGTGCTGGCGTGTTCGGCGATGGTGTGACCGCCGGCCGTCGCCAGATCGGCGAGGCCGGCTGCGCCGTCCTCGCCCATGCCGGTGAGCAGGACGGCCAGCGTCCGCTCGCCCGCCGACTGGGCGAGGGACGAGAACAGCACATTGGCCGACGGCCGCTGTCCGCCCTGCGGCGGGTCGCGGGTCAGGCGCATCACGCCGCCGATGCGGACGGCGAGGTGCCGGTCGCCGGGCGCGACATAGACGAAGCCGGGCTCGGCCGTCTCTCCGTCGGAGGGCACCTTCACCGACAGGGGCGTCTGGCCGTCCAGCCAGCGGGCGAAGCCCTCCATGAAGGCTGCGCCCATGTGTTGGACCACGAAGGCGGGGGCGGGGAAGTCCGCCGGCAGGCCGCCCAGCACGCGGGCCAGGGCCGGCGGTCCGCCTGTGGAGGCGGCCAGGGCGAGATAGTCGAGCTGTTCGAACGGGCCGCGGCGCGCGCTCGTGGTGATCGGCGCACGAACCGGCGAGGGGGCGCCGATGTTGCGGCGGCGGATCACCGGCACGCTGCTCATGATGAAGAGCTGGGTGCAGATGGTGTCGGCCAGATGCTCGTAGCTGGCGCTGGCGGGGCCGGTCGGCTTCTCCACCACGGTCAGGGCGCCGGCTTTCAGCGCATTCATCGAAATGCGCAGCGAGGCGTCCTCGACCGCGTCGGCGATGACCACGATGGGGGTCGGATGCTCCGACATGATCCGGCGGGTCGCCTCCAGTCCGTCCATGCCGGGCAGGCGGATGTCCATGGAGATGACGTCGGGCTTCACCCGCTCGATTTCCGCCAGCGCCGCCTCGGCCGATTCCACGGCTGCGGCCACGACGAACCGCGGGTCGCGTCCGATGATGTGCGACAGGAGCTGGCGGACGACCAGCGAGTCCTCCACGATCATGACGCGAACCGGCCGGGACATCAGAGAACCCGGCTGATGGTCGCCAGCAGTTCGCGCTGATCGAACTTCTGCTTGGTGATGTAGGCCTCGGCCCCCAGGTCAAGCCCGCGGCGGACGTCCTGCGGATCGTCGCGCGAGGTCATCAGGATGACCGGCAGCTCGGCCAGGCCGGCGTCGGCCTTGATCGCCTGGAGGAGAGAGAAGCCGTCCATGCGGGGCATCTCGATGTCGGCCACGACGGCGTCGATGACGACGCCCCCCGAGCGCAGGGTGTTCAGCGCGTCGACGCCGTCGACCGCCAGGACCACGCGGTAGCCCTGGGCTTCGAGGATGCTCTTCTCCAGCGTGCGGGTGGTGATGGAATCGTCGGCCACAAGGATCGTACGCGCCGAGTGGGATTCGGACGCCTGTGGCGGCGCCAGGCCGAGCGCCGAGGCCGACAGCCGGCGGGCGTTGCGCAGCCAGCGTTCCACCAGCGCCTCGGCGCTGAGGACGAGAACCGGCTGGTCGTCGTCCAGCAGGGCCGCGCCGGCGCTGAGGCCGGGATAGGCTCGACTGTCCTGCAGCGACTGCACCGTGAGCTCCCGGACATCCTCGACGGCGTCCACGGCCACGAGCAGCCGACGGTCGCCGCGCACGAGAAGGGCCGCAGGGATCGCGGCGGCGGGATCGGGCGGGGCGAGCGGGAGGTCGTCGAGAAGGGCGCGGAGCGGAAGCACGGGCGTAACAATGTCCGAGCCGTCGGTTTGTATCCGTGCGCTCGGAACGCCTTCGACGATTTCGAGATCGGCGCCGGAAAGCCGCAACAGAGACCTCACGCCGAAGCTTGGCAGGGCGAAAAGCGCATCGCCGGCGCGGAGGATGACCAGGGTCTGCCGGGCCGCCGACAGAGGGGCCGACAGTATGACCTCGGCGCCGACCGGATCCCGGTGGGTCAGGCGCACCGATCCGCCGAGCGCGAGCAGGGTCTGGTTGACGGCCGACAGGCCCATGCCGCGGCCCGAGATGCGGTCGACCGAGGCGGTCACCGAGACGCCGGGCTCGAAGGCGAGGGCGAGGATTTCGTCGGCCGCCCGCGGCGGGTCGCCGCGCCGGCGCGGCGGCATCAGGTGGCGCGCCACGGCCGCGGCCTCGATCTTGGCGAGATCCGGCCCCGGGCCGTCGTCGAAGACGCGGACCTCCAGCCGCCCGCCGCGCGCCCGGGCGCGGAGGCCGACCTGCAGACGGCTGGGCTTGCCGGCGCGCTCGCGCACGTCGGCCGGCTCGGCGCCATGGCTGATGGCGTTGCGCAGCAGGTGGATGATCGGGTCGCGCAGGGCCTGCAGCACCCGCCGTTCGGCCCGCACCTCCAGTCCTTCGAAACGGACCTCGACCTCCACGCCCTGCTCGCGGGCGATGTCGCGGGTCATCCGCGCCAGGTCGCCCAGCAGGTTTTCGGCGGGGGTCAGCGCGACTTCGTCGACCTGCGAGCGCAGGGCCGCGGCGCTCTGGCCGACCGCCCAGCTGGCGCGGGCGTGACGCTGCGCCAGGGCCGAAAGCTCGCGCGTCAGACTGCGCAGTCCGGCCTCGAAGGCCTGCACGTGCGGACCCTCGCGTCCGGCGCCGCGCATCCGCACTTCGCCCCACAGCCGCTCCAGGGTCCGGCCGTCGCGCTGCAGGCGCTGGACCACCTCGACCAGGGCTTCTTCCGCCAGCAGGTCCGCCGACAGCTGATGCATGGCCTCGCTCAGGCGAAGGCCCAGCTCGGCGTCCACACGAACATATTCCGGCGCCTTCTCGCCCGGCGGTCCGGCTTCGGCCGGAACGGGCGCCGAGGCGGGCGCTGCGGGAGCCTCCTCCGGCGCCGCGGCCCGGCCGGCGAGCGCCTGGATCGCAGCCGTGGGGGCCGGCGGCGGCTGGCCCTGGCGCCCGGCCGCCGCCTGGGCCTCGATGGCGTCGAGGCCGACATGGATCAGGTCGACCATCTGGGCCGACAGGCCGGCGCCGGCCTCCATCACCTCGGCCAGACGCTCTTCCAGCCGATGGGCGAGATCCTCGATGGCCGCGAGATCCACGGCCCGAGCGGCGCCCTTCAGGCTGTGAACCCGCCGGAAGATCTCGCGCAGGTCCGCCTCCGCCGGATGGGTCAGGGCGCGGCGGACCGCTTCCACATGGTCGCGGTGTTCGACCTCGAAGGCCGCCAGCAGCTGGGCGCGAAGCTCGGGCACGGGCGCCGATCAGACCCTGTAGCGGTCGGCCAGGGCCAGCAGCTGCTGGGACAGTCCGGCGAGATTGCCCGCCGCCTCCTCCAGCTGGCGCGTGCCGACGGCGGTCTGCTGGCTGGCCTGGCGGATATTCTGCAGGGCGCCCATGACCTGCTCGATGCCGAGCTGCTGCTGGTTGGTGGAGGCGACGATCTGCTGGAAGGTCTGGACGCTCTCCTGCACCCGGGCGGTGATCTCGGTGATGGTGCGCTGGGTGGTGTCGGTGCGCTCCTTGCCGGCGGCCACGCGCTTGACCGCTTCCTCGGTCAGCATGACCGAGGAATTGATGCCGCGCTGGATGTCGCCCAGGATCGAACGCACCTGGTTGGTGGCGTCCTTGGCCTGGTCGGCGAGCAGCTTCATTTCCGAGGCCACGACCGAGAAGCTGCGCCCGCTCTCGCCGGCGGCGGCGGCCTCGATGGCGGCGTTGAGCGCCAGGAGGTGCGAGCGCTCGGAGATGTCGTTCACCGTGGTGATGATGTCGCCGATGGCCTGGGTCTTCTCGCTCAGGGCGACGATGTTCTCGGCCACCGCCTCGGCCTGATCGCGAATGGCGTCCATGGCGCGGGCGGTCTCGTCCACGGCGCGCAGGCCCTCGTTGCTGGTCTGGGCGGTCGCCTGCGCCGAGGCGATCACCTCCTGGGCGCGTTTGCCGATCTGGGCGCCGGAGTGGGTGATCTCGTCCACCGTCGCGGCCGTCTCCTGAACGGCGGCCAGCTGTTCCTCGACGCTCGCGGCCTGTTGCTGGGTGGAGGCGCGGATCTCGGCGGTGGCGGCGTTCAGGTTCTCCGTCGCCTCACGGTTCTGCTTGGCCAGTTCCTTGAGGCCTTCCACCATCCCGTTCAGCGTGCCGCCCAGGCGGCCGATCTCGTCGGTTCCGGTGGTGGCGGTCTGGCTGGTCAGGTCGCCGCGGCCCACGCGC
Organism: Phenylobacterium sp.; assembly: GCF_013911965.1. Lineage (GTDB taxonomy): Bacteria > Pseudomonadota > Alphaproteobacteria > Caulobacterales > Caulobacteraceae > Phenylobacterium. The sequence goes on along the minus strand of NZ_JACESE010000001.1, from coordinate 210,279 downwards.
TCCACGAACTCCATGAAGGCGGCCAGCGGGCCGACGACGGAACGCCGGATCAGGTAGGCCACGGTGACGGCGATGCCCACGGCCAAGCCCAGGCCGATCAGGGTGGACAGCCGGCTGATATTGTAGATGTCGCGAACCCGCTGCTGCCCGAGCTCGATGGTCTGGTCCATCACGCCCGAGGCGTTGTCGAGTTCGGCCTGGAACGCGGCGCGGGCCTCCTCCAGCCCCTGGCGGGCCTCGCGCGCCGCCGTCAGATCGTCGCGGTCGAGGGCCTCGAAGACCACCAGGTTGCGGCCGCGGATGTCCTGCAGGACCGGCTTGGCCCGCGTCAGGGCCTGGCCGATCTGGTTCCAGGCGCGGGCGCGCTCGGGCGAGGCGGCGGTGGCCTGATACTGCACGGCGAGGGCGATGGCCTGATCCAGCGTCTGGTCGGCGGCGTCGGCGCGGCTGCGCCACTGGCTGGGGACGCCGCCCACCTGGGCGCCGGTGGTTCCGAACACCTCGTCGGCGAAGGCGGTTTCCGCGGCGGCCTGCATCTCGTGCTGGGCGGCCTGCACCGCATAGAGCCTCTGGATGAAGGCCAGATCGCGGCTGACCACCGACTCCGTGTCGTTGCGGACGGCGCCGATCTGGCTGAGGCCGAAGAGACCCAGGGCCACGACGAGGACGATGACGGCGGCGAAGCCCAACAGGATTCGGTTGGCGATACTCACAGGGTCAGGCTCCCATTGGCGTGGCGCCGGCCAGCAGTTCGGCGACGGAAAGAAGGACGAGGGTCTTGCCCTGGTGTTCGCCTGCGGAGACCGCGATGGCGCGCGAGTCCGATCTCGGCTGCGCTTCGACGACGACAGGCCGTTCGGCCAGGCGCAGGGCGATGTCGGGATGGTTGGCGAGCACGGCGACATAACCGCCGCCTGAGGCGGCGGGCGCGCCGACCAGGCTTGCGAAGTCCAGCACCTGGCGAACCCGGCCGCCCTCGGCCATGAGGCCCAGCAGCCCGGCGGTCCCGCCGCCCAGGGGCTCCATGCTGCGGAAACGGCTGACCTCCCGGGGCGGCAGGCCGAACAGGTTGTCGCCCACCTGGCAGACCAGCAGCTGGATGGTGTCGCTCGCCGGCGTCTCCGCCGCCGCCGTGCGGCTCAGGCGGCGCGCGCGCTCGTCGAGAATGGCGCGGGCGCGCGGGGATTCGGCCTCAGGCTTCGCGGCGCGGGGCTTTCGGGGGGTTGTGCGGCGCGTCCTGTCGTCGGTCATCTCGCACCCGCCGTGGCGTCCAGCTGAAGGCGCGCCAGCTCTCGCAGGTCGCCGGCCGTCAGGCCTTCCCCTTCGCACAGTCGAGCCGTGGGGCTCAAGCTCGCCGCCAGCCGCGCGGCGGCGGAAAGCGCGCGGCGACCGGACTCGCGCCGCCCGCGGTCCAGTCGCACCAGGCCCAGATGGTAGTGGGCCATGACGAACTGCCCGTCGAGATAGGCCGCCTTGCGGAGGGATTCCTCGGCCTCGGCGAGGCGGCCCTGCCCCTGCTCGACGAGCCCCATATAGAAGTACAGCACCGCCTGGTCGGCGCCGCGTTCCAGCGCCGTGCGGCAGGCGGCCTCGGCCTCGGCCAGGCGTCCCTCGTCGGCCAGGCGCCGGATGTCGTCCACGGCCGGCGCGCCGGGGGACGGCGGCTCCGCGGGCTCGGCCGCCGGAGGACGGGCCGGCCGGGGCGGGGGGACGTACGGCGCGGGCGTGCGCCTCCAGGCCCGGATTGGGCTCGGCATGGCCGATGAGCAGCCACCCCTCGGCGTTGAGCCGGTTCGCCAGGGCGGCCACCACGGCGGTGACCGTGTCCGGATGGAAGTAGATGAGGACGTTGCGGCAGAGGATCAGGTCGAAATCGACCAGTTCGAGGGGCGCCTCGGCGCCCAGCAGGTCCAGCAGATTGCCATGCTGGAACCGCACGAGACTGCGGTAGCGGGGCTTCAGTCGCCAGCGACGCTCCTCCGGCGTGAACCACTCCGACTTCTGCTCCGCCGAGAGGGAGCGCAGAGCCCAGGCGCCGAAGGTCGCCTGCCGCGCCGCGGCCAGCGCATCCTCGTTGATGTCGGTTCCGAGGATCGAGACCCGCCAGTCGGGCAGCCGCTCGCCCAACAGTTCGGCGACCAGGATGGCGATGGAATAGGGTTCGGCGCCCGTGGCGCAGCCGGCGCTCCAGATCCGCAGGCGTCGCTCTGCGCCGTTGCGGGCGATGATCTCGGGCAGGATCGTGCCGCGCAGCGCGGCGAACTGCTCCACATAGCGGAGGAAATAGGTCTCCCCGACGGTGACCTCGCCCTCCAGGCGCCGCCATTCCGCCGGCCCGGTCGCCGGGTCGGAGAGACGGGCGACATAGTCCTCGAACTGGCGCACGCCGACGGCGGCCATGCGCCGGCGGACGCGGTCCCAGAGCACGTCGTCCTTGTCGGCGTAGTAGAAGTGGCCGGTCCGCTCGATGACCTCGCGCTTGAGCGACCAGAACGCATGTCCCGGCGCGAACAGCGGGCCGCGCAGAACGCGCCGGCTCAGAGCCCCGCGCCTTCGGAATCGTGCAGGCGCGCCTGCAGCGTCTGCGCCAGTTCGGCCACGCGCAGCTCTTCCTGCAGCAGAAGGAGGCGCTCGGGGTCGAGGCGCGGGACGAGCCGGCCCTCGAACTCCAGCTGGCCTGCGACCGCGCCATTGGCGCTGGCGGCCTCGTCGATCTCGCTGAAGCCCTCCGCGCGGGACCGGATGTCGCTGGCGCGGTCTACGAGAAGGGCGAGGGGGGCGCCGGTCCGGGAAGGTTTCAGGCGCACGACGTGACTGTAGAGGTCCGGCCGCTCGGCCGGCCGGTCGGGGTCCAGCACGCCGGCGAGGTCGATGACCGCCAGGGCCTCGCCCCGCAGGTTCATGAAGCCGGCCAGGATCCGCGGCCAGGGCGCCTGCCGCTCGAACCGCGTCACGGGCAGGATCTCGGCGACGGCGGACATGGGCAAAGCCATCTCCGACCCGGCGACGTCCAACAGGAGGTGGGATTCGTCCGCGGGACCCATGCCTCCAGAAACACTATCGCAAGGGTTCCGCCAACCGGGTTTCTCGCCGGCGACAGGCCAGGGGAAGCTTGGCCTCAGGCTCAACCGCGGGCGCCGCTCAGGCGTCCGCCAGACCGCTCGCCTTGCAGATGTGCGCCCACTCCGCCGCGGTCACCGGCTGCACGGAAAGGCGGAAGGAGGTGACGAGCGACATCTTGGCCAGCGCCGGATCGGCCTTGGCCTGGGCGAGGCTGAAGGGCTTGGGCAGCGGCTCGACGGCGCGCACGTCGACGCAGACGAAGACGCCCTTCGCATCGGTGGGATCGGGGTAGTGCTCCCGGACCACCTCGGCGATTCCGACGATCTCCTTGCCGGCCTGGGAATGGTAGAAGAAGCAGCGGTCGCCGTTCTTCATGGCCATCAGGTTCAGCTTGGCGGTGTGGTTGCGCACGCCCGTCCAGGGTTCGCCCGCCGCGCCGCAGGCGACGAGGTCGTCCCAGGAAAAGACGTCGGGCTCGGATTTCAGAAGCCAGTAGGCCATGGCGCTCCCCCAAAGCTCGCCGCCAGTTCACTCGATCGGCCGGCGGTCGTCCAGCAGGTCCCCGCGCTGCGTTCCCGCGCGCTCCTGGCGGACCAGTTCCTCCACCGCCGGCGCCGGGGCGGTGTCGCGGGCCTCCCGCGTCTCGGCCGCGGACGGGCGCCGGGCCGGGGCGGACGGGGCGGTCGGCTGAGGCGGCAGGCCTGACGGCGCGGCGCCGGGATCGAAGCGCAGGCGGTAGATCGGCTCCGGCAGGGAGAAGCCGCCGTCTTCCAGCGCCGCCTTCACCGCCTGGATGCAGAGGCTGCGGCCCTTCAGGAAGTCGGTCTCGCGCTGGTCGATCCAGCCGAAGAAGCGCAGCACGATGTTGGAATCCCCGACCTCCTGGATGACGGCGCTCGCCTCGGGGTCGGCCAGGACGAAGGGCTGGTCGTTGATCGTCGCCAGCCCCACCGCCATGGCCTGCAGGGGATCGTCCTTGGCGTCGACGCCGAGATCGAACTGGAAGCGCCGCTGCGGATTGCGCGTGTAGTTCAGGATCACCGCCTTGAAGACGATGGCGTTGGGGATGCGCAGGTGGTTGCCGTCCAGCGTCATCAGCACCGTCGCGCGGGAGGTGAGGCGGATGACGCGCCCCTCCTGGCCCTCGATGACGACATGGTCGTTGGCGCGGAACGGCTGGCGCAGGCTCAGCATCAGGCTCGAGACATAGTTGTCCACCGTGTCGCGCACGGCGAAGCCCAGGGCGATGCCGATGACGCCCGCGCCGCCCAGCACCGCCCCGAGCAGGGCGGTGGCGCCGAGGATATCCAGCCCGATGACGACGCCCAGGACGATGAAGACCACGCGGGCGCTGCTCGCCGCCAGCTCGGCCATGAAGGCGTTGGGCGTCAGCCAGGTCCAGAGACGGCCCACTCCGGCCAGCAGGTGGCCGGCGAAACCGATGAGGGCGGCGACGCCGATCGCCACGCCGAGCAGCGGCAGGCCCTGGATCAGGCCCCGCATCTCGCCCTCGAAACGCTCGACGGCGGGGGCGACGTTGGTGCGGACGTCGAGGTCGCGCTCCAGGGCGTTCTGCACCGTGACCACGCCCGCGACGCGACGGGCGATGGCCTCGGCCTGCTCGGCCTCCCGCGGGGTCGCCACCGACCCGGTGAGGGTGACGACGCCGGAGCTGACCCGGACCTCCGCCCCTTGCAGGCCGTCCACCTGGGCGAAGATGGCCTCGATCCGCGCGGCGATGTCGCGGTCCTCGCCGGCCGCGGTCCGGCTGGCGATCACCGGCGCGGGGTCGGTCGGCGCCTCCGGGACCTGGCCGCCGGCGGGGCCGGCGAGGAAGAGGGCGAGGGCGGGAAGGAGCCAGCGGAGCATCGCCCAAGACTGGCGCCGATCCGGGGTGCGGACCAGCCGCTCGGGATCCTGGGCGAACCAAGGGCGGGGCGGACCGGTTGTAGGAGCCTGCCCACAAAGGAGGATTTCATGGCCCAGTCCACAAAGCCCGAACATGCCGGCGCGCCGCTGACCATCCAGGCGGTGGGCCCGCTCACCTCGCGGGGGCTCGTCCTGCGTTCGCCCGCGCTCGACGACGACGGCTGGATCAGCGCCATCTATTCGGCGGACGGCGACAACATCTCGCCGGCGCTCAGCTGGACCGCCGTCCTGGAGGCCGAGAGCTATGCGCTCGTGGTCGAAGACCCGGACGCGCCGGGCGACGAGCCCTTCATTCACTGGATGATCTGGGACATTCCCGGCGACGTCACCGAACTGGCCCGGGATATCGCCAAGACGCCGGAGCCGCAGGGCCTTGGCCGCGCGCATCAGGGCCGCAACGGCAATGGCGGGTTCGGCTGGTTCGGTCCGCGCCCCCCTCAGGGACATGGAGTCCACCGCTATCACTTCCAGCTCTTCGCGCTCGGCAAGTCGCTCGGCATGACGCCCGACACCCAGCTGAAGGAGCTGCTGAATGCGCTGAAGGCCAACGCCATCGCCTCCGGCGAGCTGGTCGGCCTGTTCGAGAACCGCGACCCCGTGGCCGATGCGCGCTCGCCGGGCCGCACGGGAAGCTATGGCGAGACCCCGTCGAACGAACAGGCGACCGAACATGAAAAGGAGGCCGGCCGCGGCGGGCTGGATGCGGACGACCGCGACCAGCACGCGCCGCACCGGCCCGGCGGCGAGGTTCAGCCACGCGGCGGCGGCTGAACCCCGTCGACCTGGCGGCGGCCGCGGACCTCAGGTCCGCGGCTGCACCACATTGCCGCTGTAGGCCCCCGGACGCCCCGGCCGCGCGGCGAGGTCCAGCGACGTCCCGCCGCTGATGGGGCCCTCATGCGCCACCACCCGATCTTCCCGGATCTCCAGGTCCTGGACCGCATAGGCCTCGCCCAGGCTGGTGACCACGGCGGCGACCCGCTTGTCGTCCAGGTCGACCATCAGGTCCTTGATGACGCCTGCCTCGGCGCCGGTGGCGGAGACCAGGGGCCGCTCGCGGATATCCTGGTCCTGGTGTTCGAGCTCCCACTTGTCGAGCTCGCTCAGTCGATGCAACGCCATGTCGTCACTCCTGTCTCTAAATGGGCCTAGGGTCGCGTGGCGACCTGGGCCGCCTGGGCCCAGACGTAGATCGGCCGGTCGCCAAGGGCGTTGCGGCCCTCATCGTCCAGCACGCCGCCCGGCAGGTCGTCGCCGGCCCGCACGCTGCCCTGCACGTCCACCGTCTGGCCTTGGTTCACGTTCACGCGGCCTTCCACTTCGGGCGGCGGCGAGGGAATCTGCTCGTCCAGGATGACGAAGACCCGGCGATCCTGATCCTCACCGACCCAAAAGCTCGCATCTCCGACCATTTCCTGGACGCTCACGCCCTGCAGCCGCACCTCACGCCCGACCAGGGCGGCCGGATCCTGCGCATCCATCAGGACGGCGAGGTCGGTGATCGGCGCACGGTCGACGGCGCCGGCGGTCTCGTCGCCGACGGCGCCGGGCGCGGTGGCGACGGCGGGCGGCGTCGTGGCGACGGTGGCTTCCTCCTCGTCGCCCATCGCGCTCATCGCCCACCAGATCAGGGCGACCGCCACCAGGGCGAGGATCACCCAGGCCCACCAGGGCCATCCGGATTTCTTCTGGACCTTGATCTCGGCCATGGCTCCCACTCCATTCTGCCTCCCGGCGCACGGCCGCCGGTTGAGAGGCCAACGGGGCGCCTCAGCCGGACGTTCCAGAGGTCGCGGGGTCGTGAGAGGACGCTTCGGCGCCGCGGGCCTTCTTTTTGCGGCGGCGCATGGAGGCCGAGACCTGCAACTTCGCGAGCGCCGGCGCCAGCACCATCTGGATGACCGTCGCCACCAGGGCGCCGAAGGCGAGCGCCGCGGCCATGGGCACCAGGAACTGCGCCTGCAGGCTTTGCGCGAAAGCGATGGGCGCCACGCCCAGGAAGGTGGTGGTGGTCGTGAGCATCACGGGCTTCCCGGGGCGGCGCCGCGCAGCCCGACTGGGCGGCCAAAGCCGCCGCGCAGACGGCTTGCCGCCAGGGTCGCGCCATCTCGCTCCTCCACCCTCTCCGGATCTGGTTCAGCCCGTGCGGCCAAGCCGCTCCAGCGAGGCTAACGAGGCGATCCCGGTGCGGGTTGCGACGGCGGTCGGGCTCCGCCGCTCAGCTGGCCGATCCGCGGCCCATGGGGCGCCGCGGCGCTGTGGCGCTGCGGAGCCGTCGCCGCCCGACAACGTGGTTAACGCTTCCTTCAAGGCGGCCAGTTACGGCTTTGTTCTCTGTGAGGGCCCAATCATGATGACCACCCTGACCCCGCCAGCCGCCGGCGATCTGATCGCGGAGGGGCGCGGCGCGCTCGATCGGGGCGATCCGGCCGCGGCGGCGCAGGTCCTCCGCCGGGCCTGCGAGCAGAACCCCGTCGACTACGAGAGCCGCTACTGGCTCTACTGCGCCCTGGCCGCCAGCGGCGAGCCGGCGGCCCTGGTCCTCAATGATGCGCGCGACCTGCATGCGCACGACGTGTTGAGGTCGGTGGGCGCCGACATGGCGCGCTTCCGGGACGACCGCGCCTATTGCGCCCAGATCGGCAGCCAGCTCTACGGCGCCAGCCTGATGTCGGCGGCCAGCATCTGCTTCGCCCGCGCGCTCGATCTCGACGCGCCCGATCCCCAGCTGATGCTCTCCTACGGCCTTTCCATGCAGCACCAGGGCCGGTTGTGGGAGGCGATGAACATCTTCCGGGCGGCCGCCGAACACTTCGCCGATCCGGCCATCCACGAATTCCTTCTGCATCCGGTGTTCCTTTCGCTGAACGGACCGGACGGGATGGCCGAGGAGGCGCGGAACTGGGGTCGGCTCTATGCGACGCCGGCCGCTCCGGTGAAGGCGACGTTCGCCAACGAGCGCACCGCCGACCGGCGCCTGCGCATCGGCTATATCGGACCGAGCTTCACCCGCAGCCAGGTCGCGCAGTTCATCCTGCCGGTCCTGGAGGCCCATGATCGTGCGGCGGTCGAGGTCCACCTCTACTGCGCCGATCCCGAGGCCGAGGCGGGCCTGCCGGCCGCCTGCAAGCTACGCAAGATCGGCGGGCTCGGACACGCCGAGGTCGCCGCCATGGTCCGCGCCGACAAGATCGACGTCCTCGTCGATGTCTGGGGCCATACCGCAGGCAGCCGCCTGCCGGTCTTCGCGCTTCGCCCGGCCCCCGTCCAGGCGGCTTGGATCAACTTCGTGCAGAGCACAGGCCTGTCCTGCATGGACTATGTCCTGCATTGCGACGGCATGGCCGTACCGGGGACCGAGGCCTTCTTCACCGAGGAGATCTGGAGTCTCGGCGAACTGATGAGCCCCAGCCGCCCGGCGGCCGACCGGCCCGAGCCCACGCCGACGCCGGCCCTCAGGAACGGCTACGTCACCTTCGGCTCATTCAACAATCCGGCCAAGCTGGACGAGATGACGGTGGCGGCCTGGGCCCTGATCCTGCGCGCGCGCCCGGCGGACAGGCTCGTCCTGAAGTACCGCTACTTCGCCGATCCCGTTCTGCAGCGCGCCACCCAGGCCCGCTTCGCCGTCTATGGGGTCGGGCCCGAGAAGCTCGAGTTCCGCGGCCACAGCACCGGACAGGACTACCTGAAGGAGTTCGCCGACATCGATCTGGCGCTGGATCCCTCGCCCTGCGTGGGGGGCACGACGACGCACGACGCCATGGCCAACGGCGTGCCGGTCCTGGCCCATATGGGCGACAACTACTACGCGCGCGCCGCCGCCTGCACCGTGCTGCCCCTGGGCATTCCCGAACTGGTGGCCGAGACCTGGGACGACTATGTCGAGCGCGCCGTGGCGCTGACGGAGGATGTGCAGGCGCTCGACCGGCTGCGCGCCCGGGTGCGTCCCGCCTTCGAGGCGTCCTCCTATCGCGATGAGGCCGGTTTCACGCGCAAGCTGGAGGACGCCTTCCGGCAGATGTACGCCCGCTGGCTCCAGACCTCGAACTGACGTCGCAACCCGGCTCAGGCGCCCAGCGGCCGGCCGGAGGTGAAGAAGCCTTTCCGCGCCAGCAGCCTCAGCCCGCGCCAGTAGCCACGCTCGAGATGGAGCGGCCTGCGGCGCGCCGTTACGGCCGCGTGCGTCTTGCGCAGGTTGTAGTGGGGGATCGAGGGGAAGTGGTGGTGTTCGATGTGGTAGTTCATGTCGGCGTAGAAGAAGCCGGCGACCGGGCCCAGGATCACGGTCCGCGTCGAGCTCTCATAATCGCCGGGAACCCCGCTGGCCCGCAGGTCGAAGTGCTGGAGCGCCGCGAGCGTCCGGTTGACGAAGGTCATGCAGAAGGGCGCCAGCGTGATGGCGGCTGCGAGGAAGGGTGAGCCGAGCCAGAGACACGTCGCGATCAGCAGCGCCTGGCCGACGATCACAGCCCGGGCGCCGTTCCGGAGCTTGAGGAAGGCGTCGCTTCCGGCCGGGAAGATCGCCGCCATCGCGCCGCCGGGGGCCACGCCGGCGGCGTTGAGCGCCAGCACGCGCACCCGCCGATAGAGCGCGCCCACGTCGATCGTCAAAAGCGCGAGGGTTCCGAGCGGCGAGAGCCGTCCTTGCGGGTCGGCCTCGAAGTCGCCCTCGCCCAGGGTGTTCCGATGGTGGATCGGATGGGTGACCTCGAAGTAGCCGTAGTTGCTCCAGGTCAGGATCGAGAACAGCCGGAAGAGCGCGGTGTTCAGCCACCTGACCGAGAAGACGGAGCGATGAAACAGCTCGTGCCCCACGCCGGCCCAGCCCAGGAAGGACCAGGTCACGAAGTGGGGGATCAGAAGCAGCAGGGCGGCGACGGTCTGGCCCCGGGCGAAGAGTAGGCTGGCGCCGGCGAGCAGCGCCGCATGGAACGCGATCCTGAGCAACAGAAGCGTAGCCGCGAGGCCGTCCCGCCGGACCGTGAGCTTGCGATAGGTCTCCCGATCGAGAATGCGGCCCTCGCCCCTCTCACCGCCGGACAGGCCGCTCGTCTGGTCGCGCGCCATGAAGGGTGATCCCGGCCTACGCGCCGGCGTCCAGGAAGTCGCGGCCGGCCCGCCCCACCAGGAGCAGGGCCAGCATGGTGTGCTGGATGCACACGATGAGCTCGTGCTGGGCGAGCTCGCCCACAAAGCTCGTCACGTCCCCGTGGATGCCGGAGTTGAAGTCGTGCCAGACGATCACGCCGCTGTCCCCGATCATCCTGCGGGCGTTGGCGGTGTCGATGGTGACCGTCTCGGTGTCGTGGCCCCCGTCGACGAACACGAGGTCGACCGTCCCCTCGAGCCCGTGCGCGGCCGGGTCGAAGCGACGGCTGTCCTGATGGATCAGGTGCAGCCTGCCCTTGTCGGCCGCCGACAGGGCGGTGGTGTAGCGCGGCCCCACGGCGCCCTGGGCGCTTCGGAGATAGGCGTCGTTGATGTCGCCATCGCGCCGCAGATCGGCCTCGTCATAGTCCGTCAGCGGCCTTTCGCCGACGTGGCTCTCGCCCAGGTCGAGAGAGTAGACCTCGCAGTCCGGCCCGGAATTCTCCACCAGCAGGGCGGTGGAATAGCCGAGGAAGGTGCCGAACTCGAAGATCTTCCGCGGCTGGACCAGCTTGACGAGCGAAACGAGGGCGGCCGCCTCCAGAAGGGTGACGCTGCCGATGCCGCTCGAGGGCACGTTGATCTTCATGCCGACCGGCTCGGCGTGGCGCGCCTCGATCTTCATGAAGACGACCTTGGGCTTGATCTGCACCAGCCCGCTGGCGTGGGTCCGGCAGTGATCGCGCAGCTCGACGGGGCGGCTCATCAGGCGGGCGGTCGATTCTGAGGGCTCGGAGGTCATGAGTGGTCCGTCTTGGAATGGGGCGAGGCTCAGGCTCAGACGAAGAACATCACCGTCTCGGACCAGCCCTGAGTATAGTGTCTCAGGTACACCTTGTAGTCCGGGTGGATCGAACGGGCGTATCGCCACACGTCCCTGAAGTCGCTGGCGCTGTGATAGACGGCGATAGCCAGTTTCGGGCGGTCCTGCCCGATGTGCCGCGCCCCGCCCGCCAACGCCTTCATCTCCCAGCCCTCGAGATCCATCTTGATGAAGCTCACCGGCTCGGCGACGGCGAGGTCGAGGGTGGTCACCGGAACCTCCTGTCCCCCGCCGGAGCTCACGGCCGAGGCCGAGCCGGCCTCGGCGTCGAAGCGCATGGTTCCGGGCGCGTCCGACAGCGCCTCGGGGTGGAAGGCGATGTCGCGAAAGGCCTGCAGCCGCTCGCGGGCGGCGCGGAGGTTGCGCGGCGACGGCTCGAAGAGGTGGACCTGCCGGTAGTCTGGATCGCGCTGGCAGAAGCCCTCTGTCGTGTCGCCATCGAACCCGCCGGCGTCGACGAAGGTCTCGCCCTTCAGCTCCAGGAAGGGCTCGAAATACTGCTCCTCGATGCGGACGCGATAGTCGCCCATGAACCGCACGTCGGCCGTCAGCCGGTAGCGCAGGACGTCCAGGAGGGTCTGGCGCGAAGCGTCGTCCTCCAGGCTGGCGAAAAGGTCCGACCATTCCGCGGAGGCGTCGCGCCAGTCCGCCTGCTGCTCGCGGACGAAGGCCGGCGCCGCAACCGCGCCTTCGCCGGCGCAGACGAGGTCGTGCAGCGAGACGATGGCCGTCAGCCCCGCGGCCCGCAGCCTCTGATCGACCGCGATGGGACTGATCGAGGTCGAGCCGTTGATGACGACGGCGCCGGGGGGCAGGGCGGCGATCGGCACGCAGGGCAGGCCGTTCCACATGGCGCCGGGCTCGGCGTAGTCGTGGACGACGCCGTCCAGCCGGAGCCGCCCGACGAGCGCGGCCGTGTCCTCGTTCCGTCCCACCACGAAGCACGGACGGTCGAGCGCGCCCGACAGCAGGTCGCGGGCGAGGGGCCGGTTGGCCGGCGGAGCCTGGATCGCGGCCGCGACCTCAGTGCGGAAGCCGTGTTCGGACATGGTGTTCGCTCCCGCCTAGCCGTCGACCGTGTAGAGCTCGCCGGCCACGGTGGCGGCCATCAGCGCGTCGAGTTCGGCGCCGGTCTCGCAGCGGGCGAAGAGAATGCCGATCCGCCCGAAGGGGCTTTCGGACACGCGGTCGCCAGCCAGGGCCAGCGGCACGAGGCTCTCGATCTGCACGGGCCGGTGGAACCGCAGGGCGCCGAAGGTCTGCGCCTGCCGCAGCGCAATGGTGTGGCGCATGATGGCGGCCGGCTCTCCCGTCCGTCCGTCAAAGGGCTGGCCGAGGAACGGCCGCACATAGTTTTCAGCGTAGTTGAAGCCCGTCGAGAGCGAGATCAGGCGACTGTAGAGGTCGCCCGGACAGCGCCGGGTGATCTCCACGATCCAGAAGCGCGCGCCATCTGAGATGAACTGCGTGTGGATCAGGCCGGAGGTCAGCTTCAGGTCGCGCGCGATCTGTTCGATGGCCGCCCGGACGGCGCGAAGCTGCTCCGCATCGAAGTCGGGGATCACGCAGCTGGTGTCGACGGCGAAAGGATTGATGGACCCGTGCTCCTCCACGATGAAGTCGGCGAGGATTCCATCTTCCCCGAGGAAGGCCGTGTGGCTGTGGAGCTGGCCCTCCACGAATTCCTCAATCAGGCAGGCGCCGCCCTTCGAGAAGGACCTGGCCCGGGCCACGGCGGCGGCGATCTCCTCCGAGGTCGGCGATTTCAGGGCCGTGACGCCGCGCCCGCTGTAGGCGTCGACGGGCTTGACGATGATCGGGCGGCCCGCGACGGCGTCGGCCTCAGCGACCTCCCGCGGCGCAGGCAGGCCGCGCGCCTCGGCATAGCGGCGAAAGGCGCGCTTGTTGCCCAGGGTGTGGACGGCCTCGACGGGGTCGATCCCCGGAAAGCCGCGCCTGGCGCTGATCTGCGCGCAGGTCTCGTAGGACAGGTCGTTGCAGCCCGGCACCAGGAAGCGTGCGCCCAGGCGGTCGATCAGGGCCTCGGCCGCGTCGACGTCGGAATAGTCCAGCTCCACATAGTTGGAGACGGCCTTGGCCAGGAAGTCCTGCGGGTTGCGGCCGACCACGTGGACCTCGAACCCCGCCGCCACCAGGAACTGGTGGATCGGCGCCGAAGCGACATTGGTGTCGAGGAGAAGAACACGGTCCATCGTCATCGGGCCCGGCAGGCGGGCGCCTCCATGCGCTAGCTGTCCAGGGCGACCAGCGTGCTGGTCTCCGCGGACCGGCGGATGGCGTCGGCGACCTTCAGATTCTGCGCCCCGTCGAAGGCCGTGACGACCGGCTCGCCGCGCCCGAGGATCACATCGATGAAGTTGTCCAGCTGCCGCTCCAGCGGGTCGGCGCGCACGACGGGGATCACCTCCTCGACGAAGGGCCTGTGCCAGGACGGGGTCTCCGAGGCCGGATGCGACTTCAGGCGCATGGTGGGAAAGTCCAGCGATCCTTGCGTGCCCGTGATGCTGTAGCAGTCCTCGTCGGGATAGGTCGGATAGACCGGATTCTCGCGCGAGGTCTGTTCCCAGCTCCGCGGTGAAGCGCCGGTGTCGGACAGGACGAAGGTTCCGAGCGCGCCGCTGCGGAACTGCAGGTTGATCGCCACCGTGTCCTCGACGGGGAATCCGCGGATGGCGTTGGAGGCGATGGCCTGGACTGCGGAGATCTCGCCGCACAGCGTGCGCATGATGCCGATCTCGTGGATCAGGTTGATCAGGATGGGCCCGCCGCCGATCTCCCGCCGCCAGGGGCCGGCCTCGAAATATTCCGGCGGCTTGTGAAAGATGGCGCTGCCCTGGATCGCCACCAGCCGCCCGAGCCGACCCTCCTCGATGAGCGTCTTGGCCGTGGACATGAGCGGGCTGTGGGCCCGATGGTGCCCCACGATCAGCTTGGCGTTCCGCCGCGCGACGAGGTCCGCCAGCCGGGCGGCGTCCTCATAGGTCGACGTGATCGGCTTCTCGACCAGCGCCGGAACGTCGCGCTCCACGCATAAGCGCGCCTGGTCGTAGTGAAACTCGTTGGGCGAGGAGATGATCACGCCGGACGGCGCGAGGCTGTCGAGGCAGGTCTCCAGGTCGTGGAAGAGCGGCACGTTCAGCCGCTCGCCGATGTCGTTGAAGACCGCACGCTCGGGCGTGACGATGCCGGCCAGTTCGGACCGCGGGTTGTTCTGGATCAGCTCGATGTGCTTGCGGCCCATCAGGCCGGGGCCGACCACGACCAGTCCTTGCTTTGTCATCAGCGGCGCTCGGTCATGTCAGGAGCCCTCCGGCGGAGGCGGCGGACCGAGTGCGTCGAGGCTCTCCGCCAGCGCCGAGGCGACGGCGCCGATCTGCTCGAAGTCCAGGTCGATGGCGAAGGGCAGGCCGATGACCGAGGCGCCCAGCCGGTCGGTTTCGGTAAGGTCGCCGTGCGGACAGCCGGCGAAGGCCGGATTGGTGTGGCAGCCGAGGCCCCACCAGCGGCGCGTCTCGACGCCCCGGGCGTTCAGCTTCTCCTCCACCGCGGCGGCGGCGCCGTCCGGCAGCCGCACGCTGCAGACGCTCGTCACCCAGTTCGCTCCCCAGCCGGGCTGGAACCCCACCTGCGGCAGATGGAGCAGGGCCGCGCGCACGGCCTGGGCGGTGCGGAGCCAGCGGAGCCGGTTGTGCGGCCACCCGTCCAGGGCGGCCAGGCCGACGGCGCCGGCGTATTCGCTGAGCTTGGCGTTGGTCGCCGGGATGTGGGACTCGCGCGAGCCCCTGAAGCCGTAGGTGGTCCGCTGCCGCACCCGCTGGGCGAGGATGTCGTCGGTGGTCGCCAGGAAGCCGCCCTCGCCGATGCCGAGCACCTTGGTGGCGTGCAGGCTGACCACGGCGGGGACCGGCGCGGCCTGCAGGTCGTCGAAGGCCGCCGCAGCGTCGAGCAGGACCTGCAGCCCGGTCTCCTCGCGCAGGGCCAGCCAAGGCGCGAGGTCGGGCATCAGGCCGAAGGGGGCGACGAGGATGGCCGCGGAGATCGGGCCAGGCGCGCCTTGCAGGGCGTCCCGCACCGTCTGCGGCTGCAGCATCCAGGTGTCGGGGTCGACGTCCAGGAAGTAGGGCACGAGGCCCGCGGCGATCACGGCGTGGGCGGTGGCCACGAAGGTGTAGGCCGGAAGCGCGCAGAGGCTGCCCTGCGGCAGGTCCATGGCCTGCAGGCAGAGGGTCAGGCCCTGGGTCGCGTTGGCGCAGGTGACCACGTGGGTCTGCGGCCCGAATCGGTCGGCGAGACGCGCTTCGAATTCGGTGAGCAGGGGGCCGAAGTTGGAGTACCAGCGGGTCTCGTCCAGCCGCCGCAGATAGGGCAGCAGGGCTTCGGCGGTCGGCAGTTCCGGACGCGCCACGGGCATGGGCGCGCACGGTTTGGCCAACAGGTCGTTGGAACGGGCGACACCGTAGCTGGCCATGACGACGCGACTCTCCCAATGGAGTTTCGCGCCAAGGCTAGGGTCGCAATCGCGGACATATGGTTAACGGGAGCCTGTGCGGCGCCGTGACGCGCCCTTCGCCCGGCGGCCGCTCGGCCCGCAGGCGAAAGACCGTGTTTACCATAACTGCCCATGGTCGGCCGGGTGCGCCGCAGGCGCGGCTGGATGAGCGACATGTCAGCGACCTTGGTCTTCCCGGTATCGACACCCGACGGCCGCGCCTTCCTGCGTCAGGCGCTGGAGCGGGGCGAGCGGGTCGTCGGCGCCTCCTGCGACGCCAGCGATCCCACCGAAGGCGCGGCGCCCTGGGTCAGGCTGCCGCTGGTCCACGAGCCCGGCTTCCTCCCGGCCTTCCTCGATCTTGTCGAGCGGCACGAGGTGACCCGCATCCACGCCGCCGCCCACATGGTGCACGCGGCCCTGGGCGACATCCTGCGCGAGCACGACCTGAAGCACCTGCGCATCATCAACCGCTCGGCCCTCGAACAGGAGTTCGCGCGCTGGGACGACATCTTCGCGCGCGCCGGGCGGTGGGCGGACCTGATCGCCGCCCTGGCGCCGTCCCGCCCGCCGCCGGAGCCGACCTTTCTGGCGGGCGTCATCCGCCTCGCCTTCGACCTGTTCGGCGAATCCTACGACGACAAGCTGGCGGCGCTCCTGGCCTGCCTGCTCGAGGCTCCCGAGGGCGACATGGTCGAGATCGGCGCCCTTTTCGGGCGCTCGGCGAGCGTCCTGCTCTCGGGGCGAAATCTCGGCGGGGCGGAACGGCGCCTCTTCGTCTTCGATCCCTGGTGCGCCGACGAAGGCGCCCAGCAGGACCTGCCCGAAGCCCTGCAGGCCTATACGCGCGCCGCCGGGCTGGAGCGGGTGGCCCACGCCTTCGAGGCGACCTTCGCCGCCCTGGCGCCCCCCGGAGCGATGGGCGCCTACCGCGCGCCCTCGGCCGCCGGGCGAGCCATCTATGGCGGAACGGCCGATGGCGAATCCGTGCGCCTTCTGAAGCCGCGGGCGCCGCTGAAGCCCGCCGGCGGAATCGCCCTCCTGCACATCGACGGGAATCACGACGCGCCATGCGCGGCCGAGGACGTCGCCCTGTGGTCGCCGCTCGTCGTGCCGGGCGGCTGGGTGGCGATCGACGACTACTGCTGGCGCTATGGGGATGGCCCCAAACTCGCGGGGGACGCACTGCTGAAGCAGTGGGGCGCAGGCGTGGCGCGCGCCTATGTGGCCGGCGACTGCCTCTTCATCCAGCGCGCCCGCTAGAATCCGCTCACGCCGAATCGTCGGGCGTCGAAGGGCTGGTTTTCCTGGGGGGAAGGCCCGTCGCAACGGCGACGGAATGGATGGTCGGAGTGGCAGGATTCGAACCTGCGACCCCCGCGTCCCGAACGCGGTGCTCTACCAGACTGAGCCACACTCCGACTTGGAGGCGGCCTTATAGAGGAGCGATTTCGGGGTCGCAAGCGCGTGACGAGGCGTTGCATCCCAAAAAGGCTTTTGCTATTCCCACGCCCTCGCCGCGGGGGCCTCCCCCGCCGCCGTTCCTGCTGGGGAATGGTGTAATGGTAACACTGCGGTTTTTGGTACCGTCATTCTAGGTTCGAGTCCTAGTTCCCCAGCCACTTCTCCGAAGGGACCGAGCGCTGTCTGAGGCGCGGGTTCCAGGAACTTGAGAGCACAAGCCTCCGGACCCCCACATCGTCATGCTCGGGCTTGTCCCGAGCGTCCCTGTCGAGGGGGTGAGCGTGGGGAGTGATTCCCGGCGCAAGGCCGGGAATGACGTGTGGGCGCCGGACTCGCGAGCGCCTAGGCCCGCCGCATCGATTCGATGATCACCGGCTTCTTCAGCCACTGGTCCTGCTGGTCCTTGAACTTGGTCTCGCCGCCGGTGGGCTGGGCGAGGATCTTCTGGGCGACGGGCAGGCCTGAGACCACCTTGCCGAAGGCGGCGTAGCCGAGGTTGTCGCCGGGCTCGCCCGGACGGGCGTCCAGGAAGGGCTGGTCGCCCAGGCAGATGAAGAAGGTGTTGGTCGCCGTGCCGACGTCGAATCGGCCGAGCGAGATGGTCCCGTGGGTGTGCTTCAGCCCCGTCATGGTCGTGCTCTCGTGCCGGATCGGCGGGAAGGGGCGCACCTTGGCGGCCGGCTGGGCGACGATGGTGCCCTCGGTCGGCGCCCAGTCGTTGCGGGCGGCGCGGAAGAAGCTCGCGCCGTCATAGGCCTTGGCGTCCACATAGCGCAGGAAGTTGGCGGTGGTCAGCGGCGCCTTCTTGGCCTCCAGCTCCAGCACCATGGTCCCCAGCGCCGTCTTCATCGTCACCCGCGGCTTTCCGTCCGCCCCCCAGACCACCTGAGGCGCCGCGGCGATCAGCCCGGCGCCAAGGATCACGTTACGACGGGGGAGGGTGGTCTTGGACATGGGGAACTCCTGACTGTCGGACGGCCGGACCCTAGCGGACCCTGGCCGCAGGCGCCAAACGCGCGGCCCATATCGCGGGCGGGTTCGGCGCCAGGCAGAGGGAACGGACCTGTGCGCCCGGGGATTGCCTAGTCTCCCAACAACGGAGGCAGAGCATGTCCCTTTCGAAGATGGTCGGACTTCATCCTGATGTGGCCGGCGAGGTGAACGAGAGCCTGGTGACCGCGGCGCGCCATTCCATGCTGTGCTCGCTCTTCTGTACGTCCTGCGCCGACGCCTGTCTGGCCGAGGACATGGACATGCGCAGCTGCATCCGCGCCTGCCTGGACTGCGCCGAGATCTGCGCCGCCACCGCGCGGCTGGCGGTCCGCCGCAGCAGCCAGAACATCGAGATGCTGCGCGCTCAGGTGGAGACCTGCATCCGCGCCTGCGAACTCTGCGCGGCGGAGTGCGAGAAGCACGACCACGAGCACTGCAAGCTGTGCGCGACCATGTGCCGGGAATGCGCCGAGGACTGCCGAAAGGCGTTGCCCACCATCCAGTAGGGCGGGCCGCGGGCGGCGGCTATTCGAACCCTACGAAGGTCGCCGCCTCCGCCACGCTCTTGCGCTCGGACACCACGGCGTTGGCGGGGAAGGTCTCGTCCGGCCAGCCGAGCGCGATGCTCTTCATGATGACCTGGTCCTCGGCGATGCCGGCGTGTTCGCGCACCACGGGCGACTGCATGATGCCCTGGCTGTTGATTACGGCGCCCAGGCCGCGGGACCAGGCGGCGTTCACCAGGGCCGTGGTCACCGCGCCGCAGTCGAAGGGGGTGTCGTCGCTGCCGTCCAGCACGCGGTCATAGGTGACGATGATGCAGACCGGCGCGTCGAACTGGCGGAAGCCGCGCAGCACCCAGTCCTGGCGCCGTTCCTTGTCGTCGCGGGCTATGCCCATGGCGCCGAAGAGCTGCTTGGCCACGCCCACCTGCCGCTCGCGGTGCTGGCCTTCGAAGGGCTGGCCGGTGCGGAACTCCCGCGACTGGGGCACGCCGGCCACCATGCGCTCGGTGTTGCCGGCGCGGATGCGGTCCAGCGGCTCGCCGGTGATGACGTAGAAGCTCCAGGGCTGGGTGTTCATCGACGACGGCGCGCGCATGGCGAGCGTCAGGATCTCCTCGATCAGTTCCCGCGGCACCGGATCGGGCTTGTAGCCGCGGATGCTGCGCCGGCCGAGGATGACGTCGTCGAATTCCATGCTGGTCCCCTGGATGTGGTGTCGCCGGACGGGAACCTGTCAGTTTGCGGGGCGCGCGCCAATGCTGACGCTAGGGGAGGCGGCCCGATCGGCTCGACCGCGGTCGGGACGGAGAACCTCCGTCGCGTCCGCCCGTTCGGGCGGGATGGATCGCGCCATGCTGAACTGGGCCAGGGCGAGGCTCGACGGTTTGCGGACCAGCCTATGGCTGGCGCCGGTCCTGATGTTCCTGTTGGGCGTCCTGCTTGCGGTCATCATGCTGCGGCTGGGCGCGACCTGGCCCCGAACGGGCGGGGTGCTCCACCGCTGGCTGGTCAGCGGAGACGGCGAGGATGCGCGCAACCTGCTGTCCACGCTCCTGACAGCGGTGATCTCCCTGGCCGGGATCGTCTTCTCGGTCACCGTGGTGTCCCTGTCGCTGGCGGCGAACGCCTATGGGCCGCGCCTCATCCGGACCTTCCGCGCCAACCGTGGGACGCAACTGGCGCTCGGCGCCTTCGCGATGACCATCGTCTACCTGCTGCTGGTGCTTCGCGCCGTGCGCGGGGGCGCCCCGCCGGGTGAGGTCCCCACGGGGGCGGTCGCCCTGGGCAGCCTGCTGGCGCTCGTCTGCGTCCTGGCCCTGGTGGGGTTCCTGCAAGGCGTCTCGAACCTCATCGTGGCCGACGAAGTGGTCCGTCGGGTCCGGCGCGAGTTCGACAAGGTTGTCGACGATCTGCCGGCCATGGCCGAATTCGCTGCCCCCGGCGGCTGGGCCCTGCCGCCGGACTTCGAGGCGACGGCCGGGCGCATCCGGCTGCCCAAGGAGGGCTACGTCCAGTCGGTCGAGTATCACCAGATCCTGTGCTGGGCCGAGGCGCACGGCGCCGTCGTCCGGCTCGATTTCCGTCCGGGCGACTTCGTGGTGGAGGGCGACCGCAAGGTGCTCGTCCACCCGGCGCCGGCCGATCCGGAGGCGGCGCGGCGGGAGATCGGCAGGTTCATCGTCTCCGGCCATGGCCGCACGCCCGACCAGGATCTTGAGTTCGCCATACGCCATCTCGTCGAGGTCGCCGTGCGCGCCCTGTCCCCCGGCGTCAACGACCCCTTCACCGCCCTGGCGGTGATCGACCGCCTGCGGGGCGGGCTGGCGCGCCTGATGGTCCGGCAGATGCCGAGCCCGACCCTGGCTGACGGCGATGGCGAGTTGCGGGTGGTGCGCCGCGTCAGCGACTTCGGCGGCATCGTCGACGCAGCCTTCGACCAGATCCGGCAGTCGGGCGCCGGCATGCCCTCGGTGCTGATCCACCTGCTCCGAGCGATCGGCGATCTGGCCGAACATGTGAGGACCGAGGAGCAGCGGCATGCGCTGACGCGTCACGTGCGGCTGATCCAGCCACCGGCCGGCCCGGACGGCGCGCCGGGCGACGACCAGGACATCCGCCATGAACAGCGCCGCGCCCTCGCCGCCCTCGCGCGGTGAGCTCGGGCGCCTTCCCGGGTCAGGCGGCTCGCCTCAAGGGCGCAGGACGCCCCTGTGACCGCCGCACCTTAGACGCCGCTCAAGACCAGACCCGGCGCGTCGGGTTCGCGGCCGGTTCCGCCGTTCAGCGCCTTCTGCATCCAGACGATGTCGACCCAGCGGCCGTGCTTGTAGCCGAAGCCTTCGCCGACGCCTTGCTGCCGGAAGCCCAGCGACCTGTGCAGGCCGATGGAGCCCGCGTTGCCGGAATCGCCGATGACGGCGACGACCTGGCGGATTCCGAGGGACTCGCAGGCCGCGATCACCGCGGAGAGAACCGCCTTGCCGACGCCGCGTCCCTGCATGTCGGGCGCGATGTAGACGCTGTCCTCCACCGTGTAGCGATAGGCGGCGCGCGGACGGAAGGGGCCGGCATAGGCGAAGCCCAGCACACGACCCGCTTCCTCGGCCAGCAGATAGGGCAGGCCGCGGGCCACCACCGCCTGGCGGCGCGCCTCCAGTTCGTCTGCGCTCGGCGGGACCTCTTCGAAGGTGCCGAAGCCGTGCAGCACATGGTGGCCGTAGATGGCGGCCAGCGCCGCCATGTCGCGGCTCTCGGCCGGGCGAACGATCATCGGCTCACGGCCTCCTTCATCCAGCCCTTCTCCATCGCCCAGACGGCGAAGGCGTAGTCCAGCGCGATCTCCTTCAGAAAGTCGAAGCGGCCCGAGGCGCCGCCGTGGCCGGCCTCCATGTTGATCTTCAGAAGGATCGGCGCCTCGCCCGTGGTGTGCTCGCGCAGCTTCGCCACCCACTTGGCCGGCTCCCAGTAGGTCACCCGCGGGTCCGACAGGCCGCCGGTGGCGAGAATGGGCGGATAGGCCTTTGCGCCCACCTGGTCGTAGGGGCTGTAGGAGGCGATGCGGTCATAGGCGCCGGGGTCGGTCAGCGGATTGCCCCACTCCGGCCATTCCGGCGGGGTGAGGGGCAGGGTGTCGTCGCTCATGGTGTTCAGCACGTCGACGAAGGGGACGGCGGCGATGATCGCGCCCCACAGGTCGGGCCGCATGTTGGCGACGGCGCCCATCAGCATGCCGCCGGCCGAACCGCCATAGGCCGCGATCTTGCCCTTGGTCGCCAGGCCTTCGCCGATCAGATGCTCGGCGCAGGCGATGAAGTCGGTGAAGGTGTTGGTCTTCTTGTCCTTCCGCCCGTCCATGAACCAGCCCCAGCCCTTGTCCGAGCCGCCGCGGATATGGGCCGTGGCCCAGATCCAGCCGCGGTCCACCAGGGAGAGGTTGCGGATGGAGAAGGTCGGCTCCATCGCGTGCCCGTAGGAGCCGTAACCATAGAGCATGACCGGCGCGGAACCGTCGGTCGGCGTGTCCTTGCGCATCAGCAGGGTGACCGGCACCTGGGCGCCGTCGGCCGCACGGGCGTAGAGCCGCCGCGCCACATATTGCGAGGCGTCGTGGCCGGAGGGGATTTCCTGCGTCTTGCGCAGGGTCCGCTGGCCCGTGAGCATGTCGTAGTCGAACCACTGGCGCGGCGTCGTCGGCGACTGGTAGACGAAACGGGTGGTGGCGGTCTCGTACTCGAGCCCGCCCTCGAGATGCAGGGCGTAGGCCTCCTCGTCGAAGGCGACGATGTCCTCGCCCCCGTCGCGGGTCATGATGACGATGCGGTCGAGCGCATTCACCCGCTCCATCCGCACAAGGTGATGGGCGTAGGCGGCGAAGCCCGTGATGTAGCGGCCCGGCTCATGGGGCACGAAGTCGCGCCAGGTCGCCCGCGCCGGCAGGGGCTCGGTCGAGACGCAGAGCTTGAAGTCCACCGCCCCGTCGGCGTTGGTGCGGATCACCCAGCGGTCGCCCCAGTGGTCGATCTCGTAGCGCACGCCCTCGGACCGGCGCTCCGCGCAGGCCGGGTCGGCGGTGGGCTCGGCGCCGGGAATGATCCAGATCTCGGTGGTTTCCTGGTTGCCCACATGGATGGTGACGTAGGCGTCGTCCGAGGTCGTTCCGACGCCCAGGAACATGCCTTCGTCAGTCTCCTCATAGACCAGCACGTCGTCGCCGCCGCGCGCGGGGCGGCGGAAGACCTTCACCGGGCGGGCGTTCTCGTCGCGCCAGATCCAGAAGAGCCACTGGGAGTCCGGCGAGAAGGTGAAGTCGCCATAGGCGCTCTCCGCCGGCGCGCCGAGTTCCTCGCCCGTCGCCAGGTCCTTCACCCGGACAGTGTAGTACTCCGAGCCCTGCTCGTCGGCGGCCCAGGCATAGAGCGCATGGTCGGGGCTGTGGCCGGCCGCGCCCACCTGGAAGTAGGCCTTGCCCTTGGCCAGCGCGGCCTCGTCCAGCAGGATCTCCTCGCCCACCTCGCCGCCGCGGGGGCGGCGCGCGCGGATCGGATGCTCGGCGCCCTGTTCGTAGCGGACATAGTATTCCCACGGCCCGTCCGGCGTGGGGACGGAGGAGTCGTCCTCCTTGATGCGCCCCTTCATCTCCGCGAACATCTGCGCCTGCAGGGCCTCGGTGCTCGCCAGCATGGCCTTGGTGTAGGCGTTCTCGGCGTTCAGGTGCTCGCGGATGTCGCTGCGCAGCTTGGACGGATCGCGCAGCACCTGTTGCCAGGCCTCGTCCTTCATCCAGGCATAGTCGTCGGTCCGCGTGCGGCCGAGCTGTTCGAAGGTCTTGGGATGCTTGGGCGCGACGGGCGGGGTGAGGGGATTGCTCATGTCCGCTAGATGCGACGAACGGTCGCCCGCCTCAAGCGGCAGCGGTCGCGCGCCCCCCGCGGCGGACAGATTTCCTGCTGAAGGCATGGGCGCGCGGCATTAGAACGCGCCCCGCTCACAGGGTCGCGTCTTGTTTGGGCGCACGCCCTCTGATTCACTCCGCCCCAAGTCGGGACGAGTAGTCGAGGGCGTCATGGTCTGGGATCTCTCCGTAGAGCTGATCCACGCAACCGTTCAGGTCGAACAGCCGCTGGGCGATGGAACGCGCACGGTGGGCACCGGGTTCCTGATCAACGCGCCGGCGCCCGACGGGCGGCCGCGGACGGTGCTGGTCACCGCGGGCCACGTCCTGCAGCGCATGCCCAATGTCCAGGCCAAGATCGGCTACCGGGTGGAGAATCCGGACCATTCCTGGCGCTACAGCCCGCAGAAGTTCGACATCCGCGACAGCGGCGGCAATCCGCTCTGGACCCAGCATCCGAACCGCGACGTGGCGGTGATCGAGATCACGGCGCCCGAGAAGTTCGCCAAGGCGGCCATTCCGCTGGACTGGCTGGCCGGCGACGAGACCTTCACCTCCTATGCGGTCGGGGCGGGCGACGAGATGATGGCGCTCGGCTTCCCGCGGGGCCTGGCGGCCAATCCGGCGGGCTTCCCCATCCTGCGCTCCGGCCGCGTCGCCTCGTTCCCGCTGGCGCCGTCCAAGGCCTTCCCGACCTTCCTGCTCGACTTCACCGTCTTCCCGGGCAATTCCGGCGGTCCGGTCTTCATGGCCGAGGGGGCGCGCCGCCGCCCGGGGTCGAGCGAGGCCCAGGAGGTGCAGTTCATCGCCGGTCTGCTCACCCAGCAGGTGGAGCTGAACAACGAGCGGCTGGAGATCGGCATCGTCACCCACGCCCGCTACATCCGCGAGACCCTGGCCCTGATGGACGACCCGCTGGCGCCGGTGACGGTGGCCGAGGCCTATAGCGAAGTGGGCGGCGCCAAGGCGGCCTCGGCGCTGGAGGCGGTGTCCGACGATCCGTAGGGCGGGGCGCCCGAACGGACAGCCGCGTTTCTCTCGACGTCATCGTCGGTCTTGATCCGACCCGTATTCATGGACCCTCGCGTCAAGCACGCCTGTCCTGGGCCACGTACGAAAAAAGGCCCGGGTCGCCCCGGGCCTTTGTCGTTCGTCCGAGCGGGACGGCTCAGCCGGTGTAGACGATCGAGATCGTCTCGGCGATGCAGGCGGGCTTGTCCTCGCCTTCGATCTCGATGGTGCACTCGTTCTTGATCTGCATGCCGCCGGCCTTGGGCTCGGCGCCGATCAGCTTCTGGCGCATGCGCACGCGCTTGCCGACGCGCACCATGTTGATGAAGCGGACCTTGTCGGAACCGTAGTTGATCCCCCGGGTCACGCCCTTGATCGGCAGCATGCCGGCGCCCAGGAAGGGGATCAGCGACAGGGTCAGATAGCCGTGGGCGATCGGGCCGCCGATCTCCTTGGTGGCGCGCTCCACGTCCACGTGGATCCACTGATGGTCGCCGGTGGCCTCGGCGAACTGGTTCACGCGCTCCTGGGTGATCTGCACCCAGTCCGACACGCCGACTTCCTGACCGACCAGGCCGGGCAGGTCCTTCACTTCCACCGGGTTCATCGCTTGCTCCCTCAAGGGTTTGAAACAGGTGTTCGCGGTCTAGCACGCGCCGCGCCCCCGGCAAGGGCGCGAACGTGAAAGGCCTCAGACGATCTTCGAACCCTCCTTGCCCCAGTAGGCGTCGCGGATGAGCCGCTTGTAGAGCTTGCCGGTCGGGTGGCGGGGCAGTTCCTGCATGAAGTCCAGCACGCGCGGCGCCTTCACGTGGGAGAGGTTGGCGCGGCAGAAGGCCATGAGTTCGCTGCGCAGCTCGTCGCCGGCGGCGTTCCAGTCCATGGGCTGGATGACGGCCACCACCTTCTCCCCCATCTCGTCGTCAGGGGCGCCGACCACGGCCGCGTCGGCCACCTTCGGGTGGGTGACCAGCAGGTTCTCGACCTCCTGCGGATAGATGTTCACCCCGCCGGAGATGATCATGAAGCTCTTGCGGTCGGTGAGGTAGAGGAAGCCCTCCTCGTCCAGCCAGCCGACATCGCCGAGCGTGGTCCAGCCGTGCCTGTTGGTGTTCTCGGCCACCTTCTCGGGCGCATTGTGGTAGCTCAGCGGCGCCCCGCCGGAGAAATAGACGACGCCCTCGGTGCGCGGCGGCAGGGGCTCGCCGTCCTCGCCGCAGATCTTCACCTCGGCGGTCGTGCCCTTGCCCACCGAGCCCTTGTGGGTCAGCCAGTCGTGCGGGCCGATGTGGCAGAAGCCGTTGCCCTCGCTGCCGGCGTAGTATTCGTGAATGACCGGGCCCCACCAGTCCATCATCTGCTCCTTCACCGGGATGGGGCAGGGGGCTGCGGCGTGGACCGCCGACTTCAGCGAGGAGACGTCGTAGCGGGCGCGCACCTCCGGCGGCAGCTTGAGCATGCGCACGAAGTGGGTCGGGACGAACTGGCCGCAGTCGACGCGATACTTCTCGATCAGGCCGAGCGCGTGCTCGGGATCGAACTTCTCCATCACGACCACCGTGCCGCCGAGCCGCTGGTATCCCATGCACCAGCGCAGGGGCGCGGCGTGGTAGAGCGGGGCCGGCGACAGATAGACCCCGTCCGGCGGGAAGCCGAAGATGTGCTCGGCCATCATGGACAGGGCGTTGGGCGCATCGATCGGGCCGCCGGTCAGCGGCGGCTTGATCCCCTTGGGCCGGCCGGTGGTGCCGGAGGAGTAGAGCATGTCCGAACCCGCCGTCTCGTCGGCGATCGGCGTCTCCGGCATGTCGGCGCGCGCCGCCTCGAAGCTCTCGTAGGGCGCGCGCGCCTCGCCCACCATGTAGAGCTTCACGCCGGGCAGCAGGGCGGGCAGTTCATCGACCACCGGGCCGACGCCGGCCGAGGTGATCAGGGCCTGCGCCTCGCAGTCCTTCATGATGTAGTCGATCTCGCCCGCCGTCAGCTTGGACGAGATGCAGGCGTAGTAGAGGCCCGCCCGCTGGGCGGCCCAGGCCACCTCGAAGAAGCGCGGATGGTTCTCCATCAGGATGGCGATGACGTCGCCCGCCTTCAGGCCGAGCGATCGGAAGAGGTGCGCCCCCTGGTTCGATCGGGCCTCCAGCTGGCCGTAGGTGACGGTCTCGCCCGAGCTCCCCATCACATAGGCGGCGCGGTCGGGGTGGCTTTTCGCGTGATGCGACGGATGCATGGGTCCTCTGTTTCCTCCGGCGGCGCGGGCCTCTCGCGGGCCCGTCGGCGCATCTCAGCTTATCGCTGTTCATCTGATGATGGGGTGCTTGACCTCCCGTCCGTCAAGCGGCCGGTATGGTGAAAAAGCCTGGAAACGCCGGAGGCCCCCCATGTCCGCCAAGACGCTCGCGAAATTCGAGACCCTCAAGCTGGAGCTGGAGGAGGGCGTCGCCACCCTGACGCTCAACCGGCCCGACAAGCTCAATGCTTTCAACGTGGTCATGAACAAGGAGCTGATCGCCGCCTTCGATGTCACCGACGCGGAGGATGCGGTGCGGGCGGTGATCGTCACCGGCGCCGGCCGCGGCTTCTGCGCCGGCGCGGACCTCTCCGGGGGCGCCTCGACCTTCGACTACGCCCAGCGCGACAGCGGCAACCTGGCGGAGCGGACGGAGGCCGGCGTCTATCGCGACGGCGGCGGACTGGTCGTCCTGCGCATCTTCGAGAGCCTGAAGCCCGTGATCGCCGCGGTGAACGGGGCCGCCGTCGGGGTCGGCGCCACCATGCAACTCCCCATGGACATCCGGCTGGCCTCCACCGAGGCGCGCTTCGGTTTCGTCTTCGCCCGCCGCGGCGTCACGCCGGAGGCCTGCTCCTCCTGGTTCCTGCCCAGGCTCGTGGGCATGCCGACGGCCCTGGAGTGGTGCTACACCGGCCGCGTCTTCGGCGCGCAGGAGGCGCTCGACGGCGGCCTCGTGCGCTCCCTGCACGCCCCCGACGAACTGCTGCCGGCGGCGCGCGCCCTGGCCCGCGAGATCGCCGACAACGCCGCGCCGGTCTCCGTCGCCCTGACCCGCCAGCTGATGTGGCGGATGGCCGGCGCCGAGCATCCGATGATCGCCCATCGCCACGACAGCCGCGCCATCCAGGCCCGCGGCGCCTCCGCCGACTCCGCCGAAGGCGTCAGCTCGTTCCTGGAGAAGCGCCCGGCGGACTTCCCCAACCGTGTGTCGCAGGACCTGCCCGACATCTGGCCGGGCTGGTCGGCGCCTCCCTTCGCCTGAGGGGTTCGCAAACCGCAGGTTAACGTCCCTGCGGCAGACTCGCGGTCCTGATGAGCCAGACCTCGCCCGCCGCATCTCCGGACGACCCGCCGGCGCCGCGCTTCCGGGCGCGGCATGCGCTGCTGAAGCGGCTGGCCGACGTGGTCTGCCTGCCGTCGAGCCGGGTGAACGCCTTCGAGCGTTCGGTCACCGCCGACCTGCTGATCGAGATCCTGCGCGAGGCTTCCACGGAGGAGCGGCAGCGCGTCTCGCGCCGCCTGTCCAGCCTGGTCGAGGTGCCGGCCCAGCTCGCCCGCCTGCTCATGCGCGACGAGCCGGAAGTGGCCCGGCCCCTGCTCACCGAATGCGAAACGCTCTCGGACGCCGACCTCGTCGATTGCGTGCGCCTGTCCGGCCCCGACCACCGCCTGATGATCGCCGGGCGCAAGGCGGTGAGCGAGGTGGTCGTCGAGGCGCTCGTCGCCTCGGGGGAGGTCGCGGTCATGGAAGCCGTGGTCGGCAACCGGGACGCGAAGATCGGACATGCGAGCCTGGAGGCCCTGGTCGCGGTCACCCGCGACGCCCCGCAGCTGGTCGGCCCGCTGCTGCGCCGTCCCGAACTCCGTCCGGCCCAGGCCTATGTGCTCTTCTGGTGGGCGGACGCCGAGGCCCGCAAGACCATCCTTCAGCGCTTCGCCGTCTCGCGCGAAATCCTGCAGGACGCGGCCGGCGACATCTTCCCGATGGCGGCCCAGGAAGGCTGGCAGGATCCGCTCTCGCGCAAGGCCCTGCAGTTCATCGAGCGGCGCCAGCGCAACCGCGCGGCCATCGAGAAGAGCCCCTTCACCAGCCTGGAGGCGGCGATCGCCGCGGCCCAGCACGGCATGACGCGCGAGGTGGCCGAAGAGATCTCCTACCTCTCGGGCCTCAAGCCGATGACCGGCGCCAAGCTCTTCACCGATCCCGGGGGGGAGCCCCTGGCCATCCTCTGCAAGGCGACCGGACTGCCGCGGGCGGCCCTGCGCGCGCTCTGGCGAGGCCTGCGGCGCCCCGAGACCGACGAGACCGGCGCGCCGAGCCCGGCCTACGAGCGCACCCTGTTGATCTACGACATGCTGGCGGTCGATCGGGCCCAGACGGTTCTGCGTTACTGGAACTGGTCGCTGTCCTCGGCCCTGACGCCGGATCTTCTTAAGGCGATCCGCGATGGCGACGAGGACGCCATCGATGAGTACTCCCTGCCTCAGCGCGCGGCGATGCTCGCCTTCTCCAAGGAATTCGGCAGGAACTAGCCGGCCGCCGATCGTCGATAGATTGCGCCGACCGCTGAACCCGCGTCGGGCCCCCGCCACAATCTCCACGGGAGATTGTGTTCATGCGGCGAAGCTCAGCAAAAGCGCGAATTTCTGTTATTCCTCTTGTCTCCGTTCCTTGGCGGCTATAACTACGGAACAACTGATCTCGGAATCAGATGTTCTGGGGTGCCGTTGGCGCCGCTCTGGATAGAAGAAATGGACGAAAAAACTGAAGTCATCGAGATGACCGCCGATATCGTTTCCGCCTATGTCGGGAACAACTCGGTGGCGGCGGCGGATCTCCCGAACCTGATTCAGGCGGTCCATCGCGCCCTCGCGGGAATTACGCAGGCGCCGGAAGCGGTGGAGGCTCCGCCGAAGGAGCCGGCCGTGCCGGTTCGTCGTTCGATCACGCCGGACTACCTGATCTGCCTGGAAGATGGGCGCAAGTTCAAGTCGCTGAAGCGGCATCTGCGCACCAAGTACAATATGAGCCCCGAAGAGTACCGGGCGAAGTGGGGCCTGCCGAAGGACTATCCGATGGTCGCCCCGAACTACGCCAAGGCGCGTTCGGACCTCGCCAAGCAGATGGGCCTCGGCCAGGGCGGCCGGCAGACCACGCGCAAGAAGCGCTGATCTCCCGCGGCCCCTGACATACCGACTGCGGACGCCCGCCTCCCCGGAGGCGGGCGTTTGCGTTCGGGGCGCCGGAAATTGACTCTTCGGTGGATTCTTCGTCGCAGCCGCCGGATTTCGGCTTGCCCTCGATTCGCCATACGGGCGATAAGTGATTCGTCGTGATTCCAAGGGGTTGTTAAGGAATCTGAGCATGGCGGCGCAGATTGGGGCATCGGCCGCGGCGGCGCGGGCGCACGAGGAGATGTACAGCTACTGGGCGGGGCTGCGCCGGGGCGCGCGGCTGCCTGCGCGCGCCGACATCGAGCCTGCGGCCCTCAAGCGGCTGTTGCCCACCGTCAGCCTGATCGACGTTCGGAGAGACCCGCTCGCCTTTCGCGTCCGTCTCGCCGGCACCGGTCTCTACGGCGTCTATGGCCGCGAGATCACCGGCCGCAGCCTGGCCGAGGTCTATAATTCCGGGGCCGCGGAATACTGGCGCCAGGAGCTGACCGCTGTGGTCGAGGAACGCCGGCCCGGCGTCGGCGTCCACAGCCTCGCCTGGCGGGGCGCCGGCCACCTCTCGATCCTCTGGCTGCGCCTGCCGCTGGCCTCCAACGGCCGCGACGTGGATATGATCCTCGGCTACGACACGGTGGTCGGCATGCAGAGCGAATCCGGGGTCAGCGGCATACGCGCCGCCTGACCGGCCCTACGGGCGGTTGGCGGCGCCCAAGGCCTCGGCGTCGCGGCGAATCCGCGCCGCCATGGAGGCCAGGCCGTTCGACCGCTGGGTGGACAGGGCGCCCGAAAGCCCCAGGCGTTCGAAAGCCGCCTTGGGGTCGAACGCCAGGATCTCGGCCGGCCGACGGTCGGAATAGAGCCGCAGCAGCACCGCGATGAGGCCCCGCACGATGTGGGCGTCGGAGTCGCCGCGGAACTTCACGGTCCCGTCGGGCTGAGGCTCCGTGACCAGCCAGACCTGGCTGGCGCAGCCCCGCACCTTGTTCGCCTCCGAGCGTTCGGCGTCGCTCAGGGGCTCCAGGCCGCCGCCCAGCTCGATCACATAGCGGTAGCGCTCCTCCCAGTCGCTGAGGAGGTCGAACTCTTCGGCGAGTTCGTCGAGGGAGTCTTGGATGTCGGCCATGAGCCCTGCGACTTAAGTCGCCGCCGCGGGCGGCGCAACCGCTGCGGCTCAGTCCGGCGCCGCGGTGAGCCGGACGGCGGCCTCAAGGCCCCCGCCTTCGCGCGGCCCCAGCACCAGGCCGCCGCCCATCGCCTGGCACAGCATGTGGGCCAGCGGCAGGCCCAGTCCCGCCCCCTGGGTCTGGCGCACCAGCGCGTTCTGACCCTGTTCGAAGGGGCGCAGGAGGCGCGGCAGATCCTCCGACGCCACGCCCGGACCGCGGTCGAGGATGTGCAGAATCACCGATGGTCCTCGACGGCTGGCGGTCACCTGGACCTCCCCGCCCTCGGGGCCGAAGGCGAGGGCGTTGGACAGGAGCGCGCCGAGCGCGGTGCGCAGCCCCCGCGCGTCGGCCATCACGTCCGGCAGGCGCCCCTCGTCGTCGCGCAGGACCGAGGCCGTCCGAGTCCGGATCTCCTCGTGAAGCAGGTCCAGCACGTCGTCGAGGGCGTGGTCCAGGGATTCCCGGCGATGAGCCAGGTCGGCCGTGCCGCTCTCCAGGCGGGCGATCTCCAGCACCTGGTTGGAAATGGCCAGCAGCCGGCGCCCGCTCTCGGCGATCATGCGGGCGTAGTCCTTGTACTCCGGCGCCCCGACGGGACCGTAATACTCGGCGGCGATCAGCTCCGAGAAGCCGAGGATCGAGTTGAGCGGGGTGCGCAGTTCGTGGCTGACCATCCGCAGGAAGGAGCGCCGCTGCTCCTCGCTGCGGGCGTCGATGCGCGCCCGCGCCCGGGCGCGGCGCTCGGCCGGGAGCTCCGGAGGCGTGGCGGCGAGCTTGCTTGCAGGCGGAACCATTGAGGGCGGCGCATCCTTCGGCGAAGGGGACACGGTGTGGCCCTGCGCTTACGATTTCGTTTCGCCCGTCGCGCGCGGGGCGAGCGGATTCGCTGTTTCGCGCCCTCGCCGATAGACTTGCAGGGTTGCAACCCATGATTCCGCGGCCGTGAATTCGCCCTCTCGACAGGTCCGCGCCCGCAGAGGCGCCGTCAACGCCAGCGCCGAGGGCTTCTGGTGGAACGCCGCCTGGCTCGCCGCCTGCGTGGCCGGGGTCGTGGTGCTGCTCGCCTCCGGCTGGGCCGACGCCGGCCGCGGCGCCGCGGCGCTGGCGATCGGCGGCTTGCCCGCGCTCGCCGGCCTCGGACTGGCGATCGGCGGCCGACGCGGCGGCCGCCGGGCCCTGCTGGTCTGTTGGACCCTGGCCGCTGCGGCGGCGGTCCTGCTGTGCGGGGGCGCGCTCGGCCCGCTCGGGGTCTGGTGTCTGGCGCCGCTCGCCTTCGCCGCCGTCAGCGGCCGCCCGCGCCTGACCGCCGCGGCCGGCGCAGCCGTGCTGGGCGTGCTCGGTCTTGGCCTGCTCTCCAGCCTGCTGGGCGGCGTCGCCGCCCCGGCGCCGCCCGCCGCCGGACTCCTGCGCGCCGTGGCTCTCGTCACCGTGGCGGGCGGTCTCGCGCTCGGGCTCGTGGGCCTCACGCGCCGATTCGCGCAGCAGGAGCGCGCGGCCCTGGGGGAGGCGGGCAAGCTGCGCCGACTGGCGGACGAACAGCCGGCCCTGCTGCTCGACCTGCTGCCCGACGGCCGCATCGCCGCGGCCTTCGGACGGACGCTCGACGGCGCCGGCGCGATGACCCTGGCGGGCCAGCCCTTCGCCCATCTGGCGGCGCCGGCCGAGCGGGACCTTCTCGTCGAGGCCATGGCCGAGGCGCGTGCGCGCGGCCAGGCCGAACGCGCCTTCACCCCGGCCTCCGACCCCGAGGGCATGGCCGAGGCGAGGCTGCGCCGCATCGGCCCGCTTCGCGTCCTGGCCGTCGTCGTGGATGCGGGCGCCCGGCGCCGGCGCGAAGCCGTACTGGAGGCCGCGCGGGTCGAGGCCGAGCAGCAGAACGCCGGCAAGTCCCGCTTCCTGGCCAATATGAGCCACGAACTGCGCACGCCGCTGAACGCCATCATGGGCTTCTCGGACATCATGCGCTCGCGGCTCTTCGGCCCGCTGTCCGACCGCTACGCCGAATATGCCGAGCTGATCCACGAGTCCGGCGGCCACCTGCTCGATCTGATCAACGACGTGCTCGACATGTCGAAGATCGAGGCCGAACGGTTCGACCTGGCCCGCGAGGTGTTCGACGGGCGCGAGGCGATCACCGCCGTGCTGCGCCTGATGCGTGGCCAGGCCGACCGCGCCGGCGTCCAGTTGCGCGGCGTGCTGCCGCGCGAGCCGCTGGACATCGACGCCGACCGCCGGGCGCTGAAGCAGATCGCCCTGAACCTCGTCTCCAATGCGCTGAAGTTTACCCCGCGGGGCGGCGCGGTGACCGTAGGCCTGCAGGCGGCGGGCGGGCAGCTGGAGCTGGTGGTGGCCGACACGGGAACCGGCATGAGCGCGCAGGACGCCGCTCGTGTGGGCCGGCCCTACGAACAGGCCGGCGATGCGGAGAAGCGCGCCGTCGGCACGGGCCTGGGCCTGTCGCTGGTCCGCAGCTTCGCCGAGCTGCACGGCGGCGACATGTTCATCGAAAGCGCCCTGGGCGAGGGCACGACGGTGACGGTCCGCATGCCCGTCCTGGCGGAGGCCGAGGCCCCGGCGCCGGCGGTTCCGGCCGAAGCGCCCTAGCTTAGCGCGCGGCCATCCGCAGGAAGGCGCGGCCGGCGGCGAAGTCGCCCACCTCGACATAGGCCCGGCGCACCGGCGTCCCGTCGGAGAACAGGAACTCCACCGCCACCGCCTCGCGCGGGTCGAGCTCGGCCAGGGTGGCGGCGGCCTCGGCCGGGAATCGGAAGGCCCACCCGGACGTCATGGTTTCCGGCATCAGGTCCAGACCCGCCCGGCTTCGCGCCTCGGCGGCGAAGGTGCGGCGGGCGGCCGGCGGCGGCAGTCGTCCCGAAAGGTCCGCGCGGGCGCCGAGGCCGAGATAGGGTTGTCCGGCGCGGTCGACGTCGCGCACCGCCAGGCGTGCGGCATAGGGCGTCCGTCCGTCGGCGAAGCTCGCCAGGGCCAGCAGCACGGGACGGCCGTCGCGGCCGGCCAGGCCGAAGACCATCCGTCCGCCGTCGAAGGCGGCGTCCTGCGCCAGGCGCCAGCGGTGCTGTTCGCCGCCAGCGGTGCGGTCGGCCCGCCAGTCGGCCCGCTCGCCGGGATAGGTGATCCTGCGTGTCTGGGAAAAGCCGTCGAAGGCGGCGCGCACGTGGTCGGCGGCCGAGCGAAGGCTGTCGGAGTCGCAGGCGCTGCGGGTGGCCGCGGCCACCGCCTGCCGATCGGCCCGGGCGATGGCCTCGGGATCAGCGCCGGCGCGGACGGCGGCGTTGCGCGCCTGCAGCCGGCCCGCGTCCAGGGCGGCGCGCAGCTCCTCGCCGAACAGGCCGCATCGGGCGTCGGCGGCGGTCATGGCGGTGCGCTCGACATAGAGGTCCAGCGGCCCGGCGGCCGCGGCGGCGGGCATGGCGAAGAGCGCCGCAGCCCAGATCCCCATCCATCGAGACGCCGAACGCCGCCGGTTCTGGCGGTGGCTCGTCATCGCGTCGTTCGTCTTTGTTCTGTCGCGACCGTCGAGGGCCGCTTCAGCCACCATGGCCCGGGCGGGGTTGTCGTTCGGTTAGCGCCGTGACGCGGGCGCGCAGATGGTGGAAAAGACGGCCATGATCCTCTCCACCGACGTCTGGGCCGCAGCCCTCATCCGCCGCGCCGAGCTCTCCGGCGGCTTCGGCGTCGTCGCGCGCAAGGGCGATGCGCGGGCCGGCGCGGTGCTGGTCAAGGCGGTGAACCTCTCCGACCGCACGGTGCGCCTCTATGCCGAGGCCACCCGCGGCGACGGCGAACGCGTCTGGATGCGACCGACCGCCGCCACCGAGGAGCCCGAGGTCGACGCCTACATCGCCCGCGCCGCCCGCATCGACCCCGACATCTGGGTCGTCGAGGTGGAGGACAAGCAAGGCCGCCACTTCCTCACCGAACCGGTCGAGGAGGGCTGAGGGGCCGTGCGCTCTCCGCTGACGCTTCGGCGGGCCGGAATGGCCGACGCGGAGACTGTGTTTCGGCTCCACGTGGACTCCGTCAATGCGCTCTGTCGGCCGCATTACAGCGAAGAGCAACTGGAGGCTTGGTTCGTCGGCCGCTCCGGTGCGAACTACCTCGGGGCCATCCAGGCAGGCGCGCTTTGGATTGCGGAGCGGGATTCGGAAGCCGTCGGCTTTACCGAGTTCTTCCCGGGACTGATCTCGATGCTCTTCGTCTCCGGCGGGGCCTCAAGGACTGGCGTCGGACGACGATTGCTGGAG
The DNA here is from genome assembly GCF_013911965.1 of Phenylobacterium sp. GTDB lineage: Bacteria > Pseudomonadota > Alphaproteobacteria > Caulobacterales > Caulobacteraceae > Phenylobacterium. Next base: position 175,319 of record NZ_JACESE010000001.1, on the reverse strand, counting down.
TTCGCCGTGACGGGAGCCCGCGGCGTCCCTGACGCCGCAGTGCGTTTGGAGTCGACGCTAAACGCCAGGCTCTTCTACGAGCGATGCGGCTTTGTCGTGGTGGGAAACAGCCATCTGGTGAGGAATGGCGACATCCGGATTCCAACCGTGAAGATGGAGCTCCCTTCAGAGCGCCAGCTCTGACAGACACTGACGCTCCTGACTGATCGGTCGATCCGAAGGGGCCAGGTCGAGGAGGCTCAGCCGCGTCAGATCGGCGGCAAGACGATCAGCTCTTCGGGATATTCGCCGTCCAGCAGGGCCTGGAGGTCCAGGGGCAGGTTGGGCGGATAGATCGTCTCGTCGCACGCGCGAAGTTCCGCCGCCGACCACCAGCGCATCTCAAGAATCTGCGTCCGCTCGTGCTCGGTCCAGCCGTCATTGGTCAGCGGTTCTTCGTCGGCGAAAGCAATGACGAAATGCTCGCGAAAAGTGACCCCCCAGTCGCCGCTCCGCCGGCTGTCCTCGCCGTACCAGATGACGGGACCCAGGCGCACGTCGGTCAGGCCCGTTTCCTCGGCGATCTCTCGGGCGGCGGTTTCGGCGATGGTCTCGCCAGCATCCACCCCGCCCCCCGGCAACATCCAGCAGGGGCTATCGGCGCCCGAGCGCATGGTGTTGCGCACCTTGATCAAGAGGAGGCGGCGTTCCGGGGAGATGAGCAGGACGCGCACGCGACCGGGTGGGGAGATTGTCATTTTGCGGACCTCTCGCGCCCTTCACAGAATGGCTACCGCGGACTTGGGTCGCGGACAGATAACTGGAGGCATGTGACGAGGCTTCGAGCCCGGAGCAGGTCACGAAGGCTCCGACCAGCACAATCGCCCTATAGTCAAGCTGTTAACCGACTTCGTCCACCGAACCGAAAGCCGCGCGGGGGCAGGATGGCCATTCCCCCAACAGTAATGGCGTGCGGCTGATGCTCTTCCTCATGAACGACGTGGTCCTGGACCTCTCCGAGATGAAGCTGACGCCGCGCCTGACCGCGCACCGCTTCCGGGCGCTGTCCTTCCCGTCGATCATGCGCATGGGTCAGGAGCTCTACGCCGAGACGCCGCTGCTGCATATCGAGCGCCCGAACCGCGCCCGTCGGCTGGCGGCCCTGATCCACGCCAAGGCGCCCAGCATCACCGCCGCCCTCTTCGTCGCGCCCGGCGAGGCCGCCGAGCCGGAGGAGGTCACCGTGCGCTTCGCCGAGCTGACGCCGAGCGCGCTGGAGGCGCTGAAGGACCGCCAGGACGAGGGCGGACTCGACATGCTGGCCTGCGACCGCGAGGTCTGGCGCCGGCTCGCCGCCTGAGGTTTTGGCGCCGGCGAGACGACGCCGTTTGCGTTGAAGGGGAGGGCGCGCTAACCCGCGCCGATGACCAGCTCTCCCGCCGCCCAGGCCGCGCGCCGCCGCACCTTTGCGATCATCTCCCACCCCGACGCCGGCAAGACGACGCTGACCGAGAACCTGCTGCTGGCCGGCGGGGCGATCCGCGCGGCCGGTCAGGTGCGCGCCCGCGGCGAGAACCGCCGCACCCGGTCCGACTGGATGAAGATCGAGCGCGAGCGGGGCATCTCCGTCTCGGCCTCGGTGATGACCTTCGACCACGATGGTCTGATGTTCAACCTGCTGGACACGCCGGGCCACGAGGACTTCTCCGAGGACACCTACCGCACGCTGACGGCCGCCGACGCCGCGGTCATGGTGCTGGACGCCGCCAAGGGCATCGAGCCGCAGACTCTGAAGCTGTTCGAGGTCTGCCGCCTGCGCGACATCCCCATCGTCACCTTCATCAACAAGATGGACCGCGAGGCCCAGGACCCCTTCGAGCTGCTGGACGAGATCTCCTCCAAGCTCGCCCTCGACCCCGCGCCGCTCTACTGGCCGGCCGGTTCGGGCGGCCGCTTCAAGGGCATGATCGACCTGCGCGCCGACCGCTTCCTGCCCTTCGCCAAGAAGAGCGCGGCCGACGAGGAGGGCCATCCCGACCCGATCGCCTTCCACGGCAACGCCATCGTCTCCTACCTCGACCCCGAGGAGCAGGCCGAGGTGGAGGAGGGCGCCATGCTGGTGCAGGAAGCCTCCAAGCCCTTCGACCCGCAGTCCTTCCTGGAAGGGCACATGACGCCGGTCTTCTTCGGCTCGGCCCTGCGCAAGTTCGGCGTCGCCCAGCTTCTGGAGGGTCTCGGCGCCTATGCGCCGCCGCCCAAGGCCGTGCCGGCGACGAAGAACGGCGAGGCGATCCACGTGGCGCCGGGCGACCGGGAAGTCTCCGGCTTCGTCTTCAAGATCCAGGCGAACATGGACCCCAACCACCGCGACCGGGTCGCCTTCCTGCGTCTGACCTCGGGGCGCTTCACCCGCGGCATGAAGCTGAAGGTGCAGAACACCGGCCGGCAGCTCTCGGTGAACTCGCCCATCATGTTCTTCGCTTCCGACCGCGAACTGGCCGAGGAGGCCTTCGCCGGCGACGTCATCGGCATTCCCAACCACGGCGTGCTGCGTGTGGGCGACAGCCTGTCCGAGAGCGGGACCCTGCGCTTCGCCGGCCTGCCCAACTTCGCCCCCGAAATCCTCCAGCGCGTGCGCGTGAAGGACCCGCTGAAGGCCAAGCACCTGAAGAAGGCGCTGGAAGGCCTGGCCGAGGAGGGGGTCACCCAGCTCTTCCGTCCCAATATCGGGGCCGACTTCATCGTCGGCGCCGTGGGCCAGCTGCAGTTCGAAGTCATGGCCGACCGCCTGGCCAACGAATATGCGCTGGAAGTCGCCTTCGAGCCCGCGCCCTATGCCGAGGCCCGCTGGCTGGGCGGGGACAAGGCCGACGTCGAGGACTTCGCCAGCAAGCACAAGGGGGCCATGGCCAGCGACATCGACGAGCAGCCCGTCTTCCTGGCCAAGTCCGCCTGGGAGATCGGCTATGTGGCCGAACGCTATCCCAAGGTGCGTTTCGAGCGCTCCAAGGAGAGGGCTTAAGGGCGCATGGGCGGCCACGGCCTCTATGGGCGCCCGCCGCGGGAACTCGCGCCGACCCCGGCCGATGCGGTCCAGGTCTCGCCCCTGATCCCGGGCTCGCAGGCGCTGGAGGACCTGTCCGACGGCGGCCTCGACGCTGCGACCCTGCTGGCGCCGCCGGGCGTGGCGGAGCGGCGCTACGTGCTCGCCCAGGCCCTGCGGGCGCTGAAGCCCGGCGGGGACCTGCTGGCGCTGGCGCCCAAGGACAAGGGCGGATCGCGCCTGGGCAAGGAGCTCGCGGCGTTCGGCCTCGAGGTCGCCGAGAGCGGCCGTCGCCACCATCGCATCTGCCACGCCGTCCGTCCGGCCGAGCTCCGCGGCCTGGACGACGCCATCGCCGCCGGCGCGCCGCGTCTGTCGAAGACGCTTGGCCTCTGGACTCAGCCGGGCGTGTTCGCCTGGGACAGGGTCGACCCGGGGTCGGCCCTGCTGCTCGACCACCTGCCGCCGCTGGAAGGGCGCGGCGCCGATCTCGGCTGCGGCCTGGGGGTGCTGGCCCGCGCGGTGCTAGCCTCGAAGGACGTCGCCGAGCTCGCCCTCGTCGACATCGACCGTCGCGCCGTCGACTGCGCGCGGCGCAACGTGGACGATCCCCGCGCCCGCTTCCTGTGGGCCGATGTCCGCGGCGGCACGGACCTGGCCGATCTCGACTTCGTGGTCATGAACCCGCCCTTCCACGACGGCGGGGCCGAGGACCGCAGCCTGGGCGCGGCCTTCATCGCCGCGGCGGCCCGGGCGCTGAAGCCTGGCGGACGCCTGCTGATGGTCGCCAACCGCCACCTGCCCTACGAGGCGCCGTTGCGGGAGGCTTTCGGCAAGGTGGCCCTGTTGGCCGAGACCGGCGGCTACAAGGTCCACGAGGCTAGGCGATGAAGCCGCCCATGGCCCGCCTCGACCGGCTGCTGGCCAATCTCGGCTACGGCTCGCGCAAGGAGGTGCAGGCTCTCGCCCGGACGGGCGCCATCGTGTTCGACGGGCAGGCGATCAAGGACACCGGTTACAAGGTGCCGATCTCGGCCGAGCTGCCGCAGCGCCTGACCATCGGCGGTGCGCCCGTCGATCCGCCGGCCCCGCTGACCCTTCTGATGCACAAGCCGCTGGGCGTGGTCTGCTCCCACCGCGAGCCCGGGCGCAGCGTCTACGAGCTTCTGCCGCGGCGGTGGCGGGCGCGGATGCCGGCGCTGTCCACGGTCGGGCGCCTCGACCTCGACACCTCGGGCCTGTTGCTCATCACCGACGACGGTCCCTTCCTGCATCGGGTGATCTCGCCGCGCAGCCATGTGGCCAAGCGCTACGTGGCCGAGCTCGCCCGGCCGCTGCGCGGCGATGAGGCGGCCGTCTTCGCCGCGGGCGAGCTGATGCTGGAAGGCGAGACCGATCCCCTGGCGCCAGCCGTTCTGGAGGTCCTGGGCGAGCGTCGGGCGAGGCTGACCATCATCGAGGGCCGCTACCACCAGGTGCGCCGCATGTTCGCCGCCGTGGGCAACCACGTGGAGGCCCTGCACCGCGACCGCGTGGGGCGACTGGACCTGCCGGACGCTCTCGCGCCGGGCGAGTGGAGAATTCTCACGCCCGACGAACAGGCCGCCATCTTCGCCGAATCCGAGGCGTAAGCCTCCGCCGTTGTTGAGAAAAGATCCGGCGGCTCGGCGCGCTTTACTGGTGCGACGAAAGGTTCCGTTAACCATGTTCAAGAGTTAATGACTTGTTAAAGCCGGCGGCTCCGGCTTTGCTCTGTCGGGCATGCACCCGTGACGGTCGTCCCGTCGCGGGACTCTGATGGGCACGGAGTTCCAGTTCATGTTCGAGTTCGGCCGGGAGCTGAAGCGCATCTTCGGGGGGCAGGGCGCCTGGCGTCCCACCCGTGACGGCCTGGCGGGCGGCGACGCGGCCCTGCTCGAACTGCTCGACCTCTCGCTGCTGCGCAACGAAGGCCGGGCCGCCGATGTGGCCGCCGGCCGGATCAGCGCCAAGGACAAGCCGCAGCGCCGGCTCGAGGCGGCCATCGTCTGGCGCGAGGTCGCCCGCCGCTCCGGCGACGCCACGACCCTGCGCAAGGCCGCCGCCCAGGCCGAAGCCGCCGCCGAGGCCTTCGACCGCAACCGCCGCCCCGACGGCTGGGCCCGGGCCCGCTGCGAACAGGCCTACTGCGCCCTCCTGGGCGCCGAGCTGTTCGGCGACGAGGGCCTGAACGCCGCCGCCGAGATCGCCTTCCGCGAGGCCCGCGAAGCCGCCCGCGGCGGCCTGGCCGCGCCCCTGGCCGAGGTCGGCCTCGCCCTCATCGAGGGCCGCCGCCGCATGAGCCTCGGCGACGCCCAGGCTGCGCGCGTCACCGCCGCCCGCTTCGCCGCTCCGATTGCGGCGCTGAAGGCCCTGACCCGCCGCTGTTCGGCCGCCCACCTGCTGATCGCCGAGGCCCGCACCCTGCGCGCCGACCTGCTGGCCGGATGGGGCGCCCGCCTCAAGGACGCGGACCTGCTGCGCATGGCGCTCGACGAGGCCGCCGACGTGGCCGACGGCCTGGACGGCGCCTATGAGCCGCTGGCCCACGCCCGCGCCGCCGCCCTGCGCGGCCACATCCTGGCCCTGATCGGCGAGGTGGACGGCGACGTCGAGGCCATCCTGGAGTCCGTCACCCGCCTGGCCGACGTGCTGGACGACCTGTCGCGCGACCATAGCCCCCTCGACTGGGCGCGGATCCAGGCCACGCTCGGCTTCTCGCTTCAGACCCTTGGGGAGGCCACGTGCGGCGAGCGCGCCTACGAGCAGGCCGTCACCTGCTATGAGCGCGCCGGGCTGGTCCTGGCCGAGGCGCCGACCCTGGCCCTGCGCGCCGAGGCGTCCAACGGCCGCGCGCTCTGCCTGGCGCGGGCCGCCGAGCTCTCCGGCGACCTGGCCGTGCTCGATGCGGCCGAAGCGGCCTTCAAGATCGAACTGTCCCGTCGTCGCGCCGGGGCCGACCCCGTCACCTGGGCGCTGGCCCAGGTCAACCTCGCCCGCATCTACGAGGCGCGGCTGGACATTACCGGCAAGGATCGCGGCGAGCGCGCCTCGGCGGCTCTGGCGCTGCAGGCCGCCCTCGACGTCTTCGCCGAACAGGGCCTGCGCTCCTTCAGCCTGATCGCCATCGAGGCCATGGAGCGCCTGCGCCTGCGCGTCGTCCCGCGCGACGCGGTGTGATCGCCACCTCAAATGGTGGTTCTAGAAGTGAGCGCGCGCTGGTAGAAACTCCCTGATCGCGTGGGGGGGAACATGACTCGGACCGGCTTGATTCTCTGCGCGCTTCTGCTGGCCGCCGGAGGGGCGCAGGCCCGCCAATCGGTGACTCCCGACGCCGAATTGGACACGCTCCCCGACTGGCTGCGGATGCCCACGCCTCAGGACCTGCACGCCGTCGCGCCGGCCGAAGCGATACGAAAGGGCGTGGGTGGACGCGCGACGCTCGTCTGCCTGGTCAGCCGGCAGGGCGCCCTCTTCGACTGCGCGGTGGAGTCCGAGACGCCCGCCGGGATGGGCTTCGGCGCCGCGGCCATCGCCCTGACCCCGCAGTTGCTGATGAAGCCGGGCACGAAGAACGGCGAACCCGTCGTCAGCCGCACCCACATCCCATTCGACTTCACCGGCCTCGAGCGGGGCATGAGCGGACGCTATGCGCGTGTTCCGCCCCCGGTGTCGCGCTACTTTATCGGCCAGCCGACCTGGACGGAGGCGCCCACCTACGCTGAAGCCGTCGCGGTCTATCCGGAGAAGGCTGCGACCCGCCGCGTCGGCGGCTCGGCGACGGTGAAGTGCCGGATCGATGCGGATCGGCGGCTGAAGACTTGCCAGACGATCAACGAGGAGCCGCGGGGCTTCGGCTTCGCCCGCGCCGCGCGCAGCCTTTCCGAAGACTTCGAGATCGCCCCCCTGGCGCCAGGTAGCGAGCTGGACCTGGAAGCCTTGGAAACCCAGTACATGGTCACCTTCGATCCCCTGATGCTCGATGGCGAAGCCCGCGTCACCGGCCGGCCGACCTGGACCGCATTGCCGTCCGCGGCCTCCATGGCCGGGGCCTTTCCGGCCGCGGCGCAGGTCGCCGGAGTCGCTTCAGGGCGTGTGATAATGGATTGCCGGGTGGGCGAGGGCGGAACTGTGGAGGACTGTCGCGTCGCTTCCGAGGACCCGGCAGGCTACGGCTTCGGCCCTGCGGCCCTTTCGCTGACGCCCGGCTTCCGGATGTCGGTCTGGACGATGGAAGGCCTGCCGACCGTGGGCGGCCGGATCACGATTCCGCTGCGCTACCAGAACCCGACGGCGGAGGCGCCCCCCGCCGCGCCCCCCGCCGCCCCCTAGGCCGCGGCGACGTCGCCGGTCTGGCGGCGGATTCGCCAGAAGCGGATGGTCCGCTGGGCGGCCTCGCGCGGGATGGACTCGTAGAGTTCGCCATATTCCTTTGCGCGGCCCATGGCGTTGGCTTCGCGGTCGAGGATCAGCAGGGCGAAGGTCAGATAGAGCGAACGCTCGAAGCCGGCGGCCTTGCAGACGATCGACAGGGCGTCGAGGTCGCGGCGCTCGAGGATCTTGCGGGCGGTGCCGAAATCGATGTCGGCCATCTCACTCAGCGCCACCAGGAACTTGGTGGTCTCGCGATTGCGCAGGAAGGCGGCCAGCACCGGCGGCGTGATGCCGTTGCGCAGCTTCAGCAGGCGGACGGCCCGCTCGGCCTCGTCATAGTCCGGGGGCAGGGCGCCGTCGCGGGCGGCGACGCTCTTGCGGCCGGCGGCGAGCGCGGCCTCCAGGGCGGCGGGATCCACCTCGGCGTTGCGTTCGCGGATCTGGTCGCGCAGCCGCGCCTCGACCACGAAGTACATCTCGTTCAGCAGGTCCACCGGAACGGTGCGGCGCGACACCACGGCGGCGTGCAGTTCGGCGTTGGCCATGGCCCGGTCGATGGCCCGCTCGTGGGACTCGCGCGACAGCTCGGCCCCGTCGTTGCGGAGCAGGACGCCGAGCGTCTGGTCGTCGCCGCGTTCGACGATGGCCTCGGACACGGCCGCCGAGACGGTGGCGCGCTGGCTGATGGCGCGCAGATGCGCCTGACCGCGCGTGTGGGCGACCGCCAGCAGGTCGTCGTCCGTCAGGGCCTCGGACCGGGTGAGGACCTTTTCGGCGACGGCGATCGACCGGTCGCGGGCCAGATCGCGCAGCAGCCCGCGGGGCGGCTCGGCGGTCTCGGCGATCTGGCCGGCCAGTTCGGCCCGGACAGCCTCCTCCATCTCGCTCGCCAGTTGGCTCATCACGTCGTCGAAGAGCGACATCTCCTTCGGCGCGCGGCCGCCCTCGCCGGTGAAGAACAGGTCGGTGACGCTGCGCAGCAGTTCGCGCCGCCGCTCGCTCGAGGGCTCGCTCGCGAGCGCGATCAGGTCGTGGATCTTGGTCCGTTCCATGGAGCGTCTCAGAACTGGCGGTCGAGGCCCTCGGCGTCGTCCGCGGCCTCCTCGGAAGGGGCTGGCGCATCGGGCGGCCCGACCAGGATATAGCGGTCCCCCGCGGGCGGAGCGGGAATGGCGTCCGGAGTCAGGCCGTAAGGTCGATGCACCGAATAGAGGTGGGTCCGCCCGCCGCCGGCCGGGGCCGCCTGCGCCATCTGCTGCGCCGACGGTGCGGCCGCCCCGCTGCCCCAGAGCCTGTACGGCCCCGCCCAGGCGGCCGGCGGACCGCCGAGCAGGGCGGGGGTCGCGGGGGCGATTTCGGCTCGGCCCACCGGCTCATAACCCGGCTGAACCGCGGGCGCGGCGGCGGCGCGGGGCGGCTGTGACGGGGCCTGTGACGTCAGCGGCTGAGCCGTCGGCGGCGTCGGCGGCGACGACGCCGGCCTGGCGAACTGGTGGGCGAGCGCCAGGGCCTGGGGGCGTTGCGGCGCGGCGGCCGCCGTCGCGGTCTCGGCGCGAGGCGAGCGCTTGTTCGCCCAGCCCAGCATCGTCCCGCCATAGGCGGCGGCCTGGGGCGCTCCCTCGGGGCCCGTGGGAGCAAGCTGATGGGCCGGCGGCGGGCCGTAGCGGTCCTGCACCACCTGGGCGTGCGCCTGCGCGGCGGGCGCGGCGGCGAGAATCAGGACGGCCAGGCTGAGCTTACGCATGGCCGAATGATTAGGTCTGGCCGCTTAACCCTGGCCTAACGTCCGCGCCACCAGCGAAGGCCGAAGCGCTCCAGCCGCGCCAGCAGGGCGTAGAGGATCGCGCCCATGACGCCCAGCACCACCAGGGCCGCGAACATCCGGGCCGTCTGCAGCCGGTTGCCCGCTTCCAGAATCCGCCAGGCCAGCCCCTGGGCGCCGCCCGAACCGGCGACGAACTCGGCCACCACGGCTCCGATCAGGGCGAGGCCCGCCGCCACCTTGTGGCCCTCCAGCAGGAAGGGAACGGCGGAGGGCAGGCGCAGGCGCGCCAGCCGCTGGACGCGGCCGGCTCCATAGAGGTCGAAGAGCCGTTCCAGGTCGGGATCGGCCGCCTTCAGCCCGGTCACCGCCCCGGAGAAGATCGGGAAGAAGGCGACGACGGCGGCCAGCGCGACGATGGCCCGTTCCGGATGATCGATGCCGGCCCAGATCACCACCAGGGGCGCGATGGCCACCACCGGCGTCACCTGCAGCACCACGGCCAGGGGTTTGACCGCCCGTTCCAGGATCGGGCTCAGCGCCACGGCGAGGGCCAGGACCTGGGCCGCCAGGCTCGCGATCAGCAGGGCGACGAGCGCCATGAACAGCGTGTTCCAGGCCGAGGCCAGCAGGCTGTCGGCGTCGGCGACGACGGCGGCGGCGACCTCCGAGGGCGGCGGCAGAAAATAGCTCGGCACGGCCAGGATCCGGCAGGCGGCCTCCCAGGCGCCGAACAGGAGGGCCAGCAGGAGAACGGGCGCGAGCAGGTCGACCACGCGTCTCACGCCGCAGGCTCCTGGGGCGCATGCATGGCTGAGGCCAGCACGGTCGAGACCGCCTCCACCGTGGCCCGGAAGCCTGCGGTCGTTCGGAAACCCTCGGGGCGGGGCGTCTCGCCCGAGACCGTCAGTTCGCCGGCGGTGCGGCCGGGGCCGGCGCTCATCACCACCACGCGGCTGGCCATGTAGACGGCCTCCTCGACGCTGTGGGTGACGAAGACGATGGCCGGCTTCAACTCGGCCCACAGTCTCAGCACGTCGTCGGCGAGCGCCCGGCGGGTGATCTCGTCCAGGGCGGCGAAGGGTTCGTCCAGCAGCAGAAGGCGCGGCTCCGTGACCAGGGCGCGGGCGAGGGAGACGCGCATGGCCATGCCGCCGGAGAGCTGCGCCGGTCTCGCCCGCGCTGCGGCGCCAAGCCCGACCCGGGCGAGGGCGGCTTCGGCGCGCCGCTGCGCCTCGCGACGGGCGACGCCCTCCAGTTCCAGCGGCAGGGCGACATTGGCCCGGGCGCTCAGCCACGGCGCCAGGGTCGGCGCCTGGAAGACCACCGCGGTCTCGCCGCGGCCGGGGGTGCGGCGCACCGCGCCGCGTGTCGGCTGCTCCAGTCCGGCCAGCAGGCGCAGAGCCGTCGACTTGCCGCAGCCGGACGGCCCGACGATGGCGGTGATCTCTCCGGCCGCGAGCGAAAGGCTGAACGGTCCGAGCGCGCGTCCGCGCGCCGGATAGTCGACCTCGACCGCGTCTAGGGCTGCGACCGTGGCGGACTCCATCGGCCCTGTCGCGTCCCTTAGGGTTGGGCCGGCTGGACGAAGTCCAGGGTGTAGGCGCTGCGATAGTCCATGTCGGCGGGATAGACGCCCTGGTCGCGGGCCATCTGGTAGAATTCCGCCCAGCGTTCGTCGGTCATCAGGCCGAGCTGGTCGGGATGGGCGCCCTCGACGATCTCATACGACTTCAGCTTCTCCCGCGCCTGATCGAGCACGTCCTGGCTCATCTCCGGATTGTCGGCCCGGATCAGGGCGTCGGCGGCCGAGGCGTCGCCGTGAAGATAGGAGCGCCAGCCGGCGGCCGTCGCCTCGACGAAGGCGCGCACGGCCTCGGGATTTTCGGCGATGAGCGGGTTCCGCGCCAGCACCATGGTGGCGTAGCCGGGATAGCCGTAGTCGGCGAGCAGGAAGACCTTCGGCGCGAAGCCCGCCTCCTTCTCGATGGTGTAGGGCTCCGACGTCACATAGCCCTGCTGGGCCACGCGCTTGTCGGCCAGGAAGGGGGCCGAGTTGAAGGTGTACTTGCGCACCTGATCGTCGGTGAAGCCGTACTTGGCCTTCAGCCACACCCAGAAGGCGGTGACCGAGGCGTCGGACAGCAGGATCGGATGGCCCTTCAGGTCGGCGATGGTCTCGATCCCCTGGTCGGGATGGGCGATCAGGACCTGGGGGTCCTTCTGCATGAAGGCGGCGACGGCGGTCACCGGGACCTTCTCCTGGGCCAGGTTCAGGACGATGAAGCTGTTGGAGCCCATGCCCATGTCCACGGCGCCGGAGGCGAGCAGCTGGGGCACGTTCACGCCGGGCCCGCCCTGCACGATCTCCACCTTCAGGCCGCGCTTCTCGTACTCGCCCGTGGCGAGCGCCTGATAGAAGCCGCCGTGCTCGGCCTGCGCCCGCCAGTCGGTGGCGAAGCGGATGGTTGTCAGGCCCTCGGCGCCGGCGGCGGGATCGGCGGCCTCCTCGCGGGGCGAGCAGGCGCAGACCAGAGCGGCGAGCGCGATGGCGACATGGCGCAGGATCTTCATGAACGAACCCCCGAAACGAACCCGGCCAACCTAGAGCGTTTTCGCCGGAAGGGGAGAGCCGATCGTGGGGAAATCCGCGCCAAGGCTTTCAGGCCGCGGCCTCGGTCGGCTGGCCTCTCCCGCGGACGTCGCGGCCGGCCCAGCGCGCCAGGGCGCCGTGCAGGGCCTCGATCTGAATGGGTTTGCCCACCGCGTCGTTCATGCCGGCCCGGCGGCAGCGCTCGACCATCTCCGGCAGCACGTCGGCGCTCATGGCGATGATCGGGACCCCGCCGGCCGGCCCGTCCAAGGCGCGGATCGCGACCGTGGCCTCCAGGCCGTTCATCACCGGCATATGCACGTCCATGAGGATGGCGTCGAAGGTGAGTCTGCTGGCCAACTCCAGGGCCTCGGCCCCATCGGCGGCGACGGCGACCTCGCATCCCAGCAGGCCCAGCACGGTCCGGCCGAGGTCGCGGTTCATCGGGTGGTCGTCCACCAGCAGGACGCGCAGGCCCGAGAGATCGGCGGCTTCGCCCCGCGGTGCGCTGTCGGCCTCGGCCGCAGCGGCGTCCGCGGTGATCTCGAACCAGAAGACCGAGCCGGCGCCAGGCGCGCTCTTCACGCCGATCAGGCCGCCCATGGCCTCGACCAGGCCCTTGCAGATGGCGAGGCCAAGACCCGTTCCGCCATAGGCGCGGCTGACGGAGGAATCGACCTGCGAGAAGCGGCGGAACAGCCGGTGCATGCGCTCGCGCGGGATGCCGACGCCGGTGTCGCGCACCTCGAACCGCAGGAGCAGGGCCTCGCCCTGTTCGCGGATCGACAGGACGAGGTCGACACGTCCGGCCTCGGTGAACTTCACCGCATTGCTGAGCAGGTTCAGCAGGATCTGGCGCAGCCGGAACTCGTCGACCTCGGCGACGGCGCCGGCCGGTCCTGCGACCTCGAGCCGGACATCCAGGCCCTTGTCCGCCGCGGCGGGCGCGATGATGGCCAGACTCTCCTCGGCGATCTGCGCCGGCCGGTGCGGCCGGAGGGCCAGCTCCACCTCGCCGGCTTCCAGCTTCGAGAAGTCGAGGATGTCGTTGACGAGCGCCAGCAGGGAGGCGCCGGCCCGGTCGATCAGGTGGAGTTGGCGGCGCGCCTCCGCCGGCAGGTCGTCGCGCCGGATGAGCGTCTGGGTGAAGCCCAGGATGCTGTTCATCGGCGTGCGGATCTCGTGGCTCATGGTCGCCAGGAACTCGGCCTTGGCGGCGCCGGCGGCCTGGGCCCGCGCCTGCGCCCGCTTGGCCGCGCGCGTGCGCATCGCCAGCAGACGCCGGATGCGCGCCTGCTCGGCCAGGATCAGCGCCACCGACAGGCTGGTCATGAAGCCCAGCGCGATGACGAGCTGCAGGTTGTGGATCCGCTCGACCGGCGTCCAGAGCGTGGCGATCTTGGCGACCGGCCCCTTGGTCACCACGAGGGTGCAGACCACCGACATGGTCAGCGCCGTCAGCGCCGCGCCCCGCGGCCCAAGGCGGAAGGCTGCGATCACGAGAAGCGGCGTCAGCAGGATCGGCGTCGGGAAGGTGGCGGGAAGATAGGCGATGATGCTCAGGGCGACGACCGAGCCGTAGATCGCCGCCCGTTCGGCCCGGCTGCGGCGGAAGTCGGGACAGCTGCGGCCATGGACCAGCAGCAGGACCGCCGGCAGGGTCACGGCCATGCCCAGGACGTGCGCCAGGGCCCAGCTCCAGGACGTCGCCCAGAAGCCGCCGCCCGCGGTGCTGATGATCGCGCCGGCCGGCAGGGCGGTGAGGGCGCAGGCCGGGATCACCGCCAGGCCGAGGAGCTGCAGGAGCTGGCGCAGGTCGCCCATCCGCGGGCGATGGCCCAGGGTGCGGCGCACGAGCCAGGCGGCCAGGCCGGCCTCGGCCAGATTCAGGGCGGTGAAGGCCGGCGCCAGGCGAAGCGGGGCGCCCGTGGCGAAGTTGATCGTCAGGCTGAGGACGGCGCAGGCGGCGAGCGCCGCGGCCGCCCAGCGGCTGGGCAGCACCAGCAGGGCGGCGGCCAGGATTCCGTTGGCGAGCCACAGCGCCGCGACGCTGTTCTCATCGCGCGTCAGCACGACGCTGAAGAGGGCGCTGGCGGCGAAGGCCAGGCTCAGGACGGCGGTCAGGCTGGCGTGTCGCCGAGCGCCGGACGCGTGAAGCATGATGGATGGGCTCCCCAGACCTGCCGACAATGCCTGGGGGATGGCGCCAAATGGTTAAGCTAGACAGGGCGGCGGAAAGGCTGCGCCCAAGGCAAGAGGGCGGCGCAACGGTCGCCCGCTGCGTCGCCCTCGTTCCAGATCCGCGAAGGATCTGCGCCGTAAAGGTCGCCGCGACTTCGAAGGCGGGCTTCCCCGCAGGTTTCCGTCGCGCCGTTGTCCTCCGAGCCTCGACGAAGGGTCGCCCCGCCGTCGTCTCCTGAGAACCTCCCGCTCCGTCGGCGTCCCGGTTTCCCGCTTCGCCAGGGACGCGGTCCCTCTCGGCCCCTTGACGTTGCGCCCGGACCCTCTATGAAGCAAGCGCCCGACCTCGCTCCGATGTGGGAGAACGTCGTTCCGCCAGTGGAGAACCGGTGGATCGGCTGGGGATTTCGCGGGAATTCCGCTTTCAGATCAATCGGTCGCGCTTATCCACAGGATTGCGCGCGGGCTGGCGTCAGCGTCCGCCCTCAAGCGCCTCGCGCCGGGATTCAAGCTCCAGCCACTCGGTTTCGGCCGCTTCGAGCCGACTGCGCGCGGTCTCCAGCGCCTGGCCGTAGCGGTCGAAAGCGGCCGGGTCGCGGCCGTAGAGTTCCGGATCGGCCAGCTGGCGCTCCAGCAGGGCGATCTTCTCCGGCAGATCGGCGATCAGGGCGTCCAGTTCCTCGAGCCGCCGCTGCTCCTTGTAGGAGAGCTTGACCGCCGCCTTCGGGGCGGCCGGCGCCGGCGCCGGTTTCGCAGCCGGCTTGGCCGGGGCCGCCGCCGGCCCGAAGAAGCCGGGATTCTGGCTCATGAAGTCCTGCCAGCCGCCGGGCGTCTCCACCACCTGGCCGCGGCCATTCAGCCCGATGGTCGAGGTGGCCAGGCGGTCGACGAAGTCGCGGTCGTGGCTGACGAGAATGAGCGTGCCCTCGAAGTCGGCGAGCAGGTCCTCGAGCAGGTCGAGGGTGTCCATGTCGAGATCGTTGGTGGGCTCGTCGAGCACCAGCAAGTTGGCCGGGCTGGCCAGGGCGCGCGCCAGCAGCAGGCGGTTGCGCTCCCCGCCGGACAGGCTGCGCACCGGCTGGCGCACCTGCGCGTCGGTGAACAGGAACTCCTTGGCGTAGGCGGCGACGTGCTTGGGCGCGCCGCGCACCAGGATCTGGTCGCCGCCCTGGGGCGCCAGCACGTCCTTCAGCAGCATGTCGGGCTTCAGATCGGCGCGGGCCTGGTCGATATAGGCGATCTCCAGATTGGTGCCGAGGACCACCTCGCCGGCGTCGGGTGGAATCTCGCCCAGCAGCAGCTTGACCAGCGTCGTCTTGCCGGCCCCGTTGGGCCCGACGATGGCGATGCGGTCGCCGCGCAGGATGCGGGTGGAGAAGTCCTTCAGGATGATCCGGTCGCCGAAGCTCTTCGACAGGCGCTTGACCTCGGCCACGCGCTGGCCGGACAGGCCCGACGTGCTCAGGCCCATGCTCAGCGCCCCCTTCTGGTCGCGCAGGCGCTCGGCCTTGTTCTGCCGCATCTCGATCAGGCGCCGGCGGCGGCCCTCGTTGCGGGCGCGCCGCGCCGTGACGCCGCGGGCCATCCAGTGCTGTTCCCGCTCGATGGCCTTGTCGAGGCGGCGCGCCTCCTCGGCCTCGGCGGCGCGGATGCGCTCGACCCACTCGTCGAAGGCGGCGAAGCCCTTGTCCAGCCGCCGCACCTTGCGCCCCTCCAGCCAGAAGCAGCGCTGGGTCACGCGTTCCAGAAAGGCGCGGTCGTGGCTGACGATCAGGACGCTGGCGCGGCTGGCGGCGACGGCGGCCTCCAGGGTCTCGATGGCCAGGATGTCGAGGTGGTTGGTCGGTTCGTCCAGCAGCAGGACGTCAGGGTCCTCGGCCAGGGCGCGGGCGAGCGCGACGCGGCGCGTCTCCCCGCCGGACAGCCCCTGGCTCGGCTTGGCCGGATCGAGGCCGAAGCTCTCCAGCGCCGCCGCCGCCTCGTGCGGGGCCGCGCCCCCGGCCGTGGCGTGGTCGAGCAGGGTCGGGCCCGTGATCTGCGGCTCCTGCAGCACATAGGCGACTCTGGTCCCCGGCGTGACGGTGCGCTCTCCGGCGTCGGCCTCGGCCAGCCCCGCGAGGATCTTCATCAGCGTCGACTTGCCCGCGCCGTTGCGGCCGACCAGGGCGGCGCGGCTGCGCGGCTCCAGCGCCAGGTCGACGCCGTCGAACAGCATCTTGGGTCCGTCGGCGAGACGGACGTCCTTCAGGGCGAGAACGGGAGGCTTCATGCGGCAAGGCACATAGCGCGCTTCGCCGCGCCTGCAAGCGCGGCCCGGTCAGAAGGGGATGTCTTCCTCGGGGATCGGCCGGCTGGGATCGACCTCGTCACGGGGCTGCGGCGTGGCGGCCGGCGGCGGCAGGGGCGGCGGCTCGGCGCGCTGGGCCGCGACGCCGAACTCTGCGGCCAGGTCACGATAGAAGCCATTGCGCGCGTCCTCCTCGAACAGGGGTTCGAGATCGGGCAGCAGCCACTCGAACTCGCGCGGCTCAAGGCCCTCGTGGGCCTCGATCATCACACGGCGCCAGATCTGGGCCGGAATGGCCCCGCCGGTGACCCGGTTCATCGGGGTGTCGTCGTCATTGCCGACCCAGACGCCCGTGACCAGCTCCGGGGTGAAGCCGACGAACCAGGCGTCGCGCCAGTTCTGGCTGGTGCCGGTCTTGCCCGCCGCCGGCCAGTCGAAGGCCGCCCGGCTGGCCGTGCCGCCGGGGCCCAGCACCTTCTGCATCATCTTGACCATCATGCTGGCGTTGGCGACGTCGTAGACCGGGACCGGGCTGGTGGGCGTCCGGACGAAGACCGTTTCGCCGCCGACCGTGCGGATTTCCTCCACGATGTGGGAGTCCAGCCGCCCGCCGGCCTGCTGGAAGACCTGGAAGGCGCTGGTCAGTTCCAGCAGGCTGACCTCGTAGGCGCCGAGCGTCACCGACAGGTCGGGATTGCGTGGAATGGTCGTCAGGCCGAAGCGGCGCGAGATGTCGCCGAGCGCCGGGCCGCCGGCCTCGGCTCCCAGCTTGACCGCCACGGTGTTGATGGAGCGGGCCAGGGCCGTCTCCACCGTCACCGGTCCGCGGTAGCCGCCGCCATAGTTCTGCGGCCGCCAGTCGCCGAAGCGGACCGGGCCGTCGACCCGCACGTCGCTCGGCAGCACGCCCTTCTCGAGCGCCGCGGCATAGACCAGCGGCTTGAAGGTGGAGCCGGGCTGGCGGCGAGCCTGGGTGGCGCGGTTGAAGACGCTGCGACTGTAGTCGACGCCGCCCACCATGGCCCGGATCGCCCCGGTGGAGTCGAGCGTGACGAGGGCCGCCTGACCCGCCCCCGCCGCAGCGCCGTCGCTGGCCATCACCTGGGCGACGATCCCGGCCGCCTCTTCCTGGAGCGCCGGATCGATGGACAGGCGCACCAGCAGGTCGGGCGAGTTGGGAGCGATGCGGCTGAGCACCTCGTTGGTCGCATGGTCGAGCAGATAGCCGTAGGGCCCGTCGCTGGAGGTCGCCGTCGGCGCCAGCCGGGGCGTGTCGGCCAGGGCCGACTGATACTGCGCCTCGCTGATCCAGCCGGTGTCGCGCATCCGCTGCAGGACCCAGCGCGAGCGGGTCAGCGCGGCGGGCATGTCGTTGGTCAGGGCGAGCCGCGACGGCGCCTTGGGCAGGGCCGCCAGCAGGGCGGCCTCCGAGAGGCTGAGCCGCGACGCGGGCTTGCCGAAATAGGTCCGCGCCGCGCCGTCGACGCCGAAGGTGTTGGCGCCGAAGAAGACGCGGTTGAGATAGAGCTCGAGCACCTCGTCCTTGGTCAGCATGCGCTCCAGCCGCCAGGCCAGCGCCGCCTCCTGGACCTTGCGCTCCAGGGTCTGGTCGGGCGTGAGGAACAGGCTCTTGGCGATCTGCTGCGAGAGGGTGGAGCCGCCCTGCACCACCTCGCCGGCCTGCCAGTTGACGTAGAGCGCCCGGGCGATGGCCATCGGATCCACGGCGCCGTGCTGGTAGAAGCGGTGGTCTTCCGCGGCCAGGAAGGCGAGCGGCACGTGCTCGGGCAGATCGACCAGGCGCACCCGGTCGCCGTAGCGCGGGCCGCGGGTGGCGATCAGCTGCCCCGTCCGGTCGAAGAACTTGATCCCCGGCGCGCGGTTGAAGGCGTAGAGCTGCTCACGCGGCGGAAGGTCGGGCACGTCGTCCAGGAAGCGCTTCTGGACATAGACCGCTCCGGCGACGCCGAGCACGGCCACGACCAGCAGCAGGACCGCCAACGACTTCCACAGCCACCCCCAGCGCCGGCGGCGCTGGCGCGGCGGCAGGACGAAGGGCGCCTCGTCGGGGCCGGGCGGCTCGCCGCCGCCGCCTCCGCTCCCCTTGCGTCGCGGCGCCTTCTCTCGCCGGCCGAAGCCGTCCCGCAGGGTCTCCGCCTTCTCGGCCGCGGCGGCGGCCATGGACGGCGGCTCCGGCGCGCGCGGGCGGCCGGGCTCTTCGTCCGAGAAGCGGTAGGGTTCGATGTTCCAGTCGTTCACGTTCGCGGACTGTGATTGGCGGCGGAGACGCTTCGGGTTTAGGACGGGCGCGTGAGCACGCACAAACCCTTTTGGCGCACGAAGTCCCTCGAACAGATGACGCCCCGGGAGTGGGAGAGCCTATGCGACGGCTGCGGCCTCTGCTGCCTCGTTCGCTTCGAGGATGAGGACAGCGGACAGGTGATCCCCACCCGCGTGCATTGTCGCCTGTTCGATCCGGACACGTGCCGTTGCTCCAACTACGCCGAGCGCAAGCGCCATGTTCCCGACTGCATCAAGCTGACGCCCGGCCTGATCGGCAAGCTGCCGTGGATGCCCAGGAGCTGCGCCTATCGCAGGCTCTACGAAGGGCGCGACCTGCCGCCCTGGCATCCGCTGATCACCGGCGACCCCGAAAGCGTCCACGAGGCCGGCGTCTCCATCCGGGGCCAGACGCTCAACGAGGACGAACTGGAAGACCCGGAGGACGCCTGGGCCTATGCGGCCTTCGACCTGCTGGAAGACCGCAGCGGCGACTGACTTCGTCGCAGGGCGACAGGTATGTGGCAAAAAAGTCACATCCGCTCTTGCGTGACTTCGCCGTCCGCACAATCTAGACGCCGTAGAATTCTGACTGACGGAGAGAGCATTCTTGGCGCGCGACCCCTACCAGGAACTGGGCGTTTCCCGGAGCGCGAGCGACGACGAGATCCGCAAGGCGTTCCGCAAGCTCGCCAAGCAGCACCATCCCGACGCCAATCCGGGCGACAAGGCCGCCGAGGAGAAGTTCAAGCGCGTCAGCGCGGCCTTCGACATCGTCGGCGATCCGGACAAGCGCAAGAAGTACGACGCCGGCGAGATCGACGCCGAAGGTCATGAGACCATGCGCGGCTTCGGCGGCGGCGGCTGGAGCCCCGGCGGCTTCGACGGCGGCCGGCGCGGCTACTCCCGCGCCGAGACCTTCGAAGGCGTCGATCTCGGCGACATCCTGGGCGAAATGTTCGGCGCCCGCGGCGGCGCGCGCGGCGGCGGCGGCGGCGCAGGCGGCTTCGGCGGCGGCTTTTCGGCCAAGGGGGCCGACGTGCGCGCCAAGCTGGAGATCGATCTCGAGGAGGCGATCGCCGGGGGCAAGAAGCGGATCGCCTTTTCCGACGGCCGCACCATCGACGTCACCATCCCGACCGGCGCCGCCGAGGGCCAGACTCTGCGGCTGAAGGGCCAGGGCTCTCCTGGCCGCGCAGGCCCGGGCGACGCCTTCATCGAGCTCGTCATCCGGCCCCACAACATCTTCCGGCGGGAGGGCGAGCGGCTGGTCATGGACCTGCCGGTCACGGTCTACGACGCCGTGCTCGGCGGCAAGGTCGAGGCGCCCACCCCGGACGGGCCGGTCACCCTGACGGTGCCCAAGGGCGCCAACACCGGCACGCTGCTGCGGCTGAAGGGGCGGGGACTGCCCGACGCCGCCGGCAAGCGCGGCGACCTGCTGGCGCGGCTCGTGGTCACCCTGCCCGACGCCATGGACGCCGAGCTCACCGCCTTCGCCGAGCAGTGGAAGGCCAAGCGGCCCTATGCGCCCAAACGGCGCTGAGTCCGTGACAGGGCGTCGCAGCCGTATCATAACCGCCGCGTTCAGCCTCGGTTCAGTCGCCCGCGGCTAGATCGGAACCCATGAAACGTCTCGCGCTCACAGCCGTGCTTCTGGCCCTGGCCGCGCCCAGCGCGGCGCTGGCGCAGTACGGCCCGGACCTGCGCTCGTCCTTCGGCGCCGGCCGCGGCGACCAGGACGCCGCGCGCGCGGCGGTGCGCGCCGGCCGCCAGGCGCCTCTGTCCCAGGTGCTGGCCTCCATCGCGCGCCAGACGCCGGGTCGCCATCTCAACACCACCCAGGGCGACCATCAGGGCCGCCCGGCCTATTTCGTCCAGTGGCAGACTCCGGATGGCCGGGTGCTGATCTTCATCGTCGACGCCGAGAGCGGCGCCATCATCGGCCGCCAAGGCGGCTGAGCCAGACGGAGGCGAAGTCATGCGAATCCTGCTCGTCGAGGACGATCCGGACCTGTCGCGCCAGCTGAAGGCCGCGCTCGCCGACGCCGGCTACGCCGTCGACCACGCGCCCGACGGCGAGGAGGCGCAGTTCCTGGGCGAGACCGAGCCCTATGACGCGGTGGTGCTCGACCTGGGCCTGCCCAAGGTGGACGGCGTCTCGGTGCTGGAGCGCTGGCGGCGCAACGAGGTCGGCACGCCGGTGCTGATCCTGACCGCCCGCGGCGCCTGGAGCGAGAAGGTGGCCGGCTTCGATGCGGGCGCCGACGACTATCTGACCAAGCCCTTCCACACCGAGGAGCTGCTGGCCCGCCTGCGCGCCCTGCTGCGGCGCTCGGCCGGCCATGCGGCGCCGAACCTGACCTGCGGCGGCCTGCGGCTCGACCCCCGCGCAGCGCGCGCCTCGGTGAACGGCGAGCCCCTGCGCCTGACCTCGCTCGAATACCGCCTGCTGCACTATCTGATGATGCACCAGGGCCGGGTGATCAGCCGCACCGAGCTGGTCGAGCACCTCTACGACCAGGACTTCGACCGAGACTCCAACACCATCGAGGTGTTCGTCGGACGGATCCGAAAGAAGATCGGCGCCGACCGCATCGAGACCGTCCGCGGCCTGGGCTATCGCCTGACCTGTCCGGCCGACGAGGCCGAGGGGGCGAGCGCCTCGTGACGCGGCGCGCGGCCCGAGCGTGAAGCTGGAATCGCTCCGCCGGCCTTCGCTCGTTCGTCGCCTGGTGATCCTGGCGGCGGGCTGGAGCCTGACCGTCCTCCTGATCTCGGCCGTGATGCTGGCCCTGCTCTTCCAGCAGGCCGCCCTGCGGCGGTTCGACCAGGGTCTATCGGAGCTCATCGACAACCTCTTGGCCGGCACGACCGTGGCCGAGAACGGGGAGGTGCTGGCGCCCGCCCTGACCGACATCCGCGCGCTGCGCGCCTATTCCGGCCGCTACTGGCAGATCGTCGAGCCGCTGCCGGATGGGCAGTGGCGCATCGTCGTCCGCTCGCGGTCCTTGTGGGACGCCGAGCTGCCGGCGCCTGAGAACCTGATCGCCCGCCTTGAGGCGCAGCCCGGCCGGCCCGTCATCTACGAGACGCGCGGGCCGCTGAACCAGCCGCTGCGGGCCATGGCCAGCCGGGCGACCCTGCCGGGGCGCGAGGCGCCGCTGGTCTTCATGGCGGCCGAGGACCGCTCCCCGATCGACAGCGACGTCCGCGGTTTCGTCACCGCCACGGCGGTCGCCTTCCTTCTGCTGGGCGCCGGCCTGATCGGCGCCGTCGTCTTCCAGGTCCGGTTCGGCCTGCGGCCCCTCTTCGCCCTGCGCCGCGAGGTCGCCTCGGTGCGCCGCGGCAAGGCCGAGCAGATCGCCGGCCGCTATCCGGTCGAGCTGGAGCCCCTGGCGCACGAGCTCAACGCCCTCGTGGCCCACAACCAGGAGGTCGTGGAGCGCCAGCGCACCCATGTCGGCAACCTCGCCCATGCGCTGAAGACGCCCCTGTCGGTCATGCTCACCGAGGCGCGGCAGACCCGCGGCGAACTGGGCGAGGTGGTCGAGCGCCAGGCCGAGGTGATGCGCCAGCAGGTGGACCATCACCTGCGTCGGGCGCGGGCGGCCGCCCGTACGCCAGGCCGGGGCGAGCGGACCGAGGTCGCCGACGTGCTCGACGAACTGGCCCGCACCCTGACCCGCATCTTCCAGGACAAAGGCGTCGACATCGACTGGGACGCCGAGGACGGGCTCTACTTCCAGGGCGAGCGGCAGGACCTGCTGGAACTGGCCGGCAACGCCATGGAGAACGCCGGAAAGTGGTGCGCCGGCCGGGTTCGCGTGCGGGCGGTTCCGCTTTCCGACGAACGCCTGCGCCTGACCATCGAGGACGACGGGCCGGGCCTGCCGCCCGAACGCCGGCAGGAGGTGCTGCGCCGCGGCGCGCGTCTGGACGAGAGCGCGCCGGGTTCCGGCCTCGGCCTGTCGATCATCGACGAACTGGCCCGCGCCTACGGCGGCGAGCTTCGCCTGGAGACCGCCGCCCTGGGCGGGCTGGCGGTCGTGCTCGACCTGCCGCGCGCGGAGACCTAGGCCAGCAGGGCGGCCCGCTCGGCCGCCATGTTCCGCCGGGCCTGCGTCTCGAAACGATGCCGATAGGCCTCGTCCGGATAGAGGGGCCGGGCGGTGAGAAGGTGCTCGAGCACGGCGGCCCGCCCGGGGCGGAAGAGGGCGTCGGGCACGTGGCCGTACTCTTCCCGGACGGCGCTGGCATAGGCGGCGTAGGCGGCCGGGTCGCGGCCGAGGATCGACAGGTCGATGGAGACGAGCAGGGCGCCCAGCCGGTCGCCGGCCTCCACCTGATGGCCCTTGGTCAGCTCGATCAGCCGGGCGACCTCCGCGATCGCCTGCGCCGGTTCGCCCAGGAGGGCCAGGTCGCGCCGGGCCAGGGCCGCGCTCTGCGCCTCGTTGTCGCTGCGGGTCGGATCATAGACCGCGTCGTGCCACCAGATGGCGTAGGCCAGCCAGGTCCGCTTCTCGTCGGTCAGGCCCTCGACCGCCCGAAGCTGCGCCAGGCCGTCGGCGATGTGGGTCATGTCGTGGTAGCGCCGCTGGGGTTCGCCATAGGCGGCGATCAGGCGCGCCTTGGCTTCGGCGCCCGCGCTCTGGGACGTGACCTCGGGGCGCAGCCAGTCTTCGTTCATCTCCTGCAGCCTCCTGGCCTGTCACGCCGGGAGCGGCGTCCATCTTAGGCGAAGGGAAACCTTAACCGCCCCCCGGCAGAGTGAGAACGACCGCCGTTCCGTGAGGCTTGGAACGCGGCAAGGGGGATCGATGGGCGTCTTGCCCGAACAGAAGCTCGCCGTCGTCCGCAATCTGGTCGAGGCCGCGCCCGACCGGGTGGTCGGCGACCTGCGGGCGGCCCTGGCCGGAGCAGGCGGCGATTCCGGCCTGGTGGACGTGCGCCTGCTGGTGGAGACCGAGGCGCGGGACCGGCAACTGCGCAACGCCGTCTTTCTCCCGATCGCGCCCCTCTGCATCGGCGACGGCCGTACGGAGCGTCTGACCTTTCCCGCGCGGGCCCTGGCGCTCGTCTGGAAGGGCCTGCGCGACCAGGCGACCCACGAGGTCGCCCGCGCCGCCGCTCTCTACGAGGAATACCAGGCCGAGGAGAGTTCGCCCGAGCCGTTCGACGTCCTGGCGCGCCGCGCCGCGCGCGGGGTGCGCGAGGGCAACCATCCCCGTTTCGCGGCGGCCGCCGAACTTGTCGAACAGGCCCGCCCGGACGGTGCGCGCTATTTCGCCGAATGCCTTGAGATGACGCCGAAGGTGCGCACCGCCGTCGGCCGCCTGCCGGACTGGATCCAGCGGGTGACCGATGAGGACGCCGCGATCGCGCGCATCGCCTACAAGGACGCCGTCGCCATCGCCGAGGACGCCGGCCCCCGCTTCTTCGAGATGCTGGCGGCCCACCTGCGCCACCCGTGGATGGTGCTGCGCCTGATCTCGGCGGTGATGGACAAGCCGCCGGAGAGCTATCTGTCCGGCTCCGAACTCGCCGACTTCGGCCAGCGGGTGCTGGATTCCATCGATGCGGAGCTGGGCGTCGTCGAGGCCTTCGACGCCCAGGGCGGCGCGGCGGCCGTCAAGGCGGCCGGCGGCGCGGTGGAGGCCGTCACCGCCCAGATCGCCGAGATCGAGGGCAATGTCGAACTGAGCCGCGACGGCGTCTGGGGCGCTCATGTGGCGCGGCAGAAAAAGACCCTGGCGCGCGTCGTCGAGGCGCGCCTGCGCGAGACCGACAAGGCCGTGCGGACCGCCCTGCCGACCGCCCAGGTGCGAGTCGGGCGCGTCACCAAGGACACGCCGCGCCTGGATGCGCCGCCCAGCGACGCGACCGTGCAGAAGGCCCGCACGCTTCTGGCGTTCGCCCAGGAGATCCGCGGGGCCGCCAACTATGGCGGCTTCGCCGCCGCGCGCGCCAAGACGATGGAGGCGGTCGAGGAGTTCCTCGACACCTATGTCGAGGAAGCCCTCGACTACCTGCGGGTGGGCGACGCCGCCGATCCCGACGCCGCGCGGGCCCTCGTCCGGGCCGCCGCCGATCTCATCGCGGTGGTGCGGGACCGCCAGGCGGCCGAACTCGTCCGCCGCCGCCTCTCCGGGCTTTAGGCCGGCCGCGACGTCCAGACCTCTCGCGCACGCGATGCCTTTGGGATAAAGGCGCGGCATGTTCGCCTTCTGGATCGCGGCCAGCCTGCTTTCCGCCCTGGTCGCGGGACTCGTCCTGCATCGTGCGGCGGTGGCCGCGCGCGCGCCGGAAGCGGCCGAGGCCACCCTGCCGCTCTACCGCCGCCAGCTTCGCGAGATCGACGAGCTGGCCGAGCGCGGCCTGCTGGCGCCGTCGGAGCGCCGCAGCGCCCACGCCGAGGCCGCCCGGCGCCTGCTCAGCGCCGCCGACGCCGGCGGCCAGGCCTGGACCGCCGATCCGCGCGGCCGGCGTCTGGCCCTCGGCCTGGCCGCGGCCGCGCCCCTTCTCGCGCTCGGTCTCTACCTGTTGGTCGGCGCGCCCGGCTATGGCGACCAGCCCTATGCGCGGCGGCTGGCGGAGTGGCGCGCCACCCCGCCGACGCAGCTCGACCCGACCCGCATGGCCGCGGTGCTGCGCAGCGTCGCCGCCGAGCAGCCGGGCGATCCCGAACCCTATCGCTTCCTGGCCATCGCCGAGATGGCGTCCGGCGATCCGGCGGCGGCCACCCGCGCCCTGCGGCGCGCCGTCTCCCTCGCCCCGCAGCGGGCCGATCTCTGGGAGGCGCTCGGCGAGGCCGCGGTGCTTGAGAGCGAGGGCGAGGTGACGCCCTACGCCCAGGCGGTCTTCCAGGAGGCGCTGAAGCTCGATCCGGCCTCGCCGACCGCCCGCTTCCATCTGGCCCGCGGCCGCATCGAGGCCGGCGAAACCGAGGAGGGCCTGGCCGAGTGGCGGGCGCTCCGCGCCGACCTGGCCGCCGACGATCCGCGCCGCGCCGCCCTGGACGCGGCCATCGCAGAGGCCGAGCAGGGTCCGGCGCCGGCCCCGGCCATGCCCGACATCGGCGCCATGGTCGAAGGCCTGGCCGCCCGCCTCGCGACCGATCCCGACGATCCCGAAGGCTGGGTGCGGCTGGTGCGATCCTACGCCGTGCTTGGCCAGGACGCGCGCCGCGATGCGGCTCTGGCCAGCGCCCGCGCCCGTTACGCCGACAATCCCGAGATCCTTTCGCGGCTGGCCGAAGCCGCGCGTGCGGAGCCCATGCGATGAGTTCCTGGCTGCCCAAGTCCCGCAAGGCGCGCCGGCGCCTGATGGTGCTCGCCGCCGTCGCCCCGGTCCTGGCCCTGGCGGTCGGCCTGACCCTGTGGGGCCTCTCCGACTCCATCTCCTACTTCTACACGCCGGCCCAGGCGGCCGAAGCCCGGCCCGAGCCGGGGCGGACGATCCAGATCGGCGGCCTCGTCCAGGACGGCAGCGTGGTCAAGCACCCGGACGGGCGTCTCGAATTCGTGGTCGCCGACCAGATCGCCGCCGCCCAGGTCGTCTACAAGGGCGATCCGCCCGACCTGTTCCGGGAGGGCCAGGGCGTGGTGGCGACGGGAAGCTTCAACGAGGCCGGCGTCTTCGAAGCCGGCCGCCTGCTGGCCAAACACGACGAGACCTATATGCCGCGCGATCTGCAGAAGGCGCTGAAAGAGCAGGGCGAGTGGCGCGGCGACGGCGCCGTCCGCGGCTATGACGCAGAGGCCTATCAGGGGCCGCCGACGCCGGTGACGGCCGAATGATCGTCGAGACCGGCGCCTTCGCCCTCGTCCTGGCGCTCATCCTCTCCGCCCTGCAGATGGGCGTGTCGGCCGCCGCCCGCGTGCGGCGATCGCCGCTGCTGGCCGCGGTGGGGGAGGGGGCGGCGCTGGGCGCCTTCGCCTGCATCGCCGCGTCCTTCGCCACCCTGGTCTACGCCTTTGTGGTGTCGGACTTTTCGGTGGCCAATGTGGCGGCCAATTCTCACAGCGAGAAGCCGCTGCTCTATCGCATCGGCGGCGCCTGGGGCAGCCACGAGGGCTCCATGCTGCTCTGGTGCCTGGCGCTGACCGGCTACGGCGCCCTGCTGGCCGGCTTCGGCCGCGGGCTGTCGCCGGCGCTCAAGGCCGTGGCCGTGGCTGTGCAGGGCGCGCTGGGCCTCGTCTTCCTGGCCTACACCGTCTTCGCCTCCAACCCCTTCACCCGCCTGCCCGCGCCGCCGGTGGAGGGGCGCTCCCTCAATCCCCTTCTGCAGGACCCGGCGCTGATCCTGCATCCGCCGTTCCTCTATGCCGGCTATGTCGGACTCTCGGTGGTCTTCTCGCTGGCCATCGCCGCCCTGGTGGAGGGCCGCACCGACGCGGCCTGGGCGCGCTGGATCCGGCCATGGACGCTGGCGGCCTGGAGCGCGCTCACCGTCGGCATCACGCTCGGCGCCTTCTGGGCCTATTACGAGCTCGGCTGGGGCGGCTGGTGGTTCTGGGACCCGGTGGAGAACGCCAGCTTCATGCCTTGGCTGATCGCCACGGCGCTGCTGCACTCGGCCGTCGTCACCGAGCGGCGCGGGGCGCTGCCGGGATGGACCATCTTCCTGGCGCTCGCCGGCTTCGCCTTCTCGATGCTGGGCGCCTTCCTCGTCCGCTCAGGGGTTCTGACCTCGGTCCACGCCTTCGCCGTCGATCCGACCCGCGGCGTGCTGCTGCTGACCATACTGGGCGTGACAGCGGGGCTGGGCTTCGCCCTCTTCGCCTGGCGGGCGCCGGCCATGGCGCGCGGCGGGCTGTTCGCGCCGATCAGCCGCGAGAGCGCGCTCGTGCTCAACAACATCCTGCTGGCGGCGGCGACGGCCACGGTGCTTCTGGGCACGCTCTACCCGCTGATCCGCGAAGCCATGGCCGGGGAGGCGATCTCGGTCGGCCCGCCCTATTTCAATCTCACCTTCACGCCGCTGATGTTCCTGCTGCTGACTCTGCTGCCGGCCGGACCGCTGCTGGCCTGGAAGCGCGGCGACGCCCGCGGCGTGGCCGAGCGGCTTTGGGTCGCCGCCCTGATCGCCCTGGCGATCGGCCTGCTGACCGTCGCCCTGGCGGAGCCGCGAAGCCTGTTCGGGGCCGCCGGCCTGGCCCTCGGCGCCTGGCTCATCGCCGGCAGCCTGGCCGAGGTGGCCGAGCGCATCCACCTGTTCCGGGCGCCGGCCCGCGAATCGCTGCGGCGTCTCGGCGGTCTGCCGCGCGGCGCCTGGGGCATGACCCTGGCGCACATGGGCCTGGGGGTCTTCGTCCTGGGCGCGGTGTTCGAGACGACCTGGAAGGCGGAGTCGGCCGAGGTGCTGCAACTGGGCCAGCGGTCCCAGGTGGCCGGGTACGAACTGGTCCTGGAAGACGTCGGCGGCGTCGATGGGCCCAACTATGAGGCCGACCGGGCGACGATCCGCGCCTTCGCCCCCGACGGACGCCTGGCGTGCCTGGCCCACCCTGAGCGCCGGCTCTATCCGGCTGGGGGGCAGACGACCTCGGAGG
Organism: Phenylobacterium sp.; assembly: GCF_013911965.1. Classification (GTDB taxonomy): domain Bacteria; phylum Pseudomonadota; class Alphaproteobacteria; order Caulobacterales; family Caulobacteraceae; genus Phenylobacterium. Next base: position 147,248 of record NZ_JACESE010000001.1, on the reverse strand, counting down.
TCGCCATCTGCACCCGGGGCCTCAGCCATCTCTACATCGTGCTCGGCGAGCGTCGCGCCCTGCCGGACGGGTCCGCCGGCTGGCTCGTCACCGGCTACTGGAACCCCTGGGCGCTGCTGATCTTCCTCGGCCCTGGCCTGATGGCGGTCGGCGGCGCGGTGTCGCTCAGCGACCGGCGCCTGCGGCTGGCGGCCGGCAAACGCGCCGCGCCCGCGCCGGCGCCTGCGACGTCGCCGGCGGAGGGTGTGGCATGAGGCCGCTGGCCCGCCTCTTCGCCGTCGTCGCGGCCGTGTTCTGCATGGCCGCCGCGTCCGATCCGTCCGAACGCCTGCCCGATCCGGCGCAGGAGGCCCGGGCGCGGGAGCTCTTCAAGGAGGTCCGCTGCCTCGTCTGCCAGAACGAGTCGATCGACGACTCCAACGCCGAGCTGGCCGCCGACCTTCGCCGGATCGTCCGCGAGGAAGTGGCGGCGGGGCGGAGCGACGCCGAGATCCGGGACTTCCTCACCGACCGTTACGGCGAATATGTGCTTCTCAAGCCCGTCTTCTCCTGGGGCAACGCCGTGCTGTGGTTCGCGCCCCTGCTGATCGCCGTGGCCGGGATCGCCATGCTGATCGGGCGTACGCGGAACCGTGGCGGGGAGAGCGAGCTTAGTGAGGCTGAGGCCGCGCGGCTGGCGCGGCTGGCCGACGAGACCGACGAAGCCTGACACCTTTAGGCCCCGTTGCGGCCCTGAAGCTGAGCCAAGGCTGTCCTAAAGGTAACTTGAGGGCGGTTGCGCTCTCGTGCATCGAACCTAGCTTGGGGATGGCGGGCATGTGTTATGTCCCCGTAAAGCCCGCGAGGAACTGAAACGCCCATGACCTCTAAGAAGACCGGTTATCTTCTCGGCGCCGTCGCCGGCGTCGGCGTCGCCGCTGCGGCCCTGGCCGCCACCGACATGCGTATTCCGCATGCGGACAGGGCGGGGCCGTCCATGCCGCTGATCCGGACGGCCACGGCTCCGGTCTTCGCGCCCCCGCCCGGGGCGCCGCTGTCCTTCGCCGACATCTTCGACCAGGTCTCCCCCGCCGTCGTCTCGGTGAACGTGACCTCGCGCGCCGATACAAACGTCCTGCGCCAGATCCCGGGCCTGGAAGGCCTGCCCTTCGGCATCATCCCCCGCGGCCCCGGCGGCGGCGAGGAAGGGGAGGAGGAGGATCTTCCGACTCAGCTCTCGGCCGGCTCGGGCTTCTTCATCTCGGCGGACGGCTACATCGTCACCAACAACCACGTCGTGGAGAACGCCGAGGAGATCAAGGTCGTCCTGAAGGACGAGCGCGAGTTCGACGCCGAGATCGTCGGCCGCGACGAGGCGACCGACCTGGCCGTCATCAAGATCAAGGGCTCGAACTTCCCCTATGTGAGCTTCGAGAACGACGCCGTGCCGCGCGTCGGCGACTGGGTGATCGCGGTGGGGAATCCCTTCGGCCTGACCACCACGGCGACGGCCGGCATCGTGTCGGCCTACGGCCGCGACATCGGCGAGACCTTCGTCGACTTCATCCAGATCGACGCCCCGATCAACCGCGGCAATTCCGGCGGCCCGACCTTCGACATCTATGGCCGCGTCATCGGCGTGAATACGGCCATCTTCTCGCCCTCCGGCGGTTCCGTCGGCATCGGCTTCGCCATCCCCGCGGCCACGGCCGACTCGATCACCAAGCAGCTGATCGCCGGCGGGAAGGTGACCCGCGGCTATATCGGCGCGACCATCCAGAACTACACCCGCGACATGGCCGAGGCCCAGGGCCTGGGCGACCAGCGCGGCGCCATCGTCTCCGACACCGTGCCCGGCGGCCCGTCCGCTCGCGCGGGGCTGCAGCCCGGCGACATCATCATCTCGGTGAACGGGGCGGAGGTGGAGACCTCTTCCGAACTCACCCGCGAAGTGGCCAAGGCTTCGGCCGGCGACGTGCTGCGCCTGCAGGTCATCCGCGACGGCTCGCGCCGCACGGTCGAGGTGCGCTCGGGCGTTCGCCCCACCGAGAGCGAACTGGCCGCCAACGACAACGGCCCCGACGGCTCGCCGCGGCCGGGCCAGGCGCCGGCCCAGCCGAACAATCCCGAGGTGCTCGGCATGTCGCTGGCGCCCCTGGACGACGCCGCCCGTCGCGCCTTCGGCATTCCGGCCAATGTGCGCGGCGTGGTGATCGCCGCGCTCGAGTCCTCGTCCGACGCCGCCCGCAAGGGCCTGCGCCGCGGCGACGTGATCGTGCGGGCCAACAGCCGCACGGTGAACGCCGCCAGCGACCTGGCCGCCGAGGTGGACGCCGCCCGCAAGGCCGGCCGGCCGAGCGTGCTGATCGGCGTCAATCGCGACGGCCGCACGCTCTTCCTGCCCCTGGACATCGAGGGGTAAGGTCAGCGATCCACCGGGGGCGGGAATCATGCGGATCCTGATTGTCGAAGACGATCTCGAAGCGGCGGGCGCCATGGTCCGCGGCCTCACCGAAAGCGGCCACGAGTGCGTCTCGGCCGCCGACGGCGAGGCGGGGCTGGCCGAGGCGCGGGCCGGCGAGTTCGACGTGATGATCGTCGACCGCATGATGCCGAAGATGGATGGGGTGACCCTGATCCAGACCCTGCGGCGGGAAGGGGACCAGACGCCGGTCCTCTTCCTCTCGGCGCTGGGCGAGATCAACGACCGCGTCGACGGGCTGAAGGCCGGCGGAGACGACTATCTGGTCAAGCCCTACGCCTTCGCCGAACTGATCGCGCGGGTGGAGGCCCTGGCGCGCCGGCGCGAGACCGGCTCGGTCCAGACCCTGCTGCGCGTGGGGGATCTGGAGATGGACCTGATCGCCCGCACCGTTCACCGCCAGGGCCAGGAGATCGACCTGCAGCCGCGCGAGTTCCAGCTGCTGGAATTCATGATGCGCCACGCCGGTCAGGCGGTGACGCGGACCATGCTGCTGGAAAAGGTCTGGGAGTATCATTTCGACCCCCAGACGAACGTGATCGACGTCCACATCTCGCGCCTGCGCTCGAAGATCGACAAGGGCTTCGACCGGCCGATGCTGCAGACGGTCCGCGGGGCCGGCTACCGGCTGGACGCGTAAGGGGCGGCCGCGGGCCATGCGGCTGCCGCGCATCTTCCGGACAACGCCGTTCCGGCTGACGCTCCTGTTCCTGGCCCTGTTCGCGGCCTCGGCCAGCGCCTTCCTCGCCTATATCTACGTGGCCACCGCCGGCGAGGCGACGCGGCGCACCGACCAGCTGATCACGCGCGAAATGCGCACCCTGCAGAGCGCCTATGGCCGGGCCGGCGTCGACGCCCTGAACCAGGCCCTCATCGAACGCGCGGCCAGCGAGCGGCCCTATCTCTACCTGCTGATGCGCCCGGACGGCACGCGCATCTCCGGCTCTATCGAGGAGTCGCCCCTCGACGAATTCGAGGGCGAGCCGGCCTGGGCGAGCTTCCGCGTCACGGAGTTCGACGTTCAGGGGCGGGAGATCAGCCGACCGGCGCGCGGACTGCAGGAGAAGCTGTCGGGCGGGGAGATCCTCTTCGTCGGCGCCGACGTGGCCGAGGACGAGGCCTATGTGGTCAAGATCGTGCGCGCCCTCTGGGGCGCCGGGGCGCTGGTCATCGTGCTGGGCCTGGCCGGCGGCGTGGTCGTCAGCCGCAATGTGAGCCGCTCCATGACCAGCCTGACCGAGGTGGTGGACGCGGTGCGCAACGGCGACCTGACCGTCCGGGCCCAGGTGCGGGGCACGCGCGACGAACTGGACGAACTGGCCGTCGGCCTCAACGAGATGCTCGACCGGCTGGAACGGTCCATGGCCGGGCACAAGCACACCGGCGACGCCATCGCCCACGACCTGCGCTCGCCCCTGACCCGGCTGCGGGCGCGGCTGGAGGCGGCCTATCTCGACCTGGAGGCGGGGCGCGGCGACGCCGAGGCGGCCCTGGCCCGCGCCATCGACGATACGGACGGCGTGCTCAAGACCTTCGGCGCGGTGCTGGCCATCGCCCGGCTGCAGGCCGCGGGCTCCGCGCCCGATCCCGTGGTCTTCGACCCCGCCGACCTGGCCGCCGACATCTGCGAACTCTACGAGCCGCTCTGCGAGGACCATGGCCTCGACTTCAAGGCCGAGCTCGCCAAGGGGCTCTCGATCCGCGCCAACCGCGAATTCATGGCCCAGGCCCTGGCCAACCTCCTCGACAACGCCATCAAGTACACGCCGTACGGCGGAGCCATCATGCTGCGCGTGCGCCGCCGCTCCTCCGGCGAGGTGGAGTTCTCCGTCACCGATACGGGCCCCGGCGTGCCGGAGGAGGACCGCGCCCGCGTGATCGAGCGCTTCGTCCGCCTGGAGAACAGCCGCAACCAGCCCGGCGCGGGCCTTGGCCTGTCGCTGGTCGCCGCCGTGGCCGAGGCGCACGGCGGCCGCGTGGAGCTGTCGGAGGGCCCCGGCAAGGTGGGCGAAATCGGGCCGGGCTTGCGCGTGGCGGTGATCCTGCCCCGGGCGGGCTAGGCGTTTGCCATCGGGCGCCCTGCGCGGCCAAACTCCGCAGCCATGACATCGCTTTCCGACTCTCTCCGCCCCTGCGGCCCCGTCGCCGACAAGAACGCCGCCGACCGGGCGCTGGAGGTGCTGCAGCCAGAGGCCGCCGCCGGCGGCTGGGGCGAGCGGCTGAAGACGGTCTGGCCGGCGCTGGCGCCCGTGTTCGGCGCCTCTCCCTATCTCGCCGGTCTGGCGCGGCGGGCGCCGGACCGCCTCGGCGAGCTTCTGGCCGCCGAGCCGGACGCGCGGTTCGCCGACATCCTGGCCCGGACGGAGCGGGCCGGCCGCATGCCGGCGCAGGAGGCCGGACCGGACCTGCGCCGTCTGAAGGCCGAGGCGCACCTGCTCATCGCGCTCTGCGATCTGGGCGGCGTCTGGGACCTGGACGCCGTCACCGGCGCGCTCACCCGCTTCGCCGACGCCGCCATCGCCGCGGCCCTGCGCGCCGCCGCCGCCGCCGAGGTCGAGGCCGGCCGCCTCCGGGCGGTGGGCGAGGGAGAGGACGGGCCGGTCCCCGGCTGGTTCTGCCTGGCCATGGGAAAGCAGGGCGCCTACGAGCTGAACTATTCCAGCGACGTCGACATCTCGGTCTTCTACGAGCCCGACCGCCTGCCGGTCGCCGAGGGCGTGGAGCCGCGCGCCTTCGCCGTGCGCCTGACCCAGGCGCTCGCCGCCCTCATGCAGGACCGGACCGCCGAAGGCTATGTCTTCCGTGTGGATCTGCGCCTGAGGCCAGATCCGTCCTCGACGCCGCCCGCCGTGCCGCTGGCCGCGGCGTTCGACTATTACGAGACGGTGGGCCAGAACTGGGAGCGCGCCGCCTTCATCAAGGCCCGTCCCTGCGCCGGCGACCTGCCGCGCGCCCAGGCCTTCCTGGACGAGCTGGGGCCCTTCGTCTGGCGCAAGAACCTCGACTTCGCGGCCATCGCCGACATCCACTCGATCAAGCGCCAGATCCACGTCCACAAGGTCGACGACCGGCTCTCCGCGCCGGGGGCGGACCTGAAGCTCGGGCGAGGGGGGATCCGGGAGATCGAATTCTACGTCCAGACCCAGCAGCTGATCCTGGGCGGACGCAATCCGGGGCTGCGGTCGCGCCGCACCCTGGACGCCCTGCAGGCCCTGGTCGAGGCGGGACACGTCGCGCCCGAGGCCGCCGCCGAGCTGACCGCGGCCTATGGCGTGCTGCGCGCCGTCGAGCACCGGGCGCAGATGATCGCCGACGAGCAGACCCACCGCCTGCCGGAGAACGACGAAGAGCGCGGCCGGGTCGCCGCCCTGCAGGGCGCCAAGTCCCTCAAGGCCTTCGACGCCGCGATCACCGACGTGCTGAAGACGGTCAACCGCCGCTATGGCGAGCTCTTCCCCGACGAGGAATCCCTGTCCTCCAGTTTCGGCAGCCTGATCTTCACCGGTGTCGACGACGACCCGGCGACGCTGCAGACGCTGGCGCGCATGGGCTTCGACAATCCGCCCCAGGTCTCCCAGACGATCCGGTCCTGGCACCACGGCCGGATCGCCGCCACCCGGACCGAGCGGGGGCGGGAGCTCTTCACGCGCCTGGCGCCGCGGCTTCTGGAGGCGGCGCACGCGACCGGCGCGCCCAACGCCGCCTTCAACCGGTTCGGCGACTTCTTCGCGGGCCTGTCCTCGGGCGTGCAGATCCAGTCCCTGTTCCTGGCCAATCCCAAGCTCTTCGAGCTGCTGGTGGAGGTGATGGCCTTCGCGCCCAAGCTGGCGGCGACCCTGGCCCGACGCCCCGCCGCCATCGACGCCCTGATCGACGGAGACTTCTTCGCCGAGATCGATCCGGCCGAGGACGAGGCGGTGATGCGGCTCGCCGTCTCCCGGGCCGAAGGTTTCGAGGAGATCATGGACGCCGTCCGCCGCGCCCATCGCGAACAGGCCTTCCGCCTGGGCGTACAGGTGATGAGCGGCGTGGCGAGCGCCGAGACGGTCGGCCGGGGCTTCGCCGACCTGGCCTATCTGTGCATCCGCACGCTGGCGCCGGCCGCCCTGGCCGAGGCCGAGCGCATCGGCGGGGCCTTTCCGGGGCAGGTGGCGGTGGTTGCGCTCGGCAAGTGCGGATCGCGCGAGATGAGCGCCGGCTCCGACCTCGATCTGATGACGCTCTATCGGCCCGACGATCCGCGGGCCATGTCGTCCATCAAGTCCTGGGGGGCGGAGACCTTCTATGGCCGATTCACCCAGCGGCTGATCGCGGCCCTGTCCCTGCCGACCGCCGAGGGCGGCCTCTACGAGGTCGACATGCAGCTGCGCCCCTCGGGCACCCAGGGGCCGGTGGCGGTCAGCCAGGCGGCCTTCGAGAGCTATTACGAGGGCGAGGCCGAGACCTGGGAGCTGCTGGCCCTGACCCGGGCCCGCGTGGTCTGGGCGAGCACGCCGGACTTCGCCGAGGCGGCGGGTAAGCTGATCGAGGGCGCGCTGCGCCGGCCGCGGGACCGGGAGCGCACAGCCAAGGACGTACGCGCCATGCGCAGCCTGCTGGAGCGGGAGCGGCCGGCCAAGGACTTCTGGGACATGAAGCTCTCCCGCGGCGGCCTGGTGGATGTGGAGTTCGCCGCCCAGTTCCTGCAGCTCGTCCATGCCGCCGAGGGCGGACCGCTGCGCCCGCACACGGCGACGGCCCTCGGCGCCTTCCGCGAGGCGGGCCTCGAGCCGGCCGAACCGCTCGTCGCGCTCGAGGACGCCTGGCGGCTGCAGCAGAACATCACCCAGCTGACCAAGGTGGCCCTGGAGGAAGGGGCCGATCCGTCGCAGGAGCCGACGGCCTTTCGCAAGCTCCTGGCCCGCGCGGCCGGAGAGGCCGACTTCAAGGCCGTGCGGCCCAGGCTGGACGCCGCACGCAAGGCGGCCCGAGCGGCTTTCGAGCGCCTCCTGAAACCCTGACGCGACGGATCGGACGCCGGTGCGCGTGAAAGCATGCAAAGCCCCTGAGCCGCAGAGACTCCATGTCGCCATCCCGTCGTCCCCGCTCCGTCGTCGATCCGGCCGCTTCCGGTGCGGCGCGTTGAGGCTGTGCAGGCTTCGCCGGTCGGCGGGGTGAGGCTTGGAGCCCCTGGCCGACCCCGACGAGGAGCTGCTCGCCCGTGTCGCCCGTGGCGATCCGGCGGCCGTGCGCGCGCTGATGGCCCGCAAGCTGCCCCGGATCCACGGTCTGGCGGCGCGCCTGCTGAACGACGCGGCCGAGGCCGAGGATGTGACGCAGGAGGTGTTCGTGCGGGCGTGGAAGCAGGCGGGGCGCTGGAAGCCCGGCGGGGCCCGCTTCGACACCTGGCTGCATCGGGTGGCGCTGAACCTCTGCTACGACCGGCTGCGTCGGCGGCGGGAAGTGGCGACGGACGCCCCGCCGGAGGTGGCCGACGACGGGCCGGCCCCCGATCGCGGGCTGGAGGCCGCCGATGTCGGCGCCCGGGTGGCCAGGGCGATGGCCGCCTTGCCCGACCGGCAGCGGGAGGCCCTGGTGCTCTGCCATTACCAGGAGCTCGGCAATATCGAGGCCGCCGCCCTGATGGGGGTCAGCGTCGAGGCCCTGGAAAGTCTGTTGTCGCGGGGCCGGCGGGCCCTGCGGACCGCGCTCGCGGACATGCGGTGATGCGGCGATGAGAAAGGAAGGACCGGCCATGGGCATGGACCTGGATCGATTTGCGGCGCTGGCGAGCGCCTATGGCGGCGACGTCTCGCGCTGGCCGCCGGCCGATCGCGAGGTCGCCGCGGCCCTCATGGCCCGCGATCCGGGCGCGACGGCGGAGCTGCTGGCCATCGAGAGCGAGCTCGACGGCGTCCTCGACGCCTGGCGGACGCCCCCGGCCGGGGCGGCGCTGCGCGAGGCGATCCTGGCGGCTGCGCCCGCGCGGCGGGCGGCGGCGGCCTGGCGGACCTGGATCTGGCGCACCGGCCTCGGCGCCGGACTGGTGGCGGCCGGGGCTGCGGGGCTGATGGCCGGCGTCGTCGTCTCCGGCGCCGTGGCGCCCGCGGGCGAGGCCGACGTGATCGCCGCGGCTGTCACGGGCTATGAAGGGCTCGACCTCGACTCGGCCGGTCTGGAGGGCGTCTGATGTCGCAGCGTCATCTGACCATCGCCCTGTTCGTCTCCCTGGCGCTCAACCTGTTCGCCGTCGGCGCCATTGTCGGCGGGCTGGTCGTCGGCGCCCGCTTCTCGCAGCATCGTCAGACGCTCATCCGGCCGGGCCCGCCGCCCTTCTGGGACGCCGCCCAGACCCTGCCCGCAGCGCAGCAGGAGGCCTTCCACCGCGCCCTGCGCGGCGACGCCCTGGAGGTCCGCCGCAAGCTGATGGCCGCCGGAGAAGCGCGTCGGGAAGCCTGGTCGGAGCTGGGCGCGGACCCGTTCGACCCGACGGCGGTCCGCCGCGATCTGGCGCGGGCCCAGGCGATGGAAATGGAGGCTCGCTCCATCGTGGAAGGCCGCGTCGTCGATTTCGCCGGAGAGCTCAGCGCCGAGGAGCGCGATCGGCTGGCCGGCGCCCTGTCGCGCCCCGCCACGCGGCGCATGCACGGCGGCCGGCGGGAGGCCGACGAAGAGCGCGGACGCCCGCTGCGGGAACCGGCGCCTTAGGCCGCCGCCCCGCGCCGCGCCTCAAGCCGCGCGCCCTGCCGGACCGGGACGGAAAAGGCGACGGTCGTGCCCTCGCCGGGCGCGCTCTGGATGTCCAGGGCCCCGCCGTGCATCTCGACCAGCGACTTGGTCAGGGCCAGGCCCAGCCCCGTCCCCTGCTGGGTCTTGGAGTGCTGGCTCTCGATCTGCTCGAAGGGCTGGGCCAGCCGCTTCAGGTCGTCGGCGGCGATGCCGATGCCCGTGTCCCTGACGCTGATGCGGATCCGCTCGCCGGTCGGATCGCGGCGCGCCTCGGCGCGCACGGTCACCCGGCCGCCGCGCGGCGTGAACTTGATGGCGTTGGACAGAAGGTTGAGCAGCACCTGCTTGACCGCCCGGTAGTCGGCCTCGACCTCGGGCAGGTCGCGGGGGAACTCCAGCTCCAGCGCGAGCCCCGCGGAATCGGCGCGGTTGCGGACCAGACGCACGGCGTCCTCGACCACGTCCTCCACGGTGAGGGGTTCGAACTTCAGGTTCATCTTGCCGGCCTCGATCTTCGACATGTCGAGGATGTCGTTGATCAGCGCCAGCAGGTGCTGGCCTGAAGACAGGATGTCGCCGGCATATTCCTTGTAGCGGGCGTCGCCCAGGGGGCCGAACATCTCGCCGACCATGATCTCGGAGAAGCCGTTGATCGCGTTCAGCGGCGTGCGCAGCTCGTGGCTCATATTGGCCAGGAACTCGCTCTTGGCCTTGTTGGCGGCCTCGGCCCGGACCTTCTCGGCCTCGTACTTGCGGGCGAGCTCGGAGAGCTGCTCCTGGCTCTGTTCGAGCCCGTCGACGGCGCGCTGCAGCGCCTCCTCGTTCTTCCGGCGGGCCTCTTCCTGCGTCTTGATGGCGGTGATGTCGGCCGCGGTCATGACCAGGCCGTCCTCGGCCGTGCGACGCTCGGAGATCTGAATCCAGCGTCCGTCGTTCAGCTCGGCCTCGCGCACGCCGGCGCGGCCGTCCGCGGCCGGCTGCTCGCGCCGGATGGCCAGGCGGGCGTAGCGGTTGACCTGATCGCGCAGGGCGCCCGGCTTGAGGAGCCGCGCCTCCAGGGAGAAGAAGCTGCGGTAGTTGCGGTTGCACATCAGCAGCCGGCCGTGGCGGTCCCAGAGGACGAAGGCTTCCGAGACGCTCTCGATGGCGTCGCGCAGGCGGTTTTCGGCCGCCTGGGCCCGGGCCTGGGCCATGCGCTCCTCGGTGACGTCGAGCGCCACCCCGATGATGCGTGAGAAGCCGCCCTCGGCCGCGCGGCCGAAGGCCTGGCCGCGGGCGTCGATCCAGATCGGACGACCCCCGCCGGGACGCGGCACGCGGAACGAGACGTCGAAGGCGCCGTAGAGGGCCGCCGTGGACAGCGCCTGGCGCACCCGCTCGCGATGGTCCGGCGACACCCGCTCGAGGACCTCCTGGCCGCTGACCACGCCGCCGCCGCCCCAGCCGAGCATGCCGCCGGTGACGTCGGACATGAACATCTCGTCGGTGGTCAGGTCCCATTCCCAGATGCCGCAGCGCGCGGCCTCGACGGCCATGCGGAAGCGCTGCTCGCTGTCGAAGGCGTCCTGCTGGGCGGCTTCGACGCGGCGGCTCTGGTTGAACAGCAGGAGTCCGAGCAGGAAGGCCACGCCGAGCGGGATCAGCACCCAGCCCAGCTGCTCGCGCGCCGAAATGATCTCCAGCGGATCGGAAGAGACGCCGGCGACGGCCAGCAGGGCGCCTTCGGCCGCCGGATGGGCGGAGATTTCCAGGGCCTTGCCCTCGGGACTCTGCGCCCGGTTCAGGCGGCCCGGCCGGACCTCGCCCGGCGTCAGGCCGAAGGCGCCGAGCAGGCTGTCGGCCTGGGCGACGCCGTCCGGGCCCGAGGCGGCGAGGACCAGACCCCGTGCGGAGGTGACGGCCTCGGGGCGGTCGGCCTGCAGCAGGGCGGCGATCCGGCCCGGATCGGCGGCCGCGACGATCCAGCGACGCCCCTGGGGCGTGGCGGCTGCGGTGGCGGCGACGAGGGTCGGCGCTTCGGGCCCGGCGGCTGAGAACCAGACATCCCTGTCGCTGCGCTCGGCCTCGGCGACCAGGGCCGTCCAGTTGGCGCCGAGATCGGCGCCCGTCGCGGCGGCCACGCCCTCGGGGGCGAGGACCACGACGGTGGCCGCTGACCCCGAGGCGATTCGCAGACCGGTTTCCGCCGCCGGCAGGGGGGCGTCCGGGGCCCGCTCCAGCGCGGCGCGGGCGGCGAGAAGCCCGCCCCGCAAGGCGGCGGCCTCGGCGTCCAGCCGCGCGGCGAGCGTCGCCGCCCGGCCGGGCAGGGCGGCGCTGGCGGCGGCCGCGCCGCTGGGCTCGGACTGAATCCGCTGCACGGCGAAGGCGGTGTAGACCGCCATCAGCAGGAGGGTGGTGAGGATGGCCACGCGGGCGAAGGCGAAGGTCGGCCGCGGACGAGCGCCCGCCGCCACGTCCGTCCGGCGACGGCCCGGATGGCTGCGAGCCGCACTTTGACGTCCGCGTCCGGCCAAGGCCCGCCGCTCCCCTAAACCCAAAACCGAGTCACCGAACCGGGAGTCTAAGCGCGCCGACTCCCCGCGTCACGAGTCATACGGTCGCGCGGCCGACAATCGCCGGCCACGGCCGCGCTTCAGTCGTCGGCGAGCGCCCGAGACGCCAGTTCGTACACGTTCTTGGAGAGGCCTTCCCTGGCCACGATCCGCTCCAGTTCGCCGCGCATCCTGGCGCCGAGTTCGGGCGTGTAGCGCCGCCAGCCGCCCAGCGGCTCCAGCAGGCGGGCCGCCGTCATCGGGTTGAACGCGTCGACGGCCAGGATCTGGTCGGCGAGGAAGGTGTAGCCGGCCCCGCTCGGATCGTGGAACCGGGCCGGATTGCCGGCGGCGAAGGTCCCCACGAGGGCGCGCAGGCGATTGGGGTTCTTCTGGTCGAAGGCGGGGTGGGCGGTCAGGCCCAGCACGCGGCCGAGCGCGCCTTCGGACGGGTCGCGCGCCTGCAGGGCGAACCACTTGTCGATGACCAGCGGCTCGGACTTCCAGCGCTCGTAGAAATCGGCCAGCGCGTTCTCGAACGCCTCGCCGCCGATGCTCATCAGGGCCGAAAGGCCGCCCATGGCGTCGGTCATGTTGCCGGCGGCCTCGTAGTGCCCCCTGGCCCGTTCGACGGTCTCGGCGTGCGGATTGGCGGCCAGGACTTCGAGGGCGGTATTGCGCAGGGCCCGGCGTCCGGCCTCCGCGGCGTCGGGCGAAAACTCGCCCACGCCCTGCAGCCCGGTGTGCAGGCGCTTCAGCTCCTCCTCCAGGTGGAGGGCGAGGCGGGCGCGGAGCGCCTCGCGCGCCGCGTGGATCGCCGCCGGATCGGCCGGCTGGCGGGCGAGCGCCAGGTCGGACTCGGTGGGCAGGGTGAGAAGCAGGGCCTTGAAGGCCGGATCGGCGGCCTGGTCGGCGAGCGCCCGCCCGACGGCGTCGGCGTAGCGCTCCTCGTTGACCTCGTCGGGCCGGCCGGCGGCCCGGGCCAGCATCAGCTCGCGCGCCAGGTCCTGGCCGGCTTCCCAGCGGTTGAAGAGGTCGGGGTCGGCGGCCAGCTGGACGTAGCGGTCCTTGGGCTCGGCGTCGGTGGTCAGGACCACCGGGGCGGAGAAGCCGCGCAGGGCCGACAGCACCGGTTCGCGGTCGACCCCGGTCAGGCGGACGGTCGTCTTGGCGGCGTCCAGAACCACCACGGTCTCGTCGGTCGCCTGGCCGTCGCGGTCGAAGGCGATGGTCCGCCCGTCGCCGTCCAGCAGGCCGATGCGCACCGGGACGGGCAGGGGCTTCTTGTTCGGCTGGCCGGGCGTCGCCGGGTTCGTCTGGGTGAGGTCGAGCTCGAGCGTCCGGGCGGCGGCGTCGTAGCGGCTCTTGATGTCGATCCGCGGCGTGCCGGCCTGTTCGTACCAGGCGAAGAAGGCCGAGAGGTCCCGGCCGGAGGCCTCGGCGAAGCAGTCGATGAAGGCTTCGACGGTGGTGGCGTGGCCGTCCCAGCGTTCGAAATAGAGGTCCATCCCCTTCCGGAAGGCGTCCGGCCCGATGAGGGTCTTCAGCATCCGGATGACCTCCGCGCCCTTCTCGTAGATGGTCGCGGTGTAGAAGTTGTCGATCTTCAGATAGCTCGACGGCCGCACGGGGTGGGCCAGCGGGCCCTGGTCCTCGGAGAACTGGCGGGCGCGAAGCGCCTTCACGTCCTTGATCCGCTGGACGGCCTCGCCGCGCATGTCGGCCGAGAAGCTCTGGTCGCGGAAGACGGTCAGGCCTTCCTTCAGGCACAGCTGGAACCAGTCGCGGCAGGTGATGCGGTCGCCGGTCCAGTTGTGGAAATACTCGTGGGCGACGACGCTCTCGATCCGCTCATAGTCGAAGTCGGTGGCCGTGGCCGGGTCGGCCAGCAGCAGCGAGGAGTTGAAGATGTTCAACCCCTTGTTCTCCATCGCCCCGAAATTGAAGTCGCGCACGGCGACGATCATGAACAGGTCGAGGTCGTATTCGCGGCCGAAGGCCTCCTCGTCCCACTTCATCGACCGCTTCAGCGCGTCCATGGCGTAGGCGGCGCGGCCGGCCATGCCGGGGTCGACATAGATGCGCAGGTCGACCTTGCGCCCGCTCATGGTGACGAGGCTGTCCTCGAGCACGTCCAGTTCGCCGGCCACCAGGGCGAAGAGGTAGCAGGGCTTGGGGAAAGGATCGTTCCAGACGGCGAAGTGACGACCGTCCGCCGTCTCGCCCGATTCCATCAGGTTGCCGTTGGAGAGCAGGCGCTGGAAGCCCTTGTCCGCCGTCATCCGCACCGTGTAGCGCGCCAGCACGTCGGGACGGTCCGGGAACCAGGTGATCTTGCGGAAGCCCTCGGCCTCGCACTGCGTGCAGAAGCGGCCGCCCGACATGTAGAGGCCGTCCAGCGCCTTGTTGGCGGCCGGATCGATCTCGACCTCGGTCTCCAGGACGAAGGCGTCGGGGACGTTCGGCACGGTGAGGAACTCGGCGTCGATCGTCCGCTCGTCCTCGCCCAGCGTCCGGCCGTCGACGGCGACGGAGATGGGGGTCAGGCGCTCGCCGTTCAGCACCAGGGGCTCGGCGTGCTCGCCGTTGCGGCGCAGGGCGAGCTTCGCCCTCACCCGCGTCGCGCTCGGCTTCAGGTCGAAGTCGAGCTCGATCGTGTCGACGAGGAAGGCCGGCGGGCGATAGTTGGCCAGGCGGATGGGCTGGGGCGTTTCGGTGCGCATGGGACCGATTTAGACCTCCCGCCGGCTGCTCGCCAGGGGCGGCTGTCGTTCTGCGGGGCCAAAGGCGCGCGCCGCCGGGTCAGGCGGCGTTTTCCTCCGCCTCGCCCGGCGCGGCTTCAGGCGCGGCGGGAATTTGCTGCAGGTAGCGCTCCACCTTGCGGGCCTCCTCGGCCAGGCGGCGGATCTCCGGCGGCGCGTCCTCCGGCGCCTCGTCGACCATGGCGGTCAGATGCCTCGCGATGGAGAGCAGCCGCTTGGACGAGGCGATCAGGCGGGCCTGGAACTCCACCTTGAGCGGGTCGCGGTCGTATTCGGCGCCGGGCACGCGCCAGCCGCCCCAGTCCTGGGCGTCGGTGACCACGACGGGATAGGTGCCGGGATAGGGGTGGTGCTCGCAGTCCTCGGGCTGCTGCCACTTGTTGCGGGCCCGCAGCAGCCGCCAGCTGGGTTCGTCGTCGTTCACCAGGTCCTGGGTCGACTGCTCGCCGCGCAGCTCGTGCGCGTGGAAATCACGCCCCAGGCCGACGTCGTAGGTCACCCTGACCGGCTCGTCGAAGCCTCGCGCCCAGACCGGCACGATTTTTTCGATCACCGCCCAGGCGCCGACGCTTTCGACCCAGACCCTCTGATTCCGCTGAAAAACCGCCTTGGCCATACGCACCATCACTGTTGTTTGGACGCATAAGACCCTGAAATCCTTGACGCGAGGTCAATCTTTCCACGCCGCGAACGATGCGTATGGTGGCCGGCAGGGGAAACGTTAGACGCCGCGATTTCCGGCGGGACAGACGGGCATGAATTTCGATTTTTCCGACGACCAGAAGTTTCTGAAGAACGAGGCGCGCAAGTTCCTCGACGCACGATGCGGGACCGATCGCGTCCGCAAGGTGCTCGACGACGAGGGCCGCGCCTATGACGAGGACCTGTGGAAGGCGGTGGCCGAACAGGGCTGGCTGGGGGCGGCGATCCCCGAGGCTTACAACGGCCTGGGTCTGGGCCGGCTCGAGCTTTGCGTGATCGCCGAGGAACTCGGCCGCGCGGTCGCGCCGATCCCCTTCGCCTCCACCGTCTACTTCCTGGCCGAGGCGGTGATGCTGGCCGGGACGGAGGAGCAGAAGACCTACCTCCTGCCGCGGATCGCGGCCGGCGAGGTGATCGGCGCCGTGGCGGTGTCGGAAGGTCCCGGCGTCACGACCGCCTCCTCGCTCCAGGCCACGGTGGAGGGCGGCAAGCTGAACGGGGTGAAGCTGCCGGTGACGGACGGCGACATCGCCAACGTCGCCCTGGTCCTCGCCAAGGAGAACGGCCGGCCGGCGCTCTTCATCGCCGACCTGACGGACGCCTCGGTGACGCGCGAGAGCCTGAAGACGCTCGATCCCACGCGCGACGCCGCCAAGCTGACCTTCAAGGATGCGCCCGTGCGACGCCTGGGCGAGGCGGGTCAGGGCTTCGAGCTCCTCGAGCAGGTCTTCGACCGCGCCGCCGTCCTGCTGGCCTTCGAACAGTGCGGCGGCGCCGACCGCTGCCTGGAGATGGCCAAGGCCTATGCGCTGGAGCGCTACGCCTTCGGTCGCGTCATCGCGAGCTATCAGGCCATCAAGCACAAGCTCGCCGACATGTATGTGAAGAACGAGCTGGCCCGCTCCAACGCCTATTACGGCGCCTGGGCGCTGAACACCGGCGCGCCGGAGCTGCCGGTGGCCGCCAGCGCGGCCCGCATCGCCGCGTCCGAGGCCTACTGGTACGCCTCGAAGGAGAACATCCAGACCCACGGCGGCATCGGCTTCACCTGGGAAATGGACTGCCACCTGCACTATCGCCGTTCGCGCCAGCTCTCGCTGGTCGCCGGCGCTCCCCGGGTCTGGAAGGAGCGCCTCGTCAGCCACCTCGAACGCCGCAACGCGGCCGCCGCCTGAGGGAGGAAGAGATCATGGACTTCAAGGACACCCCCGAAGAGGCCGCCTACCGCCAGCAGGTCCGCGACTGGCTGGCCGCCAACGCCCCGAAGAAGCGCGAGGGCGAGGCCGACCCGCTGTCGGAATCCAATGACGGCCTGAGCGCGGCCAAGGCCTGGCAGGCCAAGAAGGCCGCCGCCGGCTACGCGTGCATCACCTGGCCCAAGGAATGGGGCGGCCAGGGCGGCACCCCGATCCAGCAGGTGATCTTCAACCAGGAAGAAAGCGCCTTCCCGACCCCGGGCAATCCGTTCCAGATCGGCTTGGGCATGTGCGTGCCCACCGTCATGACCTTCGCCGACGAGGAGACCAAGAAGCGCTTCGTCGGCCCGGCCATCCGGGGCGAGGAGATCTGGTGCCAGCTCTTCTCCGAGCCCTCGGGCGGATCGGACGTGGCGGGGTCGCGCACACGGGCCGAGCGCGCGCCGGACGGCTCGGGCGACTGGATCATCAACGGCCAGAAGGTCTGGACGACCGGCGCCCAGTTCTCCGACTTCGGCATCGTCATCTGCCGCACCAATCCGGACGCGCCCAAGCACAAGGGCCTGACCATGTTCTGGATCGACATGAAGGATCCGGGCGTCGAGGTCCGGCCGATCCACCAGATGTCCGGCGGCTCGGGCTTCAACGAGGTCTTCTTCACCAATGTGCGGGTGAAGGACAGCCAGCGCCTGGGCGCGGTGGACGACGGCTGGCGCGTCTCGCTCGTGACCCTGATGAACGAACGCCTGGCCGTGGGCGGCGCATCGGGCGCCGGCTGGAGCGCCTTCATGGAGGCCGCCCGCGAGACGCCCGGCCTGGACGGCGGAGCGGCCATCAAGGATCAGGCCCTGCGCGAGAAGCTGGCCGACTGGTACGTGCAGGCCGAAGGTCTGAAGCACACCCGCAACCGCACCATGACGGCGCTCTCCAAGGGCGAGACGCCCGGGCCGGAGAGCTCGATCGGCAAGATCATCTCCGCCGTGCAGATGCAGGAGCTGGCCAATTCGGCGGTCGAGATGCTGGATCAGTACGGCATCATCAACGATCCGGAGCTGGCGCCCCTGCGCGGGGCCTTCCACGCCTCGCTGATGTCGGCGCCGGGCCTGCGGATCGCCGGCGGCACCGACGAGATCCTGCGCAACATCATCGCCGAGCGGGTCCTGGGCCTGCCCGGCGACATCCGGGTGGACAAGGACATCCCGTTCAAGGACCTGCCCACCGGGCGCTAGAACGGGCCCGGAGCCGGCGGCCTCAGGCGCTCATCGCCAGGGGACCGGCCGGCGACGCGCCGGTGACCATCTCGCCATAGATGCGGGTCAGGCCCTGGAAGGTCGCATCCCAGCCATGCCGGGTCTCGGCCCGGCGGCGCGCCGCCACCGACAGGGCCGCCACGTCGCGCTCGAACAGGGCCTCGATCGCCTCGGCGAGGTCGGCAGGCTCGACGCTCTCGGCGCACTGGCCGACCGATCCGTCGATCAACTCCCCCACGCCGCCGCGGCAGGGGCCGACCACCGGGGTGCCGGAGGCCAGCGCCTCCAGGGCCGCCAGGCCGAAGGGCTCGTTCTCGTTGGCGTGCAGGAAGGCGTCGGCGCTGGCGATCAGGCCGGCGAGGGTCTCGGGATCGCTCTCATAGTCCATGCAGAGGACCCGGCGCGTATAGCGGGTCTCGCCGCCGGCTCCGACCAGCAGCAGGCGGTAGGGATCGCCCAGCCGCTCCACCGCGCAGACCATGGCGTCGATGTTCTTTTCCCGCGCCGGTCGGCCCGCGAAGACGAGCAGTCGCGTCCGCCGCGGCAGCCCCAGTCGCCGCAGCAGGGCCGCCCGGTCGGCGCGCCGCGGATGGAAGAGCTCGAGATCGACCCCCAGGCGCTGGATCGTCACCCGGTCCACCCCCGCGTCAGCCAGACGTTCGGCCATGTGTCGGCTGGGGGCCACGGCGCGATCGAAACGGGCGAAGGTCTCGGCCCACTGCCGGCGCGCCGGGGCGCGCGCCCACTCGCCCAGATGCAGGGCCGCGAGCGCGGCGGCGTCCGTGTGGCAGAACCCCACCACGGGGCGGCCCAGGAGCTGGCCGGCCTCGATGGCGGCCAGGCCCGGCACGAAGACGTCGCCGGCCTCGATGATGTCCGGCGACAGGAGACGGATCATCGCCGTCCACTTGGCGACGCTGGCCGGCATCCGGTAGCCGTCGCCGAAGGGCAGGCGCGCGGCGGCCACGCTCACCCGGCCCGGGGCGTCCTGGCCCGTGCGCGGACCGGGCGCGACGATGGTGTGGGTCACGTCCGGCCGCCGCCGCGAAAGCCAGTCGCGCTTGGCGTGGAGGTAGCGCTTCACGCCGCCGGAGCGGGGCGCATACATCATGGTGGAGTCCACGAGGTGGAACCCGTCGCGGCCCGGCGCGCCGAAGTGCGGCGCGTCTTGCGGAAGCAGCCGGATCAGATCCTTGCCGGCCGTCCCCTTGAAGTGAAACACGGACTTTCCTCGCTGGACGCACACGCCCCTTTGGTCGGGGAGAACGCGCCAGCCGGGTTTTCGATCCGGCCTCTCAGCGCGCCGATGCGGCATGGCGGGCGTCTTCGGCCGCACGGACGAGGGTCAGGAATTCCGCCCGTTCGCCGTCGGGGTCCGCCCCGCGTGCGCCTTGGACCAGGGCCTCCACATCGTCCAGGCCGAAGTCCGCCGCGACCCACGGATCCTGACGCAGGATCTGGGCGAAGCCCGCCACCGCCACCGCCCAGCGGGTCGCCTCCGGCGCCTGGGCGAGGTCGCCGACGCGGTCGCGGGCGGTGATCGGACGAGAAATCAGACGGGAGCGGTCCTCGCCCGGCGGCTTGTAGCGGATCTTCAGGAAGGCCAGTTCGTCGGCCGGTCCCCCGGCGCGCGCCGGCGCCTGATAGCGCAGGGGATCGGTGGAAGGCCGCGCGCCCACAGGCGTGATCTCGTAAAGCGCCGTCACCGAGGCGCCGGAGCCGACCTCCCCGGCGTCCACCCGATCGTTGTTGAAGTCCTCGCGGTTGAGCAGGCGCGTCTCGTAGCCGATCAGCCGGTACTCGACGACCGCGGCCGGGTTGAACTCGACCTGGATCTTCACGTCGTCGGCGATGGGCAGGAAGCTCTTCGGCAGATCCTCGCGGAACAGCCGCCGCGCTTCGGTCAGGCCGTCGATATAGGCCGCCGTGCCGTTCCCGTTCTGGGCCAGGGCCTGCATCATCACGTCGTTGTAGTTGCCCCGGCCGAAGCCGTAGACCGACAGGTAGACGCCATCCTTGCGGCGCTCGGCCACGAAGTCCTTCAGGCGGGCGGGATCTGCGATGCCGACATTGAAGTCGCCGTCGGTCAGCAGGACGACTCGATTGACCGCCTTCGGATCGAAGCTCTGCTTCGCCAGGTCATAGGCGAGCGCCAGGGCTTCGCCGCCGGCGGTGGAGCCTCCGGCGCGCAGACTGCCGACGGCGCAGCGCATCATCAGCTTCTGCCGCCCATCGGTGGGCGCCAGGACGGCTCCGGCCGAACCGGCATAGGCGACGATCGCCACCCGGTCCTGCGCGCCCAGTTGGTCGATGAGGAGATCGATGGCCTTCTTGGCCAGAGGCAGCCGGTCGGGGCCGCCCATCGAACCGGAGGTGTCGATCAGAAAGACCAGGTTCAGGGGCGGCCGCTCGCGGGGCGGCAGTTCGTAGCCCTGGATGCCGATGTGAACGAGCCGCCGCTGCTGCGACCAGGGCGAGGGGACGACCGCGACGGTGGTGGCGAAGGGCGGCTGGCGGTTCGGGGGCGGCGCGTAGCCATAGTCGAAATAGTTGATCAGCTCCTCGACCCGGACGGCGTCCGTCGGCGGCTGCTCGCCCTCGTTGAGGAAACGCCGGACATTGGCGTAGCTGGCCGTGTCGACATCGATGGAGAAGGTCGAAACCGGATCCTCGGCGGTCCGCTTCACGGGGTTCGGCGTCGCGTCGGGATAGCGTTCGGTGTCCATCCGAGGCTGGCCCCGGGCCGATCCTGTGACGATCATCGACTGCGGCGCAGACGGCTGCGCCACACGTCGCTCCACCGGCGGGACGGGCAGCGGCGGTATGGACGGCGTCCCAATCGGCGGCCGAGGCTGAAGCTTGGGAGGCGGCGGGGGCGGCGTCGGTGCGGGACCGGGCGTCGTCGGCAGGGGCGAGGTCATCGCCGGCGCGGGAGCGAAGCGAGCGCGATAGCCGCCGTCTTCGCCATAGGCCGGGAAGCCCAGCCGGGCGCACGCTTCGGGAGTCGCAGGACCGTCCAGAGGCGGTCGGGGCGGGGCTGGCGGCGCGGCCAGGACTGGAGACGCCACCGTCAGCGCCAACAACACGGAAAGGGTGGGTTTCGGTCGCGGCTCTATCATGAGCGGTATCCCAGCATGCCGGTCCCTCACGGTCGAGCCTGGCGATCATTTCGGGCGAAAAAGCGGACGACCGTCGTTCGGCGAAGCGGGCCAAGGCGCGGCGCTCAGCCGTGACGAAGAATTCACGAACCCATTCCGGGCGCGAGCTTGACAGTGGTGTTCCCCGCAAGGCTACTGCCCGTTCGAAACATGGTTAACGCGCTGCGAGGGGAGCAAGGCGCCATGGTCCATGGGGAGGACCGACTGTTCCGCGAGGGCGCGCGCAAGGGGCTGACCCTTGCCGTTCTGCTTTCGCTCGTCCCTCTCCTGGGCTGCGAACCCAAACCCCACGGCCCCGGCGGCCGTTCGGCCAATCTCGCCTGTCCGCGTCCCCAGGCCTTCCTCGGCGCGCCGGAGTTCAACGCTCAGGAAACCGAGATCCGGACCCTGCGCCGCCACGCCTTCGCCGGCGACTTCTTCGCCCAGCTGGACCTTGGGCGGCGCTACAGCGGCCGCGACGCCGAACAGCGCAAGACCTACGATCCGGTCGAAGCGGCGGTCTGGCTGGAACTGGCCCTGTCCAATCCGGACGGTTTCTCGCCGACCGTCACCGGACCGCGCCGCCGCCACGAGCGGGGGGCCCAGTTCGAGGACTGTCGCGAGGCCGAGCGGCGTTCGGCCTATTTCGCGCTCGAGCACCTGCTGAGCCGGATGAGTTCGGAAGAGCGCCAGCAGGTGCGCGACCGTGTGATCTATGTCCTGTCCACCCAGGGGGCGTCGGGCTTCCGCACCCTGGCCCGGCTGCATGATGTCGGCTTCGGCCCCTTCGGCGACCCCTATGACGCCTCGCCGATCGACGAGCGGGACCTGCGCGACCGCCGCCCGCCGGCGGCGGCCACCCTGTTCACGCGCAACGACGTGGACGTCTATCTCTTCAACTATCTGGCGGCGCAGGCCGGCGACGTGGCCGGCTATGTCATGCTGAAGGACTTCGAGCGCTCCTCGGCCAACCGCGCCGCGCTCGGCGCCGACGCCGAGGCCAAGGCCAACCGCTGGGTCCCGCCCTTCGAATTCTATCCGCCGGAGGCGCCGGAGTCGGGCGTTCCCCACTCGGACGAAAGCGTGCGGGCCAGCGAGACCGAGACGCTCGCCCTGGCGCGGCTGGACGAACTGCCCTTCGTCCATGTCGGCCATGCGCTGGCCTATCTGCAGGTCATCCCCAAGCCGGCGGACGAACTGTCGGACCTCTCGGTCACCGAGATCCAGACCTTCCAGGCCATGCTCGGCCGGCCGATGACCGGCAAGCTGACGTCGCTGGAGGAGGTGCGCGCCATCCAGTACGCCGCGGTGAACGGCCAGGCGCGTTCGCAGCTCGCCCTGGCGGTGATGTACGCCGAGGGCGTCGGCGTGCCGCGCGACTATGCGAAGGCCTTCTACTGGTTCTCCCAGGCCGACCGCCAGGGCAGCGCCGAGGCCAAGTACGCCATGTCGACCTTCTTCTCCCTCGGCGTGGAGGGCGTGGCCGACCAGGACAAGGCCTCGGCCGTCGTCTACCAGATCGACGGCGCGCTCGCCGGCTTCAAACCTTCCGCCCAACGACTGCGCGAGCTCCTGGCCCAGGTCTCTCGCGCGCCGCGAACCTGATAGAGGCGCTCCATGGCGACCCCGTTCCCTTCCTCCAAGATGCGGCGGCGGCCCCTGGCGACGGGCCTCGCGGCCCTTCTGCTCGCCATCGGTTTCGGCGGGGCCGTTCAGGCCTATCCCGACGCCAAGGTCGACGCGCAGATCCGGCCCAATTTCGGCGGGCTGATCACGCCGCCCCTGCGGTCCAACTATCGCCCCGACCATTGGAGGAAGCCGGATCACAAGCCGAAGAAGCCCTATCCGCGGCCCGGCTGGCCGACCTATCCGTACCCGCCGCAGGGCGGATTCCTCGACAGCGTGGTGGTCGACTGCGCCGACCCGGCCCTCGGCCCCTATCCGATCTCCGACGCCCTCTGGGCCCTGCGCGACGGCGGCGTGCTCTTCCTGCGCGCCCGGGGCGGGGTCTGCCGCGAGACCCTCTATATCGACCGTCCGGTGACCCTCATCGGCGAGGGGACGCCGACCTTCGCGCCGGGGCCCAACCCCTCGCCCGCGCGCATCGCGCCGCCGGCCGGCGCGCCCTGCATCCGCATCGCGCCCGGCACCCGCGGCGTGGAGATTCGCGACCTGATCATCGAGGCCGACCAGGCCGGCCGCAGCGCCTGCATCGAGGCGGTCGACGCCGAACTGGCCCTGGTGAACAGCTATGTGCGCTACAGCGGCGAGGCCGCCGCAGTGTTCGTCTCCGGCGGCCGGCTGGTCGGCCGCCAGTCGACCATTGAGGCGCGGACCAACGACGCGGCCGTCCTGGTCGACACCGCCGCCGTGGACTTCCGCCAGGTGCGCATCGCTGCCGACGTGCGCGGCCTCGACATCACGCCGGCCGCCGGCGAGAGCCATCTGACCCAGGTCGGCGTCGTCGCCGAAGGCGGAACCCTGCCGGGCTCCACGGGCGTCACGGTGCGCGGCCTGCGCAGCGGCGGCGGCAAGCTGGTGGTCAAGAACAGCTATGTGGGCGGCTGGATCACCGGCCTCTATGTGGACCGCGGCGCCAAGCTCGACCTGATCCGCAGCCGGGTCCATGCGCGGCGCGGCGTCATCTCCGACTGGGGCGAGGTGGTCGTGCGCGAATCGGCCGTGTGGGGCGACGAGTACGGCGCCTATTTCGCCGGCGGCTCGCCCGTCATCGAACACAACCGGTTCGGCGGTCCGCGCGGCGGCCTGCTGCTGGACCGCCAGGTGCAGGCCCAGGTCCAGCCGAACTACCTCTACGCCCAGGAAGGCTGCTCCACCTGGTCCTTTGGTCAGGGCCTGTACTGCCAGCCCATGAGCGCCGCGCCTCCGCGCCTGTTCGACGGCGGGGCCGACCCCTACGGCTATTCGGCCTATGGCGGGCAGGGCGGCTACGGCTGGTCCTATGACGGCTATGAGCGCGGCTACCAGCTGCACGGCGCCCCGCAACCGCTCGCACCGCCCCAGCCGACGCGGCGGGGTCTCTTCAGCCGATAGTCCCTACTGAGCGTCGAAGAAGGCGTCCGGATCCTCGATCTCGATCAGCCGTCCCTTGCGGATCTCCAGGAACCGGTTGGCGGCCGCCCGCGTGAAGTGGCGGTCGTGCGAGACGAAGAGGCAGGTGGTCTCGCCCTCGTCCAGCTCGGCCTCCAGCGCCTCCTGGCCCTCGATGTCCAGGTGGTTGGTCGGTTCGTCGAGGAGATAGAGGTTGGGCCTGGCGAGCTTCAGCCGCAGGAAGATCAGCCGCGCCCGTTCCCCGTGGCTCAGGTCGCCGATGGGGCCCTTCACCCGAGCGTGAGAGAAGCCGGCCTTGGCCAGGAGGCTGTTGGCCTGGACCGTCGTCGCGCCCTCCGCCCGGCCACATAGTCGAAGAGGCTGGTCTTCAGGGGCAGGTCGCGCATGCCCTGGTCGAAGACCGCCAGACGGATGGACGGATTGAAGCGCACGGCGGCCGTACCGTCATAGTGGCTCTGGTCGGGGTCGTAGGCTGCGGCCAAGGCCGACAGCAGCATGGACTTGCCCGCGCCGTTGGGCCCCAGGAGCGCGATGCGATCGCCCACGGCCACGTTCAGCCGGTCGATGCGGTAGAGCGGCCGGCCGTCGGGAGCGCAGACGTCCAGGCCGGCCAGCCGCAGGGCGACCTTGGCGTCCATCTCGCCCTCGGCCAGTTCAAGCCGGCGCTCCCGGCCGGCATAGGCTTCGGTGCGCTCGGCCTCGATGCGGGCGATCCGCTTCTCCGTCGCCTTGGCGCGCTTGTGGAACTTGTCGTTCAGCACGCCCCACTGTCGATAGCGCTGGGCCACCTGCTCCAGGCGCGCGATCTCCCGGGCTTCCAGCTTGCGGCGGGCGGCCTCGGCGGCGTCGCGGGCCATCAGTTCGGCGCGGGCCTGGACGAAGGGGACCGCGAAGGCGTGCGCGCCGTCGCTGCGCAGGAAGATGGTCCGGGTCGTGGTCCGCTCCAGGAAGGCGCGATCATGGCTGACGATCAGCATCGGCAGGCGGCGCTCGGCCGCCAGCCACCGTTCCAGCCGATTGATGTTGGACAGGTCGAGGTGATTGGTCGGCTCGTCCAGGATCAGCAGGTCCGGCTCGGCCAGCCGCACTGCGGAAGCGATCATGAAGAGCCGGCGCCAGCCGCCGCTGAGCGCCTCGAAGCGTCGCTCCGCCAGCTCGAAGGGGATCTCGAACTCGTCCAGCAGGACATCGATCCGCCAGTCCTCGGACCCGTCCTCGGGCAGGGCGCGGGCCAGCACCTCCCGCGCCGTGAGCGGCAGAAGCGCTTCGGGCGCCTCCTGCGGGACGTAGCCGAGCTTGAGGCCCCGCGAGCGCACGACCTTTCCCTCGTTGAGCTCCAGCTCGCCGGTCAGGCATTTCAGCAGGGTCGACTTTCCGGCGCCGTTCTCGCCCACCAGGGCCGTCCGGGCCGCATCCAGCGCGAAGCTGACGCCTTCGAACACCCGCGTCGCGCCATAGTAGAAGCTGGCCCTTTCGACCCCCAGGACGGCGGCGCCCATGTCAGACCGCTCCGCGAGCGGGCGCGGCGTGCGACGGTCGTGGGGCGTGACGGACGCCGGTCTTCACGGGTGGGACTCCCTTTCCGCCGCCATTGAACGTCGCTCCAGCCAGCTTGGCCAGGGCGCAGTGAGGCGTCGTCCGGTCCCTCCGGCTCGCCGCCCTCGCCGGGGCGCCTCAGGGGCCGGGCGCCTCCACGGGACGCCGGGCCATGACGATCTGTCGGACCAGCACCTCGCCGCCGGCGGCGGCCTCGGCGTCCCAGCGGATCTGGCGGATCACGGCGCCCATCCAGTCGCGGCCGCCCATCTGCGGCGCGGCCATGTCATAGGCCAGGACCGCATCGGCGCCCTCCGGCGGCGGGGCCTCCGTCGGCAGGTTCATGAAGCGGGCCGATTCGCCGTGCCGGTCGGTGACGTAGTAGAGGGCGCCGTCCCAGGCGCCCGCCGTCCGAAGACGCACCAGGCTGACCGCCACGAGGCTCGCCTGGATCCCAGGCACGGCGAGGTCCCCCGGCGAGCGGAGCTTCGCATCGCCGGTGTCGGCGCGCAGAATCACGCCATCGCCGGGGCGGCGGCTCAAGGCGCCGCCCTCGGCTGTGAAGCCCGCGGGGCCGCCGGCGAAGTCCCACAGCTTCACCGCCTCCAGGGGCGCCCCGTCCAGCAGGATCTGACGCGAGGGCGCGCGCCATTCCAGGCGCGGGCGCCACGGCTGGACTGGCCCGTCCGGCTTGTCGCAGGCGCAGAGGGGCGCGGCGGCCAGGCCGCAGATCGCGCCGCGGCGGGTCAGGCTCATGGCGGGCCTCGTCGGAAGACGGCCAGGCTGTCGCCTTCGAAGGTCGCCCGCCACGGCGCGGGGGGCGCCTCCGGCCCGATGACCACCAGATCGTCGAATCCGGCGAGCGCCTCGGCGGGCAGGGGCCCGGGCGGGCGAACGCGGACGTGGACCTGACCGTCGTAGCGCAGGAAGGCGATGTGGCCGGCGTTGTTGTCGTGGGCGATGACCGCCGCCGGCCCCGGCGCGGCGTCGGTCAGGGCCCGGGCGACATGAAGCTCGTCCTCCAGTTCGCTCCGGGGCGCTGCGATGTCGCGGCCCACCCAGGCGTCGTCATAGACCGTCGACAGCAGGCCGAACGCCACGAAGGCCGCCGCCCAGGTGCGCCAGGGGCTGGCGCGAAGGACGAGGGCGAGGGCGGCGGCCACAACCACGACCAGCGCCAGGGGACGCAGGGGCAGGGGCGGCACGAAGAGCCATCGCTCCGGACGCGGCGCGAAGAAGGCCGACAGCGCGGCGCTGTCCCAGGGAAAGAGGGTGAGACCCGTTCTGCAGGCGACGAGCAGGCCGAGGGCGCCGACGAGGGGCAGGAGGGCCATCATGATCCGCTCGACCCGCCCCGCGGCGGCCCAGAGGCTGGCCAGAGGCCGCGCCGCGGCGATCCACAGCAGCGGCGCATAGAACTCGAAATAGCGGCCCCAGAGGCGGTTCTCCTCGCCGGGAATGGCGGAGACCTTCACCGCGAACAGGAGGATCATGCCCAGCGCCGCCGCGAAAGCCGTCAGCAGGAACAGGCCGGCGAGTTCGTCCGGGGCCGCCGGCCCGCCGGATCTCCGCCGGCGCCACAGGGCGCGCCCGATCGCCCAGGCCGGAAGGCTCGTCAGGAGAAGGGCCGAGGACCCCAGGGCCAGCGCCGTGGCCAGACCTGTCCTCAGTGGCGCTTCCGGATGGCGGCCGAAGGCGTCGGCATAGGCGCCGCCGAGGAAGAAGGCGAACGGCTCGCCCGGGGCGCCGGCGAGGGTCTGGATGGCCGCGCCAGTCAGCAGGAAGGCCGCGGCGAACAGGGCGCCCTGACCGAGGGCGGCGAGGGGGCGGGCCATCCGGAAGACCACGGCGCCGACGAGCAGGCCCGCCATGGCCGGCAGGACCGCCACGCCGTGCGGTTTCAGAAGGACAAGTGCGGCTGCGCCCATGCCGGCCAGGAGGGCGTGCAGCCACGGCCGACGCGGCATCAGCCACGCCGTCAGGCTGGCGAGGGCCGCCAGCCCCAGCACATAGAGCCCCTCCGGCATGGCCGTGACCACGAAGCGGTAGAAGGGGTAGGCGAGGGCGACGGCGAGCGCGCCCAGCCCCGCGCCGCGCCCGGCGCCGCCGAGCACCCGGTGGAGGAGGAGCAGGCCGCCGAAATAGGCTGCGAGCCCGATCAGCCGCAGCCAGGGCAGGACGTTCAGCGTGAGGGCGTCGACGAGCCGCGCCACCAGCAGATAGAGCGTGTTGCCGACGGGATGGACCGTGGGGTGCAACTCCGGCCGGGCCGCCAGGGCCTCGCCGTGGAGGGCGCGGATCAGATAGGCGCCCTCGTCGCTGGCGTAGAGCGGAAGCTCCGGGAAGATCCGGTTGACGTAGAAGAGCAGGACCGCCGCTCCGGCCAGGCCGAGTGTCAGATCCGCGACGCGGCGGACGGACGCCGGCGACCGCACGGCCGAAACCAGACTGTACAACGCCACCGCAACGCCCCTGGATGGCCCGCCCAACGGGCGTCGGCAATCTCACAGAGCCATAGGTTGCATTTGCGACGCCTTGATGGCCACAGAAAAACGGCCGCCCCGGAGGCGGCCGTCTTCTGCATCGCCATGCGGCGAGGCTAGTTCTTCAGCGCGTCGCGGGCGCCTTCCTTCAGGTCGCCGACGCCCTTCTGGACCTTGCCCTCGGCCTGATCCATCTGGCCTTCGGCTTCCAGGCGTTCATTGTCCGTCGCCTTGCCGGCGGCTTCCTTGACCTTGCCGCCCATATCCTTTGCGGCGCCTTCGGCTTGATCCTTATGCATCTGAATCTCCTGCTGTTTCAGCGGCGACCCCGGTGCGGGGCGTCTTCAGGGAGATAAGCGTTGGCGCGGCGATCCGTTCCGATGGCCAAGCTTGGAGAACGCCTTGCGGCCCGGGGATTTCGGCCGCCTCGCATTGCACCACAGGCGGGGGGCGGCTATCTGCTGAGCCGACTTTCCCCATCGCAATCTTCAGGGCGGACGCGGCACCATCCATGGCGCAGCAATACATTTTCCAGATGCAGGGCCTGACCAAGGCCTATCCCGGCAACAAGAAGGTGTTCGAGAACATCTGGCTGTCCTTCTACCCGGACGCCAAGATCGGCGTGGTCGGCGTCAACGGCTCGGGTAAGTCGACCCTGCTGAAGATCATGGCCGGCCTCGACACCGAATTCTCCGGTGAGGCCCGCGCCGCCGAAGGCACCAAGATGGGCTATCTCGAGCAGGAACCGCAGCTCGACGACAAGCTCGACGTCTGGGGCAATGTGATCTCGTGGTGCGAAGAGAAGAAGATCTTCGACCAGTACAACGCCGTCGCCGCCAAGCTGGGCGAGGACTATTCCGACGAGCTGATGGAGGAGATGACCGCCCTCCAGGAGAAGCTGGACGCCGGCGATCTGTGGGACATCGACTCCCGCATCGAGATGGCCATGGACGCCCTGCGCTGCCCGCCGAACGACTGGCCGGTGGACAAGCTGTCGGGGGGTGAGAAGCGCCGCGTGGCGCTGGCCCGCCTGCTGCTCTCCAAGCCCGACATGCTGCTGCTCGACGAGCCGACCAACCACCTCGACGCCGAGAGCGTCGCCTGGCTGCAGCACCACCTGGAGAACTTCCCCGGCTGCGTGATCCTGGTCACCCACGACCGCTACTTCCTGGATCAGGTCACCAAGTGGACGCTGGAGCTCGACCGCGGCAAGGGCATCCCCTACGAGGGCAACTATTCGGCCTGGCTGGAACAGAAGGCCAAGCGCAGCGCCCAGGAAGAGCGCGAGAGCGAGAGCCGCAAGCGGACCATCGAGCGCGAACTGGAGTGGGTGCGCTCCTCGCCCTCGGCCCGCCGGTCCAAGTCCAAGGCGCGCCTGGCCGCCTTCGACGAACTGGTCAACGCCTCGGAGCGCGAGAAGCAGACCTTCGCCCAGATCCAGATCCCGCCCGGCCCGCGCCTGGGCCATGTGGTCATCGAAGCCGACCACCTGGAAAAGGCCTATGGCGACAAGCTCCTCTTCAAGGACCTGTCCTTCAAGCTGCCGCCCGGCGGCATCGTCGGCGTGATCGGGCCGAACGGGGCGGGCAAGTCGACCCTGTTCAAGATCCTCACCGAGCAGGAGACGCCGGACCAGGGCTCGATCCGTCTGGGCGAAACCGTCCAGCTCTCCTATGTGGACCAGCACCGCGACGCGCTCGACCCGAACAAGACCGTCTGGGAGGAGATCTCCGGCGGGCTCGACATCATGAAGGTGGGCGCGCGGGAAATCCCCAGCCGCGCCTATGTGGGCAGCTTCAACTTCAAGGGCGCCGACCAGCAGAAGAAGGTGGGCCTGCTCTCCGGCGGTGAGCGCAACCGCGTCCACCTGGCCAAGACCCTGGCCTCGGGCGGCAACGTCATCCTGCTCGACGAACCGACCAACGACCTGGACGTGGAGACCCTGCAGGCGCTGGAAAGCGCGCTGGAGGACTTCCCCGGCTGCGCCGTCGTCATCAGCCACGACCGCTGGTTCCTGGACCGCCTGGCCACCCACATCATGGCCTTCGAGGGCGACAGCCACGTGGAGTGGTTCGAGGGCAACTTCGAGGCCTATGAAGAGGACAAGAAGCGCCGCCTGGGCGCCGACAGCCTCATCCCGCACCGGATCAAGTTCCAGAAGTTCAGCCGCTAGGGCGCCAGCGGCCGACTTAAGGTTGTAACGCTGTTCTTGACGTTGTAGCTCTCCCCGGCCGCGTGGGGCGGCTGGGGGAATTGCCGTCATGACCATCGTCGCCGCCGCAGCCGAGCTGAACTTCGACGAGATCTATCTGGGCGCGCTCGGCGAGCGTGTGATCACCAACTACACTTCGGGCTTCGCCCAGGCCGAGGGCGGCGGGGTGATCGATCGCTACTATGGCGACTTCATCTTCAACGGCGACGGGGCCCTGGTGGGGGGGACCCTCACCCAGTACATGCAGATCGTCCAGGGCGTCCTGTCGCTGCACATCTACAATGTCTCGGTTCCGATCGTCGATCTGGCCTTCGGCATCTTGAACGACGTCACGCTCGGCGAGCTTCAGATCTTCAACGGCGCCGACCTGATGACCGGGTCGGCGTTCAACGACCTAATCCGCAGCCAGGGCGGCGCCGACCAGGTCTATGGCGGCATGGGCGCGGACACCGTCTTCGCCGGCCTGGGGAACGACTCCATCTGGGGCGGCGAGGGCCGCAGCTTCCTGCGCGGCGAGGACGGCGACGACAGCCTCACCGGCGGCTCCGACTTCGACGACCTGCACGGCAACATGGGCGACGACACCCTGCGCGGCGGCGCCGGAAGCGACTGGGTCGTGGGCGGCAAGGATCAGGATGAGCTGCACGGCGACGCCGGCGCGGACGTCGTCTACGGCAACCTCGGCTCCGATGTCTGCTACGGCGACGACGGGAACGACCTCGTCCGGGGCGGCCAGAACGACGATGTGATCTACGGCGGCGCGGGCGACGACTGGCTGTCGGGCGACCGGCACAGCGACACGATCAGCGGAGGTTCCGGGGCCGACGTGTTCCACACCTTCGGCGACGCGGGCATCGACCGTGTGCTGGACTTCAACCGCGCCGAAGGCGACCGCGTCCAGGTCGATCCGGGCACGGTCTACACCTTCTCCCAGGTCGGCGGCGACGTGGTCATCAGCATGCAGGGCGGCGCCCAGATGGTGCTGGTCGGCGTCAGCACGGCCAGCCTGACGGGGGACTGGATCTTCGCGGCCTGACGGCCGCGATAGGTTCCGCCGCATCGCAGCAAATTTCTTCCGGAGCGCCGAGCGGGGCCGCGGAACCTCCGTTCACGCCGCCTGTTCTCCGCGGGACGAACAACCCCGAAAGGAGAACGCCATGGCGACGCCTCGCCTCGACGGCCGCAAGGTGGCCGTGCTGGCCACGGACGGCTTCGAACAGTCCGAACTCGAACAACCCGTCGCCGCCCTGACCGCGGCCGGGGCCACCGTCCATGTGATCGCCCCCAAGGGCGGGGAGATCCAGGGCTTCGAGCATCACGACAAGGGCCGCACCGTGGCGGTCGATGTCGAACTCTCCAAGGCCAAGCCGGCGGAGTACGATGCGCTCGTCCTGCCGGGCGGGGTGATCAATCCGGACGCCCTGCGCCTGGACAAGAAGGCCATCGCCTTCATCGCCGACTTCGTGGCGAGCGGGAAGCCGATCGGCGCCATCTGCCACGGCCCCTGGACGCTCATCAACGCCGGCGGCGTGGAGGGCAAAACCATTACCTCCTGGCCCTCGCTCGAGACCGACCTGAAGAACGCCGGGGCCAAGTGGGTCGACAAGGAGGTGGTGGTCGACCAGGGCCTCGTCACCTCCCGCAAGCCCGGCGATCTGCCCGCCTTCTGCAAGAAGGTGATCGAGGAGATCGCCGAGGGCCGTCACGCCCAGGCGGCCTGATCGGCCCGGCCAGATCCTCCGGCTGAAATCCAGCGCTCCAGGCGCCCTGGCCAGGGCGGGCTTCCGCCCGCTATAGGCGAGAGGCAACCTGGAGCGCTTTTTCATGTCCGAAGCCCCCGTCGTCCTCCTCTCCCACGTGATGCTGAAGCCGATGCAGGCGGCGCTGGAGGAGAAGGGCTATCGCGTCGTCCGCCGGTGGGACCTGGAGGACGCGGATCGCGCGCAGGTGCAGGCCATCGCGCACGCCGGCGAGGTGGTGCTCGAGCCGGAGTTCCTGCAGAGCCTGCCCAAGCTCGGCCTCATCGCCTGCATCAGCGTCGGCTATGACGGGGTGGACGTCGCCTGGTGCCGCGCCCGGGGCATAGAGGTGACCCATGCCCAGGGCCTCAACGCCGAGGATGTGGCCGACCATGCGGTGGGCCTGCTGATCGCCTCCTGGCGCAACATCGTCACCGGCGACGCCCATGTGCGCGAAGGGCGCTGGGCGCCCGACGACCGGCTGGGCGCGCGGCCGGCCCTCCGTGGGCGCAAGGTCGGCGTCGTCGGCATGGGCCACATCGGCCAGGCCTGCGCCACGCGGGTCGAGGCCTTCGGCATGACGGTGGCCTGGTGGGGGCCGAACCCGAAGCCGGAGCTCGCCTGGCCTCGCGCCGAGAGCCTGCTGAAGCTGGCCGAGGACAGCGACATTCTGATCGTCGCTTGCCGCGCCGACGCCTCCAACCGCGGGCTGATCTCCCGCGAAGTGATCGATGCGCTGGGCCCGCGCGGTCTGCTGGTCAACGTCTCGCGCGGCTCGGTCGTGGACGAGGACGCCCTGATCGCGGCGCTCAAGGACAAGCGGCTGGGCC
Organism: Phenylobacterium sp.; assembly: GCF_013911965.1. Classification (GTDB taxonomy): domain Bacteria; phylum Pseudomonadota; class Alphaproteobacteria; order Caulobacterales; family Caulobacteraceae; genus Phenylobacterium. The sequence continues at coordinate 114,629 of NZ_JACESE010000001.1, read as the reverse complement.
GTGCGGCGCTCGACGTCTTCCAGCAGGAGCCGACGCCGCCGGCGCGCTGGGCCGACGTACCCAACACCGTCCTCTCGCCGCACGCCGCCGGGGGTACGCTGGAGTCGATCCCGCGCATGATCGGTCAGGCGCACGAGAACCTGCGCCGCCACTTCGCCGGCGAGCCCCTGCTGAGCCCGGCGCCCTGACGCCGCATTCTCCTTGAGCCGGCGCCCCACACCGCGTCAGAGTGGTCAAAGGCCCCGTCAGCGGGCGGGGGAGGAGAGCGGCATGGAAACCTTCGACGTCCTGATCGTCGGCGCCGGCCTGTCGGGCGTCGGCGCGGCCGTGCACCTGCGGACGGACTGCCCCGACCGCAGTTATGTCATCCTGGAAGGCCGCGAGGCGATCGGCGGCACCTGGGACATCTTCCGCTATCCCGGCATCCGGTCGGACAGCGACATGTACACGCTGGGCTACGCCTTCAAGCCGTGGACGGAAGCCAAGGCCATCGCCGACGGGCCGTCCATCCTCCGTTACATCCGCGAAACGGCGAAGGACTACGGCGTCGAGGAGCATATCCGCTTCGGGCACAAGGTCCGCCGGGCGAGCTGGTCGAGCGAGGCGGCGGCCTGGACGGTGGAGGCCGAGCGCGCCGACGGCTCGGTGGCGGAAATCCGCTGCAGCTTCCTCTTCCTGTGCGGGGGCTACTATTCGTACGAGGGCGGCTACGCCCCGGACTTCCCGAGCGCCGACCGGTTCGCCGGACCCATCGTCCACCCCCAGGCCTGGCCGGAGGACCTGGACTACGCCGGAAAGCGCGTCGTCGTGATCGGGTCGGGCGCGACCGCCGTCACCCTCGTCCCCGAAATGGCCAAGAGCGCGGCGCACGTGACCATGCTGCAGCGTTCGCCCACCTATGTGGTCTCGCGTCCGGCGGAGGACCGCTTCGCCAACTGGCTGCGGGAGAAGCTGCCGGCCCGGCTCGCCTACGGGCTGATCCGCTGGCGCAACGTCCTCTTCGGCATGTGGTTCTTCCGCCTGGCGCGCAACAAGCCCGAGCAGGTGAAGAGCCGGATCATCGGCATGGTGCGCGAACAGCTCGGGTCGGATTACGACGTCGAGACCCACTTCACACCCCGCTACAATCCCTGGGTCCAGCGCCTGTGTCTGGTGCCGGACGCCGACCTGTTCGACGCCATCAGGTCCGGCTCGGCCGAGGTGGTGACCGACCATGTCGAGACCTTCACCGAGACCGGCATTCGCCTGAAGTCCGGCCGTGAACTGGCCGCCGACATCATCGTCACGGCCACGGGCCTCAATCTGGAGGTCATGAACGGCGTCGCCCTGCAGGTGGACGGGCAGGCGGTGGAGCCGGCCAAGACGTATTCCTACAAGGGGATGATGTACTCGGGCGTGCCGAACCTCGCCTCGGCCTTCGGCTACACCAACGCCTCCTGGACGCTGAAGTGCGACCTGACCTGCGACTATGTCTGCCGGCTGCTGAACCACATGAAGGCCACAGGCCTGCGCCAGGCGACCCCGCGGCTGGGTTCGGAAGAGATGGCCGAGGAGCCCTGGCTGGACTTCTCCTCCGGCTACGTCCAGAGGTCGATCGACCGCTTCCCGAAGCAGGGGAGCCAGGCGCCGTGGAAGCTTCATCAGAACTATGCGCTGGACCTGTTGAATCTGCGCTATTCCCGGCTGGAGGATGGGGTGATGGAATTCTCCAACCCGCCTCGACCCGCCGAGCGCCCGGCCCGGGCGGCTTGACATAATCACATAAAGATATCTTTATATGGCCCATGCCGGTGTCTACGGGCCAGATCGTCGAAGTGCTGCGTGCGGCGGGGGAGCCGACGCGCCTGCGAATTCTCGCGCTCCTCTCCCATGAGGAGCTGTCGGTGCTGGAGATCTGCCGCGTCCTGGACCAGAGCCAGCCGCGCGTTTCGCGCCACCTGAAGCTGCTCGCCGAGGCGGGGCTGGCCGAACGCTTTCCCGACGGCGCCTGGGTCTTCTATCGCCTGGCGACGGGCGGCGACCCCCGGCGGCTGGTCGACCAGGTGCTCGACCTCATCGATCCTGCGGACGCCGTGCTGGCGCGCGACGCCGAACGCCTCCGGGCCGTCCAGGCCGAGCGGGAGACCGAGGCCGGCGAGTACTTCGCCCGCAACGCTGCGCGCTGGGACGAAATCCGTTCGCTCTATGTGGCCGACGAGGCGGTGGAGGCGGCCATCCGCGACGCGGTCGGCGGCGGCCGCTTTCGCCGGCTGATCGACCTGGGCTCGGGCACTGGCCGCATGCTGACCCTGCTCGGCCCCTCGGCCGACGAGGCGCTGGGCCTCGACCTCTCGCAGCAGATGCTCAACATCGCCCGAAGCCATGTGGCCCGGGCCGGACTGGAGCACTGCGAACTGCGCCACGGCGACATCTTCGGCACGCGCCTGCCGGACGGCGCCGCCGACCTCGTGGTCGTCCACCAGGTGCTGCACTATCTCAACGAGCCGGCCGTGGCGGTGCGCGAGGCCGCGCGCCTGGTGGCGCCGGGCGGACGCCTGCTGATCGTGGACTTCGCCCCGCATGCGCTGGAGTTCCTGCGCGAGCAGCACCAGCACCGCCGCCTGGGCTTTTCCGAGACCGAGATGTCCCGCTGGCTGGAGGACGCCGGCCTGTCGGGCGTCCAGGTCCGCACCCTGCCGCCGGCCCGCGAGGCCGGACTGACCGTCAAGATTTGGAGCGCCCAGCGCGCGCCGCTCCAGGAGAGGAACGCCGCATGACCTTCATTCCCCCCAACGCGCTGGGGCCCGTGGCGCGGGCCGGCGCCGGCGTCGCCCAGCGGCCCAAGGTGTCGTTCGAGTTCTCGCCGCCCAAGACGCCCGAAGCGGAGGCCAATCTGTGGGAGGCGATCCGCAGGCTGGAGCCGCTCAATCCGGAGTTCGTCTCGGTGACCTACGGCGCCGGGGGGTCGACGCGCGAGCGCACCCACCGCACCGTGGTGCGGATGCTGAAGGAGACGCGGCTCAGGCCCGCCGCCCACCTGACCTGCGTGGAGGCTTCCCGCGAAGAGGTGGACGAGGTGGTGCGCGACTACTGGGCCGCCGGCATCCGCCACATCGTCGCCCTGCGCGGCGATCCGCCGGGTTCGCTCGGCGGCGTCTATGTCCCGCGGGAAGACGGCTACCGCAACGCCACGGAGCTGACCGCGGGCATCCGCCAGATCGCTCCCTTCGAGGTCAGCGTCAGCCTCTATCCGCAGCAGCATCCGGAAAGCCCGTCGATCGACCACGACATCGACGTGCTGAAGGCCAAGGTGGACGCCGGCGCGACCCGGGCCATCACCCAGTTCTTCTTCGACATCGACGCCTTCCTCCGCTTCATGGAGAAGGTGCGGGCCGCCGGCGTCACCATCCCGATCTCGCCGGGCATCATGCCCGTGTCCAACTACAAGGGGCTGATGAAGATGGCCGCCCCCTGCGGCATCCCGCTGCCGGGCTGGCTCGCCAACCTGTTCGACGGCCTCGACAAGGATCCGGAGACCCGCAAGCTGATCGCCGCCTCGGTGGCGACGGAGATGTGCGCGCGTCTGGCCGAAGAAGGCTTCTCCGACTTCCACTTCTACACGCTCAATCGCGCCGACCTCGTCTACGCCATCTGCCGTGTGCTGGGCGTGCGGGAGGACGGACCGGCGCCGGCCGCGGAGGCCGCGGCATGAAGAGGCTCGCGCCTGTTCTCGCCGCCGGCGCAGCGCTGCTCGCGGGCGCCGCCCAGGCTCAACCCGCCAGCTGGAGCGCGCCGGGCGAGCCGCTGCAGATCGGCGGCAACCTCTACTATGTGGGCACCGAAGGCATCGCCGCCTTCCTGATCACGACGCCCGAGGGCCACATCCTGATCGACGGCGCCATGCCCACCAGCGCGCCGCTGATCGAGGCCTCGATCCGCAAGGTCGGCTTCGACCCGAAAGACGTGAAGATCCTGCTGAACACCCACGCCCACTTCGACCATTCGGGCGGGCTGGCGCAGCTGAAGGCCGACACCGGCGCAACGCTCATCGCCAGCGCGGCCGACAGGCCGGCCCTGGAGAGCGGCGAGTACGTCGGCTCCGAGGAGGTCGCGGCCTTCGACTTTCCGCCGGTGAAGGTCGACCGGGTGATCGGCGACGGCGAGACGGTGGAACTGGGCGGGGTCGCCCTGACCGCCCATCTGACGCCGGGCCACTCGCCGGGCTGCACCACCTGGACCTTTCCCGTCCAGATCGCCGGCAGGACGCGGCAGGCCCTCCTCTACTGCTCGACCTCGGTGGCGGCCAACCGGCTCGTCTCGAAGGACGAGGGGCCGCAGTATCCCGGCATCGTCGAGGACTATCAGGCGAGCTTCGAGAAGCTGGGCCAGATGAAGGCGGACGTCTTCCTCGCGCCCCACGCCGAGCAGTTCGGCCTGACGAAGAAGCGGGAGAGGCTCGCGGCCGGAGACGCCGAGGCCTTTGTCGATCCCACCGAACTCCCCGCCGTCGTGGCCGCCAGCAAGGCGGCCTTCGAGACGGCGCTGAAGACCCAGAAGGAGACCGCGCGATGAGCAAGGTCCAACCCGGCCGCGCCGAACGCATCGCCCGCCTGAAGGCGATCGCCAAGGAGCGGATCCTGATCCTCGACGGCGCCTGGGGCGTCATGATCCAGAAGCGCAAGCTGGCCGAGGCCGATTATCGGGGCGAGCGGTTTAAGGACCATCCGGTCGAGCTGAAGGGCAACAACGACATCCTCTGCCTGACGCGGCCGGACATCATCGCCGAGCTGCACGACGCCTACTTCGCCGCCGGCGCCGACATTTCCGAGACCAACACCTTCTCGGCCACCACCATCGCCCAGGCCGAGTACGAGGCCGGCGAGGCGGTCTACGACATCAACTTCCAGGGCGCGAAGATCGCCCGCGAAGTGGCCGACCGCTGGACGGCGAAGGAGCCGGACAAGCCGCGTTTCGTGGCCGGTTCGGTGGGGCCGCTGAACCGCATGCTCTCCATGTCCTCGGACGTGAACGATCCCGGCGCGCGGACGGTCACCTTCGAGCAGGTCTACCAGGCCTATCGCCAGCAGATGATCGCCCTGCACGAGGGCGGCGTGGACCTGTTCCTGATCGAGACCATCACCGACACCCTGAACTGCAAGGCGGCGGTGAAGGCGATCCTGGACCTCGAGGACGAGGGTTACGAGCCGCTGCCGATCTGGATCTCCGGCACCATCACCGACCGGTCAGGCCGGACCCTGTCGGGTCAGACGGTGGAGGCCTTCTGGAACTCCGTCCGTCACGCCAAGCCCTTCGCCATCGGCCTGAACTGCGCGCTCGGCGCCGACCTGATGCGGCCGCATATCGCCGAATTGGCCCGCATCGCCGACACCCTGGTCTCGGCCTATCCCAACGCCGGCCTCCCCAACGCCATGGGAGAGTATGACGAGACGCCCGACCAGACGGGGCACCAGCTGCACGAGTGGGCCGAAAGCGGCCTGGTCAACATCCTGGGCGGCTGCTGCGGCACGACGCCCGACCACATCCGCCACGTGGCCGACGAGGTCCGCGGGATGACGCCCCGCCAGGTTCCGGAGCGGCCCGCGGCGCTTCGACTGGCGGGCCTTGAGCCCTTCGAGCTCGCTTGAGCCTTTGATCTTCTGACGACTTGCGGGAGAAGGAGCCGCTGGCCAGTTCGGCGGCTCCTCTGACTTATCGGAGCACCATGCGTCCCACCTTCATCAATATCGGCGAGCGGACCAACGTCACCGGCTCGGCGAAATTCCGCAAACTGATCGTCGAGGGCGATTTCGCCGAGGCGCTGTCGGTCGCGCGTCAGCAGGTGGAGGCCGGGGCGGCCGTCATCGACGTCAACATGGACGAAGGCCTGCTGGATTCGAAGCAGGCCATGGTCACCTTCCTGAACCTGATGGCCGCCGAGCCCGACATCGCCCGGGTTCCGGTGATGATCGACTCCTCGAAGTGGGAGGTGATCGAGGCAGGCCTGCAGTGCGTGCAGGGCAAGTCCATCGTCAACTCGATCAGCCTGAAGGAGGGCGAGGAGGCCTTCGTCCGCCAGGCCAAGGCCTGCCTGCGCTATGGCGCGGCGGTGGTGGTCATGGCCTTCGACGAGCAGGGACAGGCCGACACTGCGGCGCGCAAGATCGAGATCTGCACGCGGGCCTATCGCAAGCTGGTCGACGACATCGGCTTCCCGCCCGAGGACATCATCTTCGACCCCAACATCTTCGCCGTGGCGACGGGGATCGAGGAGCACGACAACTACGCCGTCGACTTCATCGAGGCGACGCGGGCGATCAAGGAAAGCCTGCCGGGCGCGCGGGTGTCCGGCGGCGTCTCCAACGTCTCCTTCTCGTTCCGCGGCAACGAGCCCGTGCGCCGGGCGATCCACTCGGTCTTCCTCTACCACGCCATCGCCGCCGGCATGGACATGGGCATCGTCAACGCCGGCGACCTGCCGGTCTATGACGAGATCGAGCCGGAGCTGCGCGAGGCGGTGGAGGACGTGATCCTCAACCGGCCGCAGCGGACCAACATCTCCAACACCGAGCGGCTGGTGGAGCTGGCGCCCAAGTACAAGGGCGGCAAGGGGCAGTCCAAGGGGCCGGACCTCGCCTGGCGCGAGGGCAGCGTCGAGGAGCGGCTGAAGCACGCCCTGGTGAAGGGCATCACCGAATTCATCGAGGAAGACACCGAGGCCGCCCGCCAGCAGGCCGAGCGGCCCCTGCACGTCATCGAAGGCCCGCTGATGGCCGGCATGGACGTGGTCGGCGACCTGTTCGGCTCAGGCAAGATGTTCCTGCCCCAGGTGGTGAAGTCCGCCCGGGTGATGAAGCAGGCCGTCGCCTACCTGATGCCCTTCATGGAGGCCGAGAAGGAGGGCAAGCCCCGCGAGGCCGCCGGCAAGGTCCTGATGGCGACGGTGAAGGGCGACGTCCACGACATCGGCAAGAACATCGTCGGCGTCGTGCTCCAGTGCAACAATTACGAGGTGATCGACCTGGGCGTCATGGTCCCGGCCGACCGGATCCTGGACGAGGCGGAGAAGCACAATGTCGACATCATCGGCCTGTCGGGCCTGATCACGCCGTCCCTGGACGAAATGGTGTTCGTGGCCAGCGAGATGGAGCGCCGCGGTTTCGACATTCCCCTGCTGATCGGCGGGGCGACGACGTCGAAGACCCATACGGCGGTGAAGATCCAGCCGGCCTACAAGCGCGGTTCGACCACCTATGTGCTCGACGCCAGCCGGGCCGTCAGCGTGGTCTCCGGTCTTCTCTCGCCCACCGAGCGCGAGCGCATCCAGGCCGAGACGGCGGCGGAGTACGAGCGCGTGCGCGAGCAGTACGCGCGCGGCCAGACCAACCGCGCCCGCGCCAGCCTGGAGGAGGCGCGCGCCAAGGCCTTCTCCATCGACTGGGCCGACTACGACCCGCCGCGGCCGCACGTGACGGGACTGCAGGTCTTCGAGGACTACGACCTGGCGGACCTCGCCGCCCACATCGACTGGACGCCCTTCTTCGCCTCCTGGGAACTGGTCGGCCGCTTCCCGCAGATTCTGGACGACGACGTGGTCGGCGAGGCGGCGCGCAGCCTCTATGCCGACGCCCAGGCGATGCTCGCCAAGATCGTCGAGGAGAAGTGGTTCACCGCCAAGGGCGTGGTCGGCTTCTGGCCGGCCAACGCCGACGGCGACGACGTGGTGGTCTATGCCGACGAGTCGCGTGTCACCGAACTGGCCCGCTTCCACACCCTGCGTCAGCAGATCGCCAAGGCCGACGGCAAGCCCAACGTGGCGCTGGCCGACTTCATCGCACCCATCGGGACCAAGCCCGACTGGATCGGCGGCTTCGCCGTCACCGCCGGCCACGGCGAGGCGGAGATCGCCGCGCGCTACAAGGCCGCCGGGGACGACTACAACGCCATCCTCGCCGCCGCCCTGGCCGACCGCCTGGCCGAGGCCTTCGCCGAGGCCATGCACCGCAAGGTCCGCACGGAGCTCTGGGGCTTTTCGCCCGACGAGCCCTTCGACATCGACGCCCTCATCGCCGAGAAATACCAGGGCATCCGGCCCGCGGCCGGCTATCCCGCCCAGCCCGACCATACGGAGAAGCGGACGCTCTTCGCCCTGCTGGACGCCGAGGCCAGGGTCGGCGTGAAGCTCACCGAGAGCTTCGCCATGACGCCGGCCTCGTCGGTCTCGGGCCTCTACTTCGCCCATCCGCAGTCGCACTATTTCGGCGTCGGACGGATCGAAAAGGACCAGGTCGAGGACTATGCCCGCCGCAAGGGGTGGGCCGTCACCGAGGCCGAACGCTGGCTGGCGCCGATCCTGAACTACCAGCCCTGAGGGCCGGGCGGCAGGTCAGGTCCGCGCCGTCGCCGGTCCGCTGGCGACCGGGGCGAGGCTGGGCGACAGGGGGCTGAGGATCGCGAGCAGGCCCAGGGCGGGGCGCCCCTTGTCGCGGCGACGGGCGAGCCAGATGGCCACGCTGGGGGCTGTGACCGCCGTCCGTCCTGCGCCCAGCAGGCCATAGGCCACCTTGATCGGCCAGCCGCCGAACCAGCCGAAGTGCAACACGACCAGCACCCCGAGGATCTGCTCGCCGAGCGTGCTTCCCTCGACGCGAGCCTGATGGATCAGCTCGCCCTGGCCGTCAAAGGTGAAGCCGTCGCCCAGCGGGCAGGGCAGGGCGGCCTTGGGCTTGCATCACGGGCCATTGCGCAATCAAAGGGCCCGAAGCAGCGTCCCCGAAGCAGGGGGCCCGCTTCCATCGCCGGAAGCCTTGAGAGGATGTATGGACACGATCGATGACAAGACTGCGGCCGCCGCCTTTCGCCGTCTGGTGGAGCATCTGCGGCTGCGCACCGACGTCCAGAACGTCGATCTGATGGGACGGGCCGGATTCTGTCGCAATTGTCTGGCTGACTGGCTAAGCGAGGCCACGGGCGGAGCCCTGAGCCGGGATCAGGCCCGAGAGGCGATCTACGGCATGCCCGCGGCCGAGTGGAAGGCGCGCCACCAGACGGAAGCCACGCCGGATCAGCTGGCGCGGATGGAGGCCAGCGTCGCCCTCAACGAACAGCTTCGGCGCGGCCTCGCCGACTGAAGCGCAAACCAGCCTGGCCGTAAGGCGTTGTTCCGCGGAAGGCCCTGCGCGCCGCCACGGCCCGGGCGCAACTGTGGAGACACGACTTGCGACACCTGATCACGACCAGCCGCAGGCTCGCCGCGCCGGCGCTCGCCGCCCTGGCGCTCGCCGCCTGTTCCGGTGAAAGCGCCGACGATCGCGATCCCTATGCGGGACTGAACGAAGCCATCCAGCAATGGCGCGTCGACCTCGTGGCGTCTGACGCCTGTCCGGCCCCGCCGGCCGAGGCCCTGACCGAGGGCCAGGGCGGCGCCGACGGCTGCCGCAATTTCGCCGTCGCCTGCAAGGTCGAGGGCGAGCTGACGGAGGCCGAGGCCGAGCAGGGCGGGGCCAAGGTGCTGACGGCCATGCGCTGGGAGGCCTGGAACCCTGAGAGCGCCGAGTTCCGCACGACGTCGGCGGCCGCCAACTTCCTCAAGGTGGGGGAGACCTGGACGCGGTCCGATGCGCCGCCCGTCAACCTGACCACCTGCCGGCCGCTGGACTTCGGCCAATAGCCCAAAGGAAAGGGGCGGCGCCTTGCGGCGCCGCCCCTGGAGTTTCGAACCTCTCGCTTCAGATCAGAAGCGCTTGGTCACGTTCAGCTTGAAGTAGCGGCCGTACGGATTGGCCGTGAAGGGGTCGTACGACAGGTCCAGCCGGGCGAACGGCGGGTCCTGGTCGAACACGTTGATCACCGTGGCGCTGACCGTCGTGTCCCAGGGCAGGAAGACGCGGTAGGCGATGTCGGTGGTCACGAAGGCGTCGATCTTCTGGCCGTCGGGGCCGTTGGAGAAGGTCGAGGTGCCCGCGCGCGTGTCGACCATGTCGTCGATGTAGCGCAGGGTGGCCCGGACGTTGTGGATGTCGCGGTTGTATTCCGCGAACACCGAACCCCGCCATTGCGGCTGGGAGCCGTAGCCCAGGTAGTCCATCGTGCCGGCATAGTCGGTGGCCTCGGCCACCTGGACGCCGTCGATGACGTTGGCGTCGACCGAGTATTCCAGGACATAGGTCAGATCGAGACCGAAGTTCATGTCCCCGCCGAGCACGTCACGCGCGCGGTAGGAGGCGGCGACGTCGATGCCGTTCGTCTTCACGTCCGGACCGTTCACGTAGTTGATCCGCACGCGGTTGATGTTCGCCGCGGTGCAGGCCCCCGTGCCGCCGAAGGTGATCCGGCTGACCAGGGGCGAGGAGCAGCCCGCGCCGTTGGGGCCGAAGATGGCGTTGACGATGTCCGAACCGGATTCGTTGTCGATCGGACCTTCGAAGTCGAAGCTCCAGTAGTCCACCGAGGCGCGGAAGTCGCCGAAGTCGACCAGGGCGCCAAGGTTCAGCGTCTGGGCTTCTTCCGGCTCCAGGTTCGGATTGCCGAAGGTGTCGTAGGCGCGATAGCCGCCGGCGACCGAGGTGTAGGCCAGGGACGTCGTCGAGGACGGCGTGATCTGGGTGATCGGCGGGGCGCGGAAGGTCGAGCCCGCCGAGGCGCGGAAGGCCAGCCAGTCGGTGGCCTGCCAACGGACGGCGACCTTCGGGTTGGTGGTCGAGCCGACATTGCCGCCGTAGTCCTCGTACCGGACCGCCAGGGTCAGGTTGAGGGAGTCGGTGACCGGCACAGCCATTTCGCCGAAGAGGGACACGACCGACTGGTCGAGGTCGTAATCCTCAAGCGCGCCGAAGAAGGTGAAGGGGCCGTTCTCGCGGCCGGGGCAGGTCGCGGCGGGGTTCACCGAGGAGTCGGGGCAGGGGCTGACGGCGACGTTGGTGAAGTCGCTGTTCTGACGCTCCAGCGCGCTCCAGCGGTACTGGGTGCCGAGGGCCCAGCCGATCGGGCCGCCGCCGAAGTCCACGGGCAGCTCACCATTGAAGACCAGGTCGGCCGTGTAGAGCTGCGAGCGGATCTCGTAGGCGTACTCGTCGAAGATGTAGTCGAGCACTTCGCGGCTGTTGGCCGTGCCCGCCACATAGTTCGGGTTGGTGCGGCCATCCACGGCGTTGGCCGGGGTGCCGGACGAGAACGGGTTGAACCACAGGCAGCCGTTGGCGCCGGGGGTCGTGCCGGTGCAGCTGTCGCCGCCGAAGCCTTGCAGGGCGCGCTGCAGGCGGCCCACCAGGATGTCGGGGGTGGCGATGTCGCTGGTGTTGTCCATGTAGGTCATGGACGCATCCCAGCCGATGCCGCCGCCGAACTCGAACTCGCCCTTCAGGCCCGCCGAGATGCGGTAGGCGTCGAAGCGACGCTTGTCATGCTTGGCCGCGCCTTCGAACAGGTCGTTGCCGTCCACGCCGATCGGACGCCAGGCGATGGAGGTGAACAGGCCCGCCGTGCCGGCCGAGGCCGGAACCTGACCGGGATAGCTGGCCAGCAGGGCCTGGAGGCCGGGGTTGGCGGCCGGGATGAAGTAGCCGTTGCCCTGGATTTTGCCCGACAGCGCCGAGGACGGATAGTTGTTCGGCGGATAGGACGGCGAGGAGTGCTCCATCGACACGTCGTGACCGGCATAGAGCGCTTCCACATGGAAGGTCGTCGTGTCGGTGATGTCGAAGTTGAACTCGCCGTACAGCTGCCAGTGGTCCTCGTCCTCCACCAGGTTGTTGAACCCGATGTACTGGAACTGGCAGAGCGTGCCCGTCTGCGGGCCGGAGATCACGTTACAGGCCGGGTCGACGACCGGCGAGGTGTAGGTGACGCCGCCGTTCGTGCTGGCCAGGTAGAGGCCCGGATTGCCGAACGAGGACCAGCCGCCCTGCGGGTTTTCCTCATAGGGACGCACGGCGAAGTCGCGCTCGGTGGTCGGCAGTTCCGAACGGTGACGGTAGCCGGCGGTCAGCAGCATGCTGGACCGGTCGGTGGTGTGGCCGTAGGCGATGCTGGTGTTGTAGTCGCCGTCCGAGCCGTCGATGAGCGAATAGCCGGCCTGCAGCTCCAGCCCGTCGAAATTGCGGCGGGTGATGAAGTTGACGACGCCGCCGATGGCGTCGGAGCCGTAGGTGGCGGCCGCGCCGTCCTTCAGAACCTCGACGCGGCCGATGGCGGCGGTCGGGATCAGGTTGGTGTCCACGTAGATGGAGCCGGGCGACGTCGCCATGCGGCGGCCGTTGAACAGCACCAGGGTCCGCTCGGCGCCCAGGCCGCGCAGGTTGGCGCTGCCGGCGCCCGTGGTCTGGCCGGCGCCGAACTGGTTCGATTCACCGACCGCGCCCTGCATGGCGGGGATCGACTTGATCAGGTCGACCGTCGAGGGCGAACCCTGCTTCTCCAGTTCGTCATTGCCGATGACGTTGACCGGCAGAGCGGCGTCTTCCGGCGTGCCGGCGATGAACGAGCCGGTGACCACGACCTCTTCGACCACGGTGGTCGCGTCGGCGGTCTGCGCGGACGCCTGACCGGCGCCGAGCGCCGCGGCGACGGCGAGGGCCGAAGCTGTCATCAGATAATGCGAGCTTCTCATGCGTTTCCCCATCTATGAGTTTTCTTCAGTCCAGCAGGCCGGAGACCGACCCGTCGCGGGCTAAAAACAGAGGGGTTCGTTCGAAAATCAAGTTTCTTATGCAGGGTACGCAGAAGCGCCGCTGTATAAAAACGCCGGTCGAGCGCAAAAACGTGTCACAGCGTTACACATATAACGCAGGTACGTCAGAATAGGGCGGATGGGCTTACGCCGCTCTCCGAAAAACGACCGTACAATCAATGGTCGACAATCTTCGCAAGCGTCAAAAATCAGCGAAACGCCAAACTGTCGCAAGACAGCCACAGTGTTGGCGGAAATCGCTCGGGCTCGGTCCCGGCTACGGTCTCCACGCCCTTCGGCCCCGCCTCGGCGGCCATACCAGGCCGATGAATCTGGCCGGAGTCGCTTACCGGGTCATGAGTCGCAGCGGGGGCGCGGACAGAAGGCGGCGTGGCCGGGGCGCGCGGGACAGCGCCTGGGGCAAAGAAAAAGGGGCGGCTCCGAAGAGCCGCCCCGCAGAGGCGATTGCCGTATCCAGGATCAGAACTTCTTGCGAAGACCGATCTTGAAGTTGCGGCCGTAAACATTGCCGATCGCCGGATCGTACGAGTACTCCAGCCGCGAGGCCGACGGGTCTTCGTCGGTGACGTTCAGCACCGAGGCGGTGAGCGTCAGGTCCCAGGGCAGGAACACGCGGTAGGTGACGTCCAGCGTGACGAACGGGTCGACTTCCTGGCCGAAGGTGACCAGCTGGCAGCCCGTCGTGGTCGTGGCGTTGGCCACGGTGCACGGGGCGGCCGAGAAGCCGGTGTTCACCACGGTCGGGCCACGGTTGTCGGTGACGCCGTCGATGTAGTTCACCGTAGCGCGCACATTGTGCTCGCCGCGATCGTACTCGGCATAGAAGGCGCCGCGCCATTCCGGAACGGTGCCCGGCAGGCGGTCGTAGTTCGCGTAGCCGACGGCCTCGTAGGACGGGGTCACCTGCACGCCGTTGTAGGTGAAGGCGTCCTGTTCGTATTGCAGGACGTAGCTCACCGTGGCGTTCAGGGTCATGTCGCCGCCGAACACGTCACCCGGATAGTCATAGGTGAGGGTGGCGTCGATGCCCGAGGTGCGCAGCTCCGGACCGTTGACCAGGTCCGACCGGATCCGGGAGATGTCCGAACCCATGGTCACGCCCTGGACGCAGGCGTTGTTGTTGGAGAAGGTCACCAGGTCCCGCAGCGGGTGCGAGCAGTTGACGAACTGGGCGCCGTTGCCCGGGCCGTTGCCGACCAGGTTGCCGACCACGTTGGCCGGAACGCGGACGATCTGGTCCTCGAGCTTGATGTTCCAGTAGTCTACCAGGGCGCGGAAGTCGCCGAAGTCCATCACCGCGCCGACGGAGTAGGTGAGAGCCTTCTCCGGGCCGATGTCGGGGTTGCCGAAGGCGTCGACAGACTTGAAGGCGTTGCCGGCGGCCTGGATGCCCGACAGACCCGTCGCCCCGCCCGGAGCCCGGTCGGTCGGCGTCGGACCGCGGAAGGTGGAGCCCACCGAACCGCGCAGCGACAGCCAGTCGGTGGCGTCCCACTTCATCGACAGCTTCGGGTTCGTGGTCGAACCCGTCTCGCCGCCGTAGTCCTCGAAGCGGACCGCCAGCTGAGCGTTCAGGTTGTCGAGGACGGGCAGGTTCAGCTCGCCGAACAGGGCGTAGATGGACTCGTCCACGAAGTAGGGTTGCGACTGGCCGAGGAACATGTACGGGCCGGTCTCGATCGCGCAGCTCGTGTCGCCCGGCACGGGGCAGGGCGTGATGTTGCGATCGTAGAAGTTGCTGCCCAGACGGCGGGTCTGTTCGGACGAACGCCACTGCGCGCCGGCCGCCCAACCCACTTCGCCGCCCGGCAGGTCGAAGCCGGTCATGCCGTTGAAGACCAGGTCGAGGACGTAGAGCTCGTTGGTCGTCTCGCCGATCTGATCGTCATAGAGCCAGCGGGCCAGTTCCTGGGAATTGGCTTGAGCCGGGTTGTAGTTCGGGTTGGTCGTGCCCAGCAGGGGGTTGCCCGGATAGGCGGTCGAGAAGGGGTTCAGCCACTGACAGCCGTTGGCGCCCGGCGTGTTGCCGGTGCAGTCCGGACCGCCGAGGCCGCGCAGCGCACGGTCGAGGCGGTTGATCAGGATGTCGCGGGTGACGCCGTAGGCCTGGTTCTTCGAATAGGTGAAGGACAGGTCCCAGCCGATGCCGCTGCCGAAGTCGAGCTCGCCCTTCAGGCCGGTCGCGATGCGGAACAGCTCGTAGGAGCGCTCGCCCTTCTGGCCGTCATAGCCGAACGCCGGGTTGCCGCCGCTGGCGAACGGACGCCACAGGGTCAGCTGCAGGCCCGAGGTCGGGATGGCCGCATAGGCGCCCGCCGCGCCGGCGGAGCCGAAGATCTGCGGATTGGCGGCGATGAAGGCCTGGACGTAGGGGTTCGACTTGGGCGCGAAGTACTGGGTGCTGCCCGGGCCGAACGGCCCCTGGGTCGGCGGATAGGACGGCGAGTAGCCGATGTTGGGCACGTCCGTCTTCGAGTACATGCCCTCGATGAAGAACTCGGTCGTGTCCGTCAGGTCGAAGTTCAGTTCGCCGTACAGCTGGTAGCGGTCGGTCTCTTCGATCAGGTTGGCGAAGGGAACGTAGCTGTAATAGCAGGCCGGCAGCTGGCTGGCGCCCGACTGGTAGACGCCTTCAAAGCCGCCGACGGCGCCGCAGGTGGACTCGCGGATCGAACCGACGGCGTCGCCGTAGTTCGGGTCGGGCGTGCCCGGGATGGTCGGCAGGTCGACGCCCAGACGGGCGACGTAGAAGCCGGGGTTCGACAGGAAGGACCAGCCCGACGGGTTGGTCGTGTAGTCCTGGTAGGACCAGTCGCGGTCCAGGGTGTCGAGCTCGGAGCGGTGCTGATAGCCGGCGGCCACGAAGACGTTGCCGCGCTCGCCCTGCCAGCCCCAGGCGGCGTTCAGGTTGTACTCGCCGTCATTGCCGTCGACGTAGCGGTACTCGCCGCCCACCTCGAAGCCCGAGAAGGTCTTCTTGGTGATGAAGTTGATCACGCCGCCGATGGCGTCGGAGCCATAGGTGGCGGCCGCGCCGTCCTTCAGGATCTCGACGCGGCCGATGGCGGCGGTCGGGATCAGGTTGGTGTCGACGCCGGTCAGCGGGTCGGTCGACATGAAGCGACGGCCGTTGAACAGCACGAGCGTCCGCTGCGGGCCCAGGCCGCGCAGGTTGATCGAGCCCGCGCCGATGGCGCCCTGGGCCGAGGTCGAGAACTGGTTGGTGTCCCCCAGAACCGGGCCGCTGACGGTCAGCGACTTGATCAGTTCGGTGGTGGAGGGCGAGCCCTGCTTCTCAAGCTCGGCCGAGCTGATCACGTCGACGGGCAGGGCCGCGTCTTCCGGCGTGCCGGCGATGAACGAGCCGGTGACGACGATTTCCTCGACTTCGGTCTGGGCCGAGGCCTGGCCCGCCGCGAGGCTGAGGGCGAGGGCGACGGCGGCCGTAGAGACCGTCGACAAGTATTTTGAACTCCTCACACGTTTCCCCTTCATAATTAGAAGCGTCATGGATCAATTTGTGATCCGATGCCGGGTAGAGACGTGCGTCGCGTGAATAAATCAAGCATGCGAGTTGTCATGCTTACTCAAAACGGCAAGGAATAGATTTCCGTTCTGTCAAATGTAAAGCCGTTGGTAATAGAAAACCGACGATCTCGCAGAAAAGTATACCTCGGCTTCGAGGGTGCGTGGCAAAAACCCCTGTAAAATCAATGCTCGGAGTTTGGCGTGTGCGCTGAAAACGGCGGCTGTCGCGGCCCTGTCACGTTGCGGCAACAGTGAACACGAAAACGCCTTCCGACCGCCGCATTGGGGCCGGAAGGCGCACAATCCGCCCACTTCCGAGATCTCGGCTCTGCGAGCGCCCGCCGTTTGGGCGCCCGCCTGCGGCCTTCAGGGTTCGCCCGGAGTTTCGGTCGACTCCGGCGGGACTTCTGCGGGGGTGTCCTGCGCCGGAGCCGTCCGGTCGAAGTCGAACGCGGGCTGCGCCAGGCGCGCGCGCCGTTCCAGGGCCACGGCGGTCGCTTCGCAACGCGCGGGCAGCGTCCAGCTCATCCACTCCTGGGCCAGGCGCGCGTCGCTCAGCTCGCCGGCCTGACTCCAGGTGGCGCGGCCGCGGCGCACGGCGTCGGCCCCCTGGACGTTGAGCGGCTGAGGGCTCGCCCGCTCGGCGGCTTCCATGGCCCGGCGGAACAGGCCGAGGTTCCGCTCCGACAGCGCGTCGAGCTCGTCATAGACGGCGAGATCCTCCTCCAGCGACGTGCCCGGCCGGCGGAAGGTGGATTCGATGCGGACGACCTCGGGCATGGCGCGGTCGCGCAGGTCCCGATGGCCGGAAAGCGCGCCATAGCACCAGGCCACCAGGCCATAGGCGTCGCGCGGCGCGCCGGGCGGGTAGGGCGCCTCGGCGGCTTCGGCTGCGGGCGCGGCGGGCGCGGCGGCGGCGGGTGCGGCTTCGGCGTCTTGCGCCAGCAGGGCGAGGGCGAAGAGGAACGGGGAAAACAAGGGAGCTACACCTCGACTGGGTCTTGGGATGCGTCAGCGGCCGGCGGCCCGAAGCCCCCGCCCCCCGGGGTCTCGATCTCGACGGCCTCGCCGGGCTGGACGCGAATGGAGAAACAGCCCGGAAGTTCCTTTACCTCGCCGCTGGCGGCGATCAAAGCCTGCCGCCCCGCCTGTCCCGGCTGGCCGCCGGCCAGGCCCTGGGGCGCATGTTCGCGGCGGGTCGAGAGCAGGGCGGCGTCCATCGGGGCGAGGAACCGCAGCCGTCGGACCACGCCGTCGCCGCCCCGCCGACGGCCGGCGCCGCCGGAGCCGCGCCGCAGGGCGAACCGCTCCAGCCGCACGGGAAAGCGGCGCTCCAGGATCTCCGGGTCGGTGAGGCGGGAGTTGGTCATGTGCGTGTGCACGCCGCCGGCGCCGTCGGCCTGCGCGGTCGCGCCGGCCCCGCCGCAGATCGTCTCGTAGTACTGCCGGTTTTCGTCGCCGAAGGTGAAATTGTTCATCGAGCCCTGGGCGTTGGCCATGACGCCGAGCGCGGCATAGAGGGCGTCGACCACGTGCTGGCTCGTCTCCACATTGCCGGCCACCACCGCCGCCGGCGGCGCGGGGTCGAGCATGGAGCCCGGGCGCGTGCGGATGTCGAGCGGCTCCAGGCAGCCGGCGTTCAGCGGAATTTCGTCGTTCACCAGGGTGCGGAAGACATAGAGGGCCGCCGCATCGACGATGGAGGCCGGAGCGTTGAAGTTGGACGGCAGCTGATCGGCGCTCCCGGTGAAGTCGAGCACGGCCGAGCCGGCCGCGGCGTCCACCTTGGTCCGGACGACGATCCTGCCGCCCCCGTCCATGGGGACGTCCGCCGTCCCGTCGCTCAGGCGGCCGAGCGCCCGGCGCACGGCCTTGGCGGCGTTCTGCTGCACGAAGCCCATGTAGCGGGCGACCGTCTCGCCGCCGAAGGCTTCGATCATGGCCAGCACCGCCTCGCCGCCGGCGCGGCAGGCGGCGAGCTGGGCCTTCAGGTCGGCCAGGTTGCGTTCCGGCGCCCGCGCCGGCCAGCGGCTCGCGGCGAGCGCAGTACGCACCGTCTCCTCCAGAAAGACGCCGTCGGCCATGATGGGCAGGGCGTCGAGCAGCACGCCCTCTTCGTCGATGGTCTTGGAGAAGGGCGGCATGGAGCCGGGCTGGACGCCGCCCACATCGGCATGATGGCCGCGGGCGGCGACGAAGAAGGCGGGCTCGCCCTCGCCGGGCCGGAAGACGGGCATGACGACGGTGATGTCCGGCAGGTGGGTGCCGCCGGCATAGGGATTGTTGAGGCCGAAGGCCTGGCCCGGCTGCACGATCGGATGGCGTGCGCGTACGGCCCTCACGCTCGCCCCCATCGAGCCCAGGTGCACGGGCATGTGCGGAGCGTTGGCCACCAGGCCGCCGTCGGCGTCGAACAGAGCGCAGGAGAAGTCGAGCCGCTCCTTGATGTTGACGGAGTGCGCCGTGCGCTCCAGCGCCGCCCCCATGGCCTCGGCCACGCCCATGAAGCGGCGGTTGAACAGCTCCAGGGTGATCGGATCCGGCGCGTCGGCGGACGGCGAGACCGCGGCGACGGGCGCCGTCTCCTCCAGCGTGACCAGCCCGCCTGCGCCCGCCACGGCGCGCCAGCCGGGCAGGACGACGATCTGGGTGTCGCCGCGGACGATCAGCGCCGGACCTTCGATCCGGTCGAGGTCCTCGGCGGCGACGACCGGCGCGGACCGCCACTCGCCGGCATAGAGCCGTCGCGGCTCGCCGGACGGCTGCGTCTTCGACGGCGGCGCGGCGTCGGCGCCCCAGGCCTCCGTCCGGCCTGCGGCGGCCACCTCGGCCTCGACGCTGGCGATCAGGATCGGCCGCTCCGGTTCGGCGAAACCGAAGAGCCGCACATGGGCGGCTTCGAACGCGGCTCGCACGGCGGCGGCGTCGCCCGGCGCGACGGGAAGCTCGGCGTCGGCGCCGTCATAGCGGAGCCGGAAGGCGAGGGCGACGGCGCCGGGTTCCGCGCCCTGCGCCAGCAGGTCGGCGCGTGCGAGGTCCTCCACGGTCCGGGCCAGGTCCCTCGCCCTCTCGAGACCGGCGGCGTCCAGCGGCGCCTCCAGCCCCGCCTGCCGGAGGGCCGAGACCTCCGCCCGGCCGATCCCATAGGCCGACAACAGGCTGCCGTATCGCGGGCAGAGCACCCGGCGCACCCCCAGGGCGCGCGCGGTGTCGCAGGCCACCTGACCCGCCGCGCCTCCGAAGGCGACGAGGGCGTGATCGCGCGGGTCGAAGCCCCGTTCCGTCGAGATGCGCCGCACGGCCAGGGCCATCTGCTCGACCGCTATGGCCAGGAAACCTTCGGCCGCCGCCTCGGCGCTCGGCGCGCCCATGGCCCGGGCCAGCGTCTCCAGCCGTTCGCGGGCGGCGGCGACATCCAGCGGCTGGTCGTTGGTCGGGCCGAAGACCGAGGGGAAGCGGGCGGGGTCGAGACGGCCGAGCACCAGATTGGCGTCGGTGACCGTCGCCGGACCGCCGCGGCCGTAGGCCGCCGGTCCCGGATCGGCCCCGGCGCTGTCGGGGCCCACCCGCGCCCGCAGGCCGTCGAAGAAGAGGATGGAGCCGCCGCCGGCCGCGACCGTCTCCACGTCCAGCATCGGGCTTCGCAGCCGCGCGCCGGCGACCGAGGCGCGATCGCGCCGCTCCAGCCGTCCCGCATAGCGGCAGACATCGGTGGAGGTGCCGCCCATGTCGAAGCCGAGGACGGCCGAGGCGCCGGCCTCGCGCGCCGTGGCCGCGACGCCGACCACACCGCCCGCAGGCCCGGAGACCACGGCGTCGCGGCCCCGGAAGGCGGCGGCGGGGACCAGCGCACCGGCCGAGGTCATGAAGTAGAGCGGCGCGCCGGCCACCGCCTCGGCCACCTGCCGCACATAGGCCTGCAGCACTGGCGTCAGATAGGCGTCGGCCACGGTGGTCTCGGCCCGAGGCAGAAAGCGGGGCAGGGGCGAGACCTCGTGCGAGAGGGCCACGAACTCGAAACCGGCGGCCTCGGCCAGCCGCCCGGCGGCCAGCTCGTGCGCCGGGTCGAGGTCGGCGTGCAGAAAGGCGATCGCCGCCGAGGTGAAGCCTTCGCCCCGGGCCTTCGCCAGAGCGTCGGCGAGCGCGGCCTCGTCCAGCGGCGTCACGAGCGCGCCGTCGGCGGCGAGCCGCTCGCGGACTTCGACGACCCGCGAATAGAGCGGCGCCGGCCGCACGATGTTCAACGCGAACAGCTCGGGCCGGGACTGGTCCCCGATGACGAGGGCGTCGGCGAAGCCCTCGGTGGTGACGAACAGGGTCTTGGCGCCCCGACGCTCCAGAAGGGCGTTGGTCGCCACCGTCGTGCCCATCCGGATGGCGCGCACGCGCTCGGCCGGAAACGGCGCGTCGGGCGCGGCGCCCAGGATGCGGCGCATCCCTTCCACGGCGGCGTCCGTATAGACGCTGGAGGCCGACAGCAGCTTGAGGGTCGCGACCTGTCCGTCGTCACGCCGGGCGATGACGTCGGTGAAGGTGCCGCCGCGATCGATCGAGAAGCTCCACAGCCTGTCCAAAACTTAACCTGCGCGTAGCCCGATTTGCGTTGTCATGAGGGCGCCTTGTTCCTAAGGCTACTTGGCATAAGACAATGAGCTTCTGGCGCAAAATCGCAGGCTTGGCCGTTCGCCTCCCCGACGCGGCCGACTGCCCCGACTGTCCGCCCGGCCTGCCGGGCGAAGACCCTGCGTTTTCCACGGCCGTCACCGCCCTCGGGGCCAAGCTCGCCCGCGCCGACGGCCACGCCGGCAATGCGGAGTTCGACGCCTTTTCCGACGTCTTCCAGTCCGACGAGGCCTCCCGCCCGAACATCAGGCGGCTCTACAATCTGGCCCGCCAGACGACCCGCGGGTTCGAGAGCTACGCCCGGCGTCTCGCCCGCCGCTACCGCAACTGCCCGCAGATCCTGGAGGACGTGCTCGACGGCCTCTTCCACATCGCCTGCTCGGACGGTGCGGTCACCGACGAGGAGCTCGCCTATCTGGAGCGCGTGGCCGAGCTCTTCGGCTTCTCCGAGCTGGTCTTCCGGCGGCTGAAGGCGACGCACCTGGGCGCCGGCGCCGACGATCCCTACGCCGTCCTGGGCGCGCCGCACGATGCGACCGATGACCAGCTGCGGGCGGCATGGAAGATCGCCCTGATCGAGAACCATCCCGATCGTGCGCGCTCGCGGGGGCTGCCGCAGGAGTTCATCGAGGTCGCCGAGGCCAAGGCCAAGGCGATCAACGCCGCCTTCGAGGCCGCCATGCGCGAGCGCCGGGAAATGGCGCTGGTCGGCGCGGTCTAGAGGCGCGGCGCGGCGTAACCGCCCAATCGGCGCCCAGATGTTCCCGCAAGGTTGACGTCCGGGAGCCGAAGGCGAACATAATCGTTAGGCCCCGAACAGGAGGCGATCAGAAAGAGACCATGGAGACGCGCCAAGCCTCGGGTCAGGGCCATCGCCCGGCCCTTCGCAGCCTCACCGCCATCGCCGGCGCGGTCGCCGCCGTGGCCGCCGTCCTGGTGGGCGTGGTGCTGGCCGTGGTCTTCGCCGCCACGGTGGTGGTCATCGGCGTGATGCTGAGCACGCTCCTGGCGCTGGCCGCCCTGGCGCACCGCGCCGGCCGTCTGGCCCGCCGCCGCAGCGGCCCCGTGGGCGAGGACGGCGTGATCGAGGCGCGGCACCTCGGCGGCCACCACTGGGTGGCCTACGGCTGGAACGAGCGCCCCTGATCTTCCGGCGCGGCTGAGCCTTCGCGCCTTCGCGCGGCCTTGCCGGTCGCCGCCTGCGCCTCTACCGTCGATTCAAACAATCGTTGGGAGAATGAGCCTATGATCGGTGTGGTCGCGACCCTGAAGGTCCAGGACGGCAAGGGCGAAGAGTTCGAGGGCGTGTTCCGCGACCTGATGGCCCAGGTGAAGGCCAACGAGCCCGGTTGCCTGGCCTACCAGCTCACCAAGAGCCGCACCGAGCCCAACACCTACAAGGTGCTCGAACTCTACGCCAACGAGGACGCGCTGAAGGCCCACGGCCAGTCCGAATACTTCAAGGCCGCCGGCCCGAAGATGGCGCCCTGCCTCGCCGGCCGTCCCGAGATCGAATACCTCGACGCGGTGAACTGAGGCCCGTTCGGCGGCTCGCGCGACGGCGAGCCGCCTTTCCGGCTCAGTGACGCTTCGGGATGACCACCGGCAGGTGTTCGTAGCCCTTCACGAAGGACGAGTTCACCCGCACCGGCTCGCCCACCACGTCAAGGCGCGGGAAGCGCTTCATGATCTCTTCCCAGATGATCTTCAGCTGAAGTTCGGCCAGGCGGTTGCCCACGCAGCGGTGGATGCCGAAGCCGAAGGACAGGTGCTGGCGCACCCGCGGCCGGTCGATGATGTAGGCGTTCGGGTTCTCGATCACCTCGTCGTCGCGGTTGCCCGAGACGTACCACATGATCACCTTCTCGCCCTTTCTGATGGTCTTGCCGCCCAGCTCCACGTCGCGCGTGGCCAGCCGCCGCATGTGGGCCAGCGGCGTCTGCCAGCGGATGGTCTCCGACACCATGGACGGGATCAGGTCCGGATTGGCCGTCAGCTTGTCGTACTGATCGGGGTTCTGGTTCAGCGCCAGGACGGAGCCGGTGATCGTGTTGCGGGTGGTGTCGTTGCCGCCGACGATCAGCAGGATCAGGTTCCCCAGATACTCCATGCGGTCCATGTTCCGCGTCGCCTCGCCGTGGGCGAGCATGGAGATCAGGTCCGGCTTGGGCGGAGCGTTGATCCGCTCGTTCCACAGCGTGGTGAAATAGTCGACGCACTCGAAGAGCTCGTTGCGGCGCTCGGCCTCCGGATCGTCGCTGGTGAAGAGGTGGGAGTCCTTGCCCGCCGTGGCCACGTCAGACCAGCGGGTCAGCTTGCGCCGATCCTCCCACGGGAAGTCGAACAGGGTCGCCAGGGTCATGGTGGTCAGCTCGATGGAGACCTTGTCCACCCAGTCGATCTCCTCGCCGACCGGCAGATCGTCGAGAATCTTGGCCGCCCGCTCGCGGATGATCGGCTCCATGTTCTGGAGGTTCATGGGCGAGACGATGGGGCTGACCGTCTTGCGCTGCACGTCGTGCTTGGGCGGGTCCATGGCGATGAACATCGGCAGAGGCAGCTCCTCTGTCGGTTCGGCGATGGTGATGGCCGGCTCCGACGAGAAGGTCTCGTGGTCGGTGTCGACGGCCATGATGTCCTTGTACTTGGTCACCGACCAGTAGGGGCCGAACTCGTGCTCGGCCTGGTAGTGGACCGGCGCCTCCTTCCGCAGGCGTTCGAAGTAGGGCCACATGGTGTCGGTGCGGAAAAGCTCGCCGTCCGCCACGTTGATCTGGTCGAGGGGCATGGCGTAGGCCGTCGCGCGCGCCTCCTTCGCCAGGTCGATGGATCCGTCGCTCATGGGCGTCGCCTCCTATCTTATCGCTGTTCAGAACCATGCGGGACGCTGGGGGCCTCTGGCAACCCGGCCGGACGGCGCGGCTGACGCCGCCGGCAGAATTTCTGAATGACGCCACCGGACGGGACGGCCTAGTGTCCGCCAAACAGTCGTTTGAACGGGAGTCCTGCATGGCCGCCGACGCGCTTTTCCGCCCCTTCGCCTACAAGGGTCTGACCCTCAAGAACCGGATCGTCATGGCTCCCATGACGCGGTCCTTCTCGCCCGGCGGGGTGGCGACGTCGGAGGTCGCGGCCTACTACCGGCGGCGGGCGGAGGCCGATGTCGGCCTGATCATCTCCGAGGGCACGGGCGTCGACCGTCCCGCCTCTCTGAACGACAAGAACGTGCCGCGCTTCCACGGCGAGAAGGAGCTGGCCGCCTGGAAGACCGTGATCGACGAGGTCCATGCCGTCGGCGGCAAGATGGCCCCCCAGCTGTGGCACGTGGGCGCGGTGCGCACCCGCGACCCGGAGTGGACGCCGCCCGGACCCTATGACAGCCCCTCGGGCCTGTCGCGTCCCGGCAAGCAGTTCGGCGTGGGCATGACCGAGGAGGAGGTGGCCGACGCCATCCGCGCCTTCGCCGAGGCCGCGCGCGAGGCCAAGGCGCTCGGCTTCGACGCCATCGAGCTGCACGGCGCCCATGGCTACCTGATCGATCAGTTTTTCTGGGAGGGCACCAATGTCCGCGAGGACGCCTACGGCGCCAAGGATCTCCCCGGCCGCGCGCGTTTCGCCGCCGACATCCTGCGCGCCTGCCGCGAGGCGGTCGGCCCCGACTATCCGATCATCATCCGCATCAGCCAGTGGAAGCAGCAGGACTATGAGGTCAAGCTCGCCAGGACGCCCGCGGAGATGGAGGCCTGGCTGAACGTCCTGGTCGAGGCCGGCGCCGACATGCTGCACTGTTCGCAGCGCCGCTTCTGGGAGCCGGAGTTCGAGGGCTCGGACCTGAACTTCGCCGGCTGGGCCAAGAAGCTGACCGGCGTGCCGACCATCACCGTCGGTTCGGTGGGCCTGACGGGCGAGTTCGTCGCCGCCTTCGGGGGCGAGGGCAGCCAGCCGGCCTCGCTGGACCGGCTGTTGGAGCGGCTCGAGCGCGACGAGTTCGATCTGGTCGGCGTCGGCCGCGCCCTGCTGCAGGATCCCGAATGGGCCCGAAAGGTGAAGGAGGGCCGCACCGACGAACTGATGGCGTTCGAACGCGCGGCCATGGCCAAGCTGTACTGAGCCGGTTCGGCCCCGTCAGGCGTTGAAGTTCAGCTTCAGCCCCGGGCGGGGCCAGCGGGCCTTGTAGAGCCTGCCCGTCGACGAGCAGGTCACCCAGGCGTCCTTCATGTCCTCCCCGCCGAAGCAGATGTTGGTGACGATCATGTCGGGGAAGGGGAAGTGCTCGGTCCCGCCCGCGGGATCGAAGGCGGTGATCCCGCCATTGATGATGGTCGCCACGCAGACCTTGCCGCCGGCCTCCACCGCCAGGCTGTCGAGCAGCTGATAGCCGGGCAGGTTGGCGACCACCCGACCCGGCCCGAAGCCCTCCTGGGGTTTCAGCTTGCCCGGCTCGGCGATGTCGAAGGCCCAGAGCCGGCCGAGCGTGGTGTCGGCCATGTAGACCACGTCCTCTTCCGGCGAGAGGCCGACGCCGTTGGGCGAGACGAAGTGGTCGCGCAGGCGGGCGACGTGCGAGCCGTCGGGCCTGGCGTAATAGAGCGCGCCGAACTTGCGACCCTCCGGCGTCGAACATCCGTGGTCGCTGAACCAGAAGCCGCCGGTCTTGTCGAAAACCAGGTCGTTGGGCCCGACGAAGGGCCGGCCGTCGCAGGACTCGTAGACCGTCGTCAGGGCGCCGGTCTTCAGATCGTAGCGCTGGATCATGCCGCCCTTGTGCTCCGGCGGAGTGGGGCCGGGAATGGTCAGGCCGTTCTGCTCCGGCCAGGTGAAGGAGCCGCCGTTGTTGGTGATGAAGATGGCGCCGTCCGGGCCGATCGCCGCGCCGTTCGGGCCGCCGCCGGTCTCGACCAGGGTCTCGCGCCGCCCGTCCGGCGTGATGCGGGACAGGCGCCGGGCCTTGATCTCGGTGACGATGACCGAACCGTCGGCCATGGCGATGGGGCCTTCGGGGAATTCCAGGCCTTCGCAGACCAGTTCGATGTCCATGGCGCGTCTCCTCGTCTTCTGATTACGAGGAGTATGCAGGGCGACGCCGCGGAAGGGCCAGCCCGTCAGCGCCGTTCCAGCACCCGGATCGTGAAGGGGTGGTCGTCGCCCTCGCCGGCGGGGAAGCTCTCGCGCCGCACCTCTTCCCACGCGCTCTCGTCGAAGGGGGCAAGGGTCACATCGCCCTCCACCTCGGCCTCGACCTCGGTCAGATAGATGCGCTGGGCGCGGGGCAGGGCCAGTTCGAAGAGCGAGGCGCCGCCGATCACGCAGACCTCCGTCGCCCCGTCGTCCTGCGCCTGTTCGCGGGCGATCTGCACGGCCTCGGAGAAGTCGTCGCAGACCAGCGCCCCCTTGGCCTCGAAGGCGCCGTCGCGGGTCAGCACGATGTTGGTGCGGCCGGGCAGGGGCTTCTTCGGCAGGCTCTCCCAGGTCTTGCGGCCCATGATCACCGGCTTGCCCATGGTGGTGGCGCGGAAGTTGGCGAGATCGGTCTTCAGCCGCCAGGGCAGGTCGCCGCCGCGGCCGATGACGCCATTGCGCGCCCGGGCGATGGGACCGGCGGAGAGCAGGATGCGAGCCATGGACCGGACCTAGCCGACCCACGGCCCGCAGGGAAGCCTCAGCCCGCCTCTTCCATGGCCGCCATGTCCATGTACATCAGCTCCCAGACGTGGCCGTCCGGATCCTGAAAGCTCGCGCCGTACATCGGACCCATGTCCATGATCGGCTTCCAAGGCTTCGCGCCGGCGGCGAGCGCCTTGGCCAGCAGGTCGTCGACCTCATCGCGGCTGTTGGCCGACAGGCAGGTGAGAACCTCGGTCGCCTTGTGGGCGTCGCTGATCTCGCCGGTGATGAAGTCGGAGAACTTCTCGTGGCTCATGACCATGGCGAAGATGTTCTCGTCGATGACGATGCAGGCGGCGGTCTCGTCGCTGAACTGCGGATTGTGGCCGAAGCCCAGGGCGGCGAAGAAGGCCTTGGAGGCCTCCACGTCCTTCACGGGCAGGTTGACGAAGATCATTCGCATGGGGGCTTTCCCTTGGTCAGGCGTTCAGTCTGCCCCAAGGACGCGCGCAAGGCGGGTCGCCCGACATCCGCCGGGTGATTTCTCACACCGCGATCGGCGCCGTGATCTTCTCGTGAGCCTTGTAGCCGGTGACCTTGAAGTCCTCGTACTCGAAGGCGAAGAGGTCGCGCTTGTCGGCGATCGTCAGGGTCGGGAAGGGATAGGGCTCGCGCGCCAGCTGCTCGCGAGCCTGGTCGAGGTGGTTCAGATAGAGGTGGGCGTCGCCGAAGGTGTGGACGAACTCGCCGGGTTCGAGGCCGGTCACCTTGGCCATCATCATGGTCAGCAGGGCGTAGCTGGCGATGTTGAACGGCACGCCCAGGAAGACGTCGGCCGAGCGCTGGTAAAGCTGGCAGGACAGCTTCCCGTCGGCGACGAAGAACTGGAACAGGCAGTGGCACGGCGGCAGGGCCATGTCGTCCACGTCGGCCGGATTCCAGGCCGAGACGATGTGCCGGCGCGAATGCGGCGTGGTCTTCAGACTCTCGACCACGTTGGCGATCTGGTCGATCACCCGACCGTCCGGCGCCGTCCAGGAGCGCCACTGCTTGCCATAGACGGGGCCAAGCTCGCCGGTTTCGTCGGCCCACTCGTCCCAGATGCTGACGCCCCGCTCCTGCAGCCAGCGGACATTGGTGTCGCCGCGCAGGAACCAGAGCAGCTCCAGGATGATCGACTTGCGGTGCAGCTTCTTGGTCGTGAGCAGGGGAAAGCCCTGCGCCAGGTCGAACCGCATCTGCCGGCCGAAGACGCCGAGCGTGCCCGTGCCCGTCCGGTCGCCGCGCTGCACGCCGGTCTCCAGGATGTCGGCCAGGAGGGCGAGATACTGGCGCTCCGGGTGGTCGGCGGCCGCCTTGGGCTGGGCGATGTGGGCGTTCACGGCGGGGCGATCCTCGAGCCGTCTTTGAAGCGACGTGCAGAATGCACGATTCTCGAGCGGGACGGGCGGACGCAAGGTCGCGGTCGAACCATCCACAGCTCCGTCAGCCGGCGAAGCCGCCCTCGTCGAGGAAGGTCTTCTCCGCCGGCGTGGTGCGGCGGCCCAGCGCGGCGTTGCGGTGGGGGAAGCGGCCGAAGCGCACGATGATGTCGCGGTGCAGCTCGGCCCATTTCAGGGTCTCGGCGTCGCCGACCGCCTCGTGGTGGGCCTTGCACAGCCGCACGGCCTCGTCCTGGTCGGCCATGTCCTCCGAATGCTCGAAGGGCAGGTAGAAGAAGGGCCGCAACTGGCCCTCCACCGCCTGGTCATGGCCTGCGGAGACGGCGGCGCGGGCGATGGCGCGGGCCTTGCCGTCGGTGGCGAACGCGTGACCGGACTCTCGGAAGATGTTGCGCGGAACCTGATCGAGCAGGATCAGCAGGGCGAGCGCGCCCTCCGCCGACGACGCCCAGTCGTCGGCCTCGCCGCGCGCGGCGGCGTGATGGGCGGCTTCGAAACGCTGGGCCAGCGCCCGGTCGAAGGACTCGTCCTTGGCGAACCACTTCGGCGGACCGGCCTCGCGCCAGAACCTCACCACCTCGTCCGGCGTCACGTCCATGATCGGTCTCCCCCTCGCGGCTGGGCGCAATGTCGGGGGCGGCGTGCGGACCTGCAAGCCGCGCCGTGGGAGAAATCGGGCGTGAGCGTGTGCGCCCGACGCCTGCGCCGCTTGACCTTTGCGCAAAAAAACGGTCGATAGCGCGGCCTTTGCTGCGGCGCCGTTGCGTGGCGCCGGGGCCGAACCTTGTTTCAGGAGAACAAACATGCGCGTCTACTACGATCGCGACGCCGACCTCGCCCGCATCCTGGACAAGAAGATCGCCATCGTAGGCTATGGCTCGCAGGGGCGCGCGCACGCGCTGAACCTCGTGGACTCCGGCGTGAAGAACGTCGCCATCGCCCTGCGTCCCGGCTCGGCCACCGCCAAGAAGGTCGAGGCCGACGGCCTGAAGGTGATGAGCGTGGCCGAAGCCGCGGCCTGGGCCGACGCCATCATGGTGCTGGCGCCCGACGAGCTGCAGCGCGAGATCTACGCCAACGAGATCGCCCCCAACATCCGCGACGGCGCGGCCCTGCTGTTCGCCCACGGGCTCAACATCCACTTCAACCTGATCGAGCCCAAGTCGACGATCGACGTGCTGATGGTCGCGCCCAAGGGCCCGGGCCACACGGTGCGCGGCGAATACCAGAAGGGCGGCGGCGTCCCCTGCCTGATCGCCGTCCATCAGAACCCCACCGGCAACGCCCTGGACTTCGGCCTGGCCTATGCCTCGGCCATCGGCGGCGGCCGTTCGGGCGTGATCGAGACCACCTTCCGCGAAGAGTGCGAGACCGACCTGTTCGGCGAACAGGCCGTGCTCTGCGGCGGCCTGGTGGAGCTGATCCGCGCGGGCTTCGAGACCCTGGTCGAGGCCGGCTATGCGCCGGAAATGGCCTATTTCGAGTGCCTGCACGAGGTGAAGCTGATCGTCGACCTCATCTATGAGGGCGGCATCGCCAACATGAACTACTCGATCTCGAACACCGCGGAGTACGGCGAGTACGTCACCGGTCCGCGGATCATCACGCCCGAGACCAAGGCCGAGATGAAGCGCGTGCTGGACGACATCCAGTCGGGCAAGTTCGTGCGCGACTTCATGGCCGAGAACATGGTGGGCCAGCCGAGCTTCAAGGCCACCCGCCGCCGCGGCTCGGAGCACCAGATCGAGGAGGTCGGCCAGCGCCTGCGCGCCATGATGCCCTGGATCACCAAGAACAAGCTGGTCGATCAGGCGCGGAACTGATCTCCGCCAGAGTCGGAAACGACAAAGGCCCTCCTTCGCGGGAGGGCCTTTTTTCTTGGCCGGTTCAGTCGGCGGTGGTCTCGGGGACTTCGACGAGGCGGGCGACGATCAGCTCGGTGGCGTCCAGCCGCTTGCCGGTCTCGGCGACTTCCAGGTGGACGTGGTCGGTCATGCCGCCCGGGTACTTGTGCTGCAGGGTGTGGGCCTTGCCGATCGGCGCGCCCAGGGCCACGGCGTCTCCGACCTCCACGCTGGCGTCGATGTAGAAGACCCGCGCCTCGTAGCCGAGGGCCGGGTTGGTGATCTCGACGAACTGCAGGTCGGGGTCGCCGGCATAGGCGTAGCCGATCTTGGTGACATAGCCCGACATCGGGGCGGTGACCGGCTGGCCCGCCTCCGCGGCGTAGTCGACGCCCTCGTGGTGGCGAACGCCCCCGTCCCGCGAGGCCCCGAAGGCGCCCGAGCCATAGGCGTCGAAGGTGCGCGGCGCCTTTCCGGTGGGGTTGGCGAAGTCCGCCGCCCCGTCGCCGTCGATGTCGCGGCCGACCCAGCGCAGCTCGCGGGTGACGACGGCGGGGGTTATGGTGGGCTGGGCGACCC
The DNA here is from genome assembly GCF_013911965.1 of Phenylobacterium sp. Classification (GTDB taxonomy): domain Bacteria; phylum Pseudomonadota; class Alphaproteobacteria; order Caulobacterales; family Caulobacteraceae; genus Phenylobacterium. The sequence goes on along the minus strand of NZ_JACESE010000001.1, from coordinate 84,345 downwards.
CCAGGGCGCGCGCCAGAGGGGCGGCGGCCGGAACCTGGGCCAGGCGCCCGACAAGACCGCTGCTGGCGTTGGCGACGGCTCCCATGGCCAGACTGATGGCGAGAGCCGCGCCTACGGAGGCGAGCATCCGGGTGGCCAGGAATCGCCCCTGTGCGCGGGCGACCAGCAGGTCGTGCGTCATATCTGCCTGTTCTCGTCGATGCAGGCCGGGCGACTTGGAACCCGGCGTCTCGTTCTGGGTTACAGGTACGGCGCAAAGGGCCGCAGACCGGCCCTCTGGCGGGGCCTGATCCGTCCTGCCTGAACCTAGTAGCTGCCGATTTGGGCGGCTATGCGGCGCATTGTCTCGAAAAATCAGGCGCTTATGGTCAAGCTTAGGGCGCGGCCCAGTCGATGGCGGCCGCGCCGCGCAGGATCGCCTCGGCCTCGGCCGTGTGCTTGTCCTCGCCGGAGCGCGGGTGGAGGACCACCGGCGGCAGGAGGCGCAGCGGCGCCCGGCCGGTCTTGACGGCCCGCACCAGCACCCGCTTGGCCGGAGCGTCGGCGAAGGGGTGGACCGGCCGGATCTGGATCGATCCGGCCCCCGCGGCCAGGGCTTCGAGCAGGTCGGCGAGGCGGTCGGCCCGGTGGATGACCAGGATTCGGCCGCCCGGCCGCACGGCCTTCAGGAGGAAGGCGGCCCAGGCCGAAAAGCCGTCGTCGGCCATCCAGGCCCCGGCCTTCTCCGGCGCCGGCGCACGCAGGGCCTCCGGATCGTCGAAGAAGGGCGGATTGGCCATGGCGAGGTCGAAGGGCGGCAGGCCCAGGCGCACGAACGGCTCTGCGACTTCGCCCGCCCGGACGGAGACCCGGTCGCCGAGGCCGTTGATCTCGATGTTCTGCCGGGCGAGTTCCAGGGCCTGGGCGTCGCGCTCGACGCCGACGAAGACCGCCTCTGGACGTCGGACCGCCGCAGCCAGCAGGGCGCCGCCGACGCCGCAACCGGCTTCGAGGACCCGCTCCCCGGGCGCCGCATCGCAGGCGGCTGCGAGCAGTGCGGCGTCCATGCCCGCCCGATAGCCCCGCCGAGGCTGACGCAGGGTCACCTGGCCGCCGAGGAACCGGTTCTCGCTCAGGCCTTCGGGCAGGGGCGGGACGGGGTGGGTCATCGACCGGCTCCATGGGCGCGCGCGCGCCTTGACCGCCCCCTATCGCGTGACCATTGTCCGGACGCAACGGCGGGCCGCCCGGAGGGGCCCGCCCAAACTGGAGTTCCCTCGTCTTGGACGCCGCCCCCGCCGCCACCCAGGCCAAGCCGGTCAGTCTCGATCATCTCCTGAACCTCGCCGGGCCCGACATGGCTGGCGTGGACGCCCTGATCCGCGACCGGATGCAGAGCCCCGTGGCCGTGATCCCGGCGCTCGCCGAACACCTGATCGGCGGCTCGGCCAAGCGGCTTCGCCCCCTGCTGACGGTGGCCGCGGCGCGTCTCGCGGGCGCGACCGACGATTCCTGCCGCAAGCTCGCCGCGGCGGTGGAGTTCATCCATACGGCCACCCTGCTGCACGACGACGTGGTCGACTCCTCCGAGCTTCGCCGCGGCAAGGTGGCCGCCCACCTGATCTGGGGCGCACCCTCCAGCGTGCTGGTCGGCGACTTCCTCTTCGCCCGGGCCTTCGAGCTGATGGTGGAGACGAACTCGATGGCGGCGCTGGAGATCCTGGCCCGCGCCAGCCGCGTGATCGCCGAGGGCGAGGTGCTGCAGCTCACCCGCGCCCACGATCTGGATCTCGACCAGGACGTCTATCTCGAGATCATCAAGGCCAAGACCGCCGAGCTGTTCGCCGCCGCCGCCGAGGCCGGCGCGGTGGGGGCGGCGGCCAGCGCCGAGCAGCGCCGCGCCCTGCGGCAGTACGGACAGGACCTGGGCCTGGCCTTCCAGCTGGTGGACGATGCGCTGGACTATTCGGGGGCCAGCGAGACCCTGGGCAAGAACCCCGGCGACGACTTCCGCGAAGGCAAGGCGACCCTGCCGCTCATCCTGGCGATCCAGCGGACCGGAGCGGCCGAACGGGCCTTCTGGGTGCGGACGGTGGACGCGCGCGAGCAGACCGAGGCCGACTTCGAACGGGCGCGCCGCCTGGTCCAGGACTGCGGCGCTCTCGATGCGACCCTGGAGGCGGCGCTGGGCTATGCGCGCAGCGCCAAGGCGGCGCTCTCCGTCTTCCCGGACGGCGAATGGCGAACCGCCCTGGGCGACCTGGCGGACTTTGCGGTGGCCCGGCGCACCTGACCGCCCTCGGCCGGCGTCGCCGCCGGCCTCGGGACGGAAGCGCCTCAGCCCGGCGAGATCATCTTCTCCGGGCGCACCACCTCGTCGAATTCCTCATTGGTGACATAGCCGCCGCCGACGGCCTCTTCGCGCAGCGTGGTGCCGTTCTTGTGCGCCGTCTTGGCGATCTTGGCGGCGTTGTCGTAGCCGATCTTCGGCGCGAGCGCGGTGACCAGCATCAGCGACCGTTCGAGCGCGGCCTTGATGTTGTCCTCGCGCGCCTCGATCCCGACCACGCAGTTGTCGGTGAAAGATACGGCGGCGTCGGCCAGCAGGCGGCACGACTGCAGGAAGTTGTAGGCCATCACCGGATTGAAGACGTTCAGCTCGAAGTGGCCCGAAGCGCCGGCGAAGGTCATGGTCGCCTGGTTGCCGAACACCTGGGCGCAGACCATGGTCAGGGCCTCGCACTGGGTCGGGTTCACCTTGCCGGGCATGATCGAGGAGCCCGGCTCGTTCTCCGGCAGGGACAGTTCGCCCAGGCCCGAGCGCGGCCCCGAGCCCAGGAAGCGGATGTCGTTGGCGATCTTGAACAGGGAGCCGGCCACCGTGTTGATCGCCCCGTGGCTGTAGACCATGGCGTCGTGGGCGGCGAGGGCCTCGAACTTGTTGGGCGCGGTGACGAAGGGCAGGCCGGTGATGGCGGCGATCTTCTCGGCCACCTTCTCGGCGAAGCCGACCGGGGCGTTCAGGCCGGTGCCGACGGCCGTGCCGCCCTGGGCCAGCTCGTAGAGGCCATAGAGGCTCTCCTTCAGCCGGCGCACGCCGCTGGAGACCTGGTGGGCGTAGCCGGAGAATTCCTGGCCGAGCGTCAGGGGGGTGGCGTCCTGGGTGTGGGTGCGGCCGATCTTGATGATGTGGTTGAAGGCCTCGGTCTTGGCCTTCAGCGCCACATGCAGGTGCTCCAGGGCCGGCATCAGCTCGCGGGCCACCTGCTCGGCGCAGGCGATGTGCATGGCCGTCGGATAGGTGTCGTTGGACGACTGGCTCATGTTCACGTGGTCGTTCGGGTGGACCGGCGACTTGGAGCCCATCACCCCGCCCAGGATCTCGATGGCGCGGTTCGAGATCACCTCGTTGGCGTTCATGTTCGACTGGGTGCCCGAGCCGGTCTGCCACACCACCAGCGGGAAGTGGTCGTCGAGCTTGCCGTCGATCACCTCCTGGGCGGCCTGGACGATGGCCGCGCCGATCTTCGGATCGAGCCTGCCGAGCTCCATATTGGCCTCGGCGGCGGCGCGCTTGACGACGCCCAGGGCGCGGATCACCGGCTGGGGCTGCTTCTCCCAGCCGATCTTGAAGTTGCCGATGCTGCGCTGGGACTGAGCGCCCCAGTATCGGTCGGACGGAACCTCGATCGGGCCGAAGGTGTCGGTTTCGGTGCGGGTCGCGCTCATCGCATGTCTCCAGCCGGGAATTGTCGCGCCGGGTTTAGCGAGGCCGGGCGAGACTGCAAAGCGCTCCCGCGATAGGAAGGGCCATGAACGACGGCTGGACCCACCACGGCAAGGTGCGCGCGCGAGAGAGCGAGGCGGGGCTGGAGGTGGTGGTCGACGGCCTGACCACCCAGGCCAAGTACTACAAGCCCCTGATCTACGAGTTCTTCCGCAAGGCCTGGCGAGGCTCCCGCCCGGCCTGGGGCGAGTACGCCGTGGAGATCGGCATGGAGTATGTGGGCGACCCGCCGTGGCTCGATCTCGACAATCTCGCCAAGGCGATCCTCGACGCCATCAAGGGCTACGTCTTCCACGACGACGCTCAGGTGGCGCGCCTGCTGGTGGAGCGCCGGGCCGGCGAGCGCGAGCGGATCGTGATCCTGGTCCGGAAGATGTCGGAGGCGGGCTTCGACGCGGCGTCGGCCGGCGCCTCAAGCCGTCTTCGCCGGCCGCTCCAGACATAGAGCCAGAAGGGCGCTGTAGGCGACGACCACGAAGGCGCCGTAGCGGCCCAGGCTTTCCGGCGGAAGGTGGGGCATCAGGGCCTGGAAGTTGAGGATCACCAGGGCGGCGCCGAACACGCCGGGCGCGGCGAAGGTGATGGCCGCCAGAGGCCGCCGCCGTTGCGAAAGATGGCGCAGACGCGCGGTGACGTGGAAGAAGAAGGTGAGCGCCGCCGTCGCCAGCGCCGCGTTCAGGGCATAGAACCAGAAGGCCTGCTCGATCAGGCCGCCGGCGAAGGCCGCATAGAAGAGCGTCGCCGCCCCCCAGACGAGAGCCCCCGAAAGGGCGAGATAGAAACCGTCTTCTTTTGACACGTCGCACCCCCGTACGCGCCCAATTTGGGCTGACAATTGCGACGTTCGTGCCATCGGGCGCCGCAGGCCGGCGCAAGATTGGCGAAATGCATAGAAAAACGGCCGCGCTCGTGGGGGAGCGCGGCCGCATGTCGCGAACCAACCTGGGGGAGTGAGGTTCAGCGATACTGTTGCAGGCGCGTGGTCCGCAGGCCGGCCATGCCGTGCCGGTCGATGGACTTCTGCCACGCCAGGAATTCCTCGGACGTCAGATCGTAGCGGCGCAGGGCGTCCTCCAGGCTCAGGAGGCCCCCACGCACAGCCGCGACCACTTCCGCCTTGCGACGGATCACCCAGCGGCCGGTGTCCGGCGGCGGCAGATCGGCCAGCGTCAGGGGCGCACCGGTCGGGCCGATCACGTAGGGCTCCCCTCGACTGTTCGTCCGGGTCTGCTGTTGTTGCAACATGGCTTTACGCCTTTCCCACCATCATCGTTGGGACAGACCATAGGCCTGCTGACATAACAGCTGGTGAATCCCGATAGTGAAAATCGGAATAACCATTCGCTCCCCCGTGTACTGAAATGATACAGTGCAAGAAGTCAGAGGCGATTAACCTCTGCTAATTCTCAGTTACTCTCCAAGTTATCGGCGCATATTGATAAGTTCATCCAACATCTGGTCGGCGGTTGTGATGATCCTTGACGAGGCCGAGTAGGCTTTCTGCGTGGTGATCAGGCCGGTGAACTCAGCCGACAGGTCCACGGTGGAGTTTTCGAGCGTCGAGGGCGAAATCGTTCCGGCCCCGCCGAGGCCGGCCTGCTTGATCACGAACTCGCCGCTTTCGATGGTCGCCCGGTAGGAGTTGCCGCTGACGGCGCGCAGACCGTCGGGGTTGGCGAAGGTGGCCACCCCAATCTGGGCGATCTGGCGGACCTGGCTGTTGTCGAAGATGGCCGAGACCACGCCCTGCTCGTCGACCTCCACGCCCACCACCGTGCCGACCGTGGCGCCGTCGGGGTTCACGACCTTCACGGTCGAGGCGCTGGCGTACTGGTTGAGCTTGTCCAGGTCGAAGGTGATGTCCTGGGCGCCGACGCCCAGGGCGTCGTCCCAGCGCGGCGTCGCCGCCGTGCCGGAGGCGCCCAGGCTGATCGTCGGGGCCGCGCCGGCCGCGCCGAACAGGGTGGTGTTCGTCAGGTCGATGGTGCCGTCCTGATTGAACATGACCAGGCCGGAGGTGATCTGCCCGCTGGGGCCGCCGCCGGCGATGTCCGTGGCGGGAATGGCGTAGATTTCCGCGTGCCACTCGTTCGGGTTGGCGTCGCTGCGCAGGAAGGACATGGCGACCTTGTGGGTGCCGCCCACCGTGTCCACGACGTTCATCTCGATGGTGAAGTCGGGCTGGGTGCCGGTCGCGGGGTCGGCGTTCTCCTCCCAGTCGGCCATCGACCGCGTCGCCGGGTCATAGGTCGCCTCGGCCGCCGAGACGGTCTGGCGCTTGTCCAGGTTGGCGTTGATGACGACGTTGGCCGTCGCCTGCACGGCCGAGCCCAGGTTCTTGACGTTGATCGAGTTGAGCTCGGTCAGGTCCGAGGGATTGTACTGGATGGTCCCGTCGGCGGCGATCGGCCAGCCCTGCAGATAGAAGCCCGCGTCGTTGCGCAGGTAGCCGTCGGAGTCGACGCTGAAGGAGCCGGCGCGGGTGAAGACCCGCTTGTCGGCGTCGGTCAGTCCGGCGCCCTTCTCGGTGACGATGAAGAAGCCGTCGCCGGAGATCGCCAGGTCGGTGGAGGAGTTGGCGCTCTGGATCAGGCCTTGCTGGCTGATGTACTGCCGGGTCAGCCCCTGGACGCCGCCAGCGCTGTAGCGCCCCGTCACCGCCTGGGCGGTCACGATGTTGGCGAAGTTCACCTGGTTTCGCTTGTAGGCGACCGTGTTGATGTTGGCGATGTTGTCGGAGATGGCGGCCAGGGCCGACGAATTGGCCGTCAGCCCCGAGACGCCGGCGAGCATGGCGGAATTGATGCTCATTGGGTTGGTTGCCTTCTTTCTTTGCACATGAGGGCGGTGGCGCAGCCGTGCTGGCGCGCCGGTCAGGCCGCCTTCGGCGTCGTTTCGTCGTCGCCGTCGTCATTGGTTGCGGTGGTGTCGGCGGCGTCGTCCGTGGTCGGCGCCAGTCCGATGCTGCTGATGGTCTGCCAGAGGGCGCGCGTGCCCCCGATGGTGGCGTAGGTCTCCCCGTCCACCTGCTCGATCGCGGTGACCACCCCTTCGATGAAGGTCACATGATCGACCTCTTCGCCCTCGGAGTCGGTGGCCGTCACCCGCAGGGTGTACTTGCCGCCGTCGGCGAGCTGCGTGCCGAGGATGTTCTTGCCGTCCCAGCTGAAGGCGTGTTCGCCGCCTTCGACGTCCTTCAACGCCTGGACGTGGACGATGCCGCCATTCTCGTCGAGCACCTCGACCTTCACGTCCTGGGCCTCGCGGTCCAGGCGGTAGATCCAGTTGGCCTCGCCGTTCACCAGGGCCGCCTCGTCGGTGACCGCGCGCACCTTCTTGCCGATCAGGCTGACCGCATCGGCCACGCCGTCGCCGGAGGAGGTGACCAGCTGCTGAAGCAACTGGTTGGTGAGCAGCTGCTGCTCCACCCCGGTCATCTGCACGATCTGCTGGGTGAACTGGTTGGAATCCATCGGGGAGAGCGGATCCTGGTTCTTCATCTGCGTGGTCAGCAGGTTGAGGAACGTGTCGAAGCTCTCGGCCAGCCGCTGCGTGCCGCCGTTGACCGCCGCCTGGGATGAAGTCGTGTCGACGCCGCCGACAGCCATGGTGGTCTCCTAGATCCGGATGTCGACGCCGGTCTCGGCGCGTCGTTGCTGATAGGCGCCGGCGGCCGCGGGCGGGGCGTCGGCCTCGCTGGCGAGGCCGAGGGCCGACTGGAAGGCGCGGCCGCCGCCGAAGTCCCGTTGCGGCTGCTGTTCGGCGAAGCGGCCCCCGCCGCCGCCGTCAGGGCTCTGGAAGGAAAGGCCGCCCGAAAGGTCGAAGCCCGCCTGCTCCAGGCTGCGCTGCAGCTCCGCCGAGCGGCCGCGCAGTTCGGCCGCCGCCTGCGGATTGTCGAAGGTCATGGCCGCGGTCAGGCGGCCCTGCGCGTCGATGTCCACGCGCACGTCGACGCGCCCCAGGCCCTCGGGCTGCAACTGGATGTCGAAATGGGTCGTGCGCCCCTGCAGCTTTCGCGACATCTGGGTCGCGAGATTGGCGACGGTCTCCGGCGTCGCCGAGACTCGGGCGCTCTCGCGCGCCGTGGCGGGGGCGTCAGAGGTCTCGGCCGTGGGGGCGTGGGTCGCCAGGTCCGGCGTCTCAAGGCTGGTTTCGGAATGGTGCGCCTCGGGCGCGGTGTCGACCGCGATCTCCGGTGGCGCAGGCGCCGCCGCCTTCGGATCGGCCGCCTGGGCGGCGGGCGGAGTCCCCTGGACAAGGGCGAAGGCGCTGGGGGCGGCGTCCGGAGCCGCCTTGTGGTTCGACTTGCCGGCCGCCGCCGGCTTCGCGGCTTCGGTCTTCTCGGCCTTCACCTCGCCGCGCAGGCTGCGCAGCGCCGGGTCGGACATCGTCGCGCCGGCCTGCGTGGCGGCGGTCGCCGTGGCCGAAGCGGCGCCCGCCTGCGGCGCGGCGGCCGCCGTCTCGGTCGCCGGGACCTGAGCCTGTGCGGCGGACGCAGCCTCCGTCGCGGCGGCCGCAGCCTGAGGCGCCGCCGGGACGGGCGGCTGACGCGTTTCGACCGCGGCCCGCGGCGCGGCGTGCGAGGGCGAGACCGGCGGCTTCGGCTGGGCGGTCTCGCTCGGCTGGTCCGCATCCAGGAGGGCCGGGGCGGGCGCTTCCTCGGCGGCGGCGGCAGGATCGGAGGCCTGGGCCTCGGCGCCGGTCTCGGCCGGCTGCGGCGCGCCGGGCGAGCCGGGCTCCGGCGCGTCGACGGCGGCGGCGTCCGCCGCAGCGGCCGCCAGGGCGTTCGGCTGGCCAGCGGCCGCCTGCGGGGCGATGGCGGTCTCTTCGGCCGCGGCGGGCGCGGACGCCTGGGCGACGGGCGCCTGCGCCGGAGCCGCGACGGCGGCGAGCAGGCCCGCCTCGGCCGAGGCGAGCTCCGAGGCGTCTTCGGCGTCTTCGCCTTCCTTCGCCGGTGCGCCGGCGCCCGGGACCACGGGCTGCGCGGCCGCAGCCTTGGCGGCGCCCTTCGCCGGGGCGGGCGTGGACTGAGCCTGCCCCGTCTCGCCGAACAGGGCGGCCAGCAGGGCGTCGAAGCCGGCGGCCGCGGCGCCTTCCGGCGAGGCGGCGGCGCCAAGCCCCAGACCGGGCGCCTGAGGGGCGATGGGGAAGAGCGAAAGCGACATGATCGGAGCGGGCCGAGAGAGGTGGAGGAAATCGGCGCCTGCTGCGCCCGAACCTGTTCGGCTCCCAACCAGCAACCTTCGCGCCAATTGTCCGCGCGATAGTAAGCCGCTGAAAAACAAGGAGAAAGGCCGGCTGGGCCCGCGTCGAGCCCGACGGTCGCCGGGGTCGAACTTGCCGGGCGGCGGGTCGAGTCTGCCGCCTTTCGAAATGGTTACCGGCGAGCCGCCCCCGGACTGGCGCCACTCTTGCGGCGTACAGGGCGAACCGTCTGGACCCTGAATGGGTCTGCTTTGAAAAGGTTGGCTTTTTTCGGCCCCTCGCGTGCGCGTTCACTAAGCGCCCGGCAGAAACCGCCGGGCCGCGCAGCCGGGATTGCCGGGTGGAAGGTGAAGACCCATGTCGCTGACAGCGGTCCTCAAGACGGCGAACTCGGGCCTGGTGGCGTCGCAGGTCGGGCTGCGCGCGGTCTCCGACAACATCGCCAACGTCAACACGACCGGCTACGTCCGAAAGACCGTGGACCAGCAGCAGCTGGTGGTCGGCGGCCGGGGCATGGGGGTCGAGGTCTCGGGCGTCAAGCGCGTGACCGACCAGTACCTGCAGCTGGCGACGCTCAGCGCCGCCTCGGAGGCCAGCCGCTGGGACGTGGTCGCCCAATACATGGACAACGCCCAGAGCCTGTTCGGCGACCCCTCGGGCGAGAGCTTCTTCTTCGCCCGCCTCGACGAGATCTGGAGCTCCTTCGCCGCCACGGCCAACGACCCTTCGTCGAGCCTGCTGCGCAGCCAGGCGCTCTCCAGCGTCGAGGACTTCCTGAACGAAGGGGCGCGGATCAACAGCTCGATCGCCGAGCTGGGCCGGACGGTGGACACCGAGATCACCGCCAATGTGGACCGGATCAACGATCTGCTCGACCAGATCAACAAGCTGAACGCCGACATCAGCCGCGCCAAGCTGGTGGACGCCGACGCCTCGGGCTCGGAGAACATCCAGAGCCAGCTGGTCGATGAGCTGTCGAGCCTGATGAACATCCAGATCTCGGCGCGAAGCGACGGCGGCCTGATCGTCCGTTCCACCGAGGGCGTCATGCTGGCGGGCGACGGCGCGGCCCGCCTGACCTACTCGCGCACCGACAGCACCAAGGGCTACATCACCGCGACCACGGCCGCAGGCTCTGGCGTGGGCAAGCCGATCTCCATCACCGGCGGAGCCCTGCGCGGCCTGATGGACCTGCGCGACGACAAGCTGCCCGGCCTGTCCGACCAGCTCGGCGAGTTCATGGCTCGCGCCTCGGAAGCCATCAACGCGGCCCACAACGCCGCGTCCACCGTTCCGGCCCAGGCCAGTCTGACGGGGCGCAACACCGGTCTCGACCTGCCCACCGCGATCAGCGGCTTCACGGGATCGACCACCGTGGCCATCGTCGACGCCGCCGGCGTGCTGAGCCACCGGGTGGACATCGACTTCGACGCCGGCACGATGAGCGTCAACGCCGGCCCGGCGACGGCCTTCACCCCGGCCAGCTTCCTGACCGACCTCAACACCGCCCTCGGGGCCAACGGCTCGGCCACCTTCACCAACGGCGTTCTGAGCATCTCGGCCGCCACCGGCGGAGTGGCCATCGACGAGGGCACCTCCCAGAAGGCGGGCCGCGCCTTCTCGCACTTCTTCGGGCTGAACGACATCGTCCGGTCCGGCGGCTTCACCAACTACGACACCGGACTGCGCCCGACCGACCCGCACGGCTTCACGCCGGGCCAGCAGCTGACGCTTCGCCTGGCGCAGCAGGACGGAAAGCCGATCCGCGACGTGACGGTCACGGTCCCCGCCGGCGCGACCATGGCCGACCTGGTCAACGCCCTGAACAACAACACCACCGGCGTGGGCCTCTACGGCGCCTACAGCCTGGACTCCAACGGCGCCCTGACCTTCACCGGCGCCGCGCCGCTCTATGCGACGTCTTCGGTGGTGCAGGACAATACGGCGCGCGGCGTCGGCGGGCCGTCGATGAGCGAACTCTTCGGCATCGGCGCCCTGGAGCGGGCGAGCCGGGCCAACGACCTGCAGGTCGACGGCGCCTTCTCCGCCGACCCGATGAAGCTCGGCCTGGCCAAGCTCGATCTCAGCGTCGCCGCCGGTCAGCCGGTGCTGACGCCGGGCGACGGCCGGGGCGCCCTCGGCCTCGCCACCGCCGGCGACGTGGTCATGCGCTTCGGCGCCGCCGGCACGCTCGGCGCCGCCAACATGACCGTCTCGCGCTACGCTTCGGAATTCGGCGGCTCGATCGGCCGGGAAGCCTCGGCCGCCGACACCCGCAGGTCCAGCGCCCAGGCGGTGCAGACCGAGGCGGTCAACCGCCGGCAGGCGGTCGAGGGCGTGAACCTCGATGAGGAGCTCGTCCGCCTCACCACCTATCAACAGGCCTTCAACGCTTCGGCCCGCATGATCCAGGCGGCCAAAGAGCTGTTCGACGTCCTGACCAACATCGTCTGAGGAACGCCAGCATGGTGAGCCGCATCTCGACCGGCGGAAACTACAGCGCCGTCCTCGCCAATCTGATCGCCGCGCAGCAGCGGCAGACGGATGCGGGGGAAAAGGTCTCGAGCCAGAAGAACGGCTCGGATCTCAAGGACTATGCGCGCAAGGCCGAAATGCTCACGGCCATGCGGGCCATCGAGTCCCGGCTGGAAGCCTACACCGATCAGAACAAGCTGGTGGCCGACCGCCTGACCACCCAGGACTTCGCCCTGAACCAGGCCGCCGACGCCGCCCAGACGGCCCGCACCGCCATCGCCGAGGCCCTGGCCAGCGGCCGCGTCGACACGCTGATGCAGGACATGCAGGGCGCCTTCCGCAACAGCGTGGAAGGTCTGAACGCCCGCTACGGCGGCAAGTATCTGTTCGCCGGCGGACAGGTGGACACCCCGCCGTTCTCGGCGACCACCCTGGCCGAACTGACGACGCCGGCGACCACGGTGGCCGACTTCTTCCACAACGACACCTACGTCACCCAGGCGCGCGTGGACGACTCGACGCTGGTCAGCACGGGCTTCCTCGCCGACTCCTTCGGCACGAACATGATGCAGGCCTTCAAGGACATGCAGGCCTTCCACGAAGGCGTCGACGGCCCCTTCACCGGCAGCCTCACCGACAACCAGCGCACCTTCCTGGAAAGTCAGCTGCAGGTCTGGGACGGGGTCTACAACGACCTGATCAACACCGCCGGCCGGAACGGCATGGTGCAGAGCCGGGTGGAGGCCGTGAAGGAAGACCTGGTGGTGCGCACCAACAGCATGAAGGGCATGATCGGCGAGATCGTCGACGCCGACATGACCGAGGCGATCAGCAACCTGGAGCAGGCGCAGATCTCTGTGCAGGCGGCGGCGCAGGTCTTCGTGGCGCTGAAGGAGAGCTCGCTCCTCAACGTGCTGCGCTAGGCAGGTCCCCGCTAGAAGGCGCGTCCGAAGTCGAAAGGCCCGCCGATGCGGCCCACCAACCGTTCCCCGGACCACACCTCGACCGCGTGCGGCGCCTCGTGCAGGCGCGCCGCCTGGGCCAGGGCCTCCTGGTCGTCCTGGTATTCGTGTTCCACCGCGTGGAAAATGTTCTCCTGCGGCGTCACGACATAGAGTCTATATGGCTTCATATCGCTCACTCGCACTTGTCGGGCGGGAGCACGCTCAGTCTCTCAGTCGCCGGCGGCCGATCAACGTTTACCGGCGATGTTCTGACTCTAAACCTTAACCTTCGGGCTTTCTAATCAACTCTCTGGTTACGGATGTCGACTACCCGACATCTTCCGCGCAGGCCGCACCCTCGCAAACTCGCGGCGCACTCGCTAAATAGCGGCCATGACCCTGACGACGCTCGACAATCCCAAGGCCGCGGCCGACGCCGCCGTGGAGGCCGCGCGCGCCGCCGTCGGCCTGCCGGCGGGCGCGCGTGTGGTGGCGGCCATGTCGGGGGGCGTGGATTCCACCGTCACCGCCGCGCTGCTGGCGCGCGCCGGCTATGACGTCGTCGGCGTCACGCTGCAGCTCTACGACCATGGCGAGGCGATCGAGAAGAAGGGCGCCTGCTGCGCCGGCCAGGACATCCACGACGCCCGGACGGCCGCCGAGGCGATCGGCATCCCGCACTATGTCCTCGACTACGAGAGCCGCTTCCGCCAGGCGGTGATCGAGGACTTCGCCGACGCCTATCTGCGCGGCGAGACGCCGATCCCCTGCGTGCGCTGCAACCAGACCGTCAAGTTCCGCGACCTGCTGGACGTGGCCCGCGACCTGGGCGCCGAGGCCCTGGCGACGGGGCACTATGTCCGCCGCGACGCCGGCGGCAACCGGCCGCGCCTGATGCGGGCGGCCGATCCGACGCGGGATCAGAGCTACTTCCTGTTCGCCACCACGGGCGAGCAGCTCGACTTCCTGCGCTTCCCCCTGGGCGGCCTGCCCAAGAGCGAGGTGCGGCGGGTGGCGGCCGAGCTGGGCCTGGCCATCGCCGACAAGCCCGACAGCCAGGACATCTGCTTCGTGCCCGAGGGCCGCTACACCACGGTCATCGACCGGCTGCGCCCGCACGGCGCGGAGCCGGGCGACATCGTCCACATGGACGGCCGTGTGCTGGGCCGCCACGAGGGCGTCACCCGCTACACCATCGGCCAGCGCCGCGGGCTCAACGTGGCGGTGGGCGAGCCGCTCTTCGTCGTGCGCATCGACGCCGACGCGCGCCAGGTGATCGTCGGCCCGCGCGAGGCGCTGCTGACCGCCGCCCTGACGCTGAAGGAGACCAACTGGCTGGGCGAGAGCGCGAGTTTCGAGGCCGCCTGCGAGGAGGCGCGGCCCGTGCTGGCGCGCGTCCGCTCGACACGCGAGCCCGTCGCCGGCCGCCTGGGCTTCGCCGAAGGCCAGCCCGCCGTGGTGTTCGAGGCGCCGGAGGAGGGCGTGGCGCCGGGCCAGGCCTGCGTCCTCTATGCGCCGGAGGACCCGGAGCGCGTGCTGGGCGGCGGCTTCATCGTGCGCACGGTCGCCGCCTACGGCTGATCTGGAGGCGGGCTGGCTGCGGGTCTATATCGAGGTCATGACCCAAGCTTCCGACCCCGTCGTCATCGCGAGTTTCGCCCGCACGCCCATGGGCGGCTTCCAGGGCGCGCTCTCCGCCGTCAAGGCCACAGAACTGGGCGCCGCCGCCGTCCGGGCGGCCGTCGAGCGAGCCGGCCTGCCGCCTGAAAAGGTCGACCAGATCTTCATGGGCTGCGTGCTGCCCGCCGGCCTCGGCCAGGCGCCGGCCCGTCAGGCGGCGCTGGGCGCCGACCTGCCGCGGTCGGTCCAGGCGACCACCGTCAACAAGATGTGCGGCTCCGGCATGCAGGCCGCCATCATGGCCCATGACGCGCTCGCCGCCGGTTCGGCCGAGGTGATCGTCGCCGGCGGCATGGAGAGCATGTCGGGCGCGCCCTACCTGCTCGCCAAGCATCGCTCCGGCGCCCGGATCGGCCACGACACCGTCTATGACCACATGTATCTGGACGGGCTGGAGGACGCTTACGAGCCCGGCCGCCTGATGGGCTCCTTCGCCGAGGAGACGGCGCGCGCCTACCAGTTCACCCGCGAAGCCATGGACGACTTCGCCATCCGCAGCCTGAGCCGCGCCCGGAGCGCCACCGAGTCCGGCGCCTTCTCCGGCGAGATCGCGCCGGTGGAGGTCGCCACCCGCAGGGGCGTGGAGACGGTGACCCATGACGAGCAGCCGCTGAAGGCCGATCCCGCCAAGATCCCGACGCTGAAGCCCGCCTTCGCCAAGGACGGCGCCATCACGGCCGCCAACGCCAGCTCCATCAGCGACGGCGCCGCGGCCCTCGTGCTCACCCGCGCCTCGGTCGCCGACCGGCTGGGGCTGAACGTGGCCGCCCGCATCGTCACCCACGCCGCCCACGCCCACGAGCCCGGCCAGTTCACCACCGCGCCGGTTCCGGCCATGCGCAAGGCCCTGGAGAAGGCGGGCTGGAGCGCCGGCGACGTCGATCTCTTCGAGGTCAACGAGGCCTTCGCCGTGGTCGCCATGATCGCCGAGCGGGAGCTGGGGATCGACGCCGACCGGCTGAACGTCAACGGCGGCGCCTGCGCCCTCGGCCACCCCATCGGCGCCTCCGGCGCCCGCATCCTCGCCACCCTGATCGCCGCCCTGAAGGCCCGCGGCGGAACCCGCGGCCTGGCCAGCCTCTGCATCGGCGGCGGCGAGGCGACCGCGATGGCGGTGGAGCTGGTCTGATCCGCAGACCCCCTCCGGCCTCCGGGCCACCTCCCCCTCAAGGAGGGGGAGGATCTGCTCGGCGGCTGGGCAGTCTCAGTGCGAAAGATGCTCCCCCTCTCAGGGGGAGCTGCCGCCAAAGGCGGCTGAGGGGGTCTACAGTCGGCGATCGAGCTCGGCGGCGATCGTCCGGACCGCGGCGTCTATGTCGCTCAGCACCAGCTCCGCTGGCAGGCGGAGGGTCGCGATACCCCTCTCGGCCAGCCAGGCGTCGCGCCGCTCATCGCGCTGCGGCCGATCCGCTGTCGAGTGCGCGTAGCCGTCGACCTCAACCGCAAGCCGGGCGCGCGCGCAATAGAAGTCGAGGACATAAGGGCCGACAGGATGCTGCCTCCGGAACTGCCTGTTCAGCAGCCGTGCCCGCAGCTGCATCCACAACAAGACCTCTGGAAGGGACATTCGGCGGCGGAGCGCCTTCGCCTCGTCCCGTCGGCGCCGCATGTCGCCCGTCTTACTCCCCGCCCATGTCCAGCAGGTTGATCCGCATGCCGCCCGGCAGCTCCATGTCGCCGGGCTCGAAGCCTTCGGGGCAGGGGCCTTGCCAGGCGCTCTCGATGATCATCTTGCGCACGCCGTTCATCTGCGGGGCCTCGGCGCCGACGGTGGAGCTCTCGGCCTCCACCAGATAGCGGCTGTTGAAATCGCCGGTGGCGACGCCGGACGTGGTGGTCTTGCCGCCCGTGCCCATGTCGCAGACGCTGGAGAACTGCCAGCCGCCGTCGGCGCGGCGGGTGACCTGGTTCTTTTCGCAGGCGTCGGCGGTGGCCTGCTGGCCCCACCAGCCGATCCGCTTCTCCAGGGCCTCGTCGATGCAGATGCGGCTCACCTGGACCATGCCTTCGGTGGAGACGCGCTGTTCCCACAGCCCCGGCCGCCGTTGCGGCGCCGCGGCGGCCTCGCCGGCGGCCGGCGCCGGAGCCGTCGCCGCGGGGGCTTCGGCCGGCGCCTCCGCGGCCTCCTCGTTGCGGTTGCAGGCCGCGAGGGTCAGCAGGGCCACCCCGGCGGCGGCCGTCACGAATGCCTTGCGCATCTTTTCCTTCTCCGGGCCGGCGCCCATCTCGATGTCGGAAACGAAGGTCAGGCTTAGCCGGGATCGAAACCGCCGTTAAGCCCGTTGCCGATGCGCAAGGAGATCCCACGATGAGCGAGCTTCGCAACAACACCGCCGCCGGCCGCTATGAGATGGACGAACAGGGCCAGACCTCCTGGGCCGATTACCGGGAGAAGGACGGCCGCCTCTATATCGACCATGTGGAAAGCCCGCCGGCCCTGCGCGGCACGGGCGCGGCCGGACGCCTGATGAAGGCCCTCGCCCAGGACGCCAAGGACCGCGACCTGAAGATCACCCCCATCTGCGGCTATGCCGCCGCCTGGCTGCGCCGCAGCCCCGAGTACCGGGAGCTCGTGTCGTGAGCGAGACAGAGCGCCAGCCCGCCGATCCGCCCCGCGAACCGGGCAAGGACGAGAACCGCCGCCAGCGCGAGATCGAAACCGACCCCGCCTTCAGCCCCGTCGGGCCGCAGGGCGGGGCGGCCATCTCGCCCATCCGAAAGACGGAAGAAGACTGAAGCCCCTCCCGCGGGGGGAGGGGGCAGGCGTCGGGGTTCAGGCCTTGGCCATGATGGCTTCGAGGGTCTGGGCCTTGGTTTCGGCGTCCTCGGTCAGCCGGCGGGCGATCTCGCGCACGCCCGGAGGATAGAGTTCGCCGCCGCCGGCGATCTCCCTGCTCAGCCGCTCCACGGTGTGAAGGGCCGCTTCCAGGTCGCGCACATGCTCAAGCACAAGACCGCGCGCCTCGGCCTGCAGCCGGCGCACCCGCTCGACCACGGCGTCGTTGCTGTTCGTCCGTTCCAGGGCCGCCACCTTGCCGTCGGCGGACACCACGCTGAGAGACGGTGACATGGATCACCTCTTCTGTTCTGTCGCAGGGCCCAGGTCCGGCTCACCGCGAGCCGGCTGAACAACCTCAGCCCCAGTCACCCCGGAATTACGAACGACGGGGACGGAGGTTCCGTCCCCCATCCGTTCCGGGGCTCATCCAACACAGAGGTGGGGATTTTGGGGCACGGTCGGGAGGGCTGGCCGGCGGAAGGTTTCTCGGACCGCTTACAGATTGCCTGTACGACTTCGGACCAATTCGTACTGACCGTTCCCGAGGAAACGGACCAGGCCGTGGTCGCGTAGAACTTGCAGCTGCTGCCGGATTTTCGGCCTGATGTTTTGGTTGCCGGGATAAACGGCTTGAAGGCTGGCCTCACGCTCATAGACGTCGCTTAGAGAGAATCTGTCCTTTCGCAGGTCTTCCACGATACGAAGCACCTCAACCAACCAACCGCGGGCGACGCCGCCTGCTTCTCGCAGAAAGAACGTCTCCCGCCAGCGCGTCTGCACCTCTAACTTTGGCCGGGGCGTTCGATTGGCGACGAAGGAAATGCGGCCGGCGGCCGGTATCAAGTCGAGCCGGATGTTGCATCCTACCCATCCGGCCCGCCTTGCAGTCGATGCGAGAGGCGGCCGTCTCTCCACGATCTCTTCCACGAAAAAGTGCTTCGGGACCAGCACGGCATCGGTCACGCCAAAGCTAGCCAAGTCATAGTTCAACAGGATGAGGTTGGGGTTGTCTCCGGACCTCAGCCGCTGGATCATCGTCTCGTACGCACCGTCAACAATGCGCTTCCCGAAGGGACCCCTCTTACTCTTTAGTTCGAACGTCTCGCCGCAATCGGCGCAGAACAGATCGGCGACCGGCTTGTTAGCCGAGAAGCGCTGCAACTCGTCGCTGCCGCAGTTTGCGCAGTAGAGGGATTTCGCCGCCCAACCTTCCGTCCAAACGCGAGCGCGCTGCGTAGGGCTAAGGTACACCTGCGGCGCTTCCTCAAAGCGCAGATAGTCGGCTGTGTCGCCCGATTTGAAGAGACCGTCGTCCGGCGGATCGGGATTGGTTGTCATCGATTTAGCCAACAGCAGCTTGGTTACCTGCGCCTAAATCCAGTCTCCCGCACGAGTATCTTCGATCTCTTCGCCATTCTCATCGAGCGTCAGATACTTTCGCGCATCGAACTCTTGTGCGCCGCCAGCTTCCCATTGGTAGTCGCCCGGATGGTCATAGGCGAGTTGAGCGGCCGTCATGGGGTCGTCGGCTTCGACTTCGGCGATGTAGTCGACGTAAGCATCGACACGGCAAAGGACGCGGTACTTTGGCACGGCTTTTCTCCCTCGGCGGTTGAAGAAGCTAAGATCCGATCCTGACCGAGATCTAGTCCTACCGCCCCTTGCGGAACCGCTCCTGGGCCTCGGCGCGCGCCTCGGCCTTGACGCGCTTCACCGCCGAGCGGTCGACCTCTTCGCCCTCGGCGGTGAGGGCCTCGTTGGCGAATTCCAGGTCCATCAGCTTCAGGCGCTTGATCTCGTCGCGCAGGCGCGCGGCGGTCTCGAACTCCAGGTCGGCGGCGGCCTGGCGCATCCTGGCCTCCAGGTCGCGGAGGGTGGCCTTGAAGTTGTCGCCCATGAAGGGCTTGGCGTCCTCGGCCAGCTCGGCGCGGACGAGCGGCCGGTCCTTCTCGTAGGGGGAGGCGAGGATCTCCTTGATCTGGCTCTTCACGCTCTCGGGCGTGATGCCGTGCTCGCGGTTGTAGGCCTCCTGCTTCTCGCGGCGGCGCTGGGTCTCGGCCATGGCGCGTTCCATGGAGCCGGTGACCTGGTCGGCATAGAGGATGACGCGGCCGTCGACGTTCCGGGCCGCGCGGCCGATGGTCTGGATCAGCGAGGTCTCAGACCGGAGGAAGCCTTCCTTGTCGGCGTCCAGGATGCCGACCAGCCCGACCTCGGGAATGTCCAGGCCCTCGCGCAGCAGGTTGATCCCCACCAGCACGTCGAAGGCGCCCAGGCGCAGGTCGCGGATGATCTCGATGCGCTCGATGGTGTCGATGTCGGAGTGCATGTAGCGGACCTTCAGGCCCTGCTCGTGCATGTACTCCGTCAGGTCCTCGGCCATCTTCTTGGTGAGCACGGTGATCAGCGCCCGGTAGCCCTGGGCGATGGTCTGGCGCACCTCGTCGATGACGTCGTCCACCTGGGAGAAGCCGTCCTTGGAGACCGGGCGCACCTCCACCGGCGGGTCGATCAGGCCGGTGGGGCGGATCACCTGCTCGACGAAGACGCCGCCGGCGCGCTTCATCTCCCATTCGCCGGGCGTGGCCGAGACGTGGATGGTGTCCGGCCGCATGGCGTCCCACTCCTCGAACTTGAGCGGGCGGTTGTCCATGCAGGAGGGCAGGCGGAAGCCGTATTCGGCCAGGGTGAACTTGCGGCGATAGTCGCCGCGGTACATGCCGCCGATCTGCGGGATCGCCTGGTGGCTCTCGTCCACGAACAGCAGGGCGTTCTCGGGAATGTATTCGAAGAAGGTCGGCGGCGGCTCGCCGGGGCGGCGGCCGGAGAGATAGCGGCTGTAGTTCTCGATGCCGGCGCAGGAGCCGGTGGCCTGGATCATCTCCAGGTCGAAGGTGGTGCGCTGCTCCAGCCGCTGGGCCTCCAGCAGCTTGCCGTTGGCCACGAGCCAGTCGAGGCGCTCCTTGAGCTCCTTCTTGATCTCGATGACCGCCTGGTTGAGCGTCGGGCGCGGGGTCACGTGGTGGCTGTTGGCGTAGATCTTGATCCCTTCCAGGTCGGCGGTCTTCTTGCCGGTCAGGGGATCGAACTCGCTGATCGATTCCACCTCGTCGCCGAACAGGCTGACGCGCCAGGCGCGGTCCTCGTAGTGGGCGGGAAAGATCTCGATGGTGTCGCCGCGGCGGCGGAAGGTCCCGCGCTCGAAGGCCTGGTCGTTGCGCTTGTACTGCAGCGCCACCAGGTCGGCCATCAGCTGTTTCTCGTCGATGCGTTCACCCGGCGCGAGGGTGAAGGTCATGGCCGTATAGGTCTCGACCGAGCCGATGCCGTAGATGCACGAGACCGAGGCGACCACGATGACGTCGTCGCGCTCCAGGATCGCCCGCGTCGCCGAGTGGCGCATCCGGTCGATCTGCTCGTTAATCGAGGAGTCCTTCTCGATATAGGTGTCCGTCCGGGGCACGTAGGCCTCCGGCTGGTAGTAGTCGTAATAGGACACGAAGAACTCGACCGCGTTCTCCGGGAAGAAGGCCTTGAACTCGGAATAGAGCTGGGCCGCCAGCGTCTTGTTCGGCGCCAGGATCAGGGCCGGGCGCTGCGTCTCGGCGATCACCTGGGCCATGGTGAAGGTCTTGCCCGAGCCGGTGACGCCCAGCAGGACCTGGTCGTGCTCGTGGGCGTTGACGCCCTCCACCAGCTCCCGGATCGCCTGCGGCTGGTCGCCGGCCGGCTGATAGTCGCTGACCAGCTTGAACCTCTTGCCGCCCTCCGACTTGGACGGGCGCGCGGGCCGGTGCGGCTTCCACAGCATCGGCATGGCGGCGTCATTGTAGTCGAAGGCCGCCGACATGTCGGCGACGCCGTCGGAAGACGGGGGAGGAGCGGTCTTGGAACGCGGCATGAACGCCAAGGTAGGCGCGCGCAGGCTCCGGCGCCAGCGGGGCTGCTGACACCGTGGCGCCAGCAGCCCGCCGTTCACGGGTCTAGAAGCGCCAGGCGGCGCGCAGGCTCACATCGACCAGATCCGCCTCGTCCCGTCCCAGATCGGCCTCGGCCGCCAGGGTGAGGGCGAGCGGGCCGTCCTCATAGGCCACGGCCAGGCCGGCCTCGCGCCAGTCCTCGTCCCGGTCGGGGAAGCCGGCCGATACGCGCGCGGCGCCGTTGGCGGCGAAGGCGATCGCGGCGTCCGGCGCCTCGGCGAACTCGTGGGCCAGGGCCAGGCGGCCCCGCACGCTGAGCTTGCCCGAGGCGACCGGCAGACGCCCCTCCAAGCCCACGCCGATCCGGCCCTGGACGCTGTCGGCCTCGAAGCCGTCGACGCGCAGGGCGGCCGGGCCGCCGGTCTCGGTGAAGCCGTCGACCTCGAACCGGGCGGCGCGCAGGGAGGCCTGCGGCACGAGCTTCAGGCCGGAATCGAGGGGCAGGTCCCAGGTCCCCGCGATCGTGGCCGTATAGAGGTCGGCCTCGGTGTCGCCGGCCGCGGCGTAGGCGAGGCCGCCGGCCGTGAAGGCGCGGCGGAACTCCAGGTCCTGACGGCCGAGGCCGACCGAGGCTTCCAGCGTCCAGGGCCGTGCGGCGCCTTCCAGCCGGCCGAAGGCGATCGCCTGCCAGAGCTTGCTCTCGCCCTCCGCCTGGGGCGTGGGCAGGTCGAGATCGCCGCGAGCGTAGGCGAGCGCCCCGCCGACGGTGGCCGAACCGAGCCGGGCCTCGCCGCCGCCGACCAGCCATTCGGACTCGATCTGCGTCTTGGCGTTGAAGGCTTGCGAAAGTCCATCGCCGCGGCCCTGGCCATAGGCGATGAAGGCGCCGGCGTTCTTCACCCCCAGCGGGGCGCGGTCGGCGACGGCGCGGGCGACGGACTCCGTCTGCAGGCGGCCGAGCACCTCGGCGTTCTGCAGGCCGAGCGGGGCCAGACTGCGCAGGCCGGCGCTCAGCTCTTCGCCCTCCAGGAAGTCGAGGCCGTCGTAGAGGCCGGCCAGGGGCCCGTCGGCGGGGCCGCGGGCGGCGTCCAGCAGCCGGGCGTAGGGGGCCTGGCTGGCGTCGGACATGTCGGCGATGTCGGCGTAGAGACCGGCCTCGATCAGCACATCGATGGCGTTCGCGCCATAGACCAGCTCCCCGCGCAGAACGCCGGGAAGGTCGGCGACGCCATCGAAGTCGTTCAGGAAGCCGCCCTCGGCGCTGACGATGGTGAAGCGGTCGCCGGCGCGGGGGCGGTCGGCCGCCAGCGGGTTCAGCACCAGGAGGCCGCCCAGGATCAGACCGCCGGTGGAGGGCTGGGCCGCTTCAGGATCGGCGATCACCGCCAAACGGTCTGCGCCGCTGCGCGCCACGTCGATCTGCAGGACGTTCTCGGCCGCCAGCAGGGCGTCGGTCTGCAGGGTCAGCGTGCCGAGTTCGCCGAAGTCTCCAGGGCCGACGCCCATGGCCGACTGGAAGCTGTAGGCCCGCACGCGGCCCGAGCCGGTCAGCAGACCGGCCGCGCCGGTGAAGGTCGGGGTCTGCAGCAGGCCGTCCACGTCGATCCAGCCGCCGTAGGTCTCCGTGCCAATCGCCAGGGCCAGGCCGGCCTCGCGGGCGATGTCGAGGCGGGCGGCGCCGGCGACGGTCAAGGCGTCGATCTCGGCGAACCCGGCAAGCCGCGTCGTTCCGGCCTCCGACAGGGTGACGTCATAGAAGCGGACGGCGCCATCCGGGCCGTAGAAGCCGTTGTTCGGGACGAAGCCGCTGGAGCCCGGGCCGCTCACCGGGAAGCGCGGCGTGTCGCTCTCGGGATTGTTGGCGTCGGCCATGTTCAGGCAGCCGGCGCCTTCGATGCAGATCTCGCCGAAGTTCTCGCCCACGCCGTTTGCCCCAAGGGCCGGCGTGTCGGGCAGCCCGTTCACCACGCCCGCGCCGGTCAGCACCTGGTAGGCGGGATCGAGGCGCTCCGCCCAGTGGTCCGGGTCGAACCAGTCGCCGTCCCCGCCCTTGGCGCCGACATAGCGGTAGAAGTTGTTGTCGACGATCCAGTCCCAATAGAGGGAAAGCGGCTGGTAGAAGGCGAACTGGCCGTAGCCCGCCTCCGGCGCATCGACCGGATAGTAGAAGCCGCCCGACACGACGCCGGCCAGCAGGTTGTCGCCCAGGCTCGGGACGATCAGCGGCCCGCCGGAGTCGCCCGGGGCGGCGCTGCCCTCGCGCTCCGTCGCGTCCCCGCCGAGGTTGGCGTAGGGCAGGCCGTCGGCGCCGATGCGGACCCCGGACGGGGGGTCGAAATCGTAGATGTACACGTCGGCGGTGAAGGTCGGCGACACGTTGGGAGGCGCCTCGCCGCTCAGCAGATAGATGGCCTGAGCGATATCGGAGGGAGACGCCAGGACGTCGATCCGGTTGGTCACCGTGCGGCGCAGCAGCCCGTCGGCGTTCACCGCCCCGTCAGTCCCCGAGCCTGTGTTGCCGTAGCCCGTGAACACCACGTCGGTCGGGCCGGGAAGGGGGGAGAACAGCAGCTTCCACTTCGGCACGTCGATCGCCGGCGCGCCCAGCGCCGCCAGCGCCACGTCGGCCTGCTGATAGCCGGCCGGATCGTCGGCGAGCGCCAGCGAGCGGGGGTCGAAGGTGATATCGACCACATTGTAGGTCGACAGGCCGGGCTGGTTCTCGCCCCCGGACCTGTGCCACGCCTGCACGCCGGGGAGCGCATCGGCGAGGAAGCTGACGGCCGCCCGCGCCCCTGCGCCCCACTCGGCGTCGGGGACCTGGTTGACGCAGTGCGAGGCGAGAATCGCCGTCCGCGGGTTGATCAGCGTCGTCGTGCAGATGCTCGTCGCGCCGCCAATATCGAAGAAGGTGACGCCCACCCCGGTGACGCCGGAGTCGAGCACCTGTGTCTCATCGACCGTGCCGTCGGGGTTCACCCCCAGCAGATCGTCGTTGGGAACGATGCCCCAGGCCGGACCGGCCAACAGGCCTGAAAGGCCAAACGCGCTCGCCATGAGCGCGGAACGCAGACGCCGCACTTCTACAACTCCCCCTCAACCTGCGGCCTATGGGCGCAAGCGGGGATTGCATGTCAAGGCGTGACCCGACGCAAAGGTCGAGCTTAGAAAAGGCCCCCGCCGCTGACGGCGACCGCACAGGCCGCCGCCAGAACGCCGAGAGCCAGGATAAGGTGGCGCACCGTCTTCTCCCGATTGGCCAACGATGGCCGCGGGATAAGGGGCGCGCCGCCTCCTCGCATGACGCAGATGGACTAGGCGCGGCGCCTACTTGTCCACTGACTTGCTGACCGCCGTACCCGCCACGCCGCCGACGGCTGCGCCCACCGGACCGCCGACCACGGCGCCGGCCGCGGCGCCCGTCGCCGCGCGCTGCTCCACATTGTGGCCACAAGCGGCCAGTAGGAGGCCCGCCGAGACGACGCAGACGCTAAGGACCTTACGCATGTTGCTGTCTCCTGAT
Organism: Phenylobacterium sp.; assembly: GCF_013911965.1. GTDB lineage: Bacteria > Pseudomonadota > Alphaproteobacteria > Caulobacterales > Caulobacteraceae > Phenylobacterium. The sequence continues at coordinate 60,053 of NZ_JACESE010000001.1, read as the reverse complement.
TTACCCTGGGCTCAACGGCGGCCAACGGCCAAGGTTCCCGGGGCGGCGTGTCCGGATCGTCCGGCGCGCCGGTGCGACGCAGAGTCGGCTTGCGAATCCTTCACGAAGCCGTCATAAGCCTCGCCACTTTGTCGTAGCCCCGTCCTTTTGAGTGCCTGGACGGGCTTCGTTTCGAGGGTGTTTCCCGCATGAGGCGGGCGCCTTCAGAGCGATGATGTCGGGGGGCTGTCGCCCTCGCCGCACGGGACAGGACGTTTTGCGAAATGAGAAAAGAGCGGGCGCCGACTGGCGTGCGCTGACCGGAGCCGCCGTACTCGGCTCGGCGGTCGGACTGGCGCTTGGCGGCGCCTATATGGCGGGGGGCATGGCCCGGGCCGCCACCGACCACAGCCGGGCTGAACGCCTCGCCGCAGCGGCTGCTGACGGCTACTCCGAGCAGGCCCTTCAAGACGCCGCCGCCAGCATGGACCCTGGAGTCCTGCGCATCGCGCGCCGGCACGATCCCTTCACCATCGCGGGCGCCGCCGAGCGCGACCGCCAGAACGCCATCCTTGTCGCGCGCCTCGAACGGCACGGCGACGGGCGTGGGCAGGCGCCGTTGCTGCGCGCCAGCCTGAATGCAACGCCGGCGCCCGCCGCGCCGTTCCGCCTCGGCGGCGCGCTGGAAAGCTCCCGCGAGCTCGAATGCCTCACGCAGGCCGTCTATTATGAAGCCCGCGGCGAGACTCCCTCGGGGCAGGCCGCCGTGGCTCAGGTGGTGCTCAACCGCGTCCGCCATCCGGCCTTCCCCAAGACGGTCTGCGGGGTGGTCTTCCAGGGCGCGGCCCGCAAGACCGGCTGCCAGTTCAGCTTCGCCTGCAATGGCGTGATGCGCCGTCGGGTGGAGCCGGCCGCCTGGCGCCGCGCCGAACGGGTGGCCGCGCGCGCCCTCGGCGGCGAGGTGATGGCCGATGTCGGCCGGGCCACTCACTTCCACACCACCGCGGTCGCGCCCTATTGGGGAGCGCGCATGACCCGCGTGACGCAGGTCGGCCAGCACGTCTTCTATCGCTTCAACCGCAACCCGGCGCCCATGCGCATGCTGGCCCGCGCCGAAGAGGTCTCGCCCGAGCAGACCGAGGCCCCGGTCTTCGCCAGCGCCGAGGAGGTGATGGAGTCCGAGGCGGCCCCCGCCCTGGGGGGCGAGGTTCGCCTGACCTCGGCCGTGATCGAGCCGGGCTCCAAGGTCACGCTGGAGGCGATGGGCGGGCCGCTCGAGCCGGCGATGGAGCCGGCCTCGGCCCCCGCCGCGGCCAAGGCGCCCGCCAAGTCGCAAGAGGCGCCGGCGAAGTCGCCGACCGCGGCCAAGGCCGCCGGCGCAGCGGGCGGCGTCAAGGCCGCCGCGGCGAAGCCGGCGGCCCGCGACGAGAAGCCGGCGGACGCCAAGGCGCGTCCGGCGGACGGCGGAAAGGCGGCCTAGGTCGCGGCAGGCCTTGCCGAAGGGCCTGCGGCCTGCGGAGATCATCAGGGGCTGAGTCGCGCCTGCGACCCGGCCCCGGGTGATCGACCAGGAAACCGACATGTCCGAGCAGGCCCGCCGCGAACAGCTCGCCCGAAAGCTCCTCAACAGCGCCTATGCGGACCTGACGCCGGTCCAGCGCAGCGTCGTCGACCTGGTCGCCCGCGAGGCGCCCACCGGACGGGGCCCCCGCCTGCGCGACGAGGAGGCGAGTCTCGGCCAGCAGCTGGCCGACCGCGTCGCCGCCCTGGGCGGGTCCTGGGGCTTCATCGGGGGCTTCAGCCTTTGTCTCGCGGTCTGGGCGGGCTGGAATCTCGTGTTCCGGGGCTCGGAGCTGGCCTTCGACCCCTATCCCTTCATCTTCCTCAACCTGCTGCTCTCGACCCTGGCGGCCCTGCAGGCGCCGGTGATCATGATGAGCCAGAACCGCCAGAGCGAGCGGGACCGTCAGGCCGCCGAGCACGACTACGAGGTCAATCTGCGGGCCGAGCTGGAGATCATGCTGCTGCATGACAAGCTCGACTCCCTGCGCAGCCGCGAGGTCGTCGATCTCCTGAAGGCGCAGAACGAGACCCTCGAACTGCTGCGGGCCCGTCTCGGCTAGGGGCTCCCCGCCCGAGCCGCCCGCCGCAGGGCCTGGGGCGGCTGTCCGAAGGCCCGCACGAAGGCCCGCCGCATCCGCTCGGCCTCGCCGAAGCCGACGCGCATCGCCACCCGGTCGACCGGCTCGCCGGCCTCCACCTGTTCGCGCGCGGCCTCCACCCTCAGGTGCTCCACCGCCTTGGCCGGGGTCATGCCCACCTCGCGGGCGAAGGCGCGGGCGAAATTGCGCGGGCTCATGCCCGCCTGCCCGGCCAGTTGCTCCACGCTCAAAGGCTCGGTCAGGTTCTCGCGGATCCAGTGGGAGAGGGCCCCGAAGCGGCCCGACTGGCCGCCCATCTCGACCAGGGCCGAGAATTGCGACTGGCCGCCCGGCCGGCGGCGCGGCACGACCAGCTGCTGGGCCGTGGCCCGCGCGATCGCCTCGCCCAGGTCGTCGGCGACGAGGGCGAGGCTCAAGTCGATGCCCGCCGTGATCCCGGCCGAGGTCCAGACCGGGTCGTCACGCACGAAGATGCGGTCCGGCTCCAGCCGCACCTTCGGGAACCGGCGCTGGAAGTCGATGGTGCGGCTCCAGTGCGTCGTCGCCTGCCGGCCGTCCAGCAGGCCGGCGGCGGCCAGGATGTAGGCGCCGGAACAGACGCTGGCGGTGCGCCGCGCGCCGCGCGCCGTCCGCCGCGTCCAGTCCAGCAGGGCGGGCTCCAATATGGCCGGCCGCGTGCCGTCGCCGCCGGCCACCACCAGCGTATCCGGCGCCGCGTCGGGCAGGGGGTGGGCGTGCATGGCGGCGCCGCAGGAGCTGCGCACCAGCCCGGACTCGGCGGCCACGACGGAGATCTCGTAAGCGCCGGGGCTGTGACGGCCGGCGATCTCGAACGCCGAGAGCGGCCCGGCCGCATCCAGGAGCTGGAAGTCGGGGAAGATCAGGACGGCGATCTGGCGCGGCGACATGGCGGAATTGGTGGGACCTTTGTCATTTCGGCCAAGCCTAGACCGGTTCATCCTGCCCCTGTCAACCGACCGAGGAGGCCGCCATGTCCGACATCTGCCGCATCGTCTTCCCGCTCTATGAGGGCGTGACCCAGCTCGACTTCACCGCCCCGCATCAGTTCTTCAACCGCATGCCCGGCGCGCGCACCGTCGTCGCCTCCATGGGCGGACGCGACATCGAGGCCGACGGACTGGTCTTCGCCCGGCTCGCCGACCTCGCCGCCGTGGAGGCGTGCGACGTGCTCTGCGTTCCCGGCGGGTTCGGAACCACGGCCGCCATGCTCGACGAGGACTTCATGGCCCAGATCCGGCGCCTCGGCGGCTCAGCGCGCTATGTCACCTCGGTATGCACGGGCTCGCTGATCCTCGCCGCGGCCGGTCTCCTGCAAGGCAGGAAGGCCGCCTGCCACTGGGCCTGGCGCGACCTGCTGACCCTGTTCGGCGTGGAGGTCGACGAGGCCCGGGTCTCGCGCGACGGCAACGTCTTCACCGGCGGCGGAGTCACGGCCGGCCTCGACTTCGCCCTGGTGGTGGGGGCGGAGATCTTCGGCGAACAGGCCGCCCGTTCGGTTCAGCTCGGACTGGAATACGCGCCGTCGCCGCCGTTCGTGGGGGGGCGTCCGGAAGAGGCGCCGGCCGAGGTGCTCGCCCGGGTGCGCCAGATGATGGCCGCGGCCGTCGCCGACCGCCAGGCCGGGGCCGAGGAGGCCGCCCGCCGCCTGAAGGCCGCCCTGGCGACGGCCTGAAGCGCGAAAGGACGCGCCGGTCCTGGACCGGCGCGCCGTTCGTAAGGTCAGCGGTTCTGCTGATAACCCTGGTGGTGGGTGTTCTGGTTGATGTCGCCGTGCCGGCCCTGCTGCCGGAGATTGACGTCGTCGTTGCCCGGCTGGTCGGACTGCAGGTTGCCGGCGTCGTCGCGACGGTCGCGGCCCTCGCCGGCGATGTCGGGCCGGTCGTTGGGGCCGGCGCGCTGGTCCTTGGGGATCGGGGGCGGTTTCGACATGTGATGTCCTCCTTGCCAGGGACAACCCGTCCCGTCCGCCCCGGTTCCGAAGCTCACAGCCAGTCCAGCACCCCCATCTTGCAGAGCCAGACGAGGCCGTAGGTCACGCCCGCCCGCTCGGACGGCGGAACCTCCGAGACGATGTCGCCGAGCGCTCGCCAGGGCGTTTCGGCCAGACCTTCCACCAGCCTGCGCAAGGCGTCCGGCGGGGCGCGCCAGGCGTCGGCGAATCCGTCGAGCCGGACGGTCAGGGCCAGCGCGACCTCGTCGCCCGGCGATACGCCCTCGCGAAGGGCGAAGCGGGTCTCCGGCGACAGCACCTTGGTGGCGAAGCCCGCGAAGTCGCGGAAGGGATCGCCGCTGACGGGATTGAGCTTTGGGGCGCGCGACGCCGGCGCCGCCCGCTGCCGGATCGCCGCCAGCTCGTCGAACAGCTCCCGATAGCGCCGCATCACCTGCGGCCAGTCGAAGACCTCCCGCACCCGCTGCCGGCCGCCCTGGCCGAGCCGCCGCCGCATGTCCGGGGATGCGGCGAGGGCGGCGAGGCCGTCGGCCGCCTCGCGAACATTGATGGCCGTGTAGTACGCCACGTGGCCGGCATAGGCCTGATAGCTGTCGATGCGCAGCTGATGCCGGCGCAGCATGCCGGCGCTCGGACGCCCGGGAGCCGGAATCAGCGAAGAGGCGAGGAACGCCTGGCGTCCGTGCTGGAGGGTGAAACGATAGCCGTCCCAGTCGCTGGCGACGATCGGCAGGCCGGCGGCCATGGCCTCGACGGGCGCCAGGCCGAAGGTCTCCTGGATGTTGTCCACCAGCGAGAGGAAGATGTCGGCGGCGGCCCACATCTCGCCCAGCAGGACGCGGTCGTTGCCGTCGATCCAGTGCACCGGGGTGGTCGGCGCATAGCCTTTCGCCGCCTCCTCGAACAGCGGGCGGTGCTCCGGGTTGGGAAACCAGCCGGCCAGGGCGAAGTGCAGCGGACGGCCCACCTTCCGGCCCGCTTCCTCCACCGCACGAAACATGGGCTGAGGCGCGGCCTTCTCGAAGAAGGAGAGGCGGCCGACCCAGAGGACGAGCACATCGCCCTCGGACAGGCCGAGCCTGGCACGGGCGGCGGCGCGGACCTGCGGCCGGTCGGCCAGGGCGGTCATCTCCGCCAGATCGACCCCGAGCGGGATCATGGGCAGCATCGGGGCCGGGCGTTCGGGGCCGCCGAACTTCTGGCCCAGATAGTCCGTCCACTCGGCGAACATGGTCTGCATGGCGCCCTGCACCGCCGGCGAGGTGCAGACGATGGCGTCCCACGGCTCCACCGGAGCGACGCTGGCCAGGGCGATCTCCTGCCGGGTCAGCGGCGGGGCGAGCGTGTGGATCAGGCCCACAAGGCTGTAGTCGAGGTCCCGCCCTGCGCTGCGCCGCGCCCAGGCGAGCTCGGGCAGGTCGGCCTTGCCCCGGAAGAGGACGCCGGCCCGCGCCATGCGGCCCTGATCGAGCAGGGAGCCGTACTCCACCTCGGTCGCCAGAGCCTCGCCGGCCGAAAGCGCTTCGTGGGCGGCGGCCGGGTCGATGCGGAAGGGGGTCAGCAGGTGCAGCCGCTCGAAACCGCCATGCCGGGCGAAGGCGCGGAAGAGGGCCAGATTGGCCACGTCCCGGCCGAACGGGTTCTGGCCGAGCCCCACTCGAACGCCCAGGTGGTGGATCGCCAGTTCGCCGCGCATGTGTCCTCCGACGCCCGTGCGGCGCAGGCGGATATCAGATCGCGTCGAGCCCGATGTCCAGCGACATGACGGAGTGGGTCAGCGCGCCCACGCTGATCACGTCGACGCCCGTCTCGGCGATGGCGCGGACGGTCTCCAGGGTCACGCCGCCGGAGGCCTCCAGGACGGCGCGGCCCTTGGCCAGGCCGACGGCGGTTCGCAGATCGGCCAGAGAGAAGTTGTCCAGCATGACCACGTCGGGACCGTGCCGCAGCGCGTCCTCCAGCTGGTCGAGACCGTCGACCTCCACCTCCACCTTCATCAGGTGGCCCGCAAAGGCCTTGGCGCGTCGAACGGCTTCGGCCACGCCGCCGCAGGCGGCGATGTGGTTGTCCTTGATGAGGATGGCGTCGTCGAGGCCGAAGCGGTGGTTCACGCCGCCGCCGCAGCGCACGGCGTACTTCTCCAGGTGGCGCAGGCCCGGCGTGGTCTTGCGGGTGTCGACGATGCGCGCGCCCGTGCCCTCGACGGCGTCCACATAGGCCCGGGTCAGGGTGGCGACGCCGCTCATCCGGCCGAGCAGGTTCAGACCCGTCCGCTCGGCCGAGAGGACCGCGCGGGCGTTGCCTTCGGCGCGCGCCAGCACCGCGCCGGCGGCGATGCGCGCGCCGTCGCCGACCAGGGTTTCGAAGCGGGCTTCGGGGTCGAGCGTCTGCAGCGCGAGCCGCGCGCAGGCGAGGCCGGAGACGACGCCGGCCTTCCGCGCCGCGAAGGCGACCGACAGGCGGGCGTCGGCCTCCACGCAGGCGAGAGCGGTGACGTCGCCCGCGCGGCCGAGATCCTCGGCCAGGGCGGCGCGGACGACGGGCTCGATGAGCAGGTCAGGGAGGGGTTCGGTCATTCGGCGGCGATGCAGGCAGGCGAGGCGGGCAGGGCGTCGAGGGTCACCAGCGTCCGGCGCGGTTCGGCCGGCGTCTCGGGCGCATCGGCGCGGAAGTGGGCCCCCAGGCTCTCGCGGCGGTCCAGGGCGCAGGCGGCGGTCAGCCGGGCGGCGACCAGTTCCGGCGTCCGGCCATGCGCGGCCTCCAGCGCGTCCAGCTGAGCGAGCAGGCGCGACAGGCCCGTGGCGTCCCGCACGACGCCGGCCTCGGCGCTCATGGCGCGGCGCAGCTCCGTCACCGCGCCCTCCGGCAGGACCGGCGCGGCCGCCGTGCGGGTGATGCGGGCGCTCGCGGCCTCAGCCTCGCGCGCGGCGGCCCCGGCGCGCGCGCCGAAGACGGCCGCTTCCAGCAGGGAGTTCGAGGCCAGGCGGTTGGCGCCGTGGACGCCGGTCGAGGCGCACTCGCCGGCGGCGAAGAGGCCCGGAAGGCTGGTCGCGCCCCTCTCGTCCGTGACCATCCCGCCCATGTGGTAGTGGCACGCCGGCGCCACCGGGATCGGCTGGACGCGGGGATCGACGCCGCCGGACAGGCAGGCGGCGAACACGGCGGGAAAGGCGTCGGGGAAGTGGTCGCCCACGGCGGCGCGGGCGTCCAGGAAGGCGCCGCGGCCGGCCGCCAGTTCGGCGTGGATGGCGCGGGCCACCACGTCGCGGGGCGCCAGCTCGGCGTCGGGATGGTAGGCGGCCATGAAGGCCTCGCCGTTCCCGTTCACCAGGCGCGCCCCTTCGCCGCGCAGCGCCTCGGTGGCGAGCGGCGCGGGGTCGCGGCCGATGTCGATCGCCGTCGGATGGAACTGGACGAACTCCGGGTCGCCGATCAGCGCGCCGGCGAGCGCCGCCAGGCCCAGGCCCTCGCCCCGCAGCTCCGGCGGAGTGGTCGTCACGGCGTAGAGGCCGCCGATGCCGCCGGTGGCCAGCACCACGGCCGGCGCGGTGATCTCATGCAGTTGGCCGCCGTGCTCGACGACGACGCCCCGCACGCGGCCCGTCTCGTCCTGCAGCAGCCCGCGCAGGCGCATGCCGTCCCGCACCTCGATGTGCCGCTGGGCGAGGGCCGCGGCGCTCACCGCGGCCATGATGGCGCGGCCGGCCTGGTCGCCCTTGACCCGCGCGACGCGCGCGCGGCTGTGCGCCGCTTCCAGGCTCAGCGAGAAGTCGCCGGCCGCATCGCGGTCGAACGGCGCGCCCAGCTCCGCCAGGCGGCGCACCGCCGCCGCGCCTTCGCGGGCCAGCAAGGCGGCGCGCTCGGGATCGACGAGGCCGGCGCCGGCGGCCACCGTATCGGCGGCGTGCAGGGCGGGATCGTCCTGCGCCGACAGGGCGGCGGCCATGCCGCCCTGGGCCCAGGCCGAGGAGCAGCCGTGGTTGAGCGGCGCGCCGGTCAGGACCAGCGCCTTGCGCGGCGCGGCCGACAGCGCCGCCGACAGCCCCGCCAGACCCGCGCCGACGACCAGGACGCCGTCGTGCTGGGTGCGATGGGCCATCAGATCAGCTCCACGTCCACATGGTGGCGGGCCTTGACCAGGTCGTAGCGGGCGGGCTCGGCCGGCGGCGGCAGGTCGATCATCCGCTGCACGGCCAGGCGGGCGCGCTCGGCGATCTGCGGATCGACGGTGACCTCGTGCTGCTCCTTGACCAGGGCCTCATAGATGTTCTGCAGGCTGATCCGCTTCATGTGCGGGCACAGGTTGCAGGGCCGCACGAACTCGGTGTCCACGGCGTCCACGGCGACGTTGTCGGCCATGGAGCATTCGGTGATCAGCACCACCTGCTTGGGCTTCTTCGTCAGCACGTAGTCGTTCATCGCCGCGGTCGAGCCGGCGAAGTCGGAGACCTCCAGCACCTCGGCCGGGCACTCGGGGTGGGCCAGGACCTGGGCGCCGGGATAGGCCGCCTTCAGGTCCAGGATGTCCTGGGCGTCGAAGCGCTCGTGCACCTCGCAGCGGCCCTTCCAGGCGATGATCTTGACGTCGGTCTGGCGGGCCACGTTTCGGGCCAGGAACTCGTCGGGGATCAGGATGACGCTGTCGACGCCCCACTCGCGCGCCACGTGCTCCACCACCTGCACGGCGTTGGCGCTGGTGCAGCAGACGTCGGTCTCGGCCTTCACGTCGGCGGTGGTGTTCACATAGGTGACGACCGGCAGGCCCGGATAGCGGGCCTTGATCAGCCGGACGTCCTCGCCGGTGATCGAGGAGGCGAGGCTGCAGCCGGCCCGCAGGTCCGGAATCAGCACGCGCTTCTCAGGCGACAGGATCTTCGAGGTCTCGGCCATGAAGTGGACGCCGGCCTGGACGATGATGGCCGCGTCCGACTTGGCCGCTTCCTTGGCCAGGCCCAGGCTGTCGCCCACATAGTCGCCCACGCCGTGGAAGATTTCCGGCGTCATGTAGTTGTGCGCCAGGATGACGGCGTTCTTCTCCCGCTTGAGGCGGTTGATCTCGGCGATCAGCGGCGCCTGCAGGCGCCACTCCATGGGCGTGACGTGCTTCTTCACCTTCTCCCAGAGGGGAAGGGTCAGGGCTTCCACCTCGGGGGTGAAGTCCAGCGGGGCGAAACCGTCGGCGGCCATGGCGTCCTCCTTATGCTCAAAGTGAGCATTTCACCGGCCCAAAGAAAGGCGCCTCGGGGCAGTCGTCTTAGCGAGGCGCCGCTAATATGCTCAGAAAGAGCATAACTCGTTCGTCACACATATAGACCCTTGCCGGTGAGATGCAAGCGGCAAGCTTCAGGTTGGCGACGCGGAGGCCGAGACGAGCGCCGCCTCGATGGCCTGGGCGAGATCGCCGGCCGAATAGGGCTTGCGAAGCAGGGGCCAGGGCAGCTCGTCGCGGGTCTCCAGCACCTCGCCGGCATATCCGGAGCACAGGACCACCGGCAGGCCCGGACGCGCTTCGATCGCCGCCCGCGCGACGTCGGCGCCGGTGCCCCCGCCGGGCATGACCAGATCGGTGAGCAGGAGGTCGAGTTCGGCGTCGGACCGCAGAAGCTCGACGGCCGGCTGGAAGCCCGAGACATGGCGGACGGCGTGACCGAGGTCGAGCAGCATGTCCCGGGCCAGCTCGGCGACGTCGGCGTCGTCCTCCACCAGCAGAATCTTGAGCGCCCGTCCGGGCGCTTGCGGCGGCTCCGAGCCTCGCTGATGTCCGGCCAGGAGCCCCGGAACGGACGCGTCCTCGGTGAGAGGCAGGTAGAGGCGGACCGTCGTTCCCAGGCCAGGCGCGCTTTCGACCGCGACCGATCCGCCGCTTTGCCGGGCGAAGCCGTAGACCTGCGACAGGCCAAGCCCGGTGCCCTTGCCCACCTCCTTGGTGGTGAAGAAGGGTTCGAAGATCCGCGCGGCCACCGCCTCGTCCATTCCGACGCCCGTGTCGTGGACGCTGATGCAGACATAGCCGCCGGCCGGGGCGCCTTCGACCTCGCCCTCCCGCAGGCTGACGGCCGTGGTTTCCACGCGGATCACGCCGCCCTGGGTGACCGCGTCGCGGGCGTTGACCGCCAGGTTCATCAGGGCGGCGTCGAACTGGCTGGAGTCCAGACGCGCCACCGCGCCTTCCGCGCCCAGGGAGAAGACGAGGCTGACGGCTTCGCCGACCGCGCGCTGGAGGAGGGGTTCGGCTTCCCGCACCAGGTCGTCGACGTGGGCGGCCTCCGGCTTCAGGGGCTGGCGACGGGCGAAGGCGAGCAGCTGCTGGGTCAGGCGCTCGCCCCGGCGGGCGGCGGCGAGCGCCGCCTCGATCATCCGTTCGCGCCGCTGAACGTCGTCGGGCCGGCGCTGGACGAGGTCCAGGGCGCCGATCACCACGGTGAGCAGGTTGTTGAAGTCATGGGCCACGCCGCCGGTCAGCTGTCCCACCGCCTCGAGCCGCTGCGCCCGGCGCAGGGCCACCTCGGCGCGATCGCGATCGGCGAGCGCCGCCTCCACCCGCTCGGCCATCAGGTCGTTGATGTGCTCGAGATCGGCCTGGACCTGCTTGGCCTCGGTGACGTCATAGCCGGCGCCGACGAAGCCGCGGAACTGACCCTCGGGGCCGATGCGCGGCCGGGAGATGGACCGCACCCACCGCCATTCCCCATCGGCCCGGCGGTAGCGCGCCTCCAGGACGAAGGGCTGGCGGGAGGCCTCGCCCGTCACCTGGTCCTCCAGGATGCGGTCGTGGTCCTCGGGATGCAGGCGCTGGCGCCAGTCGAAGGAGAGGGCGGCCTCGTAGCCGGCGCCGAGGAAGTCGACATAGGTCTGGTTCACGAACTCGCGGCGGCCGTCGGGGTGGGAGACCCACATCAGGATGGGCACGCTGTCGGCCAGCGTGCGGAAGCGCAGTTCGCTCTCGCGCAGTTCGGCCTCCGCGCGCCGCCGCTCGGTGACGTCGATGTTGACGCCGATGGCCCGGCGGGCGCCGCTCTGCTCCTCCAGGACCTCGCCGCGCGACAGCAGCCATCGCACCGAGCCGTCCGACCGCACCACGCGGTACTCCACCGGCTCGAAGGCCCCGTCGCGAGCCTGCCGGCCCATGTCCCTCATGCGCTCCTGGTCGTCGGGATGGATCATGCGCATCATCGCCTCGACGCCCGGCGGCTCGGCCGGATCGAGGCCGAGATTGCGATGGACGGCGCTGGACCAGTGGGTCTCGCCGGTCTCCAGGTTCCAGTCCCAGACGCCGACGCCGCCGGCCTCCTGGGCCAGCTTCAGCCGCGCCTCGGCCTCGTCGAGGGCCCGGCGGATCTCCGCTTCGTGCCGCCGGGTCTCCTCCAGGCGGACCAGAGCCGCCCTGAGTTCGCCGGAGAACCAGACGGTGATCACGCCCGATATCAGGTACATCACCTGCAGGGGCAGCATCGGGCCGGAGCGGGCGAAGGCGCTCGGCCACAACACCCCCAGCACCATGGCCGCAGCCAGGGTCGCCCAGCCCCAGCGGCGTCCGGCATAGAGGGTGGCGGCGATGAAGGCGGGCACATAGGTGATCGACATGCCGAGCCCCGCGTCCAGCCCGACGAAGGCGACGCGGACCAGCACGCCCAGGGCCAGGCTGGCCGCACAGAAGGCCAGGGCCCATGCGAAGCCCGGCGGCTCGCCGCGGATGAGGGACAGCAGTCGGTCCTCCGTTCGCGTCATCGGGGAAGCCCTTGTGTTCCGTCCGCTTTTTCGCCGGCTTCTGGTTGCATATAGAGGAACTCCGGAGGGCCGCGTCCGCCCTTGCACTTGAGCCTACAACGCAAGCTTGACCACTTTGCTCCGCCCCCTCTTCGCCCTGGCCGCGGCCCTCCTGCTGAGCGGCTGCCTCACGACCTACGACCGGCCGATGTACGCCGGCCGGGCCGAGGGCCTGGCGACGGTGGCGCGCAACCTCTCCGACGAAGGCCTGCGCCGCCTGACCGCCGACATGGACCCGGCCATGCTGGCCCTGGCGCGCCGGCACGATCCGGCGCCGCACACCGATTACTGGGGACGCCCCGCCGGCTGGGAGACCTTCGATCTCGCCGAGATACCGACCCTGGGCTTCGGCACCACGTTCGACCGCACCGCGCGCGAAATCAACGCCTTGCGGCCGTTCGCCGGCGCGCCGATCAATGCGATGTCGCCCTTCGTCCTGCGCGCCTCTTCCGGCGACCGGGCGCAGGCGCTGCGCTGCCTGACTCAGGCCATCTATTACGAGGCCGCCCGCGAGCCGCTGGAGGGCCAGCGGGCGGTGGCCCAGGTGGTGCTGAACCGCGTGCGTCACCCGGCCTATCCGGACTCCGTCTGCGGCGTGGTCTTTCAGGGCTCGGCGCGGCGCACGGGCTGTCAGTTCAGCTTCACCTGCGACGGTTCGCTGATGTGGGCGCCGGAGCCGGGGCTGTGGCGCAGGGCCGAAAACGTCGCGCGCGAGGCCCTCGACGGCTTCGTCGAAACGGGCGTCGGTCCCGCCACCCACTACCACGCCGACTATGTGGCGCCCTACTGGGCTCCGACCCTGGTCAAGCTGACCAAGGTGGGCGCGCACATCTTCTATCGCTGGACGGGGCCGATGGGCGAACCGCCGGCCTTCACGAGCCGTTATGCCGGCGGCGAACGGAACCTGACGCCCGTGGTGCTGGGCGGGACCGACGCCCGGACGCAGGGCCTGTTCGATCCGCAGGCCCAGGGCGTGCCCGCGGGGCGCTCGGTGACCTTGGCCGTCGCCGGCGAGGTGCGCACCTATGACGTGGCCGATCAGGCGCCGGGCGGGGCCTCGACCCGCGTGGCCGGCGTGCTGACGCCGACGCGACGGGCGCCGACCCCGGAGGAAGTCCGGCAGATCAACGAGAGCCTCGCCAAGGTCGAGGCGCGGCTCGACGAAGGTCTTCCCGCGCGCGCTGCGCCGGAGGACTAGAGGCGAGAGAAGGCGTCAGGATAGGCGAGCGTCAGAGGCTCATCCAGCGCGCCGGGCTCCAGCGCCTTGGCCATGTAGGCGGGCGAGCCGGCATAGGGGCTCTTCAGCTTGCCGGCGGCCTCCGCCGAGAATCCGAAGCGCGGATAGTAGTCCGGGTAACCGAGGACGATCACCGCGTGAACGCCGAACTCCTGGCAGAATTCCAGCCCGGCGCGCACCAGGCGGGAGCCCACGCCCTGACCCTGCCGGGCGGGAACGACGGCCACGGGCGCAAGCGCGACGAAGAGGCCCTCGCTGTCGGCCCACAGGCGGCTGAAGAGGATATGGCCGGCGATCTCGCCGGCCTCTTCGGCCACAAGCTCCAACACGACGTCGCCGTCGGTCCGCAGGGCTTCGACGAGATCAGCCTCCGCCGCGCCGTCGAAGGCGGACAGGTTCAGGTCGCGGACGTCGGCGTGGTCGGCCGGTGTCACAAGGCGGATCATGCAGGGCTCCATACCGCTATGCTGCAAAGCACTATTGTTCGTCATGGTCGGGCTTGACCCGACCATCCATGAGCACGGGGCCCGCCGCAGCGTGCATGGACCCTCGGGTCAAGCTCGAAGGTGATGCAGGCGATCCGATGAGTCCTGGATGGAGGTCCACCCATTCGGGGTTCTCCGCCTTGATCAGCGCGATCTCCAGTCCCGCCGCGCCGACATGCAGCGTTCCATGCCGTCGATCGGTCGTCATGCAGACGGCCGGACAGGAGCCCAACCTAGTCCCCCGACACCCACTCCACATCGGCGCCCAGGGCGTTCAGGTTCTCGACGAAATTCGGATGGGCGCGCTTGATCGGGGCGGCGTTGGTGATGGTCGAGACGCCCTCGATGCTGGCGGCCAGCATGAAGAGGGCGATGGCCACGCGGATGATGTAGGGGCTCTCCACCTGGGCGGGGAACAGCGGCTTGCCGCCATAGGTGATCACCCGGTGCGGATCGCACAGCACGGCGTGGCCGCCGAACTTGGCCAGCTCCGACGTCCAGCCCAGCGCCCCTTCATAGACCTTGTTCCAGAACATCACCGATCCCTCGGCGCGCACGCCGAGCGCGATGAAGATCGGCAGCAGGTCGGCCGGCACATAGGGCCAGGGCGCGGCCTCGACCTTCTGCAGGATGTGGCTGGTGAAGGGCTGGCGCACGCGCAGGGGCCCGTCCAGGCGCGCCCGCGACCAGCCGTCCTGGTGCGTCACCTCGACGCCGAACTTGGCGAAGGTGCGGTCGATGAGCGGGAAGACGTCGGCCGATCCGTTGCGCACCGCCACGTCGCCGCCGGTGATGGCGCCCATGGCCAGGAAGGTCGCCACCTCGTGGAAGTCGTCCTGGAAGGTGAAGGTGGTCGCGCCCAGCGTCTCCACGCCCTCGATGGTGAGGGTCGAGGCGCCGACGCCCTCCACCCTGGCGCCCATCTGAACGAGGAAGCGGCAGAACTCCTGCACATGCGGCTCGCAGGCGGCGTTGACCAGCTGCGAGGTTCCCTTGGCGACGGCCGCACAGATGGCGAAGTTCTCCGTCGTCGTGACCGAGGCGTAGTCGAGCCAGTGCCGCGTGGCGTGGAAGCCCTCGCTCGCGTCGATCAGGATGGCGGCCTCGCGCATCTCCACCCGGGCGCCGAAGGCCTCGAAGACCTCCAGGTGCGGGTCGATCTCGCGCGCGCCGAGGGTGCAGCCCTTGGCCTCGTCCTCCAGGCTCGCCTTGCCGAAGCGATGCAGCAGGGCGGGGATCAGCATCACGGACGAGCGCATGCCGAGCGGCAGGTGCGCACGGCTCGGGTCCAGGTTCTCGCCGTGATGCAGCCGCAGCGTCCCCGTGCCGAAATCCATGTCGACCTGGCTGCCCAGGGCGCGGAAGAAGTCGAGGATCTTCCGTACGTCGGTGATGTCGGGCACGCGGTGCAGCACCAGCGGCGCATCGCTGAGCAGGGTGGCGCAGAGCACCGGCAGGACGGCGTTCTTGTTGGCGGAGGGCGTGATCTCGCCCCGCAGGGGACGGCCCCCGCGCACGATCAGATTGGTCATGGGCCCTCGTGAAGCTGGAGGCGTCCGCCTACCACGTGCCGATCTTTTCGGCCTCGGCGTGGCTGATGGGGTGGTGGGCCTTGCGGTGGTCTTCTTCGGCCAGGAAGCGCACGGCCTCAAGGGCGGCCATGCAGCCCATGCCCGCGGCGGTCACCGCCTGGCGATAGACATGGTCGGTCACGTCGCCGGCGGCGTAGACGCCCTCGATCTCGGTGGAGGTCGTGCCCGGCTTCACATCCAGATAGCCGGCCGAATCCATGGAAAGCTGGCCCTTGAAGAGTTCGGAGGCCGGCGCGTGGCCGATGGCGATGAAGACGCCGGCGCAGTCGAGATCCCGCGTCTCGCCGGTGTTGACGTTCTTGAGCCGCACGCCGGTGACGCCCAGCGGGTCGGTCTCGCCCAGCACCTCGTCAATGGCGTGGTCCCAGATCACCTCGATCTTGGGATGGGCCAGCAGGCGCTCCTGCAGGATCTTCTCGGCGCGCAGTTCGTCGCGGCGGTGGACCAGCGTCACCTTGGAGGCGAAGCTCGTCAGGAAGAGGGCCTCCTCCACGGCGGTGTTGCCGCCGCCGACCACCACGACCTCCTTGTTGCGATAGAAGAAGCCGTCGCAGGTGGCGCAGGCCGAGACGCCGAAGCCCTTGAACTTCTCCTCGGTCTCCAGGCCCAGCCAGCGGGCCTGGGCGCCGGTGGCGATGATGAGGGTCTCCGCCAGCCAGACCTGTCCCGAATCGCACGTCAGCCGGAAGGGGCGCTTGGAGAGGTCGGCCTCGACCACGATGTCGTCGACCATCTCCGTGCCCACATGCTCGGCCTGGGCGCGCATCTGGTCCATGAGCCAGGGGCCCTGGATCACGTCGGCGAACCCCGGATAGTTCTCCACGTCCGTGGTGATGGTCAGCTGGCCGCCCGGCTGGATGCCGGCGATCAGGACGGGATTCAGCAGGGCGCGGGCGGCGTAGATGGCGGCCGTGTAGCCGGCCGGGCCGGAGCCGACGATGAGACAGCGGGTGGTGCGGGGTTCGGACATGGGGCTTATTTAGAGCAGATTCCGCTCCTTGGGAGGGGCGCACGGCGCCAGGACTTCTATTGGCGCGTTCAATCGGCATGGACGAGCCGAAACCTTCCGATCCCGCCACGCCCTCCGAACGCCCGCCCTCCGAACGCCCGCCATCCGACGGGCCGCTGACGCCGCCGGGCGTCGCGGGCCGGGCGAGCCTTCGGGCGACCGGCGGCTGGATCGCCGCCGGCGTCGCCCTGGGGGCGGCTCTGGGGGCCGTGTTCGGCAGCGTCGCCTTCGGCGTGGCCTTCGGCCTTGGCCTCGGGGCGGTCGTCGGCGTCGCCTGGGCGAGCCGCGGCGGCGGCCAGGGTTAACGACCTCTTTTCGCTCCAGGGCTAGGATCAGGCGAAACCGGAGCGACCCAGGTGACCCAGCCTCCTGAAATCGAGATCGCCGACCGCAAGATCGGTCCCGCCCATCCGCCCTATGTGATCTGCGAACTGTCGGGCAACCACAATGGCGACCTGGGCCGCGCGCTGGCGATGATCGACGCCGCGGCGGAGACGGGCTGCGACGCCATCAAGATCCAGACCTACACCGCCGACACCATCACCATGGACGTCGACCGGCCGGAGTTCAGAATCCAAGGCGGCCTGTGGGACGGACGCAGCCTCTACGAGCTCTACCAGGAAGCGCAGACGCCCTATGAGTGGCACCCGGCGCTGTTCGAACGGGCCCGCCAGCGGGGCGTGACTCTCTTCTCCAGCCCCTTCGATGAAACCGCGGTCGACCTGCTCGCGGGACTTGAGGCCCCGGCCTACAAGATCGCCTCCTTCGAGGCCGTCGACCTGCCGCTGATCCGCTACGCCGCGCGCCAGGGCAAGCCGCTGGTCATCTCCACCGGCATGGCGAACCTCGCCGAGATGGCCGCCGCCCGCAATGCGGCGCTCGAGGCGGGCGCGGCCGGGGTCGTCCTGCTGCACTGCGTTTCCAGCTATCCGGCCCCGATGGCCGACGCCAATGTCCGCACCGTGCCCGACATGGCGCAGCGTTTCGGCTGTCCCGTCGGCCTTTCGGACCATACTCCGGGCACGGCGGCGGCCGTGGCGGCCGTGGCCCTCGGGGCCTGCGTGATCGAGAAGCACTTCACGCTCGCCCGGGCCGACGGTGGGCCGGACGCCGCCTTTTCCCTGGAGCCGGATGAGTTCCGCGCGCTGGTGACCGACACCCGGGCCGCCTGGGAGGCGCTGGGGACGGCGCAGTACGACCTGCTGGGCTCGGAGCGGGCCAACGCCCAGTTCCGCCGCTCGCTCTATGTCGCCGCCGAGGTCAGGGCGGGGGAGACGATCGGGCGCGCCCATGTCCGCTCGATCCGGCCGGGGCTCGGCCTTGCGCCGGAGCATCTGGAGGCGGTGATCGGAATGACGGCGGCGCGCGACCTGGCGCGCGGCGAGCCGCTGGCCTGGGACATGCTGACCTCGCCGCAGCGGGCGGCGCAGGCCTAGGCTATCGCATAGCCCTTCTGGATCAGGCGTTCGCGGCTGGCCGCGCGCGCCTGAGCCCAGTCGTCCTTGAGCAGGCCCAGTCCGACGACGTCACGGGGCTCGCCGCCCTTCCAGACGTGGCGGCGGAAGAGGGCCTCGCGCCGGAAGCCGAAGGACTCGTGCAGCTTCCAGACGGCCTCGTTCTCGATCAGCACCTCGCACCAGAGCTTTTCGAGGCCGAGCACGCCGAAGACGTGTTCGATCATCCAGAACTCGACGAAGGCGCCCACCCCTTTGCCGCGGACGGCGGGCGAGGCGAGATAGTAGGCCCAGGCGCAGCGGCGATGCTCGCGGCTGATGTCGGCCAGATTGGCGAGGCCCACGGGCTCGCCGTCCAGTTCGATGATCCAGTAGCGCCGGGCGGGGTCGGCCAGGGCGGCGTCGAACCAGCGATCGTGTTCGGCGGGGCTGATCTCGTGGTCGGAATACATCCAGCGCGACACGTCGGGCAGGTTGCGCCAGTCGCGCAGCCGCGTCCGGTCGGCCTCGCCCACGTCGCGCAGGACGACGTGCGGCGCGCTCATCACGCCACCGCCGAGACGGGCCCCGCTCCGGCCAGAGCGGTCTGCATCTCGCCGGAAAGCGCGGCGAAGCGCGCGGCCGCGTCGGCCGACTCCCAGCCGGCGACAAGGAAGCCGCCGGTATGCCGCTGGGCAAGTTCGGCCTTCAGGCGGGCCAGGCCCCGGACAGCCTCGACCGTGGGGCAGGCGAAGCGGCTGCGCACATTGGCGAACAGGCAGGCGCCCAGTTCCGGCGGCCGTTCGGCGAAGGGGGAGAGGAGGCGCGTGGCCTCGCGCCGCAGTTCCGCGTCGTTCGCCTCGTCCACGCATTCGAGCGCGACGAGCGTCTCGCCCCGGCTCTCATAGAC
This sequence comes from Phenylobacterium sp., assembly GCF_013911965.1. Classification (GTDB taxonomy): domain Bacteria; phylum Pseudomonadota; class Alphaproteobacteria; order Caulobacterales; family Caulobacteraceae; genus Phenylobacterium. Next base: position 41,507 of record NZ_JACESE010000001.1, on the reverse strand, counting down.
GCGGACCTGCGTGACCGGCCCTACCGCCGTGAAGTTTCGCACGGTCAGCGGCCGCGGCGCGGCGATGTCGGCGCGGAACACATAGCTCGCCACCCGCTCCGCCACGGCCGCCGGGCGGGGCAGGGCGGCCAGGTCGAACAGCGGCGTCGGGTCGGCGGCCCAGACGATGACCTCGTCCGGCTCGCGGTCCAGGGCGGCCTCGCGCGGGGAGACCAGGACGCCGAGCTCGATCTGCGCGCCCAGCCGGGCCAGCGCCCGGCCGCTGGCGGCGAACAGGCCGGAGAGACCCTCCCGCGGGATCGCGCCGCGAAGGGCGAAGCCGGGCGGCGGGCTTTCGCCCGGGCCGACCAGGCGGGTGCGGTCCAGCGCGAGCGCCGCCGCCGCGCTGGCGTGGACCTGATCGAGCCAGAGGGGCAGGCGCCACTGGCAGAAGCGGCGCAGCGGCTCGGCGGCTTCCCGCGGATAGGCTCTGAGATGGTCGCAGAGGGTCTCGCCGTCCGATCGGCCCATCGGGTTGCGGGCGGCGAGAACGGGGCCTTCGCCCCAGTCGGCCCGACGGCCGTCGGAGGTGGGGCTGACCGCCCCGAAATAGAGTTCAACCTCGTCGAAGGTGACGCCTTGCCATTCCAGGCTGCGACGGATCGGGTCGTGCGCCGAGCCGAAGGCGAACTCGCCCTCGCGCAGTTCCAGTCCCTGCATCGTGCGCGGCAGGCTCCAGCCGCCGAGGCGGTCCAGCGCGTCCTGCAGGCGGATCTGCGTGGCGCCCAGCCGATGGGCTTCGAAGGCGGCGAGGATGCCGGTCAGGCCCCCGCCGATGATGCGAACCTTGGTCATGCCGCGTCTCCCCGACCAGCACTTGAAGGGAGGAGGATCACGCAGAGGTTGAGAAGGTTCGGTTAAATTGCCTGCGTCAGACGGTCGCGGCCTGGGCCAGCAGCGGCCAGAAGGCCTCGGCGACGCGCGCCGTCCCCAGGCCGTCGCAGATCTCCGCGCTCTTTTCGGTCAGGCTGCGGCGCAGTTCGCGGTCGATGAAGAGGCGCGTGATCGCCCGGTCGAAGGCGGTGTCGAAGTCGGCCGCCTCGGCGTCGACCCACAGCAGGGCGCCGGCCTGGGCCAGGGCCTTGGCGGCCGGGCGCTGGTTCTCCGCCAGGGTGACGGCCACGCTGGGCAGGCCCAGCACGCACCGCTCCCAGATGGCCGAACCGGCAGCGCCCACGGCCAGGTCGGCGGCGGCCGTCAGCTCGGCCATGTCGGGGGTGTCGACGTGCAGGCGCAGGCGGCCGTCGTGGGCGGCGATGCGCGACAATCCCTTGCGGCTGGGCGCGCCGGCGCCGATCACCACGTCCAGTTCGGCGTCGCCGAAGCGTCGGCGCAGGCGTTCGACGACGCGCCCGGTGATCCCGCCGACGTCGGTCAGGCCCATGGAGACGAGGACGCGCCGGGGCTCGCCGCCGCGTCGCGCCAGGGCGCTGTCGCGCAGGGCGGCGAAGGCCGGACGCACCGGCGCATAGGCCGGGCCGAGCAGCAGCCGGGCCTTGGGCGCCAGATCAGCATAGTCGGCGGCCGTGCGATGCGGACCGGAATCCAGGACCAGATCCCCGCCCAGCGGCCGATCGGCGAGGTCGTCGAGGACCAGCGACGGGCGCCCGTCGGAGACCGCCTCGTGCGTCTCGCGCCCGAGACCGTAGTGGTCGAACACCACGGCCTCGAAGGCCAGAGCGCCCGTCGTGGCGACGATGCTGTCGGCGGACAGGTCCGCCACCGGCCGGCGGCCGATGTCCGGCGCGAAGGCGGCCAGGATCGCCTCGACCGCCGGATCGGCCAGGAAGAGGCACTCGGCGCCGCGCTCGGTCAGGGCCGCGGCCAGCGTCAGGCTGCGCATGACGTGGCCGCCGCCCACCGCCGGTCCGGCGTTGGCGATGAAGAGGATGCGGGACATCACAGGCGTCGGTCTCCGCCGAAGGTCTGCAGGTCGGGCCGGCCGCGCAGGAAGACGCGTACGTCCTCCGAAGTGAAGTTCGGATCGACCGGATAGAGCGCCTCGAACACCTCCCGGACGAAGGCGTAGTCGTCCGGCGTGTCGACGGTCCAGCGCACCTCGCCCTCGTCCACCGGCGGATCCAGGCGCGCCAGGCGGTAGGCGTCGGGCGCGTTGCGTATGCCCCAGGTCACGTGCTCACGCTCCTCGCGCGTCGTGGCCGTCCGGGCGGCGCGGCGCAGCGCCTCGGCGCGGACCACTTCCACGTCCTGACCCTTGGGAAAACCCACCGGGTCGTAGCGGTTGTTGGTGTAGTCGGCGCCGGTCTCCAGGTGGCGGGCGATGGTGGCGTCGATCACCTCCGGATCGCTCAAGGGGCAGTCGCCGGTCAGCCGGACCACGTGGTCGGCGGGGTCGGTGTCCAGCACCCCGACGAAGCGGGCGAGCACATTGTCCAGGTCGCCGCGGCGCACGGCCACGCCGGCGCGGGTCATCTCCGCCTCCAGCAGGTCGTCGCTGGGATCGGTGCTCGTGGCGACGACGAGGGCGTCGAGCCGGCGGGCGCGCCGGACCCGTTCCACCTGGCGCAGCAGCATGGGGGCGCCGGCGAGCGGCGACAGCACCTTGCCCGGCAGCCGCGACGAGCTGAGGCGGGCCTGAAGTATGGCGAGAATCAATCGGTCCTCCTGGCGCCACGATAGGCTCTTTTGCGGCGGCAATGGGTCGGTCCCTTCGCCCCCGGAACCCGCCGGGCCGGGCGGCCGTTCGGATGAGGAAGTCGGGACAGAAGAACGAGGCTCAGATGTCGACCCGCCTGATGGTGGCCGCCCTTGTCTATCCCATGGTCCAGGCCGTGATGTTCGGCGCCGGGCTGATAATCGCCCTGTGGCTGCGGCCGGACGTCTCCGCCCAGCTCACCATCCCCATCGTGGTGCTTTCGACTGCCATCGCCTCGGTCCCCGCAGCCTGGGTGATCGCGCCACGCATGATGGCGCGCTACCGCCGCGTCGGCATCAAGGCGCGGTCCTAGCCGACGCCGGAGCGGGCGTCGAAGCGGCGCAGCACCTCACGCGCGGCGCGGCCGGTTTCGTCGAGGGGCTGATAGGTCCAGTCCTCGAACCGCCCGGCGAACGGCCTTGCGGCGCCCAGTTCGCGCAGCTCGTCGTGATAGAGCCGGAACTTGAGGCTCTCCCCCTCCATCTTCAGCACGAAGACGGGCTTGCCGGTCGAGGCGGCCTCGGTGGTCATATTGGTCGATTCCTCGGTGACGAGGACGTAGTCCGCCGCCGCCAGGAAGGCGAAGTACGGGTTGTCGCCCTCGCCGTCCCAGACCATCCCCGGCAGGTGGCGCAGGCGCGAGGCGAGGATCGCCTTCGCGGCCTCCGGCGTCCGGCGCGAGAAGGTCACCAGCACCGATCCGCCGGCCGCGGCGACGGCGGTCTCGATCTCCCGCGCCATTTCCGCCGCCCGTTCCGGCGACAGGTTGAAGGCCTTCGACTTGCCGCCGATCAGAACCGCCACCCGCGGCCGGGGCAGGGGCGCGAGCTGGTCTTCGAAGCGCGCATAGTCGGCCGCCAGCCGCTCGGCCGTCACCCGGTGGGGCGAGCCGAGGATGGGCAGGACGTTCTCGCCCTTCATCCGGTCGTGGCGCGGGGGGATGACCAGGTCGAAGGGGCCCGTCGGCATGCGCGGGTCCTGCAGTTGCACCACCATGGTGCGGCCGCGCGTCCAGCGGCGCATGCGCATGGAGAGCGGCAGGGTGGCGCGGCCGACGGCGATCCAGATGTCGGGCCAGGGCGGCGCGATGTCCGAGCCGGGCGCCAGGGTCTGGCGCGGCAGGGGATGCAGCCACCAGGGCAGGCGTCCAAGCGCGCCCTTCCAGCCGATCCGCTTCACGGACAGGTCGATGGGCCGCTCACGGCCCATGGCCTCGGCCAGGCCCAGTCCCTGGTTCTCGATGCCCGCCCGGCCGTCCGAGACGACCCAGACGCTGGGCGGCGCGCCGCGGTCCTTGGTCACGTGAGTCCCCATCGCGGCGCCGGAAGGCGCCGCCTGGGCAGGCTGTGACAGATCATTGCGGCTGCGACGTGGCGCGGCTCAGATCCACTCGACCTTGACGACCTCGTAGGAGCGCACGCCACCGGGCGTGTTCACCTCGACCACGTCGCCCACTTCCTTGCCGATGATGGCGCGGGCGATGGGCGAGGAGATGGAGATGCGTCCGCCCTTCACGTCGGCCTCGTGCTCGCCGACGATCTGGTAGCGAGCCTCTTCCTCGGTGTCTTCGTCCACCAGGGAGACGGTGGCGCCGAACTTCACCTGGGTGCCGGACAGTTTGGAGACGTCGATGACCTGGGCGCGGGCGAGCTTGTCCTCGATCTCGGCGATCTGGCCTTCGATCCAGCCCTGCCGCTCCTTGGCGGCATGGTACTCCGCGTTCTCCGACAGGTCGCCGTGCTCGCGCGCTTCGGCGATGGCGGCGATCACGGATGGCCGCTCCACGGTCTTCAAACGCTTCAGTTCATCGTCGAGAGCCTGATAGCCCCCGGCGGTCATCGGGACTTTTTCCATGGCGGGTGATGACTCGGTAGTGCGCCCTAAGGGAGGTCTCCGGCCGCGGGCGCTGTCGTCCGGGGGCTGAAACGATATGAGTGTGCGCTGCGAAACGCAAGTCTGGCCCGGCTCCGCAGCCCGCCACAACGCCGCGGCGCGGCAGGCGTTCCAGAATCTCTGGGCGGATCAGTGGCTTTCGCTGACGATGCAGCCGCGCAGTTCCGCCTCGTCCGGCGCCTCGTAGGCCTTCTCCGTGAAGTGGAACATCTCGGGCGTGACCAGCATGCGCGACCCTTGCCCATCCCCTTGGCCCAACACGCGTTCGCGACGGACCTCCGGAGGCGCGTCGACGAAGTGCCACTGGATGGGGATCTCCACAGCCTGGGCGATCTCCGCCACGCGGGCGCGGTCGCTGCGGCGCATGAGGCCGAGGTCGAGCACCACCGAGGTCCCGGCCGCGATCACGCCGGCTGCGGTCGACCAGATCTGCGCCTCGCAGCGGTCGACGCGCTCCATCATCCAGTCGAACTCCAGGGGTTCGGGCATGTCGGGCCCGAAGAGCCGGCCCATCCAGTCGTCGATGGCGAAGGCCACCGCCGGCAGGCGGCGGGCCAGATCCCGGGCATAGGTCGATTTGCCGGCCCCCTGGGGCCCGAAGATCACGTGCAGCGTGGCGGTCATGGCGCCCGCTTAGCGGACGGAGAAGCCGCCGTCGATGACCAGTTCGGCGCCGGTCACATAGCGGGACTCTGCGCTCGCCAGCCACAGCACGCCGTCGGCGATATCGGCGGGCAGGCCCTTCATGCCCAGGGGCACCGTCATGCCGGCCATGGCGTCCAGGGTCGCGCTGCGCTCCGGCGCGGCGTTGGCGCCGGGCCCGCCCGTGCCGATGATGGTGTCCCAGATCGGCGTTTCGATGATGCCGGGGTGGACGGAGTTCACCCGCACCTTGTCCTGCGCCTGGGCGCATTCCAGCGCCACGGCCTTGGTGAAGAGGCGCACCGCGCCCTTGCTGGCGCAGTAGCCGGCCAGCGAGGCGGCCCCCTTCAGCCCGGCGACCGACGACATGTTGATGATGCTGCCGCCGTCGCCGCTCTTCCGCATCAGGGGCAGGCCGTGCTTCACGCCGAGGAAGACGCCTTCGACGTTCACCGCCATCTGCCTGCGGAAATCGGCCAGGCTCATCTCCAGGACCGAGCCGCCCAGACCGATGCCGGCGTTGTTGACCAGGATGTCCAGCCGGCCGAACCGGTCGGCGGTCGCCGCGACGACCTTCGCCCAGGCGTCCTCGTCGGTCACGTCGTGGCGCAGGTAGAGGCCCTCCGGCAGGGCGCCGGCGACGGCCTCGCCCTTCTCATCCTGCACGTCGGTGACGACGACCTTGGCCCCTTCGGCCGCCAGCCGTTCGGCGCAGGCGCGGCCGATGCCGCTCGCCCCGCCCGTCACCAGGGCGACCTTGCCCTCCACCCGTCCCGGCATGATGTCCTCCCGTCCTGCGTCTGAACTGCGCTTGCGGACCGGCCTAGCTTAGGCTTGAGGGGGAGGGAAGTCGGGAAAGGCCGGAGGGGGAACGGGATGAGCCAGCCGCCAGAGGCGCGATCGTCCGCGGGCGTCACGATCCGCGCCTGTTCGCCGTCCGACGCCGAGGCCCTGGCCCTCGTCGGCCGCGCCACCTTCCTGGAATCCTATGCCGAGGTCCTGCCGGGCGCGGACATCCTGGCCCACTGCGCCGCTCAGCATGCGCCCGAACTCTACGCCTCATGGCTGGCGCGGGAAGACCATGGCCTGTGGATCGCCGAGGCGGCGGGCGGCGCCCCGGTCGGCTATGTCACGCTCAACCCGCCGGACCTGCCGGTGGAGACCGGACCGGGCGACGTGGAGATCAAGCGCATCTACCTGCTCAGCCGCTACCACGGCGCAGGGCTTGGCGCAGAACTGCTGACCGCCGCGCGGTCTGACGCGGCGGCCCGCGGGTTCGAGCGGATCCTCCTGGGCGTCTTTTCGAAGAACGCCCAGGCGATCGGCTTCTACCGGAGGCAGGGCTTCGCCCAGGTCGGCGTCCGCCAGTTCCAGGTCGGCGCAAATCTCTACGACGACCTGGTCCTGGCGCGGCCGGTCTGAGCGCCGCCGCGGGCGCCTCCGGATAGGCCGGTCGAAGCCCTACTGCATCCAGGTCGGGCTGCCGCCGGCGGTCAGCAGGCCGAACAGCATCGCCCCGCCGAGCAGGACGATCAGCGCCACCACCATGAGGTCGGTCGCGCCCTCGAAACGGCGCAGCAGATGCTTGTGGGGACGGGCGGCGTGGTGTTCGTGGCCTTCGTCGACGTGCATGGACGTACTCCCTGACAGTCTTGTGGGTTGCGGGCCCCAGCTCTTGTGGCTGGGTCCGCCGCCGGACTGCGGAAGGCGTCACGGGAAGACGCCGCGTGCGGGCGGTTACGATGGTGGGCCGCCCGTAAGCGCCCGTGCGCCCGACGAAGCCAGGCGACTCCGGGAAGCCTGCGCCCGGTCGGGGGGCGCGTCAAACATTATCCGAACACCGTTTTGTCAAAACGACCAAAAATCGGTCATTTTTGAGCGCGATGTACAAAAGTATTAGGGCTGGGCGCGGGCGTAGCTCTGCAGGGGCCGCACGTCGAGCGTGTCCTCCGCCGTGGCGACGATCGCCTGGGCGGCGGCCAGGGCGCCGGCGGCGGTGGTGAAATATGGCGTCTTCATCATCAGGGCCGTGCGCCGGATCTCGAAGGAGTCCGAGAGCGACTGCTTGCCCTCCGTGGTGTTGAAGACGAGCTGCACTTCGCCGTTCTTCATGGCGTCGACGATGTGCGGCCGCCCCTCCAGCACCTTCTTGACCGACTGCACCTCCAGCCCCTGACCGCGCAGGTAGTCGCAGGTGCCGCTGGTGGCCAGCACGCGGAAGCCCCGCTCCAGCAGCAGGCGCACGGGCTCGACGATCCAGGGCTTGTCGCTCTCCTTGACAGAGACGAAGACGCAGCCCGATTTCGGCAGGACGGTGCCGCCGCCCAGCTGGCTCTTGGCGAAGGCGCGCGCGAACGCCGCCTGCGGGTCGGGCTCGCCGGGGCGGCGCCAGTCCAGGCCCATCACCTCGCCGGTCGAGCGCATCTCCGGGCCCAGCACCGTGTCGACCCCGGCGAAGCGGGCGAAGGGGAAGACGGCTTCCTTCACCGCCACGTGGTCGTAGGGCGCCTCGGCCAGATCGAATTCGGCCAGCTTGCGTCCAGCCATCACCTTCGCGGCGATGGAGGCCAGCGGCCGGCCGATGGTCTTGGCCACGAAGGGCACGGTGCGGCTGGCGCGCGGATTGACCTCCAGCACATAGATGCGCGGGGCGGCGCTCTGCGGCTCCTCGATGGCGAACTGCACGTTCATCAGGCCGCGCACGTCCAGCGCCCGGGCCATGGCCTCGGTCTGGCGCTTCAGCTCCTCGATGGTTTCGGGCTTGAGCGAGAAAGGCGGCAGGGAGCAGGCGCTGTCGCCCGAGTGCACCCCGGCCTCCTCGATATGCTCCATGACCCCGGCCACGAACACCGACTCGCCGTCGCACAGGGCGTCGATGTCCACCTCGGTCGCGCGCGACAGGTACTGGTCGATCAGCACGGGGCTGTCGCCGGAGACCTGCACGGCGTCGCGGACGTAGCGGGCCAGCTGCTCGTCGTCGCGGACGATCTCCATGGCGCGGCCGCCCAGCACGTAGGACGGGCGGATGACCACTGGATAGCCGACCTCATGGGCGGCCTTGAAGGCCTCCTCGTCGGAGCGGGCGATGGCGTTGACCGGCTGGGCGATGTCCAGCTTGTGCAGCAGCTGCTGGAAGCGTTCGCGGTCTTCGGCCAGGTCGATCGCGTCGGGGCTGGTGCCCAGGATCGGGATGCCCGCATCCTCCAGCGGCTTGGCGAGCTTCAGCGGCGTCTGGCCGCCGAACTGGACGATGACGCCCAGCAGGGTCCCGCGCGAACGCTCGACCTCGATCAGCTCCAGCACGTCCTCGGCCGTCAGGGGCTCGAAGTAGAGCCGGTCGGAGGTGTCGTAGTCGGTGGAGACGGTCTCGGGGTTGCAGTTGACCATGATCGACTCCACCCCGATGTCGGCCAGGGCGAAGGCGGCGTGGCAGCAGCAGTAGTCGAACTCGATCCCCTGGCCGATGCGGTTGGGGCCGCCGCCCAGGATGATGGCCTTGCGGGCCTCGGACGGCTCGCTCTCGCACTCGGGGACCTGGCCCAGGGCGCCCGTCTCGTAGGTCGAGTACATGTACGGCGTCTCGGCGCGGAACTCGCCGGCGCAGGTGTCGATGCGCTTGAAGACCGGCCGCACGGCGAGCGCCCGGCGCTGCTCGCGCACCTCGGCCTCGGTGGTGTGGCTCAGCTTGGCCAGGCGCGCGTCGGAGAAGCCGTGCGCCTTGAGCGTCCGGAAGGCCTCGGCGGTGGTCGGCAGGCCCGACTGCGCCACCTGGGCCTCCATGCGGACGAGGGTCTCGATCTGGCGCAGGAACCAGGGCTCGTAGGAACAGGCCGCCTGGACCTCCTCCACCGTCAGCCCGTGGCGGAAGGCCTGGGCGATGACCCGCAGGCGGTCCGGCGTCGGCTGGCCGAGCGCGCGGATGATGGCCGCATGGCCCATCTCCGGATCCTCGGCGTTCTCGATGGCCACCTCGTCGAGGCCGGTGAGGCCGGTCTCCAGCCCGCGCAGGGCCTTCTGCAGGCTTTCGGCGAAGGTGCGGCCGATGGCCATGACCTCGCCGACGCTCTTCATGGAGGTGGAGAGCAGGGGCTCCGAACCCGGATACTTCTCGAAGGCGAAGCGCGGGATCTTGGTGACCACATAGTCGATGCTGGGCTCGAACGAGGCCGGGGTCGCCCCGGTGATGTCGTTCATCAGCTCGTCCAGGGTGTAGCCGACGGCCAGGCGGGCGGCGACCTTGGCGATGGGGAAGCCGGTGGCCTTCGAGGCCAGCGCCGAGGATCGCGACACCCGCGGGTTCATCTCGATGACGACCATCCGGCCGTCGGCCGGATTGACCGCGAACTGCACGTTCGAGCCGCCGGTCTCCACCCCGATCTCGCGCAGGACGGCGATCGAGGCCGCCCGCATGCGCTGGTATTCCTTGTCGGTCAGGGTGAGCGCCGGGGCGACGGTGATGGAGTCGCCGGTGTGGACGCCCATGGGGTCCACGTTCTCGATGGAGCAGACGATGATGCAGTTGTCCGCCTTGTCGCGGACGACCTCCATCTCATACTCCTTCCAGCCCAGGACGCTTTCCTCGATCAGCACCTCGGTGGTGGGCGACAGGTCGAGCCCGCGCTCCACGATCTCCCGGAACTCCTCCACATTGTAGGCGATGCCGCCGCCGGTGCCGGCCAGGGTGAAGGAGGGGCGGATGATGGCGGGCAGGCCGACGAACTCCAGGCCCTCCATCGCCTCGTCCATGGTGTGGGCGGCCTTGGAGCGGGGGCTCTCGAGGCCCAGCGCGTCCATGGCGTCGCGGAACTTCTGCCGGTCCTCGGCCTTGTCGATCACCTCGGCCCGGGCGCCGATCATCTCGACCCCGTACTTCTCCAGGACGCCCATGCGCTCCAGGGCCAGGGCGGTGTTCAGCGCCGTCTGGCCGCCCATGGTGGGCAGGAGGGCGTCGGGACGTTCCTTGGCGATGATCTTCTCGACCATCTCCGGCGTGATCGGCTCGACATAGGTGGCGTCGGCCACGTCCGGGTCGGTCATGATCGTGGCCGGGTTCGAATTGACCAGGACGATCCGGTAGCCCTCGGCGCGCAGCGCCTTGCAGGCCTGGACGCCGGAATAGTCGAACTCGCAGGCCTGGCCGATGACGATCGGGCCGGCGCCGATGATGAGGATGGAGGAGATGTCGGTGCGTTTCGGCATGTTTCTTCCGCGCGCAAGGACGGTCGCGCACAGTCGCGCGCCCGACACCAGTCAGAATGCAGGTTAAGGCGCCCGTTTAGTGGGGGAGTCGGGGGCGCGCAAGCGCCTCCTGCGCCGCAGCGGTTAACGGGCGCCTGGAAACGCAAGAGGCCGGCGCTTTCGCGCCGGCCTCCGAAAACCTCTGACAGTCCAGCCCGAAAGCTTAGACCTGAAGGTTCGAAGCGGCCATCTTGCCGCTGCGGCGATCACGCTCCAGGTCGTAGGTGATCTTGTCGCCCTCATTGAGGGTGCGCAGGCCGGCGCGTTCCACGGCCGAGATGTGCACGAAGACGTCGGCGCCGCCGTCATCGGGTTTGATGAAGCCGTAGCCCTTTTGGCCGTTGAACCACTTAACAGTGCCGGTAGACATGGGGGGTAGAGTCCTTGGATAGGTCGGCCGCCCGCAGGAAGTCGTGCGGGGGATCAAGATCGGGCTGAGCTGCGGGAGAGCGTGTCCGGGCCGGATGGTGGCTGGAGAAGTCGACCGTGCCCTTACGAAATTGACCCTCGAAGATTGGCCGAAATCCATGGGCGCCGCAAGTTGAATCGCGCGCGGCTTCTCCCCGCCGCCGAAGGCGGGCGACCCATTTTGGGGCGGCGGCGCCCCACGGCGGGGAGCCCCCGCGGTTCGCTTTCCAGACGAACTCCGCTCGCCAGTTTGCGTTGGCGAAACTGGCCCGCCGCGTGCTACGGCGGATGTGGGAGGATCATTATGAGAAAATTAACTCTTGCCGCCTTCGCGCTTTCGGCTGCGATTCCCGGCCTCGCCTTCGCCGGCGTCGCCCAGGCGGCGGCCACCCTCCCGACGCCGCCCAGCACGGCCGTCCCGGCCATGGGCCTGGCCCTGCCGCAGGACGACGAGCCCGCCCAGGGCGAAAAGGTCCGCATGACCGTCGTCCGCGCCACCCTGGCCCCGGGCGAGAGCTTGCCCGACAACGCCCGCACCGCCCTGCGCTACATCTACGTCCAGTCCGGCCGTCTGCAGGTGTCGAACCTGGTCACCGGCGCCGAACAGGAAGTGGTCGCCGGCGAGTTCGCCGTCGAATCCGCCGGCCAGTGGCACACGGGCAGGGCCATGGGCTCCGAACCGGCCGAGGTTCTCCTGATCGAACAGGCGCCTGCGGGCCTCTGAGCCGCCGGACCGGCCGGCGCGCCCCTTCGCCGCTCGGTCCTGTTCGTGCGCCTTCGAGGCGCGGGCTTGCCCTCGACGCGCCGCATGGGCAGGCTTGCCGTGCAGATTCTGACGCTGCGCCAACTGACGAGTCCCCGTGCCCGCCGCGACACCCGACGACCTCGCCATCCTGATGTCCCAGATCGCCACCGGCGATCGCGACGCCCTGCGACAACTTTATCAGGCCACCTCGTCGAAGCTGTTCGGCGTCTGCCTACGTATCCTCTCGGACAAGGACGAGAGCGAGGACGTGCTGCAGGAGGTCTATGTCACGATCTGGCGACGCGCCGACCGGTTCGATGCGAGCCGGGCGAGCGTGATGACCTGGATCTCCACCATCGCCCGGAACCGGGCGATCGATCGGCTGCGCGCCCGCGGACCGCTGGCTCACGCCGAGCAGGTGGAGGAGCTGGAGATCGCCGATCCGGCGCCGGAGGCCGTGGCCCTGCTGGAGTCGGCTGAACAGGTCAGCGCTCTGCAGCAGTGCCTGGCCGAACTGGACGAGCGGACGCAGCACGCGATCCGCACCGCCTTCTTCGAAGGCGTCACATACGAAGCCCTCGCCAAGCGGCTGGAGACGCCGCTCGGCACGGTGAAGAGCTGGATTCGGCGGGGGCTGATGAAGCTGAAAGGGTGCCTGGAGCCATGAGCGACACAGGTCCTGAACTGAACGAACCCGAGGCCCTGGCGGCCGAACATGCGCTTGGCGTGCTGACCGCGGCGGAGCGGGCTGCGGCGGAGCGGCGCATGGCCGCCGATCCCGCCTTCGCCCAGCAGGTGGACGCCTGGCGCGTCCGCCTGGGGCCCCTGGGAGCGGAGATTCCCGCGGTGACGCCCTCGGCGGCGGTCTGGCCGCGGATCGAACGCGCCCTGCCGGTCAACGACAATGCGCCGGCCGCCGCCTTCGGCCGCCGCCTGGCCTTCTGGCGCTCGGCCACCGTCGGCGCCATGGGGCTGGCCGCCGCCAGCCTGGCGCTCGCGATCTATTTCGGGGCCCGTCCGCCGGAGGTGATCACCCAGCCGGCGCCGGCGCCGGCTCCGCTGCTGAACGCCAATCTGAGCACCGAGGCGGGTCAGCCGCTCTTCGTCGCCTCCTACGATCCCGTGCGTCAGGCCCTGATCGTCACCTCGCTGGTGCCGCCGGGGACCGATCCGCTGCACGTCCACGAGCTGTGGCTGATCCCCGAGGAGGACGGCGTGCCGCGCTCGCTGGGCACAGTGGAGCCGGGGACGGTGCGCACGGTCGCGCTCGACAGGTCGCTGTCGCAGCTGGCCCACGAGGGCGCGGAACTGGCCGTCTCGGTCGAGCCGCCGGGCGGCTCGACGCAGCAGGGGCCGAGCGGCCCCGTGGCCGCCGTGGGCGAACTCGGCCGGATCTGATGGGAAGGCTCTGACGCGGCGGGCGAACCGCCGCGTCGGACCCCGCCTAGCGCGCCGCGTCCATGTGGCCGGCGAAGCGCTCGAACAGGTAGAGCGAGTCCGTCGGTCCCGGGGACGCCTCCGGGTGGTGCTGGACGGAGAAGACCGGCCGGTCCTTCAGAGCCACGCCGGCGTTGGTGCCGTCGAACAGCGACACGTGGGTCTCCATCACCGGCGCCGGCAGGCTGTCGCGGTCGACCGTGAAGCCGTGGTTCATGGAGACGATCTCCACCTTGCCGGTGGTCAGGTCCTTCACCGGGTGGTTGGCCCCGTGGTGGCCCTGCTCCATCTTCACCGTGCGGGCGCCCAGCGCCAGGGACAGCATCTGATGACCCAGGCAGATGCCGAAGACCGGCTTGTCGCTGTCCACCAGCTTGCGGATCTCCGGCACCGCATAGGCGCCGGTGGCGGCCGGATCGCCGGGCCCGTTCGACAGCAGGATGCCGTCCGGATTGCGCGCCAGCACGTCCTCGGCGCTGGTCGAGGCCGGCAGGACGGTGGCCCGCGCGCCGATGCTGGTGAGCGCGCGCAGGATGTTGCGCTTCACGCCATAGTCGAGGACCACGACATTGTACTTCGGCTCCGGCAGAGGCTGGGCGTAGCCCTCGGGCCAGTTCCACAGGCCCTCGTCATAGACGAAGGGCTGCAGGCAGGAGGCGTCCTTGGCCAGGTCCAGGCCGACGAGGCCAGTCCAGCGCCGGGCCTTGGCGATCAGGTCTTCGAGGTCGAAGCGGCCCTGGGGGTCGTGGGCGATGACGCCGTGCGGCATGCCCTGCTCGCGGATGCGGCGGGTGAGCGCCCGGGTGTCGACCCCCGCCAGCCCGATGACGCTGCGCCGCGCCATCCAGGTCTGCAGGTCGGCGTCGGAACGCCAGTTGGCCGGGGCGGTCGGCACGTCGCGGAAGATGGCGCCGCGGGCGGCGGTTTCGGCCGCGCCGGACATCTGCTCGATGTCCTGAACATTGGTCCCGACATTGCCCATGTGCGGGAAGGTGAAGGCCACGATCTGGGCCATGTACGAGGGGTCCGTCAGGATCTCCTGATAACCCGTCATGGCGGTGTTGAAGCAGACCTCGCCCACCGCGTCGCCGGTCGCGCCGACGCCGATCCCCTGAAGGACGGTCCCGTCGGCCAGGGCCAGCACGCCGGTCGCGCCGGAGAGAAGTTGGCTCGTCATGGGGGACTCCTTTGCGGGTGGGCTATGGTCGCAAAAAGGCGGGCGAGGGTGAACCCCGCCCGCCGACCAAACGGCCGGGTAGGTAATGACTCGATCTCCCGCGGTCAATGCGCCTCACCGGGCGGGTGACCGGCGCGGACGCCTCGACTAGCCTTGCGGAAACGAACGAGGGAGACGCCATGTCGCAGTCCGGCCATATCGATCCCGACCGCCAGGCCTGGGAGCTCTTCAAGTCGCTGCCTCGGGACCAGCCCGTCCACATGCTGAACCTGGTGCGCCTGAAGCCCCTGGCGGACTATCCCGAAGGCCATCCCAACCACGGCAGGGGCATGACGGGGCGCGAGGCCTATCAGGCCTACGGCCGCACCACCGCCCACATCTTCAAGCGTCTCGGCGGCGCCCAGGTCTGGGTGGGAAAGCCGGAAGTGACTCTGACCGGGCCGCAGGATGAGGCCTGGGACATCGCCTTCATCGCCGCCTATCCGAACGCGGAGGCCTTCATCTCCATGGTGCGCGATCCGGAGTACCAGCAGCTGGTCGCCCATCGCACCGCCGGCGTGGCCGACTCCCGACTGATCCGCATGTCGCCCACCGAGCCCGGCGAGGGCTTCGGCGAGTAGGAGACCTGGCCATGCTCGCCCTGCGTCCGAACTGCGAATGCTGCGACCGCGACCTGCCGCCGGACTCCGACCAGGCCCGCATCTGCACCTTCGAATGCACCTTCTGCGCCGACTGCGTGGAGAGCCGGCTCGGCGGCGCCTGCCCCAATTGCGGCGGCGGCTTCGTCCCGCGGCCGATCCGTCCGGCGCATCTGCTGGCCAAGTACCCGCCCTCGACGGAGCGGGTGCGCAAGGCGCATGCGGGCTGCGCAGCCTAGCCGCCCAGCACCTCCGAAATGGCCCCGAACAGGGTCTCGGCGCGGATCGGCTTGGCGATGTGACGGTCGGCGCCGGCCTCGGCGCTCGCCTCCCGGTCCTCGGGCGCCGAATTGGCCGACAGCACGATGATCGGCAGCCGGCCGTCCGGCCGCTGGGCCTCGCCCTGACGGATGGCGCGGATGGCCTCGAAGCCGTCCATCACCGGCATGCGCAGGTCCATGAGGACGAGATCGAAGGCGTCGGCGCGCAGGGCGTCCAGCGCCTCGGCGCCGTTCTCCACGCTCACCACCTCGGCGCCCGCGGCGTCCAGCATCAGCTCCACCACGCGGCGGTTGGTCGGGTTGTCGTCGGCGACGAGCACGCGCAGGCGCCCCTGCGCCTCGGCGGCCTCGGCCACCGTCTCGGCGCTCGCCTCGGCGAGGGGGGCGGTGAGGGGATCATAGGCCAGCAGACCGCCGACCAGCTCGTCGAGCTGGGCCGCCGAGGCGATCAGCTCGTCCACCACGCCCTTCTGGACCGGGTCGAGCGGCGTCGCGCTCAGGGCCTGGGCCAGGCCCATGACGCCGTTCAGCGGCGTGCGCAGCTCGTGGCTCATGTCGGCCAGGAACTCGCTCTTGGCCCGGCTGGCGGCGGCCTCCCGCTCCAGGGCCTGCGCCAGTTCCTGGGCCTGACGCTTCATCTCGGTGATGTCGACGCGCAGACCGATCAGTCCGCCGTCGGCGGTGCGCCTGTCCTCCACCATCAGCCAGCGCCCGTCGGAGAGCTGCTGCTCCAGCCGCTCGCCCGTGGGGTTCTCCAGCTTGGCGAGGCGTTCGGCGATCCACGCCTCCTCCCGGCCGGCCGCCTCGGGGTAGTCGCCGCGCTCGACGCCGATCCGCAAGGTCTCGGCGAGCTTGCGGCCCGGGGCGAAGAGGTCGGCGGAGCGGTGGTAGATCTCGGCGTAGCGCGCGTTCCAGAGGATGTAACGCCCCTCGGCGTCCAGGAAGACGACGCCCTCGGGAAAGGCGTCGATGGCGGCCTGCAGGCGGTCCCGGGCCTGCTCGGCCTCGCCCTCGGCCCGACGCAGGACGCCGCCGCCGACCCACCGGTCGAGCACGCGCACGACCGCCCGCCCCACAGCCTCCAGTCCCGTGCCCGCCATCCCCAAACTCCAACGCTCTCCGGCGCCGAAGTGAGACTCGTCATGTGTTGCGGAATTCCTTCGACGGGCATCAAGTCGCATCTCGCCCTGGGGTTGCTCGTTGCGTGAGCGCTCCGGCGCCTGCTGTCTGGACACGGGCGGTTCGCAAACCGCCTCGCGGGCGATATGAGGCGGCCATGACCATCACCACGGTCGGCTTGGACGCCGACGACACCCTCTGGCACAACGAAACCCTGTTCCGGCTGACCCAGGCGCGGTTCTTCGATCTTCTGTCCGACGTCGCCGATCAGGCGACCCTGGAGACGAAGCTCGCCGAGACGGAGAAGCGGAACCTGCGCCTCTATGGCTATGGGGTGAAGGGCTTCACCCTCTCGATGATCGAGACCGCCATGGAGCTGACCGGCGGCGAGGCGCCGCCGCGGGTGATCCGCGAAATCCTCGCGGCCGGCCGCTCCATGCTCACCGAGCCGGTGGAGCCGCTGCCCGGCGTGGAGGACGCCCTGGCCGCGCTCTCGAAGCGCTACCGGCTGATCCTGATCACCAAGGGCGACCTCCTGCACCAGGAGCAGAAGCTGGCGGCGTCCGGCCTGGGCGATCTGTTCGTGGCCGTGGAGATCGTCAGCGAGAAGGACGCCTCGACCTATGAGGGGGTGTTCCGCCGCCACGGAACCGGCGCCGCCCAGGCCGCCATGTGCGGCAACTCCCTGCGCTCCGACATCCTGCCGGCGCTGGAGGCGGGCGCCTGGGCCGCCCACGTCCCCTATGCGGTGACCTGGGCCCACGAAATGGCCGACGCGCCGGAGGGCCATCCCCGGTTCGCCGAGCTCTCCAGCATCTCCGAACTGCCGGACTGGCTCGATAAGGTGAGCTGAAAAGCGGCCGGTCGTGTCACACGCCGCCGTCCTCGCGCGTCCTGGCCACGTAACGAGGGAGGCGCCGGGATGGTGCGACATTGGGAAAGTCTGGTCAGCGGCCTTCTGGGGCTTGGCCTCGCCGTGAACGGCCTCGCCATGCTGGGCGCGCCTTTCGCCTGGTACGAGGCCGTGCCTGGGGTGGTGAAGACCGGCCCCTTCAACAGCCATTTCGTGCGCGATGTGGGCGCGGCCTATCTGGTCTCCGGCGCGGCGCTCCTGGTCTTCGCTAGGCGGCCGCGGGCCTGGCCGGCCTTGTGGGCGGCCGCAGGGTTCCTGATCCTGCATGGCGGCGTCCACCTGTTCGACACGCTCTGCGGCCGTTCGACCTTGGCGGACCTCGCCGGCGACCTGCCGGGCGTGTTCGGGCCGGCGCTGGTGGCGGCGCTGCTGGCGGTTCGCGCCGCCCGGGAGGCCTGAATGCTGAAGACCCTTCTTGGCCGCCAGCTCGACCGCTTCGAACGCACCTGGTCGTACGACGCCAGCTATCTGCGTCGCCTGCTGGCGGCCAATCCCGTCAGCGTCCTGAAGTTCGGCCTGGTGAGCGGAATGGCGCCGCGGGACGGCGCGCCGCTTGGCGCCGTGGCGGCGGCGGAGATCGCCGCCACCCTCTCCGAGGACTGCGGCCCCTGCGTTCAGATCGTCGTGGACAAGGCGCTCGCCGCCGGGCTCGCCCCGGAGGTGCTGCGGGCGATCCTGGACGGGAACCCCGAAGGCATGGGCCGGGAGGCCGCGATCGGGTGGCGCTTTGCACGGGCGAGCCTCGATCGGGACCTGGCGACGACGGACCCGCTGCGGGAGGAGATCGTCGGGCTCTGGGGCGAGCGGGGGCTCGCCGCCATCGCGCTCGCGCTGACGGCCGCCCGTCTCTATCCGACGTTGAAATATGCGCTGGGTTACGGAAGGACCTGTACGCGCGTGGTCGTGGGCGGCGAACCGTTCGCGCCGACGCCAAGAGGGGGGATTCTGTGACGCCGTCGCCCGATCTGGCCGCCTTCGAGGCCGAACGCCCGCGTCTGCAGCGGCTCGCCTATCGCATGCTCGGCTCGGTGGCCGAGGCCGAGGACGTGGTCCAGGACGCCTGGATCCGCTGGAGCGGGGCAGGGGAGGCGGTCGATGATCCCGCCGCCTGGCTGGTGCGGACCACGAGCCGGCTCTGCCTGGACCGCCTGCGCGCGGCCAAGGTGCGGCGCGAGGCCTACCGAGGCCCGTGGCTGCCGGAGCCGCTGATCGAGGAGCCGACGACAGATCCGGTGGAGCGGGCGGAAGACGTCTCCGTCGCCTTCCTCCTGGCGCTGGAGCGCCTGTCGCCGCTGGAGCGGGCCGTCTTCCTGCTGCACGAGGTGTTCGACGAGGATTATGCCGCCGTGGCCCGAACGCTGGACCGCAGCGAGGCGGCGGTGCGCCAGCTCGCCAGCCGGGCGAGGGCCCATCTGCAGGCGGCCAAGCCCCGCTTCACGGTCGATCAGCAGGCCGCAGTGCGCCTCGCCAACGCCTTCATGGCCGCGGCGGCCAAGGGCGACATGGCCAGCCTGCGCGACCTGCTGGCCGAGGATGCGGTGATGGTCACCGACGGGGGCGGCCGGCGCAGCGCCGCCCTGCGCCCGCTGGTGGGCCCGGACGACATCGTCGCCATGCTCACGGGACTGGCCTGGCGGGGCCGCGCCTGGCCGACGTCCAGCGCCGGCCCGTTGCGCTACCGCGCCGTGCGCATCAACGGACTGCCGGGCCTGATCCTCGAGCCGGACGACGGCCCCATGACCATCGCCTTCCAGCCGGGCGCGGGGGGGCGGCTGTCGGCCATCTACATCATGCGGAACCCGGACAAGCTGGCGCACCTTCGCCGCTGAAGGGTGACGCCGCCCGCGCCCTGGCGCATATGTCGGGCGTGCGGATCGACGAACGCTTCCTGGACGAGATCAAGTCGCGCCTGCGCCCATCGGACGTGATCGGGCGGACGGTGAAGCTGCGCCGGCAGGGGCGCGAGTTCGTGGGCCTGTCGCCCTTCACCAAGGAGCGGACGCCCTCCTTTTACGTCAATGACGACAAGGGCCAGTTCTTCGATTTCTCCTCCGGCAAGAACGGGGACCTGATCACCTTCCTGCAGGAGACCGAGCGGCTCTCCTTCATGGAGGCGGTCGAGCGCCTGGCGGCGGAGGCGGGGGTGCCCATGCCGGCGCCTGATCCGCACGCGGCGGAACGCGAGAAGGTGCGGCAGGGCCTGGCCGACTGGCTGGAGGCGGCGGCGGCCTGGTTCGAAGGCGAGCTGCGCCGGCCCGCGGGCCGCGACGCGCGGGACTATCTGGAGCGCCGCGGCCTGCCGGAGAAGGAGTGGAGCCGCTTCCGCCTGGGCTTCGCGCCTGGCGGTCGCACGGCGCTGAAGGATTATCTGGTGGCCAAGGGCGCGCGGCCGCCCGAACTGGTCGAGGCCGGCCTGCTCATCGCGCCGGAGGACGGCGGCGCCCCCTATGACCGGTTCCGCGACCGCATCATCTTCCCGATCGCCGATGCGCGGGGGCGGGTGGTCTCGTTCGGCGGACGGGCGATGGACCCGAAGGCTCGCGCCAAGTACCTGAACGGGCCGGAGACCTCGCTCTTCCACAAGGGGCACGTCCTCTACGGCCTGGGCGAGGCGCGGAAGATCCTCGGCGCCGCGCCCTCGGGGGAGGATCCGCCGCTGGTGGTGGTGGAAGGCTACATGGACGCCATCGCCTGTCACCGGGCCGGGATCGCCGCGGTCGCCCCGCTGGGCACGGCGCTCACCGAAGAGCAGATGGAGCTCCTGTGGCGGCTGCATCCCGAGCCGACCCTGTGCTTCGACGGCGACCGCGCCGGCCAGCAGGCGGCCTCGCGGGCCATGGACCGCGCCCTGCCGCTGCTGAAGCCGGGCCGCAGCTTCCAGTTTTCCATCGTCGAGGGCGGCAAGGATCCAGACGACGTCCTGCGCGAGCAGGGCGCCGCGGCCCTGCGGCAGCAGATCTCCAGGACCACCCCTTTCGTCCAGGCGCTGTTCGACCGCGAAAAGGCCGCCGAGACGCTGGACACGCCCGAGCGGCGGGCGGGACTGAAGGCCCGCCTGCGGCATGCCGCCGCAACCATCGCCGACAAGGACCTTCAGCAGGCCTATCGCCAGGACCTGCTGGAGCGTTTCGACGCCCTGTTCCGCCGTGAGCCGCCCCCTCACCAGGGCCCGGAGGGCGGCGGATGGCGTCCGGGGTCGCGGCGCGGCCGGTGGCGGGGCGCGGCCGACGCCTGGAGCGAGCCTGCGCCCTCGACGCCGCTTGGCAAGGCCGCCGCCGGTCGCCTGGCCAATGGGGTCGACCCGGCGCCCGCGGCGCTCGCGGCCTATGCGGTCGCTCACCCCCAGGTGCTGGACGACCACCTGGAGGACTCCTTCGCCACCGAAGGTTTCGGCGAACCGGGGCTCTGTGAATTGGTCAAGGAAATCATTCGCCTGCGACTTGAGGCGGACCATCTTGACTCGGACAGCCTGACGCGCCATCTGGCGTCGTGCGGGTTTAACGCGCTGCTGAAAGACATCGACCGGGCCGCCGCGACATCGGGCGCGCCCTTCCTGAAACCGGATGTCTCCCTCGAAGTCGCGTATTCGCAGTGGTCGCAAGCCTTCGCCAGCCTGTCTCGGTTGGCGGCGCTCGATCGGGCCATCGACGCCGCGAAGGGCAACCTTCGTGAGCGATCCGATATGGAGGCCTTCGAGCGTCTCAAGGGGGAGCGCGACGCACTCAGACGCGCGACCAGAGAGTGGAACGATTAGGGCGGCGCGCGGGTCGTTAGGACAACGACCCTCGGAAATCGTCCTTGTTAGTCATAGTCGGCCCGTCCTTTGCATGCGCAGAGGCGAGCCGAACCGGAGAATTCGATGAGCACCAACACGGCCGAAGCGGAAACGACCGAAGCCCAAACCAGCGACGGTCCGCTGCTCGACCTGACGGACGCCGCGGTCAAGAAGTTCATCAAGCAGGCCAAGACCCGCGGCTACGTCACCATGGACGAGCTGAACAAGGTCCTGCCGTCTGAAGAGGTGACCTCCGAGGCCATCGAAGACACGCTGGCCATGCTGTCGGAGATGGGCGTCAACGTCGTCGAGGCCGAAGAGGACGCCGAGGGCGGCGAGGTCGCGGTCCGCGAGGAGACGGCCGTCGTCGAGACGACCAAGGAGCCGGCCTACGACCGCACCGACGACCCCGTGCGCATGTACCTGCGCGAGATGGGTTCGGTGGAGCTGCTCTCGCGCGAGGGCGAGATCGCCATCGCCAAGCGCATCGAGGCCGGCCGCGACACCATGATCCGCGGGCTGTGCGAAAGCGCCCTGACCTTCGAAGCCATCATGGTCTGGCGCGAGGAGCTGGCCTCGGGCCGCATCCTGCTGCGCGAGGTGATCGACCTCGAGCAGACCTATGGCGGCCAGAACGCCGGCGCTGAGGAAACCCCCGAGGCCAAGTCCGACAGCGACGCCGGCGGCGAGGCCAAGGCCGAGGGCGAAGGCGAGGACGACGACGACGATTTCGACGACGGCGCCGGCCCGACCATCAGCGCGATGGAAGCCGAGCTGCGCGAGGGCGTCATGGAGACGCTGGACGCCATCGCCGGCGAATTCGACGCCTTCCGCCGCCTGCAGGAGAAGCTGGTCGCCCGCAAGCTGGCCGGCGAAGACCTGGGCGACGCCGACCGCAAGGCTTTCGAGGCGGCGACGAACACCATCGTCCAGCACCTCAAGACGCTGAAGCTGAACAACAACCGCATCGAGGCGCTCGTCGAGCAGCTCTATGCGATCAACAAGCGCCTGATGGGCCTGGAAGGCCGCCTGCTGCGCCTGGCCGACTCCTACGGCATCAGCCGGGCGGAGTTCCTGAAGGCTTATTTCGGCTCCGAGCTCGATCCGAACTGGGGCGACAAGGTCAAGGACCTGGGCGTCCGCTGGACCAAGTTCGTGGAGAACGACGCCGGGCAGATCGCCGAGATCCGCACCGAGATCGCCGCGCTCGCCACCGAGACCGGCGTGGCCATCGACGACTATCGCCGCATCGTGCAGACGGTGCAGAAGGGCGAGCGCGAGGCCCGGCAGGCCAAGAAGGAGATGGTGGAGGCGAACCTGCGCCTCGTGATCTCCATCGCCAAGAAGTACACCAACCGCGGCCTGCAGTTCCTGGACCTGATCCAGGAGGGCAACATCGGCCTGATGAAGGCGGTCGACAAGTTCGAGTACCGCCGCGGCTACAAGTTCTCGACCTACGCCACCTGGTGGATCCGGCAGGCCATCACCCGCTCGATCGCCGACCAGGCGCGCACCATCCGCATCCCGGTGCACATGATCGAGACGATCAACAAGATCGTCCGCACCTCGCGCCAGATGCTGCACGAGATCGGCCGCGAGCCGACGCCGGAGGAGCTGGCCGAGAAGCTGGCCATGCCGCTGGAAAAGGTGCGCAAGGTCCTGAAGATCGCCAAGGAGCCGATCTCCCTCGAAACCCCCATCGGGGACGAGGAGGATTCGCACCTGGGCGACTTCATCGAGGACAAGAACGCCGTCCTGCCCATCGACGCGGCCATTCAGTCGAACCTGCGCGAGACCACCACCCGCGTGCTCGCCTCGCTGACTCCGCGGGAGGAGCGCGTGCTGCGCATGCGCTTCGGCATCGGCATGAACACCGACCACACCCTCGAGGAGGTCGGCCAGCAGTTCAGCGTCACCCGCGAGCGGATCCGCCAGATCGAGGCCAAGGCCCTGCGCAAGCTCAAGCACCCCAGCCGGTCGCGCAAGCTGCGCAGCTTCCTGGACAGCTAGGCGCTGTCGCCATCCGAACGACGAGGACCCCGCCGGCGACGGCGGGGTTTTTCGTTTGGGGTTGGGCCCTCGTGGGAGAGCTCCTCCCCGCAAGGGTGAGGGGAGACTAGCTCCTCCGCCGGGCGCGGAAGGCCGCCTCCACGGACGGCGTCACCAGCCAGTCGATCTCCTCGCCCACCGACTCCAGCTCCTTGGCCGTGCTGGACGAGACGTGCAGGAACTGGGCGTCGCAGATGAAGTGGACCATGGGGATCGAGGCGTCGAGTCGCTCGGCCAGGCCGTGCAGGTTGAACTCCTCGTGGAAGTTGGTGGCCTCGCGCAGGCCGCGCACGATGTGGGTGGCGCCGATGGCGCGGGCGTAGCGCACCAGGCTCTGGCGCGCATATTCCCCGACCTCCAGCGACTCGCCCAGGATCGCCTCGGCCTCCGGCCACAGGTCCAGCAGCGAGCGCCGGATCAGGTCTGTGCTCTGCTCGACGCTGAACATCCGCTGCTTGCGCACGTTCGTCCCCACCGCCACGTGGACGGAGTCGAAGGTCATCAGGGCCTTGCGGATGATGTCCAGGTGGCCGCGGGTCACGGGATCGAACGATCCGGCATAGAGCGCCTTGGTCCGGCCGGCCTTGCTCAGCGGCATCCTTCGGGGTCTCCCACGGGGCGTTGACCGACCCTCCGACGCCGCGCGGCGCGAGGCAAGAGAGGATGCGCGGAGCCGGACGAAGACCTATCTTTCCGCCATGGCGCGGATCCTCATCATCGCGGGCGTCGTGCTGGTGCTCGCCGGCCTGCTCTGGCCCTGGCTCTCGCGCCTGGGCCTCGGCCAGCTTCCCGGCGACATCGTGGTGCGCCGGCCGGGCTTCACCTTCTACTTTCCCATCGTCACCAGCCTGCTGGCGAGCGCGGTGCTGACCCTGATCTTCTGGATTTTCCGGCGATAGGGCGCCTAGTGCGCGATCCCGCGCGCCATCTGGAAGAGGGTGAGGAAGATCTCGGCCAGGATC
Organism: Phenylobacterium sp.; assembly: GCF_013911965.1. Taxonomy (GTDB): domain Bacteria; phylum Pseudomonadota; class Alphaproteobacteria; order Caulobacterales; family Caulobacteraceae; genus Phenylobacterium. Next base: position 17,535 of record NZ_JACESE010000001.1, on the reverse strand, counting down.
AGGATGACGATGATCGCCTCCAGGCGCAGGGAGCGTTCGGTGTCGATCAGGTCGGTCATCACCGTCGCCGTCTCGCCGATCAGGTCGAGCTTGCGCCCCAGCGTCTCGGCCCGCTCGACCAGCTCGTACTCGTCCTCCAGCCGGGCGTAGAGGCGCTCCAGGTCCGGGCGGTCCCACAGGATGTCGGGCTTCTCGCGCACCGCCACCCGCTCGGCCACCCGGTGCTGCACCAGCAGCGAAGCGCCGATCAGCCGGATCATGTCGCGCCGGCCGCCCGGGCGCTTGCCGGTGTCCGACAGCTTCCGCGCCCAGGGCTCGATGGTGTCGAACACCTTGGCGACCTGCCGCTCGTCCTGCTCCAGCGCCGCGCTCTTGGCCACGGCGTCGGCGACCACCAGCAGCTTGTCGGGGGTGAGCGCGCCGATGCGCACCACGCCGTCGGCCTCCACGCCCTCGCTGGCGCCTTCGCCGGCGGCGACCTGGATCGTCTCCTCCTCGCGCGCCTCGTGCTGGCCGTGAACGCGGGGCAGGATGCCCCGGATCACGTCGTCCTCGGTGATCGGGTCGAGCCCGATCAGAACGACCACCCCGTAGCGGAACACGACCACCAGGCCGTCCGCCACGCGGAAGGAGAGGGGGGCGGTGGAGAGCGCGTCGCGCCGCTCCAGGCCGAGCGTGTCGATCCTCTCCCCCAGAACCACGGCGCGCGCGGTCAGGGAGGGCTCCTCACGGGGCAGGGGCAGGGTCTTGGCGGGCGAGTCCATCGCCGCCTAGAGCATCACAGACGCCGGCGCGGTGAAAGGCCCGGGCGGCCTCAGGGGCGTTCCTGCAGCGCCATCAGCTCCTTCCACATGGCGTCGGCCGTGCGGATGGTGGCGAGCTGGGCGGTGAACTGGTGCTTCGCGCTGATCTGCTCGACGGCTTCCTGCTCGTAGCTCGCGGTCGAGCCTTCGACGCCGATCGTCGCCGTACGCTGGGCCGAGGCCTCGAAGCGGCGGGTGGCGGCGAGCATGCCGTACTGGGCGGTGACGATCGGGTCCATGGCGGGTCTCCTGAACCTGCACCATGGGGCGCCGCGGTTAAGCCCGCGCGTACGGACGTGGTGAAGGCTTCCCTACCGCCAGGCGTAGTTGAAGCTGATGCTGATCCGCGGCGTCTTGGCGGCGTTGGCCGGAACCTCATGGCGCAGCCAGCTTTCCCACATCAGGATCGTGCCGGCGTCCGGCTGCAGGTAGACGAAGCTGCGGGCGCTCTCCGGCGCGTCGGCTTCGCGCGGCGGGGCGGCCATCATCAGCGGCAGGCGCGGATCCTCCAGCTTCAGGGCGCTGGCGCCCGGCGGGACCGCCACATAGACGGTGCCGGAGATGACGCTGTGCGGGTGGATGTGGCCGGTGTGGCCCGCGCCGGGCTTCAGCAGGTTGACCCACAGGCTGTCGAGCCGCAGGCGGCCGCCGCCCAAGTCCATGTGCAGGGCCTTGGCGTAGGCCCGCGCGTGGCGGTCGAGCCTGGTCTTCAGTTCGGCGAAGACGGTCGCCCGCTGCGGCAGGTCGTCGAGGGAGGCGTAGGAGGTGTAGCCGCCATAGGCGTTGGCCTTGCACCAGGCGCGACCGGCGGCGTCCTCCTCGGCGAGCATCAGGACGGCCTCTTCCAGCTCGGCGTTGAACGCTGCGAAGTCGCGCCCCTCGGCGAGGCTCGCTTGATAGATCTCAGTGATGAAGAGGGGGCGCAGGCTCATGATGGCGCCGCTTACCCCATCTGCCGGCCCGAAGAAATGGCCTGTCTGAAAGTCGCCGTATTTCCGCGGCTTATGGGCGATCTGGAGGATTTCGTATGATAAAAAGCGTCTCTCTCATGGCCGCGCTCGCGGCCCTCGCCTTCACCGGCGCCGCCCAGGCGCAGACCGCCGGCCAAAGCCGCATCGGCGTGCCGGACAAGACCGAGATCTGTCTCGACGTGAACGGCGGTCGCCTGCCGATCGTCTGCAAGATGTCGGGCGGCCGGCTCGACCAGCGCGAGGACATCTGCACCTGTCCGGCCGGCGTCCGCACGTCGGTCGCCGTCTGCCAGCCGGGCCAGGAAGCGCCGCCGGAGAACGTGGCGCTCAACGCCGTGCGCCGCGAGGCCGCCCGCGACGGCAGCCTCATCGGCGACACCTTCGAGGGTAAGCCGATCTGCGTGGCCCCGCGCGCCGGCTAGGCGCCGGGGGGTTGCGGCGCCCTCAGCCCGAGAGGGCGCCGTAGACCATCTTTTGGAACACGGGCAGGGCGGCGCGCCCGCCCATGCGCTGGCCCGTCGCCAGCTGCGCCGCCGCCTCGGGGCCGAGCGGCATAGAGTTCTGGATCAGATAGATGAGAACCAGGTCGGCCTTGGGGTCGGCCTGCCACCAGGTGCCGAAGGCGCCGGGCCAGCCGAAGGCGCCTTCGTTGCCGGCGCCCATCCAGGCCTGTTTCTCCGGATCGGTGATCACCGAGACGCCCAGGCCGAAGCCCTGGCCCAGCCAGAAGGGGATGCCCATGAAGGGGATGGCCCGCTGCTCCGGCGTCAGCCGGTTCTGCGTCATCATGGCCAGCGTCTCCGGCTTGAGCAGCCGCACGCCCTCCAGTTCGCCGCCGCCAAGCATCAGGCGGGCGAACTTCAGATAGTCGTCGGCCGTCGAGACCAGCCCGCCGCCGCCCGCGGCGAAGGCCGGCGGAGCCTGATAGTAGGGGAAGGGGACTTCCTCGAGCGCATCGGTCTCGGGATTGATCCGATAGAGCTTGGCGGCCCGGTCCAGCTTCTCCGGCGGCACGTGGAAGGCCGTGTCGACCATGCCGAGCGGGCCGAAGATCCGCTCCTGGAGCACGTCTCCGAGCGGCTTGCCTTCGATGCGGCCGACGATGAAGCCGAGGACGTCGGTGGCGTGGCTGTAGTGGAAGCGCTCGCCCGGCTGATAGGACAGCGGCAGTTCGCCCAGCTTCTTCATCCACTCGTCCGGCGAAAGCGGCGTGCCGAGCGCCGGCCCCAGGGCCTTCTCGTGCGCCTCGCCGATCGGCCCGACGGAGGTGAAGCCGTAGGCCAGGCCCGAGCGATGGGTCATCAGGTCTTCGATGGTGATGTCGCGGGCGGCCGGGACCGTCTGGTCCAGCGGACCGTCCGCGGCCTTCAGCACCTGCATGCCCGAGAATTCCGGCGCCCAGCGGGTGATCGGGTCCTCCAGCCGGAGCTTGCCTTCCTCCATCAGCATCAGCGCCGCCACCGAGGTGATCGGCTTGGTCATGGAGGCGATGCGGAAGATGGTGTCGCGGGTCATCGGCTTGCCCGAGGCGACGTCGCGATGGCCCACCGTATTGACCTGGACCACCTCGCCCTTGCGCCAGACCAGCGTCACGAAGCCCGACAGGTCGCCCGCGTCCACCACGCCCAGCAGCGCCGGACCGATGGCCTCCAGGCCCGATGAGGAAAATCCGCCGTCCATACGTTCCAACCCTTCGTACCTGTTGATTGGCGGCCATAGCGCCGCGCCAGCCGTTGTTCGTCAAGCCGCCGCGCCGGAGTCTCCCATGCCGTCCCTCGTCCGCTCGCTTCGCCTGCCCGCCATGCTCGTCCTGGGGGTCGCGGCCCTGGCGCTTGGCGCCTGCTCGCCCCTGACGGCCTTCGCCAACCTCACCCCCACCGACCCCTCCCGGAAACTGGCCGGCGACGTCGCCTACGGCCCCGATCCGCGCCAGGCGCTGGACGTCTATGCGCCGGCGGAGGGGCAGGGCCCCTGGCCGGTGGCGGTCTTCTTCTATGGCGGATCGTGGGAGGACGGACGGCGGCAGGACTATGGCTGGGTGGGGCGCGCCCTGGCCGCGGAGGGATTCCTCACCGTGGTTCCCGACTACCGGCTCCACCCGCAGGTCCGCTTCCCCGCCTTCCTGGAAGACGGCGCCGGGGCGGTCGCCTGGGCGGCGAACAACGCCGAGCGGTTCGGCGGCGACCCTCAGCGGATCGTGCTCGCCGGGCACTCGGCCGGCGCCTACAACGCCCTCATGCTCGCCCTCGACGAGACCTATCTGGAGGCGGCCGGCGTGACGCCGGCGCGGATCCGGGCCGTGGCGGGGCTGGCCGGTCCCTACGACTTCCTGCCGCTCACCGGCGAGATCACGCCCAAGGTGTTCGGGGCCGCAGAGGACCTCTCCGCGACCCAGCCGGTGAACTTCCCCCGCGCCGACGCGCCGCCCGCCTTCCTCGCCGCCGGCGGGGAGGACGAGGTGGTGGAAGCCGAGGACACCCGGATCCTGCAGGCGCGCCTCTCGGCGGCCGGCGCGCCGGCGGCCGCGCGCATCTATCCCGACCTCGGCCACGCCGGCATTCTCCTGGCCCTTTCGCGGCCCCTGCGCGGTTCGGCCCCCGTGCTCGAGGAGATGACGGCCTTCCTGCGCCGCCACGTCGACGCTGCGGCGCCTAACACGCGCTGACCCTTGGCCGGCAAGCCGTCGCAGTCCGTTTCCCTTGGGGAAGGTTTCGCGACGCGGTAATTGAACGGAAGGGCTGAAATGCGTATATGCCCTTTCCCGACGCCGCTTCCGGCTGACGGGGCTGTCAATCTGTAGCCGCAAGGACGCTGTCGCCCATGCTGGTCACCCTGATGAAGGCCAAGCTTCACCGCGCCACGGTGACCCAGGCCGACCTCGACTACGAAGGCTCCATCGCCATCGATCGCGACCTGCTGGACGCTTCGGGCATCCTGCCGCACGAGCAGGTGGACGTGCTCAACATCACCACCGGCGCCCGCTTCACCACTTACGCCATCGAGGCGCCGCGCGGCTCCAAGGTGATCGGCGTCAACGGCGCGGCCGCCCGCCTGGTGCAGAAGGGCGACAAGGTCATCGTGGTGACCTACGGCCTGCTGCCGGCCGAGGAGGCCCGCAACTACGCCCCCACCGTCGTCCTTCTGGAGGACGGCAACGAGATCAAGCAGGCCGCCTGATGCGGCGGACGGCGGCGGCGCTGATCCTCTCGGCCGCCGCGGCGCTGGCCGCCTGCGCCCCCACCGCGCCGGAGGGGGTCGACGAGGCCGTCCTCGATCGGGCCATCGGAAATCGCATCGGCGATCCGTCCACCTGCGTGCTCGTGGCGCGCGCCGATACGGGCGAAGTCGTCTATCGCTACGGGACCGCGGTGATCTGCGGGCGCGCCTATCCGGGTTGCCGGGGCGAGGGCGTGCGCACGGCGCAGGATCTGCTCGAGAGCTATCTGGAAACCCCCGAGAGCGTGGCCATCAGCTGCCCCACCGCCAGCGACGGCTCGCGCAGCGTCGGCTGGGCCGCAGGTCCCGTGGCGGGCCGCCCGCTGGTCTTCGCCGCGGTCATGGAGGGCCAGCGCGCCCTGCCGGGCCTCGTCATGACCGACCGCCTGGCGAGCGCCTTCTCCGAAGCCGGCATGGACTGACGAAAACGGCCCCCGCCGGCGCGGGGGCCGTTCGCCATTAACCGGCGCGTCGCCTCAGCGGGTCAGTTCGTAGAGGCCGCTGATGTCCACCCGCACCGTCATCTCGCCGCCGGAGACCGGCGTCGACATGTCCTTCGATTCCGCACGGGCCATGGCCATGTAGGGCATGGGCGGGGGCGGCTGGGAGTAGCTGGTCCCTTCGCTCAGCGTCACCAGCCGGCCGACGCGGTGGCCGGTGGCCTGGGCGTAGAGCTGGGCCTTGGCCTGCAGGTTGCGGACGGCGGCCTGGCGGGCGGCGTTCTCCGCGGCCGTGGAGTCGTTCAGGCCGAAGTTGATCGAGTGGATCTGGTTGGCGCCGGCGTTCACCGTCGCGTCCACCGCCGCGCCGAGACGGGCGAGGTCGCGCACCTTCACCGTCACCTGGTTGCTGGCCTGATAGCCGCGCAGGCGGGGCGACTCGTTCTGCGGGTAGTCGTACTGGGCGTTCAGGTTCAGGTTCGAGGTCTGGATGTCGCGCCCGTCGATGCCGGCCCGGTTCAGGGCGGACATGACCTCGCTCATCTTCTGGGCGTTGGCGCGCATGGCTTCCTGCGCCGTCGCCGCCTCGGTCTGGACGCCGAGCGTAATGGTCGCCATGTCGGGCGCCACGTCCACCTCGCCCATGGCCGACAGGTTCAGCGTCGTGGCGCGGAACATGGAGTCCGCCGCCGGGGTCGCCGGCGCGGCCGCCGTCTGCGCCATGGCCGCGGGGGCCAGGGCCGCGGCCGCCGCCATCGTCAGTCCAAGGGCGCCGGCGCGCATCAGGGTCTTCATCGAGCTCTCCCGTTCTTGTTGAAACTTCACCGTAGAGGCTGCATGCGGAAATTCCGTGGCGGCCGTCGTGTTCCACCCTCGCAAGCCGAACCTGAACCGGAGCTTTAAGCGCCGTGCAGCCCGTGGTAACCGCATCGTCCGCTGATGGGGCCTGTAGCTCAATGGTTAGAGCCGGCCGCTCATAACGGTCTGGTTGCAGGTTCGAGTCCTGCCGGGCCCACCAGCGGGGCGTCGGCGCCGCACGAGGCTCGCCCGAGGAGGCGGAGACGATCGTGCGCCGTCCGCCCGCCCGCGGCTCCGCGCTCTGGCCGACACAATAATTTCTCGCCGCGGTCGCCGAACTTTCACGTCGGCGGATCATGCCCGCCCCAGTCGGGGATGGGGCGGGATGAAGCACTTGCTGGGTCTGAGGGAGGTCGATCTGTGGTTCATCGACCGGGTCCTGCCCCATGAACAGCGCTACCTGGCCTTGGCGCGCCGGTTCTCGGCCAATGGCGAGGAGGCCGCCGATCTGGTGCAGGACGTCTATGCGCGGCTGATGGCGTCGGAGGGATGGCGCTTCATCGAGGAGCCGCGGGCCTATGTCCTGACCATGATACGCAACCTCGGCGTCCAGAGGGTCCGGCGGGCCCGGGTCGTTTCCATGGAGCGTCTGGCCGAGGTGGACGGCGCCCGCGAGGTCAGCAGCGACACCCCCGATCCCTTCGACGAGGCGTCCGGCCGCCAGAGGCTGCGCCTGGCCCTGTCGGCCCTGCGCGACCTGCCGCCCCGCTGTCGCGAGGTGGTGGAGCTGCGGCGGCTGCATGATCTGTCCTCGCGCGAGATCGCCCGGCGGCTGGGGCTCAGCCTCTCCACCGTCGAGAAGCGGCTGGCCCGGGGCATGATCCTGATGGCCCAGGCCATGAGCCGCGCAGAGGCGCCGCAGGCGCAGGATTCTGAGGCTGCGCAAGCCCCGGCCGCGCCGGGACGGCGCCGGCCCCAGGCGAGACAGAAGAAATTCCGGCTCTAGCTTGGAGGTGCGCGCCGCTTCGCGCGTCTCTAAGAGACAGCATGATGAACGAGACGCCCGAACGCGCCACGGATCCTGAGGCGGACGACACCGCAGGCGGCGCCGCGCGCGTGGAGGCGGCCATGGAGGCGGCCGGTCTCTGGCTCGCCCGGCTGGACTCCGGAACCGGCGATCGCGAGGCCTTCGAGCGCTGGCGCGCGGCCGACCCGGCCCATGCGGTGGCCTTCGCCCGCGTCGCCTCGGCCTGGACCGCGCTGGCGGCGCCGGCCGTGGTCACGACGCGGCCTCCGCGGCGGGCCGGCCTGTCGCGGCGGGCGATGGTGTTGTCCCTCGGCGGCGCGGCGCTCGCGGCCGCCGGCGCGGGCATGTCCAGCCGCGTCCTGGCGCGGGAGCGCGTGGCCACAGGGGTGGGCGAGCGCCGCACGATCCGGCTGGCCGCCGACGCGCGGGCCGACCTCAACACCGACAGCCGCCTGAGCTGGCGCGTTCGGGAGGCGGCGACCGAGGCCTGGCTGGAGCGCGGGGAGTCGGCCATCGCCGTCTCGCCCGGCGCGCGCCCCTTGATCCTGCACGCCGCAGGCTCGGACTGGCGGCTGGGGCCGGGCCGCTACAATGTGCGGCTGGACGAGGCGCGGCTGGTGCTCATCGCGCTCGACGGCACGGCGCACGGCGCGGCGGGCCTGCGGGCGCAGACGGGGCAGCAGGTGGTCGTCCAGGCCGGCAAGGCCAGCCTCGCGGCCGCGCCGGAGGCCGCCCTCGAGAAGGCGGTCGCCTGGCCGCAAGGCGAGATCGTCTTCGTCGATGCGCCGCTTTCCGAGGCTGTCGCCGAATACAACCGCTATCTGGAGCGCAAGATCGTCATCGTCGATCCGGCCATCGGCCGCCTGAGGATCGGCGGACGCTTCACATCGTCGGACCCCACCGACTTCCTCGCCGCTCTCGAGGTCGTCCTGCCCGTGCGCGCGCGCCGCGACCAACAGGCCCACCTGCTCACCGCCGCGGAATAATTTCCCCGCAGCTTGGCGTGTCGGCCATCCCCGCGCGTCCTGCCCATTGAAGGCGCCGTTGCGGGCGCCCATCAGCGAAGGCGGGGGCCATGATTTCGACCGTTTCTCACAACGCTTTGCTCGCGGGTCTGGCGGCGGCCGCCGCCTTCGTGGCCGCTCCGGCGTCGGCCCAGGACCGGGTCCGGGACTTCGATATCCCGGCCCAGAACCTCGGCGCGGCCCTCAACGCCTGGTCGGCCCAGTCCGACGTCCAGATCCTCTACCCGGCGCAGGCGGTGGCCGGCCGGGACGCGCCGGCCGTGCGCGGCCGCCTGGAGACCCGCGAAGCCCTCCGTCGGCTCATCGCCGGCGCCGGCCTAAGGGTGGAGCGCGACGAGGGGCGGCTGGTGGCCCTGCAGGCGGCGCCGGCGGAGACCGCCGTCAGCCTGAGCGACGTGGTGGTCACGGCTCAGCGCCGCGAGCAGGCGACGGCCGAGGTGCCCTTCGCCCTGACCGCCCTGTCGGGCGAGACCCTGGAGGAGCGCGGGGTGGCCACCCTGCGGGATCTGTCCCTCTACACGCCGGGCCTGGTGGTCGAGGATCAGTCGCCCAACAATCCGATCTTCGTGATGCGGGGGATCAACTCCTCCGGCGGCGATTCCTTCAGCGAGCCGCGCGTCTCCGTCTTTCAGGACGGCGTGCCGATCTCGAAGTCCCGCGGATCGTTCGTCGAGCTGTTCGACATCGCCCGGGTGGAGGTGGCCAAGGGGCCCCAATCGACCCTGTTCGGCCGTGGCGCCCTGATCGGCGGCATCAACGTCATCCAGAACCGTGCGGCGCCCGGGCCGGACTGGCGGCTCTCGGCCGAGGCCGGCAACCAGGGCCAGGCCATGGCGGAAGGCATGGTCAATCTGCCTCTCAACGATGTGGTGGCCGTGCGCCTGGCCGCCCGTCACCGGGAGCGGGACGGCTCGCTGGAGAACCTGGCGCCCGATTCCGGCGACGGCCTCAACGCCCTGCGCCTTGACGCGGTCCGCGCGGCCGTCTCCTTCGCGCCGACGCCGGACGTCTCCGCCGACCTGATCTTCAACTTCCAGCAGGAAGAGACGGACGGGACAGGGTTCAAGTCCATGTACCTGCGGCCGACCGACCCCGGCACGGGCCAGGCGCTGGCGGGCCTGGCGACGGACGATCCGGTCTGGCTCTCGGCGCCGGCGGACTTCGCGGACGGCCGCGGACTGGGCGTCGATCAGCAGTATGCCGGCGTCACCGCGCTTCTCCGCTACGACCTCAACGAGGCGTTCACGCTGAACTTGGTCACCGGCTATCGCGATGTGGATTCCATCGAGGTCTATGACGCCGACGGCACGTCCCTGCCGGTCTTCACCACCATGGAGGACAATGGCGGCCGCTATCTCAGCCAGGAACTGCGCCTGAACTATGATGGCGGCGGCGCCGTGAGCTGGTTCGTGGGCGCCAGCTACTACCAGGAACGCGCCCGCTCCGAGGTCGATGTCCGCTTCGACGAGCGCATCCTGCTGGCGCAGGTGAGCGGGATGCTGAACGGCGGGCCGCTCACTGGCCTGCCGCAGAACAACCCCGCGCCCCTGGGCCTGTTCGGTCAGACGGCCTTCACCGGCGCCCTCGTGCAGGGGGTCGTGGCCCAGCTGAGCGGCGGACGGCTCCTGCTGAGCGGCGCGGAGGCCGCCGCCCTGGCCGCGCGGCTGGACCCGGCCCACGTGGAGACCTCCCGCAACACGGCCGACCTGGATTCCTACGACCTGTTCGCCGACGCCACCTTCCGTCCCGCCGATCGCTGGGAGATCAGCGCGGGCGTCCGCTACACCCACGACGACAAGACGACCCGCTGGGGCAGCGCCGTGGCGGGCCGAAGCATCCTGGGCGGCGTGGTGGGCGCCTCGGGCCTGGCGGCGAGCGGAAGCCCCGCGGGCGTGGCCACGGCCCGCGCCCTGCTTCAGGGCCTGACCCTCTTCGGCACCGATCTGGCCGCGCCCGGCCTGCCTGACTTCGGGGTCAACGCCCAGCCCTCCAACGGCGAGGAGAGCCAGGACCTTTCCGACGACGGCTTCACCTGGCGCCTGACCGGCCGCTACGCCCTGAGCGAGGCGGTCAACCTCTACGGCAGCTATTCGCGAGGGCGGCGCGCGGCTGTGCTGTCGGCCGCCGCGCCGTCCGCCCCTGGCGGGCCGGTCAACTTCACGGTCTCGCCGGCGGAAACCGTCGACGCCTTCGAGGTCGGGCTGAAGGCCGATCTTCGCCAGAGCGGCCTGCGGTTCGACGCCTCGGCCTACTACTACGACTATCAGAACTTCCAGACGCGGGAGCTGGTGGGCAGCGGCTTCATCACCACGAACGCGGGCAAGGCCGAGGCCTATGGCGTCGAACTGCAGGGCGACTGGCGGGCGACCCCGGCGCTCAGCCTCTTCGGAACCTACGCCTACAGCCATGCGCGCTTCGGCGCGGGGGCCTATGAGGGCAATCGCTTCGCCCGCTCCCCCGACCACAGCCTGTCGGTCGGCGCCGCCCTGAGCCTGGCCGCGCCCGGCGGGCGCCTGGAGCTCCGGCCGAGCTATTCCTGGCGCAGCAGAATCTTCTTCGCCGACGACAACGACCGCCCGGACCTGCAGACGGGCCGCATCGTCGCCGACCTGCTCCAGGACGAGCTCCAGGACGCCTACGGCCTGTTGAACCTGCGCATCGGCTACACGCCCCATGCCGGCGACTGGGAGGTCGAGGCCTTCGCCAGCAACCTGACTGACGAGGTCTATCGCAAGGGCGCCGGCAGCGCCGGGGAGTCCATCGGCATGCCGACCAACGTGCTGGGCGAGCCCCGCCTCTACGGCCTCCGTCTCACCATCCGCCGCTGAAGCCGCTCAGGGACAGCTTCCTCATGCTCCATCGCCTGGCAACTCTGGCGCTCCTCGCCCTGACCCTCGCGACGCCCTCGGCCGGGGCGGCCGAGGCCTTTCCGAGCCCTATCGTCATCGCCCACCGCGGGGCGAGCGGCTACCGCCCCGAACACACCGAGGCGGCCTATCGGCTCGCGGCCGAGCAGGGCGCCGACTACATCGAAGCCGACCTGGTCATGACGAAGGACGGCGTTCTGGTCTCGCGGCACGAGAACGAAATCGGTCTGACCACCGACGTCGCGGCGCATCCCGAATTCGCCGATCGCCGCACCTCTCGCCTGATCGACGGCGAGCGCTTCGAAGGCTGGTTCGTGGAGGACTTCACCCTGGCCGAACTCAGGACCCTGCGCGCCCGCGAACGTTATCCCTCGCAAAGGAAGGAGAGCGCCGCCTACGATGGTCGGCAGCCCGTGCTCACCCTGGCGGAGATCGTGGCGATCGCGAGGACGGAGGGGGACCGGCGCGGTCGGCCGGTCGGTCTCTACATCGAACTGAAGAACCCCGGATACCACGCCGCCATCGGCCTGCCGATGGAGGCGGCCCTCGTCGAGGCGCTCGAGCGCGCCGGGCTCAACCGGCGCGACGCCCCGGTCATCATCCAGTCCTTCTGGCCCGAGGCTCTCGTGGCGCTGCGCAAGCTGACCCCGGTCCGCCTGATGTTCCTGATCAACAGCGTCCCGCCGCCGGACGACATCCTGCGGGCCAACGGAATCGCGGCCTGGTCCGACGTCTATTCCCCCGAGGGGCTCAGGTATGTGGCGCAGTTCGCCGAGATCGTCGGGCCGGAGACCGAGCTTATCTTCCCGCGCGACGCCGAGGGGCGGTCCCTGCCGGCGACCAGCTTCGTGGCCGACGCCCACGACGCCGGCCTGCAGGTCCATGTCTGGAGCGTGGGCGCGGAGAACCGGCGCCTGCCGGTCCAGTTCCGCCGGGGCGATCCGGGCGATCCCGACCACCTGGACCAGCCCGGCGACGCCGCAGCCCTTGTGCGGGCGCTGCAGTCGGCCGGCGTGGACGGCCTGTTCACGGATCATCCCGACGTGGCGGTCGCAGCCCTGCGACGCTAGGCCAGGCGTCGCCCGGCCATGGTCGCCGCCTGCGACCAGAAGGCTTCCGCGGCCGGGCTCTGGCGCGCCCGGGGGCGATAGAGCCGGATGCCCATGGGCACGTCCCAGTCCGTCGAGGGGGCGCTGCGGACCAGGGCTCCGGTTTCGAGGTCGCCGGCGATGAGGCTCTGCGGCAGCCAGGCGACGCCGCGCCCCTCCCGCGCCATGATCAGGAGCACCATGGCCAGATGGGCGGTGAAGACCGGGGAGAGCCAGGCCGGCGCCCCGGCGGCGCGGGCCGCGGCGAGGATGCGGCCCATGCCGGAGGCCGGGCTGAAGGCCAGGTGCGCGCTCGGCGCGTCGGCCGCGCCAGGCAGGGGGTGCAGAGGGGTCGCCGTGTCCGGCGCGGCCGGCGCGCTCACGGGGACCAGCACGTCCTCGCCCACCTCCACCCCGAGGAAGGCGCCTGAGTCGAGCTCCGTCTGCGCCGCCGGATGATGGTGGCAGAGGATGAACTGCGCCTGGCCGGCGACCATCAGGCGTTCGCAGTCGGCCATGCTGTCGGTGACCAGACTGATGTTGGAGGGCGGCGCGGCGGCTCCCGACTCCAGCTGCTGGAGCCAGGCCGGGAAGAAGGTGAGGGATAGGACATTGGTGCAGGCGATGCGCAGGCTGCCGGCGGCGAGTTCGAAGACCTCGCGCGCCCGCTCGCGGCCGAAGGCGAGCCGCCGAACGATCTCCTGGGCGATCGGAAGGAATTCCGCGCCCGCCGCCGTCAGCTCGACGCGGTGGGTGTCGCGGTCGAACAGCGGCGCGCCGACCCACTCCTCCAGCATCCGGACACGCCGGCTGAAGGCGGGCTGGGAGATGTGGCGCGTCTCGGCGGCGCGGGAGAAGTTCCGCTGCTGGGCGAGGGTCAGAAAATCCTCGAGCCAAGCCAGTTCCATACGCCGCCCCCAGTCGCCTTCTGCGCCACAGTAGCATCGACGGCGCCGTCGCGGTCAGGAGGCGCTGCAATCTGGCCGCAGTGGTGTATCTGAAGGCCGTCCGGCAGGTGCGGGCGCGAACAGGGGACGGTCGGGATGACGGATGACGGTTGGCTGGCTTCGGTCGAGACGGCGAGTTCCGAACCCTATACCGAACCTGCGACCTACACCGTGCTGACCCATCTGCGCGAGCAGATCGTCTCGGGCCGCATCGCCCCCGGCAGCAAGCTGCGCGCCGAGGCCCTGGCGAACGAGATGAACGTCTCCCGCACGCCGGTGCGCAGCGCCCTGGCCGTGCTGTCGGCGGAGGGCCTCGTCACCTACGGGATGAACCGCGGCTACACCGTCCAGAGCATGAAGCTGAGCGACATCCTCGACTCCATCGAGGTGCGGGCCCAGCTCGAGGGCCTCGGCGCACGCCTGTCGGTGGAGATGGGCTGGTCGGCCGAGGGGCTCGCCTATCTGGGGCAGACGGTCGGACGAGCCCGGGCCATCCTGGACGAAGGCCGCTGGTCGGAGGAGATCGAGCGGGACTGGTACACGCTGAACCGCCTGTTCCACCGCGCGATCCAGCGGGCGCCGGAGAACCTCGTCCTGCGCAGCGCCATTCGCATGACGCTGCTCTATCCCCTGTTCGGCGACGCCGCGCGCCTGTGCCCGGTGGTGGCCGAGCGCGTGCCCCTGCGCCTGCGCGAGGTGCCGGACACGCCGCCGGAGTTCATCACCGTCTCCCAGGCCGACCATGAGGAGATCCTCGAGGCGATCCGCAAGGGCGAGGCCGACGCCGCCGGCGCGCTGATGAGCCGGCACGTGCTCCGGACGAAGGCGCGCCTGCACAGCATCGCCACGCGCTGAGGCGCGCATCACCTTATGCGCAAGCGGTCTTGGCCGCCTGTCGCCGCCCTGGGCTAGGCGACCTCCATACAGAGGAGGTGCAGCATGACCCACAGGACGCGGCGGGTGGTCGTCACCCAGCGGTTCTTCGACGAGGCCGCCATCGCCTATCTCCAGGCCGAGGGCTGCGAGGTGGCGATCGCCGACCTGCCGGCCGGCCAGGCCGACGGCGGGTTGGACCACGATCAGCTCGTGCGCCTGCTGGCCGGCGCCCAGGGCTGGATCGTCGGCCACGCCAGAGTCACGCGGTTCCTGCTCTCGGCCCTTCCGGAGCTGGCCATCGTCTCGCGGCGCGGCGTGGGATACGAGCGCGTCGACCTCGAAGCGGCGGCGGAGCTCGGCCGCGTGGTGACCATCGCCGCCGGCGGCAACGACGCTTCGGTGGCCGACCAGGCCATCGGCATGATGATCGCGCTGGGGAGACGGTTCCGCGAAGCCCAGGCCCAGATGGAGGCGGGCGCCTGGTCGATCCTCACCGGCACGGACCTTTATCGCAAGACGGTCGGCGTCGTCGGCCTCGGCCGGATCGGCGGCAGCGTGGTGCGGCGCCTGAGCGGCTTCGAGGCCCGGGTGCTGGTCGCCACCTCCAGACCCGACGCCGACTACGCCGCGCGCACCGGCGTGCGCTTCGTCGACCTTGAGGAGGTGCTGGAGCAAAGCGACTATGTCACCCTCCACGCGCCCCTGACGCCCGCGACCCGGCACATGATCGACGCCCGGGCCCTGGCGCGGATGCGCTCCGGCGCCTTCGTGATCAACACCGCGCGCGGCGGACTGGTCAGCGACCGGGACCTGCTGGCCGCCCTGGAGGCGGGTCATCTGGGCGGCGCCGGGCTCGACGTCTTCGAGAGCGAGAGCGACCCGGCCATGCGCCCCGTGACCGAGGCGCTGATCGCCCGCCCCGACGTGGTCGCCGCGCCCCACGCCGGCGCCTCGACGCGCGAAGGCCTGGCCCGCACCAACATGATCGCCGCCCGCTGCGTCGTGGCGGTGCTGAACGGGCAGGACCCGCCGCCCGAATGCGTCGTCGCCGACGGCCGGCGGACCAAGGTCCCCACCGCATGACGCGCCCCCGCACCCTCTATGACAAGCTGGTGGACAGCCATGCCGTCGCCCGCCTCGACGAGACGGGCGAGACGGTGCTGCTCTACGTCGATTTCAGCGTGCTGAACGAATACACGAGCCCCCAGGCCTTCACCGGTCTGCGCGAGGCGGGACGAAAGGTCTGGCGGCCGGAGCGGCTGCTCGGGGTGGTCGACCACGTCAATCCGACCGCGCCAGACCGGATCGCCGACATGCCCGACCCGGGCGGCGCCGAACAGGTCGCCTATTTCGCCCGCAACTGCCGCGACTTCGGCATCGAGCTCTTCGACATCCTCCATCCCCTGCAGGGGATCGAGCACGTGGTCGCGCCCGAGCTCGGCCTCGTCCAGCCTGGCATGGTGATCGCCGCCGGCGACAGCCACACCACGACCTATGGCGCGTTCGGGGCGCTCGGCTTCGGCGTCGGGACCTCGGACATCGAGCACATGCTGGCCACCGGGACCGTGGTCTATCGTCGCCTTGCGCCGATGAAGGTGGAGGTGACCGGCCGGCTGCCGGCCGGGGTGACGGCCAAGGACGTGGTCATGGCCCTGATCGGACGCATCGGGGCCGACGGGGCGACCGGCTGCGCCATCGAGTTCTGCGGCGAGACCATCTCCGCCCTCAGCGTCGAAGGCCGCATGACGCTCTGCAACATGGCGGTGGAGTGCGGCGCCCGCGGCGCCCTGGCGGCCCCGGACGACAAGGTGCTGGCCTATCTGCAGGACCGCCCCCGGGCGCCTCAGGGAGCGCTATGGGAGAGGGCGGTCGACACCTGGTCGCAGCTCCGGGCCGACCCCGGCGCCGTCTATGCGCGAGAGGTGGCGCTCTGCGCCGCGGAGATCGAGCCGATGGTCACCTGGGGCACCAGCCCCGATCAGGCCGCCTCCGTCCTCGGCCGGACCCCCGACCCCGATGCCGAGGCCGACCCCGGGCGGCGGCGGGACCTGGTCCGGGCGCTGGACTATATGGGGCTCCGGCCCGGAACGCCGCTGCAGAGCATCCGGATCGACCGCGCCTTCATCGGCTCGTGCACCAATGCGCGGATCGAGGACCTGCGCGAGGCCGCCGCGGTCCTGCGGGGCCGGCGGGTCGCCGAGGGGGTGCGGGCCATGATCGTGCCAGGCTCCAGCGCCGTCCGCCGCCAGGCCGAGGCCGAGGGGCTGGATCGCGTCTTCCTCGAGGCCGGCTTCGAGTGGCGCCAGTCGGGCTGTTCCATGTGCCTGGCCATGAACGACGACGTGCTCGGGCCCGGCGAGCGCTGCGCCTCCAGCACCAACCGCAACTTCGAGGGGCGCCAGGGCGCCGGGGGCCGCACCCACCTGATGAGCCCGGCCATGGTCGCCGCCGCCGCCGTCTGCGGCCGGCTCGCCGACGTGCGCCAACTGCAGGGAGCCTGAACCATGGAGCCGTTCGAGAGGGTCGAGGGGGTGGCCGCGCCGCTGCCGGCCGCCAATATCGACACCGACGTCATCATGCCCAAGCAGTTCCTCAAGGGCATCGACCGCAGCGGCCTCGACCGGGGCGTCTTCCACGACCTGCGCTTCGACGCGGCGGGCGCCCTGCGGCCGGACTTCATCCTGAACCAGGCGCCGTGGCGCCAGGCGCGCTTTCTGGTGACCGGACCGAACTTCGGCTGCGGCTCCAGCCGGGAGCACGCCGTCTGGGGGCTGTCCCAGCTGGGGATCCGGGCGCTGATCGGGACCAGCTTCGCCGGCATCTTCTTCGACAACTGCGCGCGCAACGGCCTGCTGGCCGTCACCGTGCCCGCGGACGAGGCGCAGGCCCTGATGGCGCTCGTCGCCCGGCCGGAGACCTGCGGGCTGGTCATCGACCTGGCGCGCCAGACGATCGAGGGCGAGGGGCTTCGGCTGACCTTCGACATCGACGAACCGCGCAAGCACGCCCTGCTGAACGGCCTCGACGCGGTCGGCCTCGCCCTGGCCCGCGCCGACGAGATCCGCGCCTTCGAGGCCGCGCATCTGCAGCGCAATCCCTGGCTGGCGGCCCGCCGCCCGTAGGGCGGGTCCTTTCGACAAGAGACGGCCGCCGCCCGCAGCCGCGCCGGCGGAGGAAGGACGCGCCGCCGGCGCGAAGCCGGCCTAGGGCGTGGACTCATAAGCTCTGAGCCACAGGCGGGTTGAGGCGAGCAGGACGGCGGCGAGGAAGTTCCTGGCCAGCTTGTCGAAGCGCGTCGCGATCCGCCTGAAGTGCTTGAGCTTGCAGAAGAAGCGCTCGACGAGGTTGCGCTGGCGGTAGATCGCGGGATCTACGGAGCGCTGGAGTTTGCGGTCCTTCTGCGTGGGGATGTGGGCGCAGCCGCCGCGCGAGCGGACCAGCTCGATCACCGCCTGAGCGTCGTAGCCGCGGTCGGCG